>JAUNLT010000019.1 GCA_030532135.1 Lagierella massiliensis | reverse complement strand
ATTGATTTAGTTACTGACATCTGCAAAAGAAATGGAATCAAGAACTGTACTTATACAGGTGGAAAAGATGGGGTACTACAAAAACATGAATGGTATGCGAACACCAACTGTCCTGGTCCTTACCTTGGCAGTAAGTTCTCAAATATTGCAAGTGAGGTTAATAAAAGACTTAAAGGAAATAACACTGTATGCAAACCATCAACGGGTTTATATAGGGTGAGAAAATCCTGGAGTGATGTGAAAAGTCAGAAAGGTGCTTTTAAAAACTTAGACAATGCAAAGAAGTGTGCAGATAGGTTTGGACTGAAGGTGTTTGATGCAAATGGACAGATGATCTATCCGGTTAGAAAAACAACCGACCAGTTAGCCAGAGAAGTTATCAGAGGAGATTGGGGAAATGGAGATGAAAGAAAAAGAAGGCTTACTCAAGCTGGGTATGATTATTATGCAGTTCAGAAAAGGGTAAATCAGCTCCTATAATATTGAAAGAAACAAGCCTGTGCCGACTTTTGGCACAGGCTTATTTTTGATTACATATCTTTTAACGCTTAAAACAAAGTGGTGTGCAAATTCGTATTTAAGTCATTAAAGAAGCACAGGAATTAAATTGTATCAAAGTAGGGATAGAAATAGAGCACCCCTAAAGAGCAGAGGTGTTGCTTAAAGACTAAATGATATATTCAGACCCATTGGTATTCATACAGGAATGCTGATAGGTATTTTTTACTACATCTCTTAATTTCAATATTCATAGAACCAGCCACAAATCTTACTCAAACACGCTTCCTTTGTCCTAAGGAATATAGAAGGTAATGAAACATAGGTTAAAAATCACCTTATTTTCTTTGCCTGTGATATAGGAGGTGAAGTATGAGAGTAGAAAAGCTGGAAGATAGAAAAGAAGTTGTAGAAACTGAATATACAGAAAAGGATTTGAAGGCAGAGCTAAATTTCTATCTATCGGACAAGTTCATCCAAGATCTATTTCTTTTAGATGCAATCAGTCTTGAGGAATACAAAAATATAAGGAGAGAAAACATCAAAACATTCAAACCTATTCTTGCAGAATTAATGCTATAAAGCTTGATAAATACACACTTGTACGGGAATATAGCACTACAAGAAAGAGGGGTGAGACAATGAAAAAGATTACAAAGATTGATGCGGTACAAAGCGAAGAATCATTATTACGAGTTGCTGCTTATGTAAGAGTTTCCACAGATAGTGAAGACCAACTTTTAAGTTTTAAAACACAAAAAGCTCACTATGAAAAAGTCATATCTGAAAATGAAAACTACCTATTTTCTGGAATTTATTATGATGAAGGAATATCTGGAACAAAAAAAGACGGAAGAGAGGGTCTTTCACATCTGCTTACAGATTGTGAAGATGGCAAAATAGATTTCATTCTAACAAAATCTATCTCAAGACTTGCAAGAAACACAATTGACTGTTTAGAAGTCGTGAGAAGACTAATAGATTTAAATGTTGGAATATATTTTGAAAAAGAAAATATTGATACAAGATCCATGGAAAGCGAATTAATGTTATCTATTCTTTCCTCTTTGGCAGAAAGTGAATCCAGATCCATTTCAGAAAACAACAAGTGGTCCATAAAGAAGAGGTTTCAAGATGGGACATTTATAATAGCATCCCCTCCTTATGGATATGAGAATGTTGATGGGAAGATGGTTGTGAATGAGAAAGAGGCGGAAATTGTAAAAGAGATATACGAATTGTATCTTTCCGGAAAGGGAGTGCATAAGATAGCTGAAGAACTTAATGGGAGAAATATAAAAGGGCAAAGAGGAGCAAGATGGCATGGTTCTACCATTAATGGAATTCTCAAAAATGAAAAGTATGTAGGAGATATCCTTTACCAAAAGACCTTTACCGATGACTCCTATAGTAGGCACAAGAACAAAGGCGAAGAAGACCAGTATATGATTGTAGATAACCATGAGCCAATTATAAGCCGAGATGATTTTGAAAAAGTACAAGACCTTATTAAACTTAGAGCCTTAGAAAAAGGCAACGGTCAAAACACAGAAAAATATCAGAGCAGATATGTTATGTCAGGGAAAATTAAGTGTGGGGAGTGTAGTTCCACATTTAAAAGAAGACATCACTACCTACCTAACCGTAAATATATAGCGTGGACGTGCATAAAACATTTAGAAGATACTCAGCAATGTTCCATGAAATATGTGAGAGATGAGGACATAAAGCTAGCCTTTTTAACTCTAGTTAACAAGATGATTTTTGGGAGAAAAATTATCCTGCAACCACTATTGGAATCCTTAAAAAAGATAGATAGTCGAGAAGAACTGAATAAGCTAGGTCAATTGGAAGAAGAACTTGAAAAGCTAACTGAGCGAAAAGAAATTTTAAGTAAGCTAGTTACATCGGGAATATTAGAGGCAAGCATTTATAAAAAAGAAGCCAATGAAATAGCAAACCAAGAGAAAGCTTGCATGGCAGAAAAAGAGGGCAGAAAGAAAATTCTATTAGGAAATGAAAAAGATATAGAAGAACTTGAAAAACTAATAGACATCCTACCAAAAGCTATGGTGGAAGAATTTGAAGATCCCCTTTTTGCAGACATTATTGATTATGTTTTAGTAGTTAGTAGAAAGACTTATGATTTTTATTTAAAGTGTGGATTAGTTCTAAGAGAGGAGGTAGAGACTTGTGGCTAGACTATGCTACGGATACGAAATTAAGGATGGAAAGTTGACTATAAATGAAGAAGAGGCAGAAAACATAAAAGGATTATTTCACAACTATCTTGCAGGAAATTCACTTGCGAGGTCAGCAGAAATACTAGGATTAAAAAAGAACCACTCTGGGGTAAAGAGGATATTAACCAATAAAAAATATTTAGGTAACGAGCACTACCCAATGATCGTTGATAAAGAAAGCTTTGAAAAAGTAGGCCAAATGATAAAAGACAGAGCTATTGCACTGGGAAGAGTTTGGGAAAAGGAAGAAAAGACGATACCAGTTCCAAGAAAATTCATCTATGGAAAAGAAGAAAGATTTCTCATAGACCCATTTGAAAGGGCGAGTTACCAGTATAGTAGAATTAAGGTGATTGTTGATGAATAGTAATGTTATTGTCATACCAGCAAAAAAGAAAAAAGG
>JAUNLT010000018.1 GCA_030532135.1 Lagierella massiliensis | reverse complement strand
CTCAATCTAACACTTAGGGCTTTGCTATTTGGAATCAGAGAGAGTGAGTTTTAATACCCTTCCGATGAAACATAAGGCAATCAAAGATTTCTATGTTTCTATCGTTGGGCACAAGTAGGAGGTGAGACTGTGAAGATATCCGATTTAAATAGGAAAATTATAATTCAAAATAAAAAAGTGGAAGTGGACGAAATTGGAAACCATAAGTCCATATGGTCAAACTTTTTAACTACATCTGCCTATATTTCCTTTCAAGGAAAAGGTGAAGAAGTCTTTCTTGGTATGGAAGTAGATAAGTCAGATATTTCCTTCACTGTAAGATTTCAAAACAAGCTAAAAGATGTAAATACATCAGAGTTTAGAATTGTGTTTGATGAAGAAAAATACAACATCATCTCCATTGACTTTATGAACTACAGAAATAAACTCATTAAGTTTAGGTGTAGGAAAGTTTTAAGATGAAAGTAAAAATAGAAGACATGGCAGATGAAATTATGAAGGGCTTAGAAGAATATTCAGATATGGCAGCAGATGAATTAAAAAAGGAAGTTAGAAAGACGGCCAATAGTATAAAGAAAGATATTCAGGCTACTGCACCTGTTGGAGAAACAGGGAAATATTCTAAGTCCTGGTCAGTGAGAAAAGAGAAAGAAAGCTCTAATTCCATAGACCTAATTGTCCACTCAAAAAACAGGTATCAGTTGGCTCACTTACTTGAAAAAGGTCACGTGTTGAGACAAGGAGGTAGAGTATTCGCTAAACCTCACATCGGTCCAGCAGAAGAAAAAGGAGTGAGGGAGTTGGAAGAAAATATAATGAGGAAACTGAAAGAATGAAAAAGCTAATATCACTTATAGAAGAAATGGGGCTCCCCTATGCCTATTCGCACTTTGCAAAAGGAGAAAGTCCTAAACCACCATTTCTAGTCTATCTCTTTCCAAAGAATAGGCATTTTGGGGCAGACGGTGTGGTCTACTATAAGAACACAGAAGTGGATCTTGAAGTCTATACGGATAAGAAAGATTTAGCACTTGAAAGAAAGATAGAAGGAATACTTGATAGAGAACAAATATACTATGAAAAATCCGAAGTTTGGATTGAATCAGAAAGACTCTATGAAGTACTTTACGAGTTTACAATTGATTTAAATGATAAGGAGGAAATCTAATGCCTAAGAATAAAGTTAAATTTAATATTTGTAACGTCCATTACGCTCTCTTCGATAAAAGTGAAGAGGGCATTATAAAATATCAGACACCTGTTCCTATGCCAGGGGCTGTATCCATTTCCTTAGAACCAAATGGAGAACCAGAGAGTTTCTACGCAGATGGGATTGAGTATTACACCATTTCAAACAACATGGGGTATGACGGCGATTTAGAAATCGCTCTTATTCCAGAAAGCTTTAGGACGGATGTCTTAATGGAAAAAGCGGACAGCAATAAGGTGTTAGTTGAGTCATCAAATTCTGAAACAGCTAACTTTGCTCTGCTTTTTGAATTTGATGGAGATCAAAAGAAAATCCGTCACGTAATGTATAACTGCTCTGCTGCAAGACCTACCCTTGAAGGAGAAACCAACGAGGAATCAAGAGAGGTTCAACCGGAGACACTTAGTCTTCAAGCAAGACCTCTTCCCAACGGAAATGTTAAAGCAAGAACTGGAGATGAGACAACAAAAGCAACCTATGACGGATGGTACAAAACAGTGTATCTACCCGTAGAATCTACAGTGACACCAGCAGCTTTAAGCACTGGAGGAAAATAGGAGGTTATTATGGCACTTACAAGAACGATTAATATTGATGGACAAGATGTCATCTTTCGAGCCTCCGCAGCCATTCCAAGAATTTACAGACTGAAATTTGGAAGAGATATTTTTAAAGACCTGGTGGCTCTTGAAAAATCTATAAATTCAAGTGATGACAAAAACTCAAACCTTGATATTGGTTCACTAGAACTTTTTGAGAATATCGCCTATGTTATGGCAAAACATGGAGATAAGACGATAGCAGACAGCCCTGAAGAATGGCTAGATAATTTCTCTACCTTTTCCATCTATCAAATCCTACCCCAGCTAATTGAACTTTGGGGGCTTAATATTAAGACAGAGGAAAAGCCTAAAAAAAAGTAAGACCGACCGAAAGACCAATGACCACACCTTTATTTCTCTTAAGGGCAGTGGAACTTGGTCTTTCTGTTATTGAATTAGATTTACTTACCATTGGTCTAGTCAATGATATGTACACAGAAAAATCCAATGACGAGTGGAAATACAAGGAAGTAGCAACACAGGATGACTTTGATAAATTCTAAGGAGGTGAGATATTGGCAAATAGAATAAAAGGGATCACCGTTGAAATTGGTGGAGATACGACCAAACTCCAAGATGCACTGAAACAAGTAAATACTGAAATTAAGCATACCCAGTCTGAACTTCGTGATGTAAATAAGCTATTAAAACTCGATCCTGGGAACACCGAGCTTATCTCACAGAAACATAAACTCTTGGGTCAAACCTTAGAAGATACAAAGAATAAATTAACTTCACTTAAAGAGGCCCAAAAACAAGCTGAGCAGGCACTTGCTGAAGGTAAGATTTCCCAAGAGCAATATGATGCCCTTAAACGTGAGATTATTGAAACAGAACAGGCCCTAAAAGCCTTAGAAAGACAAGGGGCAACAACCAATCAAACCTTACAAAACGTAGCCATTACAGGGGAGAAGTGGCAAAGCACTGGGAAAAGTATCGAGTCTGTAGGTAAAAGTGTCATGCCAGTATCTCTTGCTGTTGCTGGACTTGGTGGAGTAGCCATTAAGACGGCAGCAGACTTTGACTCGGGCATGTCCAAGGTAAAGGCCATCACAGGGGCAACGGGAGAAGACTTTGATGCGCTTAAGGCCAAGGCTCGTGAGATGGGAGCAAATACCAAGTTCTCTGCATCGGATGCGGCAAATGCCATGAACTATATGGCCATGGCCGGCTGGAAAACCAAGGACATGATTGGTGGTATTGATGGGGTTATGAACCTTGCTGCAGCAAGTGGAGAGGATTTAGCAACCACATCAGATATTGTCACTGATGCCCTTACTGCCTTCGGACTTAAGGCAGAAGATTCTTCCTACTTTGCAGACGTTTTAGCTGCTGCATCATCTAATGCCAACACCAATGTAGCCATGATGGGTGAAACCTTTAAATACGCAGCACCCATTGCTGGAGCATTAGGCTACTCCGTAGAAGATACAGCCCTTGCCATTGGTCTTATGGCGAATG
>JAUNLT010000017.1 GCA_030532135.1 Lagierella massiliensis | reverse complement strand
AATGGATTTGTCTTATATCTGTATCCATTTCTTATAAGGTCTTGTCCAACAACAAGATATAATCCTTTTTTTAGCTTTGCACTTATGATTCCATTCTTGTCTGTCGTTCCTTCAAAGGTGGCTTTTACATTATCTTTTTTTGCATAAGCTTTTAAGGTGTTGGCATACTCGTTCCATTCATCCCGGTTAATGCTTCTTATGTCAACAGGATAATCCTTAAAATCCCCATTTAATATCACTTTGTTATACTCACCAACATCACCTATTTTATAAATCGAAAATTTCGCACCCTGAATTTTTTGTCCCTTATCCTCATATGAGATAGTAAAGTGGATTAATTTAGGCATCTCGCTTGCAAAGGATATTTGTGTATTGAACAATAAGCAAAATAGCAAGAACAAAAGACTCCCTATTTGTCTTTTATTTTGTTTTTTCATTTAACTACCTCCATTATGAAGTACGTCTTTCAGAATTTTTATTAGTTTTTTCTCTTATTATAAATATAAGGTCTCTAATAATTGTAATGATGATTATTAAAATTAATCCTAGGATAAGAACAAGCTTAAGAACACTAAAAGATAAACTTTGCCTTGCTTCTTCTTCTATTTTTTCTGCTGCTTGTCTCTCAACTTTGTCTATCCTATGTCCTCTTACCAATAACCTATGCGTGTTAATTCCATAAGGTGTGCAGGTGAACAAGGTTACATAGTCTTTGCCCTCACTTATTTTAAGGAGTTCTATTTCTCTTGGTAAGACTGTTTCTATTTGATCTACTTCATAAAACATCCTATATCCTAAAACAGATATGATAAATTCATCGCCCTTTTCTAATTTGTGTAAATCAGTAAATAACTTAGCTGACGGTAAACCACTGTGAGTTGAAAGAACCGAGTGAGTAGATAATCCACCAACTGGAAGAGAAGTTCCTGGTAAATGTCCTATTCCAATTTGAATAACTCCCTCGTTTACTCCATGATAAACAGGCAAATTAACTCCTATTTTTTCAATACTCAACGAGCCCATCATTCCATCATTAAAAGGGTTTAAATTTTTTTCATAACCCGGTACAAGTTTAGGATTATAAATAGCATCTTTTTCTTCGAAAATTTTTTTATTATACTCATCTGCATCAGCTTTTATTCTATCTATCTCAATATTTTCAAACTCACCTAAAGCTTTATTGTAATAAACGATTCCTGTTGATTGTGTAAAACTATTAACATAATCGCTAATGTTGGGATAGAAAAATATTAGAAAACCAATGATGAGCATCATTCGAAGAAAGATTGATTTTCTTTTATCCATAAAATGTAATAAGAGGGAGCTAGGGAACACCCCACTCCCTCTAAATCAATTTACCTTTCTTGAGCCTTAAATTTGCCTCTTAATAGAGCAAATGCTGCATATAGAATCACACATCCACCTATTAGAGCAAATAGAGTTGTACCGGCTCCACCTGTTCCAGGAAGTTCAACACCAGATTTGTTTTCAATTTTTGGAGTTGCTTCCATTTTTAATGCTTCTGCTGAGGAATCATCATCAGATAACACTACTTCAGTATCTTTGGTTAGTAAGTTGTATCCGTCTGGAGCAACTGTCTCTTTTAAGAAATATTTTCCAGCTGCAAGTCCAGTAAAAGCAAGTTGTCCACTAGTGTCAGAAGTCATTACTGTAGCATCATCGATATTGTCTACCCAAGATACTACTTTTGTTTCATTTTCTTCAGTTAATTTATAGTATTTAGGTGTATCATTAACTTTTTTATAAAGAACAAATTTTGCTCCTGCAAGTTTTGTATCTTCACTTTTTGCATCGTGTTTGATCACTTCAATTTTTCCGGAATATACTTTTACTTTTTCTTCCGGTGTTTTGTCTTTACTTTCTGTATTTTTAGGGTCATTAGAAAATTCTACATGAGCCTTGTTTTCTTGCCCACCATTACCAAGGACAAAATCTTTGTTTACTGTTGTTTCATAAGTAACTAGGATTTCATCTCCAGCTTTAACACCTGAATCTTTCATAAGATCTAAAATATTAAATCTTACAGTTATATTTTGATTTTCTATAAGAGTTATTACCTTATCTTTTACATCAGCATTTCCAATTTTTACTGTCATTTTATTTGGAGTATATGTTAGTCCTGTTGGCAGTGTATCTTTTAAAACATATCCATATACGCTATAACCAGTGGTGTCAGGCACTTTTCCCTTGATTGTAAATGTTATTGTTTGGCCATAATCAGCTGATTTTTTGTCTGCTTCTTTTTTGATTGTAGGATACTTACCTTTTACAAGCACTTGTCCATTTGGAGTTGTAGATGTTAATGAAACAATTGAAGTTTGATTTTCAGCAGTTTCAGTTGCTCCTTCTGGATGAACTAAGTAATATCCAAGGTCTAGATTGTTAAATATTATGCTATCTTTTGATGCTTCTTGAACTCCTGCTTTAGTTTTATTATGCATTTGTCCCATAGCAGCTTTAGCAAACTCAGCTACATTATCCTCGGTAATGTTGATGTACTTTACTTCACCATTTACTACAATTGGGTTTAGCTTTCCACTGGGATCGGTATCAACTATGTAGTCTTTTCCATCACCATTTTCGAAGAAATTTCCCCACTCAGATGCGATAGTATAAGATACATTTTCACCTTGATGAGTTAAGTCAAATATCTTGTAGATACCATAAGTCTTACCAACTGTAGTTCCATTTACGGTAATTGTTCCATTACCTGCTGCATATACATGGTTTGCTCCTAGGCTTGACAATAAAATTGCCAAGGTCATAAGCAGACCAAAAATTTTGTTAATCTTCTTTTTCATAAGATCCTCCTATTTTTTATTTATCTTGATTCTGTTAAATGACGATATTTTTCTTAGAATTAATTGCTTATTTAATTACTCATCTCGTCTAAATCTACAAATCAAAATACCTGTATTTAACGAATTAATTTCTTTTCATCACAATCCTCTTACTAGGATCGTTATAGCAAAACAATGATAAGATTCATACACTGGCAGGATTAATTAGAATCTTATGGCTGAAGTAAGATATCGAATGTTTAAGAAAAGAATTAGTTAAAGACAACTAATTATAATCAATTGTTTAAACTATGTCTATCTTTTTTTTATCAGATTATTCTTTAATTATACGCAAGAAAACGAAGTCTCTCGCTCAACGGTCTATAGACAAATAAAATAAAAACGTTAAGGCATACTCTCCGTCTAGGCGTAAACTTGCTAAAAATACAAGCTTTGATGAGTTTAGGTTAGGCTGCCTAAGAATATTAGAATAGGGATTGTAAGGATGTTAAAAAAATTAAATATATGAAAAATTCTCTTAGTTATTATTAATAACTTTAAGATTAACGAAACTATTTGATATGTAAAAAAGAGTTAGAATTTTGGCTCTACAATAAATACTTATAGGGCGCACGTAGTGCTGATAAAGATTACTCTTCACCAACACTATTTGACAAGGAGCCAATAAAAAAAGCACTAAGTAAATAGTGCTTTAAATGTTATTAAAATTTTTCTACGTAATAATCTTTTTTCCTGCTTCCTAATTCTTTTGGCTTTAAATTTTGCCAATCTAACGTTACCTACAATTTTTTCGTATAGGGCCATTATTTCATGATATCCAACTGGTTCTTTTTCATTAGCTCTTACTTTTCTTGAAATTTTAGAAAATTCCGTCATTTCTCTAAATCTTTTTTTATTTCTTTTGTTATATGTCAAATAATTTTTTATCGACAAAAGAAACTCTTCAAATCTTACCTTAAAAGGTAATTTATCATTTTTATTTAATTGTTCCATAAATTACCTCCTTCGATATATATTATACCACTTTTTAAGAGTAACTTAACAATTGCTTGCCTAGAAGCTATTATAATCTTCTTGTGTGGCAATTCTCACTCTATCGTAATTATTATCAACCATATTATCAGCAAAGGTATT
>JAUNLT010000004.1 GCA_030532135.1 Lagierella massiliensis | reverse complement strand
CAATTCATAAATTTTATCAATATCATAATTTTCTTGAGTTTTGTCTATTATATCTACAAACTTAACATACTTACCTATCGCCTCTTTAAGTGCGTTTACATCTAGGTCAAAACCTGCTGGTAACTTGCCTCTTAAAATTAGTCTAATATAATTATCGGCATCATCTTTTAAGATATGTTTTTTTAGATGGTTAATTAAAGAATAGAAATCAAAATTATCTCTAAATTCATAGTTTATTTGATTAAAAATTGACTTTGATAATGGAATAAAATCTGTCTTTAATCTCCCTTTTTTAATTTCTCCATAAATTGCACCGTGATTTCCAGTTTCTTTAAAAGACAATGGTTCAATTGAACCAGGATAGATTATATTTTCAGTAATTTTTTGTGGTTTATGGATATGTCCTAAAGCTACATAATCAAAGCCTAAACTTTCTATATCTTTAATATTTAGATTCATATAATTAAAATTAGGATTAATTATATCTGTATGAAGCATTAAAACATTAATTTTATTGTGATCTAAAGTTAAATTGTCAAAATAATTAGACTTATTTAAAATTCTATCATTATAAGATATACCATAAATTTCCATAAACTTAAACTTAAATGATTCAATCTTATCATTTTTAAAAACGTATACATTTGGAGATAAGTTAATATATTTAAATTTTGAATTTAAAGAATAAGGATCATGGTTACCAAATATAATAAAAATTTTTGCGAAGGGAACAGAACTAAATAAAGAATTTAATCTTTCTAATATAGATAAAGTAACATAATTTTCATTGAAAATATCTCCACATAAAAATATGCAGTCTACTTTTTTTTCTTTTGCTAAATTGAATAACCCCTCTACAGCTGTCCAAATATTTTCCCGTCTGCTTTCAACTAATTCTATTGGTAAATCGGAAGAATAGAAATAAGATCCCAAGTGAAAGTCTCCACTATGTAAAAACTTAAAACTATTTTCTTTCATAGTATCCATATAATTCCTTTCTATCTTGTTTGATAAAAATATCCAAATTTTTAAAACTAATATTATAAGCCTTAAATATCTTAATAAGTAAATCTCTAATTTTATTTGATGTGAATTTAGTTTCAATATATATTTGATTTTGTATTAATGTTGGATTTTTTATCTTATATTTTTGAAAGCTAAAGTACTGTCTTCTTAATCCGTTAAATTCTGTCTTTTGAGGAAAACTTCTAAAAATCTTTGGATTAAGTTTATAAAAATAGTTGCAAAGATTTATATATAATTTTTGATATGAATTTACCTCAATTAGCTTCCCCCTATACAGCCTATACCCTTCAGGCTTGGTGTAGGTAAAGTCATGGTCCAAAGTTACCTTTTTAATCGGAATTTTAGCATTTTCAAAGCTATCTAATCTTAACTGTAAATCATCTATTTTTATAGAATTATAAATTTTTTTTAAAAATTTTAAATGCTCTTTTAATTCCTCCGGCGTTTTATTACTACAATTCTCTTCTATAGCTCTATTGATAAGCTCTTCTTGTTCTTTAGTCGAATTTTTTATCTTATAACATAAATTAGGATTTGAGATTTTTAGCTCTTCAAAAAATTTTTTCATATATTTCCTCATTTTAACAAATAATATGATTTTAAATAAACAATAAATTCTTCTTCATTATTTAAATCAAAAATATTCTTATGATTGAAATTTAATTTTTTATCCGTAATAATTCCTATAGGATTTTTTGAAACTATTTCAGATGAGTTTTCAGATCTAATTACTTCAAATTTATCAATATCAGAATTTTTTAATCCTTCTATTATAACTAAATCGTAATCTATTGAATCTTTTAAAAACTCTTGTATCTGTTTTTTTGAACTTTCAACTAATTGATATTTAAAGTCAGAAAATACAATTGAAGAAATTGCTCCAGATTTAAATGCAATATTCGAATCTCTACTTTCATTTAAGTCAAAATCGTGACCATCGTGTTTTATATATTTTATCTTGTATCCTTCTGCGCTCAATTTTCTTATGATTTTTGATATAAAGGTGGTTTTTCCTGAATTCTTAGTACCAGAAATAGATATTATATTATTTTTTATGAGATTTTTATATTGCCAGGGATAGTTTATATTAAATAAAATATCTGGCGAAAATTTACTGTATTTAAGTGGAACAATTTTAGAATATTCATTTTTTAAAATATCCATAAGTCTATAGTTTTCAGACTGTATCATTTTTTCAAGAATTGGAATCAAACTTTTAGAATATAATGCTGCTAACGGATGAATTTGTTTATCTTCAATACAAATAATTTTATTTTTAGGTGAAATATATGTATATAAATATTCAATCAAATCACAATCCATTAACTGCATGTCTACAGGTATTATAAATACATATTCTGTTTTGGATGCTTTTAATATCTCTAAAATACCTGATATTGGACCTATTTCTCTGTATTTATCTCTTACTATTTTATAGCCTTTTATATCCAAATTAGAATCATTATTTGAAATAATAATAGGGTAATTTTGGAATTTTTTAATCATATTATATAAAAAAGATTTATTATTATATAAAAGTGAAGCTTTGTCTTTCCCCATACGGCTACTTTTGCCACCTGATAGAATTCCAACTGTTATTTTCATTTAAAACAAGTAAATTATTTTTACTTGATCTCCCTCCTCAATCTTTTTATTAGGTTCTTGGATAACTAGACAATTACAATCTGAAAGATTTGATATTACAGAAGATTTATGTAAAGATTCTAACTTTACATATTCATCTTGTGCCTTTGCTCTTATAAATCTTGTAATTTTGCTTGGTTTTAAACCACTGTCCTTAACTATTTTAATAAATATCTCGTGTTTAAAAAAAGCACTATTATAATATTTCTCTACCATCGGCCAGAACAAGACTTGAAAATTCACCATAGTTGCAAAAGGATTTCCTGACATACTTAATATAATCTTGTTGTTAAAATATCCTGCTGTCACTGGAGTCCCAGGTTTCATAGAAACTTTTCTAAAAAGTATATCTGCTTCAAGTTCTTCAAAAATCTTTGGCATATGGTCAAATTTCCCTACGGATACTCCACCAGTTGTTAAAATAATATCAGCCTTTTTAGATTCTTCTATAATTGTTTGTTTTATAGAATCTATATCATCTGTTATGATTTTATTTGAAACGACTTCTATTTTATAATTTTCTAATATTGATTTGATTATATATAAAGATGAGCAATAAATTTTTCCCTTTATTAGTTCTTCCCCAGGTTTTAAAAGCTCAGATCCGGTAGCTACAATAGAAACTTTTAGTGGCCTGTATACTTTTATTTGTTCCAATCCTAGGCTTGCAAGTATCCCTACATGATTGTGATTTATAACTTCTCCCTTATTTAAGATAATTTGTCCCTTTTTTATATCCTCTCCGACTTGACAATAATTAAAAAACTTTTCTACTGGTTTTAGAACCTTGACAAAATTTCCTAGTATTTGTATATCTTCTTGCTTAATAACACAGTCATATCCTGTAGGTACATAACCTCCTGTCATTACACGAACGCAGCTATTACTCTTATACTCATAATCATTAAAATTACCTGCTGCATTTTCACCTATTACAGAAAATGTTTTATTTTCTGTAATGTCCTTATGATTAAATGCATAACCATCCATTGCCGATTTAGGAAAGTCAGGAACATTAATATTAGAAACTACATCTTCTGCTAATACATATCCAACAGCTTTATCAAATGGAACTATTTCAATTTCATTACATTCATGCATATACTCTTTTAATTTATTAATAGCTTTATTTACTGTTATCATATTACACCTTCTTATAATATTTATTATATCAAAAGCATTAAAAATCCTCTAATTGAAATTCCCGGTAATATAACCGGGAATTTTAGTTAGTTTATTTCTTTAATTTTATGTCATTTAATAGCATATTTGAAAAATCTTCCGAAGATATTGAGCCTTTATCTCCTTCATCCCTTTTCCTAACTGAAACTGTATTTTCTTCAACTTCCTTTTCTCCAACTATTAAACTATAAGGTATTTTTTTCAATTGAGCTTCTCTAATTTTAAATCCTATTTTCTCAGATCTATCATCAACTTCTGATCTAATACCTAGTTCAGTATACTTTTTATTTAATTCATAAGCGTAATCATTAAATTTATCTGAGATTGGTAAAATCTTTACTTGAATAGGTGCTAACCAAGTTGGTAATTTTCCTGCATAATGTTCAATTAGTATTCCTAAGAATCTCTCTATAGAGCCCAGTATAGCTCTATGAACCATTACAGGTCTCTTCTTTTCTCCATCACTATCTATATAAGTCAATTCAAATCTTTCAGGCATTTGAAAGTCTAATTGGATAGTTCCACACTGCCAAGTTCTACCAATTGCATCTTCAAGATGAAAATCTATCTTAGGTCCATAAAATGCTCCGTCTCCTTCATTTACAGTATATTCAAAATCTTTAGAATCAAGAGCCTCTTTTAAACTTTGAATTGCCATGTCCCAGTCTTCGTCTGATCCCATTGAATTTTCTGGTCTTGTAGATAATTCAACATTATATTTAAATCCAAACACTGAATAAATATCATCACATAAATCAATGACTTTAGAAACTTCTTCTTTTATTTGTTCCTTAAGCATATAAATATGTGCATCATCTTGTGTAAAAGATCTAACTCTGAATAATCCATGTAAAGCTCCGGAAAGCTCATGTCTATGAACCAGTCCCATCTCTGCTAACTTTAAAGGCAAGTCTCTATAACTATGCATATCTGATTTATAAACAAGTATAGAACCTGGACAATTCATCGGTTTAACAGCATAATCTTGTTCATCTATTTTAGTGAAATACATATTCTCTTTATAATGATCCCAATGACCTGATTGATGCCACAATGATTCACTTAATATAATTGGAGTTGAAATTTCTCCATATCCTTCTTTTCTATGAATTTCTCTCCAAAAATTCATAAGTTCATTTTTTACAACCATTCCATTTGGATGAAAGAATGGAAAACCTGGTCCTTCTTCTTGAAAACTAAACAAATCTAGCTCTTTACCCAGTTTTCTATGGTCTCTTTTCTTTGCTTCTTCAATAAAATCTAAATATTCAGTTAATTGTTTTTGTTTCTCAAAACTTATTGCATATATTCTTTGAAGCATATTGTTATGCTCGTCACCTCTCCAATATGCACCAGCAACTGACATAAGTTTAACAGCTTTTATTTTCTTTATATCATATAGATGAGGTCCTTTACATAGATCTGTAAATTCTCCTAATTTATAAAAAGATATAATTTCATCAGGAGCTAAGTTTTCAATTAAGTCAACCTTATAAATTTCTCCTTTTTCTTTAAAATATGCCATAGCTTCATCTCTAGGCATTTCATATCTTTCCATTTTATGACCTTCTTTTATAATCTTTTTCATTTCTTCTTCAATTTTAGGAAGGTCTTCTTCAGTAAATCTATGTTCAAGATCAAAATCATAGTAAAATCCATTATCAATAGCTGGTCCTATACCAAATTTAACGTCCTTATATAGCCTTTGAACTGCTAAAGCCATTATATGAGCTGAAGTATGCCAAAAAATTTTCTTTCCTTCTTCATCATCAAACTTAACAAATTTTACAAAACTATCTTCTCTAATTGGTTCTTGTAGTCCCATAATTCTGTCATTTACTACTCCACCAAGTACTGATCTAAAAAGTCCCATAGATATATCCTTAGCAATATCTCCTAATAGTATTCCTGATTCATACTCCTTAACCGAGTTATCAGGTAAAGTAATTTTTATCATATTTACCTCCTAATTAAAAAAGGCTTCTCTTTCCCTACTAACGTAGGGACGAAAAGCCGTGGTTCCACCCTAATTTTTACTCATTAAATCATTCACTCCAGATTAGTATTCACAAATTCATTTACTTATGACAACTTCCAGCTACTGTTGCCAATCTCTTAAAGTTTAAAAATGTTACTTGGATCCTTCTCAGTTTATATATATTTAATTAATTCATCAAAGTTTACTCTTATTTGTTCCCCTGTTTCCATGTTTTTTAAAGAGTAAGTATTAGTACTAACCTCTTCTTCACCAATCACAATAGCATAAGGAACATTTAATTTATCCGCATAATTAAATTGTTTTTTTAATTTTCCACCTTCTAAATAGATTTGTACCATTTTATCATTTTTTCTAAGTTTTGTCAATAATTCAATACCTTTTGACTCAAAACCTTTCATAGGAATAATAAGACAATCTGTAATATGAGGTTTAATTTTGTTTAATAAGTTAGCTTCATTAAGTTGATAAAAAAGTCTAGTTAGTCCTATGCTCATTCCAACACCTGGGAGTTTTTGTTTAGAATAGTTTGCAGCTAAATCCTCATAGCGTCCACCAGAACAAATTGATCCTATTGATTCATACCCTGTTAATACGGTCTCGTAAACAGATCCAGTATAGTAGTCTAGACCTCTTGTTATACTTAATTGTATTTGGATGTTTTTATCTTTTATACCTAAAGATTTCATATTTTCATATACAGACTTTAATTCATCAAGACCTTGCAGAAATAGTTCATCAGAAATTTCTAAATTTTCTAAATACCTTATTATTTCTTCATTTGTTCCTTTCACACTTATAAAGTCCAGCAAATCTTTTATTGCTTCTTTATCAATCCCATATTTAATAAATTCTTCTTCAACCTTATCTATGCCTATCTTGTCTATCTTATCTATTGTTCTAAGAGCAAAAACAAAGTCTTGTAAACCTAAAGATTGAAAAAATCCATTTAAAAGTTTCCTATTATTAAATAAAAATTTAAAATTTTCAAATCCTAATTTAACGAAAACTTCATTCATAACTGCGGGAATTTCTGCATCGTTATATAATGAGAGACTTTCATGACCAACTATATCAATATCGCATTGATAAAATTCTCGATATCTTCCCCTTTGATTTCTTTCCCCTCTATATACTTTTGCAATATGATATCTTCTAAACGGAAATACAAGTTCACTAAAGTATTGAGCAACATATCTAGCCAATGGAACTGTTAAATCATATCTAAGACCAATTTGAGCAGACCCTTTTTCAAAAGCATAAACTTGTTTAGAAGTCTCTCCTCCACCTTTTGCAAATAGAATTTCTTGTTTCTCCATAACTGGAGTATCTAAAGGTAAAAAACCATACTTTTTAAAAGTCTCTTCTATTGTATCTTTTATTTCATTAAAAATTATCTGTTCTTCCGGCAATAACTCCATCATTCCTGGAAGTATACTTGGTTTAATCATTTATTCCTCCTAAAACACCTATTATTGATCCTCTATCTACAAAGTCACAGTCCGATGGATAATAATATGTAATATTTTCTCTTGTCAATATTTCAATTAATTCTTCTCTATATTTATATTTATCTAGATTTCCATAAAATAAAATTTCATTTTTTGATATCATTCCTCCACATCCGCCTATAAACCCAGTGTTATATCCTGGAAGATCTATACTTCCTTGAGGTAAAAAATATGCTTTAATGCCATTTTTAATGTAAGTATTGTATAAGCCTTTGTCACAAGTAATTATTACATTTTGTTTTATTATTAATGATGAACATTTACTATAACCTTGATTTGTATAAATTGGTCTAGATTTGTCCATTAAATAGTGTATAACATTTTTATCAGTATAGCCTTTTTTATGAAAATAAAAATCCTTAGTCCTACTTATGTTAAGTGCTATATCATTTGGGAAAATTTTATTTATATTATTATATGATTCAACTACTCTTACATTAAATTTCATGAGTTTTTCTTTATAGTACTTGGCATGTTTATTATAAACTACAAATGTATAATAATCTATGGGATGTATCGCCATATCTGGGTGATCTATAATAGGCTTATCAACTTCTTTAAGAGGTATAGTCTTAATTACTTCAATTTTATGTTTGTTTAAAATCTCTATAAACTCTTTACTAGATTTATAGCTAACTATACAAGCCTTCACTTTTTTATTGAAAATAAAAGGATTTATCTAACTCACCTCTATAAAAACACAGAACTATCATAAACAAAAATAAATCTTAAAAAATATTAAAATTCATATCTTTATATGGTTTATTTTTTAGTTTTTAATAATATTTATTTAAATTATCTTTTTGATAAAATTTCATAAAATACTCAATGCTTATAATTTTAAAAATTTCAAAAAATTTTATCATAACCATGAGAACACAATATTATTTTTATACCCGTATATATTATAACTTTTGCATAAAAACTATTATATCTGCCAACTGATGACGTATTTAAAATACTATATCCACCATTTTTATTATCCATACTTCTATTATTTAATAGTGTGAACTTTATTTCAAATGTACCTAACGACCATATTATAGTAATTTTAAATTCATTATGACCTGTTTCACTTTATCAATCATATAATTATCAAATTTTTCTACAATAATTTATTTTTTATAAGGTTTTTCCATTTAATCTAAATAGAACAATATCAAAGACAGTAAACCTCAAGATTATCTTCTTTAAATTTAACCATACTTATAGAAGTTTAAAAAATTTTATTTTTTAATTTAGATTTAAATTCTGATTTCATCACTTTAAACATGGTATCATTCAGTAGATTTTTTAATTCTTATTTTAATCTACAATTTTATTTTCTAAATTATCTCTCATACTTTCAACAAATTTATTACAAGTTAAATTTAAATACTCTTGCTTAATCAATGGAGATGCTCTGTCTAAAGCTATTGCATAATCATTACCATATCTGATATAATTTTCATTGTAATCTTTGGTTGATATGGATATACCTTGCGATTTAAAAAGCATTAGAACTTCTTTGATAATTTAATTTGACTTTTGTACAAAAATATTGTATCATAAAGTTTGTAGTTAGTTAAATTAATAATTTTTTTACATTCTTTACAAGTTTATTACTTAATTGTAATTATATTTTGCCCAGATAGCTCAGTCGGTAGAGCAGAGGACTGAAAATCCTCGTGTCGCTGGTTCGATTCCGGCTCTGGGCACCAAAGAGTGTGCGGAAGTGGCTCAGTGGTAGAGCATCGCCTTGCCAAGGCGAGGGTCGCGGGTTCGAATCCCGTCTTCCGCTCCATTATGGCGACATAGCCAAGTGGTAAGGCAAAGGTCTGCAACACCTCTATCCCCGGTTCAAATCCGGGTGTCGCCTCCAAAACCTCTACGTCTGTAGAGGTTTTTTTTATATTTTAAATTCTATAATTCTCTTTATATTTTATACACTTGAAAAAAGCTCTATAATGCAGAGCTCTTTTATTTTTATTAAATGCAATTTTATATTTTCTAAGTTAGATATTATAACAAATATTTTTCTATCATGTAAATCTAAAATAATGATTATATTTTTCCTGTCTATCAATATTTCATTGTTTCAAAGATTGAATACTCATAACCATTTATATTATTTCTATAAATTTAAATAGTTTATTTATTTTATTTTAATAAATTATTTTTATAATTTATGTTTGTCTTATCAATATTCTTTTTTTATTAATATTTATCTTAAACTGAAACATATCTCTAATTTCTTAAATTCACATATTTGAAAATTTAAATTTAATAAATATGCATTTTATATAACCTTTCAATCAATTTACTATTTCAGTTTAGTATAAGCGTAAATCTATTCAATATTCCTCATCAATTTATACTTTTATTTGTGTTAAACTCCTAGAGATTTTGCTATATAATTTGAAGGCATTATTACGGTTTCTCTTTTATCTTCAGGAATAAGTCTTTTTAACATCATATTGCAGTAAATGACTGATTTTTCTCCAAACTTATTTCTAATTTCATATATGGAATTTTCCAAATTAATCATATTTTCATGACTGTATATATCACTTAAAGCAGTTATTTGATATGTTGTGTTTTCTTTAATTAAATCCGTTGCTCTTATTTTTATAGCTCTTATACTATAATTCCAAGTATATCCTTTAAAAAGGTTCATCGCAGTTCTTATTAATTCTATAGAAGAACAAGTAGGATAGCTAAGTCTTGAAGCATACCTTTTTTTTTGTAATTTATTATCTCTAATACTCAAACTTATACCTGTTGCTAAAAACCCATTTTCTATAAGTTTCTTTGATACATCTTGACATAACTCCATTAGTACAGATCTTACATCGGAAAATTCCGTCATATCTTCTACTGTTGTTATTCCTCTTCCTATACTTTTAATGGGAGACGTGTAATAATAATCCGATACTTTAGAATCATCTTTTCCATTTGCCCAATTTCTTATTCTAATTCCATTTATTCCTAATATCTCTTTAATAATTTTTTCATTGGAATTTGCAAGTTGTCCTAATGTATAAATTCCTATTTTCGAGAGTTTAATTGATGTTTTAGGTCCTACCATTATCATTTCCTTACAAGGAAGTGGCCAAACTATATTTTTAAAGTTATCTCTTGAAATAATTGTAGTCGCATCAGGCTTTTTTAAATCACTCCCTAGTTTGGAAAATACCTTATTAAAACTAACTCCTATGCTTACTGTTAATCCTAATTCTTCTTTAATCCGTTTCCTTAGATTATTTGCTATTTGTTCTCCTGACCCAAATAATTTCTGTGAGCCTGTTACATCTAACCAACACTCATCCATCCCAAAAGGTTCAACTTGATTTGTATAACTATAATAAATTTTTTGAACTTCTTTTGAATAATAAAGATATTTATCATAATTTGGGGGAACAACTACAAGATTTGGGCATTTTTTCAAAGCTTTCCATATAGGTTCTCCTGTATTTACTCCAAATTCTTTAGCTTCGGGAGTTTTAGCTAGAATAATTCCATGTCTTTCTTCTTTGTTTCCACCAACTGCAAGCGCCCTTCCTCTGTATTGAGGAAATTCCAAAAGTTCTACAGAAGCATAAAAAGAATTTAAATCACTATGTAGTATTACTCTTTTTTTTAAACCCATAATATCATCTCCGAACATTTGTTCTGTTTTTATTATAGATTTTTTTCTTCCATCTGTCAAATAAAAAAACCCTCCTTACCTTTATCGTAAAGAGGGTTGTAATTTATTTTAAGCTTTTTTCTTTTGCTTGAACAATTTGATCCATTAAAAGTGTAGAAGTTATCTTTCCAACACCTCCAAGTCTAGGTGTTATACCTTTTACAAAGTCTTTTAAATCCTCAAAGTCTGCATCTCCAGAAAGTTTTCCATCTTCTCCCATAGAAACTCCCACATCTATAACAATAGAATCCTCTGTTAAAAATTCTCTAGTTAATGTTTTAGCTCTTCCTGTTGCAGTAACAACAACATCTGCTTCCTTTAAAATCTTCTTAAGATCTTTAGTTCTTGAATGACAAATAGTTGGCGTTCCATTTTTGTTTAAAACCATCATAGCCATTGGTTTACCTAAAACCATAGATCTATTAACAATAGCAACATTTTTTCCTTCAAGATCAATATCATAATACTCTAGTATTTTCATTGAAGCATAAGGTGTTGCTGGTTGGAATGATGAAAAGTCACCTTGGAATATTTTTGCAAGATTTGTAGGTGTCATACAGTCCACATCTTTCTTCCAATTAACTGTTTGTTGAATAACTTCATCATCTATATGTTTAGGTAATGGTCTAAATATAATCATTCCTGTAACAGAGTCATCTTCATTTAGATTCTCTATTTGTTTTTTTAATTCTTCTGTAGATATAGATTCATCTAAAAGAACTTGTTTAATATCAATATTGTATTTTTCACCTTTTTTAATCAAACTCTTTTCATAAGAAATATCATTTGGATTTTCACCAACTCTAACTATTGCCAGTTTAGGAACATTATTACTTTCCCTTAACTTTTCAACTCTTGAAATAATATCTTCTTCTAGTTTTACAGCTAGATCATTTGATGTTAAAACTCTATCCATTATTCTCCTCCATAAAAATTCTCTCTGTTTTAAGACTGTCCGTGTCAAATATGACATATCCCTTCTCATCTCCAAACCTAGGATAGCTTGGACTTCCTGGATTTATAAAAAGGATATTATCGGAAACTTCTTCTAAATATACATGAGTATGTCCAAACAAAACTACTTGAGCACCAGCCGCTTTAGCTCTAAATTTAAGATTAGTTAGCCCCGAATAGACATTATACTTATGTCCATGCGTTATAAAAAAGTCAATTCCCCCAAGATTGATAAATAACTCTGAAGGGTCATCTGTAGCGACGTAATCATTATTACCTCTTACATAGTAAATAGGTTTATTAGTCAATTCCCCAATATCTCTTCCGTCATCAGAAAAATCTCCTAAATGAATTATAACATCGGCATTATGTTTTAAAAGATCCTTTGCTACTTCTTTATAACTACCGTGAGTATCACTTACTATTCCTATTTTCATCTAATATGTTCACCAACAATTCATTAAGTTTTTTTAGAGCTCTTGCCCTGTGGCTGTAGAAATTCTTCTCTTCAGTAGATAGCTCTCCAAATGTTTTGTTAGAGCCTGATGGTATGAATATACTATCGTAACCAAACCCCATCTCTCCTTTTTCTTTTTTAGCTATACTACCTTCACAAATTCCACTTACAGTATATTTATTTCCATTCTCATCTATAAGATACAGTACTGTCTCAAAAAAAGCAAATCTATCATTAACATTTTTGAGCTCATCTAATAGTTTTTGTCTATTCTCTTCATCTGTAGCATTTTCCCCTGCAAATCTTGCAGTTTTTACTCCTGGTTTATTGTTTAAAGCTCTGACAAATAAACCTGTGTCGTCTGCAAGTGTTGCTTTTTTTAATTTATTGTATACAAAATCAGCTTTTATTTTTGCATTACCTTTTAAAGTATTAGCCGATTCTTCAACTTCTTCCATAGAGAAAAATTCATTAACTCCTATAACTTTAATTCCAAATTCTTTTAAAATTTTGTCAATTTCTTTTATTTTTCCTTGACTATGGGATGCTAATATTAGATTTTTCATTAAATCTTCTCTCTAATTAACTCATTAAATTTTTGAGGGTTTCCTTTTCCTCTTGATGCTTTCATACACTGACCAACTAAAAATCCTAATGCTCTATCTTTACCATTTCTAATATCTTCTATAGATTGTGGATTTTCTTCCAACACTTTATTTACTATTTCATTGAGTAAATTATCATCATCTAGTTGAATTAATCCATTTTCTTTTACATATTGCTCTGGATCAAAATTTTCTTCAAATAACTTTCGTAAAACTTTTTTTCCTGTATTATTATTAATTTTCTTATCTTTTACAAGAATTAAAAGTTTAGAAAAATTCTCAACTGACATTTTAATATCTTCAAATTCTATTTCAGCTTCATTGACCCTTCTTAATACATCAGATAATAACCAATTACTTGTAAGAATAGGATCTTTTGTCAGTTTTGCACTTTCTTCAAAATAGTTAGAAAGAGAAATATTTCTAGATAAAATATCTGCATCATATTCAGGTAATTTATATTGTGATATAAATCTATTCATCTTATCTTTTGGAAGTTCAGGTAGACTATCCTTAATCTTCTTTATAAATTCATCATCTAAAGAAGTTCTTGTAATATCACCTTCTACAGAAAATCTATAATCATTTCCTGCTTCTTTTTTACGCATTAAAATTGTAGAGTTTGTACTTTCATCCCATCTTCTAGTTTCTTTATCTCCTCTATCCTCATTTAACGCCATTTCTCTATGTCTTTTTTCCTCATATTCAATTGCTTTTTCTACTGCTTTAAAAGAGTTTAAGTTTTTTATTTCTGAAATAGCAGTTTTGAAATTAGATTCTTCTGAGAAAATATTTATATTTACATCACATCTAAGAGATCCTTGTTCCATCTTCACATCAGATATTCCTAAAAATCTTAATGTTTCCTTGAGATTAGTTAAAAATTCCCTAGCTTCTGATCCTGATTGCATATCTGGTTTTGAAACTATCTCTATCAAAGGTACCCCTGCACGATTGTAATCCATTAGAGTGTTTCCTTCTTCGTTATGGATAGATTTACCAGTATCTTCTTCTATGTGAATTCTTTCAAGTCTAACTTTCTTAATATCTCCCCTGTCTTTAATTTCAATATATCCACCTGTACATAGTGGTTCATCTTGCTGGGTTATTTGATATCCCTTTGTTAAATCAGGATAAAAGTATTTTTTTCTATCCATTTTAAATTCTTGATGAATTTCACAATTAAATGCAAGTCCTGCCATAATAGCAAATTCAATAGCTTTTTTATTCATAATAGGTAATGCTCCTGGATGTCCTAAGCAAATTGGACAAACTGCAGTATTTGGAGTTAATCCAAATTTATTTTGACAACCACAAAACATTTTGGTGTTAGTACTCAATTCCACATGTATTTCTAGTCCTATTAGAGTTTTATAGTTCATTTCTAATACTCCTCTCTAATTTATATGCTGCATTTAACATATTTTCATCATCAAATCTCTTAGCAATAAATTGTAGCGATCCTGAAATTCCATCTCTTACTGGAATAGAAATACTACATAGTCCACAAAGATTTGCAGGCACGTTAAATGTTCCACTATCATACATGGCTAAAGGATCATCTGTTCTTGTCCCTATTTCATACGGTAGATTTGTAGCTGTTGGAGTTACTATAAAATCAACTTCTTTAAATTTATTTTCAAACTCTTCAGACATGAGTCTTCTCACCTTTTCTGCCTGTATATAAGTTTCTTGATTAGAGTCGGACGCCAAAAACATCGTTCCTAAAGCAATTCTTCTTTGAACTTCTTCTCCAAAGCCCTCTGATCTAGTTTTAGTATACAGTTCTTTAGTATCCTTATAATCTTCTGTAATATAACCATATCTGATACCATCAAATCTTGACATATTACTACTTGCTTCACATGAATTAATAACCGAATAAAGAGAAGTAGAGTATTTAAGGTATTTAAAATCTAAATTAACAAGTTTTGCTCCTAATTCTTCAAGTTTCTTCAACCCCTCTTTATAATCCTTTTCAACTATAGGATCAATATCAAAAGGTTTTAATTCAATTATTCCTATCTTTTTATCACTCAAACTATAGTTTTCATTAATTTTGAAGTTTAATTCTTTTTTTAATGTTGAAGTCATATCCTTCTTGTCATTTCCACCAATTACATTTATAACTTCAATTATATCTTCTACTTCTTTTGTAAGAATTCCAACTTGATCCAAAGTATTTGCCATGGATACTACTCCAGATCTAGATATTGTTCCATAACTTGGTAAATATCCTATAACATTGCAGTACTGAGCAGGTTGTCTAACAGAACCTCCTGTATCTGATCCTAGAGAAAACAATCCTATATCATGAGCAACTGCCGCCGCTGATCCAGATGAAGACCCTCCAGGAATTAATTTAGTATCTAAAGGGTTCTTAGTTACTCCGAAAAAAGATGTTTCAGATGAACTTCCCATGGCAAATTCATCCATATTAACTTTACCTAGAATAACAGCCCCTTCTTCAATTAATCTTTTAGTAACTGTAGAATCAAAAACAGGTATGAAGTCTTTTAAAATTTTAGATCCACATGTCATTTTTAAATTCTTGTAGGAAATATTATCTTTTAAAGTGACTGGAATACCATAAAGTTTTCCTTTTTTTTCTTCGTTTTCAATCTTTTCTATTTGTCTTAGTATATCTTCTTTGTCAAAAGTAATGAATATATTCAAATCTTTTGAATCTTCAATTCTTTTGATGAGTTTTTCATAGTAATCCTTTATATTCAATTCATTACTTAAAAATTTATCTCTTAATTGTTTTATACTCATTATTCAATTACCTTTTTTAACCTAAAATATCCATATTCTCTATCATTAGCATTTTTTAGCGCTTCTTCTCTATCTAGACTTTCACAAATTTCATCTTCTCTTAATATACTATTGTGGTTGTCCACAATTTCAAGCATTTTAATATCATCTGTCTCTACTTCTAATATATGTGACGAAAATTCAAGTACTTTATTAAATTTTTCTTCCATAATTACAATCTCATCTTCATCAATACTTAAGTGAGCCATTTCATATATTCTTTTTACTTCTTCTTTATTTATCATACAAACTCCTAGAATAATTACTTAGCATATATTTATTTACCTATTTTATTTTCTCTTCCGTAATAAAATAGGTATTGTTGTGCAAATCCTGCATATTCTCCAAATATTTCATTTGCAAATACACCAATATTCTTCTTTGAGGTCTCATGACCTATATATAAAATTTCCATAACTCTTTTAATCCACACATCTACAGGAAAAATCTCACTTCTTCCATAAGCAAAAAGCATTATACAAGAAGCAACCTTAGGTCCTACGCCTGGCAACTTTAAAAGTTCTTCATATAGTTTAATAGAATCATATTTTTTTGAATCTTCTAAATTAAATTCCCTATTCATTATCTTATTAGAAGTTTCTAAAATCCTTTTGTCTCTAAAACCCACTCTACAAATTTCTCTCAAATCAGTTATATTTGCTTTAGCAAGTTCGTTAATCGTTGGAAAAGAGTAGTATGTTTTTCCATTGTACTCTCCTATGACATTTCCATATTGTTGACTTATAATCTCAATTGATTTTTTTATTCGATTAATTTGATTATTTGCTGAAATAATAAAAGATATAATCGTCTCAAAATAATCTTGGTTTAAAATCCTTATGCCATATCCAAACTCCATTGCTTTTATCATTGTTTCATTGTTACTTAATTTTAATTTTATCTCATCATAGTCTCTATTTAAATCAAAATAATCAATCCAAATATTAATGAAATCCTCTTCTGAAACATTTTTTAAAGTTACAGTATCATCTTTACTACTTACATTTATGATTTTTCCAAAGGCAATATTTGTATAAGAATTGTCCTCGTTTTTTTCCCATCTAAAAGCCTGCCCACATTCAAATATATGTTTTGGATTAAAATTTTTATTCTTAAATATAATTTTATTATCTTTTGCTAAATAGTCCATTAACTATACCTTAATTTAAAACCATCCTCTATATTCCATTGCATCACTTAACCTACGTAAGGAATATATATAAGCTGCTTCTCTAAATGAAATATTTTTTTCAGATTTTTCTTTCCAAATACTTTCAAATGCACTACTCATTGCAATCTCAAGTTTATCTAGTACATCTTTTTCATCCCAATACAATCCATAAAGATTTTGAACCCATTCGTAATAAGAAACAGTAACTCCTCCTGAATTTGCCAAAATATCAGGAACTACCAATACATTCTTTTCATTTAATATCTTATCACCCAATAAAGTCACAGGTCCATTAGATGCTTCTACAACCATATTTACCTTTAAATTTTCTGCAATATTTTTATCTATTGAATTTTCAAGTGCTGCAGGTATCACTATATTAGCTTCTAATTTCCAAAAATCTGATGGATCTAAAATATCTGCATTATTATAGCCCACTAAACTACCATTTTTATCCTTATATTCAGACAAGTCATTATAAGAAAGTCCTGAATAATCTATATATCCATACTCTCCAAGTGATTTATCCCATTCTAAGATAGCTATAACTTTTAATCCCATTTTTTCCAAATATTTAAAAGTATTAGATCCTACATTACCAAATCCTTGAATTATTACAGAAGTATTTTCTAATTTTAATCCCAACTTGTTACAAGCTTTTTTAGTAACCATAGCTACACCTAGCCCTGTTGCTTGTATTCTTCCTTCAGATCCCCCTAGTACAATTGGTTTTCCTGTTATAGTTCCTGGACTGTGTTCTCCTTTAAGTTTAATGTACTCATCTAACATCCAACCCATAACCTTCCCATTTGTATTAATGTCAGGTGCTGGTATATCTATTTTCTCTCCTAAATATTTATAAATGCCTCGGATATAACCTCTAGATAATTGTTCAAGCTCCCTATCTGATAATTCTGAAGGATCTACTATAACTCCTCCCTTTCCTCCACCATAAGGAAGATTCATTACTCCACATTTAAAACTCATCCACATGGATAAAGCCTTTACTTCATCCATAGATACATTTTGATGAAATCTAATTCCACCTTTAGAAGGTCCTAATACTGTATTGTGACTGGATCTATAACCTGTAAATACTTTTAAATTTCCATCATCCATTTTTACTGGTATTGAAATTTCAATTACTCTCTGTGGACTTTTTAAAATTTCATACGCTTTAGAATCTATATTTCCAAGTTTACAAGCTGTTTTAAGTTGTAATCTTACATTTTCTATAGGGTTTTTCTCTCCCATTAAAATTATATCCTTCCTTTACTATTTATTTTTTACGTATTCTATAACCTCATCCACATCAAAACTTATCTTGTCTTCATCTACAAAATAAAAACATGGAATTCCGACAATGCCTTTTTCTTTTATGTTGTTAAATTCTTCTCTATTATCTCTAAGATTTAAAAATTCTTTTAAACGAACAATTGACCTCATTATGTCTCTATAGCTATGTTTAATTCCATTTTCTTTTAATTTATTACTAGCTGGTTTACACATAGGACATTCTGTTCCACCATAAACTACTATATTCATTAAAATTCCAACCTTTCTTCAATAAATTTTACCAGTTCTTCAATTTTAATTCTCTCTTGCTCCATACTATCTCTATGTCTTATAGTTACTGTATCATCCTCTAATGTGTCAAAATCTACAGTTATACAAAAAGGAGTTCCTGCTTCATCTTGTCTTCTATATCTCTTACCTATGGAACCGGAAATATCAGTATCCACATTGAAGAATTTTGATAGTTTAGAATAAACTTCATCACTCTTATTAGTTAATTTTTTAGTTAGTGGAAGTACAGCAGCTTTATATGGAGAAAGCGCTGGATGTAATCTTAATACATTTCTAGTAGAACCATCTTCTAGAGTCTCAACTGTAAAAGCATTACATAGAAATGTAAGGAACATTCTATCCACACCAACAGAAGGTTCAACACAATAAGGTATATATTTTTCATTTGAAATAGGATCTGTATATATAAAGTCTGCATTTGCTGAATCTATATGTTGCTTTAAATCGTAATCTGTTCTGTCAGCAATTCCCCATAATTCACCCCATCCAAATGGAAACTTAAATTCAATGTCTGTTGTGGCTACACTGTAAAATGAAAGTTCTTCTTGCTCATGGTCTCTAAGTCTAATTTTACTTTCATCTACTCCTAAATTAATAAGAAATTCATAACAATATTTTCTCCAGAAATTAAACCATTCTAAATCTTCTCCAGGTTTACAGAAAAATTCCAATTCCATTTGTTCAAATTCTCTAGTCCTAAATATAAAATTACCTGGTGTGATTTCATTTCTAAAAGATTTACCAATTTGTGCAATGCCAAAAGGCACTTTTTTTCTTGAAGTTCTTTGAACGTTTTTAAAGTTTACAAAGATCCCCTGTGCCGTTTCAGGTCTTAAATAAACTTCTGAAGTAGAATCTTCTGTAACCCCTTGAAATGTTTTAAACATTAGATTGAACTTACGAATATCTGTGTATTCAAATTTGTTACATTTAGGACAAGAAATTTTCTCTCTATTTAAAACTTCCATTAACTCTTCATTAGAATATCCGTCTAAACCTGTAATTTCTTCATTTTTTTCATTTAAGTAATAATCTTCAATCAACTTGTCTACCCTAAATCTAGACTTACAAGATTTACAATCTATAAGAGGGTCTGAAAAACCTCCAACATGTCCTGAGGAAATCCAAACCTGCGGATTCATTAAAATAGCAGCGTCAATACCTACATTATTTTCAATTTCCTGGACAAATTTTTTCCACCATGCTTTTTTTATATTGTTTTTTAATTCCACACCAAGAGGACCGTAGTCCCAAGTATTGGAAAGTCCTCCATATATCTCTGATCCTGGAAAAACAAATCCCCTCATTTTAGCTAAGGAAACTACATCTTCCATTGTTATATCTTTATTCATAACTCCTCCTAACTCTAATAAAAAAAACTTTCGTCACTAGCCTAAGCTAGGGACGAAAGTTATCCGCGGTTCCACCCTAATTACGGCTACAGCCGTCTCTTAAAGTTACAGACTCCAAGTCCCCCCACACACAAGTTTTGCCAACTTACACCAAACATTGGCTCTCTAATAAAACTTAAGTGCTTTTTACTCTTCTTCGTCCATATTAAATTGATTTAAATTTAAGGATTTGATGAATAGAATTCAAAATATGAAGATTATTCGTTTCTTAATTCTTTTCTATCTTCATCTAAATCCGCAAGAATGTCTTTCAATTTTTCTTGTGTAGTTGCTAATAATTCATCTACGTAAGTCATAGATTCATTCTTAAGAATCATAGCATTCTTTTCAGCCTTAGTAACAATATCTTCTGCATATCTATTGGCACTCTTAGTTACTTCATGCTCACTAATCATATTATTAAAAGTTTCTTTTGCATCGTTAATAATCTTATCAGCTTCTCTACCTGCATTATTTTTAATTTCTTCAGCGTCTCTTTCAGCTTCTGCTAATATTTTATCCTTCTCATCATTTACCCACTGAGCTTGTTTTATCTCTGCAGGTAAGCCCTGTCTAATTTGTTGTAGTAAATGAAGCATATCATCAGCATCTACCAATACTTTTTTTGAAAAGGGAACTGTTGATGCATCATCTAGAAGATCTTCCATTTCTTCGATAATTTGATTTACATCCATACAAATACCTCCAATTTATAATTCTGTTCCAATTATATAATAAAACCTTGATATGTACAAGATTTCTAAGTCTAATAATTATATTTTTAGTTCTTTAAGAATCTTATACGCTAAATCAGGAACTAATTTTTTAAAATCTCCATCATAAAAATAAATTTCTTTAACCAACGAAGAACTAACATGTGAATAAGAAGGGCTAGAAACCATAAAGTATGTTTCAATTTCATTATTCATTGACTTGTTGGTTAATGCCATTTGAACCTCAGCCTCGTAATCGGAAATCATCCTAAGACCTCTTAAAATATTATAAACACTAAGTTTTTCACAAAGTTCAATTAAAAGTCCATCAAAAACTATAACTTCAACATTATAATAATCTCTACAAGCGTCTTCTATGATTTTTTTTCTATCCTTTTCGTCTAAAAGATATGTTTTATTGATATTGTTTAAAATTGCAACATAAACTTTATCAAATTTCTTACTAGCTCGACCTATAATATCTAAATGTCCAAGAGTTATCGGGTCAAAGCTACCTGGGTATATTACATTCATCTTATTCTCCTAAATTTAAAAAATACACTATCTTCTTTCCATATTTTTTTGTTTTAATAATATCATAATCTTTAATATTAAGTTTTTCATGAGATTCCACTATAATTATTCCATCTTTACGCAATAAAGAATTTTCTTTAATAAATTTTAAGCTATCGTAGTATAGATTTATATGGTCATATGGTGGATCTATAAAAATATAATCAAATTTTATCCCATCGGATTTTAAATTAAATAAATTTCTCTCATTTTCTCCATGATATAATTTTGCCTGGTTAAGAAAATCCGTATGTTTTAAATTTTCTTTTATACAATTTATATTAATTCTACTTTTATCACAAAATGCAGAAAATTTTGCTCCTCTACTTAGAAATTCGATACCTATACTTCCTGTACCTGCAAATAAATCCAATACATTTGAACCTTCTGTAATATTGTATAAAGAATCAAAAATAGCTTCTTTAATTCTATCTTCAGTGGGTCTTGTAAATTTATCTTTTGTACCTAAAAGATTCATCCCCTTTTTTTTGCCCGAAATAACTCTCATAAAACACCTCAATTAAAAATAATATATGATTGTATACTTTTTGAATATTTCATATATTCATTATATATGGATTGATAATCTGGTCTATTTAGCTTATCTTCTTTTACTATTTCATGTGTAATACTTTGAACTTTTTCAATTAAAGGTAAGTCCTGAAATAAATTTACCAGCTTAAAAGTTTCTTCTCCTGATTGTTTAAAACCAATTACATCTCCAGCGCCTCGAAGTTCTAAATCTTTTTTTGCAATTACAAAACCATTGTTTGTAGACTCCATAATTCTCATTCTCTGTCTTGAAATCTTACTGTAGGACTGATTTAATAAAATACAATATGATTGATAATTACCTCTTCCTACTCTACCTCTTAACTGATGAAGTTGAGAAAGACCAAATCTCTCAGCATTATATATTAACATTGTATTTGCATTTGGAACATTAACTCCTACCTCTATAACAGTAGTAGAAAAAAGGATTTTAGTATCATTATTAATAAAACTATTCATTATATCGTCTTTAGTTTTTGAATTTAATCCACCATGCACAATACCTGTTTTAATATCCTTAAAGTATTTTTCATTTAATCTGTCAAATAATTCAACTACTGATGTCAAATTTAGTGATTCTGATTCTTCAATTAATGGACATACTACATAACACTGCCTTCCATCATTTATTTGTTTTAAAATAAATTTCATAATTCTTTCTTCGTATTCCATACCCACAGCGTATGTTTCTATTTTTTTTCTTCCTTTAGGAAGCTCATCTATTATTGATATATCCAAAGAACCGTATTTTGTCAAAGCAAGTGTCCTTGGTATAGGAGTTGCTGACATGACAAGCGTGTCGACATTTCCTTTTCCAGTTAATTTTGCGCGCTGCTTTACACCAAAACGATGTTGCTCATCAGTGATTACAAGTCCTATATTTTCAAACTCTACTGAATCTTCAAGAACTGCATGTGTAGAAATTACTACATCTATAACCCCTTTTTTTATATCGTCAATTAAATCAAGTTTATTTTTTTTAGATAACGAACCTTTTAACAGTCCTACTCTTATTCCCCACCCCATAAACAAGTCCCTAAGACTATCATAATGTTGACTTGCAAGAATTTCAGTAGGAGCCATTAGCACAGACTGATAACCGTTATAATATGCATTTAGTATAGCTATAGCTGCAACTATAGTCTTTCCTGAACCTACATCTCCCTGAACAAGTCTATTCATAACATATTCAGATTTCATATCCTCCATAATATCTTTTATTACTCTTTGTTGTGCATCTGTTAATTTAAATGGTAATTTTGTAATAAAATTATGGATTTCTGGAGAAGTACTAAAAGAGATTCCTTTTTTTTCAATCTGAGAAAAATTCAAATCTATAAAAAGTTGATATAAAAATATTTCTTGAAATTTCATTCTATAAATTGCTCTATCTAACAAAAATAAAGAATTAGGAAAATGTATATTAATTAACGCTTCTTTATAACTCATTAAATTGTTAGATTCTATTATTTCCTTATTTAAAGTTTCTCCATTACTTATAGATTTAAGTGCAGATTTTATGAATTTTCTCAAATCACTTTGAGTTAATCCTTTAGTTGTGTTGTAAACTGGAACTATTTTCCCTAAATCATTATCTAAATTTTTATCTATAATTGGATTGGTCATATTAAGATTTCCCTTAAAGTAATCTATTTTACCAAATACATATACATAATCATCAGTATTAAATTTATTTGAATAATATGGTTGATTGAAAAAACTTATTTCAATTTTGTGTTTACCATCTGTAGCTTTAAAAGAAGTAATATTTTTATGTCTGCTAAGATATCTTGTAATTGGCTTATTTAAAATCTTTAGATATAAAAGTGCAGACTGGTCTTTAAATGCTTCCTCAATACTTTTTATATTTCTCCTATCTTCATATCTAAATGGAAAATGAGTAAGCAGATCCTCGATATTGTTTATATTTAATTTTTTTAAATAACTAATTTTTTTTGGACCTAAACCTTTTATATTTTCTAATTTCATAAAAATATCCTATTTTAAAAAGCCTTACTTGCGTAAGGCTTAAAACTCTACTCTATTGATATTATATAGTGATAAAGAGGCTGTCCTCCTCTTATAAATTCTATGTCTATATCTTTATATGTCCTTTCAAGCTTTCTTTCAAGTTCATTTACAAATTTATCCTCTACGTCTCTTCCGTAATAAACTGTTAAAAGCCCCGTATCTTCATCTATAACTTTTGTTAAAAGCTCTAGTGTGGTCTTATTCAACTTCTTTCCAGTTGCAAGAATTTTTCCACCTTCAATACCTATTATATCATCTTTTTTTATCTTAAATCCGTCCATTTCAGTATCTCGTACAGAGAATGTGATTTGAGCAGTTTTTACAGATTTCAATGCTTCTGTCATCTCTTCTAAATTCTCTTCAGGACTTAAGCTCTCTTCAAACGACAGCATTGCAACAACCCCTTGAGGAACAGTTTTAGATTTTAAAACGTGAAGATTTTTTTCTGACAATTCCTTAGCTTGTTCAGCTGCCAAAATAATATTTCCATTATTAGGTAAAATAAAAATATCCTTAGCATTTACTTTATTAACCGCTTCCAGAATAGTTTCTGTAGAAGGATTCATGGTTTGTCCACCAGAAATAATTTGATCCACTCTTAGTTCTTGGAAGATTTTTTCAAATCCATCACCTGTGGATACTGAAACAAATCCATAATCTTTTATTTCATCAGGATTATTATATGGATCTAGATATTTATCAGCTTCATCAGCCATCAATATGTGACTGTGCTGAATTCTCATATTGTCAATTTTTATGTCCTTTAATTGACCTAATTTAACTGCTTCTTCAAGAACTTGACCAGGGTTATTTGTGTGTATATGAGTTTTAATAAGTCCTTCTCCACCAACTACTATTAAGCAATCTCCTAAACTTGATATCTTATTTCTAAATTCTAAATAATCTCCATCTTCGGATTCTATTAAAAATTCAGTACAATAACCATATTTAATATCATCTTGAATTTCTGACTGCTTACTATGTTCTGAAGTATTAACTTTAGACGGTTGAGGCTGATCATAGCTTGAAAGATCATTGTAATTTAAGGCTCCTTCTAGCATGACAACAAGTCCTCTTCCACCAGCGTCTACGACTCCCGCCTGCTTTAAAACAGGAAGCAAATCAGGTGTAGTATCTAATACTCTTCTAGCTTCATTCAATATATCTCGAAAAAACTCAATTACATCTGTGTAATTTTCATAGTTATTTTCCGCAAATTCTCCTGCTCCTCTAATTACAGTTAAAATTGTACCTTCCGTAGGCTGCATAACAGCGTTATATGCTATTTTGTAAGCATTTACCATCATGTCTTTCAATACTACAACATCTATACTTTTACTATCTCCTATACCTTGAGTTATACCTCTTAAAATTTGCGATGTTATAACTCCCGAATTACCTCTTGCTCCCATTAAAGATCCATTACTGAAAGCTTTTGCAATTTCAATTAGATTATCTGAATCAACAGATTGTAAATTATTATATGCAGACTTTAATGTCAATGACATATTAGTTCCAGTATCTCCATCAGGTACAGGAAAAACATTTAAACTATTTAATTCTTGTTTGTGATTATCAAGATTAAAGTAAGCTCCTGACAAAATCTTTTTTAAAGTATTACCATCTATTGTTGACATTCTTTCCCCCTTGATCTTGGAGTCTAATATCTCTAACTATAACATTTATTTTATTGACTTTAATTCCTGTCTCACGTTCAACTTGAAATTTTATGGTTTCAATAATATTGTCACTAACAACTGCAATCTTAACTCCAAATTCTAGTATTACAGAAACATCTATATTAAGGTTATTATCCTCAATTTTTAAAACTATGCCCTGTGAAAGACTCTCTTTTCCTAAAAGATTCATTATATTTTCGGATGTAGTTGCATTTACAAGTCCTACTACGCCATAACATTTCATAGCTGCTTCACTGGCTATAGTGGCAATAACTTGGTCTTCTATATTAACTGTACCAAATTGATTTTTAATATAAGCTGACATATTTCCTCCTTATTAAACAAATACTATTGTATAATATCTTTTGTTAAATTCAAATTTATTACTCATTAAATTATACCCTTTAATGACTTATATTAACACTCCTTTTATTTTACACTATTTTTAATTAAGTTTGCAAAGACCATTAAATTTTGTTATAATACCATTGTTCTTATACAATAAATGCTGATTGGGGGTGTAACAATGGCAAGGAAATGTGATATCTGTGGAAAAGGCAGAAAGTTCGGTAATAACTTAACTTTCTCTCATAGAAAGATTAATAGAAGCTGGGCTCCAAATATTAGAAGAATTAAAGCAGTTGTTGATGGTAAACCTACAAAAATAAATGTTTGTACTAGATGTTTACGATCTGGTAAAGTAGAAAGACCTCAAAACTTTTAACTAGCAATAATCAAAAATACCTTATAAGGTATTTTTTTTTACTTTTTTAATCTCTAGATTCAATAATCAATGCTCTTCCTTTAACTTTAATCGTTCCTTTTTCTCCAATTAACTCATTGCTCAAAAATCTACTTTGTGAAAAATTAAGTTGTAATTTTTCTGCTTCATATTTAAATCCTTCTGTGGTTACAATAACCTTATTCTCAAGAGGTATTAAAGAAAAGTAATCATATTCTTTTAAGATTAAATTTACTTTATTTGCATACCTGATCCTATTGTGCTTATCCACAACAAACCCTTCTACCCCAATTGAGTTTATTTTTTCCAATAAAGAGATTGTAGATAAGGTATGATCCATCCTATTTCCTATACCACTTAAAATTACTATTTCTTTTGCTCCTTTAGATAAAGCTATGTCTACTGCTGCATGAGTATCAGATTCATCTTTTACTGGATTTAAAGTTACAATTTTTTTAATAAATTTAGAATTTAATCTTTTATTATTTGAAATTGAATCAAAATCACCTATTGCAATATCTATTTTTTTTGACATATTTAGGAGTTGATCTATCCCTTTGTCAACTCCAATTATGAAATCAGATTTTTTTATATACTTTAATAAAAAAGAGGCGTCTATTAAACAACCTCCCGTAACTATTGTACAATTCATTATAATTTATCCTTTATTCTTGGATATATTATTACTATTAATATAATGGCTATTATCATATTGGGTATTCCATAAGAAGCATTATATAAAAATGACTCCAATACATAAGACTTTTCACCAGGTAAGTAGTCACTAAAAAATGCTACACCTGATATTACGGCAGAAACTATTCTCATTAAACTGGCAAATATAGTACCTAAAACTAAATTTGTAATATTGGTTTTACCCTCTATTTGAAGTTTATTTGAAAATAATCCCGTTAAACCTAACATAGCATAGGCTATAGGATAATCTAGTAAGAACTGAATTACATTTAAGAAGTATGGTCCTAGGAAAAAGTCTAAAATCCCATAAATTCCTCCTAACATAATTCCCTTTTTCCAACCCCATCTAAATCCAAATAGTAAAAGTGGAACATATCCACCAGGAGTAATAGAACCTCCCTGAGGAAATTCATATAGCTTAATAGAGTTGAGTATAAATGTTAAAGCTAACATAATGCCTGCTTCTGTTATGAACCTTGTAGTATTATTCTTAATCTTCATTAACTTTTTTCTCCCTAAATAATTCTTTATATTTAATAAGTTTTCCTTGCATTATTTCTAAATCTTTATTAAATACGTCAGACCCAGACACAAATAAATCTATATTAAGATTAAGCAATTTGTCTATATTTGTCGTTTTAATTCCCCCATCTACTTCTAGAAGAATATTTGGATTTTTTTCCAAAATTAAAGAGCTAACTTTTTTAATTTTAGAAATTTGAGAATCAATAAAACTTTGTCCACCAAATCCAGGATTTACAGTCATAATCAAGATTAAATCAAGTTCATCCCAAAGATAATCTAATACCTCTACAGGAGTTCCTGGATTTAAAGAAATTCCAGCCTTCATTCCTAATTTTCTAATTTCTTGAAGCACTCTTAAAGGGTGTTTCGTTGCTTCAAAGTGAATAGTCAAAATATCGCATCCTGCATTTTTAAAATCTACTAGGTATCTTTCTGGGCTATCTACCATTAAATGTGTATCGAAAACAAAATTATAATGTTCTCTTAAAGTTTTAATAATTCCTGGTCCAAAAGATATATTAGGAACAAAATTACCATCCATTACATCGAGATGAAGATATTTAATCTCTTCATTTTCTAGTATATTCAATTGTTGTGATAGATTAAAAAAATCTGCCGAAAGTAGTGATGGTGCAAGTAAACTCATTAATACCCCCTTAAATTTCTAAATTCATTTAATATTCTCAAATAATTTTCATACCTACTATTTGCTATTTCTTTATTTTGTAAAGCTTCTTTAACAGCACATCTGGGTTCATTATAATGCAGACAATTGTTAAATTTACATTCATTACTGAGTTTTCTAAACTCTCTAAAACCAAACTCAATATCAGATTCTTGATTAATAAAATCCAGTGAAAGAGCTGAAAATCCAGGAGTATCAATTACATAACTATTTTCATCTATTTTTGAAATTTCAATATGCCTTGTTGTATGTCTACCCCTTAAAGATTTTTGGCTTATTTCACCAGTTTTAAAATTAAAGTCAGAAAAAATTCCATTTAAAGTAGTAGATTTTCCCACTCCCGATGGTCCTGTAACAACAGTAGTTTTATTTTCAAAAAGATAGGAAAGTTTATTTGAATTATCTCTTGTATTACTATTTAAATAAATATCATAACCTATGTCTTTATAAATCTTTGAAATTGATTTAGTGTATTCTTCCTTAACTAAATCAATTTTATTAAATATTATTTTAATATCTACATTTGAAAGTTCTAACATTAAAAGATATTTATCTAATATATATAGGTTAATATCTGGAAATGAAAGACTCATAATCACTACAACTTGATCTACGTTAGAAATAGGAGGTCTTAGAAGTTGATTTTTTCTTTCATGAATTTTTTGAATATAAGCAGTATTATCTTCATTTACAGATATTTCAACTTCATCTCCAACTATAGGCTTAGTATTATTGTTTCTAAAAAGTCCTCTAGCCTTACATAGATATATTTGTCCTTCTTTTTCTACATAGTATATTCCCCTATGAGATTTTATAATCTTAGACATTATTCTATAGTTTCCCCACTATATAGTTCATCATTAACATAGATGTTATAACTTTCTCCTCTTCTTACATTTAATGTAATATTTGCATCACCTCTAGAAGTATCTAGTTGGCGATTGTATATATTAACTTCTCTGTCCCCTTCAATTCGTTCGATTCTCAAATTGTATTGGCCTGGAGCTATATCTGCAACTTTAACTCTAAACGTATAAGATATAGTTTTTTTATTTGATTCTGTTGTTTCTCTTTCCTCTTCAGTTGGTTCTTCTTTTGGTCCTGTGCTAACTTTTAGTGTAACGACAGAGCCTTTTTTAACCATAACTCCATTGTCTACGCTTTGGCTTATTACAATCCCTTTATCTATAGTGCTACTAGGAGTTTCTTCTATATTGTATTTAAGTCCAATATCTGTAAGTTTTTGAGTTGCTCTAGTTACATTTGAACCTGCTACATTTATCATAGGTACAGTATCATCTTCTTTGCCCTTAGAAACTACTAATTCAATAGTTGAATTCTTCTTAACTGATTCTTGAGCTCCTGGTTTTTGACTTATTACATATCCCTCGTCAAAATTATCACTAAACGAGTCTTTTATTTCAACCTGTAAACCTAATTCTTCTAGCTCCGAAATAGCGTCATTTTTTTTCCAGTTAGTGTAGTTTTTTAAAATTATTTCTTCCTCTCCACCACTTACATAAACTTCTATTTCTGCGCCTTTTTCAAGTTCTGTTCCACTTTCAGGATCTTGTTCTACAATCAATCCTTCTTTTTGATCGGATTCAACAGTGCCTTTAACTTTTACTGTTAAATCAAACTTCAGTTCGTCCAATTGTTCTTGTGCTTCATCAACACTTATTCCAATCAATGGAGGTGTTTTAACAACCTTTGATTTAAATAAGTTTCCTTTGAAAAAATTTACAGCTACTATGAAACCAGTCACTAAAACAAGTGCTAAGATTACAGGAAGTATATAAGTTGTGAAAAAACTTCCCTTTTTCTCTTCTATTTCTGGATCTTCATCTTTTTTCATATTGTAAACAGCTTTTTCTTCCTTTTTTGGGTTTATACTTTCTTCTTGTATAATTCCGATTCTTTCAGTTTTATCAAATCTGTCGTCATTATCTAATTTGAAATTTCTAAAATTCAACAGAGCCATTTTCATCTGAGTTGCGGAATTAAATCTATTGTTAGGATCTTTATCCATAGCTTTAAGTATAATATCATTTAAACCATCTGGAATGTCAGGATTTATACTCTTAGGTTCAATTAGCTGATCCTGAATATGTTTTAAAGCAATTCCAACTGCATTCTCAGCATCAAAAGGAACTCTACCTGTAGCCATTTCATAAAGAACAACTCCAAGAGAATATATATCTGATTTTTTATCTATAAACTTTCCTTTTGCTTGCTCAGGTGAAATATAGTGAACAGTACCAAGGACAGTTGATGTATAAGTTATTGTGGATGATGAAGAAATCCTGGCAATACCAAAATCAGTAACTTTTGCCACATTGTCACTATCAATTAAAATATTATGAGGCTTTATATCTCTATGAACAACAGCTTTTCTATGTGCAGCTTCTAGAGCTGAAGCTATTTGAAAACCTACATTAGCTACAAATTCTGCCCCAAGAGGTCCATCGGTGTTTATTATTTCTTTTAAAGTCCTTCCATCGATGTATTCCATAACGATATAATTATATCTTTGATCATTAACTACAGCATTTCCAACATCATATACAGAAACTATATTGTGGTGTGAAAGAGATGCTGCAGATTGAGCTTCCATTGCAAATTTCTTAAGAAATTCGTCATCATCCATAAATTCGTCTTTTAGAACTTTTATTGCCACATATCTATTTAGCAATTTATCCTTTGCTTTATAGACTACAGCCATTCCACCAACACCAATATTTTCTTCTATTAAATATCTATTTCCTAGAGTTTGACCTATCATATGTCTTCCTCCTCATGTGTATATAATGAAATTGTGATATTGTCATATCCTCCTCTACTTAAACTGAGATCTATAAGTTCAAACACCAACTCTTCCTCAGGTTCATCTTTTGAAACAATATCCTCTATTTCTCTATCTGACACAAGCGAGTTAAGACCATCTGAACATAATAGAACTACATCACCTTTGCTAATCTCTAAAGAAGTGATGTCCGGTTCTACATTTTTTTCAGCTCCTAGACTTTTTGTTATTACATTTTTCCTACCATAGTTTTTTGCTTCTTCTTCTGTAATAGTTCCAGAAAGTAAGAGGTCGTTTACTAGTGAATGATCTCTTGAAACTTGTTTAAATCCAAAGGAATTTTTTAAATATGCTCTGCTATCTCCTACATTTAAAATATAAAGATAATTATCGTGTATAAGGGCTGAAACTATGGTAGTTCCCATATTAGATAACTCATCATCATTGTGAGATTCTTCATAAATAATCCCATTAGAATAATTAACACATTCTGTTAAAAAGCTAGTTATATCCTTACAATTTTTGAAATTTTCTTTGAAATAATAAACAAAAGATTTAACAGCCAATTCGGAAGCAATTTCTCCTGCATTATGTCCTCCCATGCCGTCAGCTACTACGAAAAGTTTTAGATTTTCATCTATGTAATTGTCGTAGTAATCTTCATTTAATTTTCTTTGCAGCCCAATATCTGTGGCGGAAAAATAACTCAAATTATCACTTCCTTATTTTATTACGTTTCGATCTAAGTTGACCACATGCTCCTTGAATATCTGTGCCCATACTTCTTCTTATTGTTGTATTTATCCCTCTTGAAATTAAGATTTTTTTAAAATTTTCTAAATCCTCTAAATTACTACTTGGTTTACCGAATTCGTCAATTGCATTTAGAGGTATTAAATTTAAATGCAGATTCTTATTATCAAATAGTTTAACAAGTTCATCTATATGTCTTTTCGAATCATTTAAGCCTTTTATCAAAGTATATTCAAAGCTTACTCTTCTTCCAGTATTATTGAAATAATTTAGGGCAGCATCGAAAATTTCTTTAATATTATATTTATTATTTATAGGCATAATTTCACTTCTCTCGTTATCAAAGGGGTTATGAAGTGAAATTGTTAAGTTTATAGGTAAAGATTCTTTAGAAAGAAGATATATCTTGTCAGTTATTCCACAAGTAGATAATGTTATATTTCTTATAGATATATTGTAACCTTTTTTACTATTTATGATTTTTATAAACTTTATAACATTATCATAATTATCTAAAGGTTCTCCAATACCCATTAAAACAATATTGTTAATATTTATCTTCTCATCTTTTGAAACAAAATAAATTTGTTCTAAAAGTTCTGCAACTTCCAAATTTCTTTCATATCCAGCCTTTGTAGAAGCACAAAACTTACATCCCATTTTACAGCCGACCTGAGACGAAATACATATGGTATTTCTATTAGAATACTTCATTAACACAGTTTCGATTAGGGAACCGTCTTCTAGTTTAAATAAATATTTTATTGTACCATCTATTTTAGAAATAAATTTTTCCAATTTTTGAATATGAATAAATTTTCCATTTTCATCTAGTTTTTCTTTAATTTTTTTTGAAAGATTTGTAAATAAATCAAAATCAGTATACATCAAATGATGAATCCCGTGAAAAATCTGTTCTGCTCTGTATTTTTCTATTTTTAAATTATCTACCACAGTGAGTAATTCATTATATTCTAAATTGTTGTATATGATATTTGTCATGTAATCTTAGTCCATTATAGCATATTAATTCGATATTTTTTTAAACTTTGAAATGAAAAAACCATCAGTACCCTCTTCATAAGGCATTAATGATAAATAGGGCACTAACTTTCCTCTATATTCAAATTCCTCAGTTTTTATATTATTAAACCTATCTAAAAAATATTCTCTTTGCTCCTCATTTTCTTCTTTAAAAATGCTGCAAGTACTATAAAGGATATGTCCTCCTATCTTAAGATATTTAATGGAGTTTTCCATTATCATACGTTGTGTTTTTATTAGTTTTCTAATTTCTTCTTTATTTCTTCTAAGTTTTATTTCAGGATTTTTACTCACCACTCCAGAACCTGAACAGGGAGCATCAAGCAATATATAATCAAAGGAATTAACAATATCTTTTTGAAATACAGTCGCATCAAAACTACTATAAGATATATTTTTACATTTAAGCCTACTTGCATTTTCCTTAATTTTGCTTAACTTATTCTTGTGAATATCATTTGCTAAAATATTTCCTTTGTTTTCAATTAAATCGCATAAATGACAAGTTTTTCCACCAGGTGCTGCACATATATCTAGAATGTTTGAATCTTGTTTAGGATTTAGTGAAATGCTTGATAAGATTGATCCCCCACCTTGTATAGTAAAAAAACCTTTTTGGAAAATTTCCGTTTCAAATATATTATACGGGTTGTCAATTATTAATGCATTACCTAAAAATGGATGATCTTTAAAATAAATATCTAATTTCATTAGCTCCTGCTTTAAAATCTCAATATTAGTTACAATCTCATTTACTCTTATTATGAATTCTGGTGGATTTAAAAAAGAATCCAATATTTTTCTTATTGTTTTTATTTTATAATTTTTTAACAATAAATCATAAAAATCTTCACTTACAGAATAAGTGGTTTTTAATCTATCATTAACTGATGGCATTTTAGAAATAGAATTATCAATCTCATCTTTTTCAATATTTCTGAGGATTGAATTTACAAGTCCTTTCATATTTGAAACATGAAAATATTCACAAGATTTTAAACTCTCATTGACAATTGCATAGTCTGGTATATTATTCATGAAAAATTTTTGATATATACCAACTTTTAAAATCGTAGATACTTCTTCTTTTAATTTTTTGTCAGGTTTTAATAGTGAATGCCTAATCGTATATTCTAAAAAAACATTATTTTCAATTACTCCATAAACCAACTGCCTTATTAGTTGTTTATTTAAATTATTATTAACTTCAAGAAGCAATTCCGATGCAAACCCACCTCTAAAAACTTTAATCAAAGTTTCAATTGCAAAGTTTCTCTCATTCATTAATCATCACTTCTTTGCATTGATAAAAGTCTTAATAGTTGTGCAATTGAGAATAGAGCCGCTGCAACATATGTCATAGCTGCTGCCTTAAGAACTTTTCTTCCTTTGTAAATCTCATCTCTATTCAAAATCCCTTCTTCTAAATTATTTAATGCCCTTGAACTTGCATCAAGTTCAACAGGCAAAGTCACAATTTGAAACAAAACAGTAATTGCAAATACAGCTATCGCTATATCGATAAAAAATGGAGCAATAAATAAGCCTATTATAAATAGGGGATAAATAGATCTCGATGCAAAATTCACAAGAGGTATTAATGAATTTCTAAACGTCAAAAAACTATAACCTTTAGAATGTTGTATCGCATGTCCAACTTCATGAGCAGCAATACTCACATCTGCAATACTATATCCATAATATACCTGTTCTGAAAGTCTAATGGTTTTTTTAGTTGGATCATAATGGTCACTAAGTTCTCCCTTGATCGCAACAATATTTATATATTGTAATCCATTTCTATCTAATATTTTTCTTGCTGCTTGCATACCTGTCACTTTTCCAAAATTTGAAACTTTACTGTATTTTGCATAAGTGCTTTTTATTCTGGCTTGCGTAATCATTCCAAATATCATGGCAATGAATACAATTAATATCCATGGACCACTATAGAAACCTAAAAAAGAGTTGTTATACATTTAATTGCCTCCTAGTTTAGAAATATTTTTTCTTTAAAATTGTTTCCTCTAAGATAATTTTCAACTGACATTCTTTTTTTATTAGGGAATTGAATCTCATTAATAAGAATAAATCCATCATTACAAGATACTTTTATGAAACTATTATTAACTTCTGTAACATATCCTGGTTTTAGTTTATGTTCATTTAAGACATAATCCATATCTAAAACTTTTACATTTTCACCTTCATATTCAAAAAAACTTCCTGGCCAAGGATATAGCCCTCTAAATTTGTTATAAATATTTATAGCCTTATCATCCCAACTGATTTTACCAAATTTTCTATTTAATATACCTCTATATGAAGCTTTTTCTTCGTTTTGAGAAGTTTTGTTTTTGAAATAATTGTCAAAATTTAATAAAACTTCAACAATTCCCTTGCCTCCTAGTACTTTTAATTTATCGTGAAGCATTTGTGCATTTTCAGAAGGAGATATTTCTTCTTCTAAACTAAATAAAATATCTCCCTTATCCAGTCCTTTCTCAACTAACATAATAGTAATTCCTGATTTTTTTTCTCCTTCTATAATTGCCCAATTGATTGGAGCCGCCCCTCTATATTTAGGTAATAACGAAGAGTGAACATTTAATATTTTGTCTTTGAATTTTTTTAATAAATTATCCTTTAGTATTTGACCATAAGCAACTACTACTATATAGTCAGGATTAATATTTGAAATTATTTCGATACTTTCGTTACTATTTATATCTTCTGGCGTATAAACTTTTAGTCCATTATCTATAGCATATTGTTTAACAGGTGTAGGTGTTATCTTTCCCCTATTTCTCTTTCGATCAGATTGTGAAATTACTAATTCCACATCAATTTTATCGCTTTCATTTATAGCTTTTAATGATTCAACAGCAAAATCTGGTGTCCCAAGAAACACCACTTTAATTTTCCCCATTTAATTATCACCTTTATCTATATCTTCTAGGTCTTCATTGTTATACATCTTCTTTGCTAAATCAGGATATAGTATTCCATCTAGATGATCAAGTTCATGACATACGCAAACTGCCTTGTACTCGTCACAATTCATCTTCACTAGATCTCCATTAATATCTGTATATTCTAAAACTAAATTCTTTGGTCTATCTACTACACCTGTTTTCCCAGGAATAGATAAGCATCCTTCAAAATTTTCTTGAGTTTCTTCTGATTTATCTACAATAATTGGATTAATCATCTTTAGAGTTCCTTGTCCATCTTGCATATCAACTACTACAAGACGTCTTAAAATTCCGATTTGAGGTGCTGCAAGACCAAGTCCATTGGCCTCTTTCATCGTTTCTTCCATATCGTCTAATATTGTTAAAGTTCTTTCGTCTATATCTTGAACTATTCTAGCTTTTTTTCTTAGAATAGGATCTCCTTCAATTCTTATTTTTCTTAATGCCATAAAACTCTCCTTTAAATAAAATTAGTAGGGTTTAAAGTTAAACTTAGCTTATACCCTTGTAAATCAATATTATATTTATTCTCTAAAAGAATTGACCTAAAAATATTTTTTATTAACTCTTCATTTCCCTTGTATTTATAATGGGTATAAAATCTGTATCTATTATTTATTCTAGAAATTGGACTTGGGTTTGGCCCTAAGGTTTCAATTTCATTAAGATTATTTTCTATTAATTCTTTCCTTATGAGTTTTTGAAAAGTAAATAATTTATCCCTCGTTAAAGATCTATTTTCTCCTGAAATATTCATTGAAAATAAAGTATAAAATGGTGGATATCTATAAATTTGTCTATAAGCGATTTCAGTATTATAAAAACTACTATAATCGTGAGTACTACTAAATTTAATAGCATAGTTATTGGGTTTATAAGTTTGAATATATACATTTCCCGTATCTGTACCTCTACCTGCCCTTCCTGAAACTTGAGTTATCAATTGAAACGTATTTTCAGAAGATTTGTATGTCCCCGTATTCAAACTTAAATCCGCCGCTATGACTCCCACAAGAGTTACATCTGGAAAATCGAATCCTTTTGTAATCATTTGAGTTCCTATAAGAATGTCTATATCTTTTTTTTTCATTTTATTAAATACTTCTAAATACTCTTTTCTAGAAGAAACTGTATCAGCATCCATTCTGAAAATATTAGCACTTGGAAAGTTTTTTTTGCAATATTCTTCAACTTTTTCGGTTCCAGCTCCAAACTCTCTAATGTACTTACTCCCACAATTTGGACAAATTTCAGGTTTTTTCTGAGTTCTACCACATTGGTGGCATATTAGTATGTTTTTAGACTTATGATATGTTAAAGATACATCACAAGAATTGCAATTCATTACATAGCCACACCTTCTACAAAAAACATAAGAGGTGTGCCCTCTCTTATTTAAAAATAAAATAGATTGTTTATGATCTTTAAGATTTTGTTCAAGAGCCTCATGTAGTTTTTCACCAACTACAGACATATTTCCTTTTTTTAGTTCCTCTCTCATATCAATTATATGAACATTAGGAAGTTTACCTGAAGTTGCCCTCTTATCTATTTTCAAAATCTTATAAATCCCTTTTTTACCCAAGTTATAAGTCTCTATTGACGGAGTGGCAGACCCTAGAATGAGTTTAGAATTCATTTTGTCTGCTAAAAATTCAGCTACTTCTCTGGTAACATATTTTGGATTCATATCAGAAATATAACTTTGGTCATGCTCTTCATCTATAATAATAGCACCCAGATTTTTAACTGGTGCAAAAATTGCAGATCTAGCTCCGATTACTATCTTTAAGGTTCCATTTTCAATTTGTTGCCACTGTTCAAATTTTTCTCTTTGAGTTAGTTTTGAATGAAGCACTGCTACACTCCCAGGAAATCTACCTGAAAATCTTTCAATAGTTTGTGGAGTTAAAGATATTTCTGGGACAAGAACAATTGAATATTTACCCTTTTTTAACATTTCCTCTACAATTTGAAGATAAATCTCTGTTTTACCGCTTCCCGTAATTCCATGGATTAAAAACTTATTATTAGCACTGTTTAATATTTCAGACTTTACTTTTTCTTGTTGAGTGTTAAGTGAAATCTTTTTATATTTTTCAAATTTATTTGAAATATTAGAAAATTCATGTTTTAGTTCACAATTTATAAGTTTCTTGTCGATTAATGCTTTTAAGCTGGACAAAGAAGCATTCGTATTGGTTAATATAGTTTTTTTGTCTATAGGACCATTTATATATATATATTTGTAGATTTTTTCTTGTACTGGTGCATTTTTTAATTTATCCAGAACTTTTTCATTAGTATTAATTCTATAATACTCAACCATTCGTATTTTAATTCTATTAGCTATATCGTACTTCTCTTGCAGAACTTCATTTTTCAATAATTTGTCAACTAATGATTTATCAAATCTTTTTATAATCTCATCGTAGGATCTTGGTTTTTTAAAAAATCTAAGTATTTTATCATCCTTAGGATCCTTGTTTAAAATAAATATCTTTTTTAAATCTTTCCAATTACTTGGTGGCAAAATTCTCTGAAATGATGATGAATAATCAGATAGGTATCTTTTTCTCATGAATATAGCTAATTCTATAAGAGTTTCAGAAACAATTGGTTTTTTATCAACTAATTCAAAAACTTCTTTTAATTTAACATCTTCTAGTGGTTCATCAGAAAATTCCACCACTATTCCTAATTTTTTTCCATTATGCCTACCAAATGGAACTATAACTCGAGATCCTATTTTAATTTCATCTATGAAATTTTTTGGTACTTTATAACTATATAGTCTATCAAGTACCCTAGTCTTATTTTCTAAAACAACATTTACAATCATAATAAATCTAAAATTCTATCTGCCAATTCTGTCTTTTTCATAATAGGAAGCATATCTACATTATCTTTCGATATTATTGCTACTTTATTAAAATCAACATCAAATCCTAAACTTTCACTAGATACATCATTTGCAATTATGAAGTCACAATTTTTAGAAACAAGCTTTTTTTTCGCATTTTCTATCAGATTAGATGTTTCAGCAGCAAATCCTATAATTATTTGTCTATCTTTCTTCATGCCAAAAAATTTAAGTATATCTTCATTTTCAACTAAATCTAAAACCAACTTATTTTTAGTCTTTATTTTTTGATCAAAGAAATTTTCAACTCTAAAATCACAAGGAGCAGCTGCCATTATTATACCGTCTGAACTTTGAAATTCTTTTTCAATTTCTTCTTTTAATTCTGTATTATATTTAACCTTTATTTTTTTTGGACCTTCAGGTGGTTTTTCAGAAGTATCTCCATAAATTAAAACTACATTAGCTCCTCTTTGAAATGCCTTTTTTGCAATTGCAAACCCCATCTTACCACTGGACCTATTTGTCATATACCTTACAGGATCAATGTCTTCTCTTGTAGGTCCTGCAGTTACTATTATTTTTTTACCTTTTAAATCTTTCTCAACAAAATAATCTTCTATTCTTTCAAATATCTCTTCAGGTTCAGCTAATCTCCCATTACCTATAGTATTACAAGCCAACATTCCAGTTTTTGATTGAATAAATTCGAAATTTCTCTTTTTTAACTTTTCAATATTATCTAGCGTAACAGAATTTTCAATCATTCTTGTGTTTGCAGAAAGAGCCATCATAATCGGCCTGTTATATGCAATTACAGTAGATGTTAAAAGATTATCTGCAATTCCTGAAGCTATTTTTGCCAATGTGTTTACTGTTGTTGGAGCAATTACAAATAAATCTGCTCTATTACCCAATTCAATATGTTCTACTTCACCACTTGTTCCTGTATGAAAAGTATCTGTATGAACTTTACCCTTACTCATGGTTTCAAATACAAGCGGAGAAACCATTTTTGTGGCGTTTTCTGTCATGATAACCTCAAGCTCGTATCCTGCTTTTACTAGTTTTGAACACAAATCTACAACCTTATAAATGGCTATTCCACTTGTAACTCCAAGTAAAATTCTCTTTTTCATTTATTCGTCCTTAATGTCTTTTTCGTAAGTAACTTTTCCTTCCATTATTTCTGTCAGAGCAGTTGTCACAGGATTTTTTGTTTTGTTTTTTGCTAGTGGTTTTGAACCATCAATAATCTTTCTCGCCCTTTTTGATGCAATTACACATACTGCGTACCTACTATTATTTATTCTTTCTAATTCTTTGAATGATGGATTAATCATTTATTTCACCTCTCCTAAATATGTCGCTTTTAATTTTTCTGCTTCTATTATACATTCTATTTTGTGAACAGTATCTTCTACCTTATCATTTATTACCGCATAGTCATATTTGTCAATAAAAGACAATTCTTTTTGTGCATTATTCATTCTCAAATTTATAGTGTCTTCGTCTTCTGTCGCTCTTTTTACAATCCTATTTCTAAGTTCATTTAAATCTGGAGGCAGAAGGAAAATATATACAGCACCTGGAAAATTCTTTTTAACTTGCAAGGCCCCTTGAACGTCAATCTCTAATATAACTATATTTCCTTTTCCAATATTTTCTTCAACATAAGACTTAGGCGTACCATAAAAATTTCCATGGACTTTTGCATGTTCTATAAACAAATCTTTTCTAACCCTATCTTTAAATTCATCTAAACTTAAAAAATAATAGTTTTCGCCATTTACTTCACCAGGTCTTTTTTTTCTAGTTGTAGCAGAAATTGAATACTTTATATCATTTCTTCTTTTTCTCAAAGCTTCGCAAACAGTGCCTTTTCCTACTCCTGACGGGCCTGAAAGAACCATCAAAAAACCATCTCTCATATTGTCCTCCCTATTCAATATTTTGAATTTGTTCTCTAATTTTTTCTATTATAGTTTTTAATTCTATACAACTTTTAACAATTGTATTATTTGGAGATTTCGACGATATAGTATTAACTTCTCGATTCATTTCCTGAACAATAAAATCTAATTTTCTTCCCATGGGATTGCTGCTATCTAAAGTTTGTAAGAATTGTTTAATATGAGATTTTAATCTAACTATCTCTTCAGTTATATCGGATCTTTCAGCATATAATGCAACTTCTAAATATATTCTATCCATATCAAGTTTAATATTTGTATAATTAATATCTTCAAATTTTTTTAGTAGATTTGCTTTATATTCTTCAGTAGAAGAATCTGCTAACTCTTCAATTTTTAGCGTAATTTCTTTCATTTGATCTAATTGGGATAGAATTGTTTTAGATAAGTTTTCACCTTCTTGTTTTCTCATATCTAAAACTAAATCTAGTGCAAAATTTATCTGTTTTAATACTAATGATTTCAAAAAATCTTCATCGTCATCGCTTTCTTCTATTTGCAACGCTCCTTCTATTTGCAATATATCAGATAATTCAAATTTAAAATTTCTCTCAAGAGTGTTTTCTAATTTTCCAATAGCGTTTATATAGTTTTTTATTAAATTTTCATCAAAATATATTTTTGAAATATTTTTTTCTTTTCTAAAACACCTAATGTAAACTTCTATTCGTCCCCGATTAAGTTTTTTTCTACATACTTTTTTTATATCTTCCTCTAGAAAATTTAAAAAGTTTGGATTTTTCACTTGGATATCTAAATATTTATTATTTACTGTTTTAATTTCAACTGAAACTCCATACTTTTCATCTTCTATGGAGGATCTGCCAAAACCTGTCATTGAATAAATCATATTCCACCTCTACTTTGCATTAATTTTATAATAGTATATAAAATAATTCAATACAATGTTACGTTTTCGTAATATTTACTGGAATTTTAAATAAACTCTTTTAACAACTGTGATATAATTTAGGTCATAAGGAGGTAAAAATGAGTTTTGATGGCATTGTAACTCGAGCAATTACAAACGAACTAAATGAAAAAATCTTAAACGGCCGTATAAATAAAATTAATCAACCTGAGAATAGAGTTATCGTTATTCAAATTTATAATAATAAGAAAAATTATAAACTACTACTTGATGCTTCAAGTAATAAACCAGGATTTTATTTGACAAATTCAAATAAAGAAAATCCACTTAAAGCTCCAAATTTTTGTATGCTTTTAAGAAAGCATTTACAAAATGGAGTAATCGTATCTATTAATCAAAAAGGTTTGGACCGAGTTGTAAATATAAATATTTCTTCAATGAATGAACTGGGAGATATGGTCTTAAAAACAATTACAGTAGAGGTAATGGGAAAATATTCAAATATAATTTTAAGGCAAGGGTATAAAATAATTGACTCTATTACAAGAGTTACCGAAGATATCTCTAGAGTAAGACAGCTTTTACCTGGACTTAACTACTCTTATATTGAAGATAATAAAATTGATATTACCAAAGAGTTAAAATCTCCTTCAACCGTTATATCAAATTTAAAAAAGGATTTAAAATTATCTAAATTCTTCTACATGAATTATACTGGATTTTCTCCCCAGTTAACAGATGAAATACTTTTCAAATCTAATATTGATAAAAATACAAATTGTTTTTCTTTAAATGATGAGCAATTGAAAAAATTAGATTCTACTTTTAATGAAGTTGTAAAAAATATACTATTTGATAGATATCATCCTTCAATTTATCGTGATAAGACAGGAAAAATAATTGATTTTCACAGTCTTAAAATGGACCATTTTATGGCTGATGTAACTGAAGAAAAATCTATATCAATGGCAGCTGATACCTATTTTTCAGAAAGATTTCTGTCCGATAAAATTTCACAAAAAGTATCTAGCCTTTCAAAGAAGTTAAATAATCTTTTAGATAAAAATAGGAATAAATTAATTAAGCTTAAGGACGAAAAAGAATTTGCTGAAAAGAGAGATATATTTAAGATATATGGAGATGTTTTATCTTCAAATATCCACAGTGTAAATAAAGGAGATACTAGTGTTAAACTAGAGAATTTTTATGATCCAGATTTAAGCATGCTTGAAATACCCTTGGACAATAAAAAAAGCCCTTGGGAAAATGCGCAACACTACTATAAAAAATATAGCAAATTGAAAACTTCAGCAAATCTTTTAAAAAAACAAATTCCTAACTTAACGGATGATATTAAATATCTTGAACAAGTATTAGATTCTTTAAAAAAAGTTGAAAATGATTCTGAAATCGAAGAAATAAAACATGAGCTTTCAAAGCAAAACTATATAAAACAAAAAAAGAATAAGAAAAAGATTCATTCTCCAAAGCTATCTTCACCTCACCATTTTATTAACAAGAGAAATAAACATTTTTATGTTGGTAAAAACAACTATCAAAATGACTATATTACTCTAAAATTAGCTAATAAAGAGGATATCTTTATTCATGTAAAAGATGTTCCCGGTTCACATGTGATTTTGAGAAATGAAAATATTACAAAATTAGATATTCTAGATGGTTGCTATTTAGCCGCAAAGTATTCATCAGTTTCTAATGAACAAAATGTTGCTGTTGATTACACGGAAAAAAAGAATGTCAGAAAGTCAAAAGGCGCAAAACCTGGTATGGTTTATTATGAGAACTATAGCACGGAATATGTAAATCCAAAAGATTTTAATTACGGCAATTTAAGCAAAATAAAATAAATAAACTCCAAACATGATATGTACCCTTAAGACTAGAAGCATATTGTCTATCTAATTAACAGGGTACATATCATGTTTGTTATACTATTTTCTTCTTAAAGCTTGCTGTATTCTTCGTTCTGAATCTCTTTTTGCAATGGTTTGTCTTTTATCATGTAATTTCTTACCTTTTGCAAGACCTATTTTTACCTTTACAAGTCCATCTTTTAAATATACCGAAAGAGGAATAAGTGTATACCCCTTTTCTTTTGTCTGACCTATAAGCCTATTTATCTCTCTCTTATGAAGAAGTAACTTCCTAGTTCTAACAGGATCCACATTGTGAATGTTGCCATGTTCATAAGGACTTATATGCATTGCATAAATAAATAACTCCCCATTTCTTATCTGACAAAAGCTCTGATTTATAGAAACTTTCCCTAGTCTTATGGATTTCACTTCTGTCCCTTTAAGTGCGATCCCCGATTCATACTCTTGTTCTATAAAATATTCATGTCTTGCTTTTTTATTATTAGCTATTATTTTTATTCCCATTAATATCACCATCTATAAACTTAAAATCTATCTGTCTTTTTATGCTACTTGCATCTATTACTTCTACTCTTACTTTTTGACCCAAACTGTAAATCTTATTTCGAGTTTGTCCAGCTACAATATACGACTCTTCATTAAAGTTATAATAGTCATCAGTCATTTGAACAAATGAAACAAGTCCCTCTACTCCATTTTCTAGTCTCACAAAAATTCCAAATTTAGTAAGTCCAGATATTACACCATCAAATCTCTTCCCAATATTTTCCTCCATATATTGAGCCATCTTCATACTTTCTACTTCATGTTCAGCATCTTCTGCCCTTCTTTCAGTCATAGAACAGTGTTTGCTTATATCTTCTAAATATTTCATATATTCATTTATATTGTTAGTATTTGACTTGTGATGTAGGAAATTTTTTACTATTCTATGAATAAAAAGGTCAGGGTATCTTCTAATAGGAGAAGTAAAATGTGAGTAAAACATACTAGCTAGTCCAAAGTGCATTTGGGGATAGGGAGAATATTCTGCTTTAGACATGGATCTCAAAAGCATCATAGAAATTACAGCTTCTTCAGGTTTGTTTTCAGCTTCTGAAATTATAGACTGATAATCTTTTGGATGAACATCCTGTCCTTTTATGAAATAACCAAATTTTTTAATCATCTTTTTTAGTTCTTCTACTTTCATTTCAGATGGGTCTTCATGAACCCTATAAATAAAAGGTTCTTCCATGAAACCAAAATGACTTCCCACTGTTTCATTTGTAACAATCATAAACTCTTCTATGATTCTATTTGCCACTCTTCGCTCTTCTTGAACTATGTCAATTGGCTTTCCGTCATGTCCTAGTATAATTTCAGGATCTGTAAAATTAAAGTCGATACTACCTCTTCTGTGTCTTTTTTCTTTCAATATATTAAAAAGCTCTTCCATGAGTTTAAGTTTTTCATTTAAGTATCCATCTTCATAAATATCTTTTCTACCTTCTAGTATATCTGACACATTTGTATAAATTAGCCTATAATCTGAATTTATTACAGATTCATAGAATTTATAATCTATAACTTTGCCTTTATTATTAATTTCCATTTTAACTGTAACTGATAGTCTATCAACTCCTGGATTTAAACTACAAATCCCATTTGAAAGCTCCTTTGGAAGCATCGGTATAACTCTATCTAGTAAGTATATTGAATTGCCACGTCTATATGCTTCTTTATCTATGGCCGACCCTTTCTGAACATAATGCGTTACATCTGCAATATGTACATACAAAATGTAGTTATCACCTTTTTTATCAATTGATACTGCATCATCAAAGTCTTTGGCAGTTGCACCATCAATAGTAACTGTAAAAAGTTCTCTAAAGTCTGTTCTTTGTCCAATTTCTGTTTGAGAAACCTCTTCTCCAATATCTCTTGCTCTACTTAAAACTTTATTAGAAAATTCATATGGCAAATTAAATTCCATTACTATGGAAGTTATATCCACTCCCTTTTCATTTATATTGCCAATTATATTTTTAACTACTCCTTCAGGATTTTTTCCCTTTGGAGCTCTATTTTTAACCTTAGCTACTACTTTATCATTAGTTTTTGCTTGATTTCTATTGCCTTTACTAATGAATATATCAAATCCATATCTAGTATCATCTGGAATTACAAAGCCGAAGTTTTTACCATGAACATAGGTACCAATAATAGGTTTTTCATTCTTTTCTAAAATCCTAACTACTTCTCCTTCGGCTTTTTTATCGTCTTGAGCTTTCTTTGTGATTCTTATTAAAACTATGTCTTGATGCCAGGCCCCATTTAAATCTTCTTTAGAAATATAAACATCATCTATTATTCCATTTTCTTGAATAAAATAAGCATAGCCTGCCTTATTTCCCTCAAGAACTCCTCTATAAGAATTTTCAGACGCAGGAAGTAAATATTTTCCCTTATTAGATTTTAGAATTAAACCATCTTTTTCCAAATCTTTAAGAACTTTAGTAAATTCTTTAATGAAAGATGGTTCAATATCAAATACCATGCAAAGTTCCTCTGCTGTAATTGGCGTGTAATCCTCTGTCGAAATATAGTCTAGAATCTTCTCTTTAATTTTCATAATGTCCTCCTGCAATTCTTGCTTACATTTATTATATACCCACTTTAAAAATAACAGCCTTAGGCTGTTATTTTACCTTTATTAATGTGTATAATTTTGTCTGCGAGAATCATTGCTTCATTGTTATCATGAGTAATGATAAGTACTGGTATATTTAACTCTTCTATGATTTTTCTAAAGCTCTTATATAATTTTTTTCTTAAATCTACATCTAAAGCTGAAAAGGGTTCATCCATTAGTAAAACTTTCGGTCTTGTTACTAAAGTTCTAGCAAGAGCTACTCTTTGTTTTTCTCCTCCTGAAATGTCTGAAGGATATCTGTCAAGTAAATCTTCTAGTTCTAGAACTTCTACCAATTCTTTAAAAACAGTCTCGTCTTTCATTGCAAATTTAATATTTTTTCTTACATTAAAATGTGGAAAAAGTGCATAATCCTGAAACATATACCCTATTTGCCTATTTCGAGTAGGTAGATATATGTTTTTTTTAGTAGACTCTAAAATCATATCTCCATTTTGTATTTCGCACCTGTCACCTTTTAATAGTCCAGAAATAATATTCAATGTTGTGGTTTTACCACTTCCAGAGGGTCCTTGTAAAGCTAGTATCTCTTTGTTTAAATTAAATTTTAAGTCTATATCAAAGAGTTCGAGTTTTTTTAATATCTCAACCGATAACATCAATTCACCTTTCTACTTCTTAACCACTTATTCAAAAGATATATATTTATAAAACTAAATCCTATTACAAGAGCCATTAGCACATTAGCTTTTGGTCTATTGTTACTTTCAACAGCATAAAAAATTGCAAGTGGTATTGTTTCAGTTTTTCCTGGAATGTTTCCAGCAATCATGAGAGTTGCTCCAAATTCGCCTATTGCTCTAGAGAAACTTAATACTATTCCACTAATTATGCCGGGTAGCGCTAGTGGAATTGTAATCTTAATAAATATCTCAAGCTCTGATTTACCCAAAGTTCTAGCTGCTTTTTCATAAATAGGATTAGTGCTTAAAAAAGATGATTTTATGCTTTGGTACATTAGCGGTAGTGAGACTACAACTGCTGCAATACAACCAGCTACCCAAGTGAAGATAACCTTCACCCCAAATAATTTTAATAATATTCCACCAATTGGACCTCTGCTACTGAATAAAAGCAAAAGCATATAACCCACAATTGTAGGTGGTAAAGTCATTGGAAGAGTCAAAATCACCTCTAGTGCATCTTTAAATAAAAAATCGTGCTTTGTAAAAACATATGCCAATATAAGCCCTAAAATAAGTGTTATTAAAGTTGATATAAAAGCAATTTTTAAAGATAATAATATAGGACTTAAAATTTCTTCATTAATCATTTAGGCTAAATCCATACTTTGTAAGTATCTCTTTTGCTTCATCTTCTTTAAGAAAATCTAAAAATTTCTTAGATAATTCTTTATTTTCAGAGGATTTTACTACCGCTCCAGGATAAACTATTGGATCGTGTAAGTCGTCTTTCAATTCTTCTACTATTTGAACGTTTTCATCAATAGATGCATCTGACTTGTATACAAATCCCGCTTCACTTTCACCAGTTGAAACATAAGCAAGTACCGCTCTTACATCTTTTGCAAATACATACTTTTCCTGAATTTCATTCCACATATTTAGATTTTCTAAACTCTGTTTTGCATATTGACCCGCTGGAACAACATCTGGTTGTCCAATAGCAATTTTATTCGCTTTTGTAGTTAAATTATCTAAAGTAATACCATCATCACTTTCTTTATTTGTTATTAATACTAAAGTATTTTTTAAAACAGGAAATAACGTATCATCTTCAATTAAATTCTTTTCTACTAGGTTATTCATTTTGTCTTCACTTGCAGAAATAAAAACGTCAATTCCCCCATCTTCTTCAATTTGCTTTTGTAGAGTACCACTAGCTGCATAAGTAAAGTTAACTACACAATTTTCCTTGTCTTCAAAGATAGGCTTAACTTCATTTAGTGCATCTGTTAAACTTGCTGCCGCTCCCACAAGTATTTCTCCATTATCCTTTGCATCAGTAGAATCTACATTAGAATTATCTCCTTTTGTACAAGATACACCTACTACCATTACAGTCAGGAACAGTCCAAGTGTTAAAATTTTTTTAATCTTCATTGTTTTTACCCCTCTTTAAAATATTTTTAAATTCCTTATTATTTCTATAATCTTTAAAGTCATCATCTGTCTTTAAATAATTAACTAAATCAGGTTTTTCGTCTAGTGCTTTTTTAAGATCTTCAAAACTTTTTGAAACTTCATTTAACTTAATAAATACGCAAGCCCTATTATAATAAAGATTATAAGTTGAATCCGACTCTAATATCCCTTTTGATAGTATTTTTATGCTATCAAAAAAAAGATTCTTTGAAATATATAATGCAGATATATTTAAATAAATATCCTGATACTTAGGATTTAAATCTAAAGCTCTATAATAATAAATTAATGCTTCGTCATACCTATTTAACCTGTCATAGGCTATCCCTAAATTAAAATTCGATCTAAAATAATCTTTTTCTATTTCTACAGATTTCTTGAAATTATATAAAGCCAAATTATATTCGCCTTTTATCTCATAAATACTCCCAAGATTATTATAAGCCATGTAATCTAGAGGAAATTTTTCAACTGTTTTTTTATAAGCCTTTATTGCATCTTCTATAAGTCCATTTCTATCATAAAGATCTGCTAAGAAAAAATATCCTTCTCTAAAATTTCCATCTATTTTTATTGATTTTTTATAATATTTCTCAGCTAATTTAAATTCATTCAAAAAGTCGTACATTACACCTATCCCATAGTACGCCTGTAAGACCTCTCCAAATCTATAAATAATTCGATTATAAGTTTTAATTGCTAAATAGTATTGCTTTAGTTCAAAATAAATTTGGGATGCATCTAAATATATTTCAATATATTTTTCATCGGTATTTTCAAACTTCAATGCCTTATTTAAAGCATCTATAGATTTTTTATATTCACCATTAATATAAAAGTTATTAGCTAAGTTAATATAGTTGTTACTTCTTCTGTATGGATTCATAAGTAAGTTAAAAATTTGTACGCCCGATATATTTAAAATCTGTTTCAATTTGTAAAGGGTTATCTAAATGCCACTTTGCATCAATATTTGAAAGTTCTGCCATTTTTACATAATAATACATTACTATTCCAGAATCCGTATAATTAGCATCTCCTTGAAAATCTTCTATATATAGATAAATATTTTCGCCTTTAATTAGAAATCTCCAAGGTTGACTATTATATGCTGAAGGTGCATTTTTTATATAGTAAAAAATTTCATCTAAACCATAGCTATATAGTTGTTCCACTGTAGCCTTAGTATCAAAATCATTAAAATAAACAAAATCTTCAATTCCATGTCTAGAAGAATACTCTTCAATTTCAAATTCTGATTTACTTGCAGCATATCCAAAAGCAAGTATAAAGTCGATTTCATCTTCTGTACCAAATGTCTTCTTTTTTAAATTGTCGTCAATAGAAAATAAAGTTATCCAACAAGTACCCAATCCTTGTTTAGAAAGTTCTCCAACTATTTCCTCTAGAAAATATGCACCATAAACAATAGAATCTTTGTTCTTAATTTTATAATTCATTGTTATATAATTAGGAGATTTGATCATTACTCCAGAATAACCTCCAACACCTTTAAGTGCGTCATAAATTGATTTTCCATATAATTTAAATTCTACATTGTGTTCCAATGATTTTTTATTTTCTTTATCGAGTAAGTGTCTTACATTCAATAGAATTTGACTTGATAATTCTCTATTTTCATACTCCCTACAGGATTTCCTGCTTTCTAAAAATTCTTTTAATTCCATAATTCCTCCGCAATTTTATTTTACACATTTAAATATTGTATCTAACAACATTTAGATGGTTTGTGATGATTCGATTATATACCACTATTAACCCTTATTATACCACAGAAAACCTATTGCTTTTTTGTAAATCTAATAGTTATGTAAAGTAGCGTAAAATACACATTAAGCAGTTTCCCCTAAATCCTATAATTTAAATAATAATGCTTAATATTGTAGTATTTCTGCTTTTTTTGCCGACACCCAACCACAAGGTGATAATCAAGGTTACACTTGGCAATCTAAAGTATAACACCATATGAATATAGTACTATACTTTCGTATACTTTTTAACGTATATTTCTAGCTATTTGTAAGCCTTTATCCGTTTTACTACTAGTTTTTACCTAAAAATTTTTCTAAAAATACTTTTATTTTCTAATTTTTCCTAATTCCGTATAAAGATTGCTATATATCCAGCAATTGTGCATAATTTATCATTACAATTTTTCAGTAAATTTTCGTCAAATATTTTCAAAACGTAATATTTTTCAACACTTGTTTTTTGACAATATATATAATCGCACCCGCAAAAAGTAAAATTTAAAAATCTACCAAATTTCACTATATATGATACTCACACGCATACACACATTAGAACCCATTTTTTATTATTCATATTCATATAGGTATACACATTCTAAACAAACGAACATTTCAATTACTATGTTCTATGATTGCTCGTTTAATTTACTACTTTACTTATCTAAGAGTTGTTTAGTAACTTTTAAAATTTATTCATTAAATTTAAAATGTTTAATTCTTTTCTCAATTTCATACATATCTTCTTATTTTCTTTATTTTTAAATATCTTTTATTATTTTTAACTACTTTATTTTGGATTAAAAGGTTTTATCTATTTTATTTGTTTAATATACTTTTTTTGTATATAGAGAATATGTAATTTAATAATCTTTTTATGGAAATAATAACTTACTCTAATTATCTAAAAAGTTTTTTGACTATCTGTTATAATCAACTAAGGTGATTATATGGAAATTTCGAATCAACAAAAAATTGCTATTTCGCACAATGAAGGTCCTGCTCTAGTACTTGCTGTACCTGGATCTGGAAAAACTACCGTATTATTAAATAGAATAATTCACTTAAATAATACTTTTAAAATAAAAGCTGACCAGATTTTAAATTTAACTTTTTCTAAAACTCAAGCACTAGATATGAAGAATAGATTCTTAATTTTAGACAGTGGTTTAAAACCTGTTTTCTCTACAATTCACGCTTTCTGTTACAGTATAATTAGATTGTATATTAATGAATATAAGTTGCATTTCAACTTGATAGAGGGTTCGAACGAATTAAATAAATATAAAATTATAAATAGAATTTGTGCACAAAAGTTTGATAGATATTTAAAAAAAGAAGATATAGATAACTTTTTTACTAACTATTCATTTATTAAAAACAACTTAATTGATTATGACAATCACAAAAATCCTTTCTTTAAAACAGTTTCTAAAGAATATGATTTATTTAAAGAAAAACATCATTTACTAGACTTTGATGACATGTTAACCTTCGCTTATAAAATTGTATTATCAGACGATAAAATACTTAATTTAATAAGAAAACAGTACAAATATATACAGTTAGATGAAGGTCAAGATGCTTCTTTATTGCAATTTAAAATTCTTGAAGTAATAGCTAAGCCAAATAATAATCTATTTATAGTAGCAGATGACGATCAGTCCATATATGCTTTTAGGGGTGCAAATCCTGACTATTTACTTCAAATACCAAGTATCTATCCCAATTTAAAACTCCTGTATCTAAATGTGAATTACAGATCTTCAAAAGATATAGTTAAGATGTCCGATTATTTAATTCAAAAAAACAAGAAGAGGTACATTAAAAAGGTTGAATCAAATAGCGAACAAAATCTTCCAATAACCCTTGCTAAAGTTAAAAATTTGAAATTTCAAAATAAATATATACTAGATTATATAAACAAACTACCCAGTGGTGAAACTGTGGGAATTTTATTTAGAAACAATATCAATGCCATATCGATAATTAACTCGTTTATTAATAACAATATTGAGTTTACAAAGAGATTAAATTTTAAAGTTGAAATCCTAAACTCTATAATATTAGACCTTAAAAATATAATTATACTTTCCAAAGATTTAAATAACTTAGATGTTTTTAGAAATATCTACTATAAATTAAATTTATATCTCACAAAAAAATATATTAATAGCCTAATCCCTGATAAGTCAATTGGTATTGTAAAAACTATAATATTTGATTCAACTATCCCTGAATATCAAATGAATTTATTAGTTGAGTTTTCAAATTCTTTAAATAAAATAAGTAAATTTCCATTATATGAACAAATTCAAGAGATTTTTTTTAATACAGGTTATACTGATTTTTTAAAAAGACATCATGAAAATATTTCTATTGATTTAATTAAAGAGATTTTATTAGATATATCAAAAGATTTTGAAAATATATTTAAACTTGAAGAATTTATCAAGTCTTTAAGCAAAAAAGAAATTTTAAAAGGAATTTCAGAATCTAATATTTTTATATCTACAGTACATCAATCTAAGGGATTAGAATATGATCATGTCATAATTACAGATTTAGTAGATGGAGAATTTCCAACATACAGCGATAACGAAATTCATGATGAAGAAGAAAGAAGACTTTTCTATGTTGCAATAACAAGAGCTAGAAAACACCTTACTCTAATAATTCCTAAAACAAGATCTAATAAAAAAGTAAAGCCTTCAAAGTTCATTAAAGAAATAAAGAATTAAAAAATACGGGTTAGGAAAACTACCCGTATTTTTTTATTTATTTTATCGTTTCTTTTTTACAAAAAATATATCTAAAAACCAACCAGTGCATAAAGCAACGATACCACTAGCCAATGAAAGTACAAAATACTCTAACATTGAAAGGGCAACAGGATCTGTTAGATTTGTAATCGCTATAATAAATGTAATCATAGCAACCGCCAATAATAGTAGTCCAAATAAGTACTTTATAATTCCTTCTTTCTTTATGAAAAAAAATACAATAATTACAATAAGCATGGCAAAAAAACAAAACATTGGAACCTTTATTACCTTGTCCATATTGTCATTTATCATTTCTAATATCGATCTCATAATTTCTCCTTAGTTCTATTTGCTCTATTATAACACGAATAATTAATGATGTAATTATAAATGTAATATGTTAGAATTATATGTATGCACCAGTAGCTCAATGGATAGAGCAACGGTCTTCGGAACCGTTTGTTGGGGGTTCGAATCCTCTCTGGTGCGCCATTTTTAAATAAAAAGGTCTTCTACTTCACTTTTAGTAAACTCATACATTGTATTACAATAGCTACATTTAATTTCAATTTTACCTTGCTCTTGTAAAATATCGAAAGCTTCATTTTTTCCTAAAGATACAATTAACTTTTCTATTTTATCCCTATTGCAAGAACATTTATATTGTCTGTTGCTTTTACCTAATAGTTTTGGGTTAAATTTAGAAAAATATTTATTAATAACTTCGTCTGGATTTTTATGATCTATAAATAATGAGCTAATCTTCGGAAAATTCTCCAAGGCCTTTTCAAGTTCATCTAAATCTTCTTCGTCATGATTTGGTAAAGCCTGTATAAATAGGCCTCCCGCTGATTTAACCGAATAGTCCACATCTACTAAAACTCCAAGGCTAACTACCGTAGGAAGTTGATTTGACGTGTAGAAATATTTAGCAAAATCTTCTGCTATCTCTCCATTTACAAGTTCTGTATGCCCAGTATAAGGTTCGCCAAATCCTAAATCTCTTGTTACAACCAAATTTCCATTATGGCCTACAAACCCACCTACATCTAGTTTTGCTTTACCTTTTATAGATGGTATATCTATTTTAGGATTTTGAATATATGATCTTACATCGCCTTTAGAATTTATTTCTGAAACTAACAATCCTGCAGGACCATCTCCTTGAATTTTTAAGATTATCCTTTCATTCTCGTTCTTAATCTCAGAGCCCATAAGCGCTGCCATTGTAGATAATCTTCCAAGAGCTGCGGTTGCAGTAGTAGAAGTTTCATGCACTTTTCTCATATCTTCCACAAGATTTGTAGAGTTCATTATGAAAAAGCTAATTGTTTCCTTTTCATTCATATATCTATAAATTTCTGACATGTATTCACTTCCTTCCCAATATAAAATGCAAAAGCCCCTTTATAGGGGCTAAGTCTTACTTCTAAAAAAATTTATATTATAATTTAACTACATTAGAAGCTTGAGGTCCTTTTGTTCCTTCTACTACTTCAAATTCAACTTCTTGACCTTCATCTAATGTTCTGAAGTCTCCATTGTCTTCAAGAGCAGTGTAGTGTACAAATACATCTTCGCCTTCTTCTGTAGAAATAAATCCAAATCCTTTAGTTGCATTAAACCATTTTACTTTGCCTTTTGCCATTTTGTTCCTCCAAAAAAATTAACCAATAAATAATTATTATTTACTGTACTTTGTTAATATATCATATTTACAATAATATATCAAGAAAAGCAAATTATTTTTGAGAGACTATAAGGATCCTTTGACTTGTTTGGTTTACACCTTGCCCCGTATCTAAGTCCTTAACTATTATGTTTTTAAAACCTATATCTTCTAGTATTTTCTTGATTATTTCATCTGAATAATAAGTTTGAATCTGTTCCTCTGTAATTCTCTCATATTTTCCATCATTTTGTATAAAAAAATCTAAAACCATATTTACTTTTCTTAAAATTGGATCATAAAAATTTTGCCAGGTATAAAAAATATTTTCATATTCGTAAATATAGCAGTTATTTCCTAACACTTTTTCAATTTTATTTAAAGAATTTAAATCGAATGAAAAGAAAGCTCCTTTTTTTAAAGAATTATAAACATTTGTAAAACTCTTTTTTAATAATTCTAAACTATCCAAATAATTAATTGTATCTAAAGTAGTGAAGGCAAAATCAAAGTATTCACTATAATTAAGTTCTTCAATACCTATATTTAACAGAGTCAAGTTTGAATTATTACTTAATTTATTTGATGCAATTTCTAACATTTTAGAGCTTGGATCTAGTCCTAAATATTTGTATGCATAGTCAATAAAATATTTAGTCATATTGCCAGTTCCAATACCTATTTCTAAAATATTTGAACCTTTTTTTAATTTTATGTTCTGTTTAATTATGTCTTGATAGTTTTCATAATCAATGTCAAATGTTAGTCTATCATAAATTTTTGCAAAATCTTCATACATCTATTATTCTTCCCAGCTGAAAATATATGGAATATTTCTATAATTCTTACCATAATTAAGTCCATATCCCACTATAAATAAATCATCTATTTCAAATCCTTTAAAATCCGGTGTAATATCAACTTGTCTTCTACTTGGTTTATCCAACAATACACATACTTTTAAACTTTTTGGATCTCTATCTCCAAACAGTTTCTTTAAGTTTTTAAGAGTGTGTCCTGAATCCATAATATCATCAACTATAAGAACGTTTTTATCTTTGATATCTTCTCTAATATCGCTAATTATTTTTACTTCTCCTCTAGAATACTCTCTAGATTCATAGGATGAGGTTATAGCAAAATCTACAACTACAGGGATATTTAATTCTCTAATTAAATCTGCTGCGAATACAAAACCACCCCTTAAAACAGGAATTGCAATTACTTCTTCTCCGTTGTAATAACTAGATATTTCCTTACCCAATTCTTCCACTCTGTTTTTAATTTGTTCACGACTGAATAGTATAATTTCTTTTTTGTTATCCATGTTATTCATCCTTTAATTTATTCTTAAATTCTCCTATTAAATACAAAGATCCTGTTATAATTACTTTTTCATCTTTATCTATTTCATTTTTTATAAAATTACATGTTTCTTCTACGCTGTCAATTATAACTTTTTCACCTTTAAAATCATCAATTACTTTTAAAAAATCTCGTGGATCCATAGCCCTTTCATAATCAATTTTAGTTAAAATTATTTTCTTTGCTCGTTTAATAATAGAATTCAAATGATCTTTCACGTTTTTGTCTTTCATAGAACCTAATATTAAGTTATAATTATCTAATTTTAAATCATAAATATTTTTTTCTAAAGATTTAATGCCTTCAAAGTTATGAGCTCCATCTAAAATTATAAGTGGTTTTTCGCTGACAACTTCCATTCTACCTTCAAAATAAAGTTTCTCAACAGCTGATTGTATCTTTTTTAAATTTGGATCTAGCAAAATATTAAACAGAGCAAGTATAGCTAATGAGATGTTTTTTACTTGATATGATCCTAAAACTTTAGTTTTTAATTTAAAATTGCCGTATGAAAATTTTGTCCCTTTTAAATCCATGTTTTCTATATTATAATCATTATTATCTAAAAATTTCAACTTAGCATTTTTAAATTTCGATTGTTCAATCAATATCTTATCTACAGCCTCATTGTGTTTAAAAGAGACTACTTTTCTATTTTCTTTAATTATACCCGACTTGTGAAAAGTTATTTCCTCCAAAGTGCTTCCTAAAATATCTTGGTGGTCAAAATGTATTGTGGTAATTATACTAAGTAAATTATCGTCAAATACATTTGTAATATCATATCTGCCACCAATACCTGTCTCTATAATAAAATAATCAGTTTCTAGCATACTAAATGTCTGAAGTGCCAACAAAAATGAAACTTCAAAATAATTCAAAGATCTAAATTCTTCTAATTTTATTTTTGATAGTATGGATTCTAAATTCCCTATTAACATTTTTTCTGAAATAGGCAATAAGTTATATTTTATTCTCTCTTCGTACCTTTCTAAATGGGGAGATGAAAAATGTAAAACATTATATCCCTGTTCTAAAAGCATTGTGGATAAGAAAGTTCCTACAGAGCCTTTACCATTTGTTCCAGCAATCTGAATAATCTTTTTCTTATCAATATTTAATTCCAATAGATCAAGGACTCTTTTAAAATTATAAGAGTCCTTACTATGACCATATTTTACATTTTCAATTATATTTAGAGCTTTTTTATAATTCATTTACTTTTAATCTCACTTTAACTAGAGCTGAGTCAACTTCTTCTTTCATTGCAATATACTTTTGTAATTTTTCTCTCTCTTCATTAACAACTTTTTCTGGAGCTTTATCTACAAAGTTTTTATTCTTCAGTTTACCTTCTGCTCTATTTATTTCAGAAGTAAGTCTATCCTGTTCTTTAGTAAGTCTATCTAACTCCTTGTTATAGTCAATAAGTTCATCTAGTGGTATAAAACCTTTAAATCCGTCTTGAACAATAGAAATGAAGTCCCTTGACTGGATATTTTCATCTACAAATTGTACCTCACTTACAGATGCGACAGTTTTAAAATGCCTTGAAATATTTTTAAGTTTATTTTTTATTTTATCATTGTCAACCATTAGAAATAAATCTGCTTTTTTACTAGGTGCAATATCAAGCTCAGCTCTTGCATTTCTTATAGCCTTTGTAGCTTCTATTAAAATATTTACATCTTCAACTTCATCATTATATACATTCTCATCATTGTATTTTGGCCATGATTCATTTATCAACATGTCTTTTCTATTTGGCATTATAGAGTATATTTCTTCAGTAATAAAAGGCATGAAAGGATGAAGAAGTTTAATTACATTTTCAAGCACGTATATTAAAGTTGATTGAGCTGCAATTTCAGATTCCTCAACGTTATTATCATATAATCTAGGTTTAACTAGTTCTATATACCAATCACAAAATTCATTCCAAATAAAATCATAAATCTTATCCGCAGCAAGTCCTATTTCATACTTATCAATATTTTGATCTACATTTTTTATTAAAGTATTGAGTTCTGAAATAATCCACTTGTCTTCTACTTCAAGTTTTACATTCGATATGTCTTTTATTTTTTCTTCTTTTAAATTCATAAATATAAATCTTGTAGCATTCCAAAGCTTATTAGCAAAGTTTCTATTCGCTTCAACCCTCTCCATATAAAATCTCATATCATTTCCTGGAGAGTTTCCTGTTACTAAAGTAAATCTTAGTGCATCTGCACCGTAATTTTCGATAACTTCAAGGGGATCTATACCATTATTTAAAGATTTAGACATCTTTCTTCCTTGAGAATCTCTAATAAGTCCAGTAAAGTATACGTCTTTAAATGGAACCTCCCCCATGTTGTAAATTGATGAAAAGACCATCCTAATTACCCAAAAGAAAATAATATCATATCCTGTTACTAAAACTTGTGTTGGGAAAAAATAATCTAAGTCCTTAGTTTCATGAGGCCAGCCTAAAGTTGAAAAAGGCCACAATGCTGAAGAAAACCAAGTATCTAAAGTGTCAGGATCTTGTACAATATTTGTACTTTTACATGAAGGGCATTTTTCTATTTTAGTCTTTGAAACTATTACCTCTCCACAATCTTTGCAGTAGTAGACAGGAATTCTATGACCCCACCATAGTTGCCTAGAAATACACCAATCTCTAGTATTAGTTAACCAATTTTCATAAGTTTTTCCCAACCTATTTGGAATTAAATTGAGTTTTCCACTATCGTAAGCTTCTAAAGCGTCTTTAGCAAATTTTTCCATCTTAACAAACCATTGTTTTGATACCATTGGTTCAATAATTGTCTTACATCTTTCACAATGCCCTACTGCATGGCTGTGATTTTCTATCTTATCTAGTAATCCAATCTCTTCTAGGTCTTTAAGTATTTCTCTTCTAGCTTCAAATCTATCCATGCCAGAATATTTCCCATATCCCTGTGAAATATGTCCTGTTGGATCTATGACTAGACATTGTCCTAGATTATGCCTTTCACCTATTTCAAAGTCATTAGGATCATGTGATGGAGTAATTTTAACCATTCCTGTACCAAATTCCATTTCTACATAACTATCTGCAATTATAGGAATTTCTCTGTCTACAAGAGGAAGAACCAATTTCTCACCTACTATATCTTTATATCTTTCATCTTCAGGATTTACAGCTACAGCTAAGTCTCCAAGCATGGTTTCTGGTCTAGTGGTTGCAATAACTATATATCCTTCTTTATTTTTAAAAGGATATTTAATATGCCATAATTTGCCTTCCTCATCCTCATGTTCAACCTCAGCATCGGATATTGCTGTTCCACAAGAAACACACCAATTTACAATTCGATCTCCACGGTAGATAAGACCTTCATTGTACATCTTTATAAACACTTCTAATACTGCATCAGATAAATTGTCATCTAAGGTAAATGCTTCCCTTGACCAATCACAAGAAACCCCTAATTTTTCAAGTTGATTCTTAATATTTCCACCATATTCTCTAGTCCAGTTCCAAGCTTCTTCAAGAAATTTTTCTCTTCCTAAATCTTTTTTTGATTTACCTTCTGATTCTATCTTTTGTACTACTTTCATTTCTGTAGAAATACTTGCATGATCTGTACCAGGAACCCATAATGCACTGTATCCTTGCATTCTTTTTCTTCTAATTAAAATATCTTGAAGTGTATTGTTCAGAGCATGTCCAAGATGAAGAACACCTGTTACATTTGGAGGGGGCATTACAATAGTAAAAGGTTTCTTTTCTTTGTCAACTTCAGCTCTAAAATATCCATTATCCTTCCAAGTCTTATATATCTTATCTTCAAAGGATTTAGGATCATAATTTTTTTCTAAATTTTTCATAATAAACTCCTTCAATAAAAAATCCCTTCATCCACTTAGGACGAAGGGTTCCGTGTTACCACCTAATTTTCATTAATAAATGACACTCAAATGATTATAATGTAATCAACATTACTCCAAAGCAACTTTCAATAAAAGCAATTGAAAGATCTCACCAAACTCTTTCTCTCTGAAAAATTACTTTAATTTACTCCTCTTTTTCAACGTAAATATCAAATTTAAAAAAATATTATCATATTTTATTAAAAATATCAAATTAAAAACTGATTATATTTTTTTTCATCACCTATGCTGGATTGAGAATTATGTCCAGGATAAACTATTAATTCATCATCTAATAATTTTATTTTTTCTAAAGAATTTTTCATATCTTTTACACTACTCGTAGGTAAATCTGTTCTACCTATTGAATTCCTAAATAATGTATCACCTGTGAATAAATTTGTACCAATCTTTATAATTTGACTTCCAATAGTATGTCCAGGGGTATAAATAAATTCTATATTTTCTCCTTCAAACTCAACCTTTGATCCTTCATTTATTAAAAAATCTGCTTCTAAACTTATAGGACCATACATTGATGCACTTAAGTTTAAGTTTGGATCTTTCAATAATTCTTTCTCATTTTCATTTGCATAAATGGGAATATTGTATTTTTCTCTAAGACTTTCACATGAAGCAATATGATCTGCATGACCGTGAGTTAAAAGAATCATTTGAGGCTTTAATTTTCTATTTTCTATTAGATCTACAACAGATTCATATTCATAGCCAGGATCTATAATGATAGCACTATCATTTTTTATTAATACATAAATATTTTCTACCAATCTTCTAGTCTCTATTTTTAAAACATCCATAGGTTCTCCTAATATAATTTACTACTGTCTAATTGTATAGTTACAGGCCCATCATTGACAAGTTCAACCTCCATATGAGCTTGAAACTTACCTGTTTGAACATTTAGTCCTGTTTGTCTTTTCAATCTATCCACAAATATTTCATAGTATTTATTTGCCTTTTCTAGTTTTGCAGATTCACTAAAACTAGGTCTATTTCCTTTTCTTACATCTCCATATAGAGTAAATTGAGAAACTATCAAAAATTCTCCTTTAATATCTTGAATAGAAAGATTCATTTTATCATTTTCATCTTCAAAAACTCTAAGTTTTGATACCTTTTTTAAAATATAATTTAAATCATCTTCTGTATCATTCTCATGTACAGCCAATAATACTAAAAATCCCTTTGCTATTTCTCCTATAATATTGTCTTCAACTGTTACCTTTGCTCTTTTAACTTTTTGTATAATAGCTCGCATTATGCTGTCACCCTATAAACATCAAGTGTTCCTTTTATACTTCTAAGTGCTTGTAAAATTTCATTTATCTGTTTTGTATGGCTTACTTCTACTATTATATTAATAGTATAGGTTTTATCTTTGTTTTTTATAACATTTAATCCTTTTGTATCAGTCCCAAGTTCTGATATTTTAGAAGTGAGGTTCGCAAGGTATCCAAATCTATCGAATGCAACTATTTGAATTTCTACATTGTAGGTAGAATCTTCCTGTGCATCCCAATACACATCAATCAACCTGTTTTTATCATCCAAATTTACTATATTTGAACAATCTTTTCTATGAACTGAAACTCCCCTTCCCCTTGTAATATATCCTACAATTTCATCTCCGGGTACAGGATTACAGCACTTAGCTATTTTAATCTGAATATTATCTACACCTTTCAAAATTATACCATGATCAGAAGATTCGGGTAATTTGCTAATTTCAACTTCAGGCTTATCTTCAACTTCTTCATCAGTCTTGTAATATTCTTTATGAAGTTCTTTAAGCTTAGGCATAATCTGTGTAAGAGGCGTACTTCCAAATCCAATAGATGCATACATATCATCTAATGTTTTAAAAGACATTCGCTCCATAACATTCAAAAGCCATTCTTCTTTTAATATTTCACTAAAGGTATATCCTTGTTTTCTAACTTCTTTTTCAAGCATATCTCTACCTTTAATTATATTGCTATCTCTTTCTTTCTTTTTAAAATATTGTTTTATTTTCTGTCTTGCTTGAGATGTTTTAACAATTTTAAGCCAATCCCTACTTGGTCCTGGAGATGATGCAGAAGTAAGTATCTCTACAATATTACCTGTTTTTAATTTATATGTTAAAGGTACAATTCTTCCATCGACTTTTGCTCCAACACATTTGTTTCCAACAGCAGAGTGAACTCTATAGGCAAAGTCTATCGGTGTAGAGCCTTCTCTAAGCTCAATAACATCACCTTTGGGAGAAAATACAAATACTTCGTCTGAAGTGAAATTCTCCTTAAAAGAATTTATAAATTCCCTAGAGTCTGACATATCTTTTTGCCATTCCATCAGCTCTCTAATCCAGGTTAATTTATCATCTAAAGATGATTTTTTACTTGTAGTTCCCTCTTTGTATTTCCAGTGTGCAGCTATACCATATTCAGCTGTTCTATGCATCTCATAAGTTCTAATTTGTACTTCAAAAATTTCTCCTCTAGGACCAATTACAGTAGTGTGAAGAGACTGATATAAATTTGCCTTTGGCATTGCAATATAATCTTTAAACCTACCTGGTATAGGTTTCCATAAAGTGTGAACGGCACCTAAGACACCATAACAACTTTTAATACTATCTGTTATGACTCTAACAGCAGAAAGATCAAAGATTTCTTCAAAAGCCTTCCCCTGATGATACATTTTACGATAGATACTATAAATACTCTTAGGTCTTCCGCTTATTTCACCTTTAATGCCCAATTCTTCTGTGGCAAGATTTAAAACTGATATAATATCTTGTATAAAAGACTCTCTTTCTTTTCGTTTAAGCTTAACTTTTTCTACTAAATTATAGTAAATTTTTGGTTCTAAATATCTTAAACTTAAGTCTTCAAGCTCCCATTTAATTGTGCTAATACCTAATCTATGTGCTAGTGGTGCATAAATTTCTAAAGTTTCAGTGGCTTTTTCAATTTGTTTAGTTCTTTCCATATACTCTAAAGTACGCATATTGTGAAGCCTATCTGCTAATTTAACAATAATAACTCTAATATCTTTAGACATTGCAAGAACCATCTTGCGAAGGTTTTCCGCCTGATTTTCTTGTTTAGATTTATAATTAATTTTTTTTAGTTTAGTTACCCCTTCAACTAATAAAGTAATTTCATCTCCAAATATTTCTGAAACTTCTTCATTAGAAATATCTGTATCTTCAATGACATCGTGCAGTAGACCTGCCACTATTGTTTCATCGTCCATATTAAGGTCTGCTAGTATATTTGCTACAGCCACTGGATGTATAAAATAGGGCTCACCTGAACTTCTAAATTGTCCTTCATGAAGCTTTTTAGCAAGATTATACGCTCTAGTAATAAGCTCTTTATCTGACCTTGGATTATAAGATTCAATTTTAACTAATAAGCTTTCAAGCATTTTACACACCTCCATAGCTTTAAATAATAACTTAATACTATCATATTTTTTATTAATCTACAATCTAACGGATATCTTGTATTTTTAATTGTAAATTCTTATTTCCCATAAATTCATTTATATCTGGATAATATAAAATATCTACAATAGGATATTCATACTGTCCTTTTTTCTTAGAGAGAATAAAATCATAGATTTCCTTTATTTTCTCAGAATTTGAAAATAAAATTCCCTCAACAATCCTACCTCTAGCTTCCATTTCAAGTTTTAAAGTATTCTTGTTTTTCCCAAGTATTTTCATATTCAATACTCTTATATTTCTATCTCCAAAAATCGGTTTTGGATTTCCCATACCATAGGGTTCTAATTCTGAAATTAAATCAACTAATTCAAAACTAATTTTATCTATATACAATTGAGTATCTAAATATTTTTTAGAAATCAAATCTTGTGGTGTAAGTTTTGATGACTCTAATAATCCTGAGTAAAAAATATCAAAATTTTCTTCAAATAAAGAAAGCCCACAAGCCATGGGGTGACCACCAAAGGATTTTAAAAGACCTTTAAAAGGAAATATATTTTCATACATATCGTATTCGCTTATACTTCTTCCTGATCCTTTAAGTACCCCCTCATCACCTGCTGAAGTAAAGACAATTGTTGGTCTGTTGTAAAGTTCTTTTACTCTTCCTGCAATAATTCCTGCTAGAGATTCGTGTATAGTTTTTTCTTTAACCAATATTAAATCATTTTCATATAACTTTTCTTCTTCAATTTTTTCAAGCACCAATTTTAGTCCATCTTCTGTTAGAGATTTTCTCTTTTCATTTAGTTCCACAAGTTTTTGTGCGATTTCATCTACTCTTTCCATGTTTTCTTCTAAGAATAACTCTATACCTAAAGTTGCAGAATCAAGTCTACCAGCAGCATTTATACACGGTCCAAGTATAAACCCTATTTTATACACGTCAATGCTTTCTTGTTCTAATTTTGCTTCTCTTATTAAAGCTTTTATTCCATAATTGTTGGTCTTATGGATTTTTTTAAGGCCTTCTTTAACAAAAAACCGGTTCTCATCAAGTAAATCTACTATGTCAGCTACAGTTCCCATCGCAACATACTCAAGCAAATCCATCAAATAATCTAAGTCTGCTTCTAATTTTGTATATAGTCCATACATTAGTTTAAAAGCAACCCCTGCCCCACACAATTTCTTAAAAGGGTAGGAACAGTCAGATCTATTGGGATTTAAAACTGCATCAGCATTCGGTAAAACATCTTCTTGATACTCGTTTTTTACAATTTGATGATGGTCTGTAACAATTACTTCAAGTCCCAATTCTTTTGCATAGTCTATGGGCTCAAAAGAACTAATACCATTATCACAAGTTATAATTAAATCTACTCCTTCTTTTTTAGCTGACTCTACAATTCCTTTAGATATTCCATATCCATCATGGATTCTATGTGGTATGACATATGACACATTTTCTGTAAATAACAGAAGCCCATCTATCAAAGTCATAGTTGCGGAATTTCCATCTTGATCGTAGTCTCCCACAATTCTAATGTGTTTATTTGAGTCCAATGCTCTAATAATTATATCCACAGCCTTGTCCATATCTTTCATTAAAAAAGGATCATGCATTGAATTTTCTGAAGTGGGATTTAAATATTTTGGAATTTGATTATACTCTATATCCCTATTGGATATTATCTTTGCAAGTACTTTATTTATATTAAAATCTGTTGATATTTTTTTGTATTCTTTATTTGCTTTTCTAATTAACCATTTATTCATTTTTTTACCAAAAAAAGATAAAATATTTGAATCCAAATATCTTATCTTTCCTTTCAATTTATATATAGTAACATTTATTTTACAGTATCTTCTTTTGCTTTTGAGGGTGTTGAAGTTTCATTAGCTATTACTGTCCCAATGGCTGACTTCACAAATTCTAACTTTGTTTTTGCATTTGAACTTTCAATAACTACGAAGTCATCTCCTAATTTAGTCACAGTCCCTTTAATTCCCCCAATTGTTATAACCTTGTCTCCAACTTTTAAGGCCTCTCTCATTCTTCGCACTTCTTTTTCTTTCTTTTGAGCAGGTCTTATCATGAAAAAATACATAGCTGCGAAGACAACCACCATAAAGCCTATTGAGCTCATCATTTGTTGTGGCATTTTTTTCCTCCTTTATTTATGGTAATCATAACCATATTTTTCATAAAATTCATTTTTAAATTCAAGAAAATTATCTTCAATTATTGAATTTCTAATTTGTTCCATCATATTTATTAAAAAGGATAAGTTGTGAATTGTCAATAGTCTCGCTCCTAATATCTCATTTACATTCATAAGATGCCTTATATATGCTCTTGAGTAATTCCTACAAGTATAACAGTCACAATCATGATCAAGAGGCGTAAAATCTTCTTTGTAAGAGGCATTTTTTATTACAAGTCTCCCTCTTGAAGTAATAGCTGTTCCGTTTCTTGCAATTCTAGTAGGAAGTACACAATCTGCCATATCAATTCCAGCTTCTACAGCTTCAAATAGATAGTCGGGGCTTCCCACTCCCATTAAATATCTTGGTTTGTTTTCCGGTAAAAATGGAGTAGTATAATTTAAAATGTCTATCATTAATTCTCGAGGTTCTCCTACTGACAATCCTCCAACCGAATATCCTGGTAAATCCAGTTTTGTGGATTCAACTGCTGAAAATTTTCTCAAATCTTTATACATTCCACCTTGAACTATTCCAAATAAAGCTTGTTTATCTGTATTTTTATGGTAGTCTTTACATCTTTCAAGCCATCTTAAAGTTCTCTCTGTAGAATTTTTTATATAATCATATGAAGAAGGGTACGGAGCACATTCATCAAAAGCCATCATAATATCTGATCCAATGTCATTTTGAATCTCCATAGATTTTTCTGGAGATATGAAATGTTTTGAACCGTCAATATGAGATCTAAACTCTACTCCTTCTTCTTCAATTTTTCTAATTTTGTTTAAACTAAACACTTGGAACCCACCTGAATCTGTTAAGATAGGTTTATCCCAATTCATAAACTTATGAAGTCCTCCAGCTTTTCGTAAAACTTCTTGCCCAGGTTTTAAATATAGATGGTAGGTGTTTCCCAGTATTATCTGTGCATTAATTTCCTTTAATTCTTCTGGCGTCATTGTCTTTACGGTTGCCTTTGTTCCTACAGGCATAAAGACTGGAGTTTTAATATCTCCTCTTGGCGTGTGTATAATACCCGCTCTCGCCTTTGTATTTGAAGATTTTTTTATTAATTCGTAAGTTAACATTTTAATCCCTCTTTATTAGCATAGCATCTCCAAACGAGAAAAATCTATACCCTTTATTTTGTGCAATTTCATAAGCATTAAAAATATTTTCTTTAGTAGAAAACGCAGACACTAACATTAAAAGAGTCGACTTTGGCAAATGGAAATTAGTAATTAAACTATCTACAACTCTGTATTCAAAACCTGGATAAATAAAAATATCTGTCCAACCACTGTCTTCTCTAATGCAGCCATGTTTTTGTGCAACTGACTCAATAGTCCTTATACAAGTGGTACCAACGGCAACCACATCATGTCCATATTTTTTAGCTTCATTAATAGCATCTGCTGTTTTTTTAGGCATAATATACATTTCAGAATGCATTTTATGCTCATTTACATTGTCTACCTTAACTGGTCTGAAAGTTCCAAGCCCAACATGAAGTGTTATAAATTCAACATTTACCCCTTTTTTTCTTATTTTATCTAAGAGTTCATTGGTAAAATGAAGTCCTGCTGTTGGAGCTGCAGAAGAACCGTCATGTTTTGAATAAACAGTTTGATACCTTTGTTTGTCTTCGAGTTTTTCAGTAATATATGGAGGAAGAGGCATAGTTCCAAGCTTATCTAAAATCTCTTCAAATATACCTTTGTAGTAAAATTTTATAAACCTATTACCTTCTTCATTTATATTGATAACTTCACCTTTTAATAGACCTTCACCAAATTCAATCTCGGCACCCAGTTTCATTTTTTTTCCTGGTTTAACTAAACATTCCCAGATGTCATCTTTTCCTCTTTTTACAAGAAGTACTTCTATTTTTTCATGTTTCCCTTTTCTATTTCCAAAGAGTCTTGCAGGAATTACCCTTGTATCATTTAACACAAGTACATCCCCTGGATTTAGATAATCTACTATATCATAAAATCTTTTATGTGTGATATTGCCACTATTTTTGCCCATAACCAGTAGTTTTGACTCATCTCTGTTTTTTATGGGGTGTTGTGCTATTAAATTTTCATCTAATTTAAAATCAAAATCGTCAGTTCTCAATAAACCACCTATTCCTTGTATTCTATATTAAAATGATCTAATGCTCTATTTGTTATTACTCTACCTCTACTTGTACGATTAATAAATCCTATTTGAAGTAAATACGGTTCATATACATCTTCTATTGTAATACTTTCTTCACCAGTGGAGGCAGCAATAGTATCAAGTCCAACGGGTCCTCCATTAAAGTTATTTATTATTGTTAAAATAATTTTCTTATCTACATTATCAAGTCCAAGACTGTCTACCTCAAGCATATCCAGTCCAAGCTTAGAAACTTTCTTATCAATTTTTCCGTTGTGCATAACTTGAGCATAGTCTCTTACTCTTTTCAAAAGTCTATTAGCTATTCTTGGAGTTCCTCTACTTCTAGTAGCTATTTCCAACGCTCCTTCTTCGTCAATCTCTACATCTAACACCTTTGCAGATCTCATTACAATCTTAGCTAAATCCATATTAGAGTATAGCTCTAAATTCAATAAAACCCCAAATCTATCTCTAAGTGGAGAAGTAAGTTGTCCTGATCTTGTAGTTGCACCAATAAGTGTAAAATGTTCTAAATCTATTCTTAAAGATCTTGCAGAAGGTCCTTTCCCAACTATAATATCTAGCGCATAGTCTTCCATTGCAGGATATAAAACTTCTTCAACAGATCTATTTATTCTGTGAATTTCATCTATAAAAAGCACATCGTCTTTTTGCAAATTTGTTAAAATTGACGCTAAATCAGAGGGTTTCTCTATTGCAGGACCACTTGTAATCCTAAGATTTACACCCATTTCATTTGCTATAATATTAGCAAGAGTAGTTTTTCCAAGTCCTGGAGGACCATGGAGCAACACATGATCTAAAGCTTCTTCTCTTTCTTTGGCTGCTTTTATAAATATCTCGAGTTTTCTCTTAGCTTTATCTTGACCAATATAATCCTTCATCCATTTAGGTCGTAAAGAGTATTCAATTGTATCGTCTTTAGAGATAAAATTTCTTCCTACAATTCTCTCATTAGAGTCTTCCACAATTATCACCTCTTATTTTCTAAATTTTTCATAGCTAGTTTTATTTTATCTTCAAGCCTCATTTCTCTATCTAGGTTCTTTAAGACTTTTTCAACATCATTTTTTACATATCCAAGACTTATAAGTGCCTCAACAGCAAAAGTATAATCGTCATCTTTTAAAGCCGTATCATCAAAATCTGATGGGGCTTCAAAATCTTTTCCGATTTTATCTTTCAACTCTAAAATTATTCGCCCTGCTGTTTTTTTTCCAATTCCAGGAGCATTAGTAAGTAGGTTTACATCGTTACTGTGAATTGCATATTTTATATCATTAGAATTTAAAGTTGATAGTAAACTTAAAGCAACTTTTGGTCCAATACTAGAAACCTTAATAAGCATCTTAAAAAGCTCTAATTCTTCTTTTGTGGAAAATCCATATAAATATACTCCATCTTCTCTAACAATGTATTCTGTATATAATTTAAAGGTCTCATAGGTGTTTAAGTTGGAAATAGTATTAGATGTTGTAAAAACTCTATATCCTATTCCAGAATTTTCTATTATTACTTCTTCTTGTAATATTGCCTTTATATCTCCAATTATATATGCGTACAATCTATTACCTCATTTCGTATAAGTACTTGAATTTACTTCCAAAACAATGACAAATTGCTATAGCAATTGCATCTGCTGCATCATCAGGTTTTGGAATATGATCTAGTCTAAGAATATTTTTTACTGCTTCTTGAACTTGTATTTTTTCTGCTCTCCCATAACCTACAATACCTTGTTTAACTTGAAGTGGTGTGTATTCATAAACCCTAAGACCATTTTTAATTCCCGACAAAACTTCAACTCCTCTAGCTTGTGCCACAGTTATAGCCGTCTTAACATTCTTGTTAAAAAAAAGTTCCTCAATAGCCATATCTTCTGGTCTAAATTCTGATATAATTTGACTCATCTCTTCATCTATGAACTTTAGCCTATCAGGTAAACTAGATTTTGAAGAAGTAGTTATACATCCATATTCAATTAATTTCAACCTATTATTGTCATAATCCAAAACAGAATATCCCACAATGGCTATTCCAGGATCAATCCCTAAAACTCTCAAACCCACACCTCTATATAATTTTACCATAAATTAAAACCCAATAATTTACTTATAAAAATCACTATAATTAACATATTAATTATAGTAATCCTAAAACAAATATAATGTCTTGATTAAATTTCTTTATACTAATGGAAAATCTTTCATAGCTTAATTTTTACAATACAAAACAAAAAGAGGGTAGCCCCTCTTAATACCTACTTAAAACTCTATCATTCACTCCAAACCAAATGGCTTCTTTACAAAGAAATTTTATAGAGCGCATATATGTTTTTAATAATTTATCAAATAACAATTCCAATTCTTTTAAAGTTATAAACCGTTCTTCTACAATATAAGTGTTTACACCATCAAACCTAAATATAAGTTGTTTATCTAAGTACTTATTAAGATAATAGATTTTATCTTTAATTACTTTGTCAAAGTATTTATCTACTAATTTTTCAGTTCCTTTTTCAAACTCTTTGTAATTATTTATACTATATACAGTCTGTTTTTTTACTGCTCTAGTATCTTTGTCTTTATAAGTGTGAAATAACTTCTTTCTTCCTCTTAATTCAGAAGGACTTAGTTTACTAAGTGCATAATTTTCAGCAAAATTAACAGCTTGTAGATTTTCATATCCTAGCGAATAAGCCTGTAAATATATTGCAAATTCAAGTCTTGATAGATCCTCATTTAAAATTTTAACACCTGCCGCTTTAATTTCATCAACGTCTTCTCTGTTTAGAAAAAATTTCCCAATGGCATTATACACTCTTTTAGTACAGCTGTACTTAGGTCTTAAAGTATTACAAACATACTCTGATTCAATAACAGATAATAATAAGTACAAGGAGTCTAAATCATCTTGGTAGAGAAATCTAGACTTTAATTCTTCTTTTAACTTGTCTTCTTTTTTCTTAGCAAGATGCATAACTCCTCCTGTATAGCCTATTGACTAGAATACGAAAGAGTATCTCAAATCCTTTTCTGTTGCAAGAGCTTGCGCAACTTCCAATATAAAAGAGGACATATTAAAACTTAGATTTAACGCAAAATCCAAGTCTCTCTTAAAAGATACAGATTTTGAATATTCTTTCTCAACCTGGTCAATATAATTAATTACCAATTCCTTTAAGTGAATTGTTTCATCTTCATATAAATCAATAGGTTTAACACCTATAATATTTTCTGTAAATTCATGGGATTTAGCATATTTATTTAAATCCTTCTCGTATTTGTAATGATCAACAAATGATTTGTCGAAAGTCCAATTTTCTTTATGTGGTAAACACATATAATCACTTAAGAAATGACTTATTACTCCAATTTTTCTTGAAATATATCTTTTCTTAAACCTATCCATGTTTTTAAAGTCAAAAAACCTAGATAAGTAGATTAAACTTACTATTTCATTTACCAAGAAATCTTCACTATATTCTTTATAATGTCTAACAATTTTATACTGTGGTAAAACATCAGGACAAACCGCTCCCCATGCTAACCATTTTTTACTTAGATTAATGCCAAAGTCTCTTTGAATATTGTCAGTGAGTCTATTGGCTATTAATATATGTGATTCAGGTAATATAGTAAAACATCCTTTCTATTGTTAATTTTACATTAACTGCTATTAAATGTTATCAAAATATAACTTAAAAGTCAATTGAGTTACCTATATAAGAATACTACTAAGTCGTTAAATTTATATTCCTTTGAACGCAGAACTCTATTAAGGTTTTCAATGTACTGCTCTCCATATCTCTCTTTTAAATATACCAAATTAATTGCTATTGAATCAATATCATATTCATTAGCTAGTTTAATTAATTTGTCTAAAGAATCTTTAAATAGTTTTTTATTTAAATCACTATCGAGATTTTCAGGTAGTACAGTTAAAAAAATATAAAGTTGATTTAAATCAAACCCTGGAATAACCTTGACTTCTCCAGTAGGTATGCTTCCAATTTTACTTAAGGGTTCAATAATTCTATCTCCTGCCTTATCAATTAATTTATTAGTAGATTCATCTAGAAGTGAGTTCTCTGAAAAAAAAACTAAACCACTACACTCTAAATCAAAAGTTTCATCAAATGTAATTCTTATATCCATATTATTCACCTTGTGCGTTTTAGTATATAATATTATTACCATAAAAGCAATGAGGGATATTAATGTATCAAAATATATATAAAGGTATTTTTGTTCGTCGATTAAATAGATTTTTAGCTCTTATTTTTGTTGAGAATAAATTAAACCTTGTCCACATAAAAAATACTTCTAGATGTAAAGAAATATTTCAACCAGGAGTACTTTGCTATGTACAAAAAACAAATAATCCTAATAGAAAAACAAAATATACACTAATTTCAGCTCTTAAATTTAACAAGTTGATAAATTTAGATTCCGTTATAACAAATGATCTAGTATACAAAGGGTTGGTAGAAAAGTATATCTTAAGTGAATTAAATCCTATTAATATTAAGCGAGAAGTCAAGTACCTAACTTCAAGATTTGATATTTCGTTTTATTCTCAAAAATATAAAAAGGATTACTTTTTAGAGGTGAAGGGAGTTTCCTTAGAGTCTAATGGAATTGCTGCTTTTCCTGGTGCTCCAACTAAGAGAGGAACTAAACACTTAGAGGAACTTATTCAGGCTGTAAAGGATGGATATGGAGCAATTATTATATTTGTTATCCAATTAAAAGAAGTTTCTCTACTGGTTCCCCACTTTAAAATGGATCCTCTTTTTTCTAATTTGCTAATAAAGGCTTATGAACATGGGGTTATGGTAAAAGCTTATAATAGTATAGTAACAAGGAACAATATAGAGTTATATAAAGAAATAGAGGTTAGTTTTGATGAAAAATATAGCAATAATTTCCGAATATAATCCATTTCACAATGGTCACCAATTTCAAATTAATGAGATTAAAAAAAAGTTTCCAAACTCAAATGTAATTTCAATTATGTCTGGTAACTTTGTTCAACGGGGAGAACCCTCAATATTAAATAAATTCGAAAGATGTAAAAATGCAATTGAAAGCGGAGTTGATTTAGTTTTGCAAATTCCTACTATATACTCCTTACAATCTGCAGAAAATTTTGCACTAGGCTCCTTTAAGATTCTAGACTCTTTAAATATAGTGGATTATTTATCATTTGGTACGGAAACTACTGATTTTTTTAAACTTTATGAAGTGGGAAAAATACAATTCGAAAATAAAATAAAAATAAATCAATTAATTACTAAATTTATGTCTAATGGCCACTCCTATCCTAAAGCTTTTGAAATTGCAACTAGAGAGATAGTTCATTATGACCTTAAAAACTTATTTACATCAAACAATATTCTAGCCCTGGAATATATTAAATCAAAATTCAAAATAAATTCCTCCATTGATTTTATACCTATTATTAGAAGAGGTTCCAACTACTTGGACAATGAATTTAAAGAAAATATACAACCTTCTGCAACGGCTATTAGAAACATGGTATACAACAATAAGCTATATAAAATTAAAGATTATGTTCCTGAAGATACTTTCGATTCTTTAAGTCTAGTTAATAAAAATCCCGATTTTTTCAAAATTTTAAAATATAATTTTATTATTTTAAATAAAAATCACAATAAAATTACCGGTTTTGAAAAAGGAATTGATGATTTAATCAAAAAAAATTTAAAACAAACCGATAATTTTGATGAATTTATAACTAAATCAAAAAGCAAAAGATATAAAGAAGCCAGATTGAAACGGTTTATATTAAATGATTTACTAGATATCTACAAGGAATTTATAGATTTATCTATGAGAGAAAGTCCAAAATTTGTGCAAGTTTTAGGATTTAATCATAAAGGAGAAAAAATTCTAAGAGAAATATCCAACAAATCTATTGTGAAATTAATTGTAAATAAAAAAGATTTTAATTTAGAAGATGAATTGTCAAAAAAAATGTATTCTATCGAAGAAAAATCTACTAATTTATATAATATTATCACTGGCTTAACAAAATCAGAATATGAGTATATGCCATATGTTAAAAAATAAATCTTTAAAATTTAATCTTAGCCCTAGCTATTTACTAAATAGTATTTTTTATTTAAAATATATAGATACTTTATTAGATTTCAAAAAACTTTTGTGAATTTTTTTAGTTTTTTAATTTTATATTAAAAATAGATATTTAAATTTCCAGGTATCCTAATATTAAAATTTTAATAACTTTTACTCATGTTTTACTAATTTTATATAAGGTTTTTAAATACTAAAATAGTGCTGATAAGATAAACTTTACCAGCACTATTAATTATATATATTTAAATACTTGTTTTTAATTACTATATAATTTCTCCTTCTTGAACTGTAAGCACTTTAGGTCCTTCTTTTGTAATAGCTAATGTATGTTCATATTGACAAGAAATTCCACCGTCTTTTGTTCTTGCAGTCCAACCATCTTCATCAATTTTACTATTCCAGACCCCTGTGTTGATCATTGGTTCAATAGTTATAACCATTCCCTCTTGAAGTCTTACACCTCTACCCTTTTTCCCATAGTGTAATACCATTGGATCTTCGTGCATTGATTTTCCAATACCATGTCCTGTAAATTCTCTAACAACTGAAAATCCATTACTTTCTGCATTTTCTTGAATTACATGACCGATATCACCAATTCTATTTCCTATTACAGCTTCTTTAATGCCAAGGTAAAGACATTCTTTAGTTACATTCATAAGTTTTGAAATTTCATCAGAAACTTCACCTACTTTGTAGCTCCACGCAGAATCTCCCATATATCCATCATATTCAACTACCGTATCAACTGTTATTAAATCTCCACTCTTAAGAACTTGATTAGATGGAAATCCATGACAAATTACATCGTTTACTGAGGTACAAGTTGCAAAAGGATATCCTTGATACCCGATTTGAGCGGGAATTCCTCCTTGTGATCTTATAAACTGTTCACAAAATTTGTCTATTTCAGAAGTTGTAATACCTGGTTTTATTAAATTTCTCAGTTCTTTATGCATTCTTGCAACAATCTGACTTGCTAAATACATTTTTTCTATCTCAGTTGAGTTTTTAATATAGATCAATACTCTTCATTCTCCTCTGATTCATCTCTTTTATGAAATTCTTCTGTTAAAATTACTTTCACTAATTCAATTCTCTTGTTTTTTACAATTTCTACATTAAATTTAACACCATCTACATCAAGTGAAGGCTTTTCTCCGTCTCTTGGTATGTATCCCAAGTGGAAAAATATAAGTCCTGCTACAGTATCGTAGTCTTCAGTATCTTCATCAAATTTACTTCCTAGGCGATAATTTAATTCATCTATTTCTAAATTTCCTTTAATTAAGAAAGTATTTTCATTAATCACCTTAAAATCAGGTTCATCTACGTCATATTCATCATAGATGTCCCCCATTATCTCTTCTATTAAATCTTCCATTGTAACAATACCTGAAAAACCACCATATTCATCTATTAGAACTGCAAAGTGGACTTTTGACTCTTGAAGTTCTAAAAACAAGTCATTTATATTTTTTCTTTCAGGAACAAAAAAGGCAGGTTTAATAATTTTTCGAATATCCACATTATTAAATCCATTTTCATATGCTTCTTTCATAAAGTCTTTAATATACAAAATTCCAATAATATTGTCTATATCATCTTCATAAACGGGTATTCTACTGTACTTAAGCTCCATCATTTGATCAATATACTCATCTACAGGAGTTAGAATATCAATACAAAAAACTTCTGTTCTAGCTGTCATAATATCTTCAGCTAAGGTGTCATCAAAACTTATTACTGAATCAATCATCTCTCTTTCTACAGGATCAATAATTCCTTGCTCCTGACCAACTTCTACGATTGATTTTATTTCTTCTAAAGTAACTTTAGCTTCCATGCCACTTATATCTTGTCCTAAAAGTCTTAATACACCATTTGTTGTTGCAGATAACAAAAATACAAATGGTCTCATAATTTTATAGAAAAAATTAATAATACTTATAGATCCTAAAGAAAACTTCTCAGCATTTTGTAATGCTATTCTTTTAGGTACTAATTCACCAAAAACTAGATTAAAATAAGCTAGAATAACTGTAAGTACAACAAATGATAAGTTTTCTGAATAAGGAATACCAAGTTCATTAAATACTTTTGCTAGTTCTTTAGATAATCCTATAGAAGCCGAACCTGCACTAAAAAACCCAGCCAGTGTAATTCCTACTTGTATTGTAGATAAAAATCTAGATGGTTCTTTAACTAGATTTAATAAAATCTTAGCTCTTTTATTGTTTTTTTCTTCTGATAAGTAATTAATTTTTTTTCTATCAACGGATACTACTGCCATCTCAGCAGCAGCAAAGAAACCATTTAATGCTGTTAGAATAAGTAAAATTGCTATCTGCTTCGGGACGTCCGGTAAAGTGTCTCCCATATTTCCTCCTAAAAAAATAATCTTTGTTATTTAATATATCACATTACTAACTTTAAAAAAAGGACTAAAAAGGTAATTCTACAGTAAAAGTATTTCCTCTATCCTCAAATTTATTCCAATAAATCTTTCCATTATGAGTTTGAACTATAGATTTTGCAATAGCAAGACCTAGTCCGTATCCACCTTGGCTGTCCCTTGATCGTGATTTTGATTCTCTAACAAATCGTTCAAATATTCTTTTACCATATTTTTCTTCAATTGGAGTTCCAATTGATGTTACTGAAAAAATCAACTTTTTTTCTTTTCTACATAATTTAATATATATATTATTTCCAGGTTTTGAATATTTACAAGCGTTATCTATTAAAATAATAATAAGTCTTTTTAATTGACTTTTATCTCCGTTTAACACAATATAGTCTTGTATTTCTTCTATTACTATTTCTAAATTATTTTCAAATGCAATGGATTCAAAAGTTAAAATTACCTCTTCTACTAATTCCGTAAAATTAACCTTCTCCATCGTAACAGACATATTTCCAGAATCTCTCTTTGCTAAAAAAAGCATCTCTTCTACAAGTTCTTTCATCCTTCTTGTCTCTAAAACCGTATTGTCAATCCATTTTAATTGATTATTGTCATAGTTATCATATCTTTTTAAAATCTTTAAATTTGCTAAAATTACAGTTAAAGGTGTCTTTAACTCATGGGATGCGTCTGCTATAAACTGTTTTTGATGCCCCCAAGTATACTCAACTGGTTCTAAAGCCTTGTCAATTAAATACTTTGAAATTATACCTATAACAATCATTGTAAATACAAATGAACTTACTAAAGATTTAGCAAGTATTCTCATCATCTTAAGTTGTGGAGAAATATTAACTAAAAATAAAATATGATTGCCATTTTGAATTTTAACCAGTTGATATTTAAATTCATGATTTAAGACATAGCCCTTTAATTTTTCTTCTGGATTAATTTGAGATACTACCTCTTCTATAACTTCATCTTTTAATTTTCTATTAATATTTCCAGCTATATAGTTAGTATATCCATCGCCTAATTCATAAATAAATGTTGCTTGACTTTCATTATCTCCCCTCATAAAAAAGGGTACATTTAATAGATCTCCTTCGTTAAAAAGCTGGGATATGGCTTTATTTAAATAGTCATCTGTACTAATTCTAAGAACCCTATAAGAATATAAAAATATACTTAAAAAAACTGTAAATAAAACTGCACCTACAAGAGATACAGATATTACAAAAAATTTCCTTTTTAATTTATCCAGTATATTCAAGTTTATAACCTAGCTTTCTCAACGTTGTTATTTCAACATCGCTTTTAATAAATTTAAGTTTCTTTCTTAAAAATGAAATGTAGACTTCTACATTGTTGTCTTCTGCCTCAGAGTCGTATCCCCATATTTTTGAAATCAAATCTTCTTTTGTTACTACTATATTTGCATTTGTCATTAAAAGCTTAATTAGCTCAAATTCTTTCGCTGTTAAGTTAATTGACTTATACTTAGTTGAAATACTATAATTGTTTAGATCTAATACTAAATCTTCAAATGTTAGCTCATCTAATATAACTTGACCTGTCCTTCTAGTAATAGCCCTAATCCTCGCAAGTAATTCCTCAACGTCAAATGGCTTAGTCATATAGTCATCAGCTCCATAGTCTAGGCCTTGAACTTTTGATTTTACTTCATCTTTAGCTGTAAGCATCAAAATAGGAGTTTCTATTCCTTTTTTTCTAAGTTCTTTTAAAACTTCAAATCCATCCATTTCAGGAAGCATCACATCTAATATAATACAATCATAAATTTCAGAAGAACCATAATACAATCCATCTGTGCCTGTATGCACCATATCAGTATCATATTTTTCAGTCTTTACAATTTCAGATATGGCTTCAGCTAATCTAACTTCATCTTCAACTATTAGTATTCTCATTATTTCACCTCTTTTATAGATATTTTAACAAATTATTATTAAATATTACTTAAAGATAATCAAAATCTTAAAATTATTAATATAATGTAAAAAAAGGAACGCAATAAAATTGCATTCCTAAGATTTTAGTTAATATACTATTTACTTTGCAAATACGTTAAGCACGATACCACCATATTGGTAAATAAGTGGTGCAAATACTAGTGAAACTACAGTCATTAATTTGATTAGAATATTTAATGAAGGTCCTGAAGTATCTTTAAACGGATCCCCAACTGTGTCACCATTTACTGCTGCAGCATGAGCATCTGAGCCTTTGCCACCATGATGTCCGTCTTCTATATATTTTTTAGCATTATCCCATGCTCCACCTGCATTTGACATAAATATAGCCATTAAAACACCTGTGATTAAAGATCCTGCTAATAATCCACCTAGAGCTTCAGCTCCTAGTAAAAATCCTATAACTATTGGTGAAATAACTGCCAAAACACCAGGCAAAATCATCTGTTTTAAAGCAGCTGATGTAGAAATATCCACACAGGTTTTATAATCCGGAGTAGCTTTTCCTTCCATAATTCCAGGTATCTCTTTGAATTGACGTCTAACTTCAATTATCATATCGTTAGCTGCTGTTCCTACAGCATCCATTGTAAGTGATGAGAATAAGAAAGGTAACATACCTCCAATTAACATACCGGCAACTACATCAGGTTTTGAAACGTCTATAGCTCCAAGTTTAACAACTTCGTTGTAAGAAGCAAATAGTGCAAGTGCTGTTAATGCTGCTGAACCTATTGCAAATCCTTTACCAATTGCTGCTGTAGTATTACCAACAGCATCAAGCTTATCAGTTATGTTTCTAACTTCTTCTGGAAGATTTGACATTTCAGCGATTCCACCAGCGTTGTCTGAAATAGGTCCATAAGCGTCTACCGCTATTGTCATACCACAAGTTGAAAGCATTCCTATTGCAGCCACTGCTATACCGTACAATCCTTGAGTAGGATTGGCTGGTCCATTAGATGAAATAAATGCTACCATTATACCTATTGCAATTATAATAATAGGAGCTGCTGTAGACATCATACCCACTGCAAGTCCTGAAATTATATTAGTAGCTGACCCTGTTTCAGATTCTTCTGCGATTTTATGAACTGGTTTCTTGTCTCCTGAAGTAAAATATTCAGTGAAGTGTGAAATAAGTAATCCAACTACAATACCTATAGCTACAGCTACAAATGGTTGTAAACTTTCTAATATGACTTTTGAAAGTATTCCTGCTCCTATTATTGCAATAATTGCAGATATCATTGTACCACCATTTAAAGCTTTTTGAGGATCCTTATCTCCTCTTACAGATAATATACCTATAATGGAGGCTAATACTCCAATTGATGCTACTGCTATTGAGTAGTAGATTCCTTGTGCGCCGTACGCAATCATTCCTAAAGTTATACCTGAAAGAATTGATCCCACATATGACTCAAATAAGTCAGCTCCCATTCCTGCAACGTCTCCTACGTTGTCACCAACATTGTCTGCAATTACAGCTGGGTTTCTAGGGTCGTCTTCAGGGATACCTGCTTCAACCTTTCCTACTAAGTCTGCTCCTACGTCTGCTGCTTTAGTGTAAATACCACCACCAACTCTTGCAAAAAGAGCTATTGAAGAAGCACCAAAGCTAAATCCTGTTACTATTGAAGGATCCTTAAAGATTAAGTAAGAAGCTGTAATACCTATAATACCTAGTCCTACAACACACATCCCCATTATAGCTCCACCTGAAAAAGCTACATTTAATGCTTTAGCCATTCCGCCTTCTTTTGCAGCATTTGCAGTTCTTACATTTGCTTTAGTTGCAGCAACCATTCCTATATAACCTGCTGCCATAGAAAGTAAACCACCAAGAACAAAACAAATTGCAGTTGAAATACCTATAGTTAGTCCTAATACAACGGCTACTACAACTAAGAAAATTATAATTGCTTTGTTTTGTCTTCCAAGATATGCCATTGCACCTTCGTGAATGAAAGTAGAGATTTCTTTCATTCTATCTGTTCCCACGGACATTGCAGATATAGAATTTAATTTAATAAAAGCAAAGATTAATGCTAAAATACCTGCTCCAATGGCAACATATCCAAATACATTTGTATCCATTTTTATCCTCCTAAAAATTTTATAATAACAAAAATAAAGCGATTACAATAATCGCTAAATTAACATATATTACTTTGATATCATAGCCAATATCAATGCAGAAAGTAAAAAGATAATAGATGCTATTATAACTATTCTATCAATGTAGTAATTTTTTGAAGTCTTTCTACCGTATCCTGCTGTGTTTGAGCTTTCAGTTAAAGAAGCAAGTCCATCAGACTTAGATTCTTGTAGTAAAACTGCAACTATAATAACAACACTAACTATACCAAGCAAAACTTGTAAAAAAGTATTCATGCGGCACCTCCTCTGCATAAGTTCAATTACGATAATATCATAATTATAAGTACATATCAAGTAAATAATACGTGTAAATGTCTATTTCATCAACCATAGACATTTATACGTATCAGTTTTTGTTTATTTTATTCGGTCTTTAAAATATTTAAAGCCTGTTCTACTACATTGTCCACTGTGAAACCAAATTTTTCAAATAGTTTGTCAGCAGGTGCTGAAGCTCCAAAAGTTTCCATTCCTATTTTAACTCCGTCAAGTCCAACCAAACTATCCCATCCAAATGTAGATAATGCTTCAACTGAAATTCTTTTTCTAATTTCCTTTGGAAGCACCTTGTCTCTATAAGACTGCGGTTGTTTTAAAAACACATCGGGGCTTGGCATTGAAATTACTCTAACGCCATATCCCAATTTGTTAAGCCTTTCGGCTGCATCACTTATCAACTTAACTTCTGAACCTGAAGCCATTAATATAATATCAATTCTATTACCTAAATCCTTTAATACATATCCACCGTATATTGCATCTCTACTACTTTCTTCTAAATTTTGAAGTTTTTGTCTTGATAGTGCAAATACTGTTGGCCCATTTTTATTTGACAAAGCATATTCATAAGAAGCTGCTGTTTCTACTCCATCACAAGGTCTAAAAGTTGCAATATTAGGAGTTGCTCTTAACATAGCCAGTTGCTCTATTGGTTGATGTGTAGGTCCATCTTCTCCAACTCCAATGCTATCGTGGGTTAAAATATATAGTACTTGTTGATTCATAAGCGCTGATAGCCTGATAGATGGTTTAAAATAATCACTAAATATCAGGAATGTGGCAGCATATGGAAGCAATCCCCCATGTAGACTTATTCCATTTACAATTGCAGACATTGCCATTTCTCTAACGCCAAAGTTTATATTAGATGACTTTTTATCATCAGGTCTATAAAATCCTGAATTATTCATAACCGATTTATTTGAAGGTGATAAATCGGCTGATCCTCCAAATAGATAAGAAATTTTTTCAGATATTCTATTTAGTACAGTTCCTGAATATCCTCTTGAAGCATCATCCTTCTCAAACTTGAAGAAATCTTCATCAAATAATTTTACTGGAATTTCTCTATTTATTGCAGATTTTAAATCACTTGCATCTTCAGGGTATTCTTTTTCATATTTTTCAAATAATTCATTCCAGTCGTCTTCTATTTTTTGTCTCTTTTCATTGTCTTTTGAAATAAAATCCAACACTTCTTGTGGTACATAAAAACTTTCTTCATGATCCCAATTAAGTTTTTCTTTTAAACTATAAACTCCATCGTCTCCAAGAGGTTCTCCATGTGCTTTAGCAAGTCCTTCTCTAGGACTATCTGCACCTATTTTTGTTTTAATTTCAATTAGTGAAGGTTTATTTGTCTTTTTAGCTTCATTTATAGCCTTAAGAATTTCATCACAATTCGTTCCATCTTCTACAAGAAAACTATCCCAACCTAAAGCTTTATATCTATCAATTACAGACTCTTTAAAGGCTATATTTGTATCTCCTTCAATTGTAATATTGTTTGAATCATAGAGTACTATAAGTTTAGAAAGTTCATTTGTACCTGCAAATGATGAAGCTTCATTGGATATTCCTTCCATTAGACAACCATCACCTACTAATACATAAGTATAATGGTCAATTATGTCATATCCTTCTTTATTGTATTTCGCAGCTAGATGAGATTCCGCTAACGCCATTCCAACACCCATAGATATACCTTGTCCCAAAGGACCTGTGGTTGCTTCAACTCCTATTGTATGTCCAAATTCAGGATGACCTGGAGTCTTAGAATCTAATTGTCTAAAATTCTCTATATCTTTTATATTTAGACCATATCCAAACAAATGTAATAGGGAATATAACAACATAGAACCATGTCCTGCAGATAATATAAATCTATCTCTATTAAACCAATCAGGGTTTTTAGGATTGTGCTTTAATACATCATTCCATAGGGTAAAAGCCATAGGAGCTGCACCTAAAGGAAGTCCAGGATGTCCTGATTTAGCCTTTTGTATAGCTTCTGCAGATAAAACTTTTATAGTGTTTATTGCCAACTGTCTATTATCCATAATCCACCTCTTTAATTTCTTTTACTACTAATAATTATAACCATACATCTAATTAACCACAAGGGAGTAATAAGACGGAATTTAATTATGCTTCTAATGCTATGTCTATAACGTCATTTATAGTTTCGACAAATTTAATATCTATTTTTTTTAGAACATTATCCGGTATTTTATTTAAATCTTTTTCATTAGCTGAAGGTAAAAGAACTGTTTTTATATTGTATCTATTCGCAGCAAGTACTTTTTCCTTTACTCCTCCAATCGGCAAAACCCTTCCTCTTAAAGTTATTTCACCTGTCATTGCCAATTCATGTCTAACCTTTTTCCCGGTTAAAGCTGAAACCAATGCTGTAGTTATAGATATCCCAGCTGATGGTCCATCTTTTGGTACTGCACCTTCAGGAAAATGCAAATGAATGTCCTTGTCCTTATAAAAGTCTCCTTTAATTTCTAAAGATTCTTGATTGCTTCTAATATACGATACTGCAGCTTGGGCAGATTCTTTCATTACATCTCCCAACATACCTGTTAACTTTAGCTTGCCTGTACCTTTCATAACATTAGCTTCTATGGTCAAAATTTCTCCTCCAACTGAAGTCCATGCAAGACCATTAACTATTCCTACCATATCTTCATTAGGAATGTCATCGTCCACTATCTTTTCGGATCCAATATATTTTTCTAAATTTCTCCCATCAATTTTTACATTGGTTTTACCATTTTCTACAATTTCAATTACAGATTTTCTTATGGCTTTAGAAATTATTCTCTCTAAATTTCTAACTCCTGCCTCTCTTGTATAGTTTAAAACTATTTTTTTAATTGAATTATCTGAAATTTCAAATTGTCCATCAGTCAAACCGTGCTCTTTAATTTGTTTTGGTACTAAATATTTTTTTGCTATATTTAATTTTTCATATTCAGTATATCCTGCTATTCTTATAACTTCCATTCTATCTAATAATGCCTCGGGAATTGTATTAAGAGAGTTTGCAGTAGTTATAAACATAACTTTTGATAAATCGAAAGGTATTTCTATATAATTATCTACAAAACTGTCATTTTGAGCAGGATCTAAAACTTCTAACAGTGCCGATGCAGGATCTCCTCTAAAATCAGAAGACAATTTATCTATTTCATCAAGTAAAAACACTGGATTTTTTGATTCGGCTTTTTCAAGAAGTTTAATGATTTTTCCAGGCATTGCACCAATATATGTTTTTCTATGGCCTCGGATTTCAGCTTCATCTCTTACACCACCAAGTCTCATACTAATAAAGTTCCTGTTTACTGCATTTGCTATTGACTTTGCAATTGAAGTTTTACCCACTCCCGGTGGTCCAACAAGGCAAAGTATAGGTCCTTTAAGACCATTGGTTAATTTTTTCACCGCAATATATTCTAAAATTCTTTCTTTAACATCCTCAAGTCCATAATGCTGCTCATTTAGAATTTTGCGTGCTTTTTTAATATCATAACTTTCCTTATCACTTTTATTCCAAGGAAGACTTAAAACTTCATCTAGATAAGACTGAACCACATTTATTTCTGGACTGCCCATCATCATGTTTTTTAGCTTATCCACTTCTTTTAAAACATATTTTTCAGATTCTTTATCAAGCTTTAATTTCTTTACTTTCTTAATATAGTTTTCCACCATTGAATCATCTTCTTCACCAAGTTCTTCTTTAATGGCAGATAACTGTTCTTTCAAAAAGTATTCTCTTTGGCTTTTATTAATCTGAGTGTTAACTTTTCTATTTATCTCTTCTTCTATTTTTAAATACTCTATTTCCTTTAAAAAAAGTTCATGTATAAGTTCTAACCTTTTTTCTATTACTTCTTCTTTCAAAAGTTCGTAATACTTTATAGGTTTTAAATTTAAATATGAACTTAAAGTATCTCCCAATCTACTAGGGTCTTTTATTTCTAAAATAGGAATAATCATATCTTCAGTAATTAAAGGATTATTCTTTATAAACTCTTGCATATCTTTCATCAAAAGTCTCATAATAGCTTCAAAGCTTTCATCAGGTTCATCAATAGGATTTTCTATTATTTCTCTTACTCTTGCAGTTAGATATTTTTCCTGATCAATAAATTCAATTATTTCACACCTAAATAATCCTTCTACCAAGACCCTTGTGTTGCCATTTGGTAATTTTAATGTTTGCTTTATTTCTGCACAAACTCCATAATCAAAAAGATCTTCAGAACTTGGATTTTCGACTGAAGGCTCTTTTTGAGGAATTAAGAGAATCTTATTATCTGTTATTAAAGCATTATTTAATGCATTAACAGATTTATCTCTACCTACATCAAAATGTATAATAGTTTGAGGATATACTGTTACACCTCTTAAAGGAATTACCTGTAAAGTATTCTCAAGAGAGTCTTTTTTTTCTTTTTCCATCTCTTACCTCTCAAAAAAATAGGCTCACATCTGTGAGCCTTTATTAATTATATACCAAAGTTGGTTTTTTATTGTCAACTACAGTTTTTTCTTCGATTATTACTTTTTTTACACTATCCATAGAAGGTATTTCAAACATCAAGTCTAATAATAACTCTTCTATAATAGATCTTAATCCCCTTGCACCGGTTTTCCTGTCATAAGCTTTTTGAGCAATGGCTCTTAAGCTATCTTCGGTAAATTCCAACTGTACTCCATCCATTTCAAATAATTTTTGGTATTGTTTTACTAATGCATTCTTAGGTTCACTTAAAATTTTTACCAAAGAATCCACATCCAATTCATCTAGAGTTACTACCAATGGAATTCTACCTATAAGTTCGGGAATTAAACCATATTTTAACAAATCTTCTTGCTTTACTTCTTTCAACAATTCATAGATTTTAGAATCTTGTTTTCCAAGAAAATCGGCACCAAAGCCAATAGATTTTGTCTCTTTCCTCTTCTCAATTATCTTTTCTATTCCTTCAAAAGCTCCTCCAAATATAAATAATATATTTGATGTATCAACCTCAATATACTCTTGATTTGGATGCTTTCTTCCTCCTTGAGGTGGAACATTTGCAATAGTACCTTCAATAATTTTCAACAGCGCTTGCTGTACCCCTTCTCCACTAACATCTCTAGTAATAGAAGGATTTGCGGATTTTCTTGAAATTTTGTCTATCTCATCAACATAGATTATTCCTCTTTCCGCCTTCTCTATATTGTAGTCAGAAGCCTGTACCAATTTTAATATGATATTTTCAACATCTTCCCCTACATAACCCGCTTCAGTTAATGAAGTAGCATCGGCAATAGCAAATGGAACTTCTAGAGTTTTCGCAAGAGTTTGTGCTAAAAGTGTCTTTCCAGACCCTGTTGGTCCAATTAATAGAATATTTGATTTTTGTAATTCCACATCAGCTTCTTCAATGCTACTATTAAGTCTTTTATAGTGATTGTATACAGCTACCGCCAAGGCTCTCTTACCTTGGTCCTGTTGAATTACATATTCATCCAGTACTTTTTTTATTTCTGCAGGTTTATAAAATTTACTTTCTTTTATCTCCTGTTCTTGACTGTATTTAAATTCTTCATCAATTATGTCATTGCAAAGCTTTATACATTCGTCACAAATATAAACATTTGGCCCTGCTATTAATCTATTAACTTCATCAGAGGTTTTTCCGCAAAAAGAGCAACTAATCTTCTTATCCTCTTTATTAGACATAAAGCCTCCTATTGCATTGATTTTTCTATAACTCTATCTATTAACCCGTAGTCTTTAGCTTCTTCTGCCTCTAGGAAATTATCCCTATCAGTGTCTTTTTCAATAACTTCAAGGGGTTTACCTGTACGTTCAGCTAAAATTTTATTTAACTTATCTCTAAGTTTAAGAATTTTTTCAGCATGAATTCTAATATCTTCCGCCTGACCCTGTGCTCCACCAAGTGGTTGATGAATCATAATATCAGAGTTAGGTAGTGCATATCTCTTACCTTTTTGACCAGCTGCTAATAAAAATGCTCCCATACTTGCAGCCATGCCAATGCAAATTGTACTAACATCACACTTAACGTATTGCATAGTATCATAAATTGCAAAACCAGCACTTACAGACCCTCCTGGCGAATTAATATACATTTGAATATCTTTATTTGGATCTTCAGATTCCAAGAAAAGAAGTTGTGCTACTATTAGGTCTGCCATTTGATTGTTAATTTCACCACTTACAAAAATTATTCTATCCTTTAAAAGTCTAGAATATATATCATAAGATCTTTCTCCCCTATTAGTTTGTTCAACTACCATAGGTACTAAAGCCATATTTACCTCCTGTATACTGTTTCTAAGCTTCTTTAAAGCTTACCATATCAACTAGTTTTTCTAAGGCTTTTCTTCTCTTTACAGTATCAGTTATAAAGTCAAAGTCTCCTGACTCTTTTAATGTTTTTTTGAATCCATCAACATCTTTTAATTCATATTGTTTAGCAAGTTCAGAAATTTCTTTATCAATTTCTTCATCTGTTGCTTCAATATTTTCTTTTTCAATGAATGCGTCAAGTGCAAGTTCTCCCATAACCTTCTTTTCAGAAGCAGGTTTTAACTCTTCTCTTGTTTTTTCTTCATTAGAGTTTGAAATAGCATAAAACTGCTCTAATGTAATTCCCATTCCTTGTACTCTATATAAGAAGTTTTGGTATTCTCTATCTATTTCAGATTCAATCATAGATTCAGGAACTTCTACTTCCATAACTTCAATCAAAGCTTCTACTGCCTTATTTTCTTTTTCGATATCTGTCTGTTTCTTATACTCTTGTTCTAAATCAATTTTTACATTATTTTTATATTCTTCTAATGTATCAAATTCAGATATATCCTTTACAAATTCATCATCTAATTCAGGAAGCTGTTTTTCCTGAATTCCATTTAATTTAACCTCGAATATAACATTTTTACCCGCAAGCGATTCTTGGTGATAATCTTGAGGGAAAACTACATCGACGTTAAATTCTTCCCCTATATTCTTTCCTATAATTTGTTCTTCAAATCCTGGAATGAAAGAACCAGAACCTATAACAAGATCGTAATTATCAGCTGATCCACCTTCAAATTCTTCACCTTCAAGTTTTCCTATAAAGTTAATATTTACGATATCTCCATCTTTTACAGATCTATCTTCAACTGTTACAACTCTTGAATTTGAATCAAGCTCTTGATTAATTACTCTTTGTATATCTTCTTCGTTAACTTCATATGATTTTACTTCTGCTTCTAAGTTGCTATAATCTCCTAACTTTACCTCAGGTTTAACATCAACTTCAAATTTAAATTTTACAGGACTTCCCTTTTCTAGTTCATCAATGTCAACTCCAGGCTGAGCTACAGGTTCAAGCTCAAGTTCCTTTACAGCTTCTTCATATGCATCAGGTAATAATAAATTTACAGCTTCTTCGTAGAAAACCTCTACACCGTAGTTCATCTCAATAATTTTTCTAGGAACCTTACCTTTTCTAAATCCTGGAACTACAAATCTACCTTTATTTTTTAAATAGGCTTTTTGTATTGCTTCATCAAGTTTTTCACTAGGAAGTTCTACAGTAAAAACCGCTTTATTCTTTTCTTTGCTAACTAATACAGCGCTCATAATTTTCCTCCATTGTAATTAAAGTATTCACATTGAATTAGTATATCATATTTTATTAAAAAATGCACAAAAAGGCTACAACAGTAGCCTTTTTTAATTTAAATAAGTCCAAAGTACTTCGCTATATCTCTTGCCATATTCTTTGCCAAGATTTCAGGTTTTCCCTCATATTTTAAAACATCTTGCATATTGTCATGGAAACAATGCTCTATAAGCATACCAGCAGTAGCTTTATTATTTCTTAAAACGCCATAATAATTAGAATCTGGTCGAACTCCATATCCATTACTTCCATAATATCTATACTTTACACCTCTATTACTAGTTCCTAAAGTGGAAGATATTGTATTTGTAAGTGCTGTAGCAAGGGATGTAGCTCTATGGTCAACATCTTCAAAAATTTCCACGCCTTTAGCTGATCCATTTGCAGCATTAGTGTGTAATGAGATAAATAAATCGTGATTTACTCCTAAATTTCCTCTTGTAGCTAACGCTGGATTTTCTTTTATATTAGGTCTAGTTGTGCTTACTTCAATACCATATTTTCTTAATTCTTTTGCTAATATAAGGGAATAATAGTAATTTCCATCTCCCTCATTTTTCCATTTAGGTCCTACATACCCTCTATTATGTGCTCTACCTTCTCCATGCCCTGGGTCTAAAAGTACTCTTATTTTCTTATTTGATCCAGTTGCATCCTGAATATTTGAACTATTGTACAATTTTTTCAAAAAGTTTTGCAAATCTACTTTGAAAGCATCAGATACCCAATCATTTCCACCATATATATTTACAGTTTTAATATTTCCATTTTTAATAAATCCACTAAGACCTGTGCTAATAGAATTATTAGCTAATATTATAGGTTGAGATTTAAGACCACTTACAGGACCTGATATTAAGCTATCTGCAAATCCTTGTCCTGACGCAACTCCTACGCTTGTAGCATTTTTGAAAAATTTATTAGCAACGTCTAATGAAGTATCATATCTACTATGTCCTTTAACTCTAGATACACTTTTCCCAAGAGAGTTAAGTGATTTTTCAATAGAATTACTTACAGTTTGATCTCCTCCAACAATTATTACCTTTTTTACTATGCTATTTCCAATATATTTTTTAACAACATTTGAAATGCTTGAATTATTTGAATATAGTATAGGATATTTTTTATTTGCAGCTAATGGCGATGCTGAGAGGGAGTCTGGTAAACTGTTTTCGTTAGTTAAAATAACTGTGTCAAAACTATGGAATTCCCTTAGTTTAGTTGCAACTTTAACTGACATATCCGCATTATTTGAGCTACTAATAACTTCAACTTTCTTGCCCATGGAACTTAAAGTTTCTTTAACATTAGAAGATACTTTAGAATTGTCACCTAATATAATTACATGTTTAGTATTCAGTCTTTGAATTTCTTTTTTTGAAGCCTCATTCAACTTCTCTTTTTCTGTAACCAGTATAGGTGCATTTAAAGCTCCTGCAAGAGAAGACCCTAGCAGAATATATTCTGAATCCCTTCCATTAGCAAGCACAACGTAATGAGAACTTTTAAACTTGCTCTTTGAAACTTCAACTGCGGTTTCATATCTATTTTTACCTGAATGTCTTTGAACCAAAACGGAAGTAGTTGATGAAACTTCACTTAACTTAGCTTCATTTTCTGCAGAGTAATTTTCCACTTCCTGTGTGATATTTTCTACTTTTATATCCTTCTTATTAGAATAAGTGGAGTTTAAGTTTAATGTAGCACTTGTAGAATATCCTTTGACCTTTACATCTACTTGATACTTTCCTGGAGCTAAATTCACATCTCCTTCAACTGATACAGAAGAAGACAACCCATCATTGTAAACAATAAAGTTAGATGTAGAAGTTGGTGATGAAAGCTTAACTAAAACTTCAGTGTAATCTCCCAATGAATTATAACCAATTACAGTTGAAATTAACTCTTCTAATTTATCACCATTAATTGATGGATTCTCTTCTAATGACTTAATAGAAACAAAGCCATTAGAATGACCAGTCATTGAATAAAGGTCTTCAAAAATATTTATAACGAATTCTCTTTCGTCAATATTTCCATTGATATTACTATGAGTTAAATTCCAAATGCCAGCAACATCAAAAATAAGCTCTAAATAATAAAGTCCAGTATCTTCATTGTATTTAGAATTAAACTCTCTTTTCAAACCACTTTCATTACTAAAAACTACTTTAGTATCTTCTCCTAGGGTGCCAAACCTATTATCTTTGACGTATATAGGTTTGTTTTTTAACCCTTCCATACTACTTATATTTACATCATCATTTGCAAAGGACTTACTACTAGATAGTCCTTGAAAAAATACGGTTGTAAATAAAATAGAAAAGACCATAAAAAGTGATATCCATTTCTTTAATTTTCTGTTCATCTTATTCTCCTTTACTCCCAAATCTAACCTAATTATATCTTAAAGAGTTATACTATTCCATTTTAAACGATATTTATTTCATATTTTTCTTTTTATTGTAACTTTTTTGTAATATTTAAATCTTAATTTATGGGTATGCAACAGATAAATCATTTATTAAGTACAAAAAGAACGCCTGATAAATCAGACGTTCTTTTTTTGGTCGGGGTGAGAGGATTTGAACCCCCGGCCCCATGGTCCCAAACCACGTGCGCTACCGGACTGCGCCACACCCCGAAATGTCATATCTTATTGACGACTATTTAATTATAACATGCTGTAAAATTAAATGCAAGTATTTTTAAAAGATTTTTAAATTTAATTTTACAATTCAAATAAATGTAAAATCAAATTTGCATTTACTTATTAAGCACAAAAAGCATTATACTATAAAATTTTAAAATTGCCAAGTCTTAAAAGATTATATATAATTATCTTTAGAAAGTTGGTGTTTAAAATAAAAAAATTAGGCATTATTGGTGGTATGGGTCCTTTAGCTACTGTTAAGTTTTTTGAAAGAGTTGTTCAAAATACAAAAGCAAGTAGAGACCAAGATCATATAGATATTGTAATTTTAAATCATGCGAGTCTACCTGATAGAACTCAAATAATAAAAGATAAGAATTACGAATTGTTTCTCAACTCTATAAAAACAGATTTTGACATTATGAATAATTTAAAAGTTGATAATATTGTTATTCCTTGCAATACTAGTCATTTTTTTATTGATGAATTTAAAAACATGACTGATATTAATATTATTAATATGGTTGAAGAAACTGTTTTATATATATCAAAAGAGACTGACTTTAAAAAAATCGCTGTTTTAGGAACTTTTGGTACTATAAATTCAAAAATTTATGACAGATATATATCCAAATATGGACTTGAGAATTATGTTCTTAGTGAATCTGAAAAATCTCTTACCATGGATACTATTTATATAGTCAAAGAAAAATCTATAGTTAATTCTAGTGATTTTGAAAATTTAATTAGAAAATTAAATTCAATACAGATAATTCCAATCTTAGCCTGTACAGAACTAAGTTGTCTAGAATTTCAAGATGATAAGCTTCATTATATAGATGCAATGAATGTTCTAATGATGAAAGCAATAGAAAAGTCTATAGAGTGAAAAGTAAGATGCGTAGTATAATCAAATACAAAAAAAATATTAAAAAATTTATTTATTCAATAATAGGTATTTTGATTTTGAGCTTTGGTATTTCCATATTAAATATAGGAAATGTTGGAGTTGACCCTTTTACTGCTTTTAATATATCAGTTGGAAATCTCTTTGGAATTAGCCTTGGTAACTTTCAAGTTATATCAAATCTTGTAATGTTGTTTTTTATTTTTATATTTGATAGACAAATTCTTGGAGTGGGCACAGTTTTAAGTATGATTTTAATAGGATATGGTGTAGAAATTTTTTCACTATTTTTACAACCTCTATCCCCATATGAGAATTTTATAATTTTTAAAATCTTTTCACTCCTTTTTGGAACTATTATATTTTCACTGGGTATTAGTTTTTATATCTCTGCAGGTCTAGGTGTTGCTCCTTATGATGGTTTAACATTATTAATTGAAGATATATCCAAAGTTAAATATAGACCCATTAGGATTTTTCAAGACTGCTCTTTCACTTTAATTGCCTTTTTACTAAAAGGACCAGTTGGTATAGGTACAGTTGTAAGTGCTTTTCTTATTGGTATATTTGTGGATTTTTGGTTTAAAATATTAAAAAAATTTTCAATATAAAATATAAAGCCCTAATTTAAATTAGGGCTTTATATTTTATATTGTTTCTATGAATTTTAATGTTAATTCTGCTGCCTTTTTACCCGCTTGAAATTCAAATTTGTCATAGTCTTCATCTCCCGATCCATCTGCTAAGTCCGATATAGATCGAACTACTAAAAAATTAATGTCATTTAAAAAGCAAGTGTGTGCTATAGCAGCACCCTCCATTTCAACACAAAGCGCATCAAATTTTTCGTTTAATTTTCTCTTAGCACAGTCATCGACTATAAACTGATCCCCTGTTAATATAAGGCCTTCATAATATGTCTCTTCATTAAGAATAGACTTAAATTTAGACAAAAGTTTCTCATCACCTTTAAAGTATTCTACAAACGGAGAATACTTTTTCAAAAGCCTTAAGTCAAAGTCATGATATGTCAGTTTGTTTCCTATAACTAAATCTAAGTGTTTTAATCTCTTATCAAGTCCTCCTGCAATACCTGAGTTTATAACAAGTTTAGGGTTATACTTATCTATAATTCCCTGCGTAAGTATAGAAGCATTAACTTTTCCTACCCCACAATCAGTAAATACAATATTATAATTTTTAAATTCACCTTCATAGACTTTTCTTTTACAAATTTTTGTAATATTTTTAATCTCAATGGTATCTTTAAAAAATTTAATTTCAGATTCCATAGCACAAATGACAGCTATCGTTTCTTTAAGATTGCCATCACCTAGAAGCATATTATTACTCCCCCTTTATTGGCATATACAGAGGTTAGTAGGCCAGTTTCGACTATTTGTATGCTTTTAAAGTTAAATTTTTGTTCAACTGAATTCTTGATTTTTTTTGCCGTATCCAGTGCATCGCAATGGGATATTATTAAATTTCTATCATCTAATTTTGATTCAGCTCCTATCGCTTCATAAAGTTTTTTTAAAGCATTTACATATCCTCTTGTCTTTGCATAAACTTCAATTTCTCCATCAACACCACACATCACAGGTTTAAACGATAAAATACTAGCAAGTTTGCCTTTTAATACTGAAACTCTTCCATTTTTAATAAGATTTTCAAAACTATCTAATATAAAGTAAGTTTTCATCTCGGATATAAATTTTTCAACTTTTTCAACTATAACTTCAAATGAAAGTCCTTCATCTAGTAGTTCTTGTATTTTTAAAGCCACTACGGTCTCTCCTGATCCTGCAGATTTTGAATCAAATACGTGAACCTTTGTATTAGAATTTTCTAAAAATATATTTTTAGCAAGTACTGCATTTCCATATGTGCCACTTAATTTTTTTGAGATGGTAACGATAAAAATCTCCTCATAATCCCCAAATTTTTCCATAAATTGATTAGGTGATGGGGCTGCCGAACCTATTCGTTTAGTTGTTTTTTCCATAGTTTTTAAAAATTTTTTTCTATTTGTGCTTTCATCGTCTAGAATGCTTTCTCCTTCTATATCTATATGAAAGCTAACCGATTCTATATTCATTCTATTTTTTAACTCTTTGTTTAAATCACAAGCTGAATCGGCAATTATTACTTTTTTATTCATAATCCCTCCTAAAGGAATTTTGATTCTATTAAAGATGCTATTTTTTTTGCTTCTTTATTTAGAACGTCTAAATCTTTTCCTTCTATCATTACTCTAACTAAAGGTTCTGTACCTGATGGTCTTATTAATACTCTTCCTTGGCCTTTAAATACAGCTTCAACTCTTTGTATTTCTCTATTTATTTCCTGATCAGTCTCATATGATTTTTTTAATTCATTTTTAACTCGCGCATTAACAAGAACTTGAGGGTAAGTAGTAACAAGTGAATTTAATTCTGAAATTTTTTTGTTGGAATGTACTAAAACTTCCATTAATAATAGAGATGAAAGCAGACCATCACCAGTTGTTGCATAATCTTTAAATATAATATGACCTGATTGTTCTCCTCCAATACAATATCCTTCATTAAGCATAGTCTCAAGGACGTATCTATCACCTACAGAAGCTTTTATAAGTTTTATGTCGTTTGATTCACAAAACTTGTCTAATCCAATATTTGTCATTACAGTTCCCACAACTCCATTGTTTTCTAATCTACCATTTTCTTTTAGATTTTTAGCTAAAATTGCAAGAAAGTGATCGCCGTCAAGAAGTTCTCCTTTCTCATCAACTGTAATTAATCTATCACCATCTCCATCATATGCAAATCCAATATCACACTTATTTTCTATAACTATTTTTTTAAGCTTTTCAGGATGTGTAGAGCCACATTTATCATTTATATTTATACCATTAGGTTCTGTATTTATTTCGAACACTTCAGCACCTAATTCTCTAAAAACTTCTGGCGCCGCTTTAAAAGTAGCTCCATTTCCACAATCTAACGCAATTTTAAAACCATCAAACCTTGTTTGAATTATACCCTTTAAATAATTCTTATACTCTTCTGTAGATTCCTTATGATACTCTATTCTTCCTAGATTTTCTCCTACTGGTCTTTCTTTAATTAACTTATAGTTATCTATTAAATCTTCAATGTCTTCTTCAACAGAATCGGGCAATTTGTACCCATCACTTCCAAAGTATTTTATACCATTATACTCAAAAGAATTATGAGATGCAGAAATTACAATACCAGCTTCTGCACCATATTTAAGAACTAATTGAGCTACGGCAGGAGTAGGGATGACACCTAAAAGTTTTACATCAAATCCCATAGAATTATATCCTGCTACTAATGCACTTTCTAACATATTCCCAGAAATTCTTGTATCTTTACCAATAAGAATCAACTTATTATTATCTTCTAATAATCTATGAGCTGATGCTCTTGCTAATTTAAAAGCTAATTCAGGAGTTAATTCCGCATTTGCTACTCCTCTAATCCCATCTGTTCCAAAATATCTTCCCATAATTCCTCCATTATTCATTAACAATCTTAATTTTTATTGTAGAAGGATATACTAAAGTCTTAGTAATACCTTCTTTTTTTAACTCTGCAATGATGGGAACTGAATGTTCACCGTCATCTAAATCTTTTAAATCAATCTTTAAATTAAAGTCATTAAGTTTTACAGTTTCTACAACTTTGGCATCTCCAAAGATCCTAACTGAAACTTCTGCTAAATCCGCTGGCAACATAAGAGCTTTTCCTTGAGGTTTATTTAAAGCTTCTATATTATCAGTACTTACCGTAAAAAGCTTACTTGGTTGTCCTTGTCCTACATTCGAAGAATACGTTATATCAATAAATCTGTCTTCTCTTGATAAAGGCGATATATTATCAGGAAAGTTCAATTTTATACTTTTCGTTGTATTGTTTACAAAGTCCTCTAAATCAATAGTTTGAGTACTTATATCCTTAACTTTATCTAAAATTTCTTTTTGACCAATTATTGTTATTTTATTTTTACTTAATTTTAGATCCTCTGAATTGAAATCAAAAGGCTCATTTTTATATGATGGCTTTATAGGTACTTGTTTTGTTGAAGAAACAAGTACATTAACTGTAACATCAGTATGATCAACACTAAGGTCATTCATAATATTTTCATTACTATCAAATATTTCAATTTTTTTAGAGATTGATGTATCTTCAGTTATAACAGACAAATCAATTGGTACCACAACTTTTGAAATTTTATCTATCAACTTTTTCTCATCTGTTATTTTTACTTCAGAAGGAACTACTTCTATTCCAGTAACAGTAATATTATCTGATGGTAGCTCTCCAATCCTTTTAACTTCTACTTTTTTAACTAAAGTCATAATTTCATCTATTTTTAAAGACAATTTATATTCTGATTTTTCCACTATAGAAGTCCCTTGAGGAGCTGAAAAGCTTAAAGTAACTTCACCTTTGTCATTTAATTCATTTAAGTCTGCATAAACTAAAATATCATTTCTTCTAACTCTAGACACCACATTTCTCTTGCCCTCAAGCGTAACATTCACGACTGGATCAGTAGGCTCTACTATTGCCATATTTTTCCTCTTTAAAACATCCTCATTTTTGTACATAACGGGGATCATTTTAAATTCTTTTCTTATATTTGGATTTGTTTCTGAAACTACATAATACCAAAGTGCAACGGCAAATATAAGCGAGATTAATTTAAATGGCCAATTATTCTTTAATTTTTCCATTTTTATCCCCCTTTTTTTCTAAACTGTCTTTGTCATAGAACTTAATAAGTATTTCTCTTAGTGTTTCTTCATCAACATACCTTTTCAATTCTCCGTTTTCTGCAACAGAAATGGTACCTGTTTCTTCAGATACAATAATGGAAAGTGAATCTGATCTTTCTGAAATTCCAAGAGCAGCTCTATGTCTTGTTCCAAGTTCTTTAGAAATAGCTTGACTGTCAGACATTGGTAAAAAGCAAGAAGCAGCTACAATTTTATCTTTTCTTATTATAACCGCACCATCATGTAGTGGAGTATTTGGAATAAATATATTAATTAGTAATTCACTAGAAATGTCGGAATTTAATCTTGTCCCTGTCTCAATTACTTCATTTAGACCGGTTTTGTTTTCAAAGACTAAAAGTGCTCCAATGTTTTGTCTAGACAGAGAGCTCATTGCCAAAACTACTTCATTTACAACTTGATGTAAAGTCTCTTCTTGTAGGTCAATAAAAGACTTTCTAAAAATATTTCTAGTTCCTATATATTCTAACATTCTTCTCAACTCAGGTTGGAAAACTACAATAAAGAGGATAAAACCAGCAGTCATAGCTTTTTCTAGTATCCATGAAACTGTATAAAGATTTAAAACTCTACTTATAATTGCAAATGTAAATATAGCAAGAACTCCCCTCATAAGTTGTTCTGCCCTAGTTTGTTTTATCAAGATAAATATTTTATATATTGCCAAAGCAACTATTAAAATATCTATTACATCTCTTATCCTGATATAAGAAATAGCATCAAATAATCTATTGACTTCTATCCCCATGGTTCACCTTACTTTCTCTATGCTTTAAGAACCTTGTCTACTACTTCATTTACAGTCTTTCCATCTGTTTGAGAACCAAACATTTTTAAAGTATGTTTGATTATCATTCCTTTACTCTTAGGCGACTTTTCTAAATTATTAGATTCAATATATTCCGTAATTTCTTTTTCTAACCTCTCTTTACTGATTTGTTCAGGTAAATAGGTTTCTACAATTTTAATTCTTTCTTTTGTTTCTTCTAATATGTCTGTTCTTTCTTTTGGCGTTTGATTTAATGTATCTTTTAATTGTTTTAGTTCTTTTTGAACAAATTTAATTGCCTCATCATCAGAAAGAACTTTCTTATTTTCTTTTTCTTCTAAAGAAATTGATGACATCAATAATGTTATTACATTTACTCTTAATTTATCCTTAGCTTTTAAAGCTTTCATCTTATCTTTTCTTAATTCATCTAAAAAACTCATTTATACCCCCTAAGCTCTTCATCTATTTGTATATTAATTTAATATAATATCCAGTACTAAACAAAAATATTACCCAATAACAGCAAATTGCACCAAGTAATAGACCTATAACTACATCCGTAAACCAATGTACTCCCAAGACGAGTCTTGATAGTCCTATTAAAACTGCCAACAGACCTAAAGCCATAACAATTATAGGTTTACCTCCAGCCATATCTGAAAGAACAAAACCCATTGTTAAATAATAGCTCATACCTACAGTTGAATGACCACTTGGAAATGAATAGCCTAAATCGTAATATTCTTTGGCTGTTGCAGGTCTGTGAATACGAAACAAAAACTTTAGTCCTTGACTTGCAATTACTCCAGTTATAATTGAAAGAATAATTGCAGAAGCTATTTCATACTTTTTCTCTGATGTTAAATAAAAAACTATAGGTACAGTCATAACCCATATGGAATCTACATTTGCAAGATTTGTTACTGTTCCCATTATTTCTTTAGATTGTCTAGAAGTATTTTTGACTAAATAGTCTCTTACCTTTGTATCTAAATTAAATCCATTAGAACGCCTTCTAATAACACCAACTGTTATTATGCATAGGACAATTAATACTGTGACAGTTTGTGGTAGGTTATAAAACATTAATACCATCCTTTTCATATTTACAAGTTACTATAGCCGAAATACTATAGCCTATTAATAGTCCAGTCAAAACGTCTGTAGGCCAATGTACACCTAATGCAAGTCTACTAAAAGCAATAAGTAATGGAAATACAATAAAAAACCAATTTAATATTTTTTTCTTAAAGTTTATTATTCTATATATTGTCCAGTATGTGGCTGAAGAAACTAGTGAATGTCCACTTGGAAAACTATATCCACCTTGACTTATTACAAAATATTCAACCGGTCTAACTCTACCTACGAAATTTTTAACTATTATAACCACTGCTGTACTAATAAGAATTGCACTTAAAATATACAAAAATGTTTTTCCTCTTTTATTAAGATACATCAATATACCAACAGGTATGAATATATAGAAATAAGTATTGGTATTTCCGAATATTGTTATAAATTTATGAAAATTAGTAAGCCTTACATTATGCCTTATAAATTCTAGAATACTTTTGTCAAAGAGCATTAACCAACTTTGGTCCGACTTGATTAAAAACACACAAGAAAATAACCATATAAAACTAATACTAATTATAATTTTATCTCTCTTATTCATTAAACTCCTTTACCAAACTGACAATTTGGATAATGACAAATATCACATCCTAAACAATATCCACCATATCCAAGCGCTGCAACCGTGTTTCTGTTTACTAAAGTATCAGAAAGTACATAAGGTAGGATAACATCAAATACTGTTGTTTTCATAAACATAACACAACCTGGTAAACCAAGAACAGGAACACCATTAAGATATGATATTAAAAACATGGAGCCTGGTAACATAGGACTACCATATGAAATTATTTTAGCACCAGTCTCTTTAATCGCTCCTGGAGTCATATCATCTGGATCAACAGACATTCCTCCAGTACATAATATTAAATCACATCCACTTTCCAACGCATTTAATATTCCTGTTTTAATTTGTTCTAATTTATCATCACAAATCTCATGAAATACAACTTTCGATCCAAACTTATTTACTTTGTCTATTATTACAGGTGTAAATTCATCCTTAATTCTTCCGTGATATACTTCCGATCCAGTTGTAATAACACCTATTTTCTTCTCTTTAAAAGGAACCAATTTAAGTATTGGTTCACCATTAAAAATATTCTTAGCTTCCGTTAGTTTGTTTTTTTCAACCAACAAAGGTATTACTCTAGCCCCCGCTAATACATCTCCTTTATTTACAGGTATATTTCCATGTCGAGTTGAAATAGCAATATCATCTATTAAATTAAGGCTCATTAACCTGTCTCTATCAACCTGAAAAAAACCATCTATTGTTGCTTTTACACCTATTTTACCTTCTGATACATCTGTTAAAGTCATATTTTCATTTAAACAAATCTCACCTAGTACTTTAGCAGCTTCTATTTCATGTATTAGATTTTCATTCTTTTCTAATATATATATATGCTCTTTTCCCATTTGTAATAGTTTTGGAACGTCTTCCTCTGTTATAATATGACCTTTTTTAAAGGCAGGACCTTTAAATTCGCCTTTAACAATTCTAGTCATATCATGGGGAAGAACATGTCCAATTGCATCTTCTACTCTAATTTTTTTCATACTTCCCCCATTCTTTACATTTATATTTTATCATAAATTACCATAAAAATTTAAGCCTTATCTTCATAATCATTTTGAAAAATAATAATCTAATTTTAAATATGTAAAAAAAGGAAGTCTATATAGACTTCCTTAGTAAATCAAATTTTTAGATTACTTTGTGTTTGCACTATGAATTGAAGCACCTAACATTCCATGAGAAGCTTCCATGAAAGTTTCTGCTAATGTTGGGTGGGCAAAAATAGTCTTATTTAAGTCTGCTACAGATAAATCATTTGCCATTGCTATAGCACCGAAATGTACTAAGTCGTTAGCATGTGGTCCAAAAACATGAACTCCAAGAATTTTTTCATGATCTTTAGTAGCTAATATCTTAACAAAACCATCTGTTTCTCCCATAGACACTGCTTTACCATTTCCTGAGAATAAGAATTTAGATTTATCGTATTCAATTCCTTCTTCTTTTAGTTGCTCTTCAGTTTTACCAACTTGAGCTATTTCAGGTAATGTAAATGTTGCAGCAGGTACAACTTCTTCATTAATATGAGGTTTATTACCCATCAAAGTTTCAACAAGGTTAAGACCTTGATTTGATGCCACATGTGCTAACTGATTGTTTCCGTAAACACAGTCACCAATTGCATAAATATTATCAACTGAAGTTTTGCAACCATCAGTTGTAACAATTCCACCTCTATTAGTTTCAACACCAATAGCTTCAAGGTTTAGACCTTCAGTGTAAGGAATTCTTCCTATAGCCATAAGAACCAATTCCCCTTCAACTTCAAGTTCTTTTCCTTTTTTATTTTTAGCAATAACCTTTAAACCGTTATCAGTTTTTTCGATTTTTTCTGCTCTGTATCCCTTATTTATCTTCATTCCTTTTTGTTTAAATAGGGATTGAATTCTCTTGGTTATCTCTCCATCACTTGCAGCAAGCACTTCAGATCCTAAAACTGTAACCTCTGTTCCAAAAGAATTATAGATAGATGCAAATTCCATACCTATAACTCCAGTACCAATAACTACAAGACTCTTAGGTAAATAATCTAGATCAAGTAACTCAGTTGAAGTTAAAACTCCGTCTAAAGTAGCTCCTTCAAAACCTGGTACTAAAGCGACAGAACCAGATGCAACTATGAAGCTGTCTCCAGTTACTTCCACTTCCCCTTCTTCAGTTTTTACAACTACAGTCTTTTCATCTTTAAATGATGCAGTACCTTGAATGTATTCCAAATTTGGATATGATTCTACTAAGAAATTAACTCCTTGGTTCATCCTATTTGCAACATAGTCTTTTCTCTCTTTTACAGCTTTCATATCAATACTTGGATTTTCCAGATTGATTCCAAAAGTCTTTGACTCTTTAATTTGGTCATAAAGTTCTGCAATTTTCCAAAGAGTTTTAGTTGGTATACAACCAATATTTAAGCAAGTACCACCTGCTCTTCCTTTTTCTATTAAAACAACGTCAGCACCTAGCTGAGCAGCCCTAATGGCTGCTTCATATCCGCCAGGTCCTGCGCCTATAACTACTATTTTAGGCATTCAAATCCCCTTCGTATTTTAAGATTAAATCTTTAGCCGCTTTTGTTTCATCAGGTCTTCTCACTGGTGTGTCGTGAGGAGCTTCCTTAAGAATTTGCGGATCTTCTTTTAATTCTTCAGATATTTCAAGCAAAGCTTTAGTAAATTCATCTAATGTTTGCTTTGACTCAGATTCTGTAGGCTCAACCATTATTGCTTCAGGTACAATTAATGGGAAATAAACTGTAGGTGCATGGAATCCCTTATCAAGAATTCTCTTTGCAACATCTAAAGTTGTTACAGTATGAGTATCATCTTTAATTCCTGCTAGAACAAATTCGTGTTTATATACTCTATCAATTGGCAAGTTGTATGCACCTTTTAATCTTTGAGCTAAATAGTTAGCATTTAAAACTGCCATAGCACTTGCATGTTTTAATCCATCAGAACCTAAAGTAAGAATATATGTGTATGTTCTTGCTAAGATTCCAAAATGGCCATAGAATCCTTTCATTTGTCCATAAGATTTTTCAAGATTGTAATTTAGATAATAAGTTCCATCTTCTTTCTTTTCAACAATTGGAGTTGGTAAAAATTCTTTTAGGAACTCTTTAACTCCTACAGGTCCTGCTCCTGGACCTCCACCACCATGAGGTGTTGAGAAAGTCTTGTGAACATTGTAGTGTAGAATGTCAAATCCCATTCTTCCCGGTTGACTATAACCCATAACTGCATTCATGTTGGCACCGTCGTAATAAACAAGTCCACCAGCTTCATGAACTATATCAGTGATAGCTTTAATATTCTCATCATAGATACCTAAAGTATTAGGGTTTGTAAGCATAAGTCCTGCTGTGTCTTCACCAACTACAGATTTTAATAAATCAATATCTACCATACCATTTGGTTTAGATTTGATTTCAATAGTCTTATATCCTGCCATTGCAGCTGTTGCAGGGTTTGTACCATGGGCAGAGTCTGGAATTATAATTTTATTTCTCTTAAAATCTCCTCTACTTTCATGGTATGCTTTCATAAGCATAACACCTGTTATTTCACCATGAGCACCTGCTGCAGGTTGCAATGTCATAAAATCCATACCAGCAATTTCAATAAGTGATTGTGCTACCTCATACATAAGTTGTAGAGAACCTTGAACAGTGTCTTGAGGTTGGTATGGGTGAATATTAGCAAATCCATCCAGGGATGCCACATCTTCATTTATCTTTGGATTGTACTTCATAGTACAAGAACCTAAAGGATAAAATCCTGTGTCAACCCCATAGTTTTTCATAGATAATTGAGTGTAATGTCTTATAGCATCAACTTCACTAATTTCTGGGAAATCTAATTCTTCTTCAGTCAAGAACTCTTCCGGAATATATGCAGATAAGTTTTCAGTATCAAATTCTGAATCTGGAAGCATATAACCGGTGTTACCTTCTGAAGATAAGTCAAATATTAATTTGTCATAATCATTCAACATTATAATACCTCCTTCATAATTTCTACATATTTATCCATTTCTTCTTTAGTTCTTTTTTCAGTAACTGCGATAATAAGACCTTTACCTAGTTCTGGATTTATAGTGGAAAGTTTGATACCACCTAATATTCCATTATCTTCTAATTTTCTTAACACTTCGTCTTCATCAGCATCAAATCCAATTGTGAACTCTTGGAAGAATGGCTTATCTGTCAATTTCTTCACCTTATCAAGTTTAGTAAGTTCATCAAATAAATAATGAGACTTAGCTATACATTGAGAAGAAACTTCTTTCATACCTTTCTTTCCAAGAAGTGACATATACACAGTCGCTGCAAGTACATTAAGTCCTTGGTTTGAACAGATGTTTGAAGTTGCTCTATCTCTTTTAATATGTTGTTCTCTAGCTGATAGAGTTAATACCCAAGATCTCTTTCCGTCAAGATCTTCAGTTTGTCCTACTATTCTTCCAGGAATTTTTCTTATAAATTCCTTTGTAAAAGCTAATAGTCCTAAATAAGGTCCTCCAAAGCTTAGAGGTATACCTAATCCTTGTCCTTCACCAACAACTACGTCTACACCAATTTCTCCAGGTTTTTTCATAGTTGTCAAAGCGTGTGGAGAAGTAGATTGAACAATATATCTCTTCTTTTGTTCATGAGCTAATTCTACAAAAGATGGCATATCTTCAAGGTATCCATAGAAGTTTGGACTTTGAATAATAACTGATCCAACTGTTTCATCAACTAGCTCTTTTGCTTTTTCAAGATCTGTAACCATGTCCTTGCTAGGAAGAATTACTATTTCATAATTTCTAGCATGTGCATAAGTTTTTAAAACCTTTATAGCTTGTGGATCTACTGTTTCAGATATTGCAATTTTATTTTTCTTAGACATATTAGCTGTCATTATTGCAGCTTCTGCTACAGCAGTTTGTGAGTCATATAGTGATGCATTTGAATACTCCATACCTGTAAGTCTAGTCATTAAACTTTGGAACTCAAATATATATTGTAGAGTACCTTGACTAATTTCTGGTTGATATGGTGTATATGCTGTATAGAATTCAGACCTTCCAGTAATATGATTAATTACTCTTGGTATATAGTGATCATAGACACCGCCTCCAAGGAAACAAGTTAAATCACTAACTGATTTATTTTTAGATGCAAGTTTGCATAGGTATGAAAATACCTCTCCCTCAGATTTAGCTTTAGGTAAATCTAGTTCACCTTTTAATCTCATGTCACTAGGGATATCAGAGAAAAGATCCTCTAGTGATTCAACCCCAATGACATCCAACATCTCCCTAACATCTTGATCAGTGTTAGGGATATATGGATATTTGGACATAAATTATGCCTCCTTAATATATTCTTCGTATTCAGCGTCAGACATAAGTTCATCTAATTGAGCCTTATCTGACATTTCAACTTTACAAATCCAAGTTTCGTAAGGTGCTTTGTTTAATAGTGCAGGATCGTCGTCTAATTCTTCGTTAACTTCAACAATTGTTCCAGCTACAGGACACATAACTTCAGAAGCTGCTTTAACTGATTCAACAGAAGCGATTTCTTCTCCAACTTCTACTTCGTCGTCTTCACTTGGAAGGTCAACATACACGATGTCTCCTAGGTGATTTTGCGCGTAGTCACAGATACCTATTTCAGCTATCTCTCCGTCTACCTTTACCCATTCATGATCTTTTGTGTATAAATATCCTTTTTCTACGTTCATTATTAAATCCTCCTAAAATTTTATTTTTATTATCTAAAAGCCTTTATTGACTTTTATAGACTAATTATTTATTTTTTAAAAATCTTCTACTAACTACCTTAGCTCTAGTTGATTTATTTCTAACTATAACATCAACTTCATTACCTAATTCTGCTTCTTCAATATCAATTAAAGCATTTGCAAGTCTCTTGTTTAAAGTTGGTGATAGATAGCCTGTAGTTACAGCTCCTATTTTCTTACCGTCTTTTTCTACTTCGTATCCTTGTCTTGGAGGTCTCTTATCTAGAATTTCAAGACCTACTAATTTTCTTTTTGGACCTTCCTCTAAAACTTTTTGCATTGCTGCTTTTCCAATAAAGTCATCTTTGTCAAATTTGACAGCAAATTTTAAGCCTACTTCAAGAGGTGAGATGTCATCTGCCATTTCATTTCCATATAAAGGCATTGAAGCTTCAAATCTTAATGTATCTCTACATCCAAGTCCACATGGTTGAATATCTATTTCTTTACCTGCTTCCATTAAAGCTTCCCATACTTCTACTATTCCTTCTCTAGAAGTATAAATTTCAAAACCATCTTCTCCAGTATAGCCTGTTCTAGATATTAATAATTTATGACCTTTAAATTCAATATCACTTGCAAAGTGATAGTATTCTATCTTGTCAAGATCATAATCAACTATTTTTTGTAAAACCTTCTGAGCATTAGGACCTTGAATTGCAATTTCTCCAACTTCATCAGAAGTATTTGTTATTTCAACGTCAAATTTTTTTGCAACTTCACTTAAATGATCCCAGTCTTTTTGGGTATTAGCTGCATTTGGAACTATTAAAAAATGTTCATCATTGTACTTGTAAACTAACAAGTCATCAATGATACCTCCATTTTCGTTACCTACCAAAGTATATGTGATTTGGAAGTCATCAGCTTTAGAAAAATCATTAGTAAATGCGTAGTTTAAAAACTTAAGAGCTTCTTTACCCTTAACTATAAACTCTCCCATATGGGAAACATCGAACATACCAACGTTTTCTCTAACAGCTTTATGTTCTTCTTTTAGACCTACATAGTCTACAGGTAACATCCAGCCTGCATAGTCAACTACATTTCCACCAAGCTCAATATGTTTTTCATATAGCGGTGTCTTTTTTGCACTCATTTTATTCCTCCTTAAGAATAGCGTACTAACAATTTCAGAAACTACCCTCATAAAGATTATAGTTTAATTTTGATTTTTTTACAACTTTATGAGTTAATGGACTAAATTATGTTTATCAGTTGATTATATAGCAATAATCAACCTAGTTTCTAATCTAGTTATACCCAACCATTATTTTTTTACTCTTGTATTAAAGAAAATTTCGGCTACAAATTCATCCTTTTCCAATCTCACTTGAAATTCTCCCCCGAGTAATTCAATTGAAGCTTTAACAATATATAATCCTAGTCCTGAACCTTCAATTTCTCTAGCATTTGTTGATCTGATAAATCTCTTTTGTAAATCTCTAATATCTTTTTCATACTCTATAGAAGATTTATTTCTAAAAGATATCTTTAGGAAAGACTTTTCCTTCTTTATATCCACTTTTACTACACTGTCTTTTCGAGCATATTTTATAATATTTGAAAATAGATTTTCAAAAACCCTATTTAGTCTATCCGCATCAAGTCTTATAAATATATTATCTTTAAAAGAATCTAATTCAAATTCGAGATTGTTTTCTTCAAACTCCTTATCAAATTGACCATAGGTTTGAAGTAGTAACTCGTTTAATTCAATCACTTGCATATTTAAATCTATAGATCCCGATCCTGCCTTAGACGCCTCAATCAAATCTATAATCATAGATTTTAAACGCTTAGCATTGTAACTAAGGGTATTTATATATTTATCTCTTTGTTCTGAAGTTTTGGCTCTCTTAATCAAGTCTACATAATTGATTATTGATGTTAAAGGAGTTTTTAAATCATGACTCACTCCTGTAATAAGTTCTGTTTTTAGCTTTTCACTCTTGTATTCTGCATCAATTGATGATTTCATAGCAGAGTATAAGTTATCCATTAAAACTATTGAATTGTTAAACGTGCTATCTTTAATATAGACTTTTTCATATTCGCCGTTATATAAAGATTCGATTTTCCTGTTTAATAAAACTTTTCCTAGATAATTTTTTAATATTGAAAGTATTACTTTATATACTAGAAGTCCCAATAAAACAAGTCCAATAGGGTCGCTATTTTCTTGAATTACATAAAAATATAAAATTACTAATAGACCTATGAGAACAAAAGCTTCAAAATATACTTTTGTATATTTAATCTTGAATCCTCTAAAAAAATCATAAATCAGAAAAGCATGTGCTCCATATTTTTTTATTGTTTGAACTATTTTGATTAAAAACATAAAAGAGCTGTATATTATAAAAAATATAGTCAATTCTTCGCTGGAGTAATTTAATATTAAAGCTATAAAACTAAATACCAACAACTGGATACCTACATATAGCAAAACGGGAATCACTTGCTCCTCGAGATACCCGTCTATATTAATAAACAAATCTATATAATATTTAAAAAGCTTTTTAATATTTTTTTTTATATAAGTGCTATTCAATTTTATAACCCATTCCATATACAGACTTTAAATGATCTGGCTTTTTAGAGTCTATTTCTATCTTATCTCTTAATCTTGAGATGTGAACTGAAACTACTTTTTTTACATCATAAGGTGGAGAGTCCCATACTTTTTCATAAATTTCTTCAGATTTAAATACTCTTCCCTTATTTGAAATCAATAGATATAAAATTCCATATTCATATGGAGTAACCGAAATCTTTTCACCGTCTATCTGCACTTCTTTTTTTGTATTATTTAATCTAATTCTTCCAGCATTATAAGTTTCTTGGTCAAGGTTATTTTCAAAGTTTTTTTGAAGTTCAACTCTTCTTATAGCAGACTTAACCCTTGCGAGTAATTCTATAGAATCAAAAGGTTTAGTTATATAATCATCTGCTCCGCTTTCTAACCCTCCAACTTTATCTTGTAATTCTCCTTTAGCCGATAAAATCAATATTGGTACAGAGGAAATTTTTCTTACTCTCTTAGTAAATTCTATCCCGTCCATAACAGGCATCATAACATCTACTAGTACTAAATCATAGAAATTGTCCTTTACAATTAGATCTAGAGCTTCTTTGCCATTATAGGCTTTAAAAACTTTATATCCACTCTCAGTCAAGTAGAACTCTATTGCATCTACTATGTCCTTTTCGTCATCACAAACTAATATATTATACATCTAAATCACCCTATATTCATTATAGCAACAATTTGTCTTAGATCTTTTTTTAATTCTTACAAAATATCAACAAATTTATCTTAGACTTTCAGCTATACTGTGTATCTTTTTTAATCTATGATTAACTCCAGATTTACCAACTGGAGGATTTAATCTCTCACCTAATTGCTTTAAAGAGTCTTCTGGATACTCAAGTCTTAAAATTGCAATATCTCTAAGATTGTCGTCTAAAAAATCCAATCCCTTTTCATGTATTATAAATTCAATGTCTTCAACATGTCTTATAGATGCATTGATAGTCTTGTCCATATTTGCAGATTCAAAGTTCATTACTCTGTTTACATTGTTTTTAATCTCTTTGAAAACCCTTATATCTTCAAATTTAAACATACTTTGAAACGCTCCTATTAGTGAAAGAAAGTCTGCAACCGATTCTCCTTCTTTAAGATATAAAAAAAAATCCTCTTTCCTACAAGAAATTTTGGGATAAATATTAAAATTATTTAAAACTTTTATTAGTTCTTTAGCATATGACTCTTCTCCTGCAACAATTTCCATATGGTAATTTTTTTCAGGATTATTTATAGAGCCTGCTCCTAAAAAACTTCCAATAATAAATGCTTTCTGTAAGTTTTCATCCCCTATCAACTCTTCAGGCACTTTTACCATATTAATCGAAAAAGGATCGAAACTAAGTTTTATATCTTCCAATAAATTCTTTGCACAGTCTTCACCAATTGTTATTTTATACAGATTGTTCCTTCTAAAGGCGCTTCCCCTTACAACTTCTATACTGCAATCATATTCATAAAGGTATTTTATTTCTGTGAAAATACGCCTTGCTATTGCGTTTGTTTCTGTAGAAAATTGAACCCTAGTGTTTTCTAAATTAAATAAAAGAGATCCGTTGACGCGGTAAAACCCCGCCAACTCTGCTATAATCTCCTCTTTCGAATTTAAGGCTTGTCTGCTTATTTCATTCTTAACTTCTGTTGAAAATGACAAGTCTATCCCTTTCTTTCACTTTTATAATATTCTTTAACCTTGCGAATCATATTTTTTTCCGCATTATGTCTTACTAATCTTATAGCCTTCTCAAAAGGCATGTAAACTGCGTCTGCAAAACCTTCTTCTCTTTGAGGTTTAAGTTTTTGGGTTTCTGTTGCCATGTAGTAATAATGGACTGTCTTTTGTACCTTCTCTCCTGTTATATGGCGATACCAATACTTTACATATCCTATATACCTTATAATTTCGGCATCCACGCCAGCCTCTTCTTTAACTTCTCTCAAAGCAGCTTCTTCTTTGGTTTCTCCTTTCTCTAAACGACCTTTTGGAAGGACCCAATCTCCACGGAATTTCTTTAAAACGACAACTTTACCATTACGGACAATTACTCCGCCGCCACTAACTTCTTCCATGTATCCTCCTTAAATATAATAAACTATTAACTATTATACCACTTTCAACGATTATTTATAATTGGTTGTTTATATTGAAGTATTTCTTTATTTTGTTTAATAAATTTCTTAATTGAGTATGCCTATGATAAAATCTAATTGGTGATATAAATGAAACGCGATTATTGGCCAACCAAAGGCTTTAAGTATAAAGATTTTCAATTTGACGAAAATACTTTAAAAAAATTAAATGAAGTTTTAAAAGATGAATATAGTAATATAACTGGAATAATGATGATAAAAGATGGTTATTGCATATTTGAACAATATTATAATGGTATCACTTCCTATGATAAAAGACCGCTTGCTTCTGTTAGTAAGTCTATCCTTTCAGCTCTTTTTGGTATAGCTTTAGATATGGGGTATATCAAATCTGTTGATGAGCCTATTTCAAATTATCTCCCTGATTATAATTTTTCAAATAGCGAGAAAAGAAAAATTACCTTAAAAAATATTTTAAACATGACCGCACCTTTTGATTTCCCCTCCTGGGATGAGCCTTTAGGAGATTTTGTCCAGTCTGAAAATTGGACTGATTATGCAATAAATCTACTATCTGATGAACAAAATAAATATAGATTTAAGTACTCCACAATTGGAACTCATTTATTATCTGTAATAATTACTAATGCTGTCGGTATACCACTAAGGAGATTTGCCAATAAATACTTATTTGACCCTATTGGTATGGATTTAATACCCTATTATCCTATGAATGGATTTGGTTTAGATAACTTATTCGGAAGATATGTTAGAGGTTGGATTTATGATCCTCAAGGTTATTCTATTGGTGGATTTGGAATTAATATGAATATTACTGATATGGCAAAATTTGGATTTCTGTACTTAAATAATGGTAAATGGGACGATAAACAAATAATTTCAGAAAAATGGATTAAAGATTCTTTTAAAGATGAAAAATATGGTTATGGTTATTTGTGGTGGTTATACAGTTATAAAGAATATGACGCCTACTGTGCTCTTGGTATAGGTGGACAATGTATATGTGTAATACCAAAATTAGATTTGGTTATTGCTATAAGCTCAGGATTTATCAAAGACTCTCGAAACAGGTGGATGTTTATAAGAAATAGAATATTACCTTTTTTCTTAAATAAAGAAACAGCTTAAATAAGCTGTTTCTTTATTTAAATTCTTTTAATAGAAGTTTATTTATCTTTGTATAGTCATGACATACTTTATCCTTGTAATTGATAAAGCAATCAAGCTCTATAATTTCATAATTTTCTAATAAAGCTTTGTCTTCATCTGTAAAATAAACCGGTTTACTCTCATATCTACTAAGCAAATATTCGGGTATCTCTTGTTTGTTAACTATGACTTTATCTATAATTGAATAGCCAATATGATAATTAATTGCATTCACATGATCTGAAACAGAATATCCACAAGTTTCTCCATTTTGAGTCATTAAGTTGCAAATGTAGTAAACTGTTGCTTTAGTTTCTCTTACAGCTTTAGAAATATCTTCAATTAACAAGTTTGGCATAATAGAAGTAAATAGACTTCCTGGACCAATTAATACCACATCAGCATCTATAATTTCCTTTACTGATTCTTTCATGGGTTTAAGACCTTCAGGTTTTAAATAAACTTTTTTTATAGAATGTGAACATGATTTTGTAATTCTACCTATATTAGACTCTCCTCTAATTAAAGATCCATCATCCAATTCTGCATATAGGGTTACATCCTCTAAAGTCATTGGTAATACCTTTCCTGTTATTGCTAAAACCTTTGAAGCCTCCTTAATCGCTCTATCAAAACTGCCATATATATCAACCATAGCAGCGATAAATAAATTGCCAAACGATTGATCCTTTAATGAACCTTCCTTAAATCTATAATCCATTAAGTTTTTCATCTCAGGTTCTGCATTTGCTAAAGCTAATAAACAGGCTCTAATATCCCCTGGAGGAAGAATTCCTAAATCTTTTCTTATAATTCCAGATCCTCCGCCATCATCAGCTACAGTTACTATTGTAGTAATATCTTTAGTTATTTTTTTTAAACCTTTTAATATGGTAGAATTTCCTGTTCCACCACCAATTGTTACAATTTTCATCTCTCTTACCAAAATCTAGAGTCTCTATGGGAAACAAATACAGTTTCCCCACTATTTTCTAATCTTCTTCCCAATTCATTAGCTATAACAGTAGATCTATGTCTTCCTCCTGTACAGCCAATTCCTATTACTAAATTTGACTTGCCTTCTTCCTTATAATATGGAATGAGAAATTTTACCAAGTCTTGAACTTTTTCCAAGAAAATATCTGTTCTTTCATATTTGAAAACAAAATTCTGTATTTCTTCATCTTCACCAGTCTTTTCTTTAAGAGATTCTACATAATATGGATTGGGAATAAACCTAACATCAAATACTAAATCCGCATCTAATAACATACCATTTTTAAATCCAAAAGACATAATTGTAATATTTAGATTTTTATCACTATTTTTGTCACTTCCATAATAGGATATAATTCTACTTTTTAATTCTCCTAACGTTAGCGATGAAGTATCAATTATATGTGTTGCATTTTCTCTTAATACATTAAGTTTCTCTCTTTCCTCTTTTATTTCAAGAAGTATATTGCCTTTATTGCCTAAAGGATGAGGTCTTCTTAATTCTTTAAATCTTCGAACCAAAATTTCGCTTTTAGAATCTAGAAATAAGATACTTATGTCCTCTCCAATGTCTTTAAGATGCAAAATTTCTTCATAGAGCTTATTAAATGCAATTCCACTCCTAATATCTACAACAATAGCAGTCTTGGTAATATCTGATTTATTAGTACTTAGAAGTTTAATAAAGTCTTTAATTAATGCTGGAGGTAAATTATCAACTGCATAATACCCTAAATCTTCAAGCACATTTAATGCAGCAGTCTTTCCTGCTCCAGACATGCCTGTTACAATGACTATTCTCATTATTTTATCTCCTTCTAAAGTTTAAAACTCTATAGCTTTCTATACCTACTTCTATCATTCTGTTAATTGCGTTCTTTAAATTACCTACATATTCAGGTCTATGGGCATCGGAACCAAGGGTAAATTTTACATCCAGGTTCTTAATTTCTTTCAACTGATCGATTGATAGATTTTTGTGAGATGAATTTATCTCTAATGCAGTTCCAGTTTTGCAACAAGCTTTTGCAAGTTTTTTAATATCCACAGGAACTTTATCTCCTGGATGAGTTATAGTAAAAATTTTTTCTTTTTCAATTATTTTTATTAATGCTTCAGTGTTTTTTTTTGTTGCATATGCTTTTATTCTCTTTGAGAATTTAATTTTATTAATGAAGCGGTATATTACATAACTTTTAAAATCTTTAAATACAACCCCATTGTGAAACCCTAAATTTATAATATCAAAATATTTTGTATATTCCTTAGGAATGTCATAAGTTCCGTCATAGCCTATTACATTTGCTTCTACACCAAAAAAAATATCAATTTTATTTTTATATTCTGTCTTTAGTTCATCAATTTCTCTTCTTGCTTTTATTATATTATTTTTTTTAATTCCATATAAATAATGTCCCGGCCCATGATCTGTAATGTATATTTCTTTAAGGCCTCTTTTTATTGCAGCCTCCACATTTTCTCTAATCGTCCCTTTGCCATGATTATTTCTACTATATTTCGTATGAGTGTGATAATCGGCAATAACTTTATTCTGTAAATTCTCCAATAATTCTTACCTCCGGTTCTAATGTAACACCGAACTTCTCAAAAACCGTATTTTTAACATGATTTATCACATATAAAACCTGATCACAATCTGCATTATTAGCGTTTATCACAAATCCACAATGCTTTTCACTAACCATTGCGTCCTTGTATCTATATCCTCTTAACCCACTGTCATCAATTAACTTTCCCGCAAAATATCCTTCGGGTCTCTTGAAGGTAGAACCTGCTGAAGGATATTCTAAAGGTTGTTTAGACTTTCTTTTAAAGGAAAGTTCGTCTTGATATGCCTTAATCTTATCAAATTTTCCAGGTACAAGTTTAATAGTACCTTCTATTACTATTAAATCCTCATCTTGAATTTTAGAATTTCTGTACCTTAAACTCATCTCTTCAACAGGTATGTCGTAGACGTTAAGATCTTTGTCTATGACTTTAACAGATTCTAATACATCTTTCATCTCTCCACCATATGCTCCAGCATTCATAGTAATGGCACCACCTAAATCGCCAGGAATTCCAGAAGCAAACTCAAATCCACTAAGCTCGTTATTAAGTGCTAAAAGAGCTATATCCTTAAGCATGGCGCCCGACTGTGAAATTATTTTTTCTTTAGCCAAAGTCATCTTTGAAAAGTTGGTATGTAACTTAATTATGACTTTCCTAATTCCCATGTCCGAAACTAAGAGATTGCTACCATTTCCAATTATCATGTAGTCAAGATTATTTTTTTTAATAACTTTTAATGCATTTAAAATTTGGTCTATCTTTGTAGGCATTATTAGAACATCACATGGACCACCAATTTTGAATGTCGTATGGTTTTTCATTGGCTCATCAAAGAGAATTTCACCCACATCTATATCCAAGAACAATTTTTTGTAATCAATATTCATAATTTACTCCTTATTAAAGTACTTAGAAACCTTTGAAACCAATGACAAAGATCCATAAATTACAATATTTCTATCTTTGAATTTATCTAGAGCAAATTCAATAGAATTTTCAATAGTTTTTTTATCATACACCATATTAGAGTATTTGTTAGAAATTTCAAAAAGTGTTTTAGAGTTTAAACTTCTTTTTGAACCACTTTCACAACATATATAACAATATGCTAATTCTGAAGTCAACTGAATTAATTTTTCATATTCCTTATCTTTATAAAACCCAATTATAAATACAAGTTTTTCATTAGGATAAATTTTTTTCAAAGTATTTTTAAGAGATAAAACAGCCTTTTCATTGTGACTTCCATCTACAATTACATCTGGTTTTGTTCTCATTTTTTCAAACCTACCAGGAATATAAGTGCTATTTATTCCTCTTACAGCCTTGTCTAAAGAAATATTAAACCCTTTTTCCTTTACCTTATTTATAACTTCAAAAGCTATTACACTATTAAATTTCTGAATATGAGACTTAAGCAATAAATCGAAATTGTATCCTTTATATTTAAACTTTAAAATATCTTTTGAAACATTAATATCTTTAATCTTAGAAAAATCCGGTTTTATAATTTGAGAATTTTTAATCCTAGCTTGGTCTTCTATAATTTTATTAATGCTATCCTCTTGAGGATAATAAACTACCGTTGAATTATTTTTAATAATTCCTGATTTTTCATATGCAATATCTTCTAAAGTATCTCCCAACAAATCCATATGATCAAATCCTATATTGAGAATAACCGATACTAAGGATCTTTTTATTACATTTGTAGAATCTACTCTTCCACCTATTCCAACTTCTACTACTGCAAAGTCACAATCTTGCTCATAAAAATATAAAAAAGCTATTACTGTAGCAATATCAAATTCGTTTATCTCTATACTATGCTCTTTACATAGTTTTTTTATATCCTCATAGTATTTAAATAACCTTTTGTCATTAATATTTTCATGATTTATTTTGAATCTATCTGTATTATCAAAAATGGCAGGAGATGTGTATAATCCTACTTTATACCCATTTTCTTCTAAAGCATTTGCAATAAAATTGCAAACTGACCCCTTTCCATTTGTTCCTGCCACATGTATGATATTTAAATTATCTTGAGGATTTTTTAAAATATTTAGAACCGCTTCAATATTTTTAGCTCCATTATAGCTCTTTTTATCATTCGAAATGTCTAATATATCTATATTTTTCATACGCTTCTCCAAACAAAATTATATCATAAGAGAATAAAATATTTCTTAATTTAAAAGGATAGCATAAATGCTATCCTACGAGTTTTAATTTTTCAGTTTGATCATAGGTAATAAGTGCATCTATCATTTCTTCAATATCTCCATCTAAAAAATTCTGAAGTTTATAAATAGTCATATTGATTCTATGATCAGTTATTCTTCCTTGAGGAAAATTATATGTTCTAATTCTCTCAGATCTGTCTCCTGAACCCACTTGAGATTTTCTTGCATCTGCAATATCTTTATTCTGTTCTTCAAGCATCTTATCATAAAGACGTGACTTTAATATTTTCATTGCCTTGTCTTTATTTTTAAGTTGAGATTTCTCGTCTTGACAAGAAACCACAATGCCTGTTGGAATATGTGTTATTCTAACAGCCGAGTCTGTTGTATTAACAGACTGTCCACCGTTTCCTGAAGATCTAAAAACATCTACTCTTATATCTTTTTGTTCTATTTGCACATCTACATCGTCTGCTTCTGGAAGCACTGCCACAGTAGCTGCGGAAGTGTGAATTCTTCCTCCCGATTCTGTTTCTGGCACTCTTTGAACCCTATGAACCCCAGATTCATATTTTAATTTAGAATAAGCTCCTTCACCAGTAATCATTACTATTGCTTCTTTTATTCCACCAACACCCTGATCAGTCAAATCCATAATTTCAGTCTTCCAATTCATTGAGTCTGCAAACATTTTATACATTCTTAGGAGTTCTCCGGCAAAAAGACCAGCCTCATCTCCTCCCGCTCCTGCTCGAATTTCTAGAAAAACATTTTTGTGATCATTAGGATCCTTAGGTAATAATAAAATCTTTAATTCTTCTTCAAATTTTTCTATATCATTTTCAAGACCAGATATTTCTTCTTTTAAAAGCTCTTTCATCTCATCATCAAGCTTTTCATTTAGAAGTTCTTTATCCTCTTCTAAAGTGTCTTTTGCTTTTTGCAATTCATCATATTTTTCAACAATAGGTTTTAAATCCGCATGTTCTCTAACCAATTTTTGCCAATTGTCCATATCCTTCATTACTTCAGGATCTGCAATTTCAAATTCCAATTTATGAAATTTTTCCTCTACAGCAGCTAAATTTTCAAACATTTACCTCACCTCTATGTCCTTTTAATAAATTTCCTATATATAATACTCGATATTCCAAATCCTACTATTAATAAGATTGGACTTACGTTAAACAATTCAACAGAGATTGCAATAAAAAAAGCAATCAGAAATTGCAAAATCCCAAACCCTGACTTTTTCCCAAGACTATATACTGATGCTGCTATAACAGCTGCAACAGCTGGGATGGCACCCTTGAAAATCTTTTGAGCAATTTCAAAATGTCCAATAGAGTTATAAAAATGGGCGATTAAACTAACAATTAAAAAAGAAGGCAATACCGCTCCAAGTGCACAAAAAAATGCTCCTTTTGGACCTTTGATTTTAAGCCCTATGTACACGGACATATTAATTGCAAGTACACCAGGAAGTCCCTGAGAAACCATTAACGCTTCCATAAATTCCTCGTTATTAAGCCATTTTTTATTATCTACTACTTCCCTCTCGATAATAGGAATCATAGCTACTCCACCACCTATGGTAAATGCACCTATTAAAAAGAAAGTTTTAAAAAGTGTAAAATAAAACAAAACAACCTCCTAGTTAGTGAAAATACCAATGATTCCTGCTAATACAATAACTGGAATAGGATTTATTTTTTTTATACCCACAGCATAAAAAGATAATATAAAAACAATTATACCTGAAATAGACGTCAAACCTTCTGTAGCTAAAGACATGAATCCCGCACCTATTAATCCTATTATAACAACTTTAATTCCTTCTAAAAACATATTTAAATATTCATTACTTCGAAATTTTCTAAGAAATATAAACATTAAACTTACAAGAAAAATTGATGGGAGAATAACAGAAATTGTCGCAGTGATTGAGCCAAGTAATCCTTTTAAATTAAAACCAATAAATGTAGCAATATTAATTGCTATCGGCCCTGGAGTAATTTGAGAAATTGAAATTATATTTATAAAATCCGACTTGTTAATCCACGAATTAGACATAACTACTTCCTGTGTTATTAAAGGAATCATAGCATAGCCTCCGCCAAAGCTAAATAATCCAATCTTAAAAAAAGTCATAAATAATTTCAAAAAAATCATTTTATACTCCTAGCAATTACACATCTGTCAAAACCATTATAATCTTTTATAACTTTAATATCCTCATAACCACTATTATATAATAATTGGGGAACTGTTTCACCTTGATCATATCCAATCTCAAAAGCAATGTAGCCCTTTTCATTTAAATGGGAATGAGAATTTAAAATAATAGCTTTATAAAAATCTAACCCATCCTCGCCTCCATATAAGGCAAGTTTAGGTTCTTTCTTTACCTTACTATCTAATTTATTCATATCATCTTTTGTAATATATGGTGGATTTGAAACAATTAAATCAAATTTTTTACCCATCAAATTGCTATATAGGTCAGATTTGTAAAAATTGCAATTTTTAACACCTAATAAATTTTTATTTAACAACGAAACTTCTAAAGCTTTATCTGAAATATCCACTCCTATAACTTTAGAATTAGAAATTTCCAGTGCTAACGTCAGTGAAATTATACCACTTCCACAACCTATGTCTAAAATTTGAGAAAATTCAATTTTCATTGAAAGCAATTTTTCAATTAGAATTTCCGTTTCAAATCTAGGTATAAGAACCCCTTCTTTTACAATAAAATCCCTGCCATAAAAGTTTTTTTTCTCTAAAATATAATTTATTGGAAAATTTTGCTTATAGCTATTGTAGATATTTCTTATTGCTATTTCTTTTTCTTCTTCTATATCTAAACCTTGATTTAACAACGCATAAGTTCTATCCATTTGTAATATATTTTCTATAACAAAAAACCCATCAGCTTTTCCAAATAAGTCTAGAATGTCTTTGATAACCATTTTAAAATCCCCATAGCAAAATTTAAATCTTGTTCTGATAAATAAAAGTTTAAGCTATTCACAGTTATAACAAGAATTTTCCATAATTTTTTAATATTTTTAAATTTTTCAAGAAAGCATTTAATTCACAAACCAATAAATATATTTAAATATATAAAATTAATTATATAATTTAAGTATAGTCATTTTATTTAATTAATTTGTGTTAAAGATAATCTTTTAATAAATATATTTTATCAGCCTTAAATTTAATTTATACATCTACTATTATTAACATATATGAATTGAAATAATTTTGAAAATTCTTATATGTTTTATAGTATATTCTAAGCTGTTTTTAATCTTTCTTAAAAATCAAAAAGGCAGAACCTTTTTGTCTGCCCTTTTTAAATTATTTAATATTGTATTTTTCTTTAAACTTCTCAACTCTACCACCACGTTCAGCAGATCTTTGACGGCCTGTGTAGAATGGATGACAGTTAGAGCAAACTTCAACTTTAATTTCTTCTTTAGTTGATCCTGTTGTAAAAGTATTGCCACATGTAGTACATGTTACAGTAGCTTCGTGATATTCTGGATGAATTCCTTCCTTCATTATTTTTCACCTCTTTCAAAACCAATTAAACATTTAGCTATATAATTATAGCACAGCATAATTACAATTTCAACTGTTAAAATTCAATTTATTAATGCTGTATACAAAATCTTTATTTCTCTTAGTGTTACTTAACATTTCAAAAAATTTATCAGCAACAGATTGATTAGATTCATCAGATAAAGCTCTTCTTAATTTTCTAACCGCTCTAAGTTCTTCTTCGGTTAATAACAACTCCTCTTTTCTAGTTCCTGAAGAGTATATGTCAATTGCAGGAAAAATTCTAAGTTCAGATAAATCCTTATCAAGTTTTACTTCCATATTACCTGTACCTTTAAATTCCTCAAAAATAACATCGTCCATTCTACTTCCTGTAGATACAAGAGCAGTAGCTAGAATCGTTAATGATCCCCCTTCTTCCAGATTCCTTGCCGCACCAAAAAATCTCTTAGGGTGATTTAAAGCCATAGGATCTAACCCTCCAGACAAAGTTTTTCCAGAATATGGACTAGTTATATTATACGCTCTCGAAAGTCTAGTTAAACTATCCATTAAAATTACGACATCGTGACCGTGTTCTACCATTCTTTTTGCTCTTTCAAGCACAATCTCTGCAACTCTTGTATGATTTTGAGGCATCTCATCAAAAGTAGAAGCTACAACCTCACCATCAACAGATCTTTGCATATCTGTAACCTCTTCAGGTCTCTCGTCAATTAGTAAGACTATTAGATAAATTTTGGGATTATTTTTCTTAATTGCATTAGCAATTTTCTTAAGTAATGTAGTTTTTCCCGTCTTAGGCGGAGCTACTATCATAGCTCTTTGTCCTTTTCCTATCGGTGAGACTAAATCTATAACCCTAGTAGCAAGATCTTCACTATCGTGCTCTAATACAAGTCTTTCTCTTGGATAGATAGGAGTCAAATCTTCAAAATTTCTCCTATTTCTTAAATTTTCAGGAGTTTCAAAATTAACCTTATTTATATAAATCAGAGGAGAAAATTTCTCTTTATCTCTCTTTTCTCTAGTCAATCCCTCAACATAGTCACCAGTCTTAAGTTTAAATCTCCTAACTTGAACAGGAGGAACATATATATCATCATCTCCAGAATCATAACCATCAGACCTTAAAAAACCGAACCCATCTGGTAAAATATCTAATATCCCATTGATTTCTCGTGTGTTTCCACAAGAATTTTCTTTATCCTCATCATCATTCAAATCTTCTAAGTCTTCTTGTTTTTTTTCTCTTTCAGATTCAGAGTTCATTCTGTCATTAACTTTGACTTGTTTTTCTATTTCTGTAATGAGTTCATTTTTTCTATATTTTGAAATTCCTGTAACACCTAAAGCTTTAGCAATCACTTTTAAGTCTTCTAATTTCTTTTCTTTTAAAACAGATAAATCCAAATTTTTCCTCCAATACGGATTAAAAATAAATATCCGCCAATTGGCAGATATTTATAAATCTTTTACACTTTCCCAATCTTTTAAAAATCTTTCTATACCTATATCTGTAAGTGGGTGATTAAGCATTTGACCAAATACTTTATAAGGTATAGTCGCTATATCAGCTCCTGCTTTTGCACAGTTTACTAAGTGAATAGGGTGTCTAACAGATGCACATATTATTTCTGTCTCAATATTATAGTTGTCAAATATCTCAACTATATCTTCTATTAAAATCATTCCATCAGAGCTTATGTCATCAAGTCTACCTAAGAATGGGCTAACATATGTTGCGCCTGCCTTTGCTGCCATAAGAGCTTGAGAGGCAGAGAAAACTAAAGTTACATTTGTTTTTATTCCCTCATCGGTAAGCTTTTTACAAGCCTTAAGACCTTCTTTAGTCATTGGAAGTTTTATTACTATGTTTTCGTGAATTTTAACAAGATCTCTTGCTTCCTCAAGCATTCCTTCACATTCAAGACTTACAACTTCTGCAGAAATTGGTCCATTAACAATCTCTGTTATTTCCTTTATTACATCTTTAAAAACTCTTCCTTCTTTTGCAATTAGTGATGGATTAGTTGTAACACCATCTACTATTCCCCAAGAAGCAACTTCTTTAATTTCGTCAATATTTGCAGTATCAATAAAAAATTTCATATCTTCTCCTATAAGTTCTTTAACATTACTACTTCTAATTCATCAGCAACAATTTCACATGAATCCATACATTTTTCCATTAATTCGTAAATCTTTCCCCATCTGATAATATAGTCTGCATTGGCATTTTTGTAAAGATCTCTCATTACTTTAATATATAGTATATCAGCTTTTTCTTCAATTGAATTAACTTCAATTATATATTTTTTTAAATCTTTAGATCTTTTGAAATTTGGAAACTCTATAATACACTTATTTAACATATCTACACATTTGTTGATTAATTCACAAAACTCAATAGCTTCTTCTGTTATAGAATCAACATTAAGTACATAAATTTTTAATAAAACATCTTCAATATTATCAACCACATTATCTAGATAATGAATAATGTTTGTTATGTCCTCTCTTTCAATTGGAGGAAGAAATTCTTTAACTAAATTTTCCATAATATCATGTTTAATTAAATCACTTTCATGCTCAATTTTATGAATTTCAATAGCATTTTTTTCTAAAAGATTTTTATCATATGATTTTATGGATTGGGTTAAATACTCTCCACATTCTTTCGCCTTTTCAGACATATTAACAAAACCGTCAAAATAATTGTAAACAGACATAGCTTCTCCTTAAAATAATTTCATAAATATTCTAGCCATTATAAAGCCTATTAAACCACAACCAGGAAATGTTAAAACCCATGTTAATATCATTTCTTTTACGACTTCCCAATTGACATTTCTAATTCTCTTAGATGCACCTACTCCCATTATGGCAGTGGTTTTTACGTGAGTTGTACTTACAGGTATGCCCCTTAAAGAAGAGATCAAAAGACAAATAGCAGCACCAACATCAGCAGAAAATCCCTCATATTTTTCCATTTTAACCATGTCCATACCAACTGATTTAATTATCTTTTTCCCTCCAATAGAAGTACCAATCCCCATTAAAAGTGAACATAATATCATTAACCATATTGGAATTTGGAAATTACTTACATGTGCTTGTCCCTTTGATAAAAATATACCCAATAAAAAAACACCCATGAATTTTTGGCCATCTTGTGCCCCATGCATAAAAGCCATGGCTGCACCTCCAAATATCTGACCATTTTGAAAAAAGTCTAAAGTCTTTCTACGATCTATTTTATTAAAAATATATTTAACTAGTACAACAACTATGTATCCTAATCCAAATCCCAACAAAGTAGACATAAATAAACCATAAATTACCTTTATCCACTCTGATCCATTTATCCCTTCAAGTGAACCTTGAATTGCAATTGCAGCCCCAGATATTCCAGCTATTAGAGCATGAGACTCTGATGTAGGTATCCCAAAATACCACGCTGCTGTAGCCCAGAGTACAATTGCAAATAAAGCTGCACTAAGACCTACTAAAGCCTTGGATGCATCATCTCCAAAATCAACCATATTATATAAAGTTTCTGCAACATTAGCATTGATAAGGGTCATGACCAATACTCCAAAAAAATTGAAAATTGCAGCCATTATAATAGCTCTGTCCACATTCATTGCACGAGTGGATACCATGGTTGCAATTGCATTAGGCGCATCGGTCCAACCGTTGACAAAGATTACTGCCATAGTAAGTATGGCAGTAATCAATAATGGCAAATTTACAGTCAATTCTGATAAAAAGTTTGAAAATGTAATTGTCATAATTTCTCCTTTAATATATTCCTCTTGATTTTATAATATAATCAAGTTCATGTAAATAATATGTAATTATAGTTTAAATCTATATTAAGTCTATAAAATAGTCCAAGTTTTTTATTGTTATTTTTCTTTTATAAATATCAATTAGTCCTTGCTCCCTTAACCTACCAAGTTCCTGATTTAAACTACTTCTATTTACATGAAGCATCTCAGCTAATACTTCTTGAGAATAAGGTATATAAATATTTTTTCTAGATTCGTTCACATTCAACATCCAATATGCTAGTCTTTCTTCAATTCTTCGATATTCAACAGCTCTTAGCATTATTTGACCATAACATGCAAATTGGGATACAAAATTTAAGACGTTTAACATAAAAATAGAATCGGATTCTATAATAGGTTTGAATTCCTCAATAGGTATTTTAATAAGAGTTGTACTTTTTACAGCATATATATCCATAGTATGTTTGCCTGTGCCTCCATAAATTAAATAAAATGGAAATGCATCGATTGCAAATGGGTAATCTGTACCTAAGTTTTTTTCATAATAAAAATAAGAAGAACTCATTTCCTTCCCCCTATTTGTGTATTCAGAAGTTTTTAACAATCCTCTTTCTATAATGCAAAAGTACTTTATATTTTCGCCTTTTCTAAAAATGACCTCATTAGATTCATAATGTTTTCTTTTGGAATTAGTTCTTAAAAGCTTAGCTAAAGACTCAGTGGATATATTCTTGAACAAAGGCCTGGATAAAATATCTTCATTCCAGATCATGATTTTACAAAACCTCATTTCTATAAGTTAAATATTTGTAAAATTAAAAAGACTTAATATCGATATTGTTAAATCTTTATAAAATCTCTAATTTCTATTTTACAACATACAGATATTTACCACAAGAAAAAACTATAGATAATACCCAAGAACTCTATTTAAGTTTTGAGTATTATCTATAGTATCCTAATTTAAATTAATCCTGTAACAAATATTATAATTAAAATTATAGGAAGTACATAAGCAATATATTTTATTGCTCTAGGTAGTTTAAAAGATGTGGCGCCTTCATCTATATCATTTTTGAAGTTCTCAAATTTCCACTTAAATAATGTATATAGTATAAGCACAATAGCACCAAGAGGCATAAGAATATTACCAGATAGAAAATCTGCGAAATCAAATAGATTTCTTCCAGTAATTTTTACATTATTCAATATATTATGTCCAAAAATAGTAAATAGTCCAACTAAAAATATAGTTGTTAATGCATATATAACTCCTTTTGCTCTTGATGTATTTAACAATTCGCTAAAAGAAGAACTCACTGGTTCTAAATATCCTAATGCTGATGATAAAGCAGCAAAGAACATTAGTAAGAAAAACAATACTCCAAATACTGATCCAAAAGGCATATTCATAAAAACATTACTCATGGTTATAAATAGTAAATTTGATCCAGAATCAGGTTGTAACCCTAGTGCAAAAACAGCTGGAAATATTGCAAATCCTGCTATTAAAGCAGCAAGAGTATCAAACCCTATTACCATAAGCCCATCGGATGGTATATTAGAATCTTTCTTTAAATATGAACCGTATACAAAAGCCCCTCCACTAGCTATTCCAACAGAAAAAAAGCATTGTCCTAAGGCTATTAAAAAAGTCTTTGGTGTTATAAGCGAAAAATCTACATTCAGATACCACTTAACACCCTCCATTGCTCCAGGTAATGTAATAGATCTTATAGCCACAATTATCAACATTATAAATAGTGCCGGCATCATTACTGAACACGCTCTTTCAAGTCCAGAGCTTAAATCCTTTGCTGATATAATAGCTATTATTACTACACATATTAAAGTATATATTACTAATGCTCCAGGATTAAGTAACAATTCGTTAAATTTATCTACATATTGTTCTGGAGCAAATCCTTTCATTTCCCCTGTAACCATTTTAATTAAATAAGCTAAAATCCATCCCATAATTTGAATGTAGTAGGTAAGAATAAAAAAAGCACTTAAAACTCCAAGCCATCCAAAACTTACCCATGGACTTCCTTTTTTAGTTAATTTTCTCATGCCTAAAATAGGACTTGCTTTTGCTTTTCTACCTAAAGTTACCTCCATATAAAATAGAGGAATTCCTATTAAAATACAGATTATAATATATAATAGAACAAACGCTCCACCACCATTCGTACCAACAAGATATGGAAATCTCCAAATATTACCTAGTCCTATGGAGAAACCCGCGGCAGCCATAATATAACCAAATCTACTATTCCAACTGCTTCTACTCTCATTACTCATAACGTCCTCCTTTTTAATTTTCTTTGTCAATATTTTGACATGATCCTTCTAAACTCAAGCAGAGCCTAGGCTCTGCTTATTGTTTATTTAAAGATTTTGCTTTCCTTTATTTCTGTAGCTAGTGAATTAACAGCTCTTTCTACCATTTCATGTCTAAAAGAGTCTTCTTTTTCGCCTAAATCAGGATTTCCTACAGGGTGAGGTATTGCAACTGTTGGAACTATTCTATTTGCACCTACTGATTGAGAAATAGTTGTAATAGTAGCCATATGAACAATCGGAATACCTAATCTTTCAATTTCTTTTACCATTGTTGCACCGCAACGTGTACAAGTACCTCAAGTAGACGTTAATATTACTCCATCAACACCTGCATCTTTAAGTTCTTGTCCAATTTCTTTTCCAAATCTAATTGCATTTGCAACCGCTGTTCCAGTGCCTGTAGTAGTATAAAAATATTTATACACATCTCCTATAACTCCTTCTTCCTTTAGTTTAAATAACATATCTAAAGGAGCTACTCTATCAGGCTTTTCATTAGCATATACAGGGTCATATCCTCCATGAATTGTATAGTAATCTTCTCCTAGGTTTTCTCTACCAGATACATCGTATCTACCCCATTTTTGTGCAGATGCAGATTGAATTTTATCAGGATTTCCATTAGGTACAATACCGCCAGAAGTTACTAGAGCTATCGTAGCTTTAGAAAGATCCTTAATATTTTCAGCAGGTTCCACAGAATCGAATACAGGCATTGGAAGTTCTGTTTCAAATTCTTCGCCGTTTAATCTCTTCATCAACATTTCGATTGCTCTTTGGGATCCTATTTTTTCTACCAAGATAGTACGTCTTTGACCTTGAGGGAAATAACCATCAACTGAAGGATCTAATTCTTCGTCTTTAGCTAATTTATTAACTAATTTGACCATTTCAGGCATAGCCTTTCTCATGGATGCTGCAGAATTGCCAGTTGGGATAGTATAAGCATATTTCTTAGCTTCATCCAAACCTGGATTTTCTTCATACATACCAGAAACACATGTAACTCCTTTTTCATTGAAGAATTTACATACCCCTGCACAAGCAACACCATATCTTCCTGCATTAAATGCTGGTCCAGCAACAACTAAGTCAGGTTTGTGTTCTTTATAAATATTTTCAAGAAATTCTAAAGTTTCTTCATTGTTTTCATTAAAATAATTATCTCCACAAATAATCGTTCCAATTAATTCAATTCCTTCAGCTTTTTTTGAAAAAGCATCGGAAGGACCTACGCCACCTTCTCTATACTCAGGAGCTATATGGGCCATTTCTTCCCCACCGATTTGTCCGAAGAATTGATTTATATAATATATTACTTTTTTACTCATCTTCTCCTCCTAATATAGTTTACAGGTTGCATTGTGATAACCTATCTCAGAAGTAGCTCCGATTACGGCATTCAATTCACATTTCATTATTCCTGTTTCAGGATCATAAGCCCCTGCCCAACCTCCAGCAAGGTTAGCAATAGCTTCAGGATCTCCTAAAACTTCATCTGCCTTTTCAAGCTCAACTATATGACTTACATTACCTGTTGAAATAACGGCAACAGCTTCTTTAGCAGTATCAGTTAGAGGCTGACTTGTTCCATCCCATCCAGAACATTCGTCAGTTATAAGTACAGTTTTAATACCTTGTTTTTCAAGTCTAGAACAAATCATAACTAAGTCTGAATCGGGATTTCCATAACCTTCTTCAGATATGATTACACCATTTGCTCCAACCATCTTGCAAAGTTTAGCAGTATAGTCACAAGATACAAATTTTCCATTTAAAGTAGTCATTTCAGGCGTTAATACTACACCTAGGAAGTTAATTTCTTTTCCATGTTTATTATATAATTCACGAATCACATTATTATTTTGATGTTGATAAGTTGTAATCTTGTCACATGCAGCTACACAGTTACCAGAAATTACTGCATTGTCCAACTCCTCATTTGGATGTATTAAAGTCGGTAAGATATGTGCAGAGTCCACACCATAAATATAACCAGAGTGAAGTAGACCTTGAGATATTAACATCTCAACGTAAACAACTTTAGGAAGATCTGGATATTTATTTGTTTCTTCAACATTATCTCCCATTTCGAAAGTTTCTACTTCTTTAAACTCATCAACATTTTTAGAAGCAGAGCCTATATATTCGGAAGCTTTAAGACCAACTATTCTACAAGTTTCTTCGTGTTCATGTGGATTTAATCCCTCAATAGGTGTTATGTCTACAACTATATTCATTGTTTTAGAAAACGGAGTCCACTTAGCACCCTCGCCCCACATATCAATTACACCTTCTTGGAATCCAACAATATCACCAATGGTTACAACTGCTGTTTGATCTAATACATTGACAATACCATCTCCACAAGGACCTACATCAGTAGTAACTCCAGGGAATCCTCCTGTTCCTTCAACAGTAAATCTTGGCTCGATAACGTCCTTTACAGGAATTATCCTCTTTTTTTCTCCTGGTCTAGCTAAGTCAACTTTAATATCCTTAACTCCAGAAACTTTTTTCATTTCTTCGATAAAATCATCTTTAGCGATATACAATACTTTATCTTTTACAATTGTCTCATCGCCAAACTGGATGTCTTTTATCTCTACTTTACGCAATTCAAGCTTCAACCTATTCACCCTTTCTTATAGAATTAAACCTAGAAGCTTCCTCTAGTGAGGACTTATAAAGTTCAAAATCAAGTAATTCATAGTCTTTCTCATGTCTAAATTCAGGTTTTCTTTGACCCAATGTTAAATCATATTTCATAATACTTTCTTCTATTAACATCACAGAATCTTCTGAAATAAAATCCCTCTTAGAAGAAATAAGAATAGACTTTATTGGAGAGAAAAACATTTTAATACTAGCATTTAGAGGATATGAAATAAGTTCATGACCTAAATACACCAAATCTCTTGTTTTTATTAGAACATCTCTATAATCTCCAAATACTCTAACCACATTAGAGCTATCTTCAATTTTTTTGTTATTAGTTACAGTTATTATCTCCATGTTTTTCACCTCTTAGGTAAACCTTTTTCTAGATGATTTACCTTACTTAAAGTTTATCATTAAAGATCAAAAATTAAAGTTGTTGATACAACAGTTTAATAATCAATAGTGTCATTGTTACAACATTATAAAAACTTTTTAATTTTGATATGTATAAACATTGATTTATAAAGATATAACGACAATTAAAAAAACTTTTTTGATCTTGAAATCCAAAAATTAATATTAATAAACCGTCATTTTATTTAATAACCTAAGAATTTTAACTTCTAAATTAATTTATATTATTTTTTATGAAAATTGAAAACTAGATTTATTTTAATTAAGAATACCTTTTCATATTCTATAAAAAATCTATATCATCTATTTGAGATTAACTATATATTTGTATGTAGTTTACTTTAATTACCATATTAGAACTTTCTAAAAAGAAAATATTCAATAAAAAACACCTTCTAATTACTTTATTAATCCTAATTAGAAGGTGTAAATAAGAAATATTTTTAATATTTTTACAGCAAATAATATATATACTTTAACTAAAAGTGCAAAATTTTAAGTTTTAAGATTTTTAACATTAAGGAAAATATTCAAATAAAAAAA
>JAUNLT010000003.1 GCA_030532135.1 Lagierella massiliensis | reverse complement strand
TAGATAATCCAGATAAGTATATATATTTATTTATGGCAACTATCATAAAGAGGCTAGAGGATAAATATTCTTTTAATAGAGAAATCAACGATAAGAGAATAAAGAGAGAAAAAATAATCTTACCAACTGACAAAAATGGAGACCCCCACTGGGAATATATGAGTAAATTTATGCAAAAGTTAGAATCTGAAAAGCTTGAAAAAGTGCTTGAATATATATATATAAGTTAGCCATTTCTAAGGAATCTAAACTTCTATCTCTTTATGAAAAAGAATGGAAAGAATTTTGGCTTGAAGATATTCTAGATATTAATTCAGGGATTGATATATATGCTAAAGAAAGGATTGACGGGAAGACACCCTATATTACCTCTACATCAATAAATAATGGTATAGGTTATTTTGTTGAAAATACCAATAAAACTTTAGCTAAGGATTGTATCAGCATTAATCGTAATGGATCTGTTGGATTTGCATTTTTCCATCCTTACTTTGCTCTATATGGCAATGATACAAGAAAGCTTGAACTAAAAGTAAAAGATAAGTATGTTTCATTATTTCTGACAAGAGTTCTCTTACAACAAAAAGAGAAGTATGGATATGGTTATAAAATGGGAACAGCAAGACTTAAAAGGCAAAAAATCTTTTTACCAATAGATTTAAATGGTGAACCTGATTATTCTTATATGAAAAAATATATGGAAATTCAACAAATTAAAAAATATTACCATATCCTTAATTACTATAAAAACTCAATTTAGATAAGAATATAGGTTTAGAAAGTCTTTAGGAATTGACTTTATAATAATTTATAAGTAAGGCTAGGTTTATAAACCTAGCCTTACTTTCTACATGAATTAAACTTATTGTTATTTAATTTTTTGTATTACTAATGACAATTCTTTTATACTCTCAGATAGAATTTCCAATTTACTCTCTATTCTAGTTATTAAAAACCAAGATAGTACAATGGGAAATCCAATATTAGAGATGTAGTCTAGTAGTTCGTTCATTTTTACTCCTTTCTTAAATTTGTAAATAAAATCCGGCACTTAGTGCCGGATTTAGTTTTATAATACGTTAAATTCTCTATAAGTGGTTTCAACTAATTTAGCTTCTACAACCTTGTCTATTACACCGTTTTTACCGATAAGCACCTTATTTTGAGCTATTGATGTAACCGCGTCTTTTACAATTTCGTCAGTTAAATCTTCTTTAATGTAGCTTAGGTTCAATGTGATTTTATCCTCAGCTTCATTTGAAAATTTCATTGATAAATATTTTGGCATTATTTCACCTCCCTTTGCTTGTTTAAGTTACTAGGCTAAAAGTGTTTCTACGATTTTTGTAGTTTCTTCTGCAGTTCCGTCGATTAGAGCGTATAGATTATCTGCAACAGCTATTAGATTTTCATCTAAGGCTTCGCTTGAAATGTTTTGGATTGTCTTGGACTTGTTTTTTAGTTTTCCGTCTTCATCAATCTTAAAACCAAGCTTTAATTTTGTGCTTTTTATATTTGCCATTTGTTTCACCTCCTAAGTATAGATTCTAAAATTTTGATTATTTACTATCTTTAATCAAAAAGATTTTTAGTTTTTCCAAGGCTCTAGTTTTTGTATTTACAACAGTTCGGTATTTTATATTCATTTTATTAGAGATTTCTTCAATGGACTTTCTTTTAAAGTAAAAGTCTAATACTACAGTTAGCTGTCTACTAGTTAAGGTATTGAGTGCGTCAAATAGCTCTTTGTGCTGTTCGGTTTTTAAAAAATCTCTTTCTATATTTAAATCGTCTTCTAGTAAGTCCATAAGGCAAAGATTGTCTTCTCCAACGGGCATATCTAGAGACAAAGGCTCTTTTTTCTTCCCCTTAGTTAAATAGAAGTAATATAGTCTGGACTTTAAGTATCCTCCAAAAGAGTTGTTTATTTTACAATCATATTCTTTAAGAGCTTCACATACTTCTAGGACACCTTGGTCGTATAGTTCTTCAAATTCATAGTCGTGACCATAACATTTTCTAACGGATGAAACTATAAGTGGATGATACCTTTTTATTAACATATCTACTTTTGACATATCTTTTTCAGAAATGATTTGTTGTATCTGCAATTCTTGGTTTTTATTCAATGTACTACCTTTCTTGCAGCTGCGTCTTATTCCCGGGTGTCTAGATAATAAATTGAAATTTTAATTTCGTATAAGCTGGAATTAGTATTAAAAAACAGTTATTTTAAATTGTTTTGAAGAATTGCTAATATATTTTTAGATATTTTTGGATTGTAAAAGAATTTAGGATAATGTTTAAAAAGAAAGTCAAAGGGTACATATATTTATAGGGCGAGGTTGTCTTGCCAAGTCATAAAAACTTATAGGAGGATGTTATGGATAACAAAATGGTATTAGATAAATTAAATGAACAATATAACTTTGAAATAGAATCTGCTTATATTTATAAAGCTATGGCTTTATGGGCAGAAAAAGAAAATTGGGTTGGTGTTGCAAACTTCCTTACTCAACAAGCGTTAGAAGAAATGTCACATGCTAAAAGACTTGAAAGATATTTAATGGACATTGGATTTGATGTAAAACTTAAAGCAGTGCCACAACCTGAAGCTGATTATGAAAATCTACTTGATGTATTTAAAAAAGCTCTTGCTCATGAGAAAATAGTAACTTCTAACTTTGATGAAATTATGAAGGATACTAAAGAAGCTGGAGATTATAGAACAGAGATTCAAGTTCATTGGTTTATAACTGAACAAGTTGAAGAAGAAGCAACTTTTGAAGAACTTATTGCATTACTTGAAAAAATTGACAATTCAGTTGCTGGTTTATTACAATTTGATGCAAAACTTGGACAAAGAAACTTTAGTGCAGAAGCTTCTCAAGAATAATTCTTTAATTACAATATGAAGATAAGAAGCTCAAGGCTTGAAAAGATTGCTGCAACTTTAAGTCAATATCCCGACGACAGTTTGCCAGAAATTGCTCTTGCAGGTAGGTCAAATGTGGGAAAGTCCAGTTTTATAAATTCTTTTATAAACAGGAAAAATCTTGCAAGGACAAGTTCCAAACCGGGAAAGACAAGAACTGTAAACTTTTACAATATAAATGAAGAGTTTAGGCTTGTGGATCTTCCTGGTTATGGATATGCAGCAGTTTCTAAAGCTGAAAAAGATAACTGGGCTACAATTATAGAAACTTATTTAAATAATAGAAATAATCTCTATGAAACTATTTTAATTGTAGATATTAGACATGATCCTACAGCACAGGACAAACAGATGTATGATTGGATTAAGGAAATTGGTTTTACTGGATTTGTCATTGCTGGAAAGGCAGATAAAGTTGCTAGATCTAAAATTTTTCAACAGGTTAATAATATCGCTAAAGTATTAAAAATAGAGGATAGAGATTTAATTATTCCATATAGTTCTGAGAAAAAATACAATTTAGAACTTGTCCAAAATCAATTTGAAAATATATTGAAATTTGGAAGTGGATTTGAAGATTAAAAGGGGCTATGCCTCTTTTTTTATTTTGTTACTTTAAGTAATATAATTGATAAATTCAATAAGATTTTATTTAATTCTTTAAAGATTACAATAATAAAGAAACTTGGTTTAAAATAATAGGGCAAAAACACATATTAACTTTAAAAAATGTACTTTCCTAATATTAATTTAATTTAGATATTCATAATTATTAAAATAATGTAACAATTAATATAAAATGATGTAAAATTTTATATGATTTTGTTTAAAATAAATTATTAGGGTATCTATATAATACAAACTGATAATCATTAAATGGTTACCCAACTAAAAATAAAAAAAGATATTCCCGTTTATTTAACTTGAGATGTTGAGTTCTTTATGAAGGATGTCTAGAAGAAAATTTGGTTTTCAGTTTTTCAAATATAATCCTAATGTTATTTGATATATCGCAGGATTTTAGAACAATTTTAAATAATTAAAAATGAAAGGATTTGATAGTTGTGATAGAACCTAAAAGTGAATGTTGGTGTAGCCATAACTAAGGAAGTTATTGACTGGCGATGTTAATAACTTCCTTTTTTGTTGTGTTAAATTATATTATAAAAATAATTGAAAATAATTTCTTTTTAATTTATCAAATTAAAAAGAAGGGGTTTACCCCTTCTTAAAAAATTATTCCTCTGGTTCAAATTGATCTTTGGTTGCACCACATACAGGGCAAACCCAATCTTCTGGTAAATCTTCAAATGCAGTTCCCGGCTCTATTCCGTTATCTACATCTCCTTCTTCTGGATCGTAAATATATCCACATGGTTGACATACATATCTTTTCATTAAAGACACCCCCTATTAATTTTGTCTTTATTATTATACCCATTATAGGACTTTCAAACACTATATTAAAAAATAATATGGAATTTTTAAGAAAAACAAATTTGTGTTAATATGAGAAATAACTGGGTATTATAGTAATAGGTGGTAATTATGTATAAATTTGACGAAACGGTTAAAGGAAGCATGGACAATATAAATGATTTGACTATGCGTTTAATTAGAGAATTTAGTAAATTTTTAGATGATGAAAAAACTCTATACGACCTTCGACTAATTGTAACTGAACTTGTTGTAAATGGCGTTCGTCATGGAAATATGGACGATTTTGATAAACTTATACGCTTATGTGCAACTCTGGCAGATGAAAAAATTATAATAAGTGTGAAGGATCAAGGTAAGGGATTTAAAAATATAGAATATTCTTGCCGGGACTTTAGTAAGACCAACGGCAGAGGGTTATTTATTGTTGAGCATATTGCAGATAGAATAATTTATAATAACAATGAGGTAGTTGTGGAGCTACATGTATAGAAAATAGCTTCACAACTATTTATTTTGCACATCTTTATGATATAATTTCAAAGGATAAAGATAGGAAGTGTTTTAATGGCAAATAAAAAAAATATAAGAAATGTTGCAATAATTGCCCATGTTGACCATGGTAAGACTACATTAGTAGATGGTCTTTTAAAAACTGGTGGGGTATTTAGAGAGAATCAAGCTGTTCAAGATAGGGTTATGGACAATAATGATCTTGAAAAGGAAAGAGGTATTACTATTCTTTCTAAGAATACTGCAATAGATTATAAGGATTATAAGATAAATATTATTGACACTCCTGGTCATGCTGACTTCGGTGGTGAAGTAGAGCGAGTGCTAAATATGGCTGATGGAGTAGTTTTAGTAGTTGATGCTTTTGAAGGACCTATGCCTCAAACAAAGTTTGTACTTAAAAAGGCATTTGAACTCAATTTACCAGCAATAATCTGTATAAACAAAATTGACAGAGCAGAGGCAAGACCTGAGGAGGTCGTAGATGAAATATTGGATCTTTTCATTCAACTTAATGCAGGAGAAGAATATCTAGATTCTCCAATAGTTTATGCTTCTGCAAGAGAAGGTTATGCTTGTAAGGACTATAAAAATGTAGATGCCAAGGATATGTCATATATTTTAGATACTATCATCGATTATATTCCTCAGCCTAAGGGAAATGATGACGATCCTTTTAAATTATTAATTTCCACAACAGATTATAATGATTATGTAGGAAAAATTGGAATTGGTAAAATCGACTCGGGTACGATTAAGTTAAATGATAGGGTTCAAATTGTAAATTACAATGACGAGTCTAAAAACAAAAAGGTTACAATTACTAAAATATACGAGTTTCAAGGACTAAATAGGGTGGAAGTAAAGTCCTCTACAGCAGGTAATATAATTGCTGTTACAGGGGTTGAAGGTATAAGTATTGGAGATACCATATGTGATGAAGAACATGTAGAGGCCATACCTTTTGTAAAAATATCAAAACCAACTCTATCAATGAACTTCCTTGTAAATGACAGTCCTTTTGCAGGTCGTGAAGGAAAGTATGTAACTAGTAGACAAATAAGGAATAGACTTTTTAAAGAACTTGAGACTGATGTTAGTTTAAGGGTTGAAGAAACGGACAGCACTGACGCTTTTAGAGTAAGCGGAAGGGGAGAACTTCACTTATCGGTTTTAATTGAAAATTTAAGAAGAGAAAACTATGAATTTCAAGTTTCAAAGCCAGAGGTTTTATATATAGAAGAAGATGGAAAAACTTTAGAGCCCATAGAAAATGTAACTATTGATGTGGATGAGGTATATGTGGGTTCAATTATTGAAAAATTAGGTATGAGAAGGGGAGAGCTTATAGATATGAAGCCTTCCAAGAGTGGATATACAAGACTTGTATTTGAAATACCTACAAGGGGGCTTATAGGTTATAGACAGGAATTTATTTCAGATACTAAAGGTACTGGGGTAATAAATTCTGAACTTAAAGAGTATGCGCCTAAAAAAGGAGACATTCCCGGAAGAGCTACTGGTTCTCTAATTTGTTTTGAGACAGGAACCACAACAGCTTATGGACTTAACGCTGCCCAAGAGAGGGGAGTTTTGTTTGTTAAGCCTGGAGAGGAAGTTTATGAGGGAATGGTTGTGGGTGAAAATCCTAAGGGACTTGATATTGAGGTTAATGTTTGTAAGAGGAAAGCTCAAACTAATATTAGATCTTCAGCATCTGATGATGCGTTGAGACTTTCTCCTCCAAAGATAATGAGTCTTGAAGAAATCTTGGAATTTATAGAAGAGGATGAACTTGTGGAAGTGACTCCAATTAGCTTTAGAATTAGAAAGAAAATATTAAATTCGGAACTTAGATATAAATCTAAAAAGTTCAAGTACTAAATATTGAAAATACTTTGATAGTTTTGTAAAAAAAATTTGTTTAAAGTATAATAGATAAGTAGTGTTTAAACTGTGTTTTTTAATGTTCTAAAGAGTAAATCTTTTTAGGTATTAACTGATTAAAGTTTAATCTACTGGGTAAATAATATAAAGAACTTTTAATGGATTTTTGCTGTGTAAATAAATCATAAAAGTTGATGTATTATAGTTAAAAAGTAAATTAGGAGGTTATTTATTGATGAAAACTGACGTACAAATAGCACAAGAAGCCAAAATGGATCCTATAGTTGAAGTTGGTAAACGCTTGGGTCTTGAGGAAAAGGATCTTTATCTTTATGGTAATTATAAGGCAAAATTGGATTTAGGACTTTTAGAAAAGTACAAAGATAAAGAAGACGGTAAGTTAATTCTTGTTACTGCTATTAACCCAACTCCTGCAGGGGAAGGTAAAACTACAGTAAACGTTGGTCTTTCAATGGGACTTAACAAGATTGGTAAATCTGCTATATCTGCTCTTAGAGAACCATCTCTTGGACCAAGCTTTGGTATTAAAGGTGGAGCTGCTGGTGGTGGATATGCACAAGTTGTACCTATGGAAGACATCAACATGCACTTTACAGGCGATTTCCATGCAATAACTACAGCTAACAACCTAATAGCTGCATTATTGGATAACCATCTACAACAAGGTAACGCTTTGGGAATAGACCCTAGAAGAATTCTTTGGAAGAGAGTTCTTGATATGAACGATAGAGCGTTAAGAAATATAGTTGTAGGTCTTGGTGGAAAACCAAATGGAGTTCCAAGAGAAGACGGTTTTGATATAACTGTTGCTTCTGAAGTAATGGCTATCCTATGCTTAAGTACAAGTCTTGAAGACTTAAAGGAAAGAATAGGAAACATACTTATAGCTTATAACTATCAAGGGGAACCAGTTTATGCTAAGGACATTAAAGCAGAAGGTGCTGTAGCTCTTATCATGAAAGACGCTATAAATCCTAACTTAGTTCAAACTCTAGAAAACACACCTGCAATTCTTCACGGTGGACCTTTTGCAAATATAGCTCACGGATGTAACTCTGTAGTTGCAACTAAACTTGCTATGAAGCTTGCAGACTATACTGTTACAGAAGCAGGTTTTGGTGGAGACTTAGGGGCTGAAAAATTCTTTGATATTAAATGTCGTCTAGGTGGAATAACTCCAGACTGTACAGTTATTGTAGCTACTGTAAGAGCTTTAAAACATCACGGGGGAGTAGCTAAAGATCAATTAGGTGAAGAAAACCTTGAGGCTTTAAAAGCTGGATTTGAAAACTTGGGAAGACATATTGAAAATATGCACAAATTTGGTATCCCATGTGTAGTAGCTATCAACCGTTTCCCAACAGATACAGATGCTGAATTGGAATTATTAAATAAATTAACTACTGAATCAGGTAGTGAGGCAATTCTTGCAGACGTTTGGGCAAAAGGTGGAGATGGTGCTATAGACTTAGCAAAAGCAGTAGTTAAGAAAATTGACGATAGCGAAAATAACTTCCATTACCTATATGAAGAAGACTTAAATGTTCAAGAAAAAATAGAAAAAGTAGTTAAAGAAGTATATAGAGGAAATGGTGTTGAGTTTACTACTAAGGCTAAGAAGAAATTAGCTGAAATTAGCAAATTGGGATTAGATAACTACCCAGTATGTATGGCTAAGACACAATACTCTTTCTCTGATGATCCTAAACTATTAGGAGCACCAAATGACTTCCACATTACAGTTAGAGATTTAAGAATCTCTAGAGGAGCCGGATTCATTGTTGCCCTAACTGGAGATATTATGACAATGCCTGGTCTTCCAAAGGTTCCAGCGGCTAATAACATAGACGTATTGGAATCAGGAGAGATAGTTGGCCTGTTCTAAGGAGTAGTGATATTTTGAGTAACGAATCTAGGCTTAAGAGTAAGCAATTAGATGATTTCTTTGATGCTGTCATGATGTTAAAAGACAGAGATGACTGCTACAAGTTCTTTGAAGATGTTTGTACGGTTAGAGAACTTCATTCAATTACTCAAAGGCTCGAAGTTGCAAAACTTCTTAAAATAAGAAAAACTTATAATGAAATAGAAAAGGAAACGGGAGCTTCCACTGCTACAATTAGTAGAGTAAATAGAAGTCTAAACTATGGAGCTGAAGGCTATGAATTGGTATTAGACGAATTGATTAAAAGAGATTTGGAAGCAAAACGAAACAAATAATAAAAAATGCTCAGGTTACCTGAGCATTTTTATATTTTTAAGATTAATACAAATTTATTTTTTCTTTACTATATTAATGACTTTATTCTTATAAATTTTGAAATTAGGTTTACTATTAAATTTTATATACTTTTAAACCTATGTAATTCTTTCTAATTAAAAAATTATCGTAAAAAACATTTCAATAAGGGATTAAAACTTGAAAAATAGTGATTATTGAAGGTTTTTTCGTGTTATAATAAATAAATAACATTTTTCTTGATTTTCTAAATGTTTTATGTTAAAATACTGGAATGTAATATTGGAAAATGGGTAAGTATGCTATAATTATATTTTTCATATTTACTTGTCTTTTTAATCATAGAGAGGTGGGTCGCTAATGCACAATGAACAGTATGGAACTACTGAAAGAGTTACGTACTCTCGTATTCAAAAAGTTCAAGATCTTCCAAATTTAATAGCAGTACAAAAGGATAGTTATAATTGGTTTTTAGAAGAAGGACTTAGAGAAGTTTTCGATGACGTAAGTCCTATTTCTGACTATGCAGGTTCTTTAGTACTTGAATTTGTTGACTATTATTTGGAAGAAACTCCAAAGTATTCCCAACAAGAAGCAAAGGATAGGGACGCTAACTACTCATGTCCGTTAAAGGTTAAGATTAGACTTATTAACAAGGACACGGGCGAGGTTAAGGAACAAGAGGTATTTATGGGAGATTTCCCAATGATGACAGATAGTGGTACATTCATTATCAACGGAGCTGAGAGAGTTATCGTCAGTCAGCTTGTACGTTCTCCCGGGGTTTACTTTGCACAAGAAATTGACAAGTCAGGTAATAAGTTGTTTTCATCAACTGTAATACCTAACCGTGGTGCTTGGTTGGAATATGATACTGATTCTAACGGAGTGATTAGTGTAAGGATTGACAGGACTAGAAAACTTCCTGTTACCACTTTATTAAGGGCTTTGATTTACCCTACTGATGATGAGATAATTGAGGCTTTAGGTGATACAAAGGAACTTAAAGCAACTTTAGAAAAGGAAGTTTCCAATACAAGAGAGGAAGCTATCCTTGAAATTTACAGAAAATTAAAACCTAGTGATCCTGCTTCACTAGAATCTGCCGAACCTTTACTTAATAATTTATTCTTCGATCCAAGAAGATATGATTTAGCAAAAGTAGGTAGATACAAATACAATGAAAAGCTTTCATTAGTAAATAGAATTACTGGGCATTATTTAGCAGATGATGTAGTAAATGAAGAAACTGGTGAAATACTTGGTTCTGCAGGAGATTTTATTTCTCCAGAATTGGCAAGAGAGATAGAAAATTCAGGAATTTACTATCTCGATATAATGTCTGAAAATGAAAGAGTTAGAGTAATTTCTAATAGGTTTGTAAGTTTGGACTCTTTTGGACTTGATATGGACTTTAGTGTTCTTAGGTTATCTGAAAAAGTATATTATCCTAAGATGAAAGAAATTTTAGAAGAGTATGAAACTGATGAAGAAATTTACAATGCAATTAAAGAATCTGTAAATGAACTTAGTCCTATGCATATTACTCCTCAGGACATTTTAGCTAGTATTTCTTATGAATTTAATTTATTTTATGGCGTTGGAAATGTTGACGATATAGATCATCTTGGAAATAGAAGGGTTAGAGCTGTTGGTGAACTTTTACAAAATCAATTTAGAATTGGTCTTTCTAGAATGGAAAGAGTTGTAAAAGAGAGAATGTCAACTCAAGACCCGGATCTTGCAACTCCTCAAGCTCTTATTAACATAAGACCTGTTGTTGCATCTATTAAGGAATTTTTTGGTTCTTCTCAGCTTTCACAGTTTATGGATCAAACAAATCCTCTAGCAGAGCTTACTCATAAGAGAAGGATGTCTGCACTTGGACCTGGAGGACTTTCAAGGGATAGAGCAGGGGCGGAAGTTCGTGACGTTCACGATTCTCACTATGGAAGAATTTGTCCAATAGAGACACCTGAAGGACCAAATATCGGTCTTATTACTTCTATGACAACCTATGCGAGTCTTAATGAATATGGTTTTATTCAAACTCCTTACAGAAAGGTTGTCAATGGTAGAGTAACTGATGAAATCCACAAGCTTACAGCGGATCAAGAAGACTTATACATTATAGTTCAGGCTAATGAGCCTCTTGATGAAGAAGGAAATCTTATCAACGAGAGGGTATTAGGTCGTGGATATTATGGTGAAAATGATATATATGCAAGGGAATCTGTAGACTATATGGACGTAAGTCCTCAACAGATAGTTTCTATAGGTACAGCTATGATACCGTTCTTGGAAAATGATGACGCAACAAGAGCGCTAATGGGATCTAATATGCAAAGACAGGCAGTTCCTCTATTAAAAACCGATGCGCCAATAATTGGAACAGGTATTGAGCATAGAGCTGCTAAAGACTCGGGTGTAGTGGTTCTTTCTAAATGTGATGGTGTGGTTACTAAAGTTTCAAGTGATGAAGTACAAATCACAAGAGATGACAATAAGAAAGTAGAATACTACAAAATTTTAAAATTCAAAAGATCAAACCAAGGTACTACTTTTAATCAAAGACCTATTGTAAACAAGGGACAAAGAGTCAAAGTAGGAGATGTAATTGCCGATGGTCCTAGTACGGAAAACGGTGAAATTGCACTTGGTAAAAATATATTAATTGCATTTATGACATGGGAAGGTTATAACTTTGAAGACGCCATGTTACTAAATGAAAAACTTGTAATAGATGATGTGTTAACTTCTGTTCACATTGAAGAACATGAAAGTGAAGCTAGAGAAACTAAGCTTGGACCTGAAGAAATCACGAAGGATATTCCTAATGTGGGAGAAGATATGAGGAAGAATCTAGACGATAGAGGAATTATTCGTATCGGTGCAGAGGTTACAAGTGGAGACATATTGGTTGGAAAAGTTACTCCTAAGGGGGAGACAGAACTTTCAGCCGAAGAGAGACTTCTTAGAGCCATATTTGGAGAAAAAGCTAGAGAAGTTAGAGATACATCTCTAAGGGTACCTCATGGAGAAACGGGAATAGTAGTTGATGTTAAAGTATATACAAGAGCAAATGGAGATGAACTTTCTCCAGGTGTAAACCAAGTTGTAAGAGTATATGTAGCTACAAAGAGAAAAATACAAGTTGGTGACAAGATGTGTGGTCGTCACGGTAATAAAGGTGTAGTTTCTAGAGTGTTACCTGTTGAAGATATGCCGTATTTAGATGATGGAACTCCAATTCAAATAGTTCTAAATCCTCTAGGTGTACCTTCTCGTATGAACCTTGGACAAGTTCTTGAAGTTCACTTAGGTCTTGCGGCTAAAAAACTTAATTGGAAGGTTGCAACACCTGTATTTGATGGAGCTTCAGACCAGGATATTTTGGAAGCTTTAGAAGAAGCGGGTTATCCAACTAATGGTAAATTAAGAGTTAGAGACGGTAGAACGGGAGAGCCTTTTGACAATCCTGTAACTGTTGGTTATATGTATATGTTAAAACTTCACCACTTAGTTGATGAAAAAATTCACGCTCGTTCAACAGGACCTTATTCTCTTGTTACACAGCAACCACTTGGTGGTAAAGCTCAATTTGGTGGACAGAGATTTGGTGAGATGGAAGTTTGGGCATTGGAAGCATATGGTGCATCCCATACACTTCAAGAGATATTAACTGTTAAGTCTGATGATGTGGTAGGTCGTGTTAAAACTTATGAATCCATCGTTAAAGGTGAAAATATTCCTGAGCCAGGTATTCCTGAATCATTTAAAGTTTTAATCAAAGAATTGCAGTCATTGGCATTGGATGTAAAACTTTTGGACAATACACATGAAGAAGTCCAATTTAAGGAAAACATAGACGATGTGCTTGATTTTAATTCTGTTGAGTATGAAAAGGGCGAAAAAGTTGTAAATGACTTTGAAAAGGCGAAAGACAATGCTGATTTAGGATTTTCATTCGTAGAAAAAGATGAGGATTTAGAAGATTAGTGAGTTAAGAAGGGAGATACTCTTTGGAAGAATTAAATACTTTTGACTCAATGAGAATAGGTCTTTCCTCTCCTGAAAAGATTAGACAATGGTCTTATGGTGAGGTTAAGAAACCTGAAACTATAAATTATAGAACTTTAAAACCAGAAAAAGAAGGACTTTTCTGCGAAAAGATTTTCGGGCCTACTAAGGACTGGGAATGTAATTGTGGTAAGTATAAAAGAGTAAGATATAAAGGCGTAGTTTGCGAAAAGTGTGGAGTTGAAGTTACAAAATCCAAAGTTAGACGTGAGAGAATGGGGCATATTGAATTGGCAGCTCCTGTTTCTCATATTTGGTATTTTAAAGGAATACCATCTAGAATGGGACTTTTACTTGACATGAGTCCAAGAGCTTTGGAAAAGATTTTGTACTTTGCATCTTATGTGGTAATAGATGCAGGGGACACTAATATGTATAAAAAACAACTTCTAACTGAATATGAATATATGGAAGCTTGTGAAAAATACACAGATGGTGTTGATTTTAAAGCTGGTATGGGTGCAGAGGCTGTTAAAGAACTTCTTTTAAATATAGATTTACAAAAGGAATATGATGAATTAAAAGAGGATTTACAGGGAGCTACAGGACAAAAGAAGGTTAGAATTTTAAGAAGACTTGAAGTTGTAGACGCTTTCTTAGAGTCTGGAAATGACCCATCATGGATGATACTGGAAGCAATTCCTGTAATACCACCAGATTTAAGACCTATGGTTCAACTTGAAGGTGGAAGATTTGCAACTTCTGATTTAAATGACCTTTACAGAAGGGTTATTAATAGAAATAACAGATTGAAGAGACTTCTAGATATAGGAGCTCCTGAAATTATAGTAAGAAATGAAAAGAGAATGCTTCAAGAAGCGGTTGACGCTTTAATTGACAACGGAAGAAGAGGAAAGCCTGTTACAGGCCCTGGAAATAGACCGTTAAAATCTCTTTCAGATATGCTTAAAGGAAAAACTGGTAGATTTAGACAAAACCTTCTTGGTAAACGTGTAGACTATTCAGGACGTTCTGTAATTGTGGTTGGACCTAATTTGAAATTCTATCAATGTGGTCTACCTAAGAAAATGGCACTTGAACTGTTTAAACCTTTTGTAATGAGAGAACTTGTGGTTCAAGGTGTAGCCCATAATATAAAGAACGCAAAGAAAATGGTTGAGAGGGAAAGTGAACAAGTTTGGGATATTCTTGAAGAAGTAATTAAAGATCATCCTGTGCTTTTAAATAGGGCTCCGACTCTACACAGACTTGGTATTCAAGCGTTTGAACCGGTACTTGTAGAAGGTAAAGCTATTAAACTTCATCCTCTAGCATGTACTGCTTATAATGCGGACTTTGACGGAGACCAAATGGCGGTACACTTACCTCTTTCTGTAGAAGCTCAAGCTGAAGCAAGACTTTTAATGATGTCAACTAATAATATTCTTGCTCCAAAGGATGGTAAACCAATTACTACCCCTTCTCAAGATATGGTACTAGGTTCTTATTATTTGACATATGACGGAGAAGAAGAGGAGAAAGTTAGAATTTATCAAGACTATGACGAGATGATTAGAGCTTATGAAAATAAGATTATTCACACTCATTCCATAGTTATGGTTAGAATCAAAAAAGATGAAACTGACAGGGGTAAACTAGTTAAATCTACAGTTGGTAGGTTTATCTTTAATAGTGGTATTCCACAAGACTTAGGATATGTGGATAGAAGTTCAGATCCATATTCACTAGAAGTAGATAAAATTGTGGACAAAAAGACACTTGGAGATATAATAGACAGATGTTTTAGAAAACATGGAAACATTGGAACTGCTAGACTTCTTGACTATATTAAGTCAACTGGATACAAATACTCTACTATTGCAGCTATAACAATTTCAATGTCAGATGTTGAAGTTCCAGATGCGAAAGAAGATATATTAAAGACTGCTGACGAAGAAGTTAAAAAGTATGAAAAACTACTTCGTAAAGGTTTAGTATCTGAAGAAGAAAGATATGAATTTGTTATAGATATATGGAATAAGACTACAGATAATGTAACAGATGCACTACTTGAAGATTTAGACCCAAGAAACAACCTAGCTATCATGGCAAATTCAGGAGCCAGAGGTTCTACAAATCAAATTCGTCAATTAGCTGGTATGAGGGGACTTATGTCTTCAGCATCGGGTAAAACTATAGAAATTCCTATTAAAGCAAACTTTAGGGAGGGTCTTTCAGTACAAGAGTTCTTTATTTCAACTCATGGTTCTAGAAAGGGTCTTTCCGATACGGCTCTTAGAACTGCCGACTCAGGATATCTTACAAGACGTCTTGTAGATGTTTCTCAAGATATAATTGTTAGAGAAGATGACTGTGGTACCGATCGTTACATTGTAGCTACTGACTTTATGGAAGGCAAAGAGCTCATTGAAGATATGACTTCAAGAATAATTGGTAGAACAGCATTTGAAGATATTTTAAATCTAGATACTGGAGAATTAATTGTTCAGAAAAATGAGATTATAACTGAAGAGATTGCTGAAAAGATTAAAAAATTAGGAATTAAAGAAGTTAAGATCAGATCAGTGCTTGGATGTAAATGTGAACATGGAGTTTGTGCAAAGTGTTACGGAAGAAACTTAGCAACTGGAAAACCTGTTAATGTTGGAGAAGCTGTAGGGATAATTGCAGCACAGTCCATAGGTGAACCGGGTACACAGTTGACCATGAGAACTTTCCACTCCGGTGGTATTGCAGGGGTTGGAATTACTCAAGGTCTTCCGAGGGTTGAAGAGTTATTTGAAGCAAGAAAGCCAAAAGGACTTGCATATATAACTGAAATTGACGGTAAGGTTTCAATAGTTGACAATAAAAAAAGACATGACATTCTAGTGGCTGGAGAAGATGGGGAAGAGAGAGTTTATGCTATTCCTTATGGTGCTAGAATTAAAGTTAAAGAAGGAGAGTTCATCAATAAGGGAGATCTTCTTACAGAAGGATCTGTAAACCCACATGACATTTTAGATGTAAAAGGTCCTGAGGGAGTTCAAGATTATATAATCAAAGAGGTTCAAAAAGTTTACCGTCTTCAAGGGGTAGACATTGACGACAAACATATTGAGATTATAATTAAGCAAATGCTTTCTAAGGTAAAAATAGAAGCTTCTAATGATTCTGAATTTTTGGAAGGGTCTATGGTAGGACTTAGAGAGTTTGAAATTGAAAACGACAGATTAATAAAAGAAGGTAAACAACCAGCTGATGGAACAACAGTACTTCTTGGAATTACAAAAGCATCTCTTGCGACAGAATCATTCTTATCTGCTGCAAGTTTCCAAGAGACTACAAGAGTTCTAACAGAAGCTGCAATTAAGGGTAAGGAAGATGACCTTCTTGGACTTAAAGAGAATGTAATAATAGGTCAACTAATTCCTGCAGGAACTGGAGTTAAACAGTATAACACAATAAAAATAGACTACGATGGTATGGCTGAAGAAGAAGCTGAAGTTACAGAAGTAATTGAAGATGAAGAAGCTGAAACTGTAGAAAAATAATGCACGCCGGGCCAAAAGCCCGGCTTTTCTTTAGGAGGAACTATGGAAAATCTAAGAACAGAAATAATTGATGCTTTTAAATCCCTAAAAGAACAAAGTAATTTTGAAGAGGGAAAAATACTTGTGGTAGGTTGTTCGTCAAGTGAAATTCAAGGGGATAAAATAGGAACAAATTCAGATATAAATGTGGGTCATGAAGTTGCAAGCACTATGATTGAGCTTTGTGAAGAAGAAAATTTATTTTTAGCAGCTCAATGCTGTGAACACTTAAACAGAGCCCTTGTAGTAGAAAGAGAATGTGCTATGAAATATGGTTTTGAAATAGTTTCTGTTGTCCCACAAAAAAAAGCTGGGGGATCCTTTGCAACAGAAGTTTATAAGCTTATGAAAGATCCTGTATGTGTTGAATTTATAAAAGCAGATTATGGACTAGATATTGGTCAGACTATGATAGGTATGCATATGAAACACGTTTGTATTCCTGTTAGACTAAAACCTAATAAGGTTGGAAAAACTTTTGTTTCAGGAGCGAGGAGAAGACCAAAATTAATCGGTGGTGAAAGAGCTAAATACGTTTAAATGGAGTACTGATGGAAGATATTTTAATAAAGGTGGACAAGGTTAGTTTCAGATATGAGGAAGATTCTAGATTTGTTTTAACAGATGTGGATCTAGAAGTTAAAAAAGGAGAGTTTGTAGCGATACTTGGACATAATGGATCGGGTAAATCCACCTTGGCAAAACTTATAAATGGACAGATGAAACCTACAAAGGGAGAAATTAGAGTAGAGGGTCTTTCTACTAAGGACGATGAAAATATTCTGGATATTAGAAAAAACTGTGGAATGGTGTTTCAAAACCCAGACAATCAAATAGTTGCAACAATTGTAGAAGAAGACGTTGCTTTTGGACCAGAAAACTTAGGAGTGCCCATGCCTTTACTTAGACAGAGGGTAGATGATGCACTGGATATTGTGGAAATGTCAGATTATAAGAGACACTCTCCTGCTCTTCTATCAGGGGGACAAAAACAGCGAGTTGCAATTGCTGGTATTTTAGCAATGGATCCAGATTGTCTTTTAATGGATGAGCCTACAGCCATGTTGGATCCTGTGGGAAGAGAAGAAATTGTAAATACCATGCTTAAATTAAACGAGAGGGGAAAGACTATTGTACTAATTACTCACTTTATGGATGAAGCTATTTTAGCAGATAGAGTTATTGTGTTTAATGAAGGTGAGATTAGTTTACAGGGAAGTCCTAGAGAAGTGTTTTCTAAGTTCGAAAAGATAAGAGAACTTGGTTTAGATGTGCCACAGGTTACAGAACTTTCGTACAGGCTTAGAAAAGACGGAGTACAGTTACCAGAGGACATCCTTTCCATTGACGAGATGGTGGAGGCTATATGCAAATTGAATTAAAAAATTTATCCCATACTTATAATAGGGGAAATACATTTGAAAAAAAAGCACTTAATAATATAACTCTAACCATTGGAGAAAGTGAGTTTGTGGGAATAATAGGACATACAGGAAGTGGAAAATCCACCTTGGTACAACATTTAAACGCATTAGCTATGCCAACTTCAGGTGATGTTATAGTAAATGGAATAAATACTAAGGAAGATGGACAGAATAAAAGGAATATTAGAAAAAATGTAGGGCTGGTCTTTCAATATCCTGAATATCAACTTTTTGAAGAGACCATATATAAGGATATAGCATTTGGTCCCATAAATATGGGGTATTCTGAAGAAGAAGTAGATGAAAGAGTTAGATGGGCATGTGAAATGGTTAACTTAGAATATGATAGAACTAAGGAAGTTTCTCCATTTGACATTTCAGGAGGTCAGAAGAGAAGAGCTGCAATTGCTGGAGTTTTGGCTATGAAGCCAAAGTTTTTAGTCTTAGATGAACCAACCGCAGGGCTAGATCCTAAAGGTAGAGATGCTATTTTAGAAAATATTAATAATTTATATAAAAAAGAAGATATGACAATCATCCTAGTTTCCCATAGTATGGAAGAAATTGCAAGACTTGTAAATAGAATTGTGGTTTTAGATAAGGGCGAAGTAATTATGGATGACAAACCTAAAGAAGTGTTTTCCAGGTATAAAGAGTTAAGATCTGTTGGACTTGATGTTCCTCAAATCACAGAGCTTATGATAAAACTAAAAGACAGAGGGCTTGAAGTTCCAACGGATATAATAACTGTAGAAGAAGCACAGTCTGTATTAAGAGAGTATTTAAGGAGGTCCAAATGCTAAAAGATATAACATTGGGCCAGTATTTTCCCGGCGATTCTTTTGTCCACAAACTGGATCCAAGAGTTAAGATACATGGACTTGCAATTTTTTTAATAGCAATATTTACAGTTAAAGACCTTTATATGTATATACCACTGGCGTTTGTACTATGGCTTATAATGTACAATTCAAAGGTTCCTGTAAGGTTGATTTTAAATGGAATAAAATCCTTAAGATTTATCATAATTTTGACATTTGTAATAAATATATTTGCAACTCCTGGAGAAATAATCTTTAAATTTTGGATTTTTAATATAACTAGAGAAGGAATTAGGTTTGCGTTATTTATGGCACTAAGGTTGATATTTTTAGTGACTTCAAGTTCATTACTAACATTAACCACATCTCCAATTGCACTTACTGATGGACTTGAAAAAATTATGAAACCACTGTCAAAATTAGGGTTTCCAAGTCATCAACTTGCTATGATGATGACTATTGCACTTAGGTTTATACCAACACTTTTTGATGAGGCAACAAAGATAATGAAGTCTCAAACAGCTAGAGGAGCAGATTTTGAGTCGGGAAATATTTTTAAAAGAGCAAAAAATTTAGTTCCCCTTTTTATAAATTCTTTTAGAAGAGCTGATGAGCTTGCTATTGCTATGGAAGCAAGGTGTTATCATGGTGGAGAGGGAAGAACTAGGTTAAATGAATTATCCTATGAAAAAAGAGATTATATTACTATAATACTTATGTTATTATTCCTAGGTGTATATATTTTGCATAGAGTGTTGCTATGAAGAATATGAAAGTAACCGTTTCATATGACGGATCTAATTATTATGGTTGGCAAAAACAAGATGGTTATAGAACTGTTGAAAAAAGTATACTTAGAGCGATTAAGATAGTAACAAAGATGGATGTAAAACTTGCAACTGCTGGAAGAACTGATAAAGGTGTTCATGCGTATGGACAAGTTTTCAACTTCTTTGTTCCTAACAACTACACGGAAGACAATGTGAGAAGAGGATTGAACTCTTTTTTAACAGAAGATGAAATACTGATTACTAAAGTAGAAGAAGTAAGTAAAGATTTTCATGCACGTTTTTCTGCAAAGGGAAAATACTATAAATACATTTTAAATAATAATAGATTTATGCATCCTATGTATAGAAACTATAAGGGTAATACAATTCATAATATTGACTTAGAATTGATGAGACAAGGTGCAAAGATACTTATAGGGCATCATGATTTTCAGTCATTTACAAATTCTAAACCTAGTGAACCCATTAACACAAAAAGAACTTTAGATAGTCTAGAAATTTTTAAAGAAGGAGAGGACTTTATTTTCGAATTTAAAGCAGAGTCCTTTTTAAGAAATATGGTTAGGATTATTGTAGGATCACTTGTAGAAATAGGTAGAGGAAAAAAAGATTTGAAATGGCTTGAAGATGCAATTTTAAAAGCGAATAGAAAAACCGCAGGACCTACAATTTCGCCTTCGGGGCTATACTTAATGAAAGTGTATTATTAAAAAGAGAAGACTTTTGTCTTCTCTTTTTAACTTAATATATTCAGTATTTCCAAAGGACTGTCAACGATAAAATCGGCACCTGCATTTTCAAGTTCTAAACGACTCCCATATCCATAGGTAACGCCAATTGTTTTAAGTCCCCAAAATTTGCCTCCATCAATATCGTAAAATCTGTCTCCAATCATATAGGTTTCTTTGATATTGTGGGGATAGTTTTCTAAACAGTACTTAATAACATCTGATTTTTCACTAATTTTGCCATCTAGAGTTGCACCGGCAATGTGATCAAAATACTTGTCCAAATTAAAGTGTTTTAAAATTTCTCTTGCAAATACTTCAGGTTTAGAAGTAGCTAATAATAAGTGATTATTTTTTTCCTTTAAAGTCTTTAAGGTCTTTTCAATACCATCGTAAGGTATATTTTCAAATTTACCTTTTTCTTTGTAGTAAATCCTATATGTTTCTACAGCTTTTAAGGCTTTTTCAGAATCTAAATCAAAGTGTTTTTTAAATGAGTCAATTAGGGGAGGGCCTATAAAACTATTTAAAATTTCTTCACTACATTCGCCTAGATTCATCTCATCCATGGCGTACTTAATTGCATTTTTTATACCCTGTCCAGAATCTGTTAAAGTTCCATCTAAATCAAAAAGTATATACTTCTCCATTAAAACTCCTATCTAATAATTCTTTGTAAAAATTCTTTAGTTCTATCCTCTTTTGGATTTTCGAAAAGTGTTTGAGGGTTACCCTCTTCTAATATTATACCCCCATCCATAAAACAAACTCTATTAGATACATCTTTTGCAAAGTCCATTTCATGGGTTACAACTACCATTGTCATTCCTGACTTTGCAAGAGAAGTCATAACCTCAAGTACCTCTCCTACAAGTTGAGGGTCTAAGGCGGAAGTGGGTTCATCAAAGAGAAGCACTTCAGGATTCATACATAAAGCTCTTGCAATTGTAACCCTTTGTTTTTGTCCACCGGATATTTGAGAAGGCATGGCGTCTTTTCTGTCCAGCATACCAACAGAATCTAAGAATTTTTCAGCATTTTTTATTGCAGTAGATCTTTTAACCCCGTGGACTTTTACTTGACCAATAACACAATTTTCAATAACAGACATATTATTAAACAAGTTAAACTGTTGAAACACCATGCCAACTTTACTTCTATACTGACACAGATCAAAATTAGGATCTAGAATAGACTTTTCATGATATAGTATATCTCCAGCTGTTGGTTTTTCCAGTAGATTAATACACCTTAACATGGTGGACTTACCAGAACCAGAAGGACCTATTACAGATACTACCTCACCTTTTTTAATATTCAAATTAATATCTTTTAAGACTTTTACTTCTCCAAATTCTTTTTTTATATGGGAAAGTTTTAATATTGTATTATCCATCTACTTTTCACCTCCAGTGACAGATTGAATTTTAAAGTTAGATACTTTAAATAATTTATATTCTATAAATCTAATTAATCTTGTCATTGTAAATGTAATAATGAAGTAGATGACAAGTACGATTATATAAGTTTGAAAGTACTTATTTGTAGTTCCTGAAACAGATCTTGCCATAAAGAACAACTCTGTAACTGAAATTACTGAAAGAACGGCGGTATCCTTAATATTTACCACAAGTTCATTCCCAATTGAAGGTATGATGTTTTTTACAGCTTGAGGTAAAATAACATATCTCATAGCCTGTGCGTGGTTCATACCAAGAGCTTTACAACCTTCAGCCTGTCCTTTGTCAATGGAATTAATTCCTCCACGAACAACTTCAGATAAGTAGGCTCCAGTATTTACAGAAACTACGACAAAAGCTGTTACCATTGCATTTGTCTGAATATCAAAGAGGTAGGGAATACCATAGAAAACAAGTATTGCCTGAACCATCATAGGAGTACCTCTAAAGATTTCAATGTATGCGGTAAGTATAAAGTCGAGTATTTTTTTAAGTACATATGCGAAAGTTTTATCTCTAGAAACTTCCATTGTCTTTAGCATGGCAACGACAAGTCCTATTAGAAAGCCTATAGAGGTTGCAACTACGGCTAAAGCTAAAGTTAGGCCTATTCCCTTTAGAAATAAAGATTTGTAAGTTGACCAAATATCTTTTAAATCTGCCCAAAAATTTTTCTCTTCTGAATTTTCATCAGTTTGTAGAGAAACTTTATCCTCCATTATAGACTGTCTTTCTTCTTCAGAAATATCTTTTAATACCTTGTTGACATCGTCAGTTAAAGAAGTACCCTTTCTTAAACCTACCGCAACAGCAGTATCTTCTTCAGAAGTGTCAAAACCCATTCCATCTTCAAAATCTACAAAAGTCAAGTCGCTATTTGCGTTTACCGCAGACAAAGCTCCAGGTCTTTCAGATACATAACCGTCTATCTTATCGGTTTTAGTATTTAGAATTAAGGTTGAGAAGGTGTCTAGAGGTTCTTGTTTATCAATACCTTTCATCTGATCTAGAACTTCATAGTGAAAAGTATTTAATTGTGCCGTAAGTTTTGCATTTTCAAATTCCTCAATGGATTTAGCATCTTCGTATTTTGATCCTTTCTTTAAAACTACTACAAGGTCTGAAGTATAGTAATTAGTAGAAAAGTCAATCTCCTTTTTCCTCTCCTCGGTAGGGGACATACCCGCAATTATAGCATCGATTTTTCCCGACTGAAGTGCAGGAATTAGTCCATCCCATTCGATTTTTACAATTTCTAAATCCAGTCCTAAGCCCTGTGATATTCTTTTTGCCATTTCTACATCATATCCATTGGCAAACTCACCGGGACTATTTAAAACGGGATAAGCTTTGTTTTCACCATTAACTTGTGTCCAATTGAAAGGGGCATAATTTACTTCCATACCAACTCTAAAAACTCCAGGTGTTTCTGTTTCAACAGCCATAGAGTTATTTGCGAAGGAATTTAGAATAAAAAAGGCTCCTAAAAGAACTACTGTAATTTTACGAAATAGTTTCATATTATTCTCCTTCATTTTTAAAATTGCAACCATTATAACACAAAACATATCTTAAGTTAAAGTTTAAAAGTAAAATTTATAAAAATTTAATTATTAATGCTATTTATTCAGTTTAAATTTAAATGACATATAATTATTTTTATAACTATTTATAAAAGTTGAAATACAAACATTTATATTTGATTAAGTCCATACAATCCTATAAAATAAAGGTAGGTAAAATTGATTACAAGGTGTGATTTTTTTGAATAAAGACAATTTAATGGGCTACCTTATGAGAGTAGTTCTTAACAATAAAAATTTAACTGCACTTTTAGAAACTGGAAGAAGAATGAACCTTTCTTTAAGACAAGACGATATGCCAGATTTTAAAGTGATTATAGGAGTAAAAGATTTAAATGAACTTGGTCTTCTCGAGACATTTCAAGAGCTTATAGAAAGTAGCAGGATTCTTCAGAAAAGACAGGGTCTAAGTATGATGAGTAATTATTTTAGTAATGTATTAAGATATGTGGTAATTTTAGAAGACATTACCAAAGTAGACTTTACTTTTATGAAAAATACTGATTTACAGTCCTATATAAACGTAGATAGTTTATGTAAGCTACATTTAGACAAAGAAAATATGTTGGTTTCCAACTCTAAAATAACAGATGCTAAATATAGACAATTAAAACCTACACAAAAAGAGTACGTCCAATGTTGCAACGAGTTTTTTATAAAATCTGTGGAAATAACTAAAGCTTTAAATAGGAATGAGTTTTTCTACGCCAGCAACCTCTTTGACGATTTGAGATATCAATTAAATCTTATGACAGAGTACTATATTGGTGCAAAATACGACTTTGCAGTTAATATAGGACCAAGGTTTAAGTCATTTAAAACCTATTTGGAAAAAGAACATTACGATAAATTCTTACAAATGTATCCAAATCCAGAAAGAGAACAGTTGTGGAATAGTCTATTTAGTGCGTGTACCCTCTTTAGAAAAGAAGGACTTGAAGTTGCAGAAATCTTGAGTTATGAATATCCTAAGAGGGCAGATAGAGATATAGTTAAATTTATTAGAGATATTTGGAACATTTCAATAAGATAGTTTGTAACCTTCAATTGTAAAAGTTGAAGGTTTTTTGGTGGTATTATGGAAGATTTTAAATTATCTGTAAGAGGTCTAATAGAATTTGTCATGAGAAGTGGAGATATAGACAATTCATTTATAGACAAAGGCAGAATGAAAGAGGGACAAAGGATTCACTCGAAACTTCAAAGAGAATACGGAAAAAATCATGAAAAAGAAGTCTTTTTAAAAAATGAAACTTTTCATAAGGAACTTTTATTTAGAGTTGAAGGAAGAGCTGACGGTATTTACCGTAAAGGTGACTATGCTTTAATAGATGAGATTAAGACTACAACAAGACCTTTGGAACAACTGGAATATAACACAAACCCCCTTCACTGGGCACAGGGCAAGTGTTATGGATATTTCTATGCTTTAAAAGAAGGTCTTGAAAGTATAGATATTCAACTAACCTACTTTAACGTAGAAAATAGCGAGATAAAACGAATTGTAAAAAATTTTTCTTTTTTAGAACTAGAAGAGTTTTATCTTAATCTTTTGGATTTGTACTTAGATTTTTCTATTATGATAGTTAATTTTAGAAAAAACAGAGATGAAAAAATAAAATCGGTTCCATTTCCCTACACAATTTATAGAAAGGGTCAAAGAGAGCTTTCCATTTCTGTATACAATGTACTAAAAGACAGATCTAGGCTATTTGTCGAAGCACCAACGGGAATTGGAAAAACAATGTCCACAATTTATCCTGCTATTAAAGCCTTGGGAAATAAAATAACTGATAAATTATTCTATTTAACAGCCCGCTCTACAACTAAAAATGAAGCAAATAAAGCAATTTTAAGACTTATGGATAAGGGACTTATTCTTAAAACTTTGACAATTACTGCAAAAGAAAAAATATGTATAAATGATATTATAAAATGTAATCCTAAGGATTGTCCCTATGCAAAGGGACATTTTGACAGAGTCAATGAAGCAATTTTTGATATATATGAAAACGAAGACTTTTTAAATAGAGAGACCATCATAGCATATGCAAGAAAACATAGAGTTTGTCCCATGGAGTTTCAACTAGATATGGCGAATTTTTCAGACTTGATAATTTGCGACTATAATTATTGTTTTGATCCAACGGTTTATCTGCGAAGGTTTTTTGATTCATCTGTGGAGAATTATAGTTTTTTAGTTGATGAAGCACATAATTTAGTAGATAGAGGAAGAAATATGTATTCTTCAGAAATTTCAAGAAATATGATTGATGAAATTAGGGAAATTCTAGAAGAAAAACACTATAAACTATCTTTAAAACTTGCAAAACTTATAAAATATATAAATTCAATAGAATTAAAAAATAAAATTTCTGTTAAAAAAACTTTAGATATAAAATTTTTAGAAGACTTGAATATATGTTTAAAAGGACTTGAGAAATTTCTTGTTAAAAATAAAGAATTTGAAAGTTACGATAAGATACTGGATATTTATTTTGAATTAAAGAGATTCTTCAAAATTACAGATTTTTATTCAACCAATTACAATACACTTTTTATTGAAGAAGAACATGATAAAATTATGAAGATTTTATGTTTAGATACCTCTCCAATCTTCAAAGACATATTAAAAAGGGCACAGAGTACGATATTTTTTTCAGCAACACTGTCACCTATGGACTTTTATGTGGATCTTTTTGGAAGTTTTAACTCAAAGTATTACAAACTAAAACTACCTTCACCATTTGATCCGAAAAATTTTAAAGTTGGCGTATTGCCAATTTCTACAAGGTATGTGGACAGAGATAAAAATTATGATATAATTACTAAAGTTTTACAAAAATATACTAATAGGAAGGGAAACTTCTTATTATTTTTTCCGTCATATAAATTTATGATGGAAGTGTATAATAAATTTAATGTAAAAGATAAAAAAATAGCAGTTCAAAATAAGTTAATGACTGAAACAGAAAGAGAGGACTTCTTGGCACTTTTTACCACAAAGTCAAATATCATAGGATTTGTGGTACTTGGGGGAGTCTTTTCTGAAGGAATTGACCTTGCAGGAAATAGACTCAAAGGAGTTTCTGTGGTATCTGTTGGACTTCCAGGAATTTCAATTGAAAGAGATTTAATTAAAAATTATTATTGTGAAAGAGACAAATTAGGTTTTGATTACGCCTATATTTATCCTGGTATGAATAAAGTACAACAAGCAGGAGGAAGAGTTATAAGAACTGCATCTGATGTGGGAGATTGTATATTAATAGACGATAGATTTTTTAATTATCCTTATAAAAACCTAATTCCAAGACATTGGAAGAATATAAGGTCAATATTTACTTTGAGAGATTTAGATAATTTTTTATAAAGGAGCAAATATGTTAAAATCTCAAAATTTACTTCAAGGGGATATAAGTTCTGCCCTTGCTAAAATGGCAATGCCCTTAATGGGAATAGCTTTTGTACAAATGGCTTATAGCCTTGTAGATTTAATATGGATAGGGAGACTTTCCACTGATGCAGTTGCAGCAGTTGGAACAGTAGGTTTTTTTATGTGGATGGCAAATGCTATAACCCTTATTGTAAAAACAGGTATGTCAGTGGAACTTGCACAAGCTCATGGAAAAGGAGATAGGGAAGAAATAAGAAAGATTACTATAGGAGGTTTTCAACTAAACTTATTACTTTGGGCCATTTTAACAACAGCTTTTATAGTATTTAGAAAAGAAATTTATGGATATTTCAACTTAGAAAAATCGGTATTTAAACTTGCCTTAGACTATCACTTAATAATATCAATAGGACTTTTATTTACATTTTTTATACCATTCTTTGGTTCCCATTTCTATGCTCAAGGAAATAGTTCAACACCATTTAAGACGGCAATAATAGCACTTATTTTCAATATAATAATGGATCCTATTTTAATTTTTGGACTAGGACCCATTCCCAAAATGGGAATTAAAGGTGCAGCACTTGCTACAATACTTGCACAAGCTCTTGGAGTTTTTATGTACATTTACATTGGATTAAAGTATAGAGAAGAGTATATGAAGTACCATTATTTTAAGACTTTAGAATTTAAAAATGCAAAAGAAATCTTCAAACTTGGAATTGCACCTTGTGGACAGAGTTTAATACACAACTTAGTATCAATTAAATTGAACAAGTACATTGCAATCTACGGTGCAGTAGGAATTGCAACATACACTATAGGTTCACAAATAGAGTCCATATCGTGGATGAGTTCAGAAGGGTTTGCGACAGCTTTTACAACTTTTTTTGGACAAAATTACGGTGCAAAAAACTACGAAAGACTTAAAAAGGGAAAATGGGTTTGTATAAAACTGACTTTAATAATTGGACTAATCGCAACAGCTATATTGATGCTTGGTTCAGGTTTTTTATTTAAAATATTTACACCAAACGACCCGAGAGTCATAGCAGAAGGAAGAATATATCTTTTAATACTAGGAGCTACAACCATATTGATGTCACAAGAGATAGGTACATCAGGAATGTTAAATGGACTTGGACTTACAAAATATCCAGCACTAGTATCAACTGCGTTTAATCTACTTAGAATTCCAATGGCATATTTTTTTATGAAGATTTTTGAACTTAGAGGAATTTGGATATCAATGTCCACCTCACAAGCGTTAAAGGGAATATTTATGCTTTCTATATTGGCTTATATAGAAAAGAAAACCAATGGATATAGAAATAATATGGAAAGGTATAGAAAGAAAAGATGAGAAAAAAAGAAATAATAGGAGAAATTAAAAAAATAGAATTTCCCAATAAATCTATACTTATAGATAAAGATAATATATATAAATTCAAAGGTGGAATACCAGGACAAAAAGTAAAGATAGCCCATAAGAGAAGAAAAAACGACTATGTGGAAGCAAAATTAATAGAAGTTTTAGAAAAGTCAAAGCTTGAGACAAATAAAACATGCGATGTGTTTGGAGTATGTGGAGGATGTAGTTATCAGTCAATACCATATGAAGAAGAGATAAAAATCAAAATAGAAGGCATAAAAGATCTCTACAAAGATATATACGACAAAGAAATTAAAGTAAATCCAGCCATAAGTACAAATTCGTACAGAAATAAGATGGAATATAGTTTTGGAGATAAGGTTAAAGACGGACCTTTAGTACTTGGATTACATTCTAGAGGAAGATACTATGAAATCACACCTACTACAAATTGCAATATTGTGGTAGAAGGTTTTGAAATTATAAGAAAGAATTTAGAACAGTACTTTAGACAAAAAGGCAAAAAGTTTTATAAATCCAGAAGACATGAGGGATTTTTAAGGCATTTAGTTTTAAAGTATTCCTTTTCAAAAGATGAATTTTTAATTAATCTAGTCACTTCATCACAAGACGATTTAGACGAAAGAGAATTTGTCAATTATTTAAAAAACATTTCATTAAAAAGTAAAATTTCAACAATCATACACACGATAAATGACGGACTATCAGATACGGTACAAGCAGATGAAATAAAAATATTATTTGGGAAAGGATATATAGAAGAAGAACTATTAGGACTAAAGTTTCACATTGGCCCATTTTCATTCTTTCAGCCAAACCCCAATATGGCAAAAGTACTTTATACGAGAGCCTTAAAATTAGCAGGAGACATATCAGATAAAACTGTATTTGATCTTTATTCAGGAACAGGAACAATAGGACAGATATTTTCTAAAAAGGCAAAAAGAGTCTACGGAATAGAAATTGTAGAAGAAGCTGTAGAAAAAGCAAAAGAAACATGCAAACTGAATAATATTACAAACTGTGAATTTATACAAGGAGATGTACTAGAAAAGATTGAAGAACTAAAATCCTTGGCAGATATAATCGTACTAGATCCACCAAGAGAAGGAATACATCCAAAGGCAATAAAGAAGATACTCAATATAAAACCTGAAAAGTTTGTATACATTAGCTGTAATCCCGTAACACAGGCAAGAGATTTAAAGATAATGTTAGAAAATGGATATAGTATAGAAAATTTAGAGATATTAGATCAATTTCCTAGAACTTCACATTTGGAGTGCATTGCCATGATGGTAAGGAAATAACATAATAGACTATAAAAATGTTGAAAACAAGGGCTTTTAGAAATAGTTTTTCAAAAAAAATTCTGGTGAAAGAATATTAGAAAATAAATATAAGGAATTTCTAGAAAAAATACTTTATGAAAAAGATTATAATGATTCACTAGTAATTTTACTGGGGAATGTATCATTTTTATATTCATTGGATGAAGAGTGGTGCAAAAAATATATATTAAATAAGTTTGATCCAAGTAATCAGTACTTGTTTAATATAGCCTGGGAAGGGTTCACAGATAATTCATACATGTACGAGGAATTATCTGTAGCAATGGAGCCTCTATTTCATGAAGCAATAAAAAATATTAATCAATTGAGAAGTAGAGAAGTTAGGCAAGAAATGATAGTATTATATATTGTTTTAATGTTTAATATTTCAGATAATCCTATTAAAGATTATATACCAAATATTTTTTCAATAAATGTTTTAGAAGAAACAATCAAAATGTTCTATTTTGAATTAAAGAGGCAAGTGGAATTATTAGATATCAAAGGGAAAAAACAAATTTTTGATAAATGGATATTACAGTTTTTAGAAAATAGAATAAAAAGTTATCAAACACCTATAACCGATTATGAAAAAAATTTAATTTTGAATTTATTGTTGATTTATCCTGATGATGTAGAAGATTTAAATTTAATATTTGATGAGTTAGATAAGAAATTCGAAATTGATAATACCATAATAGAATATATTTATATTATGGAAATAAGCTCTTATAATGCAAATATAATATGCAAGGTATTGGTTACTGTAACTAATCATATAAAAAAGAATACTAAAAATTTAATACCAGAATATTTAAAAAATGAATTACTTGAAATATATCGAAAATTAGTAGAGATTAATGTTAAAATCAAGGAATTAGAAAAAAACTTAAAGTCAATAAATGTTTTTGATTAATCTCTGCTCCTTTAAAAATTTTTTTATTTAACAAGAGAATATAAATGATAATCTAAAAGTGGTTCCTTAATTGACAATTTGTGGTCGAAAATGGTCCACTTTTTTTAATTGAATACTATAAGTAAAAATGTATATGGAGGTATGCGAGTAAAAAATTTTATGTACAAACAAAATATTATCAAATAAAAAACTAAGGTTCCTCTAATTGAGAGCTTGTACTAATGATTTTGGTTAATAGAAAGAATGTTTATGAATTAATATCTACTATTTTAGATATGTTCCAAAGGCAAGGAATTACTAAAAAGATGAAGGTAGAGAATCGGTATTAATGAATTAGCATAATGAGTAACATTGAGGAGTGCGTAAAGGAAGTGTTCAAGGGTTAATTAATTTATATGTAACAACAAAGAGATGGTGGAAAAAATTTAAATCTCAGCCACCGCAAACTTAAAAAATCTTAGAATAATATTGCTATTGTTCGAGAATTAGAATATAATAAAAATACTAAAAAATGGAGGGAACACTATGGAATATATGTCTGCAAGAGAAGCTGCTAATAAATGGGGAATTTCACAAAGGCGAGTGGCTGTTCTTTGTTCTGAGGGTAGAATTAATAATGCAACTATATTAGGTAATATGTGGATTATTCCTAAAACTGCAGAAAAACCCAAAGATGCAAGAAGTACTCGATACAACAAAAAAGGAGAAAAAACTATCAAACCATTTCTTAAATGGGCAGGTGGTAAAGGACAACTCCTTAAAGAAATAGAAAAATATTATCCTTTTGATAATGAGAATTTTACAAAATATGCAGAACCCTTTGTCGGTGGTGGAGCCGTTCTTTTTGATATATTAAGTAAGTATGATTTGAAAAAAGTTTATATTAGTGATACTAATGCAGAACTTATTAATACATATCGTATTATTAGAGATGATATTGACACTCTTGTTTCTATGTTACAAGTTATGCAAGATGAATTTATTACAATGGACAAAGACGACCGTAAAGTTTACTATATGGCAAAGAGAGAACGCTTTAATGATTTAAAAATCAATGGCGATGAAGATGTTAATATCGAAAAAGCGGTATTGATGATATTTCTGAACAAGACTTGCTTTAATGGACTTTTTCGTGTGAATAAAAAAGGCTTATTTAATGTTCCGATGGGTTCATATAAAAATCCAATGATTTGTGATGAAAATAATCTTCGAGAGGTATCTAAGAAGTTGCAAAAGATAAACATTGTTTGTGGTGATTATAGATTATCAAAAGATTTTATTGATGAACATACTTTTGTATATTTTGATCCACCATATCGTCCGCTTTCAGATACAGCAAGTTTTACAGCATATACGGAAAACTTGTTTAACGATGAAAGTCAGAAAGAATTGGCAGATTATGTTGACGAATTGAATAAAAAGGGAGCAAAGATTGTAGTGAGCAATTCAGATCCGAAAAATTCAAATACAGATGATGACTTTTTTGATGATATTTATTCTGCTCATAAAATCAAAAGGGTGGAAGCAACAAGAATGATTAATAGCAATGGTAAATCAAGAGGTAAAATTAAAGAATTACTTATATCTAATTTTTAAGAAGAAGCAGTATTATGATAAAGAACGGAAAAGGTGGGGTAAACAACAAAACAAGGCTTGTATTTGAGGGAAAAGGGTTAGGATACTTTCTTAAATAATTAAAACGAATAACTAGTGATTAATGATATAATTTTTTATAACGGAGAAGAATTAGAACGAAATTTTTAAAAAGCATAGATTTTATAGATGTTTAGAAGAAGTTGGGATTGATTCGAAAAAAATAATTTCTAAACAGCTTTTACCTAATGATAGTATTTATATAATAGTTAATAATACATTATTTATAATTGAATGAAAGTATCAGCATATCGCAGGTTTAGTAGATATATAATGGCAAACCTGCGATTTTAAAAGCAAACAGTATCAGAAATTAATGGCACTTCTGAATGTTGATAAGGGATACATTTAGTTGTTGTCTGATTGTTTTATGGATTATAAATATAAAGATGTACTGGATTATATTATTAGTATGAATTGTCAATATTACTTTGGATACATAACATTAATAAAATTGGGACTAGCTGTACTGAAAAAAAGATGAGGAGAAATAATAAATGAGAAGAAATTTTATAGATTGGTTATCAGGTTTTCGTAATAGTATAGCTGATTATGGATACTATATAAATTTTGAAAAAGTGCATAGAAATGTTGATACAATAAAAGTGGAATTAAATATTTTGAACTCTCTTATTGGTTCTCAAAACATAGAAAATGATTTTGATGGATTGATGAGAAAGTATCCTGAAATAATGAAATGTATTCCTTTACTTTTGGCAGTGAGGACAAATGAAATTTATTGCCAAGATGAAAATGGTGGATTTTTATACAAATTTGACTTTGGTAAATATCCACCCAATAGTCACCTTGACTATGAAAGATATAAATATTTCATGAGAGAAACAGGTCTATTTGATTTGTTGGGAAAACATATTATCAATAATTTAGTAGATTATGTTACAGGTGTTGAAACAGGACTTGATTCGAACGGTCGTAAAAATCGTGGTGGACATCTTATGGAAGATTTAGTTGAAAGCTTTATTCGTAAAGCAGGATTTGTAAAAGATGAAAATTATTTTAAAGAAATGTACATTCATCAAATTACAGATAAATGGAATGTTGATTTATCTGCTATTTCTAATCAGGGTAAGATGGAAAAACGCTTTGATTTTGTTATAAAGACACCAAGTATGATTTATGGTATTGAAACTAACTTTTATACAAGTGGTGGAAGTAAATTAAATGAAACAGCTCGCAGCTACAAAACGCTTGCTATTGAAGCAAACACCATAAATGGTTTTACGTTTGTGTGGTTTACTGACGGGAAAGGTTGGATAAGCGCTCGTAATAATCTTGAAGAAACTTTTGATGTTATGGAACACATTTATAATATTAAAGATTTAGAAGACGAAATCATTAGTGAGGTGTTTAAATAGTGGCGAAAAAAATCACAAAATGGGAACCAGATGATTTTGAACTTGAAATGACTACGCATTGGTCCTTTCCAAAGCGTGGTAACTGGGCAACTCACGACGCAAAGTGGAGAGGCAATTGGTCACCGTATATTCCTCGTAATATTTTACTTAGATATTCAAAGGAAAATGATTTAGTGTTAGATCAATTTGCTGGCGGAGGAACTACGCTTGTAGAAGCAAAGTTACTTAATCGAAATATTATTGGTGTAGATGTGAATGATATAGCACTTGCAAGATGCAAAGAAAAAACAGATTTTGAGCATGAGGGTACAAATGGTAAGGTTTATTTACGCAAGGGAGATGCACGTAACTTAGATTTTATTAGAGATGAAAGTGTTGATTTAATTTGCACACATCCACCTTATGCCGATATTATCAAATATAGTGAAGATATATCTGAGGATTTATCTTTGCTAAAAGTGAAAGATTTTTTAAAAGAGATGAAGTCAGTAGCTTCTGAAAGTTATAGAGTTTTGAAAAAAGACAAGTTTTGCGCTGTCCTAATGGGAGATACCCGTCAAAAAGGTCATATGATACCTATGTCTTTTGAAGTAATGAAAATCTTTCAAAGTGCAGGATTTAAACTTAAAGAATTGATTATTAAAGAGCAACACAATTGTCGTGCAACGGGTTTTTGGAAAACGAATAGTGTGAAGTATAACTTTTTATTAATAGCACATGAATATTTGTTTGTATTTAGGAAATAATTAAATTTCACATGCCATAGTGGATATACTAAATAAAATAGACATCAAAAAATGTAAAAAATTAAAAGATGTCTTGTATTGTAAAAGCATTCAATATATTCAAGTAAATCATCTTAAACTCATCTATCGTAGTGTAAGAACGTCTATTGATAATTTTATTATTCAAGAAAATGAACTTAATATAGTATTGGAAAACAAAGATGGCGAAACTTCTTCAAATCAAGTAGGAACTGCTAGGTTATTTGAACCTGAGATGAAATCGTTAGATATTATTATTGCCAATTTTAATGATATTTTTGGAAATATAGATGGAACGATAAAGACAAGCTATGGGAGACCAGGATAAAAAATTAAAATTTAAGGAGGAAGCTAAATTGAACGATTTGCTCTTATATATTCCCAAAATAGATGATTTATATTTTTATCAAAAGATGTTGGCAGATTCAGAAACAATGGCATATAATGCTTCCTGGTTTCCTCCGGATGGTTGCATAGATTTTCCTAAGAATAAATGGAAAAATTGGTACTATAAGTGGGTTAATCAAGTGCCAAGGAATTTTTTTGCTTATTTACGTCTGAAAGAAGCTGGAACCTTTGTTGGGTATGTTAACTATTATTATAATTCTGAAAAAGATTGGTGGGATATGGGAATTGTAATACTTGGCAGTGAGCGTGGTAAAGGCTATGGCAAAGAAGGACTTTTTCTTCTAGTAGATCAAGCATTTAAAACAAAAAAAATTACTAGACTTCATAACACCTTTGAAACCACAAGAAAAGCAGCATATCATATTCATAAAGCTGTGGGCTTTAAAGATATGGAAACTGAAGATGAGAATATTCATCACATAGTATTAACAAAAGATAAGTATTTTGAAAGTAAGTTATATAGAGACTGTAGTATTGATGTTAAGAAAAAATAGAGGCTTTCTAATAAATAAAGAGATAATAATGTGAACGATTATTGTAACGAATCCATATAAAAATTCCTAGCTGAAGACGCAAAAGTCATATAGGAGAAGATAAATAGCAATAAACAGATATTTTGAAATAAGGTTAATACGTAAAAAATTAAGATATACTTAAATAAACTCTTTTAAGGACTGCTTAAAAAACAGAAGAGAAAACTGAAACCGCATCAATCAAGAGGAAAGAAAAACTAATATAAAAAATGAATATAGGGTGCTGTTAACTAGATAGCATAGGGGATGATTATTTTGTCCCAAAAGAGGTTAAGTTACTTGTCAATAATTTAGAAACAAAACAAATGTATAAAGAAACCTACGAGTATCTTAAAAGCTATGGGTTTGAATTAATTGATTATTAAAAGAATATTCATATGTTGTAAAGCAAGAAATTAATATATTAATTTCTTTAGAAGATCTTTAAAAGTAGATTATAAGAAGGAAGACTATATAGATTTTGCAAGCGAAAAATGAATAGAATCTGAAGGTGTTATTTAAATCTGAAGTTTAGATTGAGATTGCTTAGTAAACAGCTCATATTAGGGAGCTGTTTTTGTTTTGGATTAAAATGGTATCATAAATATGAAGAGTAGATTTAATATAATATGTTGATTGATGAAGGGAGTAGTATGAGAAGAGTCTTAATAATAGAAGATAATACGGAAATTGCTCGACAAATTAAAAAATATTTAGTTAATAATGGTTATGAAGTAGTGATTGCATCGTCTTTTTATGAAGCAAGTTATAAGATGAATGTAGATATGGATGTGGCTCTTTTGGACATAAATCTTCCAGATAAAGACGGTCATTATTTGATAGAAAAGTTAAAAGACAAGGACATAAGAGTAATTGTGACAACAGTTAAAAACGATGAAGATTTTATTATCTCGTCTCTTGATAGGGGAGCAGATGATTATCTCACAAAGCCATTTTCCCTTGCGATTTTAAGGGCGAGAATTGACGCAGTTTTAAGGACGATCCCTCTAAGTCAAGATAAAAAAATTACTTATAAGGATATCAAAATAGATATAAATGATTCAAAAGTTTATTTTAAAGGTGAACAAATAGACCTAACTCCCCTTGAGTATGAGATATTAGTCTTATTTATTAAAAATCCTCACAGGGTTTATACTAGAAGTAGGCTTTTGGAAATGTTTTGGGAAGATAGGGATAAGTTTGTTAATGACAACACTCTCACATCAACTATAAAGAGAATCAGAGAAAAGCTTGATAGAAAAGTTATCACAACGGTTAGAGGAATTGGATATAGGATGGATTAGATGATATATGTATTTTGGATAATAAGTCTTGGACTTCTTTATTATTTTTTAGAAAAAAGAAAGAAAAGCAGGATAAATGAACTTATAGTTCTAATAGAAAACATGAAAAATCAAGAATACAAAATTCCAATGAAGCAAGATGATTTTTCAATATTAGAAGATGAAATTTACAAACTTTTTATAGAAATAGTGGAAGCTAAGGAGACAAGTAGAAAAAATAGCGAAAAGCAAATAGAATATCTAGAAGACATCGCCCATCAAATAAAAACTCCTATTACATCTATGCTTTTTTCTATAGAAAATTTGGAATTGACCTATCCTAACAATGAAGATATAGGAATTTTAAAAAGACAAATCTTAAGATTAAACTCCTTATCAGATATTTTGCTTAAACTATCAAGCCTTGATGCAAATAAAAATCTTATGAAAAAAGAGGAAGTTTCTTTAGATGAATTGGTGGATTATGCTTTAGACAGTTTAGATTTAAAGAGATCTACCAAGGTAGAAATAGGGGAGAGTTTAAAGGAAAATATTGTTTTTGGAGATTTTTATTGGCTGGCAGAAGCTCTTATCAATATTATAAAAAATGCAGATAATAGGCCTACTTGTGATAAAATCTCAATTTCATCTTACAAAAACCCACTTTATACAAGCTTAATCATTGAGGACAATGGGGGAGGGATTGAAAAAGAAAATATTAAAAAGATCTTTAAACGTTTTTACAAGACCCCTGACTCAAATGGTTTTGGCATAGGCCTTGCTATGGTTAAGACAATTACAGAGAAGAACAATGGAGAAATTTCTGTTTCAAACACTGATAACGGAGCAAAATTTGAAATAAAATTTTATAATGTCACTTAAAAATCACTTTGTTTTTATATGCTTACCTTGACACAAGAAAAGGAGGCAGGTATGGAAATATTAAAAGTAGAAAAATTAAGAAAAGAATATGGCGAGGGTGTTAATAAGGTCATTGCCTTAAATGGTGTCGACCTTGAAATAGCAAGAGGAGAATTTGTCGCCATTGTTGGTCCAAGTGGATCTGGAAAATCAACACTTTTACATATTATTGGAGGTGTGGACAGTCCTAATGCTGGTAAGGTCTATATAGACGGTAACGACATTTCAAAGTATTCTTCAAAGGAGCTGGCTTATTTTCGCAGGAGAAAGGTGGGTTTAATTTACCAATTTTATAATTTAATTCCCAACTTAACAGTTCGTCACAACATAGAACTTCCATTAAAACTTGATAAAAGAAAAATTGATGAGAAGTCTTTTTTAGATATAGTAAATAAACTAGGTATAGAAAAGAAACTTGAAAGTTTTCCCAGTGAACTTTCAGGTGGACAACAACAAAGAGTTGCCATAGCTAGAAGTCTTATCTACAATCCAGCTATAATACTTGCAGATGAACCGACGGGAAATTTAGACAGGAAAAACTCTAAGGAAATTATAGAAATTTTTAAATACTTCAATAAAACTTTAAAACAGACCATTATTTTAATCACTCATGACGAAGAGATAGCCTTACAGACAGACCGGATAATCACAATCGTAGATGGAAAAATTGTAGGAGATGAAAGAAATGAATAAGAAAAATTTTCCTATTTTTATTTCCTTATTTATTGTAAGTTTGTTTTTTACTATGGTTTTTTATTATGGATATACAAATATGAGAGCCAATTATGATTACTATATGACTTCAAGTTTTTACCATGGGGAACTTAAAGGTGATTTAACAAATAAAGATATTGAAAAGATAAAGCCCATTGATGATGTAGCCATTGTAGGAAAAATGTCTTTAAAACAGGATTCTGCGAAATATAAAAATGACATGATTGTAGTTAATTATCAAGATGAAGATATAAATAAAATGAGGGAGTACTCCAGATTAACTGATGGACGTTTTGCTGAAAATAAAGACGAATTAATTTTATCTGAAAGTTTTATCAATAAAAACAATTTAAAACTTGGAGATAAGATAAGTCTAGACATTGGTAAAAGAATAATGAATGGTGAAGAGGTTGGACCGACTAGCGCTTATACTGATAGGGAGAAATTCCAAAAAGATGAAACAAAGAAATATACTATAGTCGGAATTTATGGAGATGTTTATAATAAGTATAGTAAATTGAATTTTGCAATGGGATTGCAAGAAGAAATGACTTCATTTAAAACCTTTGTAAAGTTTAATTCCTTTGAAGATGCTTACAAAAATAAAGAGATGATTCAATCAAAAATTGATGAGAAACTGGGCAAAGATATTGATTTAGAATTTTCAGAAAGTTTAATAACTTTTTATAGTGTAGAAAACGAACCTTTACAAAATTTTATGTCTAAGGCTATTATCGTTTTTTCAGTTATAGGCTGTATTGTACTTTTTGTGTTTTTTACAAAAAATATCTTTTGGGTTTGGGAGATAAGGAAAATCAGAGAACTTTCTATTTATAAGTCCATAGGCTCTACAGATAGGCAAATTTATTTATTGCTCCTAAAAGAAGGACTTATTATATCTGCAATTCCAATAGTTTTAGGCAATGTTGCAGGCTTTTCCTTTATATATCTTTTGTATAAAAATATACAAAAGGTAGTAAAATTTAATCCCTTATTAAATTTGGTAATAGTTTTGGTTTCTTTCATTATTGTGGCACTAGCCATTAAATCTCCTGGGAAAAAGATTTCTAAAATAAACATTATAGATGGCATAAGAGGGAATATCGATTTTTCCAAATCAAAGAAGAAAAGAGCCAAAGATTTTTGGAAGGAATTAAAACTCAACAACTTGGCATCAATAAAATCACAGAGATATATTTCCGCCATAGGAATAATAATTATTTCAGTGTTTATAATTACCATGGGCATCTCCAATTATTACAGGGATTATTCTCATTACGATACTGGATATAATTTTACTGTAGATTATTTTAGTGAAAATAATCAAGTGCCAAAAATATTAAAAGAAATTGTAGAAAAAATTCCTAACGAGAAGTCATATATTACAAAACAAAAATATGTTCAGGTGGGAAACACAAATGAATTCTCAAAAGAAGCCAAGGAAATAGGATTAGACCAAGAAGCTAGAAAAAATATAGAAAAATATAAAACAAAAGGAATGGATGGTTTTATTATAGCCTTGGAAGAAGATGACTTAAAAGAGCTAGGAGGGGATAAAGGCGAGTTTATACTCTACAATATGATACAAGAAGATTCGTCAATACCTATATCTAAGGCAAAATATATTCCATATTTTGAAAACCCTCAAAGTTTAGATTTAAATTTCGGAAATGACCACAAAAGAACTATTAAAATTTCAAAAACAATAACAGATTTGGGAAAATATAAGTCGAGAACCATGCCATTTGATGTAAAAATATATACTGACTTCGATACATTTTTTAATCTTATGAATGAATCGGGTGATGAAAAATATAAACAATATGCCTTTACATTAAATATGAAAATAAAAGATTCCAATATCAAAGATACAAAAGAATATGTAGAAGCCATGATTAGAAGTAAAATCTCACCAGAGGATCGTTTTAATATCATAACAGGTGAAGAAATAGCAAAAAATGAATATAATGATTTAAACAGTTTAATAAAAATTGCAATGGGGATTGCTTCAATCATCTTTGTGTTAAATATTACCAATGGCTATTCCTCTATTAATTTAAGTTTAATGAGTCGAAAGAAGGAAATTGGAAGCCTTTATTCCTGTGGCATGGATTTAGATGAATTAAAAAGTATCTACCAAAAAGAATTCGTTTCTGAGCAGATAAAGTCCTTTATCCTTTCTGTACTTGTGAGCTTCGTGGTAATGTGCGTCATATCACTATTATCCCCATCTTTATACCTGAGGATTTTACTAAGTTACTATGATTATAGGTCCTTTATTATATTTTCCATGGTTGTATATGGTATAAACATTCTTATCTACCATTTCTCACTAAAGGGAATATTGAACAGACCGACCATAGATTTAATTAGAACAATTTAAATAAATTCAATTATAAGGAAGAAGATGAAAAAGAAAACCGGGAGAATTTTATTTATAGCAGGTTAGTGGTATTTATTATCTCTTATCTAATACCTGTAAATCTGTTTAATAGTTTTACAAACTTAAAACCCACAGGTCTTTCACCCATGTTCCTATGTCCCGCTATAGGTCTTATGGGAATGGTATTTAGTATAAAGAAATAGCATAAAGTAATTTAAAGTTTATGATAAACAGCTCTAGAGGCAGGGCTGTTTTTGTACTTAAAGATAATGGTATAATAATAAATAGACCTATTCCCAAATACAAGGTTTATTCATACTGTTTTCTCAATTATGTTGAGATTAAAGTATTCATGCAAAGGAAGAAAGGAAAGATGATAAATTGAAAACATATGAAAGTGAAGGATTAATAATTTATTGGGAGCCAGAAAAGTGTGAGCATGCTGGCTTTTGTGTACAAGGAGCTCCAGAAGTCTTTGATATTAACAGAAGACCCTGGATTATGCCTGAAAACGCCACAGAAGAAAAGATTATGGAAGTCATCGACCGCTGTCCATCTAAGGCTTTACGTTACGAACTAAAAAAATAGAAGATATAAAGAAGTTCAGTCTTTTTGCTAAAAGTCCAGAAGTTGTCAATAATATACCAAGTGAATTTAAAGGAAAAGTTTTTTATAGGGAATTTTTTATAAAAGTATGATAAATACGGTTATTAAACTTCTTGCGTATTTTCAGAACTAATTTTATACTAATAACTCTTCTTTAAGGAGGATTATTATATCTATGTATATATTAATTAATATATTTTTTTTAAGCGTAACCATCTATAATCTTATCAAAAGAAAACAAAATTTATTTAAAGCTCTTGTTCCTAAATCCTCAATTATAGTTGCGATTATATTTCTAATAATTGGACTAATAATTTGGTTTTTAAAAGATAAATCAATTATAGGACTTATCACTGTTATTAATGCTGTTATATTTTTTATATCTTTTTTTTCGGCTATCGGTATTAATGAAAAATATTTTAATTGTTTTATGGCAAATTCTATAGTGATTTTATCAGTACCTTATGATCAAGTAGTAAAGATAATAATAAGTAAAAAGAATAATAAAATCTACTTAAAAATCAAAGCCTTCAGTTATGAATTTCTACAACAATATAATGTGAGATTGGCACCTCAATTAGTTAAATTTTTAAAGAAAAATTTAGAGTCAGATGTTTTATTTGGTTCTATACTAAATAGTGTTGATGAATAAATTTTGGTTTTATAATATCTGTGGGGGATTTTTTTAAACCAATAAAAAACAGGTGATACATAAATGTATCACCTGCAAAACTCTTCTAAATTCTAATTATTTGCCATATGAAACTTACCATTGATATTATCGAAAATTATTAATTTTCCATCTTCTGTGCAAAACACATATGCACCTCTAATTAATATATTTTTCCTTTTTACATATCCTAACTGTTCTAATTTTATATTTGTGATAGCACTTTTTTTGAGTGCTTGTGTTGCTTGATTAATGGTATAGTTAGGTTTTAAATAAAGGAATGATATTAAACTGACTAAAACAAGTATATAACCGAGTACCAAATTTCGATCATTGTGATTAAAAAAAACTATTAAAAGATAAAATAAAATCATTATATAAGGTGTTACCATTATATCTACAGCATATAAAATAATATCAGCTACTATAATTAATAGTAGGACGATAAATGGAATTATTGAAATTAGAGTATTAGTAATTATCTTCTGCTTTGGGAATTTGTACATTTCTAGTCACCTACTTCAATTAATCATAACAACTATTTTTAATAGTACAACGTATTCCTCTGCAATCTAATTTATGAAATTAAATTGTAGTTTTTAAAATATTATTAAAACTCACTTCGATACTTATGAGCTACATTACTACACGAATCAAAATATAAATTTATTACGTAAAATAGATATTAACATTCGTTATATTAAAGTAAAATCAAGTTTGTTAAATTCAGTAAACCAATTTATAAAAAGATTTATGATCATAATTAATATAATGACAATATTAATTAAAGATTAATATTAAATGTTCTTATATTTGGGTATAAGTTTAATAGTTGGTTATTAAAGGAAAAGAATAGAAGGAGAGTGTTTAGATGACAAAAAAAGTTTATTCAGCTGTTAAGCTACCAGAAGAAACTATCAAAATTTTAGAAGATGCAGATATCAAATTAAATATGTTTGACAAGTTAGATACGCCATCTGAAGAAGAGATTATAGAAAATGTAAAAGATGTAGATGCAATTATTACGGGGGTTAATGTTACAGTAACTAAAAAGATAATTGAGTCTAGCAAAAATCTTAAAATAATAGCAAATGTGGGAGCTGGTGTAAATAATATTGATATTGAAAGTGCTAAGGAAAACAATGTTTTACTAACAAATACACCTGGACAAAATTCCGTTGCGTCCACAGCAGAAACTGCTATAGCTCTAATGCTTACACTGTCTAGGGGAATTTTGAAAAATCAGAAAATGGTAAAAGAAAATTCCTTTGAAGGCTGGCAAGTTATGGGATTTTTAGGAGGCAATCAAGTTTCTCATAAAAAATTGTTTATAGATGGCTTTGGAAATATAGGTAAAGAGATTGCCAGAATGGCAAAGGGTCTTCATATGGATATTTTCTACTATGATATAAAAGATAGATCTGAGTTTAAAGAAGCAGAGGAAGAAATAGGGGCAAAGTTTGTAGAATTTGAAGAAGGATTAAAAAATGCCGACTATATAGTTTTACAAATGAATTATACAAAGGACAATCACCACCTAATAGGAGAAAAAGAACTTGAAATGATGAAAGAAACTGCCTATTTAATAAATACTGCAAGAGGTGGAATAGTTGATGAAAAAGCCCTGTATAAAGCATTAGAAGTAGGAAAAATTAAAGGTGCTGCAATTGACACTCATGAAGAAGAGCCTAAAATTAACGAAGACTTGATGAAACTTGACAATGTAGTTTTAACTCCTCACATAGGTAATGACACTTATGAAGCTAGGGTTGAAATGGCAAATACAGCAGCAAAAGATTTAGTTAGGGTATTAGACGGAAAAGAACCAAAGTATCTTGTAGAAGGTTAAATAAAATATAATAGACGAATTGGAGAATAGAAGTATAATCATATTCCTTAATACAGACTACACCTATAATAAATAAAAATTTTTTACAATTAGTCTGACAATGTACCTTTTTTTGATTATATTATCATATATAATTACAAATTGACCTGACAGTGTTATGTTTTGGATGAAAACTGATTAAGAGGTTTTGTTTTGGAAAAGTTAAAAAATAATATTATATTTTATATACTACTTCTTATAGATTTTTATGTACTTCCAAATTTCATAAAAGATACGGGAAGCGCAATGTTTGTACTTATGATAATTATCCCTGTCATATGTTTTATAATATCTTTTTTTTATGGAATGAGAAATGGATTTGATATTTGGTATGTTTTGATTGTAGCAATTTTATTTATACCATCAATATTCGTTTTTTATAACTTTAGTGCATGGATCTATACAGTAGTATATACTGCTTTGGCTATTATCGGAAATGTAGTAGCTTTGCCTTTAAAAAGACGATAGGCAGACAATTGTGGAGTACAGAATATTAAAAATTTGGTTGTATCGAGATTTTATTTTAGGATAAATTTAAAATAATATCTTAAAATACCCTAAATAATTTGAGGGGGAGTAAATGAAAAAAGAAAAAGTTTTTGAAATGCCATTTGCAAAAGTATATCCACTTTTGGTAAAAAAGGTAGAGAAAAAAGGTTCTTCCAGGGAAGAAGTAGATAGGATTATTTACTGGTTGACAGGATATGATAAAAAAGATTTGGAAAAAATTTTAGAAAAGAAAATTTCTTACAGGGAATTTTTTGAAAATGCACCACTGATGAATCCAAACACTAATAAGATAAAAGGTGTTGTATGTGGAATCAGGGTAGAAGATATAGAAGATCCTCTAATGCAAAAAATTCGATATTTAGATAAACTTGTTGATGAACTAGCAAGGGGAAAGAAAATGGAAAATATCTTAAGGTCCTAAGGGGTTTTTTCTTAATATTAAAGCATAGATAAATTAAAAAAATATGAAAATAAAAAGCAAGGTTTAAAGTACTTTAAACCTTGCTTTTTATTGGGTTTTACTCTTCACTTGTTATTTTTTCCTGATGAAGTCTTCTCATTTCTTCCAACTCTTTCATTTGTGTTTTAGTTAAGGTCTTTAATTTCAAAAGGTGGATAGTTACAAGAACTGCTATTATACCAAGTAAGATTTTAACGGGAAACTTATCTATAAGTAATATGGATATGATCATAGTAATCCAAAGAGTGGTTATAGCAAAAATTTTGTGAAACTTGCTTACTCCTCTAAATTCTACATAGGATCTAATATATAGTCCAAAAACTCTGTGATTCATAAGCCAGTTGTAAAGAGTGTCGGAGCTATTTAAAAATGCCCAAGCTGCTAATAGTAAAAATGGAGTGGTGGGTATAACTGGTAGGAAAATTCCTATGGTTCCAAGTACCACTGAAATTCCTCCAAGAATTTTTAATAAAAATTTTTTCATGTTCGCCTCCTTAATTTCTTTTTTAAAACGCAATTATTAGTATTGTATTTCAATAGAAAAAGTCAGTCAATAATTATTTAAGTATAATATGAAATTTTAATAATAGACTTAATAAGCATAAGTATCAAAATTGTGATTAAGAAAAAAGCTTAATTTTTTATCTAGACACATTTATTTTTATACCCAAATCGTAGTAAATGGAAATTACTAGCTATTTTATAGGAAAAATATTATTATATATTTTACATAGTTGTAGTTTTTTTATATAGTACAGTTAAAACGGTTTTATTAAAGTGGTTTTAATAAAAATAATTAGCTTTAGACTTGAAATTTAACTATATAAAACAAGATTTGTTATATTACAGTTTTAAAAGTGTGCAAATATACTGTAGATAGTTCAAGGATTTTAATTTAAAGGAGGTATAAAATATGATTATTGCAATTGGTGGTGGCGAGGTTAGAAAAAATGAAACTTATGCAATTGACAAATTTATTGTTGAACAATCTGAAAAGGAAAAGCCAACTCTTCTTTTTATTCCGACAGCAAGTAGGGATAATCCCTTCTATGTGGATACAATCAAAAGACTCTATGGCGACCTTGGTTGTGAGGTGGACACGTTATTTTTATGTAGTGAAGATATGACTGTAGAAACTGCTAAAGGGAAAATTGAAAATGCTGACATTATTTATGTTGGTGGTGGCGATACTGAATTTATGATGAATAAGTGGAGAGAGTTCCAAGTGGATAAATTTCTAATTGAAGCATATAAGAAAGACAAGGTACTTTCTGGACTTAGTGCAGGTTCAATTTGTTGGTTTATTGCAGGGTTTGATTATGAGGTTTCAGATGCAGAAAAATCTTTAAAATATCCTAAGATTCAAGGGCTTGGAATTGTTCCTTATTTGAATTGTCCCCATTATGATAAGGTGGAACCTGAAAAATTTGACAAATATTACTTAAAAGAAAATACTTCCTTGATTGCTTTAGAAAATCAAACGGCATTGGTTTGGGATAAGGGACAATTATATGTTATTAATTCAAATCCAAACAAAAATGTGTATGAATTATCTATAGTTGATAGGGCTTTAAAAAAGAGAATTTTAGAATAATTAAGTTAACCTTATGGAGCTTAAAAAATCTTTTTAATACCTAATTTAATATATTTACAATTGTAGAAACTATAATATGTAATTTTTTTAATTTTATAAGAAGTCTCTATGAATATCTAAAAATTTTTGGACATTCATAGGGATTTTTTTATTTGGATATAAAAATATTGATAGTTTTAAATTATTTTTAAAGAAATTTCTTCTTATTTTTTTAATTATTCTACAAAGTTTTTATTTTCAGTCTAAAAAAGTTTATAGAAATAAAAAAAATTAATTGGAATTTTATACAGAAAATGGAGTAAAAATGTTAAGCATTATAAAGCACATGTTAAGCATCTTAAACACAAGTTAAATCTTTGAAAGAAGTGTGCTAAAGCATTGACAGGGAGAAATTTAACTTGTATATTAGCATTGTACCAAAAATAAATTTAAAATATATTATAGTTGAGGTAGAAATGATATATAAGAATAAAAGCTTTTCTATAAAAAATGCTATCAGTTATAGAAAAAAATTAACTCAAATAGAATTAAATTCAAAATCCAATGAAATTGAAAATTACATTAAAGATATGGGAGCTGAAATTGTAGATTGTACTATTTCTGTTACATATGCTATTGAAGAATCAGGAGATGAAAAATTAATTGACACTGAGTTTATAATTCCAGTTAGTAAAAAAATTGAACTAATAGACGATATGCAATGGGTTGATGAGTTCAATATTGAAAATGCACTAATGACAAATTATAAAGGTCCTATGATGGGACTTAACCAATCTTTTATAGAGTTAACAGATTATATTAAAAGTAATAATATTGTCCCGAAATCACCGTTTCTTATAGTAACAAAGAGAGACAATAATGTGCAGTTGGGAGTTTATGTAGACGTTGATATTTATGTAGAAATGTAATAACTGTGTTATTAATAATAATTTGGGTCGACACATATTATTATTGATTAAATAAAATTTTAAGGAGAGAAATATGCAATTAGAAAAATTTGAGTGTTTAGATTCAAAGGAATTGGAATTAGTAGAAGGTGGTATTGGATTTTTAGCAGCATGTGCTGCTGTTGCTGGAGTTGGAGCTGCTCTTTCAGTTTGCTATAAAGCAGGCGTAGCTGTAGGAAAAGCTATCTACAACTATAAGAACAACTAATTGAGGTTAAGATATGGAAAATCAAAATTTTGTTTGCATGAGCAATGAAGAATTAATGATGGTAGATGGTGGCGGAGTTGTACTTTTAATAGGACTTGGAGTACTATGTGTAGGCGCTTTTGGATTAGGCGTGTATAATGGCTCAAAGAATAATGGATAAAATCTTGTACATGAGTTTTCATGAATTATATAAAGAATTTCCGTATTTCACTATTTTAGTATCTGTCATAACTATTTGTTTTTTAGTATTTATATCTTATAAAAGTGGTGAAAAGATAGGAAAAATGATTTATAACATGAAAAACTAACAACAAAAGATAAACCTATGTTATCATAGGTTTATCTTATTATTTTAAGGAGTAAGTATGAAATTACATTTTCGAGGAAAGTTTGACGGTGATAATAGTAAATTACCTACTAGAGAACACGAGGATAATTATGTTGAATTTAATGAACCTGATAATTTAGAAAAATTTTCTATTGCAATAAATATAATGGCCATTTTATTGACAGGTTTAGGTTTGTTGTTCTTCACAATACATACTGGAAGTATTAAAAATTTTAATACAAGTGGAGCAATACTGGCGATACTAACACTTTTCCCCCATGAGTTATTACACGCTATTTGTTTTAAGGAAGACGTATATTTATTCACTAATCTTTCAAAGGGAATGCTTTTTGTTACAGGGACAGAAAATATTAGTAAAAAAAGAGCGATTTTTATGAATTTGTTGCCAAACATTGTATTTGGGTTTGTACCATTTTTAATATTTTTAATGAATAGGGAAATGTATCTTCTTGGTTCTATGGCTGTTTTTACAATAGGTATGGGTGCAGGAGATTATTACAATGTATTTAATATTATCGTTCAAATGCCTAAAAATTCTTACACTTATATTATAGGAACATCTTCATATTGGTTTAAACTTAATGAAAGTAAAGAAGTATATTAGTTTTAATTAAATATTAATAGTTATCGATTTGGATTTTAAATTGTTTTATTGCATCTACTTTGTAGATGCTTTTTTTGTATAAAAATAAGTAAAGTTTAAAGTAGGACATTTTTAATAAAGTTGTATTTTAAAGTTAGTTTTAAAGGTAAATTTGTCCATAGTTTAGAAGCTTTCTTTATATATAGGGTAATAAGAATAAGAGGGATTTTATTGACTAATAATTTATATTGACTTTAGTCTTAAAGTCTTAGATGTTTTAGTAGATAAATAAACTAAAACTTTATTTTAAAATTTATTTAAATGGAGTAATAAAATGAAATCTTTAATTGTATATGGAAGTAAGTATGGAAGTTCAAAAAAATATGCAAAGAAATTATCAAAAAAGTTAAATGTGGACTTGGTTGATTTTAGAAATCTTAAATTAGATAATGATATGGATATACTTATATACGTGGGAGCATTGTATGCAGGCACAGTCGTAGGGTTATCTAAGACTTTGAATTTATATAAGGAGAATAATTTAAAGAAGGTTTTAATTATAACTGTCGGTATTGCAGATCCTAAAAGTGTAGAAAATTCAAAAAATATAAAAGAAAAAGTCTACAGACAGACTCCTGAAAAATTGCACAGAACTGTTGAGGTATTTAATTTAATGGGTATATTAAATTATTCTAAGTTAAGTTTTAAGCATAAAATCATGATGAAATTTTTATATTACTCCTTAAAGAAAACACCTATTGAAAAGCAAAATGAAGAAACAAAGAGATTTCTTTCTACATATAACAAAGAAGTTAATTTTGAAGATTTTAACACTTTAGAACCTATTGTAAAAAGATACTTACAAATTATTAAAGGTGATGAATTATTAAAAGGTTAGGTAATATTACTAAAAATCAGTTGCTATTAAAGTAAATTATAAGACGGTATATTTTTAATCTGGTATAGGATAGTTTGATATTAAAAAAATAGGAGAAAAATTGTGTTTATTTGGATTGTCATTTCAGTATTTTTTGCTTTTTTAATTGTCTTTACAGTTAAGAAAAAATTTTCCAATATGTGGATTAAATTAATTGTTATATTTATTGAGATTGTTTTGATTTTGTTTTTTGTATTCAAAGCTATTTTCCCAAGTTTAGATGGACCTAAACCCACTGGTCAATTTAAAGTTAAAACAGATATGGTCTATTATGAACATGAAACAAAGTATCCTAATATGGCAACTAATGACCTGTTGAGAGAAATTCCTGTACATGTGTATTATCCAGAAAATTTAGAAGAAAATTCTTATCCGCTATTTCTTTTTTCACATGGTTCCTTTGGAATAGGAAGTTCCAATGAAACCCTATATCAGGAATTGGTTTCTCAAGGGTATATTGTAATGTCGTTGGATCACCCACACCATTCTTTTTTTACAAGGTTGTCTTCAGGGAAAACCGTATTTGTAGATAAAAACTTTTTTAAAGAAGTTGTAAATTCAGAAGGTTCAAAGGATTTAGAGAAGACTTTAGAAGATTTAAATCGTTGGATAGATCCAAGAATTGAGGATATTAATTATGTTTTAGATAAAATATTAGATGGTGTAGATGATAATATTTATGAGGGTAGAGTTGATGAAAAAAGGATTGTGCTTTCAGGGCATTCCCTTGGAGGCTCTTCCATGTTAGCTGTGGGACGGGAAAGGGCAAAAGATATTAAAGCATTAGTTGTGTTAGAATCACCATTTGCAAAAGATATTCTCTCAATAAAAAAAGACCACTATGTATTTAGAGAAGAAGAATACCCAAACCCTGTGCTACACATTTACTCTGATGCACTGTGGGATAAGTTGGATAAAATTACCACCTATGATTTGAATGATAAAATGATTAAAAATAAAAACCCAAAATTTGTAAATAAACATATTAAGGGGGTTGGGCATGTAGGGTTAACAAATCTTTCTTTATCTTCTCCGTTTTTAACCGACAGGATTGACGGGGGATTAAATAAGAGAAAACCCCAGGAAACACTTTTAGAAATAAATAAAGTAGTGTTAGACTTTTTAAATGATTTTAATAAGTAGTATTAGAAGATTTTTGTTATTTTACTGAGTAAATTCTATTAGCTTTATATTTTTGCTTTAGATTTTAAGATTTTGGATGGAAATAAAAAACTTAATTAGAATATAATTCTTTGATCTAATTAAAAAAGAGATGAGTTTAATTTTATAGTTACTGTAGATATAAAAGGAGGAATTTAATGAAAATAGTAGTATTTAATCTAAGAGATGATGAAAAAAATTTACTAGAAAAGTGGAAAAAAACACATAGTGATGTTGAAGTAGACGCTTATAAAGAATCTTTAAAACTTGACAATGTAAATCTTTTAAAAGGTGCTGATACGGTTAGTCTATCCACAGTTTCAAAAATTGACAATGAAGTCTATTATAAGTTAAAGGATATGGGTATAAGTCTTATCTCTCAAAGATCGGCAGGATTTGATATGTACAACCTAGATAAGTTAAATGAACTTTCCATGACTTTAATAAATGTACCAAGGTATTCTCCTTATGCAATTGCTGAATATGTAGTTGCAACTGCAATGTATTTTACGAGGAATTTAAATAAAATTTTTAAAAATGTAAAAAAGCAAGATTTTAGTTGGGATGTATCTTTTTTATCTAAGGAAATGAGAACACTAACTGTAGGAATTGTGGGAACTGGAAATATAGGTAGAGAAGCTGGGAAGCTATTTAAGGGACTTGGAGCTAAAATTATAGGTTATGACATGTATCCGTCAAAAGAGGCAAAAGAAATTTTAGACTATGTTTCTCTTGATGAGCTATATGAAAGAAGTGATGTTATAAGTTTTCATGTACCTGCTACGAAAGATAATTTTCATATGATAAACGATGAGGCAATTTACAAGATGAAAGATAGTGCTGTATTGATTAATGCTGCAAGAGGAAGTATTATGGACACTAAAGCGGTTTTAAAGGCGTTAGATGAAAATAAACTAAAAGGTGTAGCTCTTGACGTATACGAAAATGAATTTGATTTAGTTAAAAAAGACAGAAGCAAAGAGAAACTAAATGATCCTATAATTGAAGAAATTATTAAAAGAGACGATATAATTTATACTCCACATATAGCTTTTTATACTGAAACAGCCCTTGACAATTTATTGAGCTTTGCACTTGATGAGTCGATAAATTTTTTAAAAACTGGAAATTCAAACTCAATTGTAAATAAGAGATAGGAAATGAAAAATTTTAGATTGTAGAATTTAAAAATTTTTTATTGGGTATATAATTATTCGTAAGAAATAGTTTTGTTGTTCTTATATAAAAATTATTTCTTATAGATTTAAAATAGAAATTGAAAATATTTTTATCTGATGATATTATAAAAATAATTTATGAATACAAAAAGTTCAATGTTGGTTTATATTTTACTGAATAGGGTAATAAATAAACTGAAGAGAGAAAATTACAAATTAATATCACAATATAATCTTACACTAAGCCAATTTGCCGTTTTAGAAGCTCTATATACAGCGGGAGAATTAACCACAGGAGAGGTGATGGAAAAAGTTCTTACTACTAGCGGGAACATTCCTGTAATAGTTAAGAATTTAGAAAAAGAAGGATATATTACTAGAAGGCAAAGCGAAAAAGATAGAAGAAAGTTTATGTTAGATTTAAGTGAGAGTGGGTATAAACTTATGTGTGAGTTGGTGCCGGAAAATAGAAATCATATTGACGAGTTCATTTCTATTTGGACAGAAGAAGAAAAAAGACAGCTCATAAAACTTTTAAATAAGTTTAGAAAAGAAGTTAAATAAAAACTCAATATTGAGTTTTTTTTATCCAAGATATATCTATATAGATATTACTTATATAGAGATAATTGAGGTGGCTATGTGCAGGATATTGAATTAAAAATTTTAATAGGACTTCACAAAAATGTAAATACGATTGATAGAAAGACCATAAGACTTGTTAAAGACAATGGTTTAACCTTAAGTCAATTTATGGTACTTGAAGCCCTTTATAGTAAAGGCAATATGACAGTTGGAGAAGTAAGAGATAGAATTTTAAGTAGTATTGGAACTATTCCTTTGATTGTAAATAATCTTGTAAAGCAGGGACTTGTTTTAAGACAAGGGGATGAGAACGATAGAAGAATTAGAATTTTATCTTTAACGGATAAAGGAAGAGCAAAAATTGAAAAAGTTCTTCCCAAAAATATAAAGCTTATAAAAGAGAGTATGACAAATCTCACCGATAGTGAGAAAAAAGAATTGCTATATTTATTAAAAAAACTAGGAGGAAAAAAATAATGGAAAGAAAAGTAAAAACAATGGTGGAAGGTTTTAGAACTAGAGACGGTGCAGGTGTAAGTTTAGTAAGGGTATTAGGTCATGAAACTACAGAAGAGTTTGACCCAATTTTAATGTTGGATTCATTTGATAGTTTAAATCCTGATGAATATACAGCAGGTTTCCCTATGCACCCTCACAGAGGAATTGAAACAATTTCTTATCTATATAAAGGTAAAATGGTTCACAAAGACACTTTAGGAAATGAAGATGCAATCGGCGATGGAGAAATACAATGGATGAACTCAGGTTCAGGTATAGAACACGAAGAAAAAGTTCCAGCAGCTGACAGACTTCTAGGAGTTCAACTTTGGTTAAATTTACCTAAAGATGAGAAAATGTCTACACCAACTTATAGAAGTATAAAAAGAGATGAAATTGAAGAGATAGATTATGAGTCAGGTAAAATTAGACTTCTTGCAGGTTCTTACAAGGATCACGAAGGATATAAGGGAGAGCATCTTCCTCTAGATTATTATGATATTCACATTAATGAAGGTGGAAGTATCACACTAGATATGGAAGAAGACGACTCTGTTATGATCTTTACTTTAATAGGTGAAGTTTCTGTTGGAGGAGAAAAAATCAAAGAAAAAACAGCGGTTAAATTAACTGATGGTGACAAACTTACTATTAAGAATGAAGGAGAATTTGCTCAAGTTCTTTATATGAAGTCCAGAAAATTAGATGAGCCTATTGCATGGGCAGGTCCTATTGTTATGAATACTAAGGAAGAAATAAAACAAGCTTATGCAGATTTAAGAAATAGAACTTTTATAAAAGAAGAATTGGAGTTTAACGCATAAAATGGTTGAAATAGTTTTTGAATTTGAAAATAAGAGATCAGCAGCTTATGAAGGAGATAAACTAGTTGGAGAATGTACTTTTTCCAATGCTAACGGTGTAATGATTATTAATTATACTGGAGTTGAACCAGAATATAGGGGAAAGGGAATTGCAAAGAAATTAGTTTTTGAAATAGTAAAGGCTGCAAGAGAAAAAGACATGAAGATTATTCCTTTATGTCCCTATGCAAAAAAAGAATTTGAAAAAAATAAGGAATACGAAGACGTTCTAAAGAAATAAGGTGGGGGTTTTATGAAAGTAGGTAACTATCAAGACCTAATACAAGCCCTTGATTCAGAGGAAAGTACCATAGAGCTTATAAATTCTATAAGCTCTCCTTTCCCTATAAAACTTACTGAAGGCAAGAGAATTATTGGTGACAATAAAAATATTTTCTTATCTTTCATTGGCACCGATGGTATAGGTCTTACAAAGGATAATGAAATATCAAATATTTCAATACAGACTTCTCAAAACAAACGAGCTATTTTTATAAATTCAGATGAAGAAGATCTTGGAAATTTGGTTCTTAAAAATTTAACTGTAACTGGTATGGTACAGCTGTTGACAAGGGGTAAGAATAAGAGAACTAAGATTTTAATTGACAAGTTGGATATAGTATCTGCAGATACAAGGATTTATCCAGAAAGACCTATGAAATATGGAGTTAATGTTTATCAAGGTGCTCTAACAGTTTACAATTTCAGTCCCGATAAGGAGAGTTTAATTGAAGCTGATATTAATAGAGTTTCTATTGGTAGAGAAAATGCTCCAGTAATTGGTTCAGGCTTGTTCGTGTCTGGCTTTAATGACGATACAGGAAAAGTTATAGTTAATAATTTGGTTACACATGATATATTTTCAAACGGTATGATTCCTACAGGTCAGCCGAATTTAATAACAGGGGCAATATTTATAGTTTATGGAGCTCTTGCAAAAAATATTAAGTCCAACGGAGTTGTAAAAACTTATGGCACCAACGATATGGTTTTAGATGTATGGGGAGAAGTTGAAAACTGGACTGTTCATGGGGAAGTAGAAAGTTATGGACCTAGTGCAATTGGATTTGTAAATTTTGGAACAGTTAAGAATTTTGATTCATATGCAGACATAAAAACTTATGGACCAGGTGCTAGAGGTTTTAATCAATATGACGGAACTATTGAAAAAGCAAGGTTTAAAAATATTAAAACTGTAGGTGACGGATCAATTGGAATGCAGTTTTCTAAACCAGTTGGAGAAATTATCATAGATGAGAATGTAGTTACTGAAGGTTCTGTAGGTGAAACTCTTGTAAAGGGAGTTATAAAAACTCTCAATGCTGATGCTATAAGTGTACTTGAAGACGGAGTAATAGAAAGACTTGAAATCGGTGGAGACTTAATTACAAAGGGAGAAAATGTGGTTAGTCTTCATATAGATAAAGGAGAAGTAAAACAGCTTAGATTAAAAGGAAAAATCCAAGCAAGTAATAAATCAAAAGAAGTTTCCATTGAAAATAATGGATTAGTAGACACAAGTAATATAGAAAGATATTTAAATTAATGGAGGTAAATAGATGAAAGTTGGAATAATTGTAGGTTCTTTAAGAAAAGAATCATGGAATATGAAAGTAGCAAAAGAAGTTAAGGAAATGTTTGAAAATGCAGAAGCTGATATTATAGATATAAAAAATCTTCCGCTATACAATTCAGATTTAGACGGAGAAAATGCTCATGAGGAGTATACAAAATTGAGAAATTCTGCAAAAGAACATGACGCATTTTTATTTATTACACCTGAATACAATAGGACTATGACTCCTGCAATAAAAAATGCTATTGATATAGGCTCAACAGCACCTGGTGGTAATGTTTGGGCAAAAAAACCAGCAGCAGTATTTTCAGCTTCAATAAGTGGATTTGGAGCTATGGCAGGTAATCTTTCATTAAGACAGTCTTTAGTTTATGTAGATTTAATACCAATGCAACAACCAGAAATTTACTTAGCTAAAGTTCAAGATTCATTTGATGAAAATGGAAATATGACAGATAGAACTAAAAACTACCTTAAAAAAGCTGTAAAGGCATTTGAAGACCACATTGAAAGACTTACAAAATAAAAAATTTAGATAGTATACGCCTTCTTTACTTATTTAAAGAAGGCTTTTTTAATATTTAAATAATCTAAGAAAAAAATTTACTTGAGAATACAATTTTAAATTTAATGAATCATTGAAACTTTAGGATATAATTATATAAAGAAATACATAAAAAGGAGGAAAATATGGATTTTATAGGACTTCTAAAAGAAAGATATTCTTGTAAGGATTACGATAAAAAACAGATTTCAAAAGATCAATTAGATACTATACTTCAAGCAGGACGACTTGCACCTACTGCTAAAAATAATCAAGAACAACATATTTATGTTATTCAGTCAGAGGAAGGACTTTCAAAGGTGGACAAACTTACCCCTTGTAGGTATAATGCACCAACAGTTTTGCTTATTGCATTTGATAAAAACAATACATTTACTTATCCTGGACAAAAATATGATTCAGGAATTGAAGATGCTTCAATAGTTGCAACTCATATGTTATTGGCTGCAAAAAGCGTTGGAGTTGAGAGTTGTTGGGTAAATTTTTTTGACCCAGATAAAGTGATGGAAAGTTTCAATTTACCTGACAATGAAGAAGTTTTAACTTTTATAGATCTTGGATATGCGGTGGAAGGTCATAGACCTGGAGTAAATCACTTTAGGAGAAAAGATCTGAAAGAAACTGTTACTTATATTTAATTTTAAATAGAGAAGAAATTCCTGGGTAGATCTTCTCTATTCTAATGCAAAACATATGATTTATATGAACTGATAATTTTATATAGATATATGTATAGGTTATTATAATAAAAGGCAATAAAATCTTTCAAGTAGTTTAGAAATGTTTTTAAAATAGGTTTAGAACTAAAGTATATATGTACAATGAAAAAGCTATGAAACTGAATATATTTTAAAGTGTTATAAACAGTTTTTCTTAAAATTTTTAATAAATTTTGTAAATATACTGATATAGCATTTTTCATTAAAAAACATCCAAAGGTTAACAATTAAACTGATAAGAAAAATTTAATATATAATTTTAGGACCAGAGTTTAACTCTGGTCCTTGATATTAAGAAATTTTTTCTTTTAATTCTTTTAAGATGCTTTCAAGTTTAGGTTTGATTCTATCTAGTACATCTGTTGTCATAGGATTTTCAAGTTTTCCTATTTCAATCAACTTAAAGAAAGATTCAGAACCCCCTGCTTTACATAGCTCTATATACTCGCCTAAAGTCTTTTTATCGTCTTCTAGATATTTAATTAGGTATTCAAAAGCAAGCACTTGAGCTAAAGTATAGTCAATATAGTAAAAAGGAGCTGAAAAAACATGGCTTTGTGTAAACCAGTATCCACCATTATTTAAAAATTCATTGTCATAGTCTAAATCAGGTTGATAAATCATCTCTATTTCATGGAATTTATTTCTTCTTTCTTCAGGTGTAGCGTTAGGATTTTCATAAACCCAGTGTTGGAAGTGATCAATTGTAACTCCATAAGGTAGGAATGAAATTGCACCTTTTAAATGAGAGAACTTAGCCTTGTCTTCATTTTCAAAGAAGTCTTTTAACCAAGGCCATGTTAAAAATTCCATTGACATGGAGTGAATTTCACAAGATTCATAAGTCGGCCATATATATTCATCAATCTCTTTATCCTGGGACATGAAGTTTTGGAATGCGTGTCCCGCTTCATGGGTTACAACTTCAACATCGTGTTTTGTTCCGTTGAAGTTTGCAAAAATAAACGGAGCTTTATATTCATTAAAAGATGTACAATATCCTCCCCCCATTTTTCCAGGTTTTGCAACTAAGTCCATTAAATCGTTGTCTATCATAAAGTTGAAAAACTCGCCAGTTTCCTTAGACAAATCCTCATACATGTGTTTTGCCTTTTCAACTATATAGTCCTTATCGCCTATAGGTTTTGGTGCTCCGTCTTTAAATTCAATGGGTTTATCATAAAACTTAAAGTCTGAAAGACCTAACCCTTCAGCTTGAGTTTTATTTAATTCCACCACAAGAGGAGTTATGTTCTTAAGGATTTTTTCTCTATACATAGAAACTTCTTCTCTACCGTAGTCGGTTCTTGAAAGTTCTTTATATCTAAATTCAATATAATCCTTATATCCTAGTGCAATTGCCATTTCATGACGAACTTTTACCATCTCGTCATAAATATTGTCAATGGTTTCCATATTTTCCTTAAAGAAATTCCATCTTGCTTCATAAGCAGCTTTTCGTCTTTCTCTATTTGTGTCTTGAAGAAGAGGTCCCATTTGAGTTAAACTGTAAATTTTACCTTCAAATTCTATTTTAGAATTTGCAATTAAATTATTGTACTTGCTTATTAATTCGTTTTCCTTTTGCATATAAGGTATGGCTTTTTCTTCAACTACAAGAGAACACTCTAATAGATCTAAATAGTGTTTTCCTATTTTCTTCTCTACTACATTTTTATATTCCGATTCTAAAATAGCTTTAGAGGCTAGGGAATAGTAGTTTGAAAATACAGGGCCCACTTCGTCCCAGAAGTCGTTTTCCTTTTTATAAAATTCGTCTTTCGTATCGATGGAATGTCTAACGCTTACTAAGGCAGAAGCAGTTCCTAATTTTTTTTGAAATTGGGAGAACTCTTTTATCGCCTTAACTAATTCTTGTCCATTGGATGCGTTTTTAAATCTGTCTACAAAAGACTCAAATTTATCTTTTATATCATCTAGATTAGGTCTTTCATATTTCATTTCATTAAATTTCATTAAATCCCCTCCTGCTTTCTATATTAAAGTAGTAGGCTGATAAATTCAAGGACTTTCCTTAAACTAAAAAATAAAATACAAGTTTAAAATTAATATTATAGGGGATATTAAAATACATTTATCATAAAAGGAAAACAAAAAGAGTATATAAACCGGATTTAAATTTTCAGAAAAATTGGACATATTTTTCTGAAACTGATATATTGTATATATCCTGTAAAGATAGGACGAGAGTTATGATACTATAGTTTAATTGTGATAAATATACAAAAATTGTTAATAATCTTAAGATGATATTCATTTTTTCTTAAAATTTTCAGTTGAGAACAAATGAATTTTAAATTACAAGTAGAATTGCTCTGATTTTTTATTTTTTAAGGAGTAAATTTTAAAACTTTTTTAATTTAATTTATGATTACTAATACTGATAAATCCAATATTAATCAAGTTAAGACTTTAAAATGGTTAATAATAATTTGCCACACGTTAATGATTTATGGTATCATAAGTAAAATATATTAAAGTGTTAGGATAATTTTGTGATAAAAGTATCCTATATAATTTTTTAATTATTAATGTATAATTTTACAAAAAAATTAACGTTTATTTAAAGTTTTTTGAAGAAAAAAGTTAAGTTTATTTGAAAGAATTGGGATAAAATCTAAAAAGTTAAATGCAGAGTATATAAGTATTTATAACCGATATTTTATTAGAATGGAGAAAATATGGAGAAAACAAAACTATTGGAAATAAAGGATCTACACACTGCCTTTCGTATCGATGGTGAATACTATGATGCGGTAGACGGGGTTAATTTAGACCTTTATTCTGATGAAGTTCTTGCTATTGTAGGTGAATCTGGGTGTGGTAAGTCGACAATTGCCACAACTATTATGGGGCTTCACAACATGGTATATACGAAAGTTAGTGGAGAAGTAATCTATAATAATGAGAATATTCTAAATTTTGATGAAAAACAATTTACAGAAATCCGTGGTGGAGAGATTGGAATGATATTTCAAGACCCTCTAGCTTCTCTAAATCCACTTCATAGGATTGGGGAACAAATAGAAGAGGCGCTTATTTATCATACTAAACTGGATAAGGAAGCTAGAAAGAAAAAGGCAATTGAACTTTTAGACCAAGTAGGGATTGAAAATCCAGAGAGGTGCTATAGACAATTTCCACACGAACTTTCAGGTGGAATGAGACAACGTGTAATCATTGCCATTGCACTTTCATGTAGTCCAAATGTTTTAATAGCAGACGAACCTACCACTGCACTTGATGTAACTATACAGGCTCAAATCCTAGATCTTATTGCGAAGTTGAGAAAAAAAATCAACGCTGGAATTATTTTAATTACTCATGACTTAGGAGTTGTAGCTCAAACTGCAGATAGGGTAGCTGTTATGTATGCGGGACAGATTGTAGAGCTTGCACAGGTTGAAGAGCTATTTAACAATCCTCTTCACCCATACACTAGATCTCTTTTAAATTCAGTACCTCAAGATGATTTTGTCGGCGAAGACCTTCACGTGATACAGGGGATGGTTCCATCTCTTAAGAATATGCCTAAGACAGGTTGTAGGTTTTCTCCTAGAATACCTTGGATTCCAGATGAAGCTCACGAAGAAAATCCAAAACTGCATGAAGTTTCAGAAGGTCACTTTGTAAGATGTACTTGTTATAAGAATTTCTACTTTGAAGAAGAGGTGAAGTAATGAGTTTTTTAGAAATTAAGGACCTTAAAATACACTATCCAATACGGGGAGGATTTTTCAACACAATTAAGGATTATGTTAGAGCTGTTGATGGAGTTAACTTAAATATAGAACCAGGGAAAACCTATGGACTAATTGGAGAAAGTGGTAGTGGAAAGTCTACTATTGGTAAAACTATTGTAGGTCTTGAAAAAATCACAGAGGGAAGCATTTTATATAATGGAGAAGATGTTTCAAATAAGAGAATTAGAAAAAGTATAGGTTTTAATAAAGATGTGCAAATGATTTTTCAAGACTCTGCATCATCATTAGATCCTAAGAGAAGGGTCTTAGATATAATTGCAGAACCACTTGATAACTTTGAAAAAACTTTAACTCCCGATGAAAGAAAAAATAGAGTTTTAGAACTTCTTGACATTGTTGGGATGCCCCATGATGCACTGTATAAATATCCTCATGAATTTTCAGGAGGTCAAAGACAAAGAATAGGAGTTGCAAGGGCAGTTGCATTAAAGCCAAAACTTATAATAGCTGATGAACCTGTTTCAGCACTTGATTTATCAGTTCAGGCACAGGTTTTGAACTATATGAAAAATATACAAGAAGCTTTTGGACTTGCTTATCTCTTCATTTCCCACGACCTTGGAGTCGTTAAACACATGTGTGATTACATTTACATCATGCACAGAGGTAGGTTTGTAGAGAAGGGAAATAGGGACGAAATTTATAATGAGCCTATTCACATTTACACGAAAAGACTTATAGCTGCAATTCCTCAAGTAAATCCTAATATTAGGAAAGAAGTTAGACAAAATAGGGTTGAAGTTGACAATTTATATAACGAAGAAAAAGGTGAATTTTATTCCCCCGATGGAAGAGTTTACGATTTAGTTTCCGTTGGAGATAATCACTACGCTGCAATTAAAAATAAGGAGGTATTGTAAAATGTGGAAAACAGTATTGCGTAGAGTTTTAATTATGATACCTCAGCTGTTGATATTATCAATATTTGTCTTTGTACTAGCAAAGTTTATGCCTGGGGATCCTTTTACAGGAATGATAGATCCTAATACTCCTAAAGAAAGACTTGAGGAGTTGAGGGAAAAAGCGGGACTTAATGATCCTATACCAGTGCAATATACTAGATGGCTGAAAAATGCAATGAAAGGTGATTTTGGTAAATCATATACCATGAAGATGCCAGTAAATAGAGTTATAGGAGAAAGAGCTAAAAATACTTTTTGGCTAGCACTTTTATCTATGCTTATCATGTATGCTATATCTTTACCCCTTGGAATACTGGCAGGCAGGTATAACGGATCGCGGCTGGATCAGGCAATAAACCTATATAATTTCCTAACCCTTTCAATTCCGGGATTTGTAATGTACTTGGTCACTTTATTAATATTTGGTTACAGGTTAAAGTGGTTTCCAACAGGAGGTACAGTTTCTATAGGAGCTTCAGGGGGACTTTCCTATATAGCTTCTAGAATTTATCATATGTTATTACCAGCTTTATCCTATGGCTTGATTGCTACTACTGGTACTGTACAGTATTTGAGAAACGAAATTATTGATGCAAAGACTCAAGACTATGTAAGAACTGCAAGGGCAAAGGGAGTTCCAACTAAAAAGGTGTATACTCATCACATTTTTAGAAATTCTCTACTTCCAATAGCTGCCTTTTTCGGATTTCAAATAACAGGTCTACTTGGTGGATCAGTAATGATTGAAACTGTATTTGCATATCCAGGTATGGGTTCGCTTTTCATTGATAGTATATCGTCAAGAGACTATTCGGTAATTACTACATTGGTTTTACTTTATGGATTATTAACACTATTAGGTTCATTACTATCTGACATCATTATGACTATAGTTGACCCTAGAATAAGAATAGACTAGGGGGTTATGTAAATGGCGTTAAAAAAGAAAAATAAAGGATTAAATAAGGATATACAAAAATCTGAAAAACCAATGGGTTTTAAAGTAATTGTAAACGAAGTTGTTAACGACAAGTTTGCTCTTATATCATTTTTTATACTATGTATCTTGATACTTGGAATAATCATTGCTTCTTTCTTTTTAGATGTTAAAGAGGTAATGACTGTAGATATATTTAACTCTTATGCAAGACCTGGAGAAGCAGGTTATATAATGGGAGCTGACAAGGGTGGAAGAGATTTGCTAGGACAATTGATACTGGGAGCGTATAACTCGGTTCAAATAGGTGTTTTAGTAACTCTTTTAACAACGGCAATTGGTGTAACAGTCGGACTTATAATAGGTTATTATGGTGGAGTTGTGGACAATGTAATCATGAGGATTATAGACTTTTTACAAGTACTTCCTGTTACCATGATTATAATTGTACTTGTAACGATAATTCCCCGATATAATAAATGGAAGTTTGTGCTTATAATGTCAGCTTTTTACTGGACGGGTATAGCAAGACTTGTAAGATCCAAGTCTCTTTCAGAGGGTAGAAAAGACTATATAAGTGCTTCTAAGACAATGGGGACCTCCCCAATAAAGATAATGTTTGGAGAGATACTTCCAAATATTAGCTCAATTATAATAGTAGATAGTACTTTGGCATTGGCAGCAAATATAGGAATTGAAACAGGACTTACTTTCCTAGGTTTTGGGCTTCCACCATCACAACCATCTTTAGGAACATTAATTGCATATGCAAGAGATCCTGAAGTTATAGCGGATAAGCTTTATATTTGGGTTCCAGCAGTACTATTGGTATTAGTATTTACCCTATCTATAAACTATGTTGGACAAGCTTTGAGAAGAGCGTCTGATGCAAAGCAAAGAAGGGTATAAAAGTTATTTTTCATGCTTAGCATGTTAAAAATATTATAAAGAAGGAGTGTAGACATGAAAAAATTTGCTCGTATTTTAGCTGTTGGTCTTGCACTAGGCTTGACTTTGACAGCATGTAAACCTAGCGGCGGAAGTGATTCTACCGATTCAGGAAACAGCGGTTCAACTGATGCTGTATCTAGTAAGAAATCAGAAATTACTTGGGATGCAAAATCACAACTTGTTGAAAATGACGGAGAAGCCATTGAAGGCGGTACACTTGAATATGGTATAGTTTCAGACTCACCTATTAAAGGTATTTTTGATGTATCTTTATATACTGACTCAAATGACTATGTTGTTATAGGTATGTATCAAGGTGGAAACTTATATGGTTCAGATGACAGTTTCCGTCTAATATCTTCAGACAAAGTTGAAATAAACTATGATGAAGAGGGAAATAAAGTAACTTTCAAATTAAATCCTGATTTAACATGGAATGATGGTACTCCAGTAACAGCTATGGACCTTGCTTATCCATACTATATAGTTGGACACCCTGATTACACAGGAGTTCGTTATGACAAATCAGAAGACGAAAGAATCGTTGGAATGAAGGAGTATCATGAAGGAACAACTGACAAGATTGAAGGTATAACTACTCCTGATGATCATACAGTTGTTGTACAATACACAGAACTAACTCCTGCAACTCACTGGGGTTCAGGAATTCGTGTGGACTTGTCACCTTATCACTATTTAAAAGATATACCTATTGGAGAGTTAGAAGAATCTGACGAAATTCGTATTAGACCTCTTTCTGCAGGACCTTACTACATTTCAAACTACGTTCAAGGTCAAAAGGTAGAACTTTCAGCTAATGAACATTATTACAAAGGAAAACCTAAGATTGAGAAGATAAATATGGAAGTTGTTCCAAGTTCAAATATCGTTTCAGCTATGAAGGCTCATAAGTATGACATGATTTCATCAGTTCCTTCAAAATCTGTAGACGAATTAATGGAAATTCCAGGATATAAGATGGTAGGTAAAGGAGATTTCTACTACAGTTATTTAGGATTTGCTCTAGGACATTATGATCAAGACGAAGGTACTATAACACCTGATCCTAATAAGAAGATGGCAAATGTAAACTTGAGAAAAGCACTTGGTTACGCTTTGGATCAAAATGCTGTAGCTGAAAAATTCTACAAAGGACATAATCAATTAGCTAAATCAGTTATACTTCCTATATTTACTGAATTCTACGATGATAGTATAGAAGGATATGTATATGATCCTGACAAGGCAATGGAATTACTTGATGAAGCAGGATATAAAGACGTTGACGGTGACGGATTTAGAGAAGATCCAAAGGGAGAACCTCTAGTAATTAACCTAGCTATGATGGCAGGTGGAGACACTCAAGAGCCACTTTCTCAATACTATCTACAATGTTGGGAAAAAATAGGTCTTAAGTCTCAACTTGCAACAGGAAACTTAATGGAATTTAACTCATTCTATGATAAGGTAGAAGCAGAAGACCCTGAAATAGACGTGTTTGCTGCAGCTTGGGGAGTTGGAACTAACCCTAACCCTAAAGAAACTTATGGAAATAGTGCAGCGTTTAATATGTCAAGATATACTTCTGACACATTACAAGAACCTATAGACAGAATTTCAAGTGCAGAAGCAGCTGATCCTGAATTTATGGCTCAAGCTTATAAAGATTTCCAAAAAGCTGTATTTGAAGAATGTCCAGCTATTCCTCTACAATGGAGAACTGATTGGGTAATTCTTAATAACCGTGTTAAAAACTTTGATGCTGGTTATGGTAATGGTGAAGTTTTAACAGATCCAGGAGATTGGGAACTTACTTCTGAAAAACCATTAGAAAAATAGTCTTTAAAAGGACCCTAATATGTTTAGGGTCTTTTTTTATTTAATAACAGGGTATAGATGATATAATATTTTTATAATATTGATAGGAGGATATGAAATTGTATTTAGGAAAAGGTATAGAGTCCTTTGGCATTAGAGAAGACAAGTTAAATCAACATGGAGTTATTTCAGGAGCAACCGGGAGTGGAAAAACTGTAACAGTTAAAGTCCTATGTGAAGAGCTTTCTCAAATAGGAGTTCCTACATTTATAAGTGATGTCAAAGGAGACCTTGTCAATCTGTCTAAAGTCGGAACTTTCAATGAAAATATAAATAAAAGGATTCAAAGACTGGGATTTAAACATTTTGAGTTTAGAAACTACCCAATAAATATTTGGGATATATATAAAGAAAAGGGTTTGCCTCTTCGTGTAACAGTTTCTGAATTTGGACCTGTACTTTTATCAGAAATCCTCCAGTTAAATGAAACTCAAAGGGGTATTATAAATGTGCTTTTTAGAGTGGCTGATGAAGAAGGACTACTTTTAATGGATTTTAAAGATCTTACTAAGATGCTTGAATTTTTAAGAAGAAATTCTAAAGAAATTTCCATAGAATATGGGAATATTTCACAAGCTTCCATATCGGCAATTCAAAGAAAATTATTAGTTTTAGAAGAGGAAGGTGCAAATGAATTTTTTGGAGAGCCTTCAGTGGACATTAAGGACTTTTTGCAAGTTGATGAACTTGGAAATGGATTTATAAACATATTAAATAGTTCTAAGTTGATTAATCATAAAAGATTGTATAGTGCCTTTTTAATATATTTATTTTCAGAGTTATTTGAAGTATTGCCTGAAGTTGGAAATCCTGAAAAACCGGTAATGGTCTTTTTCTTTGACGAAGCACATCTTATTTTTAATAATATTTCAAATATTTTACTTGAAAAAATTACAACCGTTGTAAAGTTAATAAGGTCAAAGGGCGTAGGAATATTTTTTATTACTCAAAATCCTAAGGACATACCCGATGAAATTTCTTCCCAATTGGGAACAAAGATAATACATCAGTTAAGAGCTTTTTCTCCTAAGGAAGTTAAATTTGTCAAAGAAATCTCTCAATCTTTAAGGCAACGCAAAGGTCTAGACACTTACAATGAGATATTAAATTTAAGTGTAGGAGAAGCTATAATTCAAACCCTAGATGAGAAAAACACACCTACTGAAGTGGAAAAAGTTATAATCAGACCACCTTTTAGTTCGTTTGATACGTTGAATGATGAAGATATAGACTATATTGTTTCAAATTCCGATAATTATCTGAAATATAGGGATACTTTAGATAATTTGTCAGCTTATGAAGTTCTTTCTGAAAGATTTAGAGTTGAAGATGAAAAAAAAGAAGAACTTATTTTAGAAAAAGCTAGAATAAAACAAGAAGAGCTTAAATTGAAAGAAGAGAAAAGAATTGAGAGAGAACAAGAGAAGCTTAAGAAGAGAGAGGAAAGGGAAAGAAGAGAGAAATACAAGTATGTAGACAGGACAATAAACTCTATTTGGGGTGCTTTTACAAGAACTGTTGGTCGTGAACTGGCAAGGGGAATATTGGGTTCTTTTAAAAGAAAAAGATAAGAAGAGTAAAACTCTTCTTTTTTATGTTGAAAATAATGTTATAATCCTATAGGGAGGTAAAAAATGGAAAATGAAAAGAACATATTATATGATTGGAATGAAGCAAAAGAAATCATAACCAATATCGTGCCTAAAATAATAGATAAGCAGACCGAGATTTTAGAACAGGATATTGACAATCCGCTTCCTAAAGACAAAGAGGAAGAAATTAAAAATATTGGATTTGGAGAAGAGCCTAGAGACCCAGAAGAAGTTATAAAGCAGATGAATGATTTGCTTTATAAGTATTCAACTCAACAACATCATCCGAAATTCTTCTCTTTTATTCCTTTGGCACTATCTCCAGTATCAGTAGTAGGTGAAGTTATAAATTCAATTTATTCTCCGTATGGGGGATCACATGTACTGTCAGAAGGTATTGCAACTGCACAAAAGTGGATGCTTAACTGGATGGGAGAAAATATAGGGTATTCTGTTAAAGAACTTGGGGGACTTTTTGTTTCAGGTGGATCAATGGCTAATTTAACTGCTTCTGTAATTGCTAGAAATGAAAAGTTAAAAGATGAAGAAATATTAAAGGGTACAGTTTATATATCAGATCAAACCCATTCTTCAGTAGCTAAAGGATTTCATATAATGGGAGTTCCAAGAGCCAATATAAGAAAGATTGAAACAGATGAAAAGTTTAAAATAAAGCCTAATGTACTTAGAGAACTAATAAAGAAAGATATTGAAGATGGATATATACCTTTCTTAATAGTTGGAACGGCAGGAACGACTAATACAGGTGCTATTGATCCTTTAAATGAACTTGCAGACATAGCTGAAGAATATAACGTGTGGTTACATGTTGATGGGGCATATGGTGCTACTGGAGTACTATCTTCATATAAAGACCTATATAGTGGGATAGAACGTTCAGACTCTGTAAGTTGGGATGGACATAAGTGGCTGTTCCAGACATATGGTTGTGCTGCGATAATTTGCAAAGACAGACTTGCTATGACAAGAACTTTTAATGCAAATCCTGAATATCTTTCAGACGTTGCTGCAGGAGATTCTAAAGTAAATTTCTGGGATATAGGAATAGAACTTACATCTCCAGCAAGGGGAATGAGACTTTGGTACACTCTACAAAGAGTAGGGCAAAAAGGCATTAGAAAAGCTGTAGATACTGGTTTTGAATCTGCAAAGTACTTTGAAGAGTTGTTCAAAAAAGAAGGTTATTTTGAAATAGTTTCTGAAGCTATGTTATCTTGTATTAACGTAAGGTATTACAATGAAAAATACTCTGATGAAAAACTAAATGAAATAAACCAAAAACTTTCACAAATGGCAACTGATAGAAATAAGTCTATCTACTATACTACAGAACTTCGAGGAAAGAAAGTTTTAAGGTTCTGTGCAATTCACCCTCTTCTTTCTAAAGAAGATATTAAGACTGTAGTTGAAGAACTAAAAGAAGATATAAAAACATTAAATTTAAAATAACAGGAATAGGCTTTTAATTAGGAATTTTGTTTCTAAATATTTAATCGGCATGAAGACATTTACCTTTATGCCGATTTTTAAATTTAAACTTTGCATATGAAATTAAATTACTAAAATTTTTATATTAGTATAAGCAAGAGATTTTCCTTATTTTTTAATAGATCTTTTCTAAAAGTGTTTTAAAATCTTATGACCTAGTTTTTAATATCTATTTGCCGACTACCTTTTTAGTACAGAAGAAGAATATAACTAGTTTTAAGGAATCTATCTATACCACTAGATTAATCTAAAACTAGAAGTTTATTTATACGCTATAACTCTAAATCTTCATGGAAAAACCTGTTCAAAACTGGTATAATTAAACTTTGAAAGGGGATAAGCTATGAAGAGAGTTTCTGTAATCATGCCTACTTGTAAAAGGGATGTTCCCTATATATCCAGAGCAGTACAATCTTTACGAAATCAGACATATGACAATTTGGAGATAATCATCATAGATGACTCTCCTAAGAATTATTCGAAAAGAGCAAATATAAAAAAATACATAGAATCTTTAAAAGACGAAAGAATTATATATATTCAAAATGAGGAGAATTTAGGAGGCGCTTTAGCTAGAAATAAAGGTATTTTTAAATCTACCGGAGAGTATATCACTTTTTTAGATGATGATGATGAATATAAGCCTGATAAAGTTTTAAAACAAGTTAACTTTATGGAAAACAATGATTATGATTTAATTTTTTCTAATATGGAAATTAAAAATTCTAAAGGCGCAATTATTGACATTAGAGACTATCACGATATATGGTCCTTTGAAAATGAAGAATTTTTAAAATATCATCTAATACGTCATGCGACAGGTACTCCCACCTATATGTTTAAAGCCGAAAAGCTTAAACAAATTGGAGGATTTGACCACGCTATTATGGGGCAGGAATTTTACCTTATGCTAAAAGCCATAGAAAATGGATTTAAGATAGGGTATTTTGACGAATATGATGTTGTGGTTTACAGACATAAAGGAGAGGCCATATCTACAGGTAAAAATAAAATAAAGGGAGAAAAAATACTACAGGAAAAGAAAAAAGAGTATTTTCATATTCTTTCGAATGAACAAATTAGGTTTATTAATATGAGGCATTATGCAGTACTTGCAGTGGCTTCAAAGAGAAATAAAAAGTATTTGTCATTTTTAGGATATTCTTTTGTAGCATTTTCTAAAGCACCTATAGCTTGTACTAGAGAGGCTGCTAAATTTATGAAAACTGTAATAATTAATAGAGTTACACTTAAAAAAAATTAGATATTAAAAATAAGGGGTCGAATTCGACCCCTTTAATTTATTTTAAACTGTGCAAAAGCTGTGCATTTACAGTGCGTTTGCTGTGCAATTATAATAGAAATTTATCGTTTAACTCAGTATCTATTAGCAAGTTTTAGTAAGTTATAACAGTTGCAATTTAAACGATTGTAGGCGTATTCAGTATTACCTGAAATATTACACATTAAATCTGAAGTGAACCACATCTCCATCTTGCATAATATATTCTTTTCCTTCAAGCCTTACTAGACCTTTTTCTCTTGCAGAATTCATACTTCCTTGTTCTACAAGGTCATCATATGAAACAACTTCAGCTCTTATAAAGCCTCTGGATATATCTGTGTGAATTTTTCCTGCAGCATCAACTGCTTTAGTGCCTTTTTGTATAGTCCAAGCTCTTGTTTCCATTTCTCCAGTAGTTAAGAACGACATTAAACCTAGTAAGCTATAAGAGGCCTTGATTAAACTGTCTACACCAGACTCTTTTAAATCTAAAGCTTCAAGAAATTCTTTCCTATCTTCTGAATCTAGCTCAGAAATTTCCTGTTCTATCTTCACAGAGATAGGAACTACTTCTGCATTTTCTGTTTTTGCAAAATCTAATATTTCTTTAACAAATTCATTTTCCATTGGATTGGACACTTCGTCTTCTGAAATGTTGGCAACATAAATGATTGGCTTGTCAGAAAGTAAGTTAAATCCTTTTAATAACTTCTTTTCATCGTCATCTAAATCTAAGACTCTAGCAGATTTACCTTGTTCTAGGACTTCCAATAATTTTTTAAGTAAGTTTACTTCCAGTTGTAAATCTTTATTTCCTTTTAAAGCTCTAGAAGATTTGTCTAGTCTTTTTTCAACCATCTCCATATCAGAAAAAATTAATTCTAAGTTTATGGTTTCAATATCTCTGATGGGATTAATATCTCCGTCAACATGTACAATATTTTCATCTCTAAAGCACCTTAAAACTTGAACTATTGCGTCAACTTCTCTTATATTTGCAAGGAATTTGTTTCCAAGACCTTCCCCTTTAGAAGCGCCCTTTACAAGTCCTGCTATATCATAAAATTCGATGCTTGCAGGTACTATTTTTTTTGACTTGGATAAATCGCTTAAAACCTGAAGTCTTTCGTCGGGAACATCAACCATTCCCACATTTGGATCTATTGTGCAAAAGGGGTAATTTGCAGATTCAGCCCCTGCCTTTGTAATAGCGTTAAACATTGTACTCTTACCAACATTAGGTAAACCTACAATTCCTAATTTCATTATTATCTTCCTTCCTTCGACTTGAAAATCATACTGATTTTATCATAGTTAACCTCTAATGTAAATGAAAGGTAGACAATTAAGGGGGACAGGTAAATTTATAATTTATTTTAGGACTTAAGATTTTTATTAATTACAATAAAAAATTTAATATTAGACTAATTTTAAAAAGACTAAAATAGAAATAAAATGCTATAAATTTGTAAGGTAAGAATTTTTAAGGACAAAAAATGCAAAAATTTACAAAAGTTTTAATAAATTTAAATAAAAATTTACAAACAGAACCATTTTTTTATTGTAAAAATCACAAATTATCATAAAAAAACGTTTACAACGTTGTAATTACAACATTTAAAAGAAATATAATTTAATACGTCATAACACTTGCAATTTAAACTAATAAAGTGTATAATTGTACGAAATAAGGAGGTAGCTATGACAAAGTATATTTTTAAGAGAATTGTGCAAGCTATAGCAGTTTTGCTTTTAGTAACTTGTATTACATTCTTTTTAATGAAACTTGTACCCGGTTCTCCATTTGCGAGTGAAAAGACGCAATCGCCGGAAGTGCTTGAATCACTGAACAAAAAATATGGATTGGATCAACCGAATTATGTCCAGTTGAAAAGATTTATATTAAATGCGTTAAAAGGAGAATTTGGAGTTTCTCTAAAAATGCAAAAGGATAGACCTGTTATGGAAATAATAAAGGAGATGTTTCCTACAAGTGCAAAACTTGGGTTACTTGCTCTCTTGTGGGCAACTCTTGTTGGTGTTCCTTTAGGTTGTCTTGCAGCATATCACAGGGGTGAAAAGTTAGATTCTTTTTTAAGAGTGTTAACGACCATTGGTATATCTGCACCTGGATTTGTAGTTGCAACCCTTTTATTACTATTATTTGGAGTAAAATTGAAATTACTCCCTACAATGGGGTTAACTTCTGCTAGATCTTATTTTATGCCTGTTTTTTCGTTAGGGTTTTACCCTATGTGTTATATAGCAAGGCTTTCTCGATCATCAATGCTTGATGCAATAGGCCAAGATTATATTAGAACTGCAAGGGCAAAGGGTGTATCTGAAGGTAAAATTTTATTTAAACATGCGTTAAAAAATGCCTTCATACCAGTTCTTACATACCTTGGACCATTAACTGCAGGAATTATTACAGGCTCCATGGTTGTTGAATCTGTTTTTTCAGTTCAAGGACTAGGAAGATATTTTATTAACTCGGTTTTAAATAGGGATTACCCTATAATAATGGCGACTACATTGTTCTTTGCATCTCTTGTAATTTTTATGAACATGGTAGTAGACATTTTATATAGATTTATTGACCCTAGAATAGACTTATCGAAAGGAGTATAAAATGGAGAAAATTCTAAGTTTAAATTCGAAGTTGAAACTGGAAGAATTTGATTTCAAAGAAGATGACTTTGAACTTGCATCTTCAGAGTCAAAAGAAAGCTTCATGACAAAAACTCCTTCAACATCTTATTTGCAAGATGCTTTACGAAGACTTAAAGAAAATAAAATAGCGATGGTATCTTTAGGATTTCTAATTGTAGTTATCATTTTTGCATTTATAGGACCTTTATTTGTAGAGGGAGATTATACAACACAATTTCGTGGGGATGAAAATTTATTCCCATGTGCTAAATATCCATTTGGGACTGATAAATTGGGAAGAAATATAATGGTTAGAACAATGTATGGGACAAGAGTGTCTCTCATTGTAGGAGTTTTTGCATCACTTATAGTTTTAATCATTGGAACAATTTACGGTTCAATATCAGGATACTTTGGAGGAAAAGTCGATGCTATTATGATGAGGATTTTAGATTTAATTTACTCTATTCCAGATGTACTTGTAGTTATACTTTTATCTATAACTCTTTCTATGCCAATGAAAGCATATGTAAACAATTCTTCATCTGCAATAGCAAAGAAAATAGGTACTTTGGGGCCAGCTCTTATATCTATATTCATAGCCTTTGGCCTGTTGTACTGGGTAGGAATGGCAAGAATAATAAGAGGACAAGTCCTAATGCTTAAGCAACAGGAGTTTGTGACTGCGGTTCAAGCTCTTGGGGGTTCAAGTAAGAGAATTATAAAGAGACATTTATTTCCAAACTGTATAGGACAAGTTATTGTAATGACAGCTATGCAAATTCCATCTGCAATATTTTTAGAGTCATTTTTATCTTTCTTAGGAATAGGGGTTTCAGCTCCAATGACTTCCTTAGGAGCTATGGCAGCGGATGCACTTGGGGGAATATATTCTTACCCTTATAGATTGATAATTCCTTCATTACTTCTTAGCTTGATGATATTGGCTTTAAATTTATTTGCCGATGGTTTAAGAGACGCGTTGGACCCAAGATTGAAAAAGTAGGTGTGATATGGAAAATAGAGAAATGATTAAAGATGAAGTATTAAAAGTCGAAGATTTACGTATTTCCTTCTACACACCTGTTGGAGAAGTGAAAGCGGTTGACGGTATTAATTATACATTACATGAAAATGAAATTATGGGGATAGTAGGAGAGTCGGGAAGTGGAAAATCCGTAGAATCTTACGGAATTATGGGACTTTTACAATCTCCTGGAAAGGTAAAATCAGGGAAAATATTATATAAGGGGAAAAATGTTCTAGAATTTGATAAAAAGAAGATGATGGATTTTAGAGGAGCCAGTTGTTCCATGATTTTTCAAAACCCCATGACATGTTTAAATCCTGTATATACCATTGGAAATCAACTTATGGAAGCTGTTTTAGTACATAAGAAGATATCTAAAAATGAAGCTTATAAAAAAGCTGTAAGAATGTTAGAACTAGTGGGAATATCAAATCCCGAAAAGAGAATGAAACAGTATCCTCATGAATTGTCAGGGGGTATGAGACAAAGAGTTATGATTGGTATGGGACTTATTTGCGAACCGGATATATTAATTGCAGATGAACCTACAACAGCACTTGATGTTACTATACAAGCTCAGATATTGGAACTTATAAAAGAAATACAAGTAAAAACCAAAATGTCGGTTATATTCATAACTCATAATCTTTCTGTAGTTGCTCAAATTTGTGACACTGTAAGTGTTATGTATGCAGGAAAGATTGTAGAGCAGGGGACTGTTGACCAGATATTTTATAATCCTCAGCATCCTTATACGAAAGGATTGTTAAATTCGATGCCTAGGATTGACGGAAACAAGGTAGGCAGACTCGAGAGCATTGAGGGAACACCTGTAGATATGTTAAATCCACCAGAAGGTTGTGGTTTTTCAACTAGATGTGAACACTGTATGAACATTTGCCTTAGAAAGGAACCTCCTATGTTTGAAATGGGAGAAGATCATAGATCTAAATGTTTCCTACATCTTAAGGAGGTAGTAAATGGAAGATAATAAGTTATTAGTATGTGAAAATATAGTAAAGCACTTCAATGTTAAATCTACCTTTGAAAAATCTGGAGTTGTCCATGCAGTTGATGATGTGTCTTTTTTCATTAAAAAAGGTGAAACTCTTGGAATAGTTGGTGAGTCGGGTTGTGGAAAAACCACTTTAGGCAGAACTGTTCTAAGACTTCACGAACCTACTGCAGGAAAGATAATATATGACGGTCAAGTTCTATATGACAGTGAAAAAAATATTAGTAAAGATATGTATCCATATAGAAGGAAGATGCAAATTATTTTTCAAGACCCTTCTGCATCTTTAGACCCTAGAATGACTGTGGCAGAGATTGTTGGGGAAGCTTTGGAGATTCATGGGCTGTATAAAAACAATAGAAGAGAGAGAATTAATGAGCTTTTACGACAGGTTGGACTAAATGAGGAACATTCAAATAGATATCCTCATGAGTTTTCAGGGGGACAACAACAGAGAATAGGTATTGCGAGAGCTTTAGCTGTAGAACCTGAATTTATAGTATGTGACGAACCAATTTCTGCTCTTGATGTATCAATTCAAGCTCAAATTGTAAATATGTTACAGGATATGCAAAATGAATTAGGACTTACGTATCTATTTATTGCCCATGACTTATCTGTAGTAAAACACATTTCGGACCGAATAGGAGTTATGTACTTAGGCAAAATGGTGGAACTGGTAGATGCACATAGGCTTTATGAAAATCCATTGCATCCCTATACTGAATCATTGTTGTCTGCAATTCCTGTACCTGATCCGAAACTTACAAGAAGTTTAAAAAGAATAAAACTAGAAGGAGAAATACCATCTCCAATTGATCCGCCAAAGGGTTGTCGATTCCATGAGAGATGCCCTTATGCTTTAGATATATGTAGGAGTGTAGAACCAGAGTTTAAAGAAGTTGAAGAAGGACATTATGTAAGTTGTCACAATATAAAAGGAGGAAAAAATGAAAACTAAATTAAAATTTAAATTAATGGTACTTATGTTGAGTTTTGTGATGATCCTTACTGCTTGTGCTGGAGGAAATGACAGCAATAAAGACGGTAGCGAACAATCTTCAAAAGGATCAGCTGTAGAAGAAGCGGGAAAAGAAGACGGAGTTTTAGACTTAAATATTGCATCAGAACCAAGTTCAATAGACCCTGCACTAAATACTTCAGTTGACGGGGCAATAATGATATCTCATATGTTTGAGTCCCTTATAAGATGGGATGATGATGGTAACGGAAACGCCGTATTAAAACCTGGTATTGCCGAGTCATGGGATGTATCAGAAGACGGTTTAACTTGGACTTTCCATTTAAGAGATGCTAAATGGTCTGATGGAAAACCTGTAGTTGCGGGAGATTTCGTTTACTCATGGAATAGATTGGTAAGCACTGAAACTGGAGCTGACTACGAGTACATGCTAGATATGGTTAAAGGATATGAAGAACAAAAACTAGATATATCTGCACCGGATGACAAAACATTTGTAGTAAATTTAAGTGTAAAATGTCCATATTTTGAAGAAATTTGTGCATTCCCTGCAGTTATGCCTGTTAGACAAGATATAGTTGAATCTAATAGCACTTGGACTACAAAACCTGAGACAATGATTGTAAACGGACCTTATGTACTTGAAGCGTGGGATCACAACCAAGTAATAAAGATGAAGAAAAATCCTGAGTATTACGATCAAGAGTCAGTTATAGCTGAAAACTTAGCGTTCCATTTACAAGATGACCAAAACGCTATTTATGCATCATATAGATCTGGAGATTTGGATTTTATAAATTCAGTCCCACAAGAAGAGACAATGAAGTTATTAGATTCAAAAGAGCTTAAAATTTTACCTTATGTTGGAACCTACTTTGTATGTTTTAACACTGAAAAGGCACCTTTTGATAATCCAGATGTAAGAAAAGCTTTCTCATTAGTAATTGACAGAGATTTTATTGTAAATCAAGTTACAGGTCAAGGACAAGAGCCAGCCTCTGGTTATGTTCCTTCAGGTGTTTATGATAAAGACGGAGCAGAAGGAGATGACTTTAGAACCACAGGTGGAGATTACTACTCTATAAAGGTTGAAGATTACGATAAGAATGTTGAAGAAGCTAAAAAGTTAATGGAAAAAGCTGGTTTTAAAGATGGAGATGGATTCCCACAAATCGAATATCTATACAACACTAGTGAAAACCACAAAGCCATAGCTGAAGCACTACAAAATATGTGGCAAGAAAAACTTGGAGTTTCTGTAACTCTTCAAAATCAAGACTGGAACGTATTCTTAAATGAAAGAAAAGAAGGTAATTACGATATAGCAAGACACGGTTGGATAGCAGACTATAACGACCCAATGTCATTTATAGACATGTGGTTAACAGGCGGAGGAAACAACGACGCACAATATAAAAATGACAAATTCGACCAACTCGTTAAAGAAGCTAAGGCAACATCAGATCAAGCTGTGAGAATGGAAAATATGCACAAAGCTGAAGACATTCTCATAGGAGATGATTCAGTGGTAGCACCACTTTACTTCTACAATAACTCTTACATGATGAAACCTAATATCGATGGTTTATACTACACACCATTAGGATATTTCTTCTTTAAATCAACAAAAGGCTTTTAATTTTAGCGAGGGGGTATTAAACAGTAGCCAAGGAAGTTCATAGCACACTCCTTTTTAGGATATATCTTGGCAAGGGACACCGAAAAGGTGTCCCTATTTACTTGTCTTAATCCTTTTAACAAGAGGTTTTAGCTTAAGGGAAATAAAACTATATGTTATAATTAGAGTAATTAATGTAAGGAAAGAAGGGATTAAAATGGTAGTTGATAATATAGAAAATTTGAGAAAGAAAATGAGGGAAAATGCAGTTGACATGTATATAATTCCGACTTCAGACCCACATTATTCAGAAAATGTTCCCAACTGTTACAAAACTAGACAATTTATTTCAGGATTTACAGGTTCTGCCGGAACCGTTATCGTAACCTTAGAGGAAGCGGGACTTTGGACTGATGGTAGATACTTTATTCAAGCTGCAAAGCAACTAGAGGGATCAGGTATTAAATTATATAAAATGGGTGAAAAGGGAGTTCCTAGCATTAGAGACTTTATATTTGAAAGACTAACTAAGGAATATAAGATTGGATTTAATGGTGAAACTTTTCCTCTTGGACTTCTTAAGCAATTAGAGGAGAAAATTCCCGAAGAAAACTTTTCATTTAACTTAACTTTAGTTGAAGATATTTGGGAAGACAGACCTGAAAAACCTTCACAAGAAGCATTTTTATTAGACGAAGAGTATACAGGAGTTAGTGCGAAAGATAAAATTCACAAAATTAGGGATGAATTAGACAAAAAAGGATCAAGTTCAACTCTTATAACTTCACTAGACGATGTAGCCTACGTTTTAAATATTAGGGGGGATGATGTACTATTTACCCCTGTAATCTTATCGTATTTATATATTAATAAACAAAGAGCAGTGTTTTTTGTTCACGAGGATAAGATTCCTGAAGAAGTTAAAAAATATCTTGAAAAATCGGGAGTAGAAATTAAAGCATATGAGTCTGTTTTTGATTTTATAAGTAATCTTGAAAATGAAACTTTATATATAGATAATGAAAATATCAATGTAAAACTTTATAAGTCAATTCCTGAAAAAGTTAAAATAATCGAAGGTAGAGATATTTCTACAGATTTAAAAGCTATTAAAAATGATGTAGAGATTAAAAACCAGAAGAATGCTTATATTAAAGATGGGGTAGCTCTTGTGAAGTTTTTTAACTGGCTTGAAAAGTCTTTATCTAATGGAGATAAGATCTCAGAGCTTGACTGCTCTAATAAACTTTTAGAATTTAGAAAACAACAAGAACTATTTATAGAATTGAGTTTTGCAACAATTTCCGCATATGGTGAAAATGCTGCACTTCCTCACTATACTCCTTCTGAAGAAAATCCTGTATATTTAGAAAACAAAGGACTTTATCTATTAGACAGTGGTGGTCAATTTAAAGATGGGACAACAGATATTACAAGAACAGTTGCCTTAGGTAAACTTACAGAGGATGAGATTTTTCACTATACATTAACTTTAAAATCTCATATAGCATTAATTAATGCCTTATTTATTGAAGGAACAAAATCTTCTTCACTGGACATTTTTGCCAGGGGACCTCTTTGGAAAGAGGGAATAGACTTTAATCATGGAACAGGACATGGAGTTGGGTTTGTACTTGCGTGTCACGAGGGACCTCAAGTAATTGCTAGAGCAAATAACGATATTGATATGGTTCCTGGAATGATAACTTCAGATGAGCCAGGTATATATGTAGAGGGAAGCCACGGAATTAGGATTGAAAATATCATGGTATGTGTTGAAAGAAAAGAGACGGATTTTGGCAAATTCTTAGGTTTTGAATCTTTATCATTGGTTCCAATTGATTTAAAACCTGTTGACATTTCAATGCTTACAGAAGAAGAAAAGAACTGGTTAAACCAATACCATAAAAAATGCTATAAAGAACTAAGCCCATATTTAGAAGGTGAAGAACTGGATTATTTAAAAAGGGCAACCAAGGAGATCTAATGTTTGACATTCAGAAGAATTTAAAGACTTTGCCCACTAAGCCAGGTGTCTACTTGATGTTTGACGAAAATGATACAATTATATATGTGGGAAAAGCTAAAAATCTTCGAAATAGAGTTAGACAATATTTTACGCCATCGGGACAAACTACTGAAAAAGTTCATGAGATGGTCAAACATATAAAAAGATTTGAATATATCATAGTAACAAACGAAGTTGAGTCTTTGGTTTTAGAATCCAACTTCATAAAGGATAAAAAACCTAAGTACAATATACTTTTAAAATCAGGAGAAAAATATCCATTTATAAAAATAACTAAAGAAAAATATCCAAGAATTTTAAAAGATAGGGTTATAAGGCAGGATGGGGGGGAATATTTTGGACCCTTCCCAAATGCCTTTGGGGTGACTGAAATCATAGAATTATTTCAAGATATGTATAAAATTAGAAGGTGTAACCTAAATTTTGATAAGGGACAATATTTAAAAAGACCCTGTCTTTACTATTTTATACACAAGTGTTCAGGGCCTTGTATAAAAGCCATTACTGAAGAAGAATATTTAGAAGACTTGTCAAATGTTAGAGATTTTTTAAAAGGGAAACACAAAAAAATAATATCTACTTTAACACAGAATATGAACGATGCTTCAAAAAATTTAAATTTTGAACTGGCTGCAAGGTACAGAGACAATTTGAAAGACCTTCACACTATTATTGAAAGACAAATTGTAAGAACTTCAAAGGACATGGAAATGGACATAGTTGCCATGGCAAGGCATAATGATATAATTTCTATGCAGGTATTTATTATGAGAAGTGGTAAAATAATAGATAGGGAACATTTTATCTTGGACGATTCAATCAAAGGAAATGATAAAGAGGTATTTTCATCTTTTATTCAACAATTTTATTTTGATATGGCATTTGTTCCAAAAGAGATTGTTCTTCAAATTGAGCCAGATGATTTAGACACACTTCAAAAATATCTAAGCCAAATTAAGGGTAGAAACGTAAAGATTACTATTCCTCAAAGAGGGAAAAAAGTTCAGCTTATAGATCTTGTTAAAAAAAATGCGCAAGAAGCTTTAGAGAAACACATAGCATATTTGAGGCGTCGAGAAAGGGAAAGACCTCAAGGTCTTATAGATTTAGAAAATCTTTTAGGAATATCTCCGCTTAATAGGATTGAATGTTACGATATATCAAATATTTCTGGGGTACAATCTGTTGGATCCATGGTAGTATACGAAAATGGACAAAAAACTCCAGCAGAATATAGAAAATTTAAGATAAAGACAGTAGAAGGTTCAGATGACTATGCGAGTCATCAAGAGGTTTTAACTAGGAGGCTTTCAAGGCTTGCTCACGAAAACAACTTAGGAAACTCTGAAGAGAGCTTTGGTAGAAAACCCTCACTTATTATAATAGACGGTGGAAAAGGACATGTTAATTCTGCAAAGTTTGCACTTAGAGTGGTGGATATGGAAGATATTCCCATTTGTGGACTTTACAAAGATGAATTTCATAACACTAAAGGAATTATATATAATGGGAAAGAGATTCCTCTAAAAGTAACTAGTCCAATTTATAGGTTTCTTTATGACATACAAGAAGAAACCCATAGATTTGCCATTAATTACCATAGAAAATTAAGGGAAAAAAACATGGTTAAATCTGAATTGGACAGTATAAAAGGTATTGGAGATGCTAGAAAAAAAGCTCTTATGAAACATTTTAGATCAATGGACAAGATAAAAAAAGCATCTATTACTGAACTTTTAGAAGTGGATAAGATGACAAGAGCAAGTGCCAAAGCGGTGTATGATTATTTTAATGGAGTAGAAGATGAAGGGAATTAAATTAAAAAAACTCTGTGAAGAATTGGAACTTGAAATTGTCATGGAAAGTTCTGACTTTGACACAATCACTATAACCAATTCTCAAGTTAATAGACCAGGGATTCAACTTTCTGGATTTTTGGAACACTTTCCAAATAAGAGACTTCAAATAATAGGTAAGACCGAAATGAGATTTTTAAATTCCATGACTCCTGATGTAAGAAAAGAGAGAATGGAAGGGATGATGACTTGCGGGATACCGTGTATAATATTTACACAAGGTCAAGAGGTCGAAGACTATATAGTCGAACTTGCAAAAAAACACGATAAGACAATTATTAGATCGACTCGTCCTACAACTAGATTGATTTCCCGTATAGACGATAAACTTGCGTACTTTTTAAGTGAGCAGACCAATATGCACGCGGGTTTGATGGAAGTTTTCGGTATTGGAGTTCTCATTACAGGTAAGTCTTCAGTTGGAAAGTCTGAAACGGCACTTGACCTTATAATCAGAGGTCATAGACTTGTTGCAGATGATGTGGTTGAAGTAAGGAGAATGGACAAAGTTTTAATTGGACAAGCTCCTAAAAATATACGTCATTTTTTGGAAATTCGGGGCATAGGTATCTTGGACATACAAAGGCTTTATGGTATTGGATCTGTTAAGCCTGATGTGGAAATAGAGCTAGTAGTGTGTTTAGAGCCTTGGGACGATGACAAAGAATATGACAGACTTGGACTTGATATTGAGTATATGGAAATACTTGGAGTCAAGGTTCAAAAGGTAATAGTACCAGTAAAACCAGGTAGAGACATAGCCATGATTGTAGAAGTAGCTGTTAGAAATTATAGACAGAGAAATTACGGTTACAATGCGGCTATTGAACTTAGTAAAAGGCTGTTTGCAAATAATGATGAAGAGTAACAGCTGGATAAAGAAAAAAATATAAGGAGGCAATTATATGAAAGAAAAACAAATGCAACCAATGGATGGTAATATGGCTGCAGCTCATGTGGCTTATGCATTTACAGACGTTGCATCTATTTATCCTATAACACCATCTTCTAATATGGCAGAATATGTGGATGAATGGGCTGCATTCGGTAGAAAGAACATATTTGGACAAACTGTACACGTTTCAGAACTACAATCTGAAGCTGGTGCAGCAGGAGCTTTACACGGAGCTTTAGTGGCAGGATCTTTAGGAACAACATTTACAGCGTCTCAAGGACTTTTACTTATGATTCCTAATATGTATAAAATTGCAGGCGAGCTTCTTCCTGGAGTTTTCCATGTTTCAGCAAGAGCACTAGCTACTCACGCTCTTAGTATATTTGGAGACCATCAAGACGTTATGGCAACAAGACAAACAGGATTTGCAATGCTTAGTTCTGGATCTGTCCAAGAAGTTATGGACCTTGCATCTGTAGCTCACCTTTCAGCTATTAAGGGAAGTGTTCCATTCTTACACTTTTTTGATGGATTTAGAACATCTCACGAAATTCAAAAAATTGAAGTTATAGATTATGACGATTTAGAAAAATTAGTGGATAAAGATGCAATAAAAGCATTTAGAGAAAGAGCTTTAAATCCAGAAAATCCTAAGACTATGGGTACAGCTCAAAACCCTGACATATACTTCCAGTCTATGGAAGCATCAAATACTTATTATGAAGATATAGTTGGAATAACTGAAAACTACATTAATGAAATTAATAAATTGACAGGTAGAAATTACGGACTATTTGACTATTATGGTGATGAAGATGCACAAGAGATAATAATAGCTATGGGATCTGTAACTGAAACTATAGAGGAAACAATAGATTTCTTGAGAGAAGAGGGAAGAAAAGTAGGACTTGTAAAAGTTCACCTATACAGACCTTTCTCCAAAAAACACCTACTTGAAAAGATTCCTAAAACTGTTAAAAAAATTGCGGTATTGGACAGAACTAAAGAAAAAGGATCCCTTGGAGAACCTCTTTATTTAGATGTAAAATCAGCATTCTATGATTCAGATTTAAGACCGGAAATCTACTCAGGAATTTATGGTCTAGGTTCTAAAGATACAACTCCTGGACAAATTGTAGCTGTATATGACAATTTAATTTCAAACCAACCAAAAGAAAGATTTACAATTGGTATTGAAGATGATGTAACTAATAGATCTCTTGAAGTAACAAGAAATATAAATACAGTTCCTGAAGGAACTATTAACTGTAAGTTCTGGGGATTTGGTTCTGACGGTACAGTTGGAGCGAATAAATCTGCAATTAAGATAATAGCTGATGGTACAGATATGTATGCACAAGGCTACTTCGAATATGATTCAAAGAAATCTGGTGGTATTACAATATCTCACTTGAGATTTGGTAATAGTCCTATTAGATCTACATATTTTGTAGAACATGCAGACTTTATCTCTTGTTCAAAACAAGCTTATGTAAATCAATATGACTTATTAAAGGGAATTAAAAAGAACGGTACATTCTTACTTAACTGTATCTGGTCAGAAGAGGAATTAGAAAGTCATTTACCTAATTCACTAAAGAGAAAGATTGCTCAAGAAGAAATTGAATTCTACACTATAAATGCTTCCAAGATAGCTGCAGAAATTGGTCTTGGAGGAAGAATTAATATGGTAATGCAATCAGCATTCTTCAACCTTTCAAAAGTTCTTCCTATTGAAGAAGCTAAGGAAAGACTTAAAGCACAAATAGTTAAATCATATGGAAGAAAAGGTGAAGATGTAGTTAATATGAACTACAAAGCAGTTGACCAAGGTGTTGATGCACTAGTTAAAATAGAAGTTCCAGAAAGCTGGAAAAACTTAGAAGATGAAAAAGAAGATGATGAAAATCTTCCTCAATTCATTAGAGAAGTTGTAAAGCCTATTAATGCTCACAAAGGAGACGACCTACCAGTATCTACTTTTAAAGATAGAGCAAATGGAGAATTTCCACAAGGTTCTTCTCAGTTTGAAAAAAGAGCTATAGCATTAAAAGTTCCAAAATGGCATATAGAAAACTGTATACAATGTAACCAATGTTCATATGTATGTCCTCATGCAGTAATTAGACCATTTTTAGTTACTGAAGAAGAGAAGAAAAATGCACCTGAAAACTTTGAAACTAAGAAAGCTATTGGAAAAGGACTTGAAGATTACACATTTAGAATTCAAGTATCTACACTTGACTGTACAGGATGTGGAAACTGTGTTCAAGTATGTCCATCAAAAGTAAAATCACTTTCAATGGAACCTTTTGAAGAGCAGTACTTAGAACAAAAAGACAACTGGAAATATGCACATGATGTGGTTGGATATAAAGAAGGACTTGTACCTGAAACAAATGTAAAGGGAAGTCAGTTTAAACAACCTCTATTAGAGTTTTCTGGAGCTTGTGCAGGTTGTGGCGAAACTCCATATGCTAAACTTATAACCCAATTATTTGGAGATAGAATGTTAGTAGCAAACGCAACAGGTTGTTCATCAATCTGGGGTGGTTCAGCACCTGCTACTGTATATTGTCAAAATGCAGAAGGCAAAGGACCGGCATGGGCAAACTCATTATTTGAAGATAATGCAGAATACGGCTATGGTATGGAAATGGGTGTTGAAAAAACTAGAGAAAAAATTCGTCTACTAATGGAACAATTTTTAGAATTAGGATTAGAATCTAAGTTAAACGAACACTTTGAAGCTTGGATTGAGGGTATGAACGACTCAACTAAGTCTAAAGCAGCTACAGGAGAAATACTACCACTAATTAATGATAAAACAGGTAACGAGATAGCTGATGAGATACTTTCAGAAATTAAGTCAAGACAAGATTTCTTAATTAAAAAATCAGTTTGGATTTTTGGTGGAGACGGCTGGGCATATGATATAGGATATGGTGGACTTGACCATGTACTAGCATCAGGAAGAAATGTAAATGTATTAGTAATGGATACTGAAGTTTATTCCAACACAGGAGGTCAATCTTCAAAATCCACACCAACAGCAGCGGTTGCTAAATTTGCAGCATCAGGTAAGAAAATTAGAAAGAAAGACCTTGGACTAATGGCAACAACTTATGGATATGTATATGTAGCTCAAATTGCTATGGGAGCAAACCAAGCTCAAACATTTAAAGCTATAAGAGAAGCTGAAAGTTACGATGGTCCATCATTAATTATTGCATATGCTCCATGTATTAACCATGGAATTAAAGGTGGTATGGGCAATGCGCAATCACAACAAAAGAAAGCGGTTGAAGCAGGATATTGGCACCTATACAGATTTGACCCAAGACTTAAAGACGAAGGAAAGAATCCTTTCATATTAGATTCAAAAGAACCAAAGGGTTCATTCCAAGACTTTATAAGGTCAGAAGTTAGATACACTTCATTACAGCGTTCTTTCCCTGAAGAATCAGAAATTCTATTTAGAGAAGCTGAAGAAGATGCAAAGGAAAGATACGAAAGCTATAAGAGAATGGCAAGCTACGACTATAGCAAAGAAGAGGCTCTGGAAAAAGAATTTAAGAGTGAAGATAAGAAAGAACAAAAAGTCGGTAAGGACGATAAGATTACTAACTAGTAAAATGAGTTAGATATATTTAATTGGCATGAAGGTTTAACCTTTGTGCCAATTTTTTTATTTGATAAAAAATTAGGTATTATGAAAAATCAAGAAAAATTTATTAAGAAACATTTTCTACTATAAAATAAAATTCAATGGACAAGTTTTAAGAAAAAAACATTTTATGTAACTTTTTTTAAATATTAAATATTAGATTAAGTCTATAACACAAGGTTAATTATAAATATTTTAGTATTTCCATAAATACATAAGAGAAAAGAATTTTTGAGAATAAAGATATGTAAAAACAAAAGAATAGAAATTTAACGATACTAAAAAGGTAATAAATTAAAAACAAAAAAACATGGCTAGAATTTGAATTATATTGTTAAGAGTTTACTAAAATTACAAATAGCAATCTGTTAAATTTTTGAAAAAATTATGGTAAAAATGATTTGCTAGAGATAAATTAAGAAAGTATCTATAATTTTATGTTGGTAAATCTTATAATAGGAAGAAGTAAAATTTAAAAGTAGAAGATTAATGAAGTAAAAAATAAAAGTACAGAAATAATGTATAAAATTAGAGGGGAGAAATTCCCTCTTTGTTATATTTGGTTGCTATCCAAACAAGAAAATATGAGAAATAACAAGAAAATACAAAAAATATAAAAATAAAAAAACGTGTATTTTCCAAGAACTTAATAAGTTATGAAAAGCTACACGTCTACTTGGTGCCGAAGGCGGGGGTCGAACCCGCACGATGTTGCCACCACGGGATTTTGAGTCCCGCGCGTCTGCCAATTCCGCCACTTCGGCTAATTGATTACCTAATTATTCTAACATAAATTTAAAACACAAGCAAGAAATTTTCGTGATATAATATTGATAAATATAGTTTTATGGAGAAAATATGAAACGATTAGAAAAAATCTTTATCAATTCAAAGGATAATTTAACAGATCCTAGAATTAGAAATAAATATATTAGAAAATCTGGTTATATAGGAGTTTTTGCAAATGTTTTACTATTTGCAATTAAACTCGGTGTAGGATTAGTTGTAAATTCTATAGCTGTAATTTCAGATGCATTTAACAATTTAATTGATTGTTTGTCTTCTATAGTGACAATAATCGGAGGATATCTTGCAGGAAAGCCTGCTGACGAAGAACACCCATATGGCCACGGTAGGTATGAATATCTATCGTCTCTAATAGTGTCTATTTTAATCTTGATTACAGGGGGACTTTTATTTAAATCCTCTTTTGAAAAAATTCTTAATCCAAAGCCTTTAAATTCAAGTGTTTTATCTTTGACTCTACTTGTTATTTCATTATTTATTAAATATTTTTTATATATTTATAATAAAGTTGTAGGTAAAAAAATTAAATCTCTTGGCATGATTGGAGTTGCTGAAGATGCAGTAAATGATGTTATATCTTCTGTTGGAATTTTAATATCACTTCTTGTTTTTATACTATTTGGTCTTAATATAGACGGATATGCAGGGGTGATAGTATCTATATTAATTTTTAAATCGGGTGTTGAAATATTTAGGGAGTCTACATTCTATATATTAGGGAAAGCTGCCCCAGAAGAGCTTCAAACTAAGATTAAGGATATTTTGTGTCAAGGAAAATTTGTAAAGGGAGTTCACGATTTAGATTTACATGATTATGGCAATGGAAAGATTATAGGTTCTGTACATGTGGAGTTTCCAAATGAACTTATTTTTAAAGAAGTCCATGATATTGCCGATGGACTTGAAAACAAAATTTTTAAAGAAACGGCGGTGCAATTAGTGATCCATATGGATCCAGTTAAAGACAATGAATACTAAGATAATTAACGAAAGAGAAATAGATGTAGTAAAGTACGCTTCAGATTTAATAAAAAGTGATGAATTGGTAGCAATACCTACTGAAACTGTGTATGGTTTAGGAGGCAATGGACTTAGTGATAAAGCGTGTAAAAAGATATTTAAAGCAAAAAACAGGCCTTCTGACAACCCTCTAATACTTCACATTTCAGAAATGGATGATATTTATAGATTGGTTGAGTCTATTGACCCGGAAATTAGAAGAGCATTGGAGTTTTACTGGCCAGGTCCCCTTACAATTATTTTAAACAAGTCGGATATAATTCCTGATACGGTAACCGCAGGGGGTGAAACTGTTGCTATTAGAATGCCTGGAACAAAAATTACTAGAGATATTATAAAAGCTTCAAAAGTACCTATTGCAGCTCCTTCAGCTAATATTTCAGGTAGACCTTCTCCGACTACAGCTTTAGATGTTTTCAAAGATATGGATGGAAAAATACCTCTGATAGTAGATGGAGGAAATTCTAATGTTGGGATTGAGTCAACGGTTTTAGATTGTACTTGTAAACCGCGTTTGATTTTAAGACCAGGTTTTTATTCAAAAGAAGATTTAGAGATTCACTTTGGAGAAGTTCATTACGATAGATCTATTATTAAAGAAGGAGAAATTCCAAAGTCTCCAGGTCAAAAGTATAAACATTATGCTCCAAAGGGAAAAATGAAACTAGTATTGGGTAATAAATATAGTGTTAGGGACTATTTTAAAGAAATGGCAAAAAAGTGTAAGGATAAAAAAGTTGCACTTATATCATTTGAAGACAATAGGAATTTTTCTAAAGAATTTTATCGTTTTTACTCTCTAGGAAATAGGGACAATCTACTTGAAATGGCCTCTCTTATATTTAGAATATTGAGACAATGTGATGATGAAAATATTGAATATATTCTATGTGAAGGGGTTGAAGAGGTAAATCTTGGGATTGGGATAATGAATAGACTTAAGAAATCTAGTTCAGGCAATTTTATACATGTATAGTCTTTTACAAATAAGGTGAAATAGTGATATTATATTATTGTATAGGAGGTTAAATATGGATAATGTAACAATATTCGATCATCCAGTTATAACTCATAAATTGAGTATTTTAAGAGATGTAAACACTGGATCAAAACAATTCAGAGATCTAGTTTCAGAAATTTCTATGTTAATGGCATATGAAGTTACAAGAGATTTCTCAATGGAAGAAGTGGAAATTGAAACTCCCCTTCAAAAAATGAACACTAAAGTTTTAGCAGGGAAAAAAGTAGCCATAATTCCTGTGCTAAGGGCAGGACTAGGAATGGTTGACGGAATGTTAAATATAATTCCTGCTGCTAAAGTTGGACATATAGGACTTTATAGAGATCCTAAAACGCTAGAACCTGTTGAATACTACTGTAAACTTCCACAAGACATAGCAGAAAGAACAGTTCTTGTTTTAGATCCGATGCTTGCTACAGGTGGATCTGCTTGTGCAGCAATTCAATATCTTAAAAACAAAGGTGCTAAAAACATTAAACTTGTAAATATAATTGCAGCACCAGAAGGAGTAAAGACTGTTAAAGAAACTCACCCTGATGTACCTATCTACATTGCTGGATTAGATAAAGCTTTGAATGAAGATGGATATATTTTGCCAGGACTTGGCGATGCGGGGGATAGATTATTTGGAACTAAATAAAAAAGCTTCCAATTGAAATTATTTTAATAATATGATAGTATTAACTTATGGTTTGGTTTTTACTTTATCACTAAAAGGTGGCAAAGTAAACGTTGTAAAAAGATATGACTAGGCCATACAGTTTTGTATGTTATGAAATCGTTGTCTAAGTAAAAGGGAGGTGAATATATGACTTCAAATATGGTTGAAAAGATTAGCGAAGCGGAATCTAAAGCCGAAGGAATAGTTCAAGAAGCCAAGAGAAGAGCAGACGAGATTTTAGAAGAAATAAATACTGTAGGTAAAGAAAAATACAACAGTATTGTAGAAGAAGGGAAAAAGACCGAACAAGAGTTAATAGCTAAGGCAAAAAAAGAGGGACAAGAGAGAGAAACTCCTATCTTAGAGCAAGCTAAACAAAGAGTTCATAAGATTGAATCAATGGACAATGAAAAACTCCAAAAGGTTGCAAATTCAATTGTAGAGAGGGTTGTATCAGAATATGTCAATGGTTAAAATGAGTAAGTTTAACTTACTTGCCTTTGATTACGATCGTAGTAAATTACTTAAGAAATTGCAAGATTTTGAATATGTTCATTTTAATAATTTAAACAAGAATGAAGAAGAGGAAAAAAAGGATATCCTAAAAAAAGTACTACCCGATGCACATTTGTTAGAGGTGCAAGAAGAGATACAAAAGGTATCTTGGGGAATTGATCTTCTATCTAAATTTGAAGTAAAAAAATCTAAGCTTCAGGATATGAAAGAGGGAGTTAAATCTTATACTTATGAGGAAATCGTAAAACTAGGAAATTCTTATGATTTTGACCCTCTGTATAATAAATTACAAACTTCCCAAAAAATTATTGATGAGTCTAATCAAAATATTCAAACTGCAAAACAAGGTATTGAAGATCTTGAGCATTGGAAAGATTTAAGTATCCCTGTTAAGGAATTATACGATATTAAAAGAACCTTTGTACAAACAGGATCAGTTCCTAATAAATTCTTAGAGGATTTGAGAGAAGACTTTAACAAATTCGATAACGTTTCCATACAGGAATTATCAGAAGACAAAGGTACTACCTTTTTAGTGTTTGCAGGTCTGAACAAAAATCGCAAGAGAGATTTAGAAATACTTAGGAAATATGGATTTACTCCAATAACAATAGGAACTGAAAAGATCGTAAAAGATGAGATTTCAGATCTTTCAAAGGCAATTGAAGAAAACAAATTAAATATTGAAAAAGAAGAAGAAGTTTTAAAGGGCAGTATAGAAAGTCTAGAAGATTTAAAAGTATATTATGAATACTTGCAAAATCAAAAGGTTAGAGAAGAATCTGCTGAAAACTTTAAAACTAGTAAAAAAATTAATGTCATTCAAGGGTATGTACCTACTAGACTTTTAGATAGTTTTGAAAAAACTTTAAAAGAGATTTTGGGTAATAGGTATTCTTTGGATGTTGAAGATGCTGATAAAAATGACCCTAATGTTCCAATAATACTTGAAAATGGTAAGTTTACGGGGGCGTTCCAAGGCCTTACGGAAATGTACTCGTTACCTAAATACAATGAAGTGGATCCTACTCCATTGTTTGCACCATTTTATGCGTTCTTTGCTGGAATGATGGTGGGGGACTTCGGGTACGGTTTACTTCTCTTTGTACTGTGCATGGTAGCACTTAAGACGTTTAACTTAAGAGAAGATTTTAGAAGAAATGTGAAGTTTTTCTGCTTCTTGAGTATACCAACAATGATTTGGGGACTAATTTACGGGTCAGCGTTTGGTATAGCACTTCCTTATGAACCGCTTTTAAGTCAAAGTGAAGACTCTATGTTAATTATTTTAATTTCACTTATTCTAGGTGGAATTCATATATTCTTTGCACTTGGAATCAAAGCGTATATGTTAATTAGAGATAAGGATATAAAAGGAGCTATATTCGATGTAGGTTTCTTGTATTTAACATTAATAGGTATTATATTAGCGGCGGCATCAGGACCTGCTAATCTATCTGAAAATGTTAAGAATATAGGAATTGTAATGTTAGTTGTGGGAATGGTTGGAATATTCCTAACTGCAGGAAGGGCAAGTAAGAGTGTAGGTGGAAGAATTGCACTAGGGTTAAACGAGGTCTATGGTTTAACAGGATATATTGGAGACTTTGTTTCATACCTAAGACTTATGGCGCTTGGTCTTGCAGGGGGTTTTATCGCTCTTGCAATTAATATTATAGTTGGAATGTTATTTGGTGGTGGAATTGTTGGGATAATTGGAGGAGTAATAATATTTGTAGTCTTCCAGCTATTTAACTTATTCCTATCATATTTAAGTGCCTACGTACACTCTGCAAGGCTTATATATGTAGAGATGTTTAATAAGTTTTATGAAGGTGGCGGAAAAGCCTTTAAGGGTTTAATAAACAAACCTAAATATTTTGATTTAGAAAAAAACGAAAACAAATAGGAGGAATAGAATGAAGGAGTTTTTTATTGAAAACGGAGGATTAATATTTACAGCATTAGCAGCTGCAATGGCAGTATTCCTAGGTGGAGCAGGATCTGCAAAAGGAGTTGGAATAGCAGGGGAAGCTGCAGCAGGTATAGTAATTGAAGAGCCTGAAAAGTTCGGTAAATCATTAGTTATCCAACTTTTACCTGGTACTCAAGGACTTTATGGATTCGTTATAGGTCTTTTAATTCTTTTCAAAATTGAAGCAGGAATACCACTAGAAAGTGGTTTATACTATGTTTGTGCTTCACTTCCAGTAGGTATAGGTGGACTTATTTCTGCAAAAGCACAAGGTAGAGTTTCTGTTGCAGGTATGAATATTCTTGCAAAGAATGAAGAACAACAGGTAAAAGGTATCGTTTATGCGGTAATGGTTGAGTTATACGCAATATTAGGTTTTGCATTTTCATTCTTAATGCTAACAAGAATATAGTTCTTTAGCAAAAAGGATGTGATTAGATGTCAAATTTAGATAATATAATAAATCAAATTTTAAAAGACGCACAATCCGAGTCTGACCAAATTATTAAAGAAGCAGAAGCTAAGAGAGATGAAGAACTGGCAAAAATTGAAAGCCAAGCACATAAAGATAAGCTTGCCATAATTAATAAGGCGGAAACGGAATCTCAAAACCTTATAGAAAAGACTTTGAATAGTTCGAAGTTAAAGGCTAGAGATGAAGAATTAAAAGCTAAACAAGTCATAATAGAAAAGATTATAGACATAGTAAAAGAAAAGTTGAAAAATCTTGATGAACAAACCTATTTGTCAATTGTTCAATCTGCACTTGAAAAATCTAATCTATCAGATGATGCAGTGATTTTATTACAAAAAAATAGAGTTGATGCGTTTAAAAAACACTATCCTCAAAAGAATGTATCATCAGACTTTATAGATAGTGGATTTAAGTTTTATGAGGGAAACTCTATAATAAATTATGATTTTTCAGTAGTTGTAGATTCTATGAAACAAGAATTTGAGACTTTAATTGTAAAGAATTTATTTGAAAGATAGGAGGTATTTTATGGATAGACAAGACTTTATCCAAAGCTCAACAACCACAAGAGTTTATGAAAAAGACCTTCTTACTGAAAATTTCTTTGATAGAATGGCAGAAACAGAAGACTTAGCCGGAGCTGTTAGACTTTTAAATGACACGGGTTATCAAAGTTATTTTAATAAACTGTCCAGACCACAGGATTATGAAAAAGCTCTAAAAGAGGCTTTGCAGGATGTTTATAAAAAATATAATCAAATGTTAAAAGATCCTGAAGTTTTAAAGTTGCTTACTATGAAATATCAGTATCACAATCTAAAAGTCATGCTTAAGGAAAAAATTAGTGGACATGATTTTTCTGATATGTTTATAGACATAGGGAACTTTGACTTTGAAGAGCTAAGAGAAGATTTTGAATCAGGTGACAGGACTCAGTTGGATTCCAGATATGCAGATGTTATTAATAAAGTATACGATGATTATCTTGATAAGAAAGATCCTCAATTAATTGACGTTTATACAGACAGAGCATTTTTTAAGGATATGAAAAGAATATCTGAAAAACTGGATGTAAAAATGTTTAAACAGTATGTTGAAGATCTTATAGACTTTACAAATGTAAAGACCCTATTAAGAGTTCAAAAGCAAGATGTAGATATTAATTTCTTAGATGAAATTATAATTTTAGGTGGAACCATCGATGTGGAAAAGTTTAAAGCAAATCTATATACAAAGATCGATGAGAATAGTCCTTTAATAAAATCTGCAAGAATCTATTACTATTTAAAGGAAAGTATAAAAGACTATAACAACACAAATAGTCTTTCAGCTTTTGAAAAGAGTATGGATGACTATATAGTTAGTCTTATTAAGGAAGCTAAAAAGGTTACTTTTGGACCTGAAGTTCCCTTTGCATATATAATGGCTAAGGAGAATGAGATTAAAAATCTTAGAATAGTATTGGTTTCTAAGAACAACAATCTCCCTAAGAATTTCATAAAAGAAAGGTTACGTGAGACATATGCATAAAGTAGCCGTAGTAGGTGATAGAGATTCTGTACTAGGGTTTAGAGCTTTGGGAGTAAACGTGTTTACTTCAAGCGAAGCTACTGAAACTAGAAGAATCGTGGATAAATTGGCTAAAGATAATTATGGGATAATATTTATCACTGAACAGTTGGCCAATTTAGTTCCTGAAACCATAGAAAGATATAATAGTGAAGTTACGCCGGCGGTTATATTAATTCCATCAAATCAAGGTTCTCTTGGTATAGGTATGGATAGAATAAACAAAAACGTTGAAAAAGCCGTTGGATCTAATATTTTATAAAGGAGAGCTTATATTGAAAGAAGGAAAAATTATTAAGGTATCCGGTCCTTTAGTTGTAGCTGAAGGAATGGAGAATGCCAATGTTTATGACGTTGTTGAAGTTTCAGAAGATAAGCTCATCGGAGAAATCATTGAGATGAGAGGTGACAAAGCCTCCATTCAGGTATATGAGGAGACTACAGGAATAGGGCCTGGAGACAAGGTGGTTTCCACAGGTTCACCTTTGTCAATAGAATTAGGACCTGGTCTTATTGAACAGATGTTTGACGGAATTCAAAGACCTCTTCAAGGATTACAAGACGCAGCTGGAGATTTTTTACTTAGAGGTGTGTCAGTACATTCTTTGGATAGGGAAAAGAAGTGGGATTTTGTACCTGCTGTAAAAGTAGGAGATAAAATTTCAGCAGGGGATGTCATTGGTAATGTTCAAGAGACTCCTATTGTAGATCATAAAATAATGGTTCCGGTGGGTGTTGAAGGAACAGTTAAGGAAATCAAATCTGGTTCTTTCACTGTTGTAGACACTGTGTGTGTAGTAGATACTAAAGATGGCGAAAAAGAACTTATGATGATGCAAAAATGGCCTGTTAGAACTGGAAGACCATATGTTAAAAAACTAGATCCTACAGAGCCTCTAGTAACAGGTCAAAGAGTAATAGATACGTTTTTCCCTGTAACTAAAGGTGGAGCTGCCGCAATACCAGGACCTTTCGGTTCAGGTAAAACCGTAGTACAACACCAACTTGCAAAATGGGCAGATGCAGAAATTGTTGTCTATGTAGGTTGTGGAGAACGTGGAAATGAAATGACAGATGTTCTTATGGAATTCCCTGAGATTATAGACCCTAAGACAGGAGAATCTCTAATGAAGAGAACCGTTCTTATTGCAAACACATCAAATATGCCGGTAGCTGCCAGAGAGGCTTCTATATATACAGGAATTACTATTTCAGAGTACTTTAGAGACATGGGTTACTCTGTAGCCATGATGGCGGATTCCACATCAAGATGGGCGGAAGCTCTTCGTGAAATGTCAGGAAGACTTGAAGAAATGCCTGGTGACGAAGGTTATCCTGCATATTTAGCTTCTAGAATTGCAGATTATTACGAGAGGGCAGGAAAGGTAGAATGTGTAGGAAATGATGGAAGAATTGGTGCACTTACAGTTATTGGTGCAGTATCACCTCCAGGAGGAGATATTTCAGAACCAGTTTCTCAGGCTACATTAAGAATTGTAAAAGTATTCTGGGGACTTGACTATGCACTTTCTTATAGAAGACACTTCCCAGCAATTAACTGGTTAAACTCCTACTCACTATATCAAACTAAAGTAGATAAATACCTAGATGAAAATATAGACTCTAACTTCTCAAATTTGAGAATGAGAGCGATGGCATTATTGCAAGAAGAATCAGCGTTACAAGAAATTGTTAGGTTAGTAGGTAGAGATTCACTGTCTGAAGCGGATCAGTTGAAGCTTGAAGTTACAAAGTCCATTAGAGAAGACTTTTTACAACAAAATGCTTTCCATGAGGTTGATACTTATTGTTCATTAGCTAAACAATATAAGATGTTGGATATTGTACTTGAATTTTATGACCAAGCTCTTGAAGCTTTAAATAAGGGTGCATATATGTCAGAAATCGAAGGAATGGAAATTAGAGAAAGAATTGCAAGATCTAAGAATATTCACGAAGATCAATTGGATAAATTTGAAGAAATTAAAACTCAGATGAAACAGGAATTTTCAAATGTAATGGCAAAAGGAGGTACTATAGATGCTTAAAGAATATAAATCAGTTTCTGAAGTTGTAGGACCTCTAATGGCGGTTGAAGGGGTTTCAGGAGTTAAATTTGAGGAACTTGTAGACATTCAATTACAAAATGGAGAGAAGAGAAGAGGTCGTGTTATTGAAATAAACGGCGACCAGGCTATGGTTCAAATATTTGAGGGTTCTTCAGGAATTAACCTTAAAGAAACTACTGTAAGATTTTTAGGAAGACCACTGGAGCTTGAAGTTTCAGAAGATATGATTGGTAGAGTTTTTGATGGACTTGGAAATCCAATTGACAATGGACCAAAACTTATTCCAGAAAAATCTATCGATATAAATGGTACACCAATAAACCCTGTGGCAAGAGACTATCCTTCAGAATTTATTCAAACAGGCATATCAACTATTGATGGACTTAATACTCTTGTAAGGGGACAAAAACTTCCGATTTTCTCTGCATCAGGTTTGCCACATAACAATGTTGCAGCCCAAATTGCAAGACAGGCAAAGGTACTTGGTGGTAAGGATAAGTTTGCTGTAGTGTTTGCAGCTATGGGTATTACATTTGAAGAAGCTCAATTCTTTATTGATGACTTTACAGATACAGGTGCGATAGACAGAGCAGTATTATTTATAAACCTTGCAAACGACCCGGCTATTGAAAGACTTGCAACTCCAAAAATGGCGTTGACATGTGCTGAGTATTTGGCGTTTGAAAAAGACATGCACGTACTAGTAATCTTAACAGATATGACAAACTATGCTGAGGCTCTTCGTGAAGTATCAGCAGCTAGAAAGGAAGTTCCAGGTAGACGTGGATATCCAGGATATCTTTATACTGACCTTTCAACAATTTATGAAAGAGCTGGTAGGATTAAAGGTAGAAAAGGATCAATTACACAAATCCCTATCTTGACAATGCCTGAAGAAGATATTACTCACCCAATTCCTGACTTGACAGGTTATATAACCGAGGGACAGATTATCCTTTCAAGAGATCTTTATAAATCAGGTATTGAACCTCCAATCTTTGTTATACCTTCACTTTCACGTCTAAAAGACAAGGGTATTGGAGAAGGGAAAACTAGAGAAGATCACGCTGATACAATGAACCAGATATATGCAGGATATGCTTCAGGTAGAGAGGCTCGAGACCTTGCGGTAATCTTAGGAGAGACAGCACTTTCTAATGCAGATAAGGCTTTTGCTAAATTTGCAGAACAGTTTGAAAAGAAATATGTAAATCAAGGTTACTATAACAATAGAACTATAACAGAAACTCTAGATTTAGGCTGGGAACTATTAAGAATAATTCCTAGAACAGAACTTAAGAGAATTAGAGACGAATATTTGGATAAATACTTGGAAGATAATGCTCAAGGGGATGATTAGATGGCTAAATTAAATGTTAACCCTACAAGAATGAAATTGTCAGAGTTAAAAGCCAGACTTGAAACATCTAAACGAGGACATAAACTTCTAAAAGATAAACAAGACGAATTAATGCGTCAGTTTATTAACCTCATTAGAAAAAATAAAGAACTTAGAGAAGATGTAGAAGGTGAACTTAATAAATCTTTTAAAGATTTCTTATTAGCATCGGCTATTATGAGTCCAGAGTTTTTAGACGAGGCGGTTTCTTTTCCGAAACAGAATATAGGAGTAAATATTGTAGAAAAAAATATTATGTCCGTAAACATTCCCGTTATGGAATTTAGTAAAACTGAGTCAGCAAACTCATCGGGTATATATCCATATGGATATGCACAAACTTCAGCAGAACTTGATAATGCAATTGATGGACTTGATAAGATCATGGATAAATTATTGGAACTTGCAGAAGTTGAAAAAGCTTGTCAACTTATGGCGGACGAGCTTGAAAAGACAAGAAGAAGAGTTAATGCCCTTGAATATAGAACAATTCCTGACTTGGAAGAAACTATCAAATACATTAGGTCTAAACTTGATGAAAATGAAAGGGCAACTATAACAAGACTTATGAAGGTTAAAGATATAATTGCAGAAAGATAAAAAAAGGGGTTTACCCCCTTTTTGTTTTGGGTATTTAAAATTTAGATTATTATTAAATCATATGATATACTTTTTTTGAAAATATAAATATTTGAGGAGTTTAAATGAAAAAATTAGTTTTAGTTAGACACGGTCAAAGTGAGTGGAATCTTCAAAACAAATTTACTGGATGGGTAGATGTGGACCTTTCTGAAAAAGGTTATGAAGAGGCTAAAGAGTCAGGAAGACTTATTAAAGAGGCTGGTTTTGAATTTGATTATGCCTATACTTCGGTTTTAAAAAGAGCTATTAAAACTTGTAATATAATTTTAGAAGAAATAGATCAAATGTGGATACCGGTTAAAAAGTCATGGAGATTAAATGAAAGACATTATGGGGCATTACAAGGTCTTAATAAAAAGGAAACTGCAGACAAATATGGAGATGAGCAGGTTCACATTTGGAGAAGATCCTATGACACATTGCCACCGCTTCTTGTGGAAAATGATGAAGGTTATCAAGGAAAAGACAGAAAGTACAAAAATCTTCCTAAGGGAACTGTTCCATTTGGTGAAAATTTAAAAGTAACACTTGAAAGAGTTATTCCTTATTGGGAAGATGAGATTGCACCAAAGATACTTGAAGATAAAAATATTTTAATAGCTGCACATGGAAATTCTTTGAGAGCGCTTGTAAAACATATTGAAAACATTTCAGATGATGAAATCATGGGTCTTGAAATACCTACTGGTCATCCTATGGTTTTAGAATTAGATGAAGAATTGAAACTAATTAAAAAGTATTATTTATAATAAAAAGGGACAAATGTCCCTTTTTTTATACAATAAATCAATATATTTATTTTACATAAATTAAATAAATATTTTACATTCAGGGTATATGTTAAAAGGGGTGAAGTAATGAAATATGGGATTATAGATATAGGTTCAAACACTATTAGATTAAATCTATATTTAGTAGATGAAGATAAAAATATATTTTCGCTAACTGATAAAAAATATGTTGCAGGTATTGCTTCATATGTAAATAAAGGATATTTGACAAAAAAAGGAACAGATAAAATCGTCAATATTTTGGAAAAATTATTTAAACTTTGCGAAACTTTTGGAGTAGATAAGGTTTATCCGTTTGCTACAGCTTCATTGAGAAATATTAAAAATTCAGATGAAGTTTTAGAGTATATTCATGAAAAAATAGGAAGAGAGATAGATCTTGTTTCAGGAGAAGAAGAGGCAAATCTAGGATACTTAGGTGTTAAACAGGACTACTATGTGCATGATGGATACATTATAGACATAGGTGGAGGTTCAACGGAGATAACCCTTGTTAAAAAAGGATTAATTAAGTATTCTACTTCTTTAAAAATTGGCTCTCTTTCACTTCAAAAAAAATATTGCGATAAGATTATTCCATCTAAAAATGAAGCAAAAAAAATGAAAGAAAATGTAAGAAGTTCTTTAAAAGAATCCAAAATTCCTGTTTTAAAAGGCAGAGCTGAAGCTTTTGGGATAGGCGGTACCATAAGAGCTTGTGGAAATGTGTCTATGGAACTTTTTGATCTTACCACTCCTCAGGAGCTGACAACAGATTTACTTAAAGAGCTTTATAACAATATAATAGATCAAAGAAAAAAAGTAATCAGAAAAATACTTCAGGTAAATCCTGCTAGAGTTCACACTATAACACCTGGTATGATTATTTTAAAAGAGGTATTGAAATATCTTGATGTTGATGAACTCTACATAAGTAATAAAGGTGCGAGGGAAGGTTATTTAAATAGAGTTTTAGATTAAGGAGAAAGAGATGAGCGAGAACAAAGAGATGGATGTTAATAAAAATAAGGAAGGAATATATGAATATTCCAAAAATAGGGAGCTTTCTTGGCTTGGTTTCAATCAAAGAGTTCTTAGAGAAGCACTTGATGAAAATAACCCTAGTTATGAAAAACTAAAATTTATAAGTATATTTAACAGCAATTTAGATGAATTTTACAATGTTCGTGTGGGATCTTTAAATGATTTAACACTTTTGAAAAATCCTCCAATTGACAATAAGACGAACATGACGCCTCAACAACAGCTAGACGAAATTTATAGAGAAACTCGAAAACTATTAGCTGAAAGTGAAGAGCTTTATTATAAAGTCATGGGGGAATTAGAGGAATATGGCATCTATTCTTATACTTATGAGCAATTAAATTCAGAACAAAAAAGTTATATAGATAAGATTTTTGAAGAACAGATTAAGCCCATATTGGCCCCTCAAATTATTGATCCATTTCATCCCTTTCCATTTATAGAAAATAAGAATATTTATATCATTTGTGATTTAAGTTATAAAAATCAATTTAGTTTTGGTATGTTACCAATTCCCTACACGCTGCCAAACTTCTATATGTTGGGAGATGCCAAGTGGATTAGAACAGAGTATATATTAAAAGCTAAAGTTGAAGAAATTTTTTCCAATTACAAAGTGAATAAGGCCTATGTTATGAATCTTCATAGAAATATGGATATTAACTATGAAGAACATTTGGAAGATCAAGTAGACGATTATAGAATTCAAATGAAAAAACTTCTAAAGAAGAGAACTAGGCTTCAAGTTGTAAGGGTAAATTCAGATGATGTTTTAGATGACAATATTAAAGAGCTGTTAAAAGAACAATTAAATATAAAGGATTATCAGTTTTTTAATTACAAGAGTCCTTTTAAAATGGGAAATGTATTTGCCTTGGAATCCATGTTAAGAGGAAAATGTGATCCAAGTATTTTCTATAATATATTTACACCAAAAATTGGAGAAATGATTGATCCAAATAGGTCCTTGTTTGAACAAATTGAAGAAAAGGACAGGCTTTTAATATACCCTTATGAAGATATAGATAGTTTCTTAAAGCTATTGGAAGAAGCTGCTGAAAATCCTGATGTTATTTCCATTAAAATAACAATATATAGACTTGCAAAGAATTCAAAAGTTGTAAAAAATCTAGTCAAGGCAAGAGAAAATGGGAAAGACGTTACAGTAATGTTAGAACTTAGAGCAAGATTTGATGAAGAGTCTAACATAAATTACTCGCAAATCCTATATGACGAAGGATGTACAATACTTTATGGAACTGAAGACTACAAGGTTCACTCAAAGGTGTGTCTAATAACCTACAAAGACAAAAGTGGAAATATAAAGTACATTAGTCAAATAGGAACAGGTAATTACAATGAGTCCACATCAAAACAGTACTCAGATATGTCACTTATGACAGCTCACCAAGGAATAGGAAAAGACTGTTACAATTTCTTTAATCATATTAATTTAGAAAATGTCAATAATAACTATTCCCACCTATTAGCTGCTCCCTACTCTCTTAAAACCACAATCCTTCAAAAAATGGAAGAAGAGATAGATAAGGGAGACAAGGGAAAAATATTTTTTAAATTCAACTCTTTAACAGACAAGGATATTATAAAGAAGTTGGCAGAGGCTTCAGAAGCCAATGTAGATGTTAGATTAATTATAAGAGGAATTTCATGTCTTAGACCAAAAGTCAAAGGTTATACAGATAATATTGAGATTAGAAGTATTGTAGGACGTTTCTTAGAACACCCTAGAGTATATATATTTGGAGACAATGAAGATATTTATATTGGTTCAGCAGATCTTATGACTAGAAATCTTGTGAGAAGGGTTGAAGTAATAGTTCCTATTTATGATGAATTTATTAAAAACAAGATTATTGAATATATGGATATTCAGTGGAAGGACAATACTAAAGCAAGAATTATGAATTCAGAAGGCGTTTATGAAAAAATACCTGTAGAAGAGGGAGAAGAATTAATAGATTCACAAAGTAAAATGATGGAACTTGCTACAAAAAGAGAAAACAACGTAATTACTTCTAAGAAAGAAAAAGTAGAGGTAGTAGAAACTAAAAAACCTTCTTTCTTTGAAAGGCTTTTAAACTTCTTTAGAAGAAAGTAAAACAGAATATATAAAAAAGATGTGCTACTGCACATCTTTTTCTTTTTGCGTAATTTTCTTTAAACAACTAGGACAAATACCTTGAATAAAGAAATTCCTTTTTAAAATTTTATGGTTCTGTAAATCTTTAGATTTAAAAGCTTCAAAATCACAATCAAAGTCAGTTAGTTCACCACATTCTATACAATTAAAATGTCCGTGAGGACTTGTAACAATATCGTATTTTGTTTCTACACCATCAATATTAACCTCGTTTACAATTCCAGACTCTTTAAATGTGGAAAGGGTATTGTAGATGGTTGTCTTTGATAGTGTTGGAATATTAGGAGATAAAGCTTTATAAATATCATCAACAGTTGGATGATTTCTATACTCCTGTAAGTATTCCAAAATTTTCAATCTTTGGAAAGTGGGTCTAATATCTACTTTCATTAACGTCTCTTTTAAAAAATCTAAGAAATATGATTCTTCCATATCTTCATCCCTCATTTTATACATATATAATAGTATAACACAATTATGTAATAAAGTCCTAAAAAACTAATACAATTTAACTTAAAACAACGAGATTTTAAATATTTGTAAAATTTAAATAAGGTAAATAAAAAACCGTTATAAAATCATATGACTTTATAACGGTATAGTTTAAGCTATAAAAGCTAAGAAATGTGAAATACCAATTCCAAAGAAAGTTCCGAAAATTACTCCTAAAAGTGCCATCAAAACTCCTATTGGAACAAGTGATTGTGAATAAGCTGCAGCAAGTACAGGAGCTGATGCAACTCCACCAATATTTGCAAGTGATGCAACTCCACAAGTAAATAAGTCTAACTTGAACAATTTACCAATAATAGTCATTAAAACCCCATGAACTATTAGAATTACAAACCCTGTCAGTATATAGGCAGGTGCTTCTGTAAGTTCTTTGAAGTTTGCATTTGATGCAATTAGACCAATTAACATATAAAGCATTACATTGGAAATTTCAGGTGATCCTGGAATCTTAGCAAGGGGTGTCATAGCACAAATTACACCAAGAATAGTAGTTATTATAATTGCCCAACCTGTTTGACCCATAAAAGCAAGTGCTGGAACTTCAACAAGTTTTGCACCAAGTACATTAGTTACAGCTGTAACTGCAAGTGAAATACTCAATAGTATAAACATATCTTGGAATGTTATAACTTTACTTATCTTAGAGAATTTTTCTGTAAGATTTGCATCTATATGTTCAAGCTTTGAAGTATCTGCTTTAGTCCACTTGTTGAACTTATCTGCAAATGGAACTAAGAATAACAAGAACATAATCCAAATTGAATAGTCGATAGAGTCAATTAAAAGAGTATAACCCATACCGGAACCTTCAAGTCCAAGTGCTTGTTGAACAGCAACCATATTTTGAGTTCCACCTATCCAGCTACCAGCTAAAGCACCAAGTGTTTGGTGTGCATTGTCGGCAAGTTGCCCTTTGAATATACTAAAACCAACAACAAATCCTATCATGATAGTTATACTTGCTGTAAAGAAGGTAATAATCATTCTTGGACCTAATTTTGCAATATCTCTTAAATCTGCTCTTAATAACATTAAAAATATCATGGCAGGAAGAATTGCATCTTTTATTACTGTTCTTGCATTTGAAACGCTTTCAGCAGACATATCCCAAACTTTAAATGTGGACAGTAGCATTGATCCAAAATATATAACTACTAGTGCAGGAACGTATTTAAAAAATCCACTGTTTTTTGATTTAGACTCTAGAAATATAACAATTCCAGAAACAAACATCAATAATGCAATAAACTGTAATCCATCTGTAATCATAGTATCATCTCCTTTTTTATTATTACTTTTTAATTGTACAATAGGAAACAAGAGTAAACAAGGAAAAGGTTAAAAAATATGAAAAATTTAAAATATGAATAAGTAAAAAATTCAATCTAGTATTACAACGATTTTAAAGTAAATTTTTATCTGGAAATAAACAAAACTTGTAGTATAATAAACAGAGAAAACAAGGAGGTATTATGTCTAAGAAAATTTATGCAGTTAATGAAAAAGTACCTGGATCCATGTTGGTTCCTTTAAGTTTGCAACACACATTTGCCATGTTTGGAGCATCGGTACTGGTTCCAATTGTACTTAAATTCGATCCTTCAATAGTATTGCTTATGAATGGTATTGGAACATTATTATTTATTTTAATTACACAAGGAAAAGCTCCTGCATATTTAGGTTCATCATTTGCATTTTTAGGACCTGCAGGAATTGTAATTTCTCAAATGGGACCAGAATATGCACAAGGTGGATTTATTGCAGTAGGTATAATAGGTTGTATACTCGCTTATATAATCTATAAATTTGGGACAGACTGGATAGGAGTCGTGTTACCACCAGCAGCAATGGGTTCGGTTGTGGCACTTATTGGTTTTGAACTTGCAGGAATAACTGTAAGTGGGGGAAAAATCGGTGCTGAAATTATGACAGAAAACGCTTCATTTGAACATATCACCGTATTTTTAGTGACATTATCTGTTGCAATAATAGGTTCTGTATGCTTTAGAAAATTTTTTGCTACAATTCCAATTCTAATTGCCATAGTAGTAGGATATCTTACAGCATTTGCATTTGGAATGGTAGATTTTAGTCCCGTTGTAGAAGCTAAATTATTTACTCTACCTACATTTAGGGCTCCCGTATTCGATTCAAAAGCTATACTTACAATGTTACCAGTTATACTTGTAATAGCTTCAGAACACATATCACACCAAGTGGTTACTTCAAATATAATTGGAAAGGATCTACTAAAAGATCCAGGACTTCACAAGTCCATATTTGCAGATAACTTTTCAACAGCACTTTCTGGACTTATTGGTGGGGTTCCTACCACAACCTATGGAGAAAATATTGGAGTTATGGCCGTTACAGGGGTTTATTCTGTATACGTAATTGCAGGAGCTGCTGTAATATCCATATTAATGGCGTTTATTGGACCTTTATCTGCACTTATTTCCACAATACCTGGAGATGTTATAGGTGGAGTGACATTCTTACTATATGGAATGATAGGATCATCAGGGATTAGACTTTTAGTTGATGACAGAGTAGACTATTCAAAATCAAAAAATTTGATTTTAACATCGGTAATATTTGTAACAGGTCTGTCAGGGGTAACACTTAGTCTTGGAGGAGTAAATCTTTCAGGAATGGTATTATCATCACTTGTAGCTGTGGTTTTAAGTTTAATATTTTATGTGTTTGATAGATTTGGGTTAATGAACGAATAATAATTTTAGGAAGCCTTAGTGCTTCCTTTTAAATTTAAATTTAATCTTTATAAAAAGTTTGATATAATTGAGAAGATAAGGGGGATAATATGGCTAAAGTGATTTTAATGGACAAAAGCTTTAACAATTTTACTAATATAAATTTACATATTATTCTGTTTAACAAAAAGGTAATTAATGCAAAGATGATAAGGGAATCTTTGCGTTCTTTTATGTAATTATAGGGAGAATCCAAGGGGATTCTCTATTTTATTAAAAGTGGATTATGATACAGGGAGGACATTTTGAAAATACTTATTATTGGAAGTGGCGGTAGGGAATACGCCCTGGGACATAAGATTCTTCAAGGAAAAGAGGACAGAAAACTTTATTTTGCTCCGGGAAATGGTGGAACTAAAAGCCTTGGAGAAAATATTGATATTAAAGCTTCTGATTTAGAGGGGCTTTTAAAGTTTGCTCTTGAAGAAAAGATAGACTTTACAGTGGTTGGTCCTGAAGCACCCCTTTGTGATGGAATAGTGGATCTTTTTGAAGAGAAGGGACTTAATGTTTTTGGTCCAAAAGCTGAAGGAGCAAGATTTGAAAAATCAAAGGCATTCACAAAGAATTTTTTAGTTAAACACAATATATTAACAGCAAAGTACTTTGAAACTACCAGCGTAACAAAAGCAAAAAGCTTATCTAATGAGTTAATTTCTAAATATGGGAAATCAGTTCTTAAAGCCGATGGACTTGCTGCTGGAAAAGGTGTAAAAATTGTTTCATCTATAAAAGAATCTGATGAGTTTATAGAAGAAGTATTAGAAGAGGGAATATTTGGTGAAAGAAAACTTATTGTAGAAGAGTTTGTAGAGGGCTTTGAAATGAGTTTAATTGCCTTAACAGATTCAAAAGACATGTTGATATTACCTACTTCTAAAGATCATAAAAAAGTTAATGAAAATGAAAAAGGCCCTAATACAGGAGGAATGGGAACTTATGCTCCAAACTTGGAAGCAGAAAGTTTTATGCCTAGGATAAAAGAAGAAATTGTAAATAAAGTACTTAAAGGACTTAAAGAAGAAAATATAGACTATAGGGGAGCTTTATTTATAGGACTTATGATAAATCAAGAAGGGATTTATGTTTTAGAGTTTAATACAAGGTTTGGAGACCCTGAAACTCAAGTTATACTACCGCTAATTGAAAATGACCTTCTTGAACTTTTAGAAAAGACTTCAAAAGGGAAGTTAAAGGATGTTAAGCTTAAGACTAACGACAAGAAGGCGATTTGTCTAGTTCTTGCCTCTGGAGGTTATCCTGCAACTTATAAGAGAAATTTAAAAATTACTTTTGATGAAGATATAAAATCAGATATATTTCATGCAGGTACCATAGAAAAAGCTGGAACCTACTATACAAGTGGAGGAAGGGTATTGAATTTAATTTCTGTAGGTGAGAGTTATGACGATGTAGTAAAACAAGTTTATGAGGACGCAAGAAAGGTACATTTTGACAATATGCAATATAGAAAGGACATAGGCCCCACAGTTAAAAGGGTTTACGTTTCAAAAAAAGATAGATTTAATTACATTTCAAAGGAACTTAGAGAAGAGATTAAAAATGTTCTTGGAATAGAAACAGAAAATCTTAAGGTATATAACCGCTACGATCTAGAAATATCAGATAAAGATCTTGAAAAGATTAAAGATACAATACTTTCAGAAACAGTTGTAGACCATATTTATACAGGAGAAGAAGCGCTAAAACTTCAAGCTAATATGGATAATGCTATTAGTGTGTCATATCTTCCAGGGCAATTTGACCAAAGAAGACAGGCCCTTATTGACACATGTTATCTTGTACTTGGTAAAGATGTTAATTGTCAAACATCAAAAGTTTATGAGATTAGTGGTGTAACTAGAGAAGAATTGAAAAAAATAGAGGACTTTTTAGTAAATCCTGTGGACTCTCAACGAGTTCCTTTACTGGGCATCCCAACTACCTTATCTCAAGATAGAAAAGTAAATAGAGAAAATCCTATATATGAAGGATTTAATAATTTAGATGAAAAAGGTCTTAGACAATTTGTAGAAGATGAAAATCTTGCTATGAATTATGAAGACTTAAAGTGTATACAAGACTACTTTAAGAGCGAAGATAGAAACCCTAATCTAACCGAGATTAGAGTTTTAGACACATATTGGTCAGACCACTGTCGTCATACTACTTTTAATACTTATTTAAAAGTAGGTTTTGATGAAAAAACTGCTCTAGATAAAATAATAAAAGAAACTTTCCAAGAATATTTGCAGATGAGAGAAGAACTAGGTGTGAAAAAGGAAATCTCTCTAATGAATCTTGGAACAATACTTGGCAAATACTTTAGACATACTGGTGAACTTGAGGATATGGAAGTAAGTTCTGAAATTAACGCATGTTCTGTAAAGATAAAGGTTAGAGTTGTAGTTGATGGTAAAGAGGAATTAAGAGACTACCTTCTTATGTTTAAGAATGAAACCCACAATCACCCTACTGAAATTGAACCTTTAGGGGGAGCTAGTACATGTCTTGGAGGTGCTATAAGAGATCCACTTTCAGGTAGATCCTATGTGTATCAAGCAATGAGAATTTCAGGAGCTTCTGATCCTAGAAAACCTATTGAGGAGACAATGCCTGGAAAACTTCCACAACTTAAAATAGTTAGAGAAGCAGCCCTTGGATATTCCTCATATGGAAATCAAATAGGTCTTCCTTCAGGTTTTGTAGAAGAAGTATATCATCCAGGATTTGTAGCTAAAAGACTTGAAGCAGGTGCAGTAATTGCAGCAGCTCCAATGGAAAATGTAGTTAGAGAAGAGCCTGAGATGGGAGATGTGGTAGTACTACTTGGAGGAAAAACCGGAAGAGATGGTATAGGTGGAGCTACAGGTTCATCTAAAACCCACACTGAAGAGTCTATAAATACAGAATCAGCACAGGTACAAAAGGGTAATGCTCCTGAAGAAAGAAAGATACAAAGACTATTTAGAAATGGAAATGCTACAAAGCTTATAAAAAAATGTAATGACTTTGGAGCAGGAGGAGTTTGTGTTGCAATTGGAGAAATTGCCGATGGAATTACAATTCATTTGGATAGAGTACCTTTAAAGTATCAAGGACTATCTCCAATGGAAATAGCTATTTCAGAGTCACAAGAGAGAATGGCTGTTTTGATTAGAGAAAAAGATGTAAATGAGTTTGCAAAATATTGCGAAGAAGAAAATCTAGAGCATACAGTTGTTGCAGAAATAAACGACAAAAAGAGAATGATTATGCTATTTGAAGATGAAGTTATTTGTGAACTTTCATATGACTTTATCAATACAAATGGAGCAAATAGAAATCAAGATGTGCTTGTAGAGACAGAAGATGTTGCAAGCATATTGAAAAAACAAGATAAGGAACCTCTTAACTTAAAAAATTATTTAAAGGATTTAAACATAACAAGTCAAAAAAATCTTATGGAATTATTTGACTCTTCAGTTGGAAGAAGCACAGTATTACACCCATATGGAGGAAATAAACAGTATAATCAAGCACAAGCAATGTGTGCACTTATTCCATATACAGACGAATATAAGACAAAGACATGTTCAATTATGAGTTATGGATATAATCCATATCTATCAGAACAGTCACAGTTTTTAGGTGGGTATTATGCAGTTATAGAGTCAATTACAAAACTTATAGCAACAGGTTCAGACTTAAATAAGATAAGACTTACATTCCAAGAGTATTACGAAAAATTAACAGACGAAAAGTCATGGTCTAAACCGTTAAAGTCTTTACTAGGTTCATATATTCCGTCAAAATTCTTTAATGCACCTGCAATCGGGGGAAAAGACTCTATGAGTGGAACATTTGAAGATATTTCTGTGCCTCCAACCCTTATTTCATTTGCAGTTACAACACAGGATTTGGAACATATAATATCACAGGACTTTAAGAAAAAAGGGCGTATAGGACTTGTAGAAATTGACTATGATGAAAATGGAATGTTAAATCTAGAAGAACTTAAATCAAATATGGAATATATTCATGAAGATATTGTTTCAGGAAATATAATTACAGCAATAGCGGTAAATCACAAGGGAACACTTCCACTTATTTACAACAATGCAGTTGGAAATACAGGCTTCAATGTAAATCTTAAAGACCTTTATTCACCTAGATATGGAACATTTATCGTAGAATATTTAGAAGATAGAGACTTTATTGAACATATTGGAGAATTTAGTGAAGATATTGTAGTTAATGGTGAAAAACTAGATAATGAAGAACTTAAAGAAAACTATCTTCATACGCTAGATAAGGTGTTTAGACCTAAGGAAGATATAAAATTAAACGAGCTAAAAAACAAAAAAGTAGAGAGAAGACTAGTATCAAATAAACCTTGTGAAAAACCATTTGTAACAGTTGCATCATTCCCGGGAACAAATAGTGAATGGGATACACTAGAAGCTTTCAAAGAAAATGGGGCAGTTGGAGAAGTTAAAGTATTTAGGAATCAAAATAAAAAAGATATAGAAAATTCCATAGAAGAACTTGCAGAGTCTATAAGAAAGTCACAAATATTTGCAATACCAGGAGGATTTTCAATGGGGGATGAACCTGATGGTTCAGGTAAATTCATTGCAAATGTATTAAGAAATGAAAAAATATCTAATGCAATAGACTATATGTTAAAAGAAAATGACGGACTAGTATTAGGAATTTGTAATGGATTCCAAGCACTAATTAAGACGGGACTTCTTCCATATGGTAAGGTAACAAAAACAAAAGAAGATGACCCTTCAATAACTTTCAATACTTGCAGAAGACATATTGCATGTATAGCTGAAACAAAAATTTTGACAAATAACTCACCTTGGTTGACAAATGTAGAAGAAAAAGTATATAAAGTGCCAATTTCTCATGGAGAGGGAAGATTTGTAGTAACTAAAGAAAAACTTCAAGAACTTTTAGAAAACGAACAAGTTGTGAGCCAATATGTTGAAAACTTTAATGGAGCAGACTATTCAATAGAATCTATAATGTCAAAAGATGGAAAAGTAATTGGTAAAATGGGACATAGCGAAAGAGTAACACCAGATATTTATAAAAATATCTACGATATAGAAGTCCAAAACCTATTCAAATCAGCAGTAGAATACTTTACTAAGGGATTATAAATTAAATCAGGAGAAAAATTATGATATTAGTAATAGACTTTGGTGGTCAGTACAACCAACTTATCGCCAGAAGAGTTAGAGATTTAAATGTATATTGTGAAGTAGTGCCATATACAAAGGCACTTGAAGAAATAAAGAAAAAGTCACCGGATGGAATTATTTTCACCGGTGGCCCAAATTCAGTATATGCAGAAGATGCTCCTAAGATAGAAAAGGAAGTGTTTGAACTAAATATTCCAATTCTTGGACTTTGTTATGGAATGCAGTTAATGGCTCATAGCCTTGGAGGAGAGGTTAAAGAATCAAGTCAAAGAGAATTTGGTAAGACGGAATTTATACTAAAAGACAATGAAATCTTCAAAGATATTCCAGAAAAAAACACAGTTTGGATGAGCCATGTGGACAAAGTAATAAAATTACCAGAAGGATTTGAAAACATAGGACACACCTCAAATACAGAAATTGCAGCAATGTATGATAGAGATAAAAAATTATACGCATTACAATTTCATCCTGAAGTAAATCATTCTGAATTTGGAATAAAAATGATAGAAAACTTCCTTGTAGAAGTATGTAAAGAAAAACAAGACTGGACTATGGCAAATTATGCAAAGGTTGCTATAGATGATGTTAGACAAAAAGTTGGAGGTAAGAAAGTTCTACTTGCACTTTCAGGGGGAGTGGACTCGTCAGTTGTTGCAGCACTACTATCAAAGGCAATAGGAGATCAACTTACCTGTATATTTGTGGATCATGGCTTAATGAGAAAAAATGAGGGAGACGAAGTTGAAGAAGCTTTTAAAGACTCGGGCATGAACTTTATAAGAGTTAATGCAAAAGATAGATTCCTAGGGAAATTAAAAGGCGTTACTGATCCTGAAAAAAAGAGAAAAGCCATAGGAGAAGAGTTTATAAGAGTATTCGAAGATGAAGCAAAGAAAATAGGAACAGTTGATTTTCTTGCACAAGGCACCATCTACCCAGATATTATAGAGTCGGGAGTAGGAGATGCAGCAGTTATAAAGTCGCACCATAATGTGGGGGGACTTCCAGATGTAGTTGACTTTAAAGGTTTAATAGAACCTTTAAGACTACTATTTAAAGATGAAGTAAGAAGACTAGGAGAAGAACTAGGACTTTCACAAGTATTAGTAAATAGACAACCATTCCCGGGACCAGGACTTGGAATAAGAGTAATCGGAGAAGTCACAGAAGAAAAACTAAATATATTAAGAGATGCAGACTTTATCTTTAGAGAAGAATTAGAAAAAAACAAAGTAGAAAACTTATCCCAATATTTTGCAGTTTTAACAGAAAATAGAACTGTAGGTGTAATGGGAGACTTTAGAACATATGACTATACATTAGCACTAAGAGCAGTTACAACAACAGATTTTATGACAGCAGAATGGGTTAGAATACCATATGAAGTTTTAGACAAAGTATCAGTTAGAATTATAAATGAAGTTGGACATATAAATAGAATAGTATATGATGTGACAAGTAAACCACCAGCAACAATCGAGTGGGAGTAGTCGCGAAATTTTATAAAATAGCTTGATTAATAGCTTAAAGAGGATAAAAAATTGGCTACTGGTACTCAAATGGTACTGGAAGTTAAAAAGAATAAAGTTAATTATAGTTCCAAGTGGTTTACATCCCACCAAAAAATTTGACCGTGAGTTAAAAACTTGCGGTCTTTTTGCATACATATTTATTCTGATTTAATTAATCAGAAACTAAAGTAGCTAGATATAAATACAGAACTAATATAACTGGTGTTATTTATAAAAAAGGAATTGATTATACGAGAGGAAAAATAGAAAAATTATCAAAAAATATGGGATATAAAGCATCTTTTATCAAGAAGAATAAAAAACTATTTTTAAAAATCTTAGACCTGTAAGAAGATTTAAGTATGATATAATAAATATAAATTAAAATTTGATTTTTAGAAATTTCAAAGGGGAGAAATCTATGCAAAACTTTGGGAAAATTATTTTAAAAATAGACCAGGTTTTAGAAGAAAAAAATATAAGCAAAAATAAATTAGAAAAAGAAGCCAATCTTCAAAGAACACAACTTAATTCTTATTGCAATAATAAGGTTAAAAGGTTAGATCTAGAAACATTAGCAAAGATATGTTGTGTTCTTGAGTGTGAGGTTGAAGATATTATGGAGTATGTGAGGTAATTATGGCAAAAATACAATCAATTGAACCAAATGTTGCTGATTTTAGAGAAAAAACTTACGTTAATGTTAGAAGCTTACTTGACGAGCTTAGAAATATAGGTTTTATTTCTAAATTTGATAAACTGATTGTAACAAATAGTTCAAGAGAAATATAAGAAAGCATAGTTTCGATAAAAAGTAATCTATAAAGATCATATTAATACAATAGTTGGTAACTGTTACTCTATATTTTTCCTAGGATAAAAAACGACAGTAAAAGAACTACCTTAAGCATTTGAAAGAGAAACAATAGACCTATAGAAGACATCAGATATAAGGTCAATTCAAAAGTATTTCGTACTTAACTAGCAAAAGACGGGGAAAGAGATGATGATCCAAGATGAGATTACTGTAATAGACGGGGCAAGTGTATCTTTTAACTTAGAGTACCAACCTTTTCTTTCGAGTGAATTCGATATTATAAATTATAAGAACTATAAGATGCTTGAAGATTATAACAAGAAAAATTTCTTTGATATTGAAAATTATATTGGTAGAAAAGGCAAAGCTTAATAGAAACCCGATAATTACAAGGCTATAATATTTATTATTAATACTTTATGAGGCGAGATATATTTGATATAATAAACAATATAAATATAAAAATAATTATCTTAAAGCTTAAAAAACATAAGTGCATAAAATAATTGGGAATTTATCTTGAAATATGTATTAAACAGGTAGAGCTATGCTCGATAATTTAATTCTATTAAAAAAGTGTGGAAAAACTTGATTGGACAATATCTAGTGTTATTTTTTGTTATAAGCAAATTGAGATATTATTTTAGTGAAAATATTTGTCGGAAATGAATTAAGAACTGATAAATTTGCCTTAGTAAAATTAATTTTATGAGATTGAGCGATTTATAAAATGATTTAATTTGTGAAGTTAAACTTTTAGGTTGCCGATATCTTCAAAAGCTATAAGAGAATATTTTGGGATAGAGTATGCAGCAAATTTGGTTGATATTTAAGACAATTTACTGACTATTTCGGACAGTGTATTCCTATCAAAGTACCACAGAATATATAATTAAGGCAAAAAAATATCTATATCAAATTCTCTGAGTTTGAGTGATGCAGAAATATTGAAGAAATTTGAAATAAATAATGGATTACAATCTAGCTTATATAGCGATATAATAACATGATTTATTATTTTATATTTTATGAAAGGAGCATTTAGAATTGTATTATCACGTTTTAGTTGAAATTAAAGGAAAGATTGGCAAGTCAAATCAAAATAAAGAAATTACAGTTTTAGATATGAAATCAAGGGATGATGTGTTAAATGATATAGTCATTCCATATCTCAATAATATACAATTTCCTTTTAATGGTTATATATTAAATAAGCAGATAATAAATAGATTGAAAATAATGACGACTGAAAAAACAGTTAACTCTTTATCACAATATGAAAATGACAATATGCCATCAGGAATTATAATGTATGTGTCGCCTAATGACATACTTGAATATGATAAATATGTAACTGATGTAACCAAAGAATTATTTGATGAAGGAAAGAAAAAAAAACATTTAGTATTGGATATAGAAAAAGATAAAAATAAAGTGTTTATTGTTCATGGAAGAGATAATGAAACTAAGCAAGAAGTTGCACGTTTCGTAGAAAATAATGGTTTTGAACCAATTATATTACATGAGCAGCCAAGTTCAGGTATGACTATCATTGAAAAAATAGAAAAATACACAAATGTTGGTTTTGGGATTGTACTATATACTCCCTGCGATAAAGGGCATGAAAAAGATAGTCCGGAAAAAATAAAGAGTAGGGCAAGACAGAATGTGGTTTTTGAACATGGATTTTTGATTTCTAAATTAGGAAGAAATAATGTATGTGCTTTAGTAAAAGGTGATATTGAAAAACCGAATGATATATCAGGGGTTGTTTACATAGACTTTGATAGTAATGGTGGCTGGAAAATACCACTTTTAAAAGAAATGAAAAGTTCTAGAAATGAAAAGTTCTAGATATGAAGTGGATTTAGATTTGGTTATGTAGTTATAGTAATGTTGAAGCAGTGAGTCTAAAAAAGACTTGCTGCTTTTATTATAGACTTTAGTCAGTTGAGTTCGCTTGCGAACGAAACAATAAACTACCTGCTATGCAGGTAGGCAATCAATAGGTTACACCAAAAAAATCACCAAATATTATAATAGAGTTGTTCAGACCTAAAATAATACGAGGTGATTTAATGGCTAATAAAGTTAATTCATTATCCCATACCAAATGGTTGTGTAAATATCACATTGTCTTTACTCCAAAGTATAGACTAAAAATCATATATAATCAATATAGGGAAAGCCTTGGAGAAATTCTAAGACTGCTATGTAAATACAAAGGGGTTGAAATAATAGAGGGACATTTAATGCCGGATCATGTACACATGTTAGTAAGTATACCTCCAAAAATATCTGTATCAAGTTTTATGGGATATTTAAAAGGGAAAAGTGCATTAATGATGTTTGACAGACATGCAAATTTAAAATATAAGTTTGGCAACCGTCATTTTTGGGCAGAAGGGTACTACGTGAGCACAGTAGGTTTAAATGAAAAAACAATTTCGAAATATATTAGAGAGCAAGAACAACATGACATAGCAGTAGATAGATTGAGTGTAAAAGAATACGAAGATCCATTCAAAAAATAAATATAAACCCTTTTAGGGTTAAGCTAAAGTGGCAAAAACAATTAGGTTTGAACGAAGTGAAAAACCAGCGCCTTGAGACGCTGGTTGGTATCACTCGGGCTTATAGCCCATGAACAAACCACCCGTTTTACGGGTGGTTATGATGTTTAAATTATTTATCATTCTTGAAGGTTAAGAACCAGTCTTTCATTTCATAACCGTCTTCTTTTACTAAATCTTTACGTGCTCTAATTTCGTCTCTAGTTGCAGGGGCTGGAACAATAACATCTTTTCCTGGTTCCCAATCTGCTGGAAGTGCAACGTCATCTTTTTCGGATTTTTGTAATCCTAAGACAATACGTTTTAATTCGTCAAAGTTTCTTCCTAAAGATGCAGGATAGTATAGGATTGTCTTTACAATACCTTTTGGATTGATAAAGAACACTGCACGCACTGCACTTGTATCGGATTCACCTTGGATCATACCATATTTATTGGCAACATCCATCTTAATATCTGCAATTACTGGAAATTCTACTTTAGGATTTTCAATTCCATTCCATGAATAGTTTTCTATAGCATCTAACCAAGCTAGGTGAGAGTGTATTGAGTCAATAGAAAGTCCAACAAGTTCAGTATTTAGAGCTTTAAATTCTTCTTGCATACTAGCAAAAGTCATAAACTCAGTAGTACATACTGGAGTAAAGTCTGCTGGATGGGAAAATAAAATAACCCATTTTCCTTTATAATCTTCTGGGAAATTGATAGTCCCTTGAGTTGTTTGCGCAACAAATTTTGGTGCTGGTGTTCCAATTAATGGAAACTGTTGTACGTTTTGTTCTTCCATAAATATTTTTCCTCCTTATATTGTTATCATATTTTTTTTAATATTTTAATTATTTTTAGTATTAAATGATACTATTTATTATTTACCCAACAGCAAAGGAAACTAACACTATATTAGTGATGATTTTAAAACTGTGGTAAATATTATGTAAAGATCTGACCTATCATTATATAAACTGCTATTAATCGCAAAATGTTTGGTCTGAACATGATAAAATTAATACAGATACTTTAGAATTTAAGGAGGTCAAATTATGTGGATGTTTTTAGGAATTTGTGCAATAGTTTTAACAATGCTAAATTTATTTTTTTCTTTTAGAAATAAGAGTGAAAAGTGGTTTAGATTTGGTGCTATCTCTTTTACTGGTCTAACTGTGTGTTCATTTTATTCTGATGCTGCTTCAAGAGTAGTAAACGAGGACTGGGGTGGTTTGATGGACATAATGCCAACTATGAGTAAGGCATTGTGGGTATGTGTAGCAATATCTATTTTATTAAACTCTATTACAGTCATTAGAGAAAATAAGTAAATTTAAGTTTACATAGAATATAAAATTGCTATTAAGTATTTAAGGTGATAGAAATCTATCATCTTTTTAATTGTTCAAAATGAGAATAATAAGGGTTTTTAATTTTAAAAAGGTATTTATTAGAAAATATAAGTTTCAATGTGGTTGTAAATTTGTAATTTAGTTATTTTTCTTTAATATATCCAATGGAGAATATAAGACTAAAAAATTACTTTTTAGTAGTGACTCCTGTTTTAAACTGGGTATAGGATTTAAGGAGGGAGACTGATTATGTTAAAGAATGGAATTTTAAGAGCTAGTATACCTTTTATAATAATGACAATTATATCTATAATAATGAAATCTCAAGGGTTTAATATGTACCAAGTAAAGAGCACATTTATTGTAGGTATTATAATTTCTATTGTTGTTGGAGCGTCAGTAATTTATGAAGTAAGGCAGTGGACATTATTAAAACAAACAATTGTACACTTTATTTTTATGTTAATAACGGTTTATCCATGTTTATTAATAAGTGGTTGGTTTGAGCTAAATACATTTTTAGATTATTTTAAAGTATTAGCTTTGTTTATAATGGTTGGAATTGTATTATGGACTATTTTGTATTTCATATTCGGGTATTTTATACCTAAAAAAACTAAATAAGTTATACTTGTATTAAAAGGTATTTACAAAAGTGGATACCTTTTTTATTTTGTGCAATATCAAATTTTTAATTAGATACATATTAGAATTTATTATTTAGTATTTTGAATTAAAACATATAAAAAGGTACGATTAAAATAGGAAATAATATAAAACATATTCATATGTATTAGAATATATTTTATTTTGCAATCCTTTTTGGGTATATATTATAGTATGAGACAATTTACTTAAAGAAGGGATGAGTTTATGAATTACAAATTTGGACATGGTGAAAAAAATTTGCCGAAATTTTTTGAATCTGAAGATATTGGAGAAATTAAGGAAAAAAAAGACTATGATCTTGTAATAATCGGAGCGGGTACTCCTGGTATTCCTGCTGCTATTAGGGCTAAGGAGAGAGGTCTTTCTGTTTGTGTTGTTCAAAAAGAGAAAGAGGCTTCTGCTTGTGGAAATATTGGAGCTGGAATTATACTTGATAAATCCTCTAAAGAAGATATTGAAAAGGTTATTTCTCAAGAAGTAGAAGATAATAATTATAGATCTAAAAGAGAATTGTATAGACATTGGGCTTATAATTCTGGAGAAGCTATATCATGGCTTATAGATGTGGCGAAAAAGGCTGGATGTAGGGTACAAGATGCTAAGGATGCTCCTCATAAAGCATTGAATGAAAAGCTAGGTACAAACCTTCATTTTGTTACTTCTGTATTTGGACCTAAACCATATAGTGTAACGGATGCCATCAAGGAATTGGCAGAGTACGCTGAAAGTCAAGGAATAGATTTTTACTATAATACAAGGGCAATTGAATTGGTTAAAGAGGAAAATAAAGTTGTGGGTGTTATAGGTAAGAACGAAGATAGTTTTATACAATTTAATGGGAAATATGGTGTTATTGTTGGTACTGGTGACTATCAAAATGATGATGAGATGTTAGCGTATTATCTTCCTGATGTAGTTAATTTTAAGAAAAAGAAATCTGGTAGAACTGGTGATGGACAAAAGATGATTGTAAGGGCTGGCGGAGTTATGGAAAATATTGGTCATACTAAAATGTGTCACGACTTTGATTCTGGTCCTTCTTCAATGATGTCCATGCCGTATTTGCGAGTTAAGAAAAATGGAAAAAGATTTACAGATGAAACTGTGCCTATGGAGTATATGAATTGCTTTTTACTTTCAGAAGAAGATCAAGGTGAATATATGCAAATTTTTGATTCGGATTATATAAGTAAAGGCAAGGGAAAAATGGGTGGTTCACCTGCAGAAATTGAAGAACTTAAAAAATTTATAAAAGAAGAGGATGTTGAAGATAGAACTGGAGCTATTGAAAGTTTAATCGACACAAAGAAAGCAAATAGTTTAGAAGAACTTGGTGAAAAACTTGGAATTACAGATATTGATACTTTTGTACAAACTGTAGATAATTATAATAAAATGGCAGATGATGGAGAAGATAAAGAATTCGGAGTTCCTTCTTCCCAGATGATAACTGTAACTAAAGCTCCTTTTTATGGGATTCATAGACATATTAAATTGACTTTAACTTGTTCAGGTGTAAATATTGATGAAAAACATAGGTGTCTAGATGAAGATAATAAGCCTATTGATGGATTATATGCAGTTGGAAATGTAGCCGGAAATATGTACGGTGCTGCAGATTATCCCCTTGGGGTTGTAGGCTTAAACCTTGCTAACAATTACACATCAGGATATACTACAGCGAATTATATAGCGGATTTAAAAGAAAAGACAGATAATTAAAATGTAGGATAATCTACTATAGGTTATAAGAAGTTAAAATACAGCCTTATCTTAATAGGTAAGACTGTATTTTTTGATTTATAGTATTAAAACAATTGCTACAATATAAAAAGAAATATTCAACCTAATTAGTATAGGTTATAAAATTTTAAAATTTCAATATAAGAATATAAGATTTTCTTTATAAAATAGAAATGATAAATGTTTAAATATCAAGTTCTTTCATCTTATTAAGTATAATGTTTAAACGTTTATCCTCTGGAAATTCTAAAAGTTTTATTTCATCAACTAATTTACCGTCTTTCATAAAAACTAGTCGGTGACAGCTTTTTGCAACTTTCGGATCGTGGGTTACAAGCATTATAGTAGTACCTATGGAGTTTATTTTAGTTAAGAGATTTATTATTTCTTCTGTGCTTTTACTATTTAAAGAACCAGTAGGCTCATCTCCAAAGATTATTACAGGATCGTTTATCAAAGCTCTACAAATGCTTGCTCTTTGAAGCTGACCTCCTGATACTTCTGTAATTTCTCTTTTTTCAAGTCCTGAAAGTCCAACAGTATCCATAAGTTTTTTTGCTTTTTTAATCACTTCTTCCCTTTTGACATTTTTATTTTTCATTGCAGGAAGACAAATATTATCTATTAAGTTTAGGTTTTTAAGCATAGTAGGATTTTGAAACACAAAACCCATTTTTGTTCTTCTAATTTCTGAAATCTGGGAATCGTTTAAGAATCCTAAATTTTTATCATCAAAAATTATTTCTACTTGATCAATTGGGTCCATTCCACTTATAGAGTATAAAAGAGTAGACTTACCAGATCCAGAAGGGCCCATAATACATAAAAACTCACCAGATTCAACAGTTAGATTTACATCTTTTAATATGGTTATTTTCTTTTTTTCGTTATTAAAAGATTTAAATATATTTTTTCCTATTAGAATTTCTTTCATAATTTTACTCCTTAATACTATCAGCTAAGTTTATTTTAGAAATATTTCTAGTCGAAATTTTAGTAAATATTAAAGTTACAAAGACTATTGCAGTAGGTATTAAAATATACACTTTTAATGGATTAATAATAAGGTCTATAGAGCTTGACCCAAAACTAAAAAGGATGAGTCTTGTAAAAAGGCCTCCAAGGTTATTTGAAAGAACAATGCCTATTGGTATTCCAATTAACAAAATAAAGAAAAATCTATAAACAAACTGTTTAGATATATCTTTGTTTTCAAAACCAATAGATTTTAAAATAGCAATTTGATTTCTTTCTTTAATTATTAAGAGTCTTGTAAATAGTAGAATAATAAGACCTATTACCAACAAACTAGTGACTATGAGAACAAGTGAAATATTTTCTATTTGTTTAATTAAAGGTCCCATAGATTGATTGATGTAATCCTGAACAATAACCGTTTTAATCTCTGGGAAACTAAAACTATATTTATTTACAATTTCATTTATAAGATTTTTATCTTTTACAGTCATGTAGTAGGTAAGTTTAGAATTGCTATAATCTATAGGAAAGATTGCTTTTGCTGTTTTTCCACCATTTGAAATATCAGAATATTCTCCTACAATCTTTAATACTTTTCCATTTTCAAGAGCAAGATTATCTCCCAATTTAAGATTTAAGTCGTCTAGGTACATGGAGGTTAATACAATTTCATTCTCGTTTTGTGGCGCATGTCCCATTGTATATTTAATAGGAAATAGATCGTGTTTTCCAAAGCTTGTCTTAAGATAGGCTTTTTCACCTTCTGGTAGAGTTACAGGTAGGTCTATCGTTTTTATTAAGCTAAATTTTGAAATAGTATCGTCTTTTTGAATTAACCTAGTTAAAGCATCTACTTTGTATTTTGAATAAGTATTTTCACTTATTTCCATACTCAAATCATATTCTCCAATTCCCATATTTGTGATAAAACTTGGATCATTAAAAGTTGTAGTCATATTTAAAGGAAGTATCATAATAAAATTTGCAATTATTATGACAATAAGTATAGTAAGGTATTGTCTTTTTCCTGAATACAATTTTGCCAATGCAAGGGACAAATCTGCATTAAAAAAACCGATTTTATCAATTAAAAGACTTTTTTTAGTATTAATATAAGAAGATTCACCATTTTTTATGGCTTGTATGGGACTTATGGACTTTATTTTATTTAGAATTTTGTTCACATATAAAATTATTACAAAGAAGAGTATCAAAAGTCCGATTATACTAATTAAAAATGAAAGGTTTGAATTATTTGTTTTTCCCATGTATAAGTATATATTTTTCAGTACTATATCTTGAGAAAACCACGCTATTATAAAACCTAGAAAAATGGCAACTAATCCAATTAGTAGAAAAGGCACTAGGTACTGTTTTTTTATATCTTTTGAATTTAATCCTATTGCCTTCATTATGCCGATTTCTCTATATTCATCTTCGATTTTTGCAAGAAGTGTAAATCTTATACATAAAAATGATATTATCAATATTAAGAAACTAGACAAGAGCAGAATTGCAATAAATAGTCCGTCATTTAAACCGTTAATCATCTTGAACATGGAGTAGGTTATTTTTGGACCGTTTTTTTCAGGTATATTTTCATAATAGTCTTTTTCAAATTCGCTAATTTTTTCTTTATCATTTAATAAAAATTCAATAAGGTATTCAGCTGTTCCAAATTTTTTTAATTTTTCAAAGTCTATTTTACTTAATAAAATTCTCTTGGAGCCTGCCAAATTTGAGTTCATCTGGGAATCTCTAAAAAAGCCTTTAACTTTAAATTCAAGATCATATATTTTTATAGTATCTCCTATATTTACATTGAAGTCTTTACTAAACATCAAAGGCAGATAAACTTCTCCAGGAGATACGTCTATAATGCTATTATTTAAATCTAGTAAAAAGTCGAATTTTTCACTCTGATAGACAAGTCCTAAGTCTTGAACTGTTTTATCTAGATTGTTTTTATCAATGAAGATTTTGTCCCCATCAATATTTAAAAATTCTAAGCTTTGATAATCTTTTACATATTCATTATTTATGGAAAATTCTTTTAATCTTTTTAGGTCAATTTCACCCATGTGCATTTGCAAAAAGTCAGGAGTTTTAGCAGATTCCATTAATTTATCTATGGAAGAAAAGAGGTTTACCGACATTAAGCTAGCAAGGCTTAGAAGTGTGGCGGTTACCATAATGAAAAATATAATGGAAGCATTTATTAATTTATTTCTTTTAAAATCATTTAATAAAATCTTAAGATTCATTTGATCCTCCTCTTGTTGAAATAAGTTCAAGATTTTTAACTGCTTTATTATTTTTTATAAAAAATGCTGTTATGGATAAACCAAAACCACCTAAGATTATTACAAATCCAATCCCTCTACTAGGTCCAGTTCCAATTATTTTACCTAAATTATTATATAAAAAGCCTCCATTATTAAATGCTGGACTAAAGATTAGGTCTGCCAAAATACCAGCAAGGGGATAGGCTAGAACATAACCCAACTGAGAAATAAAGCCGATAAATGACCAAATTCTTCCTTGGTATGAATTTTTTACATTTGCTCTCACTAAATAATCCATGCAGGAATTTATAATAGGTAAATTTAAAAAGAACAAAAATCCACTTAAAGTTACTAGGTATAAAACTTCAGTAAATCCATATAAAAACATAAATACTCCAGCAAAAAATAGGGCAATACTCATGGTATTTACAAAATTCTTTTTTAAAAATCCAAAGCCTATTAATACGCTACTTACAAGCATTCCCACAGCAGAAATAGAAATACTAAATCCAAGGCTTTCTTTATTTGAAAAGCTTAATATATATGGTCCAGAGAGGGTTTGTAAAATACCCATAAAAAAGGTAAGTAGACCAGCTATAAGAACTAAATTTAAAATTCCTCTATTATTTTTAAGTTCTTTCCAAGCAAAGCTTAAATTTTTAAAAAAGTTTTTATCGGCTATCATTTTTTTCTTTGGAAGATTTTTTCTAATAGCAAAAGTAGTTAGAACAGTTATTAAAATCGTTCCTATATCAATAGATAAAATAAATTCAATACCATGAGTTCTTAAAAAAAATCCTGCTAAAATAGGTGATAATAAGAACTTAGATGAAGATGCAATTTGAATCATGCCACTGGATTTAGTATAGTCTTCTTCATCTAATAAGTCGGTTACAGTAGCTTGATATGCAGGCTGCATAAGAGATGAAAAGATAGAACTAATTACAACGCCTATGTATATGTGAATTAGAGACAAGTCTGAATACAACTTCATAAGAAGGATAAACAAAACACCTAGTGCAGAAAAACTATCTCCTAAAATCATCAACAATCTTCTGTCGTGTCTATCTGCCAATACGCCTGATGGTATGAGCAATAGTACAGATGGTAAAAAACCTAGTAACATTACCATGGAAGAATCAAAGGCAGATTTGGAAATCTCAAAGGCATATACTCCCAAGGCGAAGGCACTTAATCCACTTCCTATGGAAGCTATTAGTTGTCCAAACCAGAGTATTAAAAACTTATTAAAATTCTTTTTCATAGCTATTTTAAAATCCTTATAAAATCTAAGCTGTTTTCCTTCGCACCTAACAATCTGTGGGCGTTATAAAAGAATGCTTGAAACTTTCTCATCATTTTTTCTTTGTCGTTTTCGTGGTTAAGATAATCAAACCCTTCATTGGCATAAATTAAAATCATCTCTACACATTCATCTGGATATTTTGTATTAAAAATTTTATCTTCTATTCCGTCCTTTACAATATCAGTTAAAAAAGGACCTGCATTTTTTAAAATATAGTCATTTATTTTTTGATGCATGAGAGCATTTTGTGGAGAATGTACCTGCTCCAGTTCTAGGGAATTTTTTTTACTGTCTTCGCTCATTGCAATAAGAGTGCTAACAAGTCTTTTATCAGCAGGTAAAGTTTTGTCATATGCAATTTTTTTTGCATTTGTAAAAACTTCTTCTGCACTTCTTTTAATAACTGCATCTAAAATATCTTCTTTTTTTGGAAAATAATAATATAGAGTTCCCCTTGCAATTTTAGATTTTTTTATTATTTCTTGTGTAGAAGTATTGTCATAACCCTTTTTATAAAATAGTTGTTCTGATACATCCAATATAATTTTTTTTCTTTCTTCTGGATTCATAACTACCTCCTATAGACTGACAGTCAGTCTATAAATAATATACAATAATTTTAAGGAAAAAACAATATTTTTTTGTATTAATAATTAGGTGTTTTAAGTGAAATTAGAATATTTTTTAATGTAAAAATATTTACTTTCATCTAAACGAATATTTTTAAAATAAGATTAAAATTTTGTAAATTATTTAAAGAGATTTATCTATATCCACAAGCTGATATGATATACTGAACTGAGTGGATAATCCTACTTGTTTACAATTGTAAACAAAGAAAGATAAAATTGTAGTATATTTTTATTCTTCTAGTTTTTAGGACTATTTTTATTATAAGTACAATTTTATCTAAGGACAATTAATATATAAGGAGTCAATTTATGGTTTTTAGCTCTACTATTTTTGTATACTTCTTTTTGCCTATAACCTTAATTTTGTATTTTTTATTAAATGATAAATACAAGAAACCCATACTATTATTTATGAGTTTAGGATTTTATGTGTTCACAGGTAAATTGAATTTTATATATATTATTATATTGGCTATTTTAAATTATGGTTTTGGATTTATAATACATAAGTATAGAAGTAAAATTTCATTATTATTTGCAATTTCAGTAGATGTATTTGTTCTTTTTTATTTTAAATATATTAATTATTTATTGGACAAAATAAATCAATATTTACATACAGATATTCCTTTATTTGAGTTGATTATTCCATTAGGAATATCTTTTGTAGTATTTAGCATGATTTCATATCTAGTGGACATTTATAGAGACAATAGTATTTTTACTAAAAATATTTTAGACGTGGGTCTTTATTTCTTTCTATTCACAAAAATATTACAAGGACCAATAATTTTATATAAAGATTTTATTAAACAAGTTAACCACATTAGTGTAAATTTTGATTCTTTTTTAAATGGGGTAGAAAGATTTATAGTTGGACTTTTTAAAAAGGTTTTTATTGCAGATACGCTTATAGATTTAACAACTAATCTACTATCGGATTGGACACAATCTGGAATAGATATACCTACCCATTGGCTAGTTTTGGTTAGCTATATGTTTGCGATTTACTTTGACTGGAGCGGTTATTCAGACATGGCAATTGGCATATCTAGAATGTTAGGATTTGATTTTAAAGAGAATTTCAATTTTCCTTATATTTCTACTTCAATTTCTGAATTTTGGAGAAGGTGGCATATTTCTTTGGGAAACTGGTTTAAGGAATATGTTTATTTTCCTTTAGGGGGAAGTCGTAGAGGAAATGTGTATGTTAATTTAATAGTAGTTTTCATCCTAACAGGAATATGGCATGGAGCTGGAATACTATATCTATTATGGGGTCTTATACATGGATTGGTAAGAGTTTTAGAAAAATTACTCATGAAGAAAGAACTATTTGAGAAAATACCTAAAGGTATTAGATGGATATATGTAACATTAGTTGTAAGTTTTGGATGGCTTATTTTTTTAATGCCCTCAAAGGCAACTCTATTCCCTTTCTTATTGGAGATGTTCAATCTAAAAGATGTAGGATTTGTGCAATTTAGTTTTAAATATTATTTTAGTAATAAAATTGCGACTATATTGCTAATAGCCCTACTAGGATCATATGTATTGCCAGTTGTGGATTTAAATAGATTTAATGAAAAAATGAAAAATAATAAGTTATTAGTAGCCTCAAAATACCTATTATTGATATTTATGTTTGGAATATCTCTTATGATTGTAATGAGTGGAAGCTATAGCCCATTTATTTATTTTCAATTTTAGAAAGCAGGTGTAAGATGAAAAAAATAAAGACATTTTTTTTAATGTGTATAGGACTTATGGTTCTTATACCTGTTTTAAATTTTAACTTTAAGCCTAATAGCGTTAGTGCTATTGACAATAGAAAATTAGCTGAATCACCTTTTGGACAAATTTCAGGTTTTACTGAAAATTTAAAAAATTATATTAATGATAGAATTGGGTTAAGAGAATTAGCTATTAATTTAAATACTCAAATGAATGATAAATTGTTTAATGAGATGATTCATCCTTCTTATGAATATGGTAAAGATGGTCAAGTATTTTTTAAACTCAAGGTGGAAGACCCTAACTATGAATTTTTAGACAAATATGTAGATCACGTTAAGAATATTCAAGAGTACTGTAATAGTAGAAATGTTTTGTTTATCTATGTTAATAACCCTTCAAAAACTACTATTTACAGAGATTACTTACCTGAAGGATACAATTATAATAATAAATTACTTGATTATTTAAGGCTTAAATTAAAAGAGGAAGAAATAGAATTTGTGGATAATGCGTTAATTTTAGAAGAAAAAGCAAAAGAAGAACAAGTATTTAACGTAAAATATGACGTAGGTCATTGGAATGATCTTGGTGCATACTATGGAATTAATAATATTTTAGAAAGAGTAAAAAAATATTATCCACAAGTTAAGTTTAACTCTATGGAGGATTTTAATATTGTTAAAGAAACTATGACAAGTCTTCCAGTTTCCCAGTTCAAGATAAATGAAGAAGTGGAAAAGTTTGTCCTAAAAGATGAATACAAAAAAATATAGAAGATTTATCCCATATTAGAGAAGAGATAAATATAGATTTTAATTATAGAGAATTTATTTTTAAGAGAAACAAAAATACTAATAACGGAATTAGGGCATTGTTTTTTCAAGGTAGTTATTTAAATTCTAGAGCTAGAATGACACATATTCCTTTTTCTGAATGTATCAATATATACGCTTATGAAAATGTTATAGACTTTGACTATTACTTTAATATTTTTAAGCCGGATATAGTAATTTTTGAAGGAGCAGAGTATGCAACCACATCAAATTACTTTAATGTTGATAGATTGGGTAAAAAAACTTTAAACCCCATATTAGATGAAAATAAAGCAAAAAAGGTGAATGTAAATCCAAAGGTTGTAATAAAAGATAATATTTGTTCAATAACTGTAGAAATGCAAAGACAAAAATATGCTTATATAAAAATTGAAGATGAAGTATTTGACTTGCTATGGGATGAGGAAAAGAAACTGTACTATTGTGATATAGATAAAGATAGTTACAATGAAAAGATCTCTGTTTTAGTATTCCCTGAGTAGATTTTTTTATTGGTCATTTTAGTGTAAAGATGAATTAGAAGATTATTTTAAAAGTTAGGATTTATGGTTAGAAACTTAAGGGAAGTGAAAAATTGAAAAATTCAATTAAACTTATTCGTGTTTACGATTTAGACGAATCAGTAAAAGGTAAAAGATTTTTAATTGATAGGTTATGGCCTCGAGGAATAAGTAAAGAGTCTTTGAAACCTTTTATTTGGGAAAAAGAGATAGCTCCTTCAAATGAACTTAGAAAGTGGTATGGTCATGATGTGGAAAAATTTTCTGAATTTAAAATAAGGTACTTTAAGGAACTTAAAAACAATTCAAAGTCTAAGGATGTTTTAGTTAGAATAAAGGATAGCTTAAAAAAAGAAGATGTGTTATTGCTATTTTCTGCAAAAGACGAAAAACACAATAATGCGGTAGTGTTTAAAGAATGGATTTTAAATAATTTATAAATTTGCTACTTTTCATTTTAATATATTAAAATGAAAAGTATAGATTAAATTAAAGAGAGGTTATGATGAATAAAAAAGTTTTTAAAATTATAGGACTTGGATTGATAGTAGGGTTACTAGTGCTTTTAGTTCAAATAGTGTTTAAATTAAACAATGAAGTTGTAATGTCATATTATATAAAAATATCTGTAATAGTTTTATTTTTAGTTCTAGTTGTAAATTCTCTTTATTTTATATATATGACAAGGAAGATGAAAAATTATTTAACTCTTTTCTATGAAGAAAAATATGATGAATACATAGATGTAATGGAAAAGTTTTTGCAAAAAGCAAGAGGTAATGCACTAAAAAATATCATAAAGATAAATCTTTCTGCAGGATACATTGAATTAAAAGATTATGAAAAAGGGAAAGAGTTGTTGGAAACTCTGGAAATTCACAAGATAAAAGACGAACAACTTAGACTTGTACAGTGGAATAATCTCTGTGTTGCATACTTTCATTTAGGCGAATATGATAAGTTTAAAGAGATTTATTCAAAACAGGAAAACTTATTTGAGAGAAATAAAGACAATGTAAATTTTGCAAAAGCAATTGCCGAATTAAAGGTATTATATCTGATTATTGAAGGGGATTTTATTAAGGCAAAAGACTTGCTAAGTGAAATAAGAGAAAAATGGGACAATGAAAAATACAAAGCTGAATATGATAAGATAGAAAATATAATTAATGAAAATTTAAAAGAAAAATAATATTAAATTAAAAGTCATGGGAAATTCCCATGGCTTTTTGTTATTATAAATGTTTTAATCAATAAATTGCCGGGTATAATAATTTACGAGTGATTTTATCACTTTAGAGTAAAAGTATTGGGCATAAATAAGTTTTCAATTTAGAAATAAGTAGAAAAGGAGGATAGTATGTTAAAGTTAATAAGAGCACCTCAAAGATATATACAAGGAAAGGATGCTTTTGAAGAGTTTTATTCGTACGCTAAAGACTACGGAAATAGGTTTTTATTTGTAGCTTCAGAAAGTGGTCTTAAATACTGTAAAGATAAGTTGGAAAGAAGCTTTAAAGAGGAAGATGTCTACAGAAGATATGAAGAATTTTCAGGCATCAGTTCCAATGGAGAAATTGACAGAATGTCAAAAATAGTAGAAGAGGATAGTATAGATGCAGTTATAGGATTAGGTGGAGGTTCTGCAATAGATACGGCAAAAGCTACAGCATTTTACACAAAAAAACCTGTAATTGTATTGCCTACAGTTGTTGCAACAGACGCACCTTGCACAGGATTGTCCGTAATTTACAATGATGATGGAACTTTTGACAGATACTTGTTCTATCCTGACAATCCTAACATGGTTATGGTAGATACTACTGTAATAGCAGGAGCACCAAAGAGATTTTTAGTTTCAGGTATAGGTGATGCACTAGCTACTTATTATGAGGCGAGAGCTTGTAAAAAGGTGGAAGCGTTATCTCTTGAGGGCGGCGGAATAAGTGATTCAGCATTAGCTCTATGCAAATTATGCAAAGATACATTGTTTGAACATGCAGAGATAGCTATAAAATCTTTAGATAAAAAATTAGTAAATCAATCTGTAGACAAGATTATTGAAGCCGCTACCTATTTATCAGGAGTAGGCGCTGACAATGGTGGACTTGCAGCAGCTCATTCAATATACAATGGATTTACAAATATAGACTCAGTAAAGTCCATGCACGGAGAAATTGTTGCATTTGGAACTATTGTTCAACTTTTAATGGAAGCAAGTCCAAAAGAAGAACTTTACGATGTAATCGAATTGTGTTATAAGTTAGGACTACCAATAGCTTTAGAAGATATGAATATAAAAGAAGAAGACCTTATGATAGGCTGTGAAAAAGCTTGTGCAGAAGGAGAGTCAATTCACAATATGGTTGGAGAAATTACTCCAGAAAAATTAAGAGATTTTGTATTGACCGCAGATTTACTTGGACAAAAGTATTACGAAGAAAATAAATAAAACTTCTAGATTTGATTTGACTATAAGTTAATATTAAGTTTTAATTCCCGGATGCTATCTTGTTTTAAGGTAGCATCCATTTTGTTTAGAAATTAATTCTAGAATTATTTTTAGTTAAAGCAAAGTCGGATTTATAAATTATTAAAAGTATTAAAACAAATGTATTTATTGTATAATTACAGAAAGTGAATATCGAAAAATTATCAATAGAATTTAAAGAAATTCATTTTAATAAGACTTAAAGAGAGACTAAAGTGGATATTTTAAAAAAAGTTAAAGAATATGAGGACTTTTTGATTCGTACAAGACGAAATCTTCACAAAATACCTGAAGTTGGTTTGGACACAATAAAAACATGTGAGGAAATAGAGAAGATTCTCTTAAAGAATAATATAAAATATAAAAAAATGCTTAATGACAGAGCAATTTTAGCAATTATAGATTCAGGAAAGCCTGGGAAATGTCTAGCTTTCAGAGCAGATATGGATGCTTTAAAAATTAAGGAAGAAACAGATCTTCCTTTTAAATCTACAAATGGGAATATGCATGCTTGTGGACACGATGGGCATATGGCAATTGCAATAACTTCGTTACTGATTTTAAACTCGATGAAAGACCATTTTAATGGATGTATTAAATTTATTTTTCAACCAGGAGAAGAATATCCTGGTGGAGCAAAGTTATTAATTGAAGAAAAAGTTCTTGAAAATCCTAGAGTAAATTGTATTATAGGAAGTCATATAGGTGGACTTTTTAGTTCTATTCCCCATGGGAAAATAGGTTTGAAGTCAGGGAATTTAATGGCGTCAATGGATAAATTTTCAATAACTATAATAGGAAGGGGAGGACACGCTTCCATGCCTGAAGAGACAGTAGATCCCATAGTTTGTATAGTGGATGTGGTTCAGGCAATAAATCGTATAAGATCAAGGGAAGTTGGTTATGATAGTAAAGTAGTAATTTCTGTATGTAAAATAAGCTCGGGGATTAATCAAAATATTATTCCATCTGAAGGGATAATTGAGGGAACTGTAAGAACTTTCGATGATGATATTAGAATGTATATTAAAAATAGAATTGGTGAAATTGCAGAAAATTATGCAAGGGCTAATAGATGTAAAATTGATTATAAATACTCATGGAAATACCCTTCGCTAAAAAATGACGTAGATGTGGTAAAAAAATTGAAATGTTCAATTAAAAAAGTTCTACCAGAAGACGATGTAATAGAAATAGAAAATGCAACAATGGCAGCTGATGATATGTCTTATTATTTAAGAGAAGTTCCTGGAGCATATTTTATGTTAAGTAATTTAAAGAAAGATGAGGAGGGAAACGTATATCCAAATCATCATTGTAAATTTGATATAGATGAGAAAAAGTTATACAAAGTAGTTTTAGTTTATATTCAATATGCACTTGATTATCTAAATTAATTTTATATTAGACCGATATGAAAATTCTATTTTCATAAGGTCTTTTTTATTTCTAATAATTTAATTAAAAATTATTTTTTCTTTTATTTCAATTAAAATAGGGTATTAAGTTTAGAAAATAATATTAGTTTGAAATCATTTTTAAAGCCTATAGCTTATTTATTATGCTTAAAATAAGATAAAATTAAAATAATAAAATTTTTTAAATTTAAAAAAATATTATTGATAATTCATTTCATCTATGCTATAATAATATTGGTCAAAGAAAGTCAAAGTTTAAGGAGGTATTATGGAATATAAAGACTACTATAAAATACTGGGGTTAGAAAAGTCTGCCTCAGATCAGGAAATAAAACAAGCATATAGAAAACTTGCAAAGAAATATCATCCTGATTTAAATCAAGGTGATGAGAAGGCCTCCGAAAAACTTAAGGAGATTAATGAGGCCTATGAAGTTTTAGGAGATAAAGAAAAGAGAAAAAAATATGATATGTTTGGATCAAACTATAACTTTACTGGAGGTCAAAATTTTGATCCGTCAGCATATGGTTTTGATTTTTCAAACTTTGGAAACGGAAGCTACACTTATACCAGTTCTTCAGACGATGGTTTCTCAGACTTTTTCAATATGATTTTTGGAGGTTTAGGAGGAAGAGCGAAAGAATCTAGGGGACATAAAAGAGATATTTTCTCTGGATTTAGTCAAAGGACAAAACCTCAAAGAGAAAAGTATAATACTGAAATCTCCATTAGTTTGAAGGAAGCTTATGAAGGTAGTGACAAAACCTTAACATTAAATGTAAATGGTGAAAATAAAAATTTAAATATAAAAATACCTAAGGGAATTTTACCTGGGAAAAAGATTAGAACTAAAGGTGAAAAAATAGGGCTTGACGGAGATATTTACATTAAGATTAATGTAATTGACTCTGTAAACAAATTAGATGGTTTGGATATTACCAAAAAGATTAAAGTATATCCTTGGGATGCTTTGTTTGGAGACAAGGTTGTTGTTGAAACCCTTGAAAAGAAAATTAAAGTAAATATACCTAAAGATATAAAATCAGGTCAAAAGATAAAGATACATGGTAAAGGCTTTAGGGATATGAATGGTAATACAGGTGATTTATATTTGGAGGTTCAAATAGTAAATCCTGACAATTTAACAAAGAGACAAGTAGAACTATATAAAGAGTTAAAACATACAGTAAATAATAAGTAAGGAGGAGTAGTATGGATTTAAACAAACTTACAAAAAAATCTATGGAAGCAGTCCAAGAAGCACAGAATATTGCCCTTAAAAATAAAAATCCTGAAATTACAGATTTACATCTTCATTATGCATTGGTAAATGATGTGGATGGAGTAGTTAATAAAACTTTAGAGAAAATGAATGTAAATATGGAAAATTATTTAAAGGATTTGGCCTTTGAATTAGATAGATTACCCAAAGTTGATAGTCCTTCAAATATTTATCCATCCCAGCTTGTTCAAAGAATTATCCTAATGGCTGAGGATGAAGCTAAGAGGATGAAGGACAGTTTTATTTCTGTAGAGCATCTATTCTTGGCATTAATAAAGGAAAAGAATATAACTTTTCCAGAGATATTAAAAAGATATAATATAAATGTAAAAAATTTTGAAAAGGCATTAGCTGAAATTAGAAATGGAAATAGGGTTGAAACTGATGACCCAGAAAGCACTATGAATGCACTTGAAAAATATGGTAGAGATTTAACAGAGGAAGCTAAAAAAGGAAAGATTGACCCTGTAATAGGTAGAGATGAAGAAATAAGAAATTGTGTTAGAATTCTTTCCAGAAGAACTAAGAACAACCCCGTATTAATAGGGGAGCCTGGTGTTGGTAAAACTGCAATAGTAGAAGGACTCGCTCAGAGGATTGTAAAAAATGATGTACCTGAAACTTTAAGAGATAAGACGATTTTTGCACTGGATTTAGCATCTCTAGTGGCAGGTGCAAAGTACAGAGGGCAGTTTGAAGAAAGGTTAAAATCAGTTTTAAAAGAGATTGAAGAGTCGGAAGGTGAAATAATATTATTCATTGACGAAATTCATACTCTTGTTGGAGCAGGGGCATCTGAAGGAGCAATGGATGCTTCAAATATGTTAAAACCAATGCTTGCACGTGGAGAAATTCATACAATTGGAGCTACTACACTTGATGAATATAGAAAATATATAGAAAAGGACGGAGCTCTTGAAAGAAGATTCCAGAAGGTTTTAGTAACTGAGCCAACAGTGGAAGATACTATTTCTATTCTTAGGGGTATAAAAGAAAGATATGAAATTCATCATGGAATAAGAATTTCAGATAATGCGGTTATTGCATGTGCAACGCTTTCTAATAGATACATTACAGATAGATTCTTACCTGATAAGGCGATTGACTTAATGGATGAAGCTTCAGCAATGGTTAGAACAGAAATTGATTCAATGCCTTCTTCTCTAGATGAAAAAAATCGAAAAATATTGCAATTAGAGATTGAAAGAGCAGCTCTAAAAAGAGAAGATGATTCTTTGAGTAAAAAAAGACTTGATGATCTTGAGAAAGAACTTCAAGATTTGAAGAATGAATATAGTGTAGAATATGAAAATTGGAGAAAACAGAAGTCTGCTATTGATGATGTAAAGGAATTAAAGTCAAAGATAGACGAGGTCAAAATTCAAATGCAAGAAGCTGAAAGACATTATGACTTTGAAAAATTATCTCAACTTAGATATGGTACTTTAGCAGATTTAGAAACAAAGTTAGCACAGGCAACTCAAAATAATGAACAAAACTCATCAAGTCTTAAAGAAGAAGTAACAGAAGAAGAGATAGCAGTGGTTGTATCTAAGTGGACTTCAATACCGGTGTCTAAATTAGTGGAAACTGAAAAAGACAAGATTTTGAACATGGATAAAGTTTTACACAAGAGAGTTATTGGTCAAAATCAAGCTGTAGAGGCAGTAACAGAGGCTATTATTCGAGCAAGATCGGGAATTGCGTCTTTCAACAAGCCTATTGGTTCGTTTATATTTTTAGGACCAACAGGGGTTGGCAAGACAGAACTTGCTAAAGCTTTGACAGAAGCCATGTTTGATGATGAAAAAAATCTTATTAGAATTGATATGAGTGAATATATGGAAAAACATTCAGTTTCAAGGCTTGTAGGATCTCCTCCAGGATATGTGGGATATGAAGAAGGGGGTCAGTTAACTGAGGCTGTAAGAAGAAAGCCATATTCTGTAATCTTATTTGATGAAATTGAAAAGGCTCATCCTGATGTGTTTAATATTTTATTACAAGTATTAGATGACGGTAGACTTACAGACAATCAAGGTCGTACGGTAGATTTTAAAAATACTATAATTATCATGACTTCAAATATAGGTTCAGATAATTTGCTTGAAGGAATTGACTCTGATGGCGAAATTTCAGAACAAACAGAAGAAGCGGTTATGAATAAAATGAAGTATACTTTTAGACCTGAGTTTTTAAATAGGGTAGATAATATAGTACTATTTAAACCTTTAACTGAAAGTGAAGTTTACGATATACTGGACAATGATATTAGAGACATTGAAAATAGACTTAAAGATAGACAAATAACTATAACATTAGATAAAGTTGCAAAAGAGCTTATTTTAGCAAGAGCATATGATGTTCATTATGGGGCAAGACCAATTAAAAGATTTTTACAAAAATATGTAGAAACAGAACTTGGAAGAAAACTTTTAAAAGGAGAGGTTTCAGACGAAGATCATGTGTTAATTACAGTTGAAAATGGAGAACTTTCAATTATAACAAAATAATTAAAGATATTAATTTTAAAAGACTAGATTATTCATCTTGAAAGATGTAACTAGATATAATATGTAGTTTTAATTATGGATGCTGACCTATGTATTTTAGGAGCATCCATTTTTTTATAAAGCTATAAATGATAATGAGAATTAAAATGCTTGACATATATTACTATGTAGTACTATAATCTAAACATGACAGATTGTGGAAGAAAAACTAACAAAAATTTAAAATCCCTTATTGCTTTATCTAGGGGTTTTTTATCTGTTAGACGTAAAGAGTCTAAGACAATTAAACCTTTGGGACTTTCTATAGCTCAATTTGGAGTTTTAGAAATTCTATATCACAAAGGGTCTCTACCTGTTCAAATTATTACTGAAAAGACTCTAACAACTTCGGGTAATATGACAATGGTTATTCAAAACCTATTAAAACGAGAACTTGTAGAGAAATTAGAGAATCCTAAAGATAAAAGATCTTATTTGTTAAAAATTACAAAAAAGGGTATAAAACTATTTGAAGAGATTTTTCCTCCTCATTTGGAAAATATAAATAAAATATTTTCTGTACTTGATGAAGATGAAAAAGACGAACTTATTAAAATTATGAAAAAGTTAGGAGATGTATATTAAATGAAATCTAAATTGACAATAGTATTTTATAGTATGACAGGAACAAATTTACAAATGGCTAGATGGGCTGAAGATGAAGCTAAAAAACTTGGTGCAGAAGTTAGACTTCGTAGAGTTGAAGAGTTAATTCCGCTTGAAGTTATAGAAGCAAATGAAGGTATGAAAAAGAATTATGATAAGATGGTGGATATACCTGTGGTTTCTCAAGAAGATATTGAGTGGGCAGACGCACTACTATTCTCTTCACCAACTAGATTTGGAGCTATGGCTTCTCAAATGAAACAGTTTATTGATACTTTAGGTGGACTTTGGGCTCAAGGAAAGACAGCAAATAAGGTAGTATCAGCAATGTCTTCTGCTAATACAACGCATGGTGGACAAGAAAATACCGTATTAAATATATACACTGTAATGTATCATTGGGGAGCAATAGTTGTAGCACCAGGATACACTGATGAAGCTATTTCAGTAGCAGGAGGAAACCCTTATGGAACTTCAGCAACTGTAGGTCAAGACGGAAATATTGTTGGAGATATTGAACCAGCAGTAAGACATCAAGCAAAGAGATTGTTAGAGGTTAGTGAAAAATTAATTTAGTTAGATTTTGAAATAAATACCTTTTACTAAATATACAATTAAATATTATAAAGCAGGGATTTTTATCCCTGCTTTATTTGTTGCTTGGATTTCTTATAAAAGATAGAAATGTAATAATTTCATTGTGATTTTCATCTTGAGAAGTGATTACTACAAAGTAAGGCTTATCAGCAACTACTTCTAATATACTTTTTTCAGATGGCAATTGAGCTGTGTTTTTTTCGATTTCAGTTATAGCACTAGCCTGAACTTCAACTTCATCCATAGATAGACTTGCAACTTGAATAATTTTATCAACTTTGGAAGGTTCATTATTCTTAGATATTAGGACGTCTTTTTTTAATTGAAAAAATTCTTTTATTGTATTATCTTTTTTTGATAATGGTTGTAATAAATCTAAATAATTACTAATTTTTAATTTTGGAATTTTAAGAATTACAGTATCGTAAAAACCGCTTTCACTAACGCCTTCAATATATGTGTTTATATTATTTGAAATATGTTCATATAAATTGTTATCAATTTTTTTAGGAACAATTATATAGCAGAAGGAGGAAGCAGTACCTTTTTGTTTTAGTTTTTTTCTAGTTGCAACTGCAAATTCGTCTTCAAATCCCAATTTTTCATCCATGTCGTTTTCTGTCATGAGGTCTACATTCTCTTTTTGATTACCTGTATTAAATTTAAAGTTTTTTTCTGTAAACTTTTTATCAAACGGTTTTTCCCACTGACCTTTAAAATTAGCCACATTTAATATAACTGAGGATAAGTTATTGGTGTAATTTGGTTCGAGTAAGACTTCTCCAAGTATTTTCTTTTGTAATTTATAAGATTCTTTCTGAGCCTCCTTTGGAAAAGAGACGTGTTTTAGTTCTTTAGGTGGATTTTTTCCTAAATCTAAAAGTTCTTTATTTGAAAGAATGAGGTTTTTAGAAACTAAATTTGAAAGATTTTTCGGTGATTTATATCCATAAAAATCCTTTATGTATTCATTTTCTTTAAAATCATCCGTTAATTTAGTTAAGGATCCCAGAGCTTCTCCAAAAGATAGTGAGCTATAAACTGTATTATTGAAGTTGTTGTCTTTAAGAATCAGTCCAAAGGTTTTATATGCAAAATTATTTAATATGGTCATCTGTAAAGTTGATTGAATTTCAGCATTTTTATTGTCGGTTGTAATATCGCTACCTTTTGTACAGGAAGTTACTAAAACTAAAGTTAATAACATTGCTATCTTTTTTATCATATATATCACCTCTTTATAATAACTATTATATCATCTTATAATAAGTTAAAATTACAAAATTATTATGAGTTTATAAAATAGAGTTTAGAGTAGATCATTTAATATAAATAAATTTTATTAAATAGGTTGTATAGAGAATTTTCTTTACAAGATACTATAATTGATAGCACTCTTAGTAAGGTTTATCTTAGGGATTATAGTAGTGATGATGTTGTTTTACTTTTAACTAATCTAAATGATTTTAAAAAGTATATAGTTTTAAAGGCTGGTGTTATAAATGATTATAGGTTTGTGTTTCCTGGTGGGAATAGGCTTATTTTATCTGCTATAAATAATCTTGACGCTGTTGTTAGAATTGAAATGATAACTAGTATATAAAAAGGGGTTTTTTGAAAAGTATTGGAAATATTTTGTTGGGGTTAAATGTGGATTCTCACATTAAAAAAACTAAATTATTATATTGTAGGGTTTTTTACAGGGTGTATTTTATGCACCTTGTTTTTTTATGCTTATTTTTATGTTTGTAGAAAAGTTCACTCTCTATACTTTTTGTGGAACCACTTTTATATGTGGCAAAGATTGTAAGTAGTAATGATTTAAAAGTTTAGGTGGATATTTTATAGTCCAAAACGTAATTAGTATCGACCTTTGGTGATTGGTAGTTGTAAATTTGTGAATTATATATAAATTTACTGATAGGTTGTAAAAATTGTAGTGTATATATGGTGAAAATCTTTAAAAGGGGATATATAACTTTATATTTTTAGAAAATTTCTAGGTAAAAACTAGTAGGTAAACGGATAAAGGCTTATAAATAGATAGAAATACACGTTAAAAAAGTTTAAGGAAAGTGTTGATATACATATCAATATATATCATACTTTAGATAGGCAAGGTAACCTTAATAAATCACCTCACAGAAAGGGGGTGATAAAAATGGGTAGTAAAAAGGGTAAAAAAGAAGTCCCAAAAAATGGACTTTATATATCGAATTAATCATCGGAGTGATTAATTTGATAGTCCAAATAATGGCACTTCTAATAACTCTTAGGGAATTGGAGCTAATATAAAGCCCTATCCCTAACTACTCAACAATATTATATCAAAAAAAGTAAAATAAGTAAATAATTAAGGGGGTAAAATGGAAGATAAAAAGGATTTTAAAACA
>JAUNLT010000016.1 GCA_030532135.1 Lagierella massiliensis | reverse complement strand
TCCTTTATAAAATATATTTCGGGGTCTTAGGGTTCTCCCTAACAAGGTAAAAATTAAAAAAATAGAGCATTCCGTAAAGGTTTGCTCCATTAATTTTTTCGTAAGTGTCCGTACACTTACTGTGCTTGCTATTAAAGTTATAAGCGTTAAGCGTATATTAAGTTATTTTTCTAAATCTTTAGTATTATCCTCGAGTTCTAGGAACTTATCAAAATCACTTTTGTAGAGTCTATCTTGTATAATTCTGTATTTTTCAAATTCACTTTCTGCGTGCTTTTTTGCAAGAGCTGCAGACACTTTTCCTGCATCGTTTAAGATTTCTTTATCCCATAATTGTAAAAATCCATTTAATCTTTTTTCCCAATCTTCCATAGTCATTGGGATATGTCTTTGGGCTTGCAGTTCTGCCATGTCCAAATAAGATGATACAATTCTTTGCATTTGATTTAACTCTTCTTGGTTGAGATAATTTTTTGCAATGACCACATCATATCTATGAATTTTTGAATCTGGTGAACCTTCCCAAGTTGTAAGTCCCATGTTTTTATTTTTGTGGTTGGCTCTATCTACAATTAATTCGGCTGCAGTTTTTCCATGAACGGCATAGTGAAGTTTATTTTGAACAGCAGCAAAAAATCTTTTTGTTGCCTTTGCAGATGGATCATAGTCTAAGGATGTGGCATAGATATCTGTAATTTTTTGATAGAATCTTCTCTCAGATAATCTAATTTCACGAATTTTTACAAGTAATTTTTCGAAATAATCCTTGGTAAGTTTTGTGCCAGAATTTTTAAGTCTTTCATCATCTATTGCCCAACCTTTAATTGTAAAATCTTTTACAATCTGGTTTGCCCACTTCCTAAATTGGACTGCACGTTCGTTATTTACTTTAAAACCTACTGCAATAATTGCTTGTAAATTATAGTGTTTTGTATCTCTTGAAACATTTCTAGAACCTTCTTTTTGAACTATTAAGTAATTCTTAATAGTTGCTTCTTCTTGCAATTCATTGTCTTCAAATATTTTTTTCAAGTGCTGATTTATTGCTGCAGTGCTGACATCATAAAGTGTTGCCATCATCTTTTGAGTTAACCAAATATTTTCATCTTCATATCTAATTTCAATAGCTTCCTGGTCATCACCGTTAGCTGCAATAAAAGTTAAGTATTCAGCAGCAGATGATCTAATTTGAAGTTCTTTTTTATCTTGATTTTCGTTTTTGTTTTCATCTATTTCTTTACTCATAAGATCCTCCATGTATAAATTTCATTCTACCTTTAAACACTGGAATACTAATCAAGAATACAATTACATAATGTATAAAGGAATTTAACATAATACTTTTTGTTATTGGTAATTGATGATAAGTTTGATCTATTATTTTAAAAGCAGTTAGTGTACTTGTAATAAAATCAAGTGCCAACCATAAGGCAACAGCAGATCCTATAAAAGCAATTATATAGTTTAAAAGCTTGCTAATTTTTGGTAGTTTTTGATTTATTAAGATCAGCAAAATTCCATAAATAATTACTATTGTAATTGAAAGAGGAATAGCTAGTTTGTTGTCTAATTTATCTTTTATGGATATATAAAATCCTAAACCCACAACTATAAAATCTATAAAAAAAGCTGAGATTTTTACAGAGTAGGTAGAGATGAGATAATAGAAAACTATTCCAGAAAGGATTAATAAAATATATCCTGTAATAAAAATTCCCATAAAGTCTCCTAAAAATAATTATCGTGTTCAGGACGATAGTTTTTAAGAAAATCACCCTGAGGGGTATTAACATTTATTACTCTGTTAAATTTACCCATTTTTGCCATTTCTGAGATTTTTAGATTTAGCAAATTTATATCAACATTTAAATTGCCAGCTAATTCATAATCACTAATTTCATCATTAATATTACAAAGAACATCTTCATCACTAATTAACAAGTGAGATGCAAAAATATTTGCTTCTGTTTCGAATTTATTAGTTGGATTTAGTATACTTTGTTCATGAAAAGCTCCACCACTTACACAGTAATCTCTGTGTAGTTGGTCATGCCCTAATTCATGTGCTAGTATTGTTTTTCTATTAAAATCTGTGTTACTGCTAATAAAAATGAATCTGTTCCTTTGAATATAATGATACATTCCTAAAAGCCTTTCAGTTTCAGGGAGAAAAACTAAATTAATATTCAAAGCTTTTATTAATTCCATAGGGTCTCGAGTCTTATATTTTTTTATAAGGTTATTTACCTTATTGTATATATAGCGATTCATGCTCATAAAATCACCTAATCTTTTTTCTTTCGACCGTATTTTTTATTTTCTTTTTTAGCTTCCCAGTAAGCACGAGTGATAGCTTCAAAAGCAGCATCTTTATCTTCGTCAGAAATTTCGCCACCAGCAAACAAAGAACTTAAACCTTCAGTTAATGCTCTAGCTTTTTCTAGTTCTCTCTTTCCACCCATATTATAAACTCTATTTAGAAACTCATCACTTTCTTCTAAAAGAAAATTATAATCGCAGTTCATAACTTCAGCTATTTTTTTGTAAACTTCGACATCTCTGGGATATCTTTCACCGTCTTCATAATGTACAAGAGTTCTTGTACTAATACCTATCATTTTTGCAAAATCTGCTTGACTTAATTTTTCTTTTTCACGAAATTCCTTTAATCTATCCGCAAAAGCCATAATCTTAACCTCCTGTACTAATGTGCATTTATAACTTTTAATACGAACAATAGTGCTTGAATTATTTTTTTATTTGAGATATAATACAAACTGAACTTATATTCATATTGTAGCACAAACATTCAAGTTTGTAAATAAGTTGTATTGGGGTGATTAGATTGAGAATAAGTAAAACTTTAAATAATATAATGAACATGTATGCAGATAGCAACTTGAAATTTGAAGAGATTAGTTCAGCTGCAAAACTTATCTTAAGTTTATATAGACAAGTTACCTGGACAGTAGATAGCAGGGCAAATTTTATGATGTTTGAGAGTAAAGAAAACTATGGATCAACTTCAGAATCTGCTTACTTGTATCTTTCTACATTTGCTCCAGAAAAAGTTGAAGAAAAGTTTAATAATAGAGTATCCAATGTAATGGAAAGTAAGCTTATGCTTTTAATAATTTATGATGCCTGTGTCAGGCTAAAAGTTTATCCAGAGTATGGAGAAATTTATCATAAGATTATTTACAACTACTACATTTCTGAAAACAAGATTACTGATGAAACTTGTATGAGAAGCGTATCTTTAGAGAGAACTGTTTATTATCAAAGAAAGAAGGAAGCAGTTGCACTAATTGGTGTAATAATATGGGGGTACTCCTTACCAACTGCTATTAGTCAACTTAAAGAAGGTCGTAGTATTGAGGAAATAATGAATATTTAAGAAATTAATTTATGGCGAACTTATTGCGAACTATTTCCGAATGAAAAAAGTACCATATCCGAATTTTATGTGTACTTAAGTGCATATATAATATCCATGATGGGTGATTAGCACCTAAATTTAATATTGGCATTTATTGACTGAAAGAATTTATTTTCTTTCGGTCTTTTTTTATGCCCAGGAGAATATATGCAAAGAATTAGAAGTCCTCCTTATGTGAATTTCATTTTTTAATAAGAGAAATTCAAGTCGATAAGGAGGAAAAATTAATGGACAAGGAATATTATTTATTTGTAGAAGGAAAGAAAGTGTTTGTAAGCAAGGAAGTATACCTTGCTTATCATAGTGAATTAAATAAAGAGAAATATCAAGTAAGAAGAGACAGGTTAAATAACTGTTTCTTTTTTTGTTCCTATGATCATGATGGAAAGTTCGAAGAAAATTTAGAAGATTTGGAATTTGATGTTGAAAAAATCATTGAAACCAAGGAAATGATTGAAGAAGTAAGAAGAGCTATTTCTAAACTCAACCCAGCTGAAAGGGAGCTAATAGAAAGTCTTTTTTATAGAGAAGAGACAATAAGAGAAGTAGCTGCTAAACTAAATATTTCTCATCCAGCCGTTATCAAAAGGCGTAATAAGGTCTTAGAAAAATTAAAGATAATGTTAGAAGATTTTTAAATTACGGTTACCAAGAAGGTCTAACTTTCACTGTAAACCATACAGCGGGAATTAGACCTTTTTATATAACTAATTTTTTTAAAATTGGTTACCAAGAAAGATTTCTTTTCACTGTTAAGTATAAGAGGGTAATTTAAGCAATTTGTTTTCATCAAAATAAGTAATTTTTGATGGTCAAATTTAAAAAGATTACTAACTCTCAATAAAATTTGAACCTTGACAATTTAATAGACCAAGACAAGACATTAATCATTTTTAGAGCGTAATAACCTATCCGCCATGATCTTTCTGCTGATTTTTTGGTAAAACAAGTACTGCTAAGCTAAAGCAAGGGAAGAAGAAAGGGAGCGATAAGTAAGAGTTTGAATGTAGGAAGGGATACCCTATTCGCTATGAAGAAAATGAGGATAATGATACTTCTAAGGTTGAAGCCGGCTCATCCTGAACAGAGGCGGAGGTGAGATTCCTATGTTGC
>JAUNLT010000015.1 GCA_030532135.1 Lagierella massiliensis | reverse complement strand
TACCTAAAAAACAAGGGAAGTCTGAACTTGCTGCAGCCGTTGCCCTTCTTCTGACCTGTGGGGATGGAGAAGAAAGAGCAGAGGTCTATGGATGTGCTGCAGATAGACAGCAAGCAACCATTGTTTTTGATGTAGCAGCAGATATGGTAAGAATGTCTCCTGCACTTTCTAAAAGAGTAAAAATACTTGCATCACAAAAGAGGATCATATATAAGCCGACAAATTCTTTCTATCAAGTCCTATCAGCAGAGGCCTATTCTAAACATGGTTTTAATATTCATGGGGTAGTCTTTGATGAACTTCACACTCAGCCCAACAGAAAACTCTTTGATGTTATGACTAAGGGTTCTGGTGATGCAAGAACACAGCCATTATACTTTCTTATTACCACTGCTGGTACAGACACAAAATCCATCTGTTACGAAACTCATCAGAAGGCAGTAGACATTCTTGAAGGAAGAAAAACTGATCCTACATTTTATCCTGTAATTTATGGGGCAGATAGAGAGGACGACTGGACTGACGAGGAAGTATGGAAGAAAGCTAACCCATCACTGGGTATCACAGTTCCCATAGAAAAGGTAAGACAAGCCTGTAACTCAGCCAAACAAAATCCTTCTGAAGAGAATTCCTTTAGACAATTAAGGTTAAACCAGTGGGTTAAACAAGCAATTAGGTGGATGCCTATGGATAAATGGGATCTGTGCAATTTCAATGTGGAGGAAGAAGAACTTAGGGGAAGAGTTTGTTATGGAGGTTTAGACCTATCTTCCACAACCGATATCACGGCCTTTGTTTTAGTTTTTCCACCTCAAGACGAAGAGGACAAATTTCAAATACTCCCATACTTTTGGTTGCCGGAAGATAATCTCGATTTAAGAGTTAAAAGAGACCATGTAAATTATGACCTTTGGAAAAAACAAGGCTATATTCAAACTACAGAAGGAAATGTGGTTCATTACGGCTTTATTGAAAAGTTCATAGAAAAGTTGGGAGAGAAATATAACATCCGTGAAATTGCCTTTGACAGATGGGGGGCAGTTCAGATGGTTCAGAATTTAGAAGGGATGGGTTTTACTGTCGTTCCCTTTGGTCAAGGCTTTAAAGATATGTCTCCACCTACAAAAGAACTTATGAAACTAACCCTTGAAAGGAAACTCGCCCATGGAGGGCATCCAGTTTTAAGGTGGATGATGGATAACATCTTCATACGAACAGACCCTGCTGGAAATATCAAAGCAGACAAGGAAAAATCCACAGAAAAGATAGATGGAGTAATTGCTACGATTATGGCTCTTGATAGGGCTATAAGATGTGGCAATGATGCCAGTGAATCTGTATATGATGATAGAGGGCTTATAGTGTTCTAAATCGGGTATAATGTAATTAAAATTATTATTAGGAGGTACAGAAAAGTGATTAATATAGATAATTTTCTAAATAACTAAGAGAGGAAAAGAAATCCTCTCAAAAATTATAGGAGGATTTATGATATATATACAAAACTTAATAAAAACTACACCTGAAAGAAAACTTTTTGAAATTGAAAATCTATCAATGAATGAAACTGATAAAATAGCATTGATAGGTGAAAATGGGACAGGTAAAACAACTCTTTTAAGAATAATATTAGGACTTGATAAAGATTATATTGGCCGACTAAGAGTAGATAGAGAGCCAGGGTATTTATTAAACTACGATATCAAAGATAAGTATTTTTCTGATGAAATCTACTCTAAATCACATTTAGATAGGGGTGACAAATATAGTCCGGGGGAGTATCAAAGATTAAAGCTGACAGAATTACTATCTGATGGTTTTAAGTTTCTTTTAATGGACGAGCCTACATCTCATTTAGATTTCATGCAAAAGGAAGAACTTATAGAAAAGTTAAATTCAAGAAAAGTAGGTTACCTTTTAATTTCTCATGATCGTGATTTCATAAATAAAACTTGTGGAAAGATTCTAGAATTAAAAAACGGGAAAATTGAAGAGTATAATGGGAACTATAAATTCTATCTCGATGAAAGAGAGAAAAGACAGAAATTTCAAGAAAAAGAATATTCAAATTTTATAAAAGAAAAAAGAAGGCTTGAAAGTCTAGCTATCACTATCAAAGAACAATCATCAAAAGTAAAAACTACACCTAAAAGAATGGGTAATTCGGAAGCAAGACTTCATAAGATGGGTGGTCAAGAAAACAAGAAAAAACTAGACAAACAAGTTAAATCTGTAGAATCAAGAATTAACCATTTAGAAGTGAAAGAAAAGCCTAAAGATGAAGTAAAAATACATTTATCCATCCCGGATAGTAAAAGAATACATTCTAAAATATTGATAAGAGCGGAGAATATAAGTAAAGAGTTTGATGATAAAATATTATTTGAAAACGCCAACTTTCAAATTAAAAATAATTCTAAAGTAGCACTTATAGGAGAAAACGGAAGTGGAAAAACCACCCTTTTAAAGATGATTCTCAATGAAGAAAATATATGGGTGCATCCAAATCTTAAAATAGGTTATTTTAGTCAGATGAGTGATATTTTAGAAGAAGATGCTGATATCTTAGAGAATGTATTAAATACATCTATATATGATGAGACAATGACAAGGATTGTCCTTGCAAGATTAGGATTTAAGACAAATGATGTTTACAAGCTTATAAAGGTTTTAAGCGATGGAGAGAAAGCTAAGGTAAAATTAGCTAAGATCTTAACATCTGACTTTAACTATCTTATCTTTGACGAACCAACCAACTTTTTAGATATAAAAGCAATAGAAAGTTTAGAAAAACTATTGAAATCTTATGATAGACCATTTATATTTGTAAGTCATGATGAAGAGTTAATAAATAACATTGCAGACACACTTTTGATGATAGAAGATAAAAAAATCAAAAGTTATAAAGGCAATTTATCACAATATAGAAATAGAAATAATAGGACAAAGAATAGCAAGAATAGAGATGGGTTATTACTTGACTTTAGAATATCTTCCATAAGTTCTAGACTTGCTATGGAAATATCTAAAGAAGAACGAGAAAAATTAGAAAAAGAATACAAAATTCTCATTGCAAAAAGAAAAAAATAACTTTTTAGCATCTACAAAAGTAGGTGCTTTTTTCATACCTAATTAAAGGAGGTGGTGATATAAACATTTTAAATCGCATATTTAAATCAAGGGACAAACCGAAAGACGGGGAGAGAATTTCTTCATCGTCTTTTTTATTTGGGAGGACAAGTGTAGGTAAAGATGTCAATGAATTTACAGCCATGCAGATGACTGCTGTATATTCTTGTGTGAGGGTACTATCAGAAACATTAGCTGGACTGCCCCTTCATCTATATAAGAGAGGGTCTTCAAACTCTAAGGAGAAAGCAAAAGGACACTCGCTTTACTCTATCCTACATGATGAGCCAAATGAGGAAATGACATCATTTGTTTTTAGAGAAACTTTGATGACTCATCTCCTTCTTTGGGGAAATGCCTATGCTCAGATTATACGTAATGGAAAAGGTGAAGTGGTCAATCTTTATCCACTGATGCCCAATAAGATGACAGTCATGCGAAGTGAAGATGGTGAAATCTTTTATAAATACCGCCATAAATCTGAAGATGCCTATCTTTTAAAAGAAGATGTTCTTCATATCCCAGGACTTGGATTTGACGGGCTTATTGGTTATTCACCAATAGCTATGGCAAAAAATGCCATTGGCATGGCCATGGCTTGTGAAGAATATGGAGCAAGCTTTTTCCAAAATGGAGCACAGCCTGGAGGTGTTTTAGAGCATCCAGGAATTATTAAAGATCCCGAAAGGGTGAGAGATTCTTGGAATAGAGCCTTTCAAGGACCAAAGAATGCCAACAAAGTTGCTGTCCTTGAAGAGGGAATGAAGTATCAGCCAATATCTATAGCACCAAGTGAGGCTCAGTTTTTAGAAACTAGGAAGTTTCAGCTAAATGAGATTGCAAGGATTTTTAGAATACCACCTCACATGATTGGAGACTTAGAGAAATCCTCTTTTTCAAATATAGAACAGCAGTCACTTGAGTTTGTCAAATACACTCTTGATCCCTGGATTGTCCGATGGGAGCAATCCTTAGAAAGAGCGCTTTTAAGCAAAAAAGAAAAAGAATCCTACTTTATTAAATTTAATCTTGATGGACTCCTTCGTGGAGACTATGAGTCAAGAATGAATGGTTATGCTGTAGGTCGTCAAAATGGATGGATGAGTGCAAATGACATCAGGGAGTTAGAAAACTTAGATAGGATTTCAGCTGAAGAAGGGGGAGACTTATATCTAGTCAATGGAAATATGCTACCACTTGAAAAGGCGGGTTTATTCTATGAAAGCAAAAAGAGTGGAGGTAACAAACTAGAGGATGAAAAATACCCTTCCGCTGAAACATAACGAAATCAAAGATTTCTATGTTTCTATCGTTGGGCACGAGGAGTATTTATTATGAAAGGTAAGGTGAGGAAAATAAATACTAAAATATTTTGGAACTGGTCCAAAGAAGACAACGTCTTATATATAGATGGGGTCATTGCTGAAGAGTCTTGGTTTGATGATGACATCACACCAAGGCTCTTTTTAATGACCTAACCCGATGAGTGCGTAGCACGAATCGCAGGTAGGTCAGATGTCACGAAGTCCAATTTTCATCGACCAAAGGGAGATAAGAAAATTGTGACGGAGCTGACTTGAAGAATTGAGGTGAAAATATATTGAATAAAAAAATATTCTGGAACTGGGCAAACAATGAGAATACCTTATACATTGATGGGGTTATTGCAGAGGACTCATGGTTTGATGACGATGTAACGCCTAAGTTATTTGCCAGTGAGTTAAAAAACAAAAGTGGAGATATCACTGTGTGGATTAATTCTCCAGGTGGCGACTGTATCGCTGCAAGTAGGATTTACACCATGCTTTTAGAACATGAGGGAAAAGTAACTATAAAGATTGATGGGCTTGCAGCATCAGCTGCATCGGTCATTGCCATGGCAGGAAGTGAAGTGCTTATGAGTCCCACTTCTCTGATGATGATCCACAATCCACTCACGGTGGCTATTGGGGACTCAAAAGAGATGCAAAAAGCCATGGATATGCTCAAGGAAGTTAAGGAATCCATCATCAATGCTTATGAACTTAAGACTGGTTTATCTCGAGATGAGATTTCAAACCTAATGGATGGTGAGACTTGGTTTGATAAGAACAAAGCCATTGAGATGGGATTTTGTGACGGAACACTGACGGATAAAAGGACTACAGACCTAATATCCAACATGGTCTTTTCAAGAAGGGCTGTTACAAACTCCCTTATTTCAAAGCTTAAAAAAGAAGTTAAGACACATTCCGTACGTGAAGTGAATGAACGATTAGAAAACATTAAAAATACTTGGAGGTAATCATGACTATTAAAGAACTATTGGAAAAAAGAAATGCAGCTTGGAACAAAGCAAAGGACTTTGCTGAATCGAAGAAGGACGAGAATGGTCTAATGTCCGATGAAGATTTTAAGGCTTATGAAGAAATGGAGAAGACCATCGCAAACTACACTCGTGAAATTGAAAGGAAGAAGAGGGAGGAAGATTTGGATAAGGAGTTAGAAAAACCAATGACAAAAGCACTTACTAACGAACCGACACTTGGCAATGAAGAAGAAAAGCCGATGAGGGCAAGAAATGTATATAAGAAATCGATGCTGAAGGCCTTGAGATCAAACTTCAGAGATATTACCAACGAACTAAAAGTTGGAACAGATGAAAGCGGAGGATATTTAGTTCCAGAGGAATTAGAAGCTGAAATTGTAATTGGTCTTGAAGAAGAAAATATTGTAAGAAAACTGGCAGCCAAGGTACAAACATCAGGTCTACACAAGATTAATATTGTGGCTACAAAACCTGCAGCTCTATGGGTTGAAGAAGGTGGAGAATTAACCTTTGGAGATGGTAAGTTTGACCAAGTGGCCCTTGATGCCCATAAACTTCACGTTGGAATTAAAGTAACAGAAGAACTTTTATATGATTCAGCCTTTGATTTGGAATCCTTTATTATCGAGGAATTTACAAGAGCACTGGCAAATGCAGAAGAAGATGCTTTCTTAAATGGAGATGGCGTCAATAAGCCTACAGGAATTTTTGATTCTAAAAAAGGTGGAGAGGTCGGTATTACCACTAAGGCCGCAACAATTACTGCAGATGAACTCATGGATTTGGTCTATTCACTAGAAAGACCATATAGAAAAAATGCAGCCTTTATCTTAAACGACTCGACAATTGCTCAAATCAGAAAGTTAAAGGATAACAACGGAGCATATATCTGGCAACCTTCTATTAAGGATGGAGAACCTGATAGACTTCTAGGCTATCCTGCCTATACTTCAGCCTATGCACCAAAAGCTGAAAAAGGAAAACTTGCCATTGCCTTTGGAG
>JAUNLT010000002.1 GCA_030532135.1 Lagierella massiliensis | reverse complement strand
AAGCAGAAAACAGAATGCATACTATAAAAGCTGTAATGTATGCAACATTAAAATAAGAACATAATTGCATTGCAATTAAATAAATTTTAGGAGGAAAAAATGAAAATAGTTAATTCATGGAACGATTTTGACCCTTTGAAGAGAGTCATAGTAGGTAGAGCAGACAATTGCTGTATATCACCATCAGAACCTGCATCTGAAGCTAAAGTGCCACTAGACAGCCCAATGAGAGGAATGACTGGCCCTAGACCATTGGATACAGTTGAAAAAGCTAATGCTCAATTAGATCATTTAGCAAAAGTATTGGAAGACCATGGCGTTGTAGTTGATAGACCAGAACCACTACAATTTAATCAAGCAGTAGTAACTCCATACTTTATGACCGGCTCTCAATTCGGTTGTATGCCTCCAAGAGACGTATTACTTACAATTGGTAGCGACATAATCTGTGCATCAATGTCATTTAGATCAAGATTCTTTGAACATTACTGCTATCACAAGGTTCTTCGTGAATACTTTGAAAAAGACCCTGAATTTAGATGGTTCTATGGTCCAAGACCTCAATTAAGTGATGCAAGTTATGATATGCATTACTGGGACGATGTAAATGGCGAGCCTGTAACAGAAGAAATTCTTCTTGAAAGAACAGCTAACCTAGAAATGGTTACAAAAGAGCATGAAATTCTATTTGATGCTGCTGACGTACTTAGATTAGGTAAAGACCTATTTATCCAAAAAGGTTTAACTACAAACTGGAAAGCTATGGAATGGTTAAGAAGAATGTATCCTGATTTCAGAGTACACTCTGTAAACTTCCCTGGCGACCCATACCCTATTCACATTGACGCTACATTCGTACCACTAAGACCAGGTCTTATTATTAATAACCCTCACAGAAGATTACCAGATGAGCAAAGAAAGATCTTTGAAGCTAATGATTGGGAAATCGTAGATGCAGCTATGCCAGCACATGACGAACCACCTGCACTATGCTACTCAAGTGTTTGGTTATCAATGAACTGTCTAGTTCTTGACCACAAAACAGTTATCGTTGAAGCAAGTGAAACTGCACAATTAGAGCAAATGGATAAATTAGGCATGAACGTTATTCCTATTCCATTTAGAGACGCATATCCATTTGGTGGAGGTCTACACTGTGCAACAGCTGACGTTTACCGTGAAGGTGAGTGCTTAGACTACTTCCCTAACCAAGTTGAAGACCCTACTTTAATATCATTTGAAAATAAAAGATGGTAATTAAATAATTTAAGGTAAAGCTGTTACATTTTTGTAACGGCTTTACTTTAAAAATACAAATATAATTTAAATTATAAAAAACAAACTACCGATTTAAGAATAAAGCTTAAAGTTGTAGGTAGAAGTAGCTTATGTGGATAACTATATGATACTTGATATTCTTAGACAATCGTTTTCACAAGGAAAATATTAAAGGGATGGATAATTAATAGTTTAAATTTTAGTTTCTACAAAAGTTATATTAATAATAACCACACTATTTCCATATATATTTTAAAGATTGAAAGAAAAACCTTTAATTTTAAATTATATATTGGGACAAAATATTAAAACTAGCAAAGAATAAATTTTAATTTAATTTTAACTTTGTAAATACACAGCAAAAATTCAATAAGGTAACTTGAAATATTAGTGGACTTATAATTTTAGGTTCATTGAAGGAGGAGTTATGACAGAATCATGGGTAATGAATTCTTTTATAGTGGGTAGTATTATACTTCTAGTCTATCCAACTGTAGTATTCATATATAGAGAAAGTAAGAATAAAAAATAAGGAAGGTTAATATGGGTAATTGGATAGTATTTATTATTGCATCTTGCGTATTAATCGGCGTTGGATACATGTCAGGAAGAAAGATACAACAAGATGAGGTGGAAGGAGAAGGTTTCCTTCTAGGGGCTAAATCCATAGGTCCTTTCATTGGTGCTGGTACTCTAATGGCAACTGGATATAGTGGTTGGGGTTTTATCGGCTCACCAGGAACGGCTTATGCCTTTGGAACAATTGAAGTTTTAGCTAATTTCTTCTTTGCACCAGCTATAACTTTTGGTACTTTATGGTTTGCAAATTATATGAGAAAGAATGCAGAATCAATGGGAGGATTGACAGTACCTGAATATCTTTCCAAGATACATAGAGGAACAGAAGGACAAAAGAGAAGAGTACACTTATTAGCAGGTTTTGCCACATTATTGTTCTTAACAGTTTACATTGTAGGACAAATCAGAGCCGTTGGTTTGGTTGCTTCAAAATGGTTGGGAGTTTCAGAAACTCTAGCTGCAACTATATTACTAATAGTTGTAGTAATATTCACCATGCAAGGGGGACTTTTAGCCGTAGCTATAACTGATACAATTATGTGTATTGGTATGTTGGTTTCAGCAGTGATAGTTGTAGTAGTAATTAGAAAAGATATAACCTTTACTAAGCTTATACATGAACTTGGTCAAATGGATTCAGAGATAATCAATCCTACCACAGCCAATCCGTATGGAGGTAATAAGTATCAGGTATTCTTGGTATTCATATATGCACTATTATTTACAACTACATTGCCGTATATGTCAGTAAGATTTTTATCACTAAAAGAAGACTTAAAAGTTCATAAAATGGCACTTTACATGGCACCTATGGGGTTTGTACTAAGTTTTATACCTATGGTTGGACTTTATATGAGATATAAAAATCCAACATTAGAAAACCCAGATTCAGCAATGCCTGTATTCTTAAATACTTATTTACATCCTGCAATTGGAGGAATAATAACTCTATTCATTCTATTTGCAATGTTGTCTACTATCAGTTCCGTATTACAGACACAAGCATCAGCACTTTCTCACGATATGTATGTGTCTATTAGAAACAAAATGCATCCGAAGGGAGATAAATTTAACAGAGTAATGGTATTAGTTATAGCTTTAGTATCACTATGGTTAACATTTGTTGCTCCTCAAGGTATGTTAAATCAAATTGCTTATATTGGAACCGGTGGACTTATAGCCATGTTCTTAGGACCTACAATTGTAGAAGTGTTCATCAAAGGAAACGCAAATACTTGTTTTGCATCCATGTTAGCAGGTCTTATTACCAATGTTGTACTAGTTCTTGGAGTTAAGACAGGTTGGGTAGAAGCGCCTATCATGGGTGGTATTGTATCAGCTGTAGTTTATGCAGTAATGGGATATATTACAAATGGAAATAAGAGAATTCCTGATGGATACAAAAAAACAAACTAGACTAAAATTTATAAAACATTACAAAAAGTGATTAAGTAACGGGAAATAAAAAAACAACTCATATATTTATAAAATTGAACGGAAAATATATTAAAACCTGTAAAGCTTTAATAAACTTAATTAGGCTTAAAAAATAGAAAGAGAGATACTTTTAAACCAACAATTAGTATCTCTCTTTCATATTGAGGATATTTATTTAATTTCCATAAATAAAAACATAATCTAAAACTCTTTTTAGAAGAAAATATGCATAAACAAAGCACCTATGAAAATTGCTATAATAGTTCTTTCAATGAAGACTACTACAAGTTCCCAAAGTTTTATAGGAAGCTTAGCAGACATCATAACCACTATTGTCTCTGCAAAGAAAATAATTTGTGAGATGGAAACGGATACTACTAAAAATCTTGCTTTTTGATCTAGTATTGCAACCTTTTCTGCTATTAGAAGTACAGGTAAGAACATTTCTGCAATTCCTACAGGAAATGAAGCTGCAATTTCTAAAGCATTTGGAACTTGTAAGAGTTTTAATATAGGTACAAATAACTTTCCTAATACATTAAATAAAGGTGTGTTTTCAGCTAAAATCAAAGCTCCAGTGCCTATTGCCACAAGGGAGGTAACAACTTTAGGTATAACCTCAAGTCCGTCCTTTAAACTAGATTTTATCTCGCCTGTTAGGGAAGGGGCAAGAAATGCTTTTTTTATGGCCCTGTCTCCTGCAGTTTTTATTATGTTATCTGAAGAAGAAGTCTTATCTAAGTCTTCTTTTGTCTGGACTTTCCCATTGGGGTATATGTTTTGTTTCTTGCTAAAAGGTGGTATTCTTCCTACAATACCTGATACAGCTAAAGTCATAAAAGCTGATATTAAGTACACAAATGCAAATTTGTCCTGAAGTCCCGCCGTCTTTATAACCATGTATGCAAAACCCACAGACACCGCTGAAAATCCAGTTGCCACAAGTACCGCTTCCTTTTCGGTATATACTCCTCTTCTGTATAACTTATTTGTGATAAGTACTCCTACAGAACTACTAGATAGGAAAGAAACAAGAGCATTTATAGAAGCCCTACCAGGAAGTTTAAAAACAGGTCTCATCAAAGGTTCCATCAATGTACCTATTAGATCTATAAAACCGTAGTTTATAAGGAAAGGCATGCAGAAAGAAGAAACTAATATTATCCAAAAAACTGCTACTGCAATTGATGGAATTACAGTTCCACCTGTAGACTTTCCTACGATTATCTCAGGACCATTAAAGGAAGTTGTTACGGTTAATGAATACAAAATTGCAAAAGTTGCTCCTATTGAATATAGTAAAGGATGAATAATGGAATCTCCATGAAAGTATTCAAATAATTTACCTGATTTTGCAAAGTACTTTCCATAAATACTCAAAATTGCAGTAAGTAAGGTTATTATTGTGATAAACCACAGACCATAGTTTCCGGTAATATTCATTAGCCCATTATAGATTATTCCAAAAGTTATATCTGTTTGACCGTTAATTGTTATTGGAATAAAAAATATAAATATGGCAATAGCCGTAAAAATGAAACTTTTAATAAGTCCCTGTCTTCTATCTTTTGGACTCAGAGAGAAAGAGTCCAGTTCATTTAAATCTTCTAAATCGAGATTTAATTTAAATATCTCCTCTCGATTTAGAATTCCTCTTTTATTAGAAATACCGTTCATTATTCTCTACTCTTTTTCTTATTTAATGCAAGTATAGATAAGAATTCAAAAATCAAATTAGCAGCAAGAAGTGAAGTTATTTCGGCATGGTCATAAGGAGGAGCAACTTCCACAACATCCATTCCAACAAAATTTAATCCCTCTAGCCTTCTTATTATGTCTATACCTTCAAGAGAAGTATATCCACCAACTTCTGGAGTTCCTGTAGCAGGAGCATATGCTGGATCTATAAAGTCAATATCAAAAGTTAAAAATACTTTATTGTCACCTATTATCTTTTTAGCTTTGTTAATAGTCTCAGGTATACCCATTTCACGAACTTTATGAGTTGGAATTAAAGTTAGACCCAAGTCCTTAGCAAGTTTAAACTCTCCAGCATCATATAGGGAGCCCCTCATACCTATTTGAACAGATTTGTGAGGGTCAATTAGTCCTTCTTCAATGGCTCTTCTGAAAGGAGTTCCATGGTTATACTTTTCCCCAAATACCGTATCATTAATATCCGCATGGGAATCAAAATGAAGGAGTGAAACAGGTCCGTGTTCTTTTGCAACAGCTCTAAGTTCACCTAATGTTATTGAGTGATCACCACCTAATGCAATAGGAATAGCACCATCTTTTATAATTTCAAGTGCAAATTTTTCTATTGCATCATAAGTTGGATGTATGTATCCGGGAATAACGTTTACATCACCTAAGTCTCCGCCTTTTAAATAATCCAATATATTTACTTCGTGAACTGGATTATTAGTCTTCATCATCACAGAGATATTTCTTATAGCTTGAGGGCCAAATCTTGCACCTACCCTATAAGAGCAAGCCGTATCAAAAGGTATTCCATAAATTGCAAAGTCAAGTCCCTTTGCATTGTCAAATCTTTGCATACGCATGAAATTTCCAGTATTTACAAATCTTGGAGATGCAAATGCAGTAGCCGGTTGTTTAATATTTTTTTCAGTCATTTAAATCCTCCTAAATAAAATTTTGTTTACAAGCTGATTTTACTAAGTTAATTTATAAAATACAAAAAATTTGACAAATTAAAGGATCAATTTAAAGTGAAAACACAAGTAAAAAAAGACAGGTTTTTGGAAAAAATTCCAAAAACAATTAAGATCTCATATCTTCAATAAAATTTTAAATAAAAAATCGGAAAAATTTCCAAGATGTTGGAAAAAATTCCGAAAACAAATATTACTAAAATGTAATATCTAAGTTATATCTAGAGATTTTCTTTCTTAAAGTAGATTCGTTTATATTTGCTAGAATAGACAGTTCTTTAATTGAAGAAACTTGTTTACTATATTCTAATATCAATTTTTTTTCGTAGTTTGAGACCTTTTCTTTAAAGTCAGTTCCAACCTCTAATGGAGTTGAAAAGCTTTGAATAAGTCCCTTTACACTATTTACATCAATGACATCTTCTTCAGAAGTTACCACAAGTCGTTCAATTACATTTTCAAGTTCACGCACATTGCCAGGCCAACTGTAGTTAATTAAAATTTTCTTGGATTTAGGAGATATAATTTTATTTTCGTTATAAAACTCATTGTACTTATTTAGAAATAAATCCATAAGTGGAATTATATCCTCAGTTCTATCCCTCAAAGGGGGAATTTTAAAAGGAATTATATTAAGTAAATAATAAAGGTCCATTCTAAATTTTCCATCTGAAATATTCTTAGAAATATTTTCATTGGAAGCTACAATTATTCTTATATCCAGTGTGTTTTCATCTGGAGACTCTTTTATTTTATTTAGTTCGTACACAAGTCTTTGCTGACAGGATAGGGGCATATCGGCAATTTCATCTATAAAGAGTGTACCTTTATGGGACTGTTTAAAAAGAGATATATTGGGGCTTATATCGTCGAATAATTCCCTTTCAATAATGGAATTGGGAATAGCCGAGCAGTCAACTTTTATGAAGGGTTTATCGTGTCTTAAAGACATTTCATGTATGTATTTTGCAAACATAGTTTTACCTGAACCACTTTCTCCTAAAAGAAAAATAGGGGTATCTAGATTAGAGATTCTATTTGCAACTTTCATTATTCTTTGCATAGATTTAGAATTGGATACTATAATACCTTCTTTAAGGTATTTAGAATTATACATGGAAAGATTTTTTGCCATTGCATTATTTTCGATTAATAAATTCTTTAAATTACAAGACATTTCTTTGAGAAGTTTAGAATCTTTTACAAATACCGCAACAGCCTCTAGGTTTTTGCCCTTCATAATGGGAATACCTGATGCTATAACGGTCTTTCCATTTATGTGCTGAACCACCTCTTTAGGTTCTAAAGAGGTAATAATATCCAAAGCCACAGAAGTTGAAAAAACACCTTCATCAACTAGATCCTTCATATTAGATCCAATCATCTCGCCTCTTGTTATACCATCGATTTTTTCTGCAGCCTCATTGTAATAAAGGGTGGTACCATTAGAATCTACAATGTGAATTCCTTGATTTGATTTGTCTAGAACACGACTTAGAAAGTTCTTAGTAATAATATTTTTTGTCATAGTGCACCTTACTTTGATATTTCATCTTTAATCTTTTCAGCAATATCTAAAAGTTTAGTTTTCTCATTTATCTTAGGATCAGCTATAACTTGTTTTAAAAGATATACCAAAATATTTTTAATACCTTGGTTTTGATATCCTAAAGAGATCATATCTAAACCATTAACTTTTAAATCAGAGAGTTTGTGAGGTCCGTCGTAAACTCTTTTATAGGCAGATATAATTTCTTCAAGCTTCTCTAAACGATTCAAATATAGAGGGTTTTGAGCATATATATCTGCTTTAGTCATTTCAACTAAAAATAAAAAGTCTTCATAAGAAAACTGTCTATCAACTACAAATTTCATTATAGAACGAAGTTTAGTATTTAAAATAGTATCGTGATACTTAATTAATTTTAAGATTCTTTCCTTATCCTTTTTAGAAAACCTAAGGCGATTTAAAATATCTTCTGAAAGTTCTACCGAATATTCACTGTGATTATAGAAGTGGTCAACCCCATCGTCGCCAGTGGTCTTTGTAGGCACTTTTCCCAAATCATGGAAAAGTGCTACATATTTTAATATTATATCCTCTTTTACTTTGCTAACAGCCATTAAACTGTGATCACCTACATTATAAACGTGATAGCTATTGTTTTGACTAGTTTTAAACATGGCGTGAACTTCTGGTAATAGGATATTAAACACATTGCAATTGTAGAGATTTCTCAAAGATTCAAAACTAGAATATAAAAGGATTTTGTCAAGTTCGTCCTTAATTCTTTCACCAGCAATATTTTTTAAAAGAGGAGAGTTTTTACATATACTTGAAAGGGTCCCATCCTCGATTTTAAAATTAAGTTGTCCTGAAAATCGAAAAGCTCTAAGAATTCGAAGAGCATCTTCGCTAAATCTATCGTCAGGATTTCCAACCGTTCTAATTAAATGATTATTTAAATCATTTAATCCACCATGGGGATCGATTATTTCATCCTTTACATAATCATAGGCCATGGCGTTTATTGTAAAGTCCCTTCTCGACAAATCCTCTTTTAAGTTTTTGGTAAAACTAATCTTTTCAGGATGTCTATTGTCAAGATAATTGTCTTCAAAACGCATGGTTGTAATTTCAAAGATTTTATTATTTAAAACCACTCCTATGGTTCCAAACTTTTCTCCAAGGGTTATAGTTTTGTGATCTTTAAAAATTTCAAGAATTTCAGAAGGCAAAGCATCACAAGTAAGGTCAAAGTCCTTAGGAGAAAGACAAAGCAAACTGTCTCTAACACACCCTCCAACAGGAAATGCAGAAAAATTATGCTCTTTAAATTTATTTAAGAGGTATATTACATCAGAAGGTAATTTCATTTGTACTCCTAAAATTATTTAAGAAATATATCATAGTCAAGTTCGTCATAATGGCATAAAAATTGATTAGATAAACTTTTAATACAGTTTTTGTCGTGGGAAGAGGTTACATCGTAAATTGCAACAATATTCCCGTTTAAAGAGTTAACAGTTTGGATACAGTATAGGGCATCTTCAAAGACAACAGAATTAGAAATATCTGATTCAAGTTTTTGAGAAGCTTTTTTCCAAAAAATAGGATCACTTTTAAGATGGCCGATATTATCGCAAGTTTGAACAAATTCAAAATACTCAAGTAGATTATTGGCCTTTAGTGCATCTAGTGCAATGTGTTCAGGGGTTGCGGTTGCCACAGCCATTCTAATACCCTTAGATTTTAAAATATCCAGGCAGTTTAAAACCCCAGGTTTCAAGTCAAACTCGTTTAAGTACCCATCACGCATTATCTCCAAAATATTATTAAAGGACTGAGAAGGATCTTCTTTAAGTCCAAAATCTCTATTTACATTTTTTAATATATCGTCCATGGACAAACCGATTAAAGTCTTTTTATAATTATCGTCAAATACTATTCCAAGACTTTGGAAGTAGTCTTCTAGTACAGTTCCCCACTTGGGCATAGAGTCTATAATCGTTCCATCCATATCAAAAATTGCTCGTTTATTCATATTTACCTCCAAATCTAGTATAACATGATAAGATCTAATTTTTTCAAAGTAGTTTATACAAATAACAGAAAATAGAGGATTGCAAATAGTTATAATAGAATTCTAAAATAAGGATAAGTCTGAAATGTCAAAATCTATAACAACTCTGGTTCCTTGATTAACTTTACTTAAAATATTGAACTTAAAAGAGTTAGGAAACATCAAACTAAACCTGGAATAAGAATTAAAGATTCCTATACTATTACTAAAACCATTGTTGTTATTAATATTTGAATATATATTTTCGAGTTTTTCAGCACTGATTCCAGAACCATTGTCTATAATTTCTACTTTACAATGATCGTTTGCCCTAGCTATTATAAGTTCTAATTTACCTAGCTGTTGAATATTTTTGAAAGCGTGATTAAATATATTTTCAACTAGAGGCTGTAGAGAAAAATAGGGAATGGTAACTTCTAAAGCTTCCTCGTCAATCTCATAATTATAGTCAAATTTACCATTAAATCTAATTCTTTGTATATCTATATAATCTTGAATACATTTTAATTCCCTTCTAATTGTAGTGCTACTCTCACTATAGGAAAAAACGTACCGAAGCATATTGCTAAAGCTTAAGATCATCTTATTTGCTTCAGCTGTACGATTTAAAGAAATTAAGCGGGAAATACTTGTAAGGGCATTAAATATGAAGTGGGGCATTATTTGTTTTTGTAAAGTGGTGTATTTAATCTTTGAAAGTTCAGATTCTAAAATCAAATTTTGTTTTTCCACCTCAAACAAAATTTCTTTTTGTCGATTAATTTCCTCAACATAAATTCTATTAGCATTAAGCTTTATTATGTAATCAGTAATATTTGCAAGGGCAGTTACAGTAGACTCAATTTCTGTATCGGAAAGCACAGGAATTTCGTTAAAATATTCTTCTAAAAGTTTTGGATTTAAAGTATTAGGCCAAACTTTTTCACTTTCGTCATGGTACTTAGAATCCTTTGTACATCTTACTTGACCAGCGGTTAACGCTCCTAAAAGGGTATTGTTGTGATAAAGGGGAATGGCAATATTAATCAAACCAGCATGACAGGTATAAATTGCAGGTTCATCACTGAATTTTGACTTTTCAATAGCATCTTTATTACACCTGGCACATTTCTTCCTACCCTCGTTGCAGGAATTTACTAAATTACAAAATTTACAAAAATTTCCACCCTTACCAATGTGATTACCCTGCGCATCTACAAAAATTACTCCAAAACCACTAGCATGACCAAAAGAGTATTCTAATTCTTTTTGTTTATGTCTTGGGATTAATTTATTTATGGAATTTATCATTTTTATCCCTTCTTTCTAAAGGAGTATTATTGAATTTTGAATTAAAAGACCTGTAGAACTGTTGTTTATTTTTAAAACCCGACATTTGCCAAATATCGGATATTTTAAGATTAGTTTTATCAATCAATTCCAAGGCTCTATTAAGCCTTAAGTTTTCAATAAAATCAGAAACTGTAATTTTTTCTTCTTCTTTAAATAATCTACTCAGATAACTTTTATTTATATAAAACACAGAGCTAATCTCATATAACCCTAAATCTGGATTAGTAAAGTTATTTTCAATAAAGTTTTTAACATTGGGTATTGAAAAAGAGTCCTTAGACCTAAGTTTAAAACTCTCCTCACAGATTTTTTGTAAAGATATTTTTAAATTTGCATAGGTTAATTCATCATCTAAAAAAGTAAATAAATGACCATAGATATCTAAACTTTCATCTGTATGACCCACACTTCTAAGGGAGGATTCGATGGAGATGAGAAGAAGGGTTACATAAGTCATTTTAGCTTGATAATTTAACTGTTTAGAAATTAAAGAAGACAATAAAGTTATATTTTTCAAACCTTCGCACTGGGAATTGTTTAAGAGGTTATTACAGAATTTATTAATGGTATCCACAAGTTTCTGTCTGTCTAAAATAGAATTAGAAAGACCCAAATTTAGTTTATTATCCTCGTCAAATAGGTTTCTAATTGTGCTTATTATTTTTGATTCCTCAGTGGGCTTAACTAAATAATCATTAAATCCATATTTTAAGGCGTTTTTTGCATATTCAAACTCAGAATATGCAGAATTTAAAATGATTTTTATATTTGGATTAAATTCTTTGATTTGTCTACCAGCTTCGATGCCGTTTTTAAGAGGCATTGATATATCTAAAATTACAAGATCTGGACTTAATTGTTTAGCCATTCTCACTGCATCTCTTCCATTATTGCAAAGACCCACAACTTCCATATTTTTGTCATTGGATATTATATAAGATAGATATTCCAGTTCCAAAGTTTCGTCTTCGACTAAAAGGATTCTTATCATTTTACTTCACCTCGGTAAATAAATGATACCAAAAAAGTTGATAGATGTAACTGACTGATGTTAATGTTTACATTATAATAGTAGCACTAAAGAAAATATTAGTAAATTAACAAGGAGGTATATTATGAAAGTAAATGATAGGCACTGTTCTTTTTATTATGAAAAAGAAAAAATCAATGGGAAATTAGAGTTTAATCCTGAAAAAACAGCACTTTTAATAGTGGATTTACAAAACTACTTTGTAAAGAGACCGGATTACAACTTAGAAGATGATTTTGAAAGAGAAGAGAAAGAAAGATGGAACTATTTTTATGACATTGTTGAAAACGTTGTACTTCCAAATAACAAAAAGCTTTTAGATGAGGCAAGAAATAAGGAAATGTTAGTTTCTTTTGCAACGATTGTAACCCAATTGTCTTCTGGAAGAGACAGATCCCTTTCACAAAAGGAAAGTGGATTTAACAACCTTATGATTTTAAAGGGAACTGAAGAGGCAAAAATCCATGAATCTATTACGCCAATAAAGGATGAGATTGTAATAGAAAAAACTACAGATTCAGCTCTTACCGGATCAAACTTAAGACTATTACTTCACAATTGTGGTATAACCGATGTAATAGTTACAGGGGTACTTACCGACCAATGTGTATCAGGGACTGTTAGAAGTTTAGCAGATGAGAGTTTTAAAGTTTGGTTAGTGGAAGATGGATGTATGGCTGCAACTAAAGACATACAAGACCACGAACTTAAAGTTTTAAACAATATTTACTGTAATGTAATTAATACTCAGGAGATAATTGACTTTTTAAGGAGTAAATAATGAAAGACAATAAATTAAATAAAAATCTCTCCATAATTAATATGATAGCTCTATCTTCAGGAGCTGTAATCGGAGGTTGGTTAGCTGAAGCTCCTTATTGGTTTCAAACCACGGGAGCAGGAGCCGCTTTTATATTTCCAATTCTTGCAATTTTATTAATTCCTGTAGGAATGGCATTTGGAGAATTGACGGCGATGTTACCTTTTGCTTCAGGCGTAGACATATGGACCACAAATGCCTTTAATCACAAAATGGGATTTGGTGTTCAATGGATGATGTTTTTAGTTCAAGTGGTGGAACCTCCACTAATGGCGTTCATCTTTGGAACAGTTATAAATTATTTCATTCCACTGACCCAATTGCAAATACTTTTAATAGGACTTGTAGTAGTAACCATTTGGTATATTGCATCTAACTTTGATGTTAAATTAGCGGGAACACTTTCTACAGTATTCTTTGTAATTATGATCTGTTCCAGTTTGGTAGTGTCTTTTTCCTTTATATTTAGTAGTGCTTGGTCAATGGAAAATATAACTACACAGGGAGGATTTTTCCCTAAGGGAGGTATGGGAATATTTATAGCAATGGCGGTATTCTCACTGAAGTATATAGGATTTGAAATGGCGCCTACTTTAATTGAAGAGACTAATTTTCCAGCAAAAGATATTTGGAAAGTTATACTAAGTGCATTACTAATTCCAGCAGCATTATATTTTGTGGTTGTACTAGCCATGGGTGGAATGGCACCTTGGGAAGAAATAGGAAAAATGACCATGCCAGAACCAGAAATTGTCAATATGCACTCATTACCTAAAGTCCTTGGTATTGTTGCAATAGCATCAGGTCTTCTACACGCATTTACAACACTAATGGGATTTTGGACATCATCAACTAGAGTGCTTTATGGGGCTGCAGAACTTAATCAACTGCCTAAGTCTTTTAGTAAAGTAAACAAACATGGACAACCCTATATTTCTAATTTAGTAGTATATGTATTTACAATACTTTTCTGTCTATTCAGTGGAAGTAACTGGGTTCAATATATTTATGCAATTTCCAGTATTGCCGCAGGAGTTGTATATTTCGTATCATGTATAAACGTGATTGTACTTAGAAAAAAACATCCAGAATGGGAAAGACCTTTCAAAGCGCCTGGTGGAACTGCAATGATGGTTCTAGGAATGATAATATCAGTTTGGATTATCGTTGGAGCAAGTTTGGAACTAGACCTTGGAGGATATATTTCACTTATAGGATTTATAGTGGTGGGCTTTATAGTTTATCTACTAAGCAAGAGTCATAGGGGAGATGACCCTGAAAGACAACCTATAACATTAACTCCAAAGGATATAGATAGATATTAAAAATTTAATAGAAATTAAAATAAAAAGGGTATGTTTTCACATACCCTTTGTTTATTATTAAAATGCCCAATTTCCATCTTTAAAGATATATTCTATCTCACCATTTGGAAGTTCACCAGTTATTTCTAAATCCTTTGAACCCACCATAAAATCTTCGTGAATTAAGGAGTCATTTACACCGATTTCTAAAAGTTCTTCATCAGTTAAATCTACTCCACCCTCAATACAAGTAGGATAGGCTTTACCAAAGGCAAAGTGACATGATGCGTTTTCGTCAAATAGGGTGTTAAAGAAAAGCAGTCCTGAATTTGAGATAGGGCTATCATATGGAACCAAAGCAACTTCTCCCAAATACTTAGCATTTTCATCCACAGCAAATAAATCTGTTAAGTGTTGTTTACCAACCTTTGCATCATAATCCACTACTTTACCATCTTTGAAAGTAAACACCATTTCATCAACTAGATTTCCACCCATATTTAGAGGTTTTGTAGAATATAGTTTACCATTAACGCCATCTCTCTTAGGAAGAGTAAATACTTCTTCAGTTGGCATATTGGCAATAAAGACATCTCCTTTTGAATTTTTAGATCCCCCGGAGATCCAAATGTGTTTTTCAGGAAGTTCCACTGTTAAATCGGTTCCTTTAGAGTTTTTATAGTGAAGCTTTTTGTATTGTTTTTCATTTAGAACTTCTGCGTGTCTATCCATTATTTCTATATGCTCATCCCAGGCTTTTATAGGATCGTCTAAATCGGTTCTTGTGGTATAAAAAATTGCTTCCCAAAGTTTTTCAAGAGCTTCTTCTTCTGAACTTTCAGGAAAGACTCTCTTAGCCCAACCTACAGTGGGAACAGAAACTACACACCAAGAGTTTATATCGTTCATGGTGTATTTCATATTGTCTTTATTCGCAGAAGAAAAAGCCTTGCTCCATGTAGCGGTTTTTTTAGGATCTATATCCTTTAAAAGTTGTGGATCAGTTGCAGCTACAGAAATTACAGCAGCTCCTTTTTCCATATAATATTTAGTTCTTTCAATCATCCAAGAAGGAACTTCTTCAAAGTAGTCTACAGGTGCATTTTCGTACTTCATTAAAGTTAAAGCGTCATCTAACCACTGTAAAACAACTTCTATAGCACCTTTTTCATATGCTTTTTTTGCGACAAGTCTTGCAAAATCAGCTCTTTCAATAGGACAACGAAGTAGTACGGGTTGACCTTTTTGAACGTTGGCACCTTTAGAAACAACTAAGTCTGCTAATTTTTCCATATTTTTTTCAATATTTGTCAATTCAATCACCTCATAATTAAAATTTCACATTAGAAAATATATACCCAATTATTAGAGAACTTTAAAATATTTAAATATACTTTCTCATATATAGTATCATGACCTAGTAAAAGTTTAAAAAGGTTTGCAAAGGATATATACTATAAAGTAAGGAGGGGAAAGATGGATATACTAAAAATAGTTGATAGAAAAGATGTAGAAGAAAAATACACATGGGATCTAAGTCATATATTTAAATCCGAAGGCGAATTAAAAAGCCATATAGAAAATGTGAGTGCATTGGTTGAGAGATTTGTCAGAGAATACGACAGGACATATGACAATGTAAAAATAGTAAAAGAAGCTTTAGACCTATTTGCAGAAATTTTGGAAAAAACACAGCTCATTTGGTCATATACTTCACTAAATATGGAAACGGATTATTCCAATCAGAAGAATTATAAACTTGCCATGGATACAGACAATGTACTTACAGATATGATGGCAAGGATTTCCTTTTTCAAAATAAAACTTTTAAATACAAATGAAGAAATTTTAAAGTCATTAAAAACAGATGCCAAGTATGGACCTTTTATTGAAAGAATTTTAGAGAATAAACCATATGTGCTAGGAGAAGAGACAGAGAAAGCCCTTGCAATGATGAGTCCTTTAGATTCATTTTATTCTATTTACAATTCTATAAAACTTCAAGATATGAGTTTTAAGGAATTTGAAGTAGATGAAAAATCATATAATCTGTCTTACAATCTCTTTGAAGGAACCTATGAAAACATTAATAATACTCAAGTTAGAAGAAAAGCTTTCAAGGAGTTTTCAAAAGTTTTAGAAGAGTATAAAAATTCTACTGCATCAACCTATCTTGCAGAGTGTCAAAAAATGAAAGTAATATCACAACTTAGAGGATACGATTCTGTATTTGATTATTTACTTCACGGTCAAAGGGTTTCTAAAGAACTCTACAATAGACAATTAGATGTAATAATGGAAGAACTTTCCCCTATTATGAGAAAATATGCGAATATAATAAAAAGAAATCATAACCTAGATAAAATGACCTATATGGATTTAAAAGTGGATCCAATTACAGGATTTGAAAGACAAATTTCAGTTGAGAAAGCAAAGGATTTAATTAAAGAAGGACTTGAAGTGTTAGGAGAAGAATATGGTCAAATGCTTGAAGATGCGTTTAACGACAGATGGATTGACTTTGTAAACAATCATGGAAAGTCTACGGGAGCTTTTTGCTCTTCTCCATATGGTACACATTCATATGTTTTAATTAATTGGACTGGAACAATGACTGAAGCTATGACCCTTGCCCATGAACTTGGTCACGCAGGTCAAGGTAAATTTACAAACGAAAACTGTAATGTTTTAGATACGGATCTTTCATTGTACTTAGTGGAAGCACCTTCAACTGCAAATGAACTCATAATGGGAAAAAACCTTGTAAAAAAAGCTAAATCGGTAGAAGAAGAGAAATATCTAAAGGGACAAATAATTTCAAGAACCTACTATCATAATTTCGTAACCCATTTTATAGAGGGTTATTATCAAAGAGAAGTATTAAAATTAATTGATGAGGGAAAGACTTTCACAGCTGATGACCTTTCAGAAATATTTTTAAATACTTTGAAAAAGTTCTGGAAAGACGATGTGGAAATTACAAAAGGTGCGGAGCTTACTTGGATGAGACAGCCTCATTACTATATGGGACTTTATCCATACACCTATTCTGCAGGACTTACAATAGGAACTCAAGTAGCAAAACTAATTGAAGAAGACCCTAAATATGCTAAAAATTGGATTGAAGTATTAAAGACTGGTGGAAAACTAAAACCTCTAGACTATGCCAAAATGGCAGGGGTTGACATTTCAACAGATAAACCATTAAAAGATACTATTAATTATATTGGTTCATTGGTGGAGGCGTTAGAATAATGTATGAGCTTGGTTTTATAGGTTTTGGAAATATGGGTCGTGCCATGGCAATGGGTGCGATTACAAATGGATATAAACGTGAAGATATAGTGTTTTCAAAAACTGTGGATGTGGAGAAAACCGAAGAAGAATATAAAATAAAAGGCTTTAATTCAAATTTGGAGGTGGCAAAGAATTCAAAGGTCATAATTCTTGCTATAAAGCCGTATCAATATGAAGATGTGATAAGAGAAATTAAAGATGAAGTTTTAAAAGACAGTATTATAGTACCTATTACCCCAAGTTTTACAATAGACGAAATTAAAAAACTATTTAAAAGAGAAGTTAAAGTTGCACGAATTATGCCAAACACTCCTGCACTTGTAAACTGTGGTATAACTGGGGTTTGTTTCAGTGAAAATTTAACTAATGAAGATAAGAAAATCATTACAAACTTTTTAGAGTCCTTTGGAGAAATAGTCGAAATAAAAGAACATTTAATGGGGGCGGTGTCTTCTGTAAGTGGTTCAGGCCCTGCTTATATCTACATGCTCATTGAAGCCATGGCGGATATGGCTGTTGCGGCAGGAATTAAAAGAAATGAAGCATATAAGCTAGTAGCAAAGACGGTAGAGGGCTCTGCGAAAATGGTATTAGAAACAAATAAACATCCAGGAGAACTTAAAGATCAAGTTTGTTCACCTTTAGGAAGTACCATTCAAGGAGTAATGGAACTTGAAGAAAATGGATTTAGAGGAAGTATAATCAAAGGATTAAAAAGAACTTTAGATAGATTTAATGAGATGAACGAAAACAAATAGAGAAGAGAAAGTTATTTTGATATATGAAAGAAGGAATAAAAATGAAAGATGTACTTGTTGTTGTAGATATGCAAAATGATTTTGTAAACGGAAGTTTAGGTACAGATGAAGCAAAAGAAATAGTACCAAAGGTAAAAAAGTTTATAAAAAGCTTTAATGGACAAATCTATTTTACTAGAGATACCCACGAAGAAAATTATTTAGAAACTCAAGAAGGAAGTATTCTTCCAGTAAAACACTGTATTAAAAATACTAAAGGCTGGGAAATAATTGACGAATTAAAACCATTTGTGAGTGACAATGTAGTTGACAAAGTGACATTTGGGTCAAAAGAACTGGTTAAAGTGCTTGAAAATTTTAATGAAAAAGACGAGATTAAAACTATTACAATTATAGGACTTTGTACAGATATTTGTGTAATTTCCAACGCACTGGTCTTAAAAGCATACTTTCCTGAAGTCAAGATAAAAGTATTTGATGGACTATGTGCAGGAGTAAGTCCAGAAAGTCACGATAGGGCTTTAGAATCGATGAAAACTTGTCAGATACACGTGGAATAGATTAAAAAAGGTGGATTTTCCACCTTTTTAATTTTCAAGAGTGTAATTTTAAACAAGGTAAAAACTTATAGAAATATAAAAATAATTTACATATATCTTCTTAAAAATTAAAATATATTTAAATAAATTGCTTGAATTAATATATTCTACATGATAACCTTATCATATAGGATTTAATAAGAATTTAAAATAATTAATGAAATGTAGGATAATCATGTTTAATGTTAAAAAACCCACTAATATAAAACCTGAAGATATTATTTTAAAGGTTGATGAATTAATCTATAGAGCTGTTCAAAAAGGAAGCTCAGATATACACATTGAACCTTTTGAAGACTTTGTTAGGGTTAGGTTTAGAATTGATGGGAAACTGTATAAAGACAGGGAATTAAACCTGGTTGATTACAAGAGATACGTTAGTAGAATAAAGGTTATGTCTGGGTTGAATATTGCAGAAAATAGACTTCCCCAAGACGGATCTTTTAATTTTAAGAAAGACTTATTTAACGTAGATATTAGAGTTTCTACAATTAAAACGATTTACGGAGAAAAAGTAGTTCTTAGAATTCTTCAAAAAGACGAAAAAAAGATTAACCTTAAAAATTTAGGAGTTGGTGAAAAAGAAATTCAACAACTTTTAAATTTAGCTAGAGTAGAAAACGGTTTAATCTATCTCACAGGGCCAACAGGCTGTGGGAAGACCACAACTTTGTACTCTCTCTTAAAAGAAATTAACGATGAAAAAGTAAATATTATAACAGTTGAAGATCCTGTGGAATTTAAAATTCCAGGAATTAATCAAATTGGGATAAACGAAAAGGCAGGAATTGGATTTTCGACGGCACTAAGATCTATTTTAAGACAGGATCCAGAGATTATTTTAGTGGGAGAGACGAGGGATGAACAAACCGCCTCTATTTCAGTTCGAGCGTCCATTACAGGTCATAAGGTCTTTTCTACACTTCACACAAACGATTCATATTCTGCAATTATACGTCTTTTAGATATGGGAATTGAAGATTACTTGATTAGAGCTAGTTTAAGGGGAGTTGTCTCTCAAAGACTTATAAGAAAGTTATGCCCCCATTGTAAAAAAGAAGTTACTTTAAGTAAAACTGAAATTGACTATTTAAATAGACTTGAAATAAATTCTTTTCCAGACAAAGTATATACTTCAAAAGGTTGTAGTAATTGCAACCAAGGATACCTTGGAAGAAAGGCCATATACGAGATTGTAAACATAGACAAAGAATTTAGAGATCTAATTAGAAAAGATGTTAATTTAGATGAGCTAAAGACTTTAGGAGCAAAAAAGAATATTAAAAATTTAGAATATAAAGCAGCTTTGGAATTTTTGAAAGGAAATACTTCATTTGAAGAAATAATGAACCTTACATTAAACTACTAATCATGGATATTATAAAGATTAAAAAAATTTTAGACAAACCCGTATACATAAGAAAAAACAATAAAGATTTATCCATCTTTTTAAACGAAATTTCTTCTCTTTTAAAATCCGGTATAAACCTAGAAGAAGCCATATTTATTTTAAAAGACCAAAGGGAAATAAAGAGTTTAAAATACATATTAAATGAAGTTTATGAAATGCTCTTAAAGGGTTATAGTTTGTCGTATAGTTTTAAAAATTGTGGAAATTTTGATGAGTTTTTTATCACAATGATACGAACTGGAGAGGAGACAGGCAGGCTTCAAATTATTTCAAAAGACTTATCAACATACTATAAGAGAATTGACATGGTGGACAAGAAAATAAAAGGAGCAATGATATATCCTTTAATTCTATTAACCACAGCTATATTTGTATTAATTTTCATATTTAACTACGTTATGCCAACTTTTATAGACTTGTTTAGGGACAGTGAAAATACTCTACCTAAGTCTACAAGAGTTTTAATATCTGTAGTAGAATTTTTTCATTTAAATGGAAATTATATTTTAATAGGATTTGTTGCAATAATCTTTTTTAGCATGTTTTTTTACAAGAAAACCAAGCTAAAATATTACGTACATAGATCTTTTTTCAAAATTCCACTAATAGGAAAAAATTATTCCAAGATTTTAACAGCAAAAATATCCATGGCTCTTTTCATATCTATAAATTCTGGAATTAATTTTTTATACAGTTTAAAAATAATTTCAGGGGGAATAGGAAACAGGTATTTAGAAGAAGAAATTCACAAGGGAATTTTAAAAATAGAAAATGGGAAGTCAATTTCTGACACATTTCAAGACATTAGAGTATTTCCAAAACTCTTTTCTTCTATGTTAGAAGTGGGAGAAAGGACAGGAGAACTTTCAGATATTTTAAAAGTTATCTCAAACCACTATGTGGAAGAAAGTGACTATGCAATAGAAAATATATTAAGGTTGTTTGAACCATTTATCATAATAGTTATGGCAATAATCATAGGTTTTATAGTTATATCCATAGCTACGCCTATGTTTGATTTAATTAATAATTATAGTTATTAGGAGGTTTTAATGAAAAAATTAAAAGGTAAATCAAAAGGTTTTACTCTTATTGAACTGATAATAGTGATAGCAATTCTTGCGATTTTAGCAGCTATTGCACTTCCAAAGTACAACAGTTCAAAGAGAAAAAGTATTGTCACAGCTCACAATACCAATGTTAGAGTGCTAGAATCTGCTGCATTAAACTACATTGCAAACGGAGGAGATACAACAAAATGGCCAGAAGAAAATACATACAAAGACTATATACAAAACTATCCTAAAGTTCCAGAAGGGATAGACGAGCTCAAAGAAAGTGCAGGGCTAGACTATACAGTTACAATTTCTGAGGATGGCAATGTAAAAGTAGTTCCAGGTATTGTTAAAGAATAATAAATGATTTGTATTTTATTTGTACTAGGAACTATTTTTGGCTCTTATTTTAAATTAGTAATTACAAAAAATAGCACAGCAAACTACAAAGTTAACTTATTTTCAATTTGTGATCACTGCCATAAGAAATTAAAATTCTATAATAAAATACCTATCTTGTCCTTTTTATTTCAGGGAGGAAAAAGTTCTTGTTGTAATAAAAGCTTGTCCATAACATATCTCATTTCAGAGTTTATGTGTGGACTTTTATTTGCAATCCTATACTTAATATACAAAGACCCTAAAGAGGCTATAATACTTGGAATTTTCTTTTCTCTACTAATTTCCATGTCTATTATAGATATTAAAACTTTAGATATATACTACCTACATATTTTTTTAACATTTATTATTTCTCTAATTTTGACAAAAGATAAATTCCACTTTAAAGAAGAATTTTTGTTCAAAGGCTTATTCATGGTACTATTTCTCATTTTAGGCTACATTTTAAGCAAACTTTCATATACAGGATTTGGAGATATATTACTAATTCTATCTTTAAGTACCAGTCTTTACTTTACGGAAGTTTTTGTTTTCTTTTTATTTATGGCTTTAATAGGCGGAATTTCTGCCATCGTGATATACTTAATAAAAAGAAATAGGAAAATGAAATTACCATTTGTACCGATAATTTCCCTTTCTTTTATCTTAGTTAAAATTATAAAGGGTATGATTTTATGAAAAAAAGAGTTACAATTTTTTTATTTCTACTTTTATTTACAGTGGTTAGCTGTAAAAGACAAGAAGTCGTGGAAGTTCAAGAAGAAGAATACAAAATACGAGAAATGGACGTTGGTTATAGTGTAATTAGCTATAAATTGCCTGTAATAAAAGAAGAACATGAAATTTTAAAAGCTTATAGAAATATGTTGTATATTCTCATACATGATGTTATAAGCGAAGAAACTGGAGAAGTTACCGATTGCCTAATGCTTTATGACTTCCAAAGTGAAAAAGAGGTTAGAAGGTATGACCTTAATATAGATACTAAAATTCACGATTTAGTAGTATATCAAAGTGATATTTATATTAGCTTTGGAAATGGTGAAGACTCATATTTTGAAGAGTCTACAGAAAGTGAAAAAGAGCAGATAAATACAAGAGAAAGTAATATTTTAAGCACCGAGTTCAAGGAAGGAATAAGTGAAAATACAAACCCTACAGGATCTTATTTTGATAGGGTTATAGATAAAAAATACTTCTTAGGAAAGATTGACGAAGAAGGTTTAAGCTTAATAAAGTCACTTGAAAGTCAAAGATTTGCACCAAAGTTTTTAGAAGTTTTTGGAGAAATATATTATTCTAGCATGGAAGATAGAGTATATAAAATAACTCCTTTGTTAGATCAATATGGGGAAAATGAGTTTTATTTTGACTTTGCAGACGAGATGCAAGAAAGTATTTGTAGTAATGGAAACCTATTGATTGCCCAGGGAAAAGAAGGGAAACAGAGTTTTTTTTACATTGTTGACAAAGATTTTCAAGTAGAGAAAATTCCTATAGAATCTTCAGAACAATTTTTTTCTTTTGTGGGTCTTAGAAATGGAATTTTTTCATCATTTACAGATATTTTTGACAGGGAAAGCCTAAAATTAATGTATGTAGATATAAATGCTAAAGGGGAAGAAACCTATAAAAAGAAGATAGTTTCATCGGAACATCTATACAAGTTTTACAGCAACAATATGGACGATATAGTTGCGGTTGATTCCACTGGAGTTATAAAGTATATACTTATAAAAGGAAATCAGATTTACATGGGAAATGTTAAGGGAATAGGAGATAATAAGTATAAGATTTTAATAAACAAGGACTCAAGGTACGGTTTTCTAGATGAAGAACTTGGAGTATATCTTGATATTTATTTTAATTAGATATGAAAACGAATAAAGGATTTACAGTTATAGAACTTCTTTTAACACTTTTACTAATGGGATTATTTTTTACAATAGGTGCTTTAAAGTTTGACTTTATAACCAACTATCAAGAGAAATTAGAGGTGGAAGAAGTGGTTTTAATGCTCAATGAAGCTAGAAACAACGCTATTTCAACAGGATACACTTCTAAAGTATTATTAAGTAGTAAAGACAAAACCATTAGTATACGTTCTAATAATAAAGATTTTGAGTCATTAAAATTAAAACATTTGAGTATGCCCTTTGAATTTAGGACGTTTACCTTTAAATCTACAGGAGCACCAAGTGTTTCAGGTAGTTATGAACTAAGAGGAAAGAAAAAAGCATATAGAATAACAGTTGAAATTGCCACAGGGAAGGTGAATCTGAGTGAAAGGAAAATTTAAAGGATTTACGTTGATTGAATGCCTTGTGGCTCTTTTTATACTTTTTATAATTGCTACATTTACACTACCGGCACTTGAAAATATTTTAAAAATTAGAGATGAACAAAAAAGCTATATGGAGTTTACAAACTATTCTAAGACGGTTAGTGAAAAGATTATTTCAGAGCTTTTATTAAATAAGGGAGCTAGGGTAGAGTTTAACTCTAGAGAATATAAAGTCAATTACAAAATAAAAGAAAATAATGGTTTTAAATTATTAACAGTAAAGGTTACTAGAGTTAAAGACAATGAGGAGATAAGCTATGAAACCATCTTGCCTAAGTAAAAAAACAAAGGGTTTTACACTTTTAGAACTTTTACTATCCCTTTCAATTTCACTTATAATCATCAGTGTAATAGGTGTAATTTTAGGTTTTTCTCTAAAAGTACTTAAAAATGACTTCCTATACAGTAAAAACCACTCTTCCATAGAGTACGCAACATCCTATATTGAAAAAGAAGTAGGACGAAGTTTAAAAATTTACCAAAGTAGTAAATTTCCATACAATCTAAAAAAAGACAATTTAGGATTTGTTATAGAGATATTGCCCTATGAAGATTTTTCTACTTATGACTATGTTTATTATTATATGAAGGACGATAAGTTGTATAGGGAACTCTTAAGTACAAGAAAACCCCTTGAAGATGGACAAAAACCAGTTTATAAAGGAACAAATGCAATTTGTGAAAATTTAATTTCCGTTTCAAAGTCTTATTTTGACAAGGATAAAAACTATATAAACCTAAACTTTTCATATAGGGAGAAAGGCAAGACCAAGACTTTAAATTCAGGAATTTATGTAGAGGTAACAAATGAAGACTAAAGCCTATGTTTTAATATATCCCCTTATAATTTTCATGCTCTTGACATCAATTATAACAGTTTTAATATTTGGAATTAGAATGGAATCTAAAAAATCTATAAACCAAAGAAATTACTATCAAAATAGACTAATAGCAAGATCTATCTACTATAAGATGTTAGAGGATCAAAATTTTTTACAGTTCTGTAAAGACCCAAAAGAATATAAATTAAAAGAAATTCAGTTAAATGATATTGGACTAAATTGTTATAGAAAAATTCCACATTTTAAACTTGGAAGAATAAAAGACAAATACAGTATAAGTTATAAGGTAGAATATAAAAACACAATTACATATAACGATATAATATTTAAACCAAATGAATCGATATTTTTTAATGAAAATTCCAAAGTAAAGCCGGAACAAAAGGATTTAGATTTAATTTTAGAAAATGAATTAGAAAAGATTAATGGAGATTTGGTATTTTATGGAGTGGAAGATGAAACCTACTATATAAATAGGAAAGATTATGAAAGGTTTATAAATGAAATTTATAACAATCACATTAAAAGTGGAAAGGAAACAGATGAAGAGGAGACTTTGATAAATAATAGAGAAATAGAGGTTAAAAATCTTGAAAAATTAGCTCAAGCGATAGAGATACTAATTAGGGATTATCTAGATAAGTTCTATAAATTAGAAAAAGAATACTTTATGGAACTTGAAAATTTTACAGTTCTTAATGAAGGTCCTATAAAACTTAAAGGAATTTGCGTCTTAAAAAAAGAGGGACTAAAAGAAGGAAATATATCTTTTGATGGAGTTTTAATAAATTATTCAGACTACAAAAATATAATAGTTAGGGGAAAGGTTTTAGAAATAAATAAATTTCTTGGGAAAAGTTACACAAATTTAGACAATGTAGCTAAATTGAAAAACTTTTCCAAAATAGACGATACTGCTACAATTGTTGGACTTGTAATCAAGTAACCTATGCTATAATTATTTTAGGTGAGATGATGAAAGACAGATTTGGAAGAGAGATAGACTATTTAAGAATCTCCATAACAGATAGATGCAATTTAAGATGTAAGTACTGTATGCCAGAAGACGGGTTTTTAAAAGTAGATTCCAAAGAAGTGCTTACAATTGACGAATACCTTCAAATAGCTAAAGCGTTTAAAGACTTGGGAATAAAAAAAATAAGAATTACCGGTGGAGAGCCTCTCGTCAAGAGAGGTGTTATTGACCTTGTAAAAGGACTTAGCAAAATGGGAATAGAGGATATTTCCATGACCACAAATGGAATTTTATTAAAAGATATGGCGAAGGATCTAAAAGAGGCGGGACTTAATAGGGTTAATATTTCTTTGGACAGCTTAAAGCCCAATAGATATGAAGAAATAACTAGAGGTGGAAAGCTGGAAGACGTTTTACAGGGAATTAGAGAATGTAAAAAATATGGAATAAGTCCAATTAAGATAAATACAGTTGTACTTCGATCCTTTAACTTAGACGAATATAAAGACTTTTTAGATTTGACAAAAGATGAGGACATAGTTGTAAGATTTATTGAACTTATGCCAATAGGAGAAGCTATAAAACACAAAAAAGACTTTATTTCAAATGAAGAGCTTATAAAATCTTCTACTAAATTAATTCCGATAGAGGACCAAAGAGGTTCGGGGCCTGCAAAGTACTATAAAATTGAAGGATATAAAGGGAAAATAGGATTTATAAATCCCATATCGTGTAATTTTTGTAAAGACTGCAATAGAATAAGGTTGACAGTTAAAGGGAAACTGGTTTTGTGCCTACATTCTACCAAGACTTTGGATATAAAAAAACCACTGCGACAGGGAGAGGACATAAGAGAAATCATTGTAAAAGCCATTGAAGAAAAGCCTGAAAAACACAATCTTATAAAAGGAAGCTACAACAAAACCGATATGAATGAAATTGGAGGATAGATGAACTTAACTCATATAAATAAACAGGGAAGAGCAAAAATGGTGGACATATCTGAAAAAAAAGATACCGTTAGAGTTGCAACTGCTAAAGCTACAATCAAAATGAAAAAAGAAACACTGGAGAGAATTAAAGAAGGTGGAATAAAAAAGGGAGATGTACTTGCAGTTTCTCAGGTTGCAGGAATTATGGCAGCTAAAAACACCCCAAATATAATTCCCATGTGTCATAACATAATTTTAACTGGAGTAGATATAGAATTTAAATTAAAAGAGTCAAGTATAGACATTTACTGCACCACCAAGACCACAGGAAAGACCGGTGTGGAGATGGAAGCGCTTGTAGGTTGTAATAGTGCAGCCCTTACAATATATGATATGTGTAAGGCAATAGACAGGAATATGGTAGTGGAAGAAGTGAAGTTAATGGAAAAATCTGGAGGAAAATCTGGACGCTATATAAGAAAAGAAAAAGTAGGAGAAGTTCTTGACGTTAATATTTCAAAAGAGAAGGGAGTTATAAAAACTCCTGTAGAAGTTGGAAAACTAATAGAAAATTTCGGTTTTGAAAATGACGCCCATGCAGGAAACTGGCATCGACAAGTGAGTTTGCTAGCAGAAGAGAGCATCGACAAAATGAGAAAAAGAGGACTTAAAGACTTAAAAGACGGAGATTTTGCAGAAAACATTACCACAAGAGGACTTGTACTGCATGAAATACCTGTAGGAACAAAGTTTTCAATAGGAGAGACAGTTCTTGAAGTTACACAAATAGGAAAAGAATGCCACAAAGGATGTGCCATAAAAAGTAAAGTAGGAAGTTGTATTATGCCTACTGAAGGAATATTTGCAAAGGTACTAAAGGGGGGACATATTAAAAAAGGCGATAAAATAACCCTATTAGATAAGGAGTAGGTATGTATTCTAAAATATACACTTGTTTTTTGGAAGGACTACAAGGCTATAAAGTAGAAGTAGAGGCGGATATTGCAAGGGGACTTCAAGCCTTTAATATAGTTGGGCTTGCAGACGTATCCATAAAAGAAGCTAAGGAAAGGGTAAGATCGGCTATAACAAATTCAGGATTTAAGTTTCCACTAGGTAGAATTACCATTAACCTAGCTCCGGCAAATTTAAAAAAAGAAGGTTCACAGTTAGATATTTCAATAGCAATTGCAATCCTCACAGCCTATGGGATTGTTGTAAAAGAACCTAAAGACAAAATGGCGTTTATTGGAGAACTTGCCCTTGACGGTAGACTAATGGCGGTTGATGGGGCTTTGCCGATGGTTATTTCATTAAAAGAAATGGGTTTTGAAAAAGTGATAATTCCCATAGAAAACACAGAGGAGTGTTCCCTAGTAAACGGAATAGATATAATTCCTGTAAAAAATTTAAACCAATTAATAGAATATTTAAACGAAAATCTAGAAATAAGCCCTTATAACGAAGACGTTTTCAACAACTATGAAGAAGAAAGTGAATATGAGATTGATTTTTCAGAAATTAAGGGACAGAAGAATCTTAAAAGAGCCATGGAAATAGCAGCAGCAGGAGAACACAATCTCCTTATGATTGGACCACCGGGAGCGGGAAAAACAATGGCAGCCATGAGACTTCCCACTATTTTGCCGCCACTTGACTTTTCTGAATCCATGGAATGTACAAAGATATATTCAGTTAGTGGAGAATTAAAAGAAAATAAGCTAATAAAGAAAAGACCCTTTCGAGCACCACATCATACCAGTTCATCGGTTTCAATAATTGGTGGAGGGCGAATACCAAAACCTGGAGAAATTTCCTTGGCACATAATGGAGCACTTTTTTTAGATGAACTTCCCGAATTCCCAAAATCAACCATAGAAGTTTTAAGACAACCTTTAGAAGAAAAGACAATTACCATATCAAGAGCAAATGCCACACTGACATATCCTGCAAACTTCTTATTTATTGCGGGAGCAAACCCCTGTCCCTGTGGGTACTACGGTTCGAAAGATCACGAATGTATTTGTTCAGCGTTTCAAATTCAAAGATACTTAGGAAAAATCTCTAGACCGATACTAGATAGAATTGACATACATGTGGACGTAAAGCCTGTAAAACTAAAGGACTTGACTAAAGAAACCCATGAAGAAAAATCTTCAAAGATAAGAGAAAGAGTAATTAAAGCAAGAGAATTGCAAAAAAAGAGGTTTGAAAAAGAAAAAGTCAAGACAAATGGACAGATGAACAATAGACTTATAAAAAAATATGTAAAATTAGATGACAAATTAAATTCACTTTTAGAAATTTCATATGAAAAGTATAAATTTTCTGCAAGGAGCATAAATAAAATACTAAAACTTTCAAGAACTATAGCAGATTTAGATGAAAGCGAAGAGATAAAAGAAAAACATTTACTAGAAGCTATTAGATTTAGAACGGTAGATGCAAAATATTGGGGATAGGGAGTATATGAAAAAGATAATACTATCTATGATGACAGTGCTACTTGTAATTACGCTTGTATCTTGCACTGGCAAAGAGAACAAAGCAACAGAAGCTAAAGTAACAGAAGCTAAGGGACCTACCATAGAAATTGGTACTTCAGAAAAGTTCGACAGTGATGAAATAAACGATGCCATACTTGAAGTTGAAAAAAAATTCAAACTCAAAGATACGGATCTTTTAAAACTTTGGTATGATGAAAAAATTTCCGATGAAAATATTGAGTTTTATATGGATTATGGAAGAGGAGAAGACATTGGAGCAAAACCTGAAAATACCATAGTTATACTAAGTGACTTTGACGTTCATTCCGTAGTAAATGAAGGTTTTTCAGACATGAAATATGAAAAATTTCAGTGGATACTTGTAAGAGAAGAGAAGGGAAAGCCTTGGAAAATCGAAGATATGGGGTATTAGCATATTAATTTATAAAAATTAAGTAGGTATGATAAAAGTATTAAAACTTTTTATTTAATTTCCGTTGATACTTTTTATCGCGGTATTATTGAAGTTTATCTTCCATATTTTATCTGTTTTGTTTAGACTTTTCTTTGAAATACACTTATAATTCTTGTTTAAATCACAGAAATTGCTTTGATTCTTGATATTTTTCAAGCTAAGAGAGATAGCAGAAGAAGATAGTCTAAACATGAGAGATGACTGGATGAGTAGATAAAGTTTTAGCCCTTTTTAAGAAGTAGATAACTAACTTTAACAGACTATCTGAGATTTCTAAAGAAGATAAAAAAGAATCTCAAAGATATAAAAATATACCAAATAAAAAAAATCTCCTAACATCAGGAGATCTTATTGCTTTATAATCAAGCTCTCAGCTAACGACTGGGGGCTTGATTATATTTCCTATACATATCAAATCCTATAAATACGGTAATGGCATTTGAAAACAACATTGAAATCCAAATTCCTGTAGAACCTAGGTTTGTAAAGGACTTTAATAGCATGATTACTGGAAGTCTAAAAGCCCAAAGCCTTCCAAGGGATAGAATCATGGTAAGTTTCGTCTTTCCAAGTCCTTGGAAATATCCGTTAATTGCAGCAAAGTAACCCATAAAGAAGGTAATTGCTGCGGAGTAGTACATGTACTCGCTCGCCTGCATCCAAAGTTCAACCTCACTTCTGTCTTTAATAAAGATGGAAAGTAGAGAATCTTTAAAGGTGATAAGTATTATTGCGGCAAAAAAGGAGAGGAAAGTTATCATTACATTTGCCATTTTAAATATATCTTTTGTTCTTTGTTCCTTACCTGCACCATAGTTTTGTCCGATTATGGAAGTAAGTGCCATACCGATACCCATGGATGCCTGACTTACAATGTCGGAAATTCTATTGCCCATGGAAAAGGCTGCGAGTGTCGTGGTGCCATAACTTTGAATGAATTTATTTAGTATTGTAAACCCGATAGCCTCTCCAGAGTTTGCAAGGGATGCGGGAATTGCTATGGAGAACATATTTCTTACTACATTGGAGTCAAACTTAAAGTCTTTAAAGCTAACTTCTATTTCAGAGGATTTCTTAACCACAAATACTGCGATGACTACAAGAAGTATTTTTGCTATTACAGTCGCATATGCGGCGCCCCTAAGACCAAGGCCAAGTCCCTGAAGACCAAGCACATTGTCGAATATGAAAAATGGATCAAGCACCACATTTGTCAAAGATGAAATGGCTGAAATGATAGTGATGGGCTTTGTCATTCCCTGAGCGTTTAAAATGGCCTGATAACCGAAAAATATTAGGTCAAAAGTAAGTCCGATGGCGTTTATTTGTAAAAACAAGGTAGATTTTTCGTGAAAGGACCCTTTAGCCCCCATCCACTTAAAAGCATAGGGTGCTATAAAATAGCATAGCACAGCAAACACTACCCCAAGCACAATGGAGATGAGCAAAGTGTGGTTTGCATATACCTTTGCCTCTTTTTTATTTCCCGCACCAAGTCTTTGACTCATAAGGGATATGGAGGCGACACTTATTCCGATTCCTAAAGCAAGGAACAAAAACTGAAGTGGCCAAATAAATGCGGTTGCAGCATAGTCTTCAGAAGAAAGTCTTGCAACAAAAATCCCGTCTGTAATACCGTATAACGTCTTTATTAAATTGGATATCATAAGGGGGATGGACAACTTCATGATGACCTTAGAAATATCCCCGTTTGTAATAAAATTAACTCTGTCTTTTCTCTCTTCCATTTTAAACCCAATCTATGTAATAATATATCTTAACTTATCATAATATTGTATCATAATTCAAATAATATGGTGTTAATATTTAAATTTAAAGTATAATTAGATAAAAATGAAACTAAAGTTTAAAACCGATTATCTACGATAAAATAAAAAAGATAAATAAGAAAAGAAAATTGCTAGCTCGAAAAAAGTAGATAGTGAACACAAAAAACTAATTAATCTCGTCATCTTCATAAAGTTTTTCTCTTTCACAAGTAAAAGCGTATCATTATTAGAATTAGGACTCTTATATTATATAATTCTTTAATATATTAAAACAAATCATTTTTAAGCTCATCAACGTTTGTACGAGTATACTCTCTCTTAAAAAATAGAAAACTGATTCGAAAACTTCATTATCATTTAGTTTTAAACTATAGGTTCTATAATAAATTATAAAGAAAGTTTACCGATTTAAATTTACTAAACTAGAAAGAGATTTCATGTATCATGATAGGTTTTAATAAAATGTTTAGATCAAAATCAGTTTTTTTTCTTATCAACTAAACAATCTAAATGCACAAAAAGGATCTTGGGATATTTATGATTAAGGTAAATAAAAGTCTTAGATAAAGAAAAAATATTCCAGAGGGTAATAAAACCCTGCCATTTACCTATTTCTATACATTATGGTATTGCAGGTAAAATTTTATGGTATACTTAAATTAACCTAAAGTTTAACTAGATTTAAGATTCATATTTTAAAATTAAAAATATATTAAGGGGTGAAGTATGTGAAGAAGGTTTTCAAGATAATATTAATAGTAATTTTAGCAATTGTAATCGTAGGATTTTTAGGGTTTACTTTTTTTGTAGGAAAAGGAGTTTTTGATTCTTTTTCAAATGCCCAGTCAAGAAAAAAGACTAATGAAGACATTGCAATGTACATAGACGAGTACGAGGATTTTGAATCTAGACATGATATTGAGTCTTTTAGCATAAAATCCAGTAAGTACGATCACGAAATACCTGCGATTTATGTAAAAGACGAAGGCAATAAAAACATTGCCGTGTTGGTACATGGGTTTGGAGGTACAAAAAAATCGGTGACAGCTGTAGCAGATGCGTTTTTGGATCTTGGCTATAACTGTATAATTTACGATCAAAGAAACTCTGGAGATAATATGGCAGAATATAATACTTTTGGAGTTTTAGAGTCCTACGACTGTGAAGATATGCTTAAGTTTGCGCTTGAGGATAAGAAAGAAGATTCAAAGCTTCTGCTTTTTGGAGAGTCGGCAGGGGCCGCAACCGCACTTATTACATCGTCTAGGTTCCAGGAAATGGATTACTTAGTTTTAGATAGTCCTTTGACTGATGGCTATGTATTTGCTGAAAAGGAATTTGACAAAATTGAAAAAGATACAGGTCTACCAAAGTCTTTTATGAAATTTGCTGGTAATATTTTTTATCAAGTAAAATTAGGGTTTACTCTAGATGACATGAATTCCGTAGACTATATTAAAGATAAAAACTTCAGTATTCCAACACTAATAATACATTCTAAAGCTGATGAAGTTACACCTTATGAGATGGCAAAGAGCATATATGACTCTTTAAACACGAAAGAGAAAGTACTTCATGAAGAAGAAGAGTATGGACATACTAAATTTGCAGCAGAAAATCCAGAAAAGTTTAAAGAAGTATTAAAAAATTTTTTGGAAATATATTAATTTAAAAGATTTAAAGAGAGCAGGTTCTGCTCTCTTTTTTAGTAATTACTAAGGGAGATTTAAGGTTTAAATAAAATATATAGAATATATTAAAAATTTTAGAATAGGTGAAATTTAAAAAGGGATGGGTTATAATAAATTTTGCTATGTAAACAGTTTGCTTAGATGTATAATTATATATAGAATTAAATTTTAAAGCTTAGTTGTGGAGGTGTATTATGAATAACGATTTTAAGGATATAGTATTTAATAGACATTCTGTTAAGGTATTTGATGAAAATTATAAAATACCTCAAGATGAGATGTTACAAATAATTAAGGAGGCTACCAAAGCTCCCTCATCAGTAAATTTGCAACCTTGGAGATTTGTGGTAGTTGAGTCTGAGGAAGGAAAGCAAAAACTTCGCCCCTTAATTCGTTTTAATCAAAGGCAAAATGATAGTTCTTCTGCCATGATTTTAATCTTTGGAGATATGAGGTGTTATGAAAGAGCAGAAGAGATATATGGAACGGCAGTTAGACAGGGAATTATGCCTGAGGATGTAAAAAAAGAGTTAATGGACTTCTTTATGCCTGCCTATATGGGGGCATCTAAACAAAAGATGAACGATATTGTCAAAATTGATTGTAGTCTTGCAGCTATGCAGCTGATGCTTGTAGCAAGAGCTCACGGTTACGAGACAAATGCAATAGGTGGATTTGAAGAGGACTTAATAGCAGAGGCTTTTGATCTAGACAAGGAAAGATATGTTCCTGTACTGATTATAGCAATAGGAAAAGGTCAATATGACTCTCATGAAACGGTGAGAATTGAACCTGAAGATGTAACAATATTTAAATAGAGAGCTTATAGGTTTGCCTATAGCTCTTTTTATTTTCCAAACATTTTTTCATAAAAATCTGCTTTAAAAATTCCCTTAAAAACTATTTTTTCAGAATATAATTTTTTCAGTCGAATAAATTCTACATCGGAAGTAATTTCTTTTTTCTTTATATAGAGAATAAAATTGTACATATAAGTTATGTATACAAACTTTACCATATCTTTCTCAAAATATTGAAAAATTTTTCCTTCATCATAGAGTTTGTCAAGCTCTTTTAAAACCCTGCTATTAAGATTTTCAGCATAACCTTCAAAATAAAATTTGCTTAAAATATAGTTGGGTACTTTAAGCCAAGTTCTATTAAAGCCTATTTCCAGAGGAGTTAATATATTTTTTAGATCTGAATAGGGTTTACTTGTAAACAAACTTCGATTGTGTTTATACTCCTCGTCAAGAATTTTTTGTTCAATTTCGCACATATAGTAGAGATACATGTCGTCTTTACTTTCAAAATATTTATAGAAAGATCCTATGGAAATGTCACATTTTTGAGAAAGTTCTCTTATTGTAACATCTTCATATTTATTTTCTATGAACATTTTAAGTACATTTTCTTTAATCATTTCTCTTTTTGACTTGTCTAAATTCAAATAAGTTTGTCTAACCATTTAACACCTCAAATTTTAATAGGTAAAAGCTTAGGGTTGTCTAACAAAGTGAAGTTAAAATAAAGTTGTTTTAAAAGCACGAGGTCAAACCTTTTCATAAAAATGTTTTTATTTCATACACAATCATCATATAGTAATGTATTTTAATTGTCAATGAAACTTATCTAAATTTATTATCAAATTATTCTTGACACTATATTGAGATAAAGATATAATAAGCTAAAGGTGAACACGTTCACCTATTATAGAAATCATGTCAAATTTTTTATAATGAGGAGGATTAAATGCCAAAATACATGATTAAAAGAGTGTTGTCCGCTTTTTTAACCATACTGGTGGTTTTCAGTTTAAACTTTATAATTATCAATGCAGCACCAGGTAGTCCAATTAAGACCATGATGGGTAAGGAAGTTGACAATATAGAATTGCAAAAAGCTTTGGAAAAGAAATATGGTTTTGATCAACCATTACACAAACAATATTTAAAGTATTTAGAAAACGTTTCTAAAGGTGATTTGGGAGTTTCTGTAATTTATAATAGGCCCGTTAAAGATATGATTTTAGAAAAACTTGGACCTACAATACTCTTAGTGTTATCTTCAGCAATTATTTCTTTAATACTTGGTACAGGTATGGGAATTTCAGCTGCTAGAAAAGAAGGATCTTTATTGGATGTGATATTTTCTTCGGTAAACTACATATTAAATTCTATGCCATCGTTTTGGTTAGGACTTATGCTTGTAATTATCTTCTCTACTAAATTAGATCTTCTACCGACTTTTGGAATGACTGATCCAAGAGCCGACTATGAAGGGATATGGTATGTGCTGGATGTTTTAAAGCATTTAATTCTTCCAGTTTTGACTATGGTTTTAATTCAAATTCCGCTATATTTTCGTATAGCAAAGTCTTCGGTACTTCAAGTTATCAACGAAGATTATATTCAGACTTTTAGAGCTTGTGGTATGAGCGAAGAAAAGATATTTAATAAGTATATTTTTAAAAATGCAATACTTCCAACTATAACAATTTTTGGTATTTCGATTGCATACTTAGTAACTGGGGTTGCCCTGGTTGAAATTATATTTGCGTGGCCTGGGACTGGTAGGCTTGTTCTAAATGCCATAAATCAAAGGGACTATCCTACTCTAATGGGAATTTATCTCGTGATGAGTATTTCAATTGCAGTTGTAATGATGATAGTAGATATCATATATGCATTTGTGGATCCTAGAATAAGGTATGGTGATTAAGATGAAAATAAATTTTATAAAAATGATTAAGAGGGACAACCAACTTAAGGCGGGGTTAATAGGACTTTTAATTATACTTATTATAATAGTTTTTGCACCCCTTATTGCTAATTTTGATCCCTATGAATTTGGAGATTTATCCCTTGGTGAAGTCGGGGAAGAGGGACATTTATTAGGCACTAACCATCTGGGACAGGATGTGTTTTCAATGATAGTATATGGAACTAGGACTTCTGTAAAAGTTGCAGTGGTCTCTGCACTTATATCGGGGGTTATAGGAATTATAATAGGAGGAGTTGCAGGGTATTTTGGAGGAACGGTGGACAGAATTTTGTCTGAAGTTATAAATATCTTTATGATGCTTCCAACGTTCTTTTTAATACTTATGATAATTGCACTTTTTGGAAGTTCTATTACTAATGTGATGATAGTTATAGGGCTTACGACTTGGCCTAGTAATGCAAAGCTAATGAGAGCTCAAGCCATGAGTTTGAGGGAGAGGACTTTTGTAAAATCGGCAGTTTCTCTAGGTGAAAATAAAAGACAGATACTTTTTAAATATATTATTCCAAATGGAATTTATCCAGTAATTTCTAACACTACTGTAGGAATGGCAAATGCTATTCTTACAGAGGCAGGACTTTCCTTCTTAGGTTTAGGAGATCCTAACACAATTAGTTGGGGTCAAATGATATATGAAGGTAAACAATATATTACAAATGCTTGGTGGATTTCTACTTTTGCAGGTATTGCAATTGTACTTACAGTAACTTGTTTCTACTTACTAGGAGATGGCTTAAATAGAGCTTTAAATCCAAAAAATCTAAGTAGAGGAGGAAAATAATGGAAGAAAATCAAATATTAAAAGTTGAAAATTTGAATATCTCGTATATTAATAAAGATTCTTCTGTTAAGGCTTGTAGAAATGTAAATTTTTCTTTAAATGAGGCTGACTCTTTAGGTATAGTAGGAGAATCTGGTTCGGGAAAGTCAACAGTTGCCATGGGAATGATAAGGCTTTTAGACCCTAAAGAAACGGAAATTTCTGGTAAAGTCAATTTTTATGATAAAGATTTAATTTCTCTATCTAAGGATGAGTTTAATAAAATAAGGTGGAAGGAAATTGCAGTTGTATTTCAAAAGTCTATGAACTCTCTAAGTCCAGTACATAGAATTTTTGAACAGGTATATGATATTTACAGAGTTCACGAGCCAAAAGCTACAAAAGAAAAAGTTAAAAAAATATTTGTGGAACTATTAAATAAAGTAAATCTTTCTGATAGAGTTGTAAATTTATATCCTCATGAATTATCTGGAGGAATGTTACAAAGGATTTCCATAGCCATTGCGCTGTTGTTCAATCCTAAATTACTTATTTTAGATGAAGCAACCACAGCACTTGATGTAGTAACCCAAGGTCAGATTTTAGATGAAATACTAAAACTGGAACAAACTATGAAAATGACAAGAATTATGATAACACATGATATTTCTGTTGTTGCTCAGTCTTGTAATAAAGTTGCAATTTTTTATGCAGGAGAGTTAATGGAGTTTGGGTTTACTAAGGATGTTCTCAAGAGACCATACCATCCTTATACAATGGGTTTAATAGACAGTTTTCCTTCTATGAAAGGAGATACAGAAGAAATAAAATCTATACCAGGGTTTATGCCAGACCTTTCTAAAGAACATGTAGGTTGTATATTTAAAGATAGATGTCCGTATAAGACTAATATCTGTGAAGTAAAAAAACCTAAGGAAACAGTAGTGGATAATAGAAGAGTATATTGCCACAATATACAGGAGATTTCAGATGAAAAATAATATTAGAGTAAAAAATATAAAAAAGTTTTATCCTGCTAATAAGAATCTTTTTAAAAAGTCCTATATTCAAGCTGTTGACAATGTGAGTTTTGATATTAAAGAAGGAGAAATCTTAGGATTAATAGGGGAGAGCGGGTGTGGAAAATCTACACTAGGAAGAGTTCTTGCTAGACTTGAAAAACCTACTGATGGAGAAATTTTTATAGGAGAAAAATCCGTAGAGGAAATTTTAAAAAAAGATGAAAAGACTTTTAGACGTTACGTTCAAATGATTTTTCAAAATCCTTATGACTCCTTTACTCCAAGGGATAAGATAGGAAATATTCTAACTCGACCTTTAAAGATTCACAATATTGGTAAAGACGACAAGGACAGATATAGTATTTGTTTAAAAGCTCTTGAAGAAGGGGGATTAAGACCTGCAGATGAAATAATGCAAAGATACCCCCACCAGCTATCAGGTGGACAACTTCAGAGAATTTCAATAATTAGGGCGACTCTTTTAAAACCTAAGTTCATAATTGCAGATGAACCTGTGAGTATGTTAGATATATCGGTCAGAGCAGATATTATTAATGCCTTGTTAAATTTATCGAAACAGGGAACTTCTATTTTATTTATAAGTCACGATATAGCACTTACAAGGTATATAGCAGATAAGATATTAGTTATGTATTTGGGCAAACCTGTGGAATATGGATATGCAAAAGATGTAATTGAAAATCCATTACACCCTTATACTAAGGTTCTTATATCAAATTGTGCTTCTATAGATCCAACAGAAGAAATGAATAGAATTGATATTCAAGGTGAACCACCAACTCCTATTGACTTAAAGCCTGCTTGCTATTTTGCAAATAGATGTTTAATGGCGACAGAGGAATGTTTTAAAGGATACCCTAATAGGGTGGAGGTTGAAAAAGAGCATTATGCGTATTGCATTAAATTATAAAGGAGGAAATTATGAAAAAGAAAATAGTGGCTATAATGCTAGCGTGTATGATGTTATTGGTTTCTTGTAAACCAGATAGCAAGGGAGGTTCAAGTACAGGTTCTAAAGAAAATGAAAGTGTACAGACAGGTGGACAAATTATCGTAAGACACTTCGGTGATCCTATGAGCTGGGATCCTGATAAATTACCAGATGACAATGGCTATCCAATATTTCAAAATATATTTAATAGACTTGTTAAATTAGATGCTTCAAAACAAGTAATTCCAGATCTTGCAGAGTCTTGGGACATATCTGAAGATGCGAAGGAAATTACATTTCATCTTAGAGAAAATGCAAAGTGGCATGATGGGGAAAAAGTAACTTCTGAAGATGTAAAATATACTTTTGAAAAAATAAAGTCAGATCCTCAATACCTTATGAACACTAAATTTCAAAATATTGAATCTTTTGATGTTGTAGATGATTATACTATAACCTTTAAACTAAAAGATCCAGACATATCACTTATTGCTGAATTAGGCTGGTATTCAACATTTATAATGCCAAAACATGTTTTAGACAATGGAAAACCTTGGGAAGAAAATGAAGCAATAATTTCTAAGCCTATTGGAAGTGGTCCGTTTAAACTAGAAAATTATGTACAGGGAGAGTCTATTACAATTGTTAAAAATGAAGATTATTGGGAAGGTTCTCCTAAATTAGACAAAGTAGTTTACAGTATTATTCCAGATGATGCAACAGCTGTTCAAGCACTTGTTAACGGTGAGTTAGATGTGTTAGAAAACGTACCTTCAGCTAATGCAGAGCAATTATTGCAAGATGAAAATTTAAGAATGGAAATAAATAGATATCCTTCTCCTATGAGACTTATATTTAATATGGAAAATGAAAAGGTTAAAGATGTTGCTGTTAGAAAAGCCATCTCCTATGCAATAGACAAAGAGGAAATATCTAAAAAGATATTCCATGGTCTTCAAAAACCTGAATATACAATGTACCCAAGCTTAATTGAAGAATATGCAAACACAACAGATGTAAGTCCTAAGTTTAATATTGATGAGGCAATTAAAATATTAGAAGAAGCAGGATATACTAAGGACAAAGACGGTTACTACGTAAGAGGTCTTGAAGTTGAAGTATTTGAGGGTGGAGGCTATCCAGATGCGGCTAAATTAATGGAGGCAACTCTTAAAGAAGCGGGTATTGAAATGAAAATAAATGTATCTGAATATAATGCGTGGGCTGAAAAAGTTGGTACAAGCAAAGACTATATTATGGAACTTCAAGGTGGATTTATGGGACCTGACCCTTCTGCTCTTCAAGCAAGATATGCAACAGGAGAATCTAATAACTGGTCTTTATATGCAAATCCTGAATTTGACAAATTGGTTATAGAAGCTAACAAGGAAGCTGATAGTAATAAGAGGGCAGAACTTTATAAAGAAGCACAGAAAATTTTAGCAGAAGATGCTGTATTTGTACCTATAATTGAGTTTGCAAGTTATGATGCAAATTCCAAAAACTATATTAACCTTCCAATTGACGGAGAAGGTAAATGGGGTTGGGCAGAGTTTACTTTTACGGAGATGGTAAAATAATGAAAGAGTTAATTGATAGAGTTATTAATAGAGTTCCTGACTATAAAACTTTTTTTACAGTTGATGAACTTAATGAAATGAGCTATGAAGTTGCAGAAAAACACAAGGATATAGTTTCAACATTTGATTTTGGAACTTCCAAAGAAGGAGAAAAAATAATAGGTTTAAAAATAGGAAATGGGAGTAAAAATGCTTTGGTATTTGGACTTCCCCACCCAAATGAGCCTATAGGGACAATGACAATTGATCACTTAATAAACCAATTGGTGGAAGATGAAGAATTTAGAAATTCATTGGATTACACTTGGTATATAATTAAGGCTTGGGATGTAGATGGGGCGAGAAAAAACGAAGGTTGGTACAAAGGACCATATAACCTTTATAATTATGCTAGAAACTTCTATAGACCTGCAGGATTTCTTCAAGTGGATTGGACATTTCCAATAGAGTATAAAAAACTTAAATTTGATAAGCCCATACCTGAAACAAAAGCTATGATGGATCTTATAGATGAGATAAAGCCTGAGTTTATCTATTCTTTACACAACGCTGGATTTGGAGGAGCTTATTGGTACATTAGTAGAGATATAAAGGAAGTTTACAACTCTTTTATAGAGGCTGCAAATAAGCAAAATATCCCTGTAAATTACGGAGAACCTGAAGCTCCTTACTGTGAAGCTTTTGCCCCTGCAATTTACAAAGAATTAAAAATTTCTGATGAATATGATTATTTAGAAAAATATGGGGTTGAAAATCCAGAGGAAGAGATAAATATAGGAACTTGTTCTGCAGATTATGCTGGAGTTAAATATGGATCATGTACTCTTGTAACAGAACTTCCATATTTCTACGATAAGAGAATAGATGATCAGTCAGAGTCGGAAATTACAAGAAAAGAAGCTATTAAGAAGTCTATAGAATATGCTAAAAAACTAGATGACTATTTATTGGATTCTTTAGAAAAGTCTAAACCATATGTTGCAAAAGACAATGTATTTAGGCTAGCGATTGAAGCTTTTACAGATCTAGAACAAGTTCATAGTTCTACTTTAAAAATGATTGAAGAAGTTGATATATACAATAAAAAAGCAACTGTTGCAGAAAAATTTGACAATTTACTTGTGAGTAAGTTTTATAGTATGTTGTCCTTGGGATTAATCATTAGAATGAACGAAGAAGAACTTAAGAAACAGGAAGAAGGTTCTAAGGGGTATAAAATCTTAAAAGAAGAATGCTCTAAAGCAGAAATTAAATTAAAAGAGTTGGCAGATTATTTGGAGGAGAAGATGGACTATAGTGTAGTTCCTATTAAACGATTAGTGTCGGTTCAACTGGAAAGTGGACTTGCTTTAGCTTATGAATTAAATAAATAATCTACACTCTAAAGATAAAGTTTGATAAGAAAAGGAAAGTGGAGAATATTCTCTTCTTTTCTTTTCTTATTTTTAGAAAGGATAATACAAGGACATATATTTAAAATATAAATAATTGACAATAAATATTGTTAGGTCTAAAATTAAATATGTATAACTTGTTAAAGTGTAAGTATAAAAATAGCTATAAAGGAGTAGAAAATGAGTTTATCGTTACCCCAACGCTTTGAGGAACTAAGCGAGGCCAGAAAAGATGGATTTATAAAAGTAAAGGATTTAAAAGAAGCAGGCAAAAAAATTGCAGGAGTTTTTTGTGCTTATACACCCTGTGAAATTTTGGATGCTGCTGGTCTTGTATCTGTGGGACTATGTGGAACTAGTCAGGAGACTATTCCCATTGCAGAAAATACTCTTCCTAAAAATTTATGCCCTTTAATAAAATCTTCTTATGGTTTTGCAGTTTCTGAAAAATGTCCTTATACATATTTTTCTGATTTAATAATCGGAGAAACTACTTGTGATGGCAAAAAGAAAATGTATGAGCTTTTAAGGGATTTGGGAAAAGATGTTTATGTAATGCACCTTCCTCAGGGAAATAAAAGATCTTATGCGTCCAAGGTATGGAAAGAGGAGATTAAACTTTTAAAAGAGTACATAGAAGAGAAGTTTGAAATTGAAATTACTGATGAAATGATTAGAAAATCTGTGAAAAAATCTAATAGACTTCGTAAAGCTAAACACAGAATGTTTGAACTTCAAAAGATGACCCCTCCTCCAATGTATGGTATAGATATGGTAAAGGCAACTGAAGGAGAAGGTTACAAATTAACTCTACAGGATAGGATTGATGCGGTTGAAGAGCTTTGCAATTCAATTGAAGAAAATTTCAATAAAAACGGTTCAGAGGTTTGTAAAAATGCAAAGAGAATAATGCTTACAGGTTGCCCTATGGGTGGAGTTATGGATAAAGTTTGTAAAACTATTGAAGACAATGGTGGGGTAATTGTAGTTTATGATACTTGTTCAGGTACTAGAACTTGTGAAGATCTTATAGATGAAGATGCAGATGATATACTTCTTGCAATTGCTGAAAGGTATTTAAAAATAGGATGTTCTGTAATGGCGGATAATACCGAGAGGGTTGAAAATATTCAAAGACTGATCGAAGAGTATAAGGTTGATGGGGTGGTTGAAGTAGTTTTACAGGCTTGTCACACTTTTAATGTAGAAGCTGTAAAGATAGAAAAAGAAGTAAGAAAGGCAAAAATTCCCTACACGAAGATTGAATTAGACTATTCTGATACGGACAGAGGACAGGTTTCAACTAGATTGGAAGCTTTTTTAGAGATGATTGAAAAATAGATTTAATCTTTAAGGGTTACTTTGTAAAGCGATGTGAAAATCTTATTTTTATGAAGGTATTAATTATTATAAGTGAAATAATGGAGGATTTATGAAAAGACCTATCATAATTGATACGGATCCTGGAATTGACGATGCTATAGCAATAGCCATTGCACTGGCGTCAGAAGAGTTGGATGTAAAACTTATTACAACTGTAAATGGGAATGTAGATATACACAATGTAACTAAAAATGCTCTTAAATTGTTAGCGTTTTTAAACTATAGTACTCCCGTTGCTATGGGAGCTAAAAGACCTCTTGTTTCAGAATTTATTAACGCATCACAAGTTCATGGAGAAACGGGAATGGAAGGGTATATATTTCCTAAAGCAGATACAAGTAATTTATTAGAAGAGTCTGCGGTTTCTGCCATGTACAGAACTATAATGGAAAGTGATGAAAAAATTACTTTAGTTCCCATTGGACCTTTAACAAATATAGCAATTTTATTTGTTACATATCCTGAAGTTATGGATAAAGTACAAGAAATTGTACTAATGGGGGGTGCCATAGGTAGAGGGAATGCAGGGATATACCAAGAATTTAATTTTAGATGTGATCCAGAAGCGTCAAAGATTGTAATTGAGTCAAAAGTTCCAAAAGTTATGTGTACTTTAGATATTGGATTGAAGATACCTATCTTTAAGGAAGAGATAGAAAGTATTAGACAGATGAATGAACTTGGTGAAATGTTTTTTGGACTTTTTCAAAGATATAGAAGTGGTAGTTTTGACAATGGTCTAAGGATGTTTGACAGTTGTGCCATTTCCTATTTATTAAAGCCTGAAATGTATAAAGTAAAAGATTGTTTTGTTGGAATTGAAACAAAAGGAGAATTTACATATGGAGCAAGTTGTGTAGATATAAATGGTATTTTAAAAAGAGAGCCTAATGCAAAAGTTACACTTGATGTGGATGTGGAAATGTTTAAAAATTGGTTTAAAAACTCTATAAAGACGTGGAAAAAGGGCTTATAACAAGCCCTTTAATTAATTTTCATATACTAAGTTGCCATTGATAAATACATATTTTACTTCTGATTCAATGGAAAGAGGATTTTTGTTTGTAATAACTAGATCTGCGTCTTTTCCTACTTCTATTGAACCTACTCTATGGGAAACTCCTAAGTGTTTAGCAGGATTTATAGTAATAGCTTTTAATGCTTCATATTCATCCATACCGGATTTTACAGCAAGACCTGCACAAAGAGGAAGATATTCTTGAGGGATTACTGGAGCGTCTGTAATTATGGAAACGTCACAACCAGCTTTTGATAAAATTCCAGGAGTTTTAAAAGATACAAACTGCATTTCGAATTTAACAGGATGACTAAGTGAAGGTCCTACAGCTAAGGGAACATTTTCTTTAGCTAATTCTTGGGAGATTAAATGACCTTCTGTAACGTGTTCAAGTGTTATATCTAAGTCAAATTCCCTTGCAATTCTAAGTGCTGTAAAAATATCGTTGGCCTGGTGGGCATGAGCTTTTAGTGGAAGCTCTTTTTTTATTACAGGTATTAAAGCCTCATATTTAGAATTGAAACTTGGTCTTTTACTAGGATCTGCTTTAGATAGCTCTAATTTAAACATGTATTCCTTAGTCTTATTTAAAATATCTCTGAAGTTTGCAGCGGTTGACATTCTTGTACTTATTCCCTTTTCGCGATAAATTCTCTTTGGATTTTCGCCAAAAGCACATTTCATAGCAACAGGATCTTTAAGAATCATATTTTCAATTCTTTTTCCATAAGTTTTCATTGCTACAAAAGTACCTCCGATTATATTCGCAGAGCCAGGGCCTGTACCAACACATGTGACACCGCCTTGATAGGCTTTTCTAAGGGAAGGGTCCATAGGATTTATTCCGTCAATGGCACGAAGTTCAGGGGTCAAAAACTTATTTAATTCATTGTAATCTTGACCTTCATATCCAATGCCTGAACCGTCTAGACCTAAATGGCTATGACAATCGATAAAACCAGGATATAGGTTTAATCCTTCACAGTCTATAATTTCGCCGGAAAATTCTTTTTCATAATTTCCAAAAACGATTTCTTCAATCTTAGATTCATTAATTAACACACAACCTTTAAACCCCTTCTTATCATTTTTTTCATCCATGGTATGTATGAGTACGTTTTTAATAAGTTTCAATTTAATAACCCTCTTTCATAGTTTGAATTTTGTTAATTACAGTTTATTACAATGAAGTTTTAAATTCAAGTTTAAAACTTTGTTAAGATTATGAAAAATAAATGTTGACATACACAAATATCAATGATATATTTACAATGTAATCGGTTACATATGGCTTGTAATCTGTCTGTAAACGCTTACAGGAGGTGAAGTGTTGAATATAAAAGAAATTGCCCATTTAGCTGGTGTTTCATCTGCCACCGTATCTCGTGTTATAAACGACTCGGGATATGTTAGCGAAGACACAAGGCAAAAGGTAATAAGGATAATTGAAAAATACAATTATGTACCTAACTTGGCTGCAAGGAGTTTAAGTAGAAAGGTATCTTCTTATATAGGGGTTGTAATTCCCGATATTGAAAATGAATTCTTTTCCAAGATGACAACGGGTATAAGCACAGTTGCAGAGGGTGAAGACTTTAGCATTCAGCTTCTAAGTTCCAATGAAAGCGTTGAGCTTGAAAATAAATTTTTGCAAGGCATTATAGGCCATGATTTAGCAGGTCTTATCATAGCACCTGTTGCATGTGACAATACATACACAAAAGAAAGACTAATGCAATTAAATGAAAATGGACTCCCAATAGTTTTAATAGACAGAGATGTGGATGGTTTAGAGCTTTCTTCAGTATTTGTAGATAATATATATTCCAGTTATGAAGCTGTTAATGCTTTACTTGATGCGGGACATACAAAAATAGGAATAATTACAGGGCCAATGAATTCAAAACCTGGAAGAGAAAGATATATTGGGTTTAAAAAGGCGATTGATAGAAGGGGAATAGAGATAGACCCTGACTATGTATTTATAGGGGATTTTAGGCTGGAAAAGGCATATGAGGGGTGTTTAAAATTAATGAATTTAAAAGAGCCTCCAACTGCAATTTTTGCATCTAATAACCTTTCTTCATTGGGCTGTATTAAAGCTTTTAATGAGCTGGGACTAACCATAGGAAAAGATGTTTCCATAATAGGATTTGACGATATTGAAGTTTTAAGTATTTTAAATTTTAATTTGTCAGTGGTTCATAGACAACCGAAAAGACAAGGGATGGAAGCTATGAAACTCTTGCTTGAAATTATTAATACTAAAGATAAAAGGCCAGTTATAAAGGAGATAACAATTCCTAACGAGTTGATTTTAAGGGGTTCAGAGAAACTGAAAGGAGATTAAAATGAATCTAAATAAGATGATAGACCATACTATTTTAAAGGCAGATGCTAAGGTAGAAGATGTTATAAGATATTGTAATGAAGCTAAAGAATATGACTTTATGTCTGTTTGTGTAAATAGTTGCCATGTTAAAGAAGTTAGTAAACAACTTCAAGGATCAGATGTAAAAGTTTGTTGTGTAGTGGGTTTTCCTCTTGGAGCCATGGGAACAGAAGCTAAAGCTTTTGAAACTTCTTACTGTGTAAAAAACGGTGCTGATGAAATAGATATGGTAATTAATATTGGAGCTTTAAAAGATGGGAATTTTGAATTAGTTCAAAAGGATATTGAAGAGGTTGTAGAAGCGGCAAGTGGAAAAGTTGTAAAGGTAATAATTGAAACATGCCTTCTAACAGATGAAGAAAAGATTAAGGCTTGTGAACTTGCAAAAGCAGCAAAAGCTCATTTCGTTAAGACTTCCACAGGTTTTTCCACAGGTGGCGCAACAGTAGAAGATGTAAAACTTATGAAGTCTGTTGTAAAAGACGAACTAAAGGTGAAGGCTTCAGGCGGAGTTAGAACTAAAGAAGATGCAATCAAAATGATTGAAGCAGGTGCAGATAGAATTGGCGCAAGCAGTGGAATCAATATAGTAAAGTAGGGGGTTACAATGGATAAAAAAGCGGTAGTATTTGGTAGTTTTGTTGTAGACTTAATGTCTAGAACGCCTCACTTGCCAAGTCCTGGAGAAACGGTAAAGGGAACAGATTTCGATATGGGTCCTGGTGGAAAGGGATTTAATCAATGTGTTGCTGCACATAAGGCTGGAATTGACGTATCCATTATGACTAAACTTGGAGAAGATGAGTTTGCAAATGTGTGTTTAGACACAATGACAGAACTTAAAATGGACAAGAGTAATGTCTTAAGTTCAAGTGAATACGGTACAGGAATTGCACTTATTATGGTTGATGAAAATACTGCGGAAAATCAAATAGTTGTAGTACCTGCAGCGTGCACTCAAATAACTGACGAAGAAGTGGAAGGTCTTAGAGACACTCTTAAAGATTCTGAATATGTACTTACTCAACTTGAAACAAATCTTTCAGCGGTTGAAAAGTTGGTAAAAATTGCAAAAGAAACAAAGACAAAAGTTATTTTAAACACAGCTCCAATTCAAAAATTTGATGAAGAGATGTTAAAAGACATATATATGGTCACTCCTAATGAAGTTGAAGCTCAAATTTTAACGGGGGTTAAAATAGTTGATTTAGAATCGGCAGAAGCTGCTGCTAAGTGGTTTTTTGATAGGGGAGTTCAAAAGGTCATTATAACCTTAGGTAAAAATGGAGTTTATGTTAATGATGGAGAAAAATCAGATATAATACCTGCTTATAAAGTAGATGCTATCGACACTACAGGTGCAGGAGATGCTTTTAATGGTGGACTTTTAGCCGCTTTAACTGAAGGTAAGGACATTTGGAAGTCTTGTAAGTTTGGGAATGCAGTTGGAGCTTTGTCAGTTCAAAAGAAGGGAACTACAAAGTCTATGCCTACAAGAGAAGATATAGATAAGTTTTTAAAGGAGTTTGGAAATGATTAAAGAAGGTATTTTTCATCCTCAACTTTTAAGAGTTTTAGGAGAATTAAGACATAAGGATATGCTTGTAATAGGAGATGCGGGTCTTCCTATTCCTAAAGGAGTCGAAAGAATAGATCTAGGCTGGATAAAAGGAGAACCTTCTTATTTAAAGGTTTTATCTGAAATATCTAAAGTTATGGTTATAGAAGGTGCCATATTTGCAAATGAGGCTAAAGAAGTTAGTATGGACATTCACAAGGAGGCGTTAAGTCTTTTACCGGAAACTGTAAAGCCTGAATATGTGGATCATACACAGTTAAAAGAAATAACAAAAGATGCAAAGGCAATCGTACTTACAGGAGAGTTTACTGGATATACAAATGTAGTTTTAGTTTGCGGTTGTGCATATTAGGATGAGCTATGAATGAAAAACCCATATTAGAATTAAAAAATATAGTTAAGGTGTTTCCTGGAGTTAAAGCGTTAAAAGGGGTTGACCTAAATATTTATCCTGGAGAGGTACATGCTCTATGTGGAGAAAATGGTGCTGGTAAGTCTACTTTAATGAAGATAATTGCAGGAGCTGACACCTATACTAGTGGAGAAATGATTTTAGACGGAAATAAGGTTTCATTTAATTCTACTAAAGAGGCAGAAGAAAATGGAATAGTAATGATATATCAAGAGTTTAATCTGCTAAGAGATTTAAGTGTTGCAGAGAATATGTTTATGGGACATTTACCAAGTAGTAAATTTGGTAGGGTAAACTGGAAACAGTTGAATAAAAAAGCTAAGGACACTTTGGAAAAATTAAACCTAGATTTAAATCCTGAAACTAAAGTTAGAAATCTAACCATTGCAGAATGTTCCATGGTTGAAATCGCAAAGGCTCTTACGGTAGGAGCTAGAATAATTATTATGGATGAGCCTACAGCAGCTCTTGCAGATGAAGAAATGCAAATACTTTTCTCAAAGATAGAAGAACTTAAAAAGGCAGGAATTGCCATAATATACATTTCCCATAGAATGGATGAAATTTTTGAAATATCAGATAGAATAACCGTATTTAGAGATGGACATTTTGCATCGGAAATGATGACAAAAGATACAGGATATGAAGAAGTAGTATCTCATATGGTTGGTAGAAAAGTAGATAGGCTTTATCCTGAAAGAGAATATGAAGAGGACGAGGTAGTACTTGAACTTCAAGATATTTCAGGAAATAAGGTTAATAATGTTAACTTAAAGTTACACAAAGGAGAAATCTTAGGCATTACAGGACTTCTAGGTGCAGGAACAATAGAACTTTCTAAAATTATATATGGTGCATATAAGAGAAGTTCAGGCAATATAATTTTAAGAGGAAAGCCTATATGGAATAAAAGTCCAAAGGAGTCTTTAAAAGAAGGAATTGCCCTTATATCAGATGACCGTAAAGAAGAAGGTTTAGTCCTTATTAGACCTGTAAATGAAAACATATTAATGTCTTCTCCTAAAAATTACACTAAAAACTCTATTATTAACTCGAATAAAGAAAAACAAATAGTAGAAAGTCAGATTAAAAACCTCAATATAAAGGTTTCAGGACCAGATCAACAAGTAAACAATTTATCAGGTGGTAATCAACAAAAAATTGTATTTGCAAAAGCGTTGGAATCAAATCCTGATGTTATGATTCTCAATGAACCCACAAGGGGAGTGGACATTGGTGCTAAGTCAGAAATTTACAATATTATAAATGAACTTACAAAACAGGGAAAGAGTATGATACTTATTTCTACAGATCTTCCTGAAGTAGTAGGATTAAGTGATAGAGTTATCGTTATGAGAGAGGGTAAAATCGTAAAGGAAATTTCTAAAAAGGATTCTAATGAAGAGTTAATATTAGCGTATGCATCAGGAGGAGTAAATGAAGAATAAAAAGAAGTTTGTAAATAAACTCAACATATATAGATCGATTATCATTTTGGTAATCATGGGAGGAATTGCTTCTGTACTATCCCCTAACTTCTTAAGGGTAAATAACCTATTTAACGTGTTTAGACAGGTTGCAGTTGCAGGTATATTGGGAGCTGGAATGACATTTGTCATCCTTACCGGTGGAATTGACCTTTCAGTAGGTTCAATACTTGGACTTGCAGGGGCAGTTGCAGCAGGAGTTTTACAAAAGACAGAAAATGTATTTTTAGCTTGTGTTACGGCTATATTAATAGGTCTTATAGCTGGAACATTAAATGGTTTTTGGGTGGCAAAACTTAGAATTCCACCATTTATTGCAACTCTAGGAATGATGACTTTACTTAGAGGTTGTGTGCTTGTATATACAAAGGGTTCTCCAATTTCAATAAAGTCACAAGCCTATAAATACATAGGTAAAGCCTCAATTGCAGGAATTCCATTACCTGTAATTATATTAATTATCGTATTTGCAATTTCTCATTTTATATTGACAAAGACGGTATTCGGTAGAAATGTATATGCCATAGGTGGCAATAGAGAAGCTTCAAGACTATCAGGTATTGATACTGTAAAGACAGAATGGTTCGTATATATAATAAATGGTATTTTATGCGGACTAGCTGCAATAGTTTTAACAGCAAGACTGGGATCAGCACAATCTACACTTGGTGAGGGAATTGAGATGGATGCGATTGCTGCTGTAATCCTTGGAGGAACAAGTCTTTCTGGAGGAACTGGTTTTGTACTGCCAACAGTTGCTGGGGCAATGATCATGGGAATTATTGACAATATACTTACTCTCATGAACGTAAATCCACATGCGACAAATATAGTAAAAGGGGCAGTAATATTATTGGCGGTAATTTTAGATAAGAAAGTTAAAGACTTATCTGAAAAAACTGATATAAATTAAAAAAAAGGGGTAGATCATGAAAAAATTATTTAAACTAGCAAGTTCAGTAATTTTAGCTACATCATTACTTGTATCATGTGCAGCTAAAGATGGAAATGATTCAACTGGATCAGGTGAAGCAGGAGAAAAAAGCTATGTTATAGGTTTAGCTATGAACACACAGACAAATCCTTTCTTCGTAGATGTTAAGGATGGAGTAGAAAAAGCAGCGAAAGAACATGGAATAGAGCTTCACGTTACAGACGCTCAAGACGATCCTACAATTCAAATGAAGGATATGGAAAATTTAATTACTAAGAACGTAGATGCTATCTTAGTAGACCCTTGTGATTCAGATGCCATAGTAGCTTCTGTAGAAGCTGCAAATGAAGCAGGAATACCAGTGTTTACAATGGATAGGGAGTCAAATGGCGGAGAAGTTGTAGCACATATAGGTTATGATGCAATTAAATCTGGTAAGATTGCAGGAGAATTTCTTGTAGAACAACTTGAAGGAAAAGGTAAAGTTGTAGAACTTCAAGGAATCATGGGAACAAATGTTGCCCAAAACAGATCAGAAGGTTTCCACTCAATTATCGACAATGAAAGTGGAATTGAATTAGTAGCATCACAAGTTGCCGACTTCGATAGAGCAAAAGCTATGAGTGTTATGGAAAATATTCTTCAAGCTAATGAAGAGATAGATGGATTATATGCAGCAAATGACGAAATGTTACTTGGTGCATTGGAAGCTATAGAAGCGGCAGGAAGAAGAGACGAAATCAAAATGATTGGTTGTGACGCGATTGATGACACAATTGAAGCTATTAAATCAGGTAGAGTTGACGCAACAATTGCAGAACCACCATTCTTCCTAGGAAAAGCAATTTTAAATACTGCTTTTGATTATCTAGAAGGAAAAGAAATAGAAGAAAGAGTTATCCTTGACAACTCATTAGTAACAAAAGAGAACGTTGATGAATTAGTAACAAAAGAAAAATAGATTAAATTTAATCTATTCTGTAATAAATAAAAAAATGTATTCTTAAGATGAAAAAGAGCCGGTAGTATAACTACTGGCTCTTTTATTGCAAAATACAGGGTGAAAATTTACTTATAAAAGCTAATGGAAGATAAGGGGTATAACTTTACACCTTTTGAATGTAGAGTTATACCCTATTAGCTTTTAGTTCGCTATATAAAAGTTAATTTATTCATGATTAAAATATTTTCATATCGCTTATTAAAATGGGAATTTAAACCCCTTCGGAGATTTTTTAATTACGCAATATATAAAATCAATGGTTTTATTCGTATAAACCTTTAACTAAAATTTCTTTTTCCTTCATCATCCATTTTCCCATGGACATTACACAGCAAAGATTTAAATTGTCGTCTAAGATTAAAAAGTTAGAACTATGACCACTTTTAATATATCCTACTTTTTTCTCTAATTTTAAACTCTTTGCAACAGTAGAAGTAAAAGGTTTAATTACTTCTTCAAATGGCTCGTTTGATTCAACCAAGTCTTTTATGGTTTGAAGCCCTGTATCTACTGGACTGTATCCAATATCTGTAAGGTTTCCCTCTTCGTCATATTTAGACCATGAACCATAACCATCAGAACTGAAAGTAAGTCTATCTAAAACGTCTTCTTCCTTAGCTAATTTATACGCTTGTACATCGGAGAGATATTTTGACATTTTACAAGTTGCGTCTATATATCCACCGTCTTTTGCAAATTTTAAAGCATCTAGGTATAGGTCTTTGTCCCTATTAACATGAGTTGGTCTAAAAGTTGAGGCTGGAAGATTAGAAAAGTCTAAAGCCTGTCTTATTTGGTTTAGTAGAAATTTTCCTCCACCCAAGTGGACTGTGACATGACCTGATTTACCAGAAATCATACCAGAAACTCTTGCGTCAGTTCCTATTCTTGCAAGTTCTTTATAGTCTAAAGCAGAGTCTCTATGATCATTTGCAGCAATTTTCACACCAATTATACTATCTATAAACACCATATCCTTTCTTATGCTATCTGTAATTGAAGGACTTGGGTATTCATATGAACCTGTAAGGGCATAAGTTTTAATTCCCTCGTGGGTAAGTGCAATTGCTTTTGACACAAGATTTTCAACAGATCTTGTAATAGAATCTGTTCCAAGTAAACCTACTACTGTTGTAATTCCAGCCTGTACAAGTTTTGAAAGTTGAAGTTCGGGAACTTTTGTTTCAAATCCGCCTTCTCCTCCACCACCTGTTATATGGATGTGCTGGTCTATAATCCCAGGCATTAGAATTCTATTTTTTGCATCGTAAACTTCTTCAAAATTTATATTTGGAATTTCATCTACAATATCCACTATTTTATCAAAACTAACTATTATATGTTTTACTCCCAAATCTTCAGGAGCATATATATGAGCGTTTTTAATTAAAATCATAGATTTATATTCTCCTTATTTTTATATTCTAGAATTTCTTCTTTAGTCAATTTTTTAATACCAAAGCCTGTAAGAGCAAGTATGATTGCAAATACTATACCCATATAGTTTAAGATTGCCCAAGGAAGATAACTTAAAGTATCAACTCCTAGAGTTAAAGACATATAGGCACCTGCAGCTGACCAAGGAATAAGAGGAACAAGTACAGTACCGGAATCTTCCAAAGTTCTAGATAAGTTTTTAGGGTGAAGACCTCTTTCTATATAAACTTCTCTAAATAAGTCTCCAGGAATTAGGATTGAAAGGTAAGAATTACCTGTAACAAACGCCACTGTGAAACAAGATGCAATTGTGGAGAGTATAACTCCAAAAATGCTCTTAACACGAGTAAGAATAGCTTCTAGAATTACATCAAGCATTCCAGATGCACTCATTATACCTGCAAAACCCATGGAACAAAACACAAGTACAGTTGTGGAGGTCATTGAAATTGCACCTCCTCGATTTAGAAGGGTTAAGATATCAGGAAGAATTTCTCCCTCAAATCCTGTCATTTCTACATTGAAACCCTTAATTACTGAAACAAATCCATCACTAAATGAAAAACCTTGAACTAAAACTCCTAAAACAACGGTTATTAAAGAATTTATTATCATGGTAGGAAGTGTTGGAATCTTTAAAAGGGACCCAGCAATCATTATAATGACAGGAATAATAAGTATTAGATTAAAATTATACATCCCCATTAGTTGTTCCTGTAATACTTTAACAGATTCACTGGTACTTCCAGTTATATCTGCATTGAGCCCAGCAAAAATATAAACTATAATGGCAACAACTGATGCGGGAACTGTGGTATAAAGCATATGTCTAATGTGTTCATAAAGTTCAGAACCTGCAGCAAGTGGAGCAAGTATGGTGGTGTCTGAAAAAGGAGATAATTTATCGCCAAAGTAGGCACCTGAAACTACAGCTCCTGCGGTAATAGCAGGATTCATATTAAGTCCTTGAGAGATACCCATAAGTACAACTCCCATGGTTCCAGCAGAACCCCATGAAGTTCCAGTAACAACTGAAAGTACACATGTTATTAAAAAAGCTGATACATATAGAAATCTTGGGTTCACTATTTGGACTCCGTAGTATATAATCATTGGAACTGTTCCTGCAAACATCCAAGATCCGATAAGTAATCCCACTGACCATAGGATTAAGGTTGCAGGTAATGCCCTGCTAATTTTTTCTATAATACCTTTTTGCATTTCATCCCAGTTATAACCTAGTCTATAAGCTACAATTCCTGCGATGATTGCACAAATTAAGATAATAGGTTCGGCACGAAGTTTTAAAAATCCAACTCCAATGGTCAATAGTACAATCATCGTTATAAGTGGAAATAACGCTTGCAAGGTTGATGGTTTTCTTTTTTCTTTCATAGTATCACTCCTTTTATATGTTAAGCTAATTATATTAAGTTAACTCGATAAAGTCAAATGGCAAAATGTTAAATAATAGCGAAGTATATTAGATTTAGATAAAATATAAAGTAGGATTTTGTTTATTATTAAAAAGGGTAGTAATATATACATAGGAGATAAAATCCATAAAAAATAGAACTAAAACATTTTCATTAGAATAATAAAAGAGGAAGGAGATAAATATGAAATATTTTGAAATAAATAAAACTTTAGTTTCTAGACTAGGATTTGGATGTATGAGATTTCCTGTCCATGATGGAGATAACGGAAAGATTAAAAGAGAAGAGTCCTCTAAACTATTACTAGATGCTATAAGTAGAGGAGTAAACTACATAGATACGGCTTATCCTTACCACGAGGAAACCAGTGAAAAGTTTGTAGGAGATTTTTTACATGAGAATAACCTAAGGGATAAGGTACAACTTGCTACCAAACTTCCCTGCTGGATGGTAGAAAAAACAGAAGATTTTGAGACTTTATTAAAAAGACAACTAAAGAATTTAAAGACTGACCACATTGATTTTTATCTTTTACATTCCCTTGACTTAAAGAGATTTAAAAAGATAGTATCATTAGGAGTTTTTGATTTCTGTGATGAAATTAAGAAAAAGGGAATTGTTAAGCATATTGGATTTAGCTTTCATGATGAATACAGTGCATTTGAAGAAATGATAAAAAGTTACAATTGGGATTTTTGTCAAATTCAGTTAAACTATTTAGATATAGATTATCAGGCGGGGCTAAAAGGGTATGAACTTGCCACAAGTTTAAATATACCTGTAATTGTAATGGAGCCTTTAAAAGGCGGAAGACTTTCAAGTCCTCCAAGTGAAGTAAAGGAGTTAAATGCTGAATTTGAAGGTTTATCTCCGTCACAAGTAGCTATAAAATTTCCTTTAAGCCTAGAGAATGTTATGACCGTTTTAAGTGGAATGAATTCACATACTCAAGTAGAGGAAAATGTACAAATGGCTAGTGAAGTTTCACCTAATAGTCTTTCAGAAAAAGAAAAATCTTTTTATGAAAAAGCAAGACAAATATATAAAAAGAGAGAAAGAATAGGTTGTACAGCTTGTGAGTACTGTATGCCATGTACTGTTGAAATAAATATTCCTAAAGTTTTTGGGTTATGGAATAATGCGTATTTGTACAATGAAGAAGAAAAGAGTAAATTACAATATAAAAAATATTTAGAAGATGGTGTATCTCCAGTAGAATGTATTGAATGTGGAAAATGTGAAGATATATGTCCTCAAAATCTTCAGATTATAAAAGGTTTAAGAGATGCACATGAGTATTTAAAGTAATTATTAGGAAATAGGAGGTGTCAACTTGACACCTCCTATTTTCTTTGTATAGTTATAAATTTTCTATAACCTTATCAATTGAAAGAATTTCCTTTGAAATAGCAGATCGTATTGTAATTTTTGGATCTACTAATTGAGAAATTCTCAAATCTACAGCCAAACTAGATAGTATATAACTTTCTTCCCAAGATATATTCAAGGAGTTTTTTAATATATCTATAATACTCTCTAGAGCGTATTTAGTGGCTTGTTCCATACTATCACCACTTGAAAGTACAATTATTTCATCTTTAGTTTCTAAAATAGGCCAGTTAAAAGTTTTGTTTTTAATTACTTCAACTTCTAAAGTTACCTCACCAGGAATTTCAAGACCTGTTCCACTAACTTCACCATCACCCATAACAGCGTGTAAGTCTCCTAGTGCAAGCATTGCTCCGTCAACTGCAACAGGAAAATAAAGAGTTGTGTTTTCACCTATTTCTGTAGTGTCCATATTTCCACCATGTTTAAAAGGTGTATCCGTATTGTGAGATCCGTCCTCTTCAAAAGGGGCAACACCTATTACTCCTATCATAGGTTTTATAGGAATTTTAATGTCTTCTGAAAAATGAGCTAAAGAGTTGAAAACTTCAATTACTTTTGTAGTTGCTTTCATTTTTTTATCTCCAAGAACACCAAATCCAGGAATAGCAAGGGAGCAACCTTTTTCAGAAACTTCTATTTTCTTTATATTTACTTTTAATAAATCTCCCTTTTGAGCTCCTTCTACATAGATAGGTCCTGTAGCAGGATTTAATGAAGACTGGTCTATTTCTTCAATAACTTGATCTTCTCTTTGTATTTGCTGATAGAAACAGTCGTTTGTTTCAACTATAAATTCTTCGTGTTCTTTTACTGTAGCTACTTCTTTTAAATCGGTTTTGAATGTATAAATTACTTTATCTGATTTTACTTTTTGCATCTTTTGCCTCCAATTCTAAAGCTTTCTTATCAACAATGGTAACAAGAGCACAGTTTCCTGAAACAGAACAAGCAGTTCCAAAACTATCCTGAGCTAAGTAAAGAGCAATCATTAGTGTACTTTGGGTGTCACTAAAACCTAAATGAGCTCCTAATAATCCAAGAGCTGCCATTATCGCTCCACCGGGAACTCCTGGAGCTGCAACCATTGTAACACCCATTAAAAGGATAAAAATTACAATGGATCCAAAAGAAGGGTTCATATTGTCCATTAACATAACTGCTGTTGCAAACATCATGATTGCAATTGAACTTCCAGGAAAGTGTATTGTAGCAGAAAGAGGTATAAAAAAGTCTCTAATTTCCTTTGATGTACCGTTTTTCTCAGCGGTTTGTAAAGTTATGGGAATGGTAGCGGCAGAAGATTGAGTTCCCACAGCAGTTAACCAGGATGGAATTTGATTTTTAATAAACTGTGGTATGCTTGGAGCGTCTTTGTTGTAAATTTTAGCTATTACATATTCCAAAATATTTGCAACTATTTGGAATAGTACAACAGCTATAAATACAAATCCATAGGATTTTAGTATTTCTTGGATATTGCCAGTAAAGGCAAGTTGAGCAAAAATTCCTGCAATATACCAAGGCAAAAATGGAATAATAGACTTTTCTAAGATCATATTGATAATCTTGTGAAATTCTGAAAAAATTCCTTTAATCTTTTCTGTTTTTAACATGGAAATACCAATTCCTAAAATAAATGCCAGTATTAAAATTGAAGTTATATTGGCAAGAGGTGGCATTTCGATGACAAAGAAAGGTTCTATTTCTGCCATATCATTTACTGAAGCTGTTCCTGAAAGATCTAGAACCCTTGGGAATATAGCCATGGAAAGGAAATAAGCTATAAAGCCCCAAAGAATTGTGGAACCATAAGATACGAAGACGGAAAAACCTAATATTTTTCCTGAACCAGAACCTAAATCAGAAATTCCTGTAACTACAAATGCAAGTATTATCATTGGTACGATAAAGTTTAGATAGTTACTAAATATCCCTACTAATGTGTTAATCCCACGCATGACTATCGTAGGTGCGATTATACCGATAATAATCCCACAAATAACTCCGATAATCAATTTGGACAATAGTCCAAGTTTGAAACCGTTTTTCTTACTCATTCAATTACTCCTTTTTTTATATTTAAGATCCGAAGACCTCAGTTACAGCTTCGCTTTAATTCAATATATCACAGTAGCACATAGTTATCAAATTCATATAATATAAAAAGGTAAATTGGTTTAAGTAAATAAAAAAAAGAGGCGTATAGCCTCAATTATTTTCTAGTTTTTATTAGAGATTTTTTAAGTGGTTTAATCACAAAACCTACAATTACACTTGTAGCTAACATTTCCAAAGGTAGATTTGATGCGGCAATCCCAATTAGAATTTTGCCGGAATTGGAAACTTTATAAATTTCTGCAATCTTTTGTCCATATATTATATATCCAGTTCCAAGTACAAATACAGTATTGATAATAGCACCACAAGCTCCGACAATAAAAGGAATAAAAAAATTGTCTTTGAATTTAAGGTCCAATTTTCTAAATAATAGTCCTGTTAAAACGCCTATTAAAACCCTAGGAACTACTGAAACAAGTGGATTTATAAACATAAAGTACAGTAGGGAAGTAGGTGCTGTTAAGTTTGTAAATAGAGAAAACAAGCCAAATACAAGCCCTACAAGTCCACCAATTAAGGGACCACAAATGATTGCACCGATAATTGTTGGTATGTGAAGTGTAGTTATTCTTATTAGCCCAAGTGGTATGTATCCTAGAGGGGTAAGTCCAAATACTATGGTTATGGCTGATAGTAAGGCTAAGATAGTTAAATCTCTTGTAGAAAGATTTTTCATTTTATCCTCCTAATAATATTTTTTCAATTTTATTTAAAATAAACCATAATTATTATATCAGATATTGGAGATTTAATATTGTTTATTGTAAAAATTTTAATATTTTATGATAGAATAGGAAAATGGAAAATTTAAGTTTAATTTATTTGTATAAGGATATAATATCTAGTAGTATAAATTGATGCAAAAGTCTTTTAAAATGCTTAAAATCAACCTTTATGATATAATATTGTAATAAGATAGAAAGTTTATGGAGGTATCGTGGAAAGAATAGTTATAAGTAATAGTGGTCCATTATCCGGAAATGTCAAGGTAGATGGAGCAAAAAATGCTGCTCTACCTATAATTGCTGCTTCTTTATTAGGAACAGAACCTATTGTTTTGGAGAATGTACCAAAGTTAAGTGATATAAGTGTAATATTAAAAGTTTTAGAGTCATTAGGATCTAAAGTTTCATATTTGGATGAAAATACTGTTAAGATAGACTCTTCCCAATTAACAGGTCATATTGCGGAAAGAGAATTAATGAATAGAATGAGAGCGTCCTTCTTAGTTATGGGGCCATTACTGGCAAGAAAAGGAGAAACCATGACTTATTTACCTGGGGGATGTGCAATTGGTAAAAGACCTATAGATTTACATTTAAAAGGTTTTAAAGCACTAGGTGCAACTATAAATGAGAGTGCTGACAGTATAGAAGCGGTTTCTAAGGATGGGTTAACAGGAGATACTATATATATAGATTTTCCTTCTGTTGGAGCTACTCAAAATATTATGATGGCAGCAACTTTGGCAAAAGGTGAAACTGTAATTGAAAATGCAGCTAAAGAACCTGAGATTGTAGACCTTGCCAATTTCTTAAATAAATTAGGAGCAAATATAAAAGGGGCAGGTACTTCAGCCATAAGAATTAAAGGTGTAGAAAAACTTGGTGGAGGACAACATGCAATTATTCCTGACAGAATTGAAGCCTCCACATATATGATAGCTGCAGCTATTACAAAGGGAGATATTACTGTAGAAAATTGTATACCAAGTCATGTTATGCCTATTATTGCGAAGCTAAAAGAAGTAGGCTGTAGAGTTTATGTAAACGAAGATAAGGATGTAATAAGGGTTATAGGTGGAGAAAAACTTATTGGAACTGATATAAAGACTTTACCATATCCAGGATTTCCTACAGATGCACAGGCACAGTTTATGGCTCTTTTAACCGTTGCAGAAGGTCAATCCATGGTAACAGAAACGGTTTTTGAAAATAGGTTTATGCATGTGGATGAGCTTTTAAAGATGGGAGCAATTATTGCAACTGATGCTAGAGAGGCGAGAATTGCAGGGGTTCCTAAATTAAAGGGAGCTCAGGTGAATGCAACTGATTTAAGAGCAGGGGCTGCACTAATACTTGCAGGTCTTGCAGCTGAAGGAAAGACTTATATTTCTCAAGTACAACATATATACAGAGGATATGACGATATTGTTGGAAAACTAAAGAAATTAGGAGCTAAAATAGAAAGTATTGATGATTAGGCGGGGTTATCCCCGCTTTTTTAAGATGGGATGTTTATGGAATTTGAAGGCGTAGTAGAAAATATTATCTTTAACAATAAAATAAATAACTATACGGTTCTTAAACTAAAGACGGAAGATGGAGATATAACGGCTGTCGGTTACATAAAAGATATTAAAGTAGGGGACGGACTTAAAATCTCTGGAGATTTTATTTATCACGATAAATACGGCGAACAAATTAATATTGAAGAATATAAAGTAAATCAGGGAAAGTCCAAAGTTTCCATTATAAAGTATTTGTCATCGGGAATTTTTCCTCATGTGGGCAAGGTCATGGCAAAACGCATCGTAGATAGGTTTGGAGAAGATACTCTAAGTATTATAAATGAAACTCCATCAAGGCTTTTAGAAGTTCCCGGAATAGGTAAGAAAAAATTTGAAGAAATTGAAAATGCTATTAATGAACAAAAGGAAGTTCAAGATACGGTAATATATCTTCAAAGCTTAGGTATCACTTCTACACAGGCTCAAAGAATAATAAGAGAGTATAAGGATGAAACTGTTGAGAGGATTAAAAAAAATCCATATTCTTTAATAAATGATATTTGGGGAATAGGTTTTAAGAGGGCGGATGAAATTGCACTAAAGACGGACATAAAAAAAGACTCACCATTTAGAGTTAAAGCTTGCTTTTCTTACTATCTAAACAATGAGGCGGTGACAAACGGACATTGTTACATGCCATATGATTTAACTATTGAAAATGTAGGAGCTCTTTTAGATTTGTCAAATGAAGAAGTTGAAAAACATTTAAGTTATGCAGTTATTGAAGGAGTTTTAGTCTTAGATGAATATAAGGATAAAAAAATCATCTATAGTCCTGAATTGTATAGTTCAGAACTAAAGGTGGGGGAAGCTTTTGGAAGACTTCTTAATAACGATAAGATATTTACAGGAATAAATTGGGAAATGGAAGAACGGGAAATCTTAAAAAACGAAGAAATAACTTATGATAAACAGCAGATAGATGCTATTAAATATGCTTGTACTGAAAATATTCTTGTAATTACAGGAGGTCCTGGAACGGGTAAGACCACCATTGTAAAAAAGATTGTAGATATTTATAAAAAGCACAAACTCAAAGTTTTACTTGCAGCACCTACGGGAAGAGCAGCTAAGAGAATGGAAGAAACTTCAGGAGTAGAAGCAAAGACAATTCATAGACTTTTAGGATATACACCGGTAGATTCAGGAAGAGGAATGATTTTTGAACATAATGTGGACAATCCTTTGGATGGAGATATTTTAATAATAGATGAAGCTTCTATGATTGACTTAATTTTATTAGAAAATCTGTTAAAAGGTATTTCAAGCGATACAAAGCTAATCTTTGTAGGAGATACAGATCAACTTCCGTCAGTTGGTGCAGGAAATGTACTAAAAGACATTATAGATTCAAAGCTTATAAAAACCATAAGACTTAATAAAATATTTAGACAGGGGGAAAAAAGTAATATAGTATTAAATGCCCACAGAATTAATAATGGAGAATTTCCTATTTTAAATGAAAAGGGAAAGGATTTTTACTTTATAGATGAAAATAAAAGACCTAATATTAAAGCTACTTTACTAAAACTTGTTTCTAAGAGACTTCCCGATTTTTATAATTTTGAAAGCACACAGGATATTCAAGTACTAACTCCTATGAAAAAAACAGATATTGGCACAAAGGAATTAAACGAGAGCTTGCAGGAAGTTCTAAATCCAAAAACGCCTCAACTTGAAGAAATAATCAAAGGTGAAAAAATCTTTAGAGAAGGCGATAAAGTTATGCAGATAAAGAACAATTATGAAAAAGAATGTAGGTTGGAAAATGGAGAAGTGAGCTTGGGTATTTTTAATGGTGATTTTGGGATTATCTCAAAGGTGGACAATTACTATGACAAGCTTGAAGTTATATTCGACAATGAAAAAGTTGTAACATACACTTATAATGAACTGGAACAGCTTTCACTTGCATATGCCATAACCATACACAAGTCACAAGGTTGTGAATTTCCTGTAGTGGTAATTCCAGTGGGTCAAGGACCTTTTATGCTTATGACTAGAAACCTAATATATACCGCTATAACAAGAGCTAAGAAACTCGTGGTAATGGTGGGAGATAGAAGATATCTGTCTAATATGATTAAAAATACTTACGTAATTAATAGAAATTCCACATTGGAAAAGAGAATAATAGAATACTATAATGTTTATTCTGGGGTAATTGAATAAGGAGAAAACATGGGCTTTAGCTTAAGGGATTTAATTTTTTTGCCAAAGGGAATCTGTTTATGCTGTCGTGAAGAAAATGCTAAGGACTATATTTGTGAAAATTGCCAAAATAGTCTTGAGAAGGTTTATGACTTTAGAGTTATAGAAGACTGTACATGTTACAGTCCATACCTTTATAGTGGTCATATTAAACGTTTGATTGGAGAATTTAAATTTAAAGAAAAGAAATATTACGGTAAACTTTTTGCAAAACTTTTAGAAGATTTTTATAATTTATACAATTTAAAATACGATATTTTGGTTCCAATACCCCTAACAAATAAGAAGGTTTTAAAAAGAGGCTTTAATCAGTGTGAGGTAATATGTAAATTTTTAAGTGATAGAATTAAAGTTCCCTATAATAAGGATATTTTAATAAAGATTAAAGATACTCCAGATCAACACTTATTGAATATGGAGAAGCGTAGAAATAACTTATCTTCAGCTTTTAAAGTAAATATATTTGAAGAATTATTAGATAAAAAAATTCTCCTAGTAGACGATATAATGACATCAGGATATACATTAGAATACTGTATAAAAAATTTGAAATTAGCTGGATATAAAAATATTGACTGCATTGTAATAGGAAAAGCAAAACCTGAAAGCCTATTTAAGAGAAGAATATAGTTAATAAGAATTGAAAAAAGAGCCAAGTAATTTAATTTGGCTCTTTAATGATTATTAAATGTTTTTATAATACAGTGTATTTGTTTTTTAATGTAACTATGATTTACTTAAAGTTGTAACTAGATTTTTTGTAAAATTCCAAACTTTGCCTATTGACTCGATACTTACTCTTTCTTTTGTGGTGTGGACATCGTGCATTGTGGGTCCAAAACTTATCATATCTGTATTTTTTAGAATCTGTTTTAAAATTCCACATTCTAGTCCACAATGTACAGTATGCACATTTGGTTGTTCATTATACATTTCATTGTAAACACTTGTGGCAATTTTTTGAAGTTTAGAATCTGGATTGTATTCCCAAACAGGGTAACCTCCATCATCACTAAGTTCAAATCCGTGATTATTTACTATCACTTCATATTTATATCTAAATTCATCAAGAGATGAAGTCACAGTAGACCTAAGTAATGCAACAAGTGAGATTTCATCGTCTTTTTGCCTTAAGATATCATTGGAGATACTCGTTTGAACAAGTCCTTTAAAGGATGGGTCCATGTATAAAACTCCGTCTGGAACCGTAAGAAGACAATCTAAAATATCTTTTTGGCAAGATTTAGACCAGACAGATTCGAATTTATCTTCCCTGTCTATGTGTATTGTAAGATGTTGATCTGTTATTCTATGTTCAAATACAATGGTATTAATTCTATTTGTGATTTCTTTTATAGACTCTTCATCGGAATTGAATTTAACTACTGCATATGCGGGAATGGCGTTTCTTTTTAGTCCACTTTCCATATGGGAAATTTCAATATTGTCTATACCATGGAATAGTCTTGGAATAAATTTAATTGCATTTCCACGAAAGTTTTCTATTTGCATACCAGAATGGCCGCCCATTAGGCCTGAAATTTTTAGAGAATATCCACTTTTTAGTTTTGCCTTCTCAAATTCCAATTTCTTTTTTGAAGTCATTGTAACAGCGCCAGCACAGCCAACTAATAAATTTCCTTCAAGTTCACCGTCAATGTTGAGTAAATACTTTCCGTTTAAATCTTCACCTTTTACTATGGAGGCACCTTCTAGTCCAAGCTCTTCTCTAGTGGTTAAGAGTATTTCCAAATTGGAATGGGGTATGTCTTTACTATCTAAAAGTGCAAGACAGTATGCCACCGCAATTCCATTGTCGGCACCTAGAGTTGTGTTTTCTGCAGTAATCCAATTATTTATAACTTTTAAGTTTATAGGATCTTTAGAGAAGTCGTGATCTGAATTTTCAGTTTTAACACATACCATGTCCATATGACCTTGTAGGATTATAGTAGGTCCATTTTCAAGTCCTTTAGTAGCAGGTTTTTTTATAATTACATTAAATAGTTCGTCTCTTTTAGCTTCTAAATTTCTCTCTTTAGCAAAATCAAGAATATAATCACTAATTTCTTTTTCGTGTTTTGAACATCTAGGGATTTTATTTATCTGTTCAAACCAATAAAGCACATCTTTAGGCTGTAAATCTTCTAACATATTTCCTCCTTTAAATATTAGCATCTTATATTATTGTACTCCAAATTTCAGTTTATGTAACACTATAATTACTATTAATTTATTAACAAATGGGTATAAATAATAAAGAAACTAAATTTTAGATTATTTAAATTAATAGTTTAAGAAAGTTTAAAGGAATTGATTATAAAATAACTTATAAAAGAGGTGATTAGTATGAACGATGACAAAGATTTTAGAAATGATGATTTTAGAGATGAAAATAGATATTATTATAATTCATATAGCGATGATTATACTTACAAAAGAGAGGATGAAAAACTGACTCAGGACGACGTTAGAAGAGTTGCCAGAGAAGAGATAAGAAGAGCTCCAAGAAGAACACCATGGCTTAGAATCATTGTAATAACATTACTATTTTCTATACTTTCTTCTTTAGCCACAGCTGTAAAAGTAAAGGATATTGTAGAAGCTGAATATGGCAAAGTGACTCAAAGTAGTGCAAATAACAATATGACTATAAATGTAAAAGGAGATCAAAACGTTGAAAATGTAATAGCTCAAAAAGCTATACCATCAGTTGTGGGCATAACTACAATAACTTTATCAAATGACATTTTCAATTTAAATGGATATGTAGAAGGGGTAGGGTCAGGAGTAATAGTTAGCGAAGATGGATATATACTTACCAATTCTCATGTTGTAGGAAATGGAAAAGCTAAAGAGATGACCGTTGTATTTAATAATGGAGAAAAGACCCCTGGAGAGTTGATTTGGCAAGACGAAGGGTTGGATCTAGCTGTTATCAAAGTCGAAAAGACAAACTTACCTGTGATTGATATGGGAGATTCTGACAAGGTAGCTGTAGGAGATAAAGCAATTGCAATAGGAAATCCGTTGGGACTGGATTTACAGTCGACTTTAACTTCCGGTTATATCTCTGGTCTTAATAGGACTATAAATATGGAAAATGGGTCTTCAATGGACGGACTTATCCAAACAGATGCTGCAATAAATGGAGGAAATTCAGGTGGAGCACTATTAAATGCAAAGGGAGAGCTAATCGGTATAAACACTGCTAAAGCAAGAGGAGGAGAAGGAATTGGGTTTGCAATTCCTATAAATATAGCAAAGTCAATTGTGGATGAGATAAAAGAAAATGGAAATTTCAAAATAGTAAAATTAGGTATTCAAGGAGTTGACCTTGAAATGTACGAAAAGTATTTCCAAATCGATACTGGAGCCGAAAATGGGGCAGTGGTATTAAAAGTAGAACCTAATTCACCAGCAGGAAAGTCTGGACTACAACCAAATGATATAATAGTAGGACTAGGAGATAAAAAGATTGCTGGAATGAACGACATTAGAAAATCTTTATTAAATTATCGAATTGGCGATGAAACAGAACTTGAAATCATCAGAAATGGAAAAAATGAAAATATAAAAATAGTATTTGAAGAATTTATGGTCAGAAATAGATAAAATAGTAGGCTGTTAAAAGCTATTAACTACCATTCAAGCACCCTCTTTACTGGATAAAACAGTAGAGAGGGTTTTTGTTAATTAATAAAATAGCACTAAAAATTTGTATGAATAATTATTTTATTTTTAAAATAAGTTATAATAATAGTGAGGTGATAAATTTGAAGAAAAAGCTATTATCTGTATTGATGATTACAATTGTAATTTTGACTTCATGTGCTACTAATAATAATGAAGTTTCAGAAGGTTATGAAAAGCACAAAAAGACATTTTTTGATGTTTTTGACACTATTATAGACTTTACCGCATACACGAAAACTCAAGAAGAGTATGACAAGTACTACGAATTAGTTAAATCAGAATTTGAGAGGCTTCACAAACTGTATAATCACTTTGACAGCTTTGAAGGAATAAATAATATAAAAACTATAAATGACAATGCGGGAATTGAGCCTGTAAAGGTAGATAAGGATTTATTTAACCTTATTAAATTCTCGAAAAATCTAACCTTGAATTATTCCGATAATACAAATATGGCGTTTGGACCTGTTCTTGAAGTTTGGCATAATTATAGAGAAGAGGGACTTAAAGACCCTGAAAACGCAAAAATTCCAACAGATGAAGAACTTAAAGAAGCTAATAAATTTATAGATATTGAAAAAGTCATATTAGATGAAGAAAAATCAACAGTATATTTAGAAGAAAAAGGAATGGCTTTAGATCTTGGAGCTACATCAAAGGGATATGCGTCCCAACTCATCATGGAAAAAGTCAAAGAGGAAGGTTGTGAATCGGCGATACTTTCTGCAGGTGGTAATATTATAGCACTTGGAAAACCAGTGGAAGAAGGTAGAGATAAGTGGAGTATAGGAGTTGAAAATCCTAACACTAAAGACGAAGAAAAAGAGCCTATAGAGATTATAAGAGGAACAGACCTGACCGTTGTTACAAGTGGTGACTATCAAAGATATTATACAGTGGATGGCAAGGATTATGCACATATAATAGACTCTGAAACACTATTTCCTGCAGAAAAATACAAGTCTGTAACTGTAATTGCAAAAGACAGTGGTATTGCGGACTATTTGTCTACAACTCTTTTCATATTAGATTATGAAGAGGGAGTTGAATTAATAAAAAAATTTGATGATGTTGAAGTAATGTGGGTTAAAAAAGACAAAACTATAATTAAGACAAAAGGCTTTGAAGAGCATACAAAAAAATAAGGGGTTAAATTATGAAAAGCAATTTAAAACTTAGAAATATTATATTTCCCGTATGGTTTTTGTGGGTTCTGCCTCCTGTATGGCTTGTCATAATTCCTATAAATATTATAATTGATGCAGTAGTACTCTATCTAAGCATGAAATATATGGAAATTATAGATATAAAGGAGAAAGTAAAAAAAATAATTGTTAAAACCGTATTATTTGGATTTCTTTCAGATATAATAGGAAGTTTACTATTACTAATATCAGTGCTTTTAATAGATGTTGATTATAAGACAGATTTTGGAAAATGGTGGATTGACAATGTACGCCCTGCAGCTACAAATCCCTTTGATTCAGTAATATCATTTCTTATTGTAGTACTAGCAATTGGGATTGCAGGGATTTTAATATACTATTTAAACAAGAAATTTGCCTTTAAAAATTTAGATATAGAGGAATATGAAAAACATATACTAGCAAGAAATATGGCTATATTTACAGCTCCATATCTATATTTGATACCAGCAGTATGGTTTAAATAAAAGACTAAAAAAGAAAGATGTGTAGACAAATTACATCTTTCTTTTATTATGTAAAGGATAATAACTTAATATTTATTAAAAAAAAGTAAGAAAAAGTTTTTTAGACAAGAAGAATATAAATGAGACTAATAGATTAGCTATTTTAAATTTTTAATTTAATGGTTTTAGATTTAAAATAGGGGGTGGATTAAATAATATAACTAGTCAATAATATAATTTACTACCTTAGGTTAATAGCAAAAAAGAAATAGCAATAGATATTAAATTTTCGATTAAAAATATTAGAAATAAAAAAAGCAGGAATAAATCCTGCTTTAATTTATTTTTAGATGAAACCTTTGTCTTTTAAGATTTCAGCTGATTTTTCATGGTTTGCAGCACTTATCATAACGATAGGTCCAGTACATCCCATACCACTTTCAGCATAAATACCTTCTCTCCATAGAGCTTGTACTGCATCTTCAAGATCAAGAATTTCAATTCCTGTTATTGAATCTGTAACAATTTCTTTTGGAGGTGCTTCTACTACTTCTTCTTCAGCAGCTTCTTCCTTCTTAGGTTGAAGAGTTTCTAATACAGCGTCAAATTTAGCAGATTCAACTGCTTTGTATTCGTCAGCTGTAACTTTGAAGAAGTTTCCTCTTACAAGTTCAGCAGCATATTTAATAGCATTAGCTATTACAGGAGCTCCTGATGCTCTTGAAACTATACAGATGTTTCTATCATAGTCTTTACCAACTCCTGGACCATATCCAAATCCAGCTGCTTCATAACTTCCACCTGTAGAGAAAGCAGCAAACATCTTCATCAGGATATTACCTGTTAGTGAATCGGTAACACATACGTTTGGAACACCTTGTAGTATATCATTTCCTCTTAGGATTGCACCACCATCAGCTCTTGCTGATTCAGCAAAATCTAGGTCATATCCGTTATCTATAAGGCTTTGTAAAGCTCTTTCAACTTGTTTTGCACCGTCTACGTTTAAAACGCCTACAGTTGGCTTTTCAATTCCAAGTGATTTTGCAACTGCAACACCTGCTATGGTATTCCTTACCATACCTTCAACTCTATTTAGAGATGAAGTTCCTGTTGTTGTAGCAATAAGCATTTCTTTACCTGTACTTGGAGCAACAACTCTACCGATTGTAGATACTCCAATAGGGAATGTGTAATGTAATGTTACACAAGCATCTATAACTTTTTTATCAAGTAGCTCTTCCATTTTTTTATGAGCTTCTTCTTCTGAAGAAACTTCATGAGTTTCTAAATCGCATCCTTCTTGTTTAGGTCCAATAAGAACAACTTCGTGAGATGGAGATTTAGCAAGCTTTGCAGCTTGTATCATATTTTCAACTCCATGCTCTGAACCTAAGATGGTAAGACCGATTCTAGGTTTTTTTGCAAAGGAACCGCTTTCGATACCTTCTGCAATTTCTAAAAGAGCTTCTGCAATAATATTCTTAGGCATATAACCAACTCCTATTCTGCAAGCATATTAGTTGCTAATTCTCTTAAGGATTCACCAATTAATTTTTTAATTTCTTCTCTTGATACTCCAGATTCCTCAGATTCTTCACCTTTATTTCTTTCTACTACGAAAGAAACACCGTCAAATAGGTTAGTAAGTCTTCCTAGGAATAGGGAACCTTTACCAATGAACATAGCTCTATTCTTATCACCAGTAGTTAAGTCATCTATACAGAATCCTATATAAGGTGCTCCAGATGGAATATGTCCTTGAGTAGGAGCCCATCCTGGTAATCCGTAATTTGTAGCAAAGCTAGGGATATCAGTTCTTTGAAGAGCACCAGCTTTTACTCCTAAAGCTGCTATCATCTTGTAGTTAGCTTCAGGAACATTACCAGCACCAGCAGGAACTGTAATATCAGGGTTTTGCATTTCTACTGAGAATGTATCAATGTCTGTAATTTTCAAGTTTCCTTTGTCAAGGCAGTTAGTTACAAGGGAACCCATAACTGCTTGAGGTGAAGAACCTGTACCTACAGTGTGTTTTCCTGTTAAGTCAGTTCTTATGATAGGGGAAACACCGTCGTTTTTAGATATAACAATAGCGAAAGTTCCCACTACGTCTTCAAGTACAGGGTAACCTTTTTTAACGTGGTCTTTAGCGTTCATACCAAGTTTTGCAGTTGAACCACCAGCAACTACAAGGATATTGTCATAAACTCCAGCTTCTACTAATGCAGCAGCTTGGATAAATGAGTGGATAGGAGCAGCACAGAATCCTCTTGTATCAGAACCAGATGCGTTTACAAGTCCTACCTTCTCAGCTACAGCCTTTGCAAAGTTACCGCCACCTCTTTGGTTAACGTCTCCGCAGGCTTCTTCTGAACATTCTATAACATAATCTATCTCTTCTTTTTTCACTTTATCTTGTGTTTGGAACATATAGTCAGCGCAAAGTACTGCTGAAGCTTTAGATACAAGGTTTTCAAACATTGTGTGAGCACTTAAGTTAACGTCTACATCGTGAGCTTGTTTAATATATCCAACAAGTTTTCCATCCATGTATAGTCCTTCAGCTTTGTGTTCGTCAATTAGATGTTTATCTGCTTCAATATCAGCAGGCTTTACATTTGCGAATGACTCAGCTAGATGAGGATAGTTTTCTTCTAATTTAGGTCTAACAGCTTCTATAAACTCTTCAGATAATTGAACTAATTCAAAAGAGTCACAAGCTTTAATAGCTGCTATAAATTCGTCTTGAGGTACGATTTCTCCAAATCTACCTTTTCTTTCTCCCTTACATTCTTTATCAAACCATGGTAAGTCGTGTTTTTGTAATTCTTCAGGTCTTAAATTACCAATATAAACTTGGTTAGGTAAATAATTTACTACTTCTTCATATGTTCTGATGTGATCTCCAACTTTTTGTAAAAACTCAGAGCCAGGGTTTGTTACTCTTTCAGTTGAAGTAGTGGAACCGTTTTGAATAATCATATCTGGTGTATGAACTAATACAAATCCGGCGCTTTTAAATACAGGAAATGACATAAAAAAACCTCCATTTTAATTATAGATTCTGCCCCAAGCTTGGGGCAGAATCCAATTTAGTTAAATTATATGAAAGATTAAATTGATTAATCTTCAAAAACAGTTTGATCATCCACTGGAGTTGTTAAAGCTTTTAATGCTTTTTCAACTAAGTGTCTTCTTAAATCCTTCTCTTCCTTAGGATCCAATGCAGGGTTTCCTAATGGGTGAGGGATAGCAATAGCAGGTACTATTCTGTTAGCTCCTACTGTTAATGAGATAGGAACTACTGTACACATGTGAACTACAGGAATACCTGTTGCTTCAATTTCTTTAACCATTGTTGCACCGCAACGTGTACAAGTACCTCACGTAGAAGTTAAGATAACTGCATCTACGTTATTTTCTTTTAACTTTTGACCGATTTCAGCAGCAAATTTCTTTGCAGAAGCAACTGCTGTACCGTTTCCTACTGTTGCATAGTAATAATCGTATAATTTTCCGATTTTACCTTCTTTTTCCATTTCTCTCAAAATGTCAACAGGGATAACTCTGTCAGCATCTTCGTTTGCATATACAGGGTCATGACCACCGTGAGCAGTTTCGTGAGTTTCAGAATTTAAATCATCAATTCCTGCAATTGAATATTCACCATATTTAGATGCAGATGAAGATTCAATTCTGTCAGGGTTTCCTTTAGGAACAATACCCCCTGAAGTTACTATAGCAATAGTAGCTTTAGATAAGTCAGTTAGTGCTGGACTAGGCTCAACTCTGTCGAATACAGGCATAGGGTATTCAGTAACGAATTCTTCACCGTTGATTTTCTTAACAAGCATATCAACAGCTCTTTCAGAACCTCTCTTGTCAGAGAAAAAGTTAACTCTAACTCCTCTTTCAATATAGCCTTCTTCTTCAGGTCCAAGAATTTCTTCATTTAAAGCAAGTTTTCTTGCTAGGTTAGCAATAGCAGGAAGTGCTTTTCTCATACCTGCAGCAGAGTTTGCTGTAGATACAATGTAAACATCTTTCTTAAACATATCAGCACCTGGGTTTTCCACGTACATACCTGTTAATGAAGGAATGTTAAGTTCTTCCTTTACCATTTTTGTTACAGTTCCTGCAGCAACACCATAACGTCCAGCGTTAAAAGCAGGTCCTGCGATAAATAGATCAGGTTCAAAAGATTTTATCATTTCTAAAACCTCTTTACTTGCTGATTCCATATTTTCACCAAAGTAGCTGTCACCGCAAACTACAGTTCCAACTATTTCGAATCCTTCTCCTAGTTTTGATTTTAATTGTTTACTAACTGGAGGTAACTCTTCAGCAATGAAAGGCGCTACATCGGCCTTTTCTTCGCCACCAATTCCAGCGAAGAATTGGTTAATATAATGCACGACTCTAATATCCGCCATTAATCCATCCTCCTTATTATAAAATTTTAATTATAAATTATCCTCTAATCTCTTCCATAGTGCTAGCGATTTCGTCAACGTCTAGAACCATTTCCATCATACCGATTTGTTCGTCATATACTTCAGGATCAAATTCAGCTTTTAAAGCTTCTTCGATTACGTGGTAAACAGCTAAGTTAAGTTCCACGCCTGCTAGAGGACCAGCGAATGTAGGGTCTCCAGTTGTAACAGTTTCAGCTGCTAAACCTGCAGCTTCTGCCTCGCCACCACCTAAAATAACCACAAGATTTTCAGCACCATATTTTTCTGCTGCTTCTTTAATTCTTCTTTGGTTTTCTAGGTCCATAGCTCCGGCACTAGTTCAGACGAAACACTCAGTTGATCCGAATACTACTTCTGTATTTGCAACAGTGTTAACACACTCTTCAATTGCAGGAGCAGGTATTCCGTCACGGTCGCCAATTATCAAGATTTTTTTATTTTCTAATATACTCATGACATCCTCCTGTTTAATTTATTTTGTTGTCGTTTATTTGTTTTTGTTAAAATTAAGTTGTTTAGTTTTTTAAGTTGTACAGATTGAATTAATAACCTTTAGACGTTAAATAATTGAATCCAGTTTCATTAGTAGCACCAGTAATAGCTTGGATCTCAACTTCGATAGTTCCATCTTCTCTTAGAGAACCTTTAGCTCCACCAGCTATAATATCAACGTACTCTACATGTCCTATAATCTTATCTAACTTAGGAAGTACTACTACTTGGTTAGCATTTCCACCAGTAACTACTGCGTTTGCTTTTTCATCAGCGTCAGCTAATGATTGAGAAGCACCGTCTCTACCAGCGTATTCGTCAGTTACGATTACAGTCTTAACACCTTTGTTTTCAATCTTCTTACAGTTCATGATCAAGTCAGTATCAGGGTTTCCGAAACCTTCTTGAGATACTATAACAGCGTCAACTCCAAGGTATTCAACTAACTTTGAAGTCCAGTTTGAAGATCTTTCTTTATCCATTAGGTACACGTTCTCGTTAGTAATAATTACACCTACGAAGTTGTAATCTTTACCATGTCTTGCATAAAGGTCTTCAATAACACCATTATTTAAGTGAACGTAAGTTGGGTTCTTATCGCATGCAGAAACACAGTTACCACTTACGATAGCTCCATCCATGATTTCTGTAGGGTAAAGGATAGTAGGTACTATTTGTTTAGCATCTACACCATATACGTAGGTATCATGTAACAAACCTTGAGTTTGTAGCATGTATACGTAAGCTACCTTTGGAAGATCAGGATATTCGTTGATTTGCTCTAATAATGGCTTTGTTTCATAAGTTGAAACTTCATCAGGAGTAATATCTCTTGCAAGTTCTCCAATGTAGTTTGCAGCCTTAAGACCAATCATTCTTACAGCGTTTTCGTGCACATGTTGTTTAATACCATCAACAGGTTCAGCTACAACAACTAAGTTAATAGTTTTTGAGAATGGTGTATAATCAGCACCTTCTCCAACCATGTCGATAATACCTTCTTGGAAACCAACTATCTTACCAGTAGTAACAACAGCCATTCCCTTAAGAGCATGTGTCTTGCCTTCACCAACGGTATCAACTTTATTAAGGATTCCAGGGAATACTGCTCCAGGGCCTTCAACCTTAACTCTAGGTTCAAGAACATCCTTAACAGGAGTTATTCTAACACTTTCTCCAGGTCTAGCAATATCAAAGTCAATTGATTTAATATGCTCGTCTCCTGAGACAGCTTCTAATAACTCATCCTTATTTACATAAAGGACACCGTCTTCGATTTTTGATGAATCAGAAAATTGGATATCTTTAATAAAGATTTTGCCTAATTCTAATTTCATACCACACCTCCGACTAAAATTTTTATATAAAACACCACAATTGGTGATTTATGCAATTAAAAGTTTTCTAAAATATATCTTACCGCGCTTATGGAAGCAATCGCTCCATCAGATGCAGCAGTAACTATTTGCCTTACTGGGGTAGACCTTACATCTCCTACAGCAAATACTCCCGGTACTTCGGTTTGCATTTCGCTGTCGGTTACGATATACCCGTTATCTAAATTTTTAAAACCTTTGACAAGATCTGAGTTTGGTTTAGCTCCTATAAAGATGAATACTCCCATGGTAGGATCGCCATCTTTTATAGTAAGTTCAGTCACTTCATCAGTACTTGAGTTTTTAAAGACTACAGATTTAACGAAACCATCGCCTTTTATTTCCTGAATTTCTTCTTCAGAAAGGAACTGGATCTTTTCGTTTTCTCTAGCTCTTTCAAGAATAACAGGAGTTACTTTTGAAAGGTCTTTTCTATGTGCCAAATATACTTTTTTACCAAACTTTGTAAGTTCTATTGCTTCTTCAAAAGCAGAATTACCACTTCCAATTACTATAATATCTAAGTCTTGGAAAAAAGCACCATCGCAGGTTGCACAATAGGAAACTCCTTTTCCAGCAAATTCCATTTCGCCAGGTACTCCAACTTTTTTTGGAGTTGCTCCAGTGGCTAAAACAATTGTCTTAGCTCTGTAGGTTTTTGATTCACCTTTGACTATTTTGATTTTGTCATCAAGCTCTAATTTTTCAACCGTATCTTTTACGATTTCAGTACCAAAGCTTATAGCCTGTTCTTTGAATCTTTCAGTAAGGGACATACCAGTAGATCCCTCAGGGGAACCTGGATAGTTTTCAACGCTTCCAGTTAGAAACATCTGTCCACCCATACTGCCTTTTTCTATAACCAGAGTTTTAAGTTTAGCTCGTGAAGAGTATAGTCCACAAGTAAGACCTGCAGGACCTCCACCAATTATAATAATATCATAAATATTATCCATATGCCCTCCAACTATTAAATTCTCTCTAGTGCGTTATCGATTAAATCCTTATCTATAACTTGGAAATCGTCCAAGATATCCGCTGTCCATTTAAAGTGTTTATTCATTTTATAGAATTTTTCAGCGGTTTCTATGGCATTTTCTAAAAGTTGAACTGAGTTAAAATCTGTTTTATCCCCTTCTTTTAATACTATGGTTCTGTAAACGGTCTCATAGGGTTTTACGGAACCGTATAGGGGATGAGTTAATACCTCATAACCGGTATGAACCAGATCTCTAGCAGCCTTTAATACTGATAGATAATCTTCTTCCAAGTATCTAATTTCACAATCTTGTCTTTTTAAACCAATAAATTTAGGATTGTTTGTAATAATTAACATAGACACCTCTTATAAGATATATCATTTTACTATAAATGTTAAGAAAAAATGTTACACATGTAAAAAAACGACAGAATAGATATGCCTTTATCCTCTGTCGGTAACTTCAGAATCCGGTCCTGTCGCGGTCCTTTTACCTGAGAATTTCAAAAACTATTGGCAGAAGTCTTTTTGTCCCTTCGGTCCGTATGTGTCTCCCACGACAATCACACCGATAATATTTAGTTATTTTCTTAACTTTCATGTATATGATAGCACCCGATTGTCAAAAAGTCAACGAATAAAGAGTTCTTTAAAATTTATTTATTTAAAATATTACAAAAACGTTACAAATAGATAAAGATATTAATAAATATATGTAAAGCTTTAAAGTTTTAAGTTTTTCTATTACACTTAATACATATAATGCTTATATAAATAAAGATAGAATTAGTTTGAGATTGGAGAAATAGATGACAAAAAAAGACTTGTTTAAAAGGATTCCTCAAGTTGAAGAGATTCTTAAATCAAATAAAATTAGTGAACTTGAATACTCTAGAGTTCTTAAGACAAAAGCAATTAGAGATGTGTTAGATGAACTTAGAAAAGAAATTGTAGGTTCGACAGATGAAACAATTGAGAGGATATTTCATAAGTTGGGTTTTGAAAATATTGTACAGCAGGTAGAAATTAAATTGGAGCAAGAATTTTCTCCTTCTTTATTAAATGTTATTAATGGAACGGGAACAATTCTTCACACTAACCTGGGAAGGTCATTATTGGATGATTCGCTTAAAGATGAAATTTGGAATATAATTTCAGGATATTCCAACTTAGAATACGATATTGAAAAGGGCAAGAGGGGCTCAAGGTATTCTCATGTTACGAAGATGATAAAACTTTTATTTGGAGTTGAGGATGCACTCATTGTAAATAATAATGCTGCTGCAGTTTTTTTAGTTTTAAATACTTTCGCCAAAGATAAAGAGGCGATTGTATCGAGGGGAGAACTAGTAGAAGTTGGTGGAGCTTTTAGAATACCTTCTGTAATGTCCATGAGTGGTGCAAAACTTGTGGAAGTGGGATCTACTAATAAAACTAGAATCTCTGACTATGAAGACGCCATTACTGAAGAAACTTCTGTACTCATGAAAGTACACACTAGCAATTATAAGATGATAGGATTTACTGATGCCGTATCAAATAGGGAATTGAAAGAACTTGGAGATAAGTACAATTTGCCGGTGGTTGAAGATTTGGGAAGTGGTGTTTATTTTAACATGGAGGAGTATGGACTTCCCCACGAACCCACAATTTCTGAATCTATTAAGTCGGGTATTGATCTTATAACATTTAGTGGAGACAAATTGCTTGGAGGGCCTCAAGCGGGAATTATTGTTGGGAAGAAAGAACATATAGATAAGATGAAGAAAAACCAGATTCTTAGAGCGTTAAGAGTTGATAAATTTACTCTAGCAGCGCTTGAATGTACAATTAGAATGTACTTTGATGAAGAAAAGGCAAAAAAACACATTCCCACAATAAGAATGATTACCTATACACCAGAGGAACTTGAAGTTAGAGCTAATGTTTTAAAATCTAAAATTGAAGATAAAAACACTTTTTTAAAAGTGAATGTCGAGGATGAAAAATCTACTGTAGGTGGAGGTTCTATGCCAGGAGAGGAATTTGATTCTAAAGTCATAGTCCTTCAAGGAGAAGGGGTTAGCTCTGTTAAAATTGAGGAGACTTTAAGGCTTTCAAAAATCCATGTCATTGGAAGGATAAAAGATGATAGGTATATGCTGGATTTAAGGACTTTAAATGATAAGGATTTTGATAGGATTGCTGAAGAAATCGAAAATTGTTTTCCAAGGAGTTTATAATGAAAAATATTATTATAGGAACTGCCGGTCATATTGATCATGGCAAGACTACTTTGGTTAAGGCTTTAACTGGTAGAGAAACTGACACTTTACAGGAAGAAAAGAAAAGGGGTATATCCATTAACTTAGGATTTACCTATTTAGATTTACCTAATGGCAACAGGATAGGTATTGTAGATGTGCCAGGTCATGAGAAATTTATAAAGAATATGATGGCTGGTGCAACAGGTATCGATTTAGTTTTGTTTATAATTGCGGCTGATGAAGGGGTTATGCCTCAAAGTAAAGAACACTTAGATATTTTATCGTACATGGATGTTCATAGGGGAATTATCGTCTTGACTAAATCGGATATGGTAGAAGAAGAATACTTGATATTAGTAAAGGAAGAGCTTAAAGATTTTGCAAAGGGTACTTTTTTACAAGATGCTCCTATTATAGAAGTAGATTCAATTTCTTTAAGGGGAATTGAAGATTTAAAAGCGTTAATTGCTCAGGAAAGTGAGCTTGTGGAAGAAAAAAAATCAGATACGCCTTTTAGGATGAATATAGATAGGGCTTTTCCAGTAAAAGGAATAGGAATAGTTATTACAGGAACTCTTATGGAAGGAAAAATTTCTAAGGGAGATGATGTTTTCATCTATCCTGAGGGAAAAGTTGCAAAGGTAAGGTCTATTCAAGTACATGGTAAAGATGAAGATACCGCATATGCAGGGCAAAGAACTGCGATAAATCTCTCTGGGATTAAGTCGGGAGATATAAAAAGAGGGGATGTAATTGCAAAAGAAGGTTCTGTTATAACGACAAATATTGTGGATTGTAAAGTAATGGTTTCAAATTCTGCGGATTTTCCAATACATCACTGGATGAGACTTAGACTGGGAATAGGAACTAGAGAAATATTTTGTAGGGCTGTACCTTTGGATCAAGAAGAGATAAATCAAGGAGAGGAAGGTTTTGTTCAACTAAGACTTGAGGAACCTCTTGTATGTAGAAATAGAGATAGGTTTGTATTTCGTTCTTATTCACCGGTAGAAACCATTGGTGGGGGTATAATTATTGAGCCTTTAGCTAAAAAACACAACATAGACGAAGAGCTTGTAAAGCAACTGCAGATTAAGGAACAGGGGGAACTGGAAGATATAATAGTTCAGTTTGCAAATTCTGAGGACGGTTTATTATCTTTAAAAGAAATAATTTCCTATACGGGAGAAAATAAAGATGTAGTAGGACAAGAAGTATCTAATCTGATTGATAAAAAAAGACTTTTTAAAATAGTGGATCGCTATGTTAGTGAGCAGGTTTTTATGAAAATCGTGGAAAATATAAAAGATATATTAGAGAGATTTCATGAGAAAAACCCACTAGCTTTAGGAATGACAAAGAATGAGATTTTGACTCAATCCTCATATGAATTAAATTTAAGAGAGCTTGAGTATATTCTAGAACTTATGACGGAAAAAAATACTATAGTAGAAATTTCAAAAAACTTTGGTCTAGCAAGTCATAAAGTAACCTTAAGTCCTAAACAGAAAAAAGTAAAAGAAGAGCTTTTACATGAAATCCAAAGTAATGGACTTGAGAAGATTGAAAATATTTCTTCTTTGAGTGGTAAAGATAAGGAGAAAAGACAAGTACTTGAGTTTATGGCAGGAGATGAGATTATTGTATTTGGATCTGAAAAAAATATCTTATTGAAAAAAGACTTTGAAATGGCAAGAGAGAAAATTATAGGATATTTAGAAGATAATGGCAAAATTACAGTTTCAGAGGCTAGAGATATACTCGGTTCAAGCAGAAAAAATGTACTTTTAATACTAGATTATTTTGATAGTATCAAACTGACAAGAAGGGTTGATGATTATAGAATCCTTGTATAGATATTAAAATAAAAAAATTAAATACAAGAAATTTCTCATTATTATAAAAATATGGTAGAATATATGTGATGTGGGAGTGAATGAGTGCTGGTGTGCTCTCTGGTCTTCAAAACCAGTATGAGGGGTTAGGAGCTTCTCGGGTGGGTTCGATTCCCACGCATTCCCGCCACGTTACATACTATATTATAAATTAATATAGATACTGAAAGGGAGTTGTTAAAAGAGTGCAATCGACGTGCTTGCACTAGGAAAACGTTTAAGCCTAAAGGAGGTCAAAGTGAAAGGTTTATTATTTGCAGGAATTGCCGAAGCGGCAACCAAATTCGTTGCTGTTGGAAACGGTATTATTTGGGACAAGGTATTAATTTTCTTATTACCTATTGTTGGACTATTTTTTACAATTTATTTAAGTTTCCCTCAATTTGCTAGATTAGGGGCTGCCTTTAAACAAACATTTGGCGGACTATTTGACAAAGAGGAAAATGCAAGAAGAAAAGCGGCTGGAGAAATTTCTTCATTCCAAGCTCTAGCAGTTGCAATTGCAGCTCAAATAGGTACAGGTAACGTTGCAGGGGTTGCAACAGCAATACTATCTGGTGGTCCAGGAGCTATATTCTGGATGTGGCTAGCAGCTATATTTGGAATGGGAACAATATTTGCAGAGGCTGTACTTGCTCAAAAATTTAGAACTCTTGACAAAGACGGTGAAACCGTTGGGGGTCCTTCATTCTACATTAGCCAAGGTATACAAAACAAAGGATTAGCTAAGTTTTTAGCTGGATTCTTCTCTGTAGCAATTATATTAGCATTAGGTTTTATAGGAAACATGGTACAGTCAAACTCTATGGCTTCTGCTATAAACGAAGCTTTTGGAGTACCTACAATTGCAATAGGTATTGTAATAGCAATACTTGCAGCTTTAGTATTTATAGGTGGTATTAAGAGAATTGCAAACTTTGCAGAGATGGTAGTTCCTATAATGGCACTTGTTTATGTTGGTCTTGCAATATTTGTACTTATTAAATTTAGATCAGATATAGGAAAAGGATTTGGACTAATATTTGAAGGTGCTTTCAACCCTCAAGCTGCACTAGGAGCTGGAGCAGGTATAACAGTTAAATTAGCTATAAGATTTGGGGTAGCAAGAGGTCTATTCTCAAATGAGGCAGGTATGGGTTCTACACCTCATGCTCACGCTACAGCTAAAGTTAACCACCCTGTTGAACAAGGTTTAACAGCTATGCTTGGAGTATTAATTGACACAGGTATCGTATGTACAGCTACAGCATTGGTTATAATCCTAACAGGAGCTTACAGTTCAGGAAAAGAAGGTCCTCTTATGACTCAAGAGGCGTTTGGAATAGCATTCCCAGGATTTGGTAAAGTAGTACTAGCTATATGTTTAACAGCATTTGCTTTTACCACAGTAATTGGTTGGTACTATTTTGGAGAAACAAATATCAGATATTTATTTGGTAAAAAAGGACTTCTTCCATATAGAATTATAGTAGTTGTTTGTATAGTTCTAGGTTCAGTATTTAAGATTGACTTTGTATGGAACCTATCTGACTTCTTTAACGGATTAATGGTATTCCCTAACTTAGTAGGTTTATTATTCCTTCATAAACATGTAAAAGCATTAACTAAAGATTATGACAGGTTAAAACAACTTGGAAAAATCACATATGATTATGAATATGAACACAAATAATTTTTATTAATACCTTTCAGTAAAAAAAGCACTGACAATTGTCAGTGCTTTTTTTTGTTAAATTTAAAGATTTAACATTTAGTATTATCAAAATTACTCTACTGTGATATTATATTTTTTGAGAAAAAGGGAGGAAAGTAATGGGAAATATAGATTCAAAGTGGGTTGTGGCTCTTGGGCTTTTAATACCAGGCTTTATGACAGGACTAGGAGCTGTACCTATTTTTTTTAAAAGTAAAATAAAGAGGTCTTTACTTGACACTCTGTTAGGTTTTGCAGCAGGTGTAATGCTTGCGGCTAGTTGTTTTTCTTTAATCATACCAAGTATTGAATTTGGTGGAGGAGGAATTAAGGCAGTTCTAATTACAGGTCTTGGAATCTTTTTAGGAGCTGTAATGCTTGATTTAATTGATAAGTATGCACCACATGAACATTTACTAGACAATAAAATGGAGGGAACTTCACCGGATAGTTTAAAAAAGATTTGGTTATTTATAATTGCTATAACAATTCACAATTTTCCAGAAGGTTTAGCTACTGGAGTAGGGTTTGGAACTGGAGAAATTACAAATGGAATTTCAATCGCCTTAGGTATAGGATTACAAAATATGCCAGAGGGTCTAGCAGTTGCCATATCCCTATTAAGAGAAGATTATTCAGTAAAAAAGGCTTTTCTAATAGCTTTAATAACAGGATTTGTAGAACCTATTGGGGCTTTTTTAGGTTATGGTCTTGTAAATTTATTCTCTCAAGTACTTCCGTTTATACTTGCGCTTGCAGGAGGAGCAATGCTATTTGTAATCAGTGATGAGATAATTCCTGAAACACATAGTGGAGGTTATGAGAGAGAAGCTACTTATGGAGTAATAATTGGATTTATCATAATGATGATAATGGATATACTATTGGGATAATAAATACCCTAAAGTTAAGTTAATCTTAACTTTAGGGTATTTGTCTTTAAATCATTTTTTCAGGATCCATATATTTGTTAAATTCTTCTTCTGTTAAAATTTCAAGTTTTATGGCAGCATCTTTTAAGGTGGTGTTATTTTTATGTGCATATTTTGCAATCTTTGCACCATTTTCATAACCTATATAAGGGTTTAGAGCTGTCACAAGCATTAAGGACTGATCTAAATACTCTTTGATTTTTTCTTCATTAGGCTTTAAGCCCTTTAAGCACTTATCGGTAAATGAGTTTAGTCCATCGGTTAAGAGAGTTACAGACTGTAAAAAATTAAATATAATTACTGGCATAAATACATTTAATTGAAAATTACCCTGGGACCCACAAAATGAAATAGTTGTGTCATTTCCAAGAACTTGTGCCACAACCATGCTCAAAGCTTCCGCTTGTGTAGGATTAACTTTTCCGGGCATTATGGAACTTCCAGGTTCATTGGCTGGAATTAAAAGTTCTCCTATTCCACATCTAGGACCAGATGCTAGAAATCTAACGTCATTTGCTATTTTTAATAGATTTGTGGCTAAGGTTTTTAAACTTCCATGACAGTTAACAAGTTCGTCTTTTGAAGAAAGAGCGTGAAATTTGTTTTCTGCAGGAGAGAAGTCAAAACCTGTGAAGGATTTTATTTCATTACATACTTTTTCATCATAACCCTCTGGAGCGTTTAATCCTGTACCTACAGCTGTTCCTCCAATTGCAAGGGATAGTAAGTGTTTACTGGACTGTTCAATGTACTGAATTGATTTTTCTAGCATATTTGACCATGCTGAAATTTCTTGTCCAAGGGAAAGAGGTGTAGCGTCTTGTAAATGAGTTCTACCTACTTTTATAATATTGGCATTATCTACTGAAAGTCCATATAGTACATTCAAAGTATCTTTTAATTGGGGAATAAGTTTTTTTTGTAAGGAAGTATAAGCAGCTATGTGCATAGCGGTAGGAAATGTATCGTTGGAACTTTGAGACTTATTTACATCGTCATTTGGATGTAAAATATTGTCATTTGCGATTTCATTGCCTCTATGTGCTATAACCTCGTTAACATTCATATTGCTTTGAGTACCACTTCCTGTTTGCCACAATGCAAGGGGAAATTCTTCTTCCAATCCTCCATTTATTATTTCATCGCATACTTTTACAATTAAATCTCTTTTCTCTTCAGATAGTATAGAAAGTTCACAATTTACTATAGCTGAAGATCTTTTGACGATTGCAAGAGATTCGATTATATCTCTAGGCATTTTTTCTGTACCAATTTTAAAATTTTGGAAAGATCTTTGGGTTTGTGCTCCCCAATAGTGTTCTTCAGGAACTTCTAATTCTCCAATACTGTCGTGTTCAATTCTAGTTTTCAATTTACTCTCCTTTTACATATTAGGTAACATTGCTATTGCTATATTTAAATAAACAAGTATAGCAAGTGCATCTACAATGGTAGTGATAAGTGGACTTGCCATAACTGCTGGATCTGCACCAAGACTATCGGCTACTACAGGCAAGATAGAACCTGTAACTTTTGCAAGAAGAACTGTAACCACAACTGTTACAGATACTACAGCAGCCACGTGAAGGCCAACTTTATCAAAAAACATCAACTTTAAAAAATTAAAAAATGAAAGTATTAAGCCTGCAAAAAAAGCAACTCTTGCCTCTTTCCAAATTACATATAACAAATCTTTAAGGTCAATTTCCTTTAAAGAAAGAGAACGTATAATGGTGGAAGCAGACTGACTTCCAGCATTACCCCCTGTATCTGTTATCATAGGTAAAAATGCAGCAAGAACTACATATTTTTCCAAGGTCTTTTCATAATTCATCAATATAAGTGAAGTAAAAGTCGATGAAATTAGTAAAACTAATAACCAAGGCACTCTATTTTTACAAATTTCAAAAACTGATAGCTGTTTATAGGGTTTAATTGTAGGAGTTATCGCAGACATTATATCCATATCTTCTGTGATTTCTTGTTCTATAATATCTAATACGTCATCAACTGTGATAATTCCAACAAGGCGATTTTCATTGTCTACAACGGGCATATTATAAAAGTCATATTTTGTGAAAATTCTTGAAACCTCTTCTCTATCTTCGGTGGTATTAACAGATATAACATCGTGGTTCATAATAGAGGATATAGGTGCTTCAGAATCTGAAAGAACTAAGTCGGCTAAGGATACTTCACCTATTAAATGTCTAGTATCATCAATTATATATATAATATCAATGGTTTCTTTGTTAGCGCCATTTTTCTTTAAAAGTTTAATAACTTCCTCAACCGTATGACCTGCTTTAGTAGAGGCATATTCTATTGTCATTATTGAACCTGCTGAATCTTTAGGGTAGTTCAACATGGTATTGATTACACGTCTATGTTCAGGATCTGTAAATTTTAAAACTTTTTTTACTAAATTCGAAGGTAGTTCCTCAATGATGTCGACCTTATCATCTGTTCTTAGACCGTTTATTATTTGCTCTAAAACTTCATCAGAAAATCCGGAAATTAGAAGCTTTTGTTGTTCAATATCCATCTCTGCAAACACCAATGCAGCAGTATCTTTCGATAGTAGATTGAAACATATAGTTAGATCTGTTTGAGATAAATCATCAAAAAATTCTGCAATATCGTATATATTTAAAGAATTTAGAATCATTTTGGTCTCTTTTAAATTCCCATTCTCCAGGGATTCGGATAGCCTCTCTTTTAGAATCTCTAAACTTTTTTCCATAACCTACCTCCTCTTAAAAAAAATAAAAAAATCCACACAATGATCTGTGTGGGTAAAAGTTTGAAACCGTATGAGCTTTAGCATCAAAGGGCGGTGAAATTACATTAAACTACACCTTGAGAGCGATGTAGTCTGTTAACCGGCGGATGATGTCTCCATCATTTTGCGGTAGTAATCCATATCCCTAAGGTAGCCTTACCTAACGGACCATCTATTTTTTATGGTAACTTATAGAAAATACTTTGTCAACAATTAGAGTATGAATAAATTAATAAAAATTGAATAATAAGTAGTTTTTAATTTAAAATTTACTAAAAATAGTGTGATTTTTAACATTTGGGTATGTATATTATGAAACGATATTTACTGAAACGAAATAAGGAAGGAATTTAAATATGAAAGATATTAAAAAGGAAAACAAGAGTTTTGAAGAGGAGAGAGAAATACTTCCTTCAAGAGAAGATGAGGAAAATATCAAAAAAGGTATTGAAGAAAAAGAAAAAGTAAGAGCGAAAATGGAAATATTAAGAGATAATCAACAAGTTCATCAAAATTTAAATAGATAGAAATAGATTAATAAGTAAAAGCTTAAAGAGGGGAGAGATATAATGTCAAAATTCAAACCTGAAGAGAGAAAAAATGATAAATTAGAGTCTATAAATTTAGGAGTTCCAAATCAAAATCAAATACCAAGTACTTTAGACGATGAAGACTTTGAAAATATAAAAAATGAAGATATTAAAAATATTGAAGAGACTAAAGATGAAAAAGATTCGAAGAATGAAAAAAGTGATAAAAATATGTTTGTAGATGAAAGAGAAATTGACCACAAAGACCCAATTAACAGAGGGGTAACTAATCAAAATCAGATTCCTAGTTCAATTGAGAAACCAGGAATTGGGTTAAAGTAAGAAAAGTAAAACTAAATTTTTTAAAATATATTTAAGTAAAAAAACACTGTGAAATTAATTTTTACAGTGTTTTTTGTGGTTTAAAATTTCAAGTGACACTAAAGTGAAACTCTAGGATTTTTAAATATTACTTATTATTAGAATTAAATAAAACAAAAAGATTATATTTTTTAAATTGACTTATAATAATTAAAACTCAATCAAAATATATTTCTAATTAAGAAAACTCTTTAATTTAAATCTCTATTGTTGTAAAATATTAAAAAGGCTTAAGGAGGATATTTTGAATAAGAAATTTAAAGATGTGATAATTGTGGGGTTTGCACTTTTTGCAATATTCTTCGGTGCAGGGAATTTGATATTTCCTCCCTATCTAGGAGTGTTATCAGGAAGTGAATTTAAAAAGGCCATGTGGGGTTTTTTGCTTATGGATCCAGTTTTACCTATTCTTGGCGTAATTATAACAGCAAAACTTGGTGGTAGGGCAGAGGATTTAGGTAAAAGAGTTGGTAATAAGTTTTCAAAAATACTTGGTACTATTACCATACTTACCATAGGTCCTTTTTTTGCAGTACCAAGAACTGCTGCAACTACACACGAAGTGTTTGTAAGCAAACAATTTCCCGGTGTACCCCACTGGGTTACAGCAATCGTATTTTTTACATTAACAGCCATATTTGTAATGAACGAGTCGGGAGTAATTGATAAGATAGGAAAGTACTTAACACCAGGACTTATAATAATTTTAGGAATTATAATTGTGAAATGTTTAATAGATCCGATTGGTGAAATGGCTTATCCTAAAGAAGATTCTATATTTTTAAAAGGATTTGTAGAAGGGTATCAGACGATGGATGCCTTGGGAGCGTCAATGATGACGGGAATAGTAGTTTCAGATTTAATTAGAAGAGGCTATAAAGATGAAAGGGAAAGGTCTAAACTTATTAATGGAGTTGGCGTTGTAGCATTTGTACTACTTGCACTCATATACGGAGGACTTACATATGTAGGAGCTACCGCATCTAATATGTATACTATTAAAAATACTAGAGTAGATATATTACTTGGAACGGTGGAACAAATACTTGGATCATTTGGGACTGTGCTTATTGGAATTGCAGTTTCTTTAGCGTGTTTAACTACAGCTGTTGGACTTACTGCAATTTGTGGAGATTTTTTCTCTTCCATAACTGAAAATAAAATAAAGTATAAACCTATAGTATTAATATCTGTAGTAGTTTCAGGAATATTTTCGTTGATTGGAGTTGAAGGATTAATCAAGGCGGCAGGACCAATACTAACGACAATTTATCCTATTATAATAGTACTTATCCTCTTAGGAATGTTTGAAAGATATATTAAGTATGACCTTACTTATGTGGGGGCTGTAATAGCTACGTTTTTAATTAGTTTTATACAAAGTTTAAATTCAGCTTTTAATATTTTAGAAAGACCTACGGAATTTATAAAGGGTTTACCTTTAAAATCTATAGGTTTTGAGTGGTTAATTCCTGCGATTGTAACAGCAATTGTATTTGCTATTTTAGCAAGAGCGTTGGGACAGTCTTCTAAATTAAAAAGAAAATAATTAAAAAATCCCATATCCAATTGGATACGGGATTTTTAATTACTCTAGTCTAATTAGCAGTTGTCCAGACTCAACCATTTCTTTTTCACTGATGGCAATAGTTTCTATTTTTCCATCTTCTGGTGAAAGTATGTCTGTTTCCATTTTCATAGCTTCAATTACCATTAAAGGTTGTCCAGCTTTTACGGTTTGTCCTTCTTCTACAAGAATTTTGACTATACTTCCTGGTATGCTTGCACCAACTTCTTTTGGGTTATCTGGGTTTACCTTTTGTATAATAGTTTCAGAAAAGTCTTTCTTAGTATGCTTATCAAATATTTTTACAACTCTTCTATTTCCATTTACTTCAAAAGCTAGTGAAACGTTGCCGTCATCATCGGTTTCTGAAATGTCAACGAGTTTTATAATTAAATTTTTACCTTCTGCTAGTTTAACCTCTCTAGTTTGTCCTAGATTTATCCCGTGAAAGAACACTTTTGATTCCATATGGGATAAGTCTCCAAGAGCGTTCTTTTTTTCAATATAGTCTTCAAAAACTTTTGGATAAAGGGCATAGGCTAATAGATCTTCTTCAGTTGGATCAAATTTAAATTTATTTTTAAGATATTTCCTATTTTTTTCAAAATCCTCTGGTTCTAATAGCTCTCCAGGTCTTACAGTTATAGGCTTTTCTCCTTTTAGCACAAGCTTTTGTAATTTTTTTGGAAAACCTCCCTCAGGTTGACCCATCATACCTTTAAAGAAAGTAACTACAGAGTCGGGATAGTCCAAGGTTTTTCCTTTTTCATAGATATTTTCTGGAGTAAGTCCGTTTTGAACCATAAATATTGCAAAATCTCCAACCATCTTTGAAGATGGGGTCACTTTTACTATATCTCCAACCATTTGGTTTACTTCTTTATACATATCTTTGACTTCTTTAAATCTATGGCCTAATCCAAAGGATTCAACTTGAGGTTTTAAATTAGAGTATTGACCTCCAGGTATTTCGTATTTGTAAATTTCTGTAGAACCTGATTTTAATCCAGATTCAAAATTTCCGTAAATGGGTCTTACAGCTTCCCAATATTTAGAAATTTCTTCTGCAGAATCTAAATTTATATTGGTAGTTCTTTTAGTATTTTCAAGAGCAGCCACAACAGAATTAAGTGCTGGTTGACTTGTTAAGCCACTCATTGAATTAAAAGCAGTATCGATTATATCAACTCCTGCCTCCGTAGCTGCAAGAACTGTAGCAACTCCATTACCTGTGGTATCGTGGGTGTGTAGGTGTATGGGGATAGAAACTTCTTCTTTTAATGCTTTAATTAATTTTCTACCAGCATAAGGCTTTAATAGTCCAGACATATCCTTTATTCCAATAATATGGGCTCCACATTTTTCTAAATCTTTAGCCTTATCCACATAGTACTGTAAACTGTATTTATCTCTATTGGAATCTAAAATATCACCAGTATAGCAGATAGTTGCTTCTAGAATCTTTTCTTCTTCAAGTACACAGTCCATAGCATATCTCATACCTTCTATCCAATTTAAGGAGTCAAAGACTCTAAATACATCAATTCCCTCTTTGGCACTTTGAGTGACAAATCTCTTAACCACATTATCAGGATAATTTTTATAACCAACAGTGTTGTTTCCTCTTAAGAGCATTTGAAAAAGTATATTTGGAACTTTTTTTCTTAAAATTCTAAGTCTTTCCCAAGGGTCTTCCTGTAGAAATCTATAGGAAACATCAAAAGTAGCACCTCCCCAAAGTTCCAAGGAGAAAAGTTCATTCATATATCTGGAGACTGCAGGAGCAATTTTTGCCATGTCGACAGTTCTAACCCTAGTTGCAAGAAGAGATTGATGAGCATCTCTAAAAGTAGTGTCTGTAAGTAGGGTGTTTTCTTTATTTTTGATCCAATCTACTAAACCTTTTGAACCTTTTTCATCAAAAATCTGTTTTGTTCCAGATTTAAAAGAAGTGTTATCTAGATGAGAATAGTCTGTTACAGTGTCAAAGTTTTTATTTATTCTATTTTTGTTATTTACAACTATATCTCCAATGTAATTAAGCACTTTCAATTCCTTGTCACTTCTAGGAGAAATATCAAATAGTTGAGGGTTTAATTCAATAAATTTAGTATTGGTCTTACCGGAGATAAATTCTTTAGAATTTAAAACGTTTAATAAAAAAGCGATATTGGTTTTAACGCCACTTACTTTAAGTTCTCCAAGAGCCCTTTTAGCTTTATTTACAGTATCGTTGAAAGTTCTAGAAGTAGTTGTGACTTTAACAAGTAAACTATCGTAGTATGGAGTTATAACAGAACCTACATAGGCATTTCCCACGTCAAGACGAACTCCAAAACCAGATCCAGATCTATATACATCGATTACACCTGTATCTGGGGCAAAGTTATTTGCAGGATCTTCAGTGGTAACTCTACACTGTACAGCAAACCCTCTAACAGATATATCTTGTTGACTGTTTATACCAATGAGTTCATGAGACAATTCATACCCTTGAGAAATTAAAATCTGGGCTTGAACCAAATCAACACCAGTAACGAGTTCTGTAACAGTGTGTTCAACTTGAATTCTAGGGTTTACTTCTATAAAATAATGTTTTCCATGTTCATCTACTAAAAACTCAACAGTTCCAGCATTATAATAATTTACAGATTTTGCAATTTTAACAGCGTCATTGCAGATTTTTTCTCTCAAATTTTCATCTAATGAAAAAGCAGGTGTATATTCAATTAATTTTTGATGACGTCTTTGAATCGAACAGTCTCTTTCGTGTAAGTGGAAGATATTTCCTTTTTTATCTCCTAAAATCTGCACTTCAATATGCTTTGGTTTACTCAAATACTTTTCAATGAACATATCGTCTATACCAAAAGCTTTTTTAGCTTCTGATTGGGCAGTTTTAAAAGCTGTGAAAAGTTCATCTTCACTATTAACAATCCTCATCCCACGTCCGCCGCCACCTGCAGCAGCTTTAATCATTACAGGATATCCAGCTTCCCTTGCAAAGTCTAGGGCATCTTGTTTTGTTCTAATGGGTTTATCTACACCGGGTATTGTTGGAACATTCGCATTTCTAGCAGCAATTTTAGATTTTATCTTATCTCCCAAAGTATCTAAAACTTCATAGCTAGGACCTATAAAAATTATTCCATTTTCTTCACATCTTTTAGCGAATTCTTTGTTTTCAGACAAAAATCCATAACCTGGATGAATTGCATCGACACCTTTTCTCTTTGCAAGTCCTATTATTTCATTCATATCGAGATAAGCATCTACTGGATTTTTTCCAATTCCAATTTCATAAGACTCGTCAGCTTTGGTTCTAAAAAGAGAAGTCTTATCTTCTTCGGAGTATATAGCAACTGATTTTATTCCAAGCTCAGAGCAGGCACGAAAAATTCTGACAGCTATTTCTCCTCTATTTGCAACTAAAATCTTTTTTATTTTTGATAACATTTTAATTCCTCTTTAAGTTCTTTTCAAATGATTATATCACAAAACAATTAAAAATTTGATAATATATAAGAAGGATAATTTTAAAGATGGAGGATAAAGTGAAAAAATTTTTTAAACTGACACTTGCGTTTGTTCTATTATTAAATTTAGCAAGTTGTAATTTTAATGAAAGTAAAAACATATCAAAGGAAATACCGGTAACAGAAAACAATACCCAGTCAAATATAAATGAGAGTACGGAGAAAAAAGATGAGTATTCTGAAATTACATTTGGAGTAACAGGGGATATAATGTATCATCCGTGGACTTTTTATAAAAATATAGATGAGAATGGAAATTATGATTTTTCTTATTTTTATGAAGATGTAGAGGATTTAATAGGAGGTTTTCATTTAATGGCTGGTAATTTTGAATCTACTTCAACTCCTAAGAGACAAATGGAAGGATATCCTATGTTTAATACACCAGCTAATTCTATTTCTACTTTAAAAAACTCAGGGTTTGACATTTTGACTACAGCTAACAATCACTGTTTAGATTCAAGGGTTAATGGGATAAATGACACAATAGATGCAATAAAATCCAACGATATACATCAAACTGGAACTTTTAAATTGGGGGAAAGACCACTTTTGATAGTGGAAGAAAAGGGAATAAAGATTGGTATTTTAGCCTATACTCAAAGATTTAATGGAATGGAAACAATTTTATCTCAAGAGCAAAGGGAAATGATTAATCCTATGGACCCAGTAATTATGGAGAAAGATGTAAAAGAGATTAGAAATAAAGTCGACTTTTTAATCGTATTTCCCCATTGGGGAGAAGAGTACATGTTTACACCTACGGAGTTTCAAAGAAATATGGGTAAAAATCTTTTAAATTGGGGAGCGGATGTGGTAATTGGAAGTCACCCCCACGTAATCCAACCCATCGAAGAGGTGGATGTAAACGGAGTGAAAAAGTATATTTTCTACTCTATGGGTAATTCTATTTCAGGTCAAAGACAGGAATATAATGGACTGAGGGAAGTTGAAGCAGGACTTATTGCAAATTTAAAGATAAAAAAAGAATTAAACGATGAGATTACAACCCTTGAAAAAATAGAATTGTATCCTACTTGGGTAAAAATAGATAAATCCACAGGAAACGTTAGGGCGAAGGTAACAGCCATAAAAGACTACAAAGAAGGCGGAAAACTTAGAACTTCTGTTGATGAAAATACAAAACAAAGAATCTTAGATATAGAAAATAGATCTGTGGAAATATTAGAGAGCATGGGATATGAAACGGGATTAAGAGGGAATTAATGATTTTTGTAAATAATTTGAAACTGGACATAGATGAACCAATAGATAATCTTAAACAGAAGATAAAAGATAAATTAAAAATAAAGTACGATGATTTTGACTACAAAATTTATAGGCGTTCGATTGACTCGAGGAGAAAAAACAATATTAAATTTGTATATTCTGTTATCGTAGACATTAAACTTTCTCAAAAAAGACTTTCAAAGTATAATCCAGGAGATGTACGAGATTATAAAAAGGAAGAATTTAGCATAAATGTTAAAAGAAAGAAAAGTACAAGGCCCATTGTGGTAGGTTTTGGTCCATGTGGAATATTTACAGCTCTTACCCTTTCAAGAAATGGATTTAATCCTATAGTTATTGAGAGGGGAGAAAGTGTAGATGACAGAACCATAAGTGTGGAAGAGTTTTGGAGTGGTGGGAAATTAAAGGAAAATTCAAATGTTCAGTTTGGTGAAGGAGGAGCTGGGGCTTTTTCTGATGGTAAACTTACTTGTAGGTCCCAAGACCCTTTAATTAGAGAGGTTTTAAATGTATTTGTAAAACATGGAGCGCCTAAGGACATATTAATTCTTCAAAAACCCCATATTGGTACAGATATATTAAAGGAGGTTATAAAGTCCATTAGACAAGAGATTATTTCCCTAGGTGGGGAAGTTCTTTTTAATACGACTATGAAGGACATTGTAATTTCTAAGGGCAAGGTGAAAAAACTTATTACGGATAAAGAAGAGTTTGAAACGGATACGGTATTTCTAGCATTGGGTCATAGTTCAAGAGATAGTTTTAAGATGCTTTATGATAAAAACATTTCCATGGAGTCAAAGTCTTTTGCTGTTGGATTTAGGATTGAACACCCTCAAATTTTAATAAATAAAGCACAGTATGGAACAAACTTTGACAATCCTGTACTACCTCAAGCAGAGTACCAACTAACCTATAGAAGTAAAAACAATAGGGGGGTATATACTTTCTGTATGTGTCCGGGGGGTAGGGTAATTTCAGCTTGTTCTGAAAAAAATAGACTTTGTGTAAATGGAATGAGTTATCATGCAAGAAATTTAGAAAATGCAAATTCTGCCATAATTGCAAATGTGGGTGAAAAGGACTTTGGAAAAGGGGTACTTTCTGGAATGAAATTTCAAGAGGATATAGAGGAAAAAGCTTTTAAAATTGCAGGAGAAAATTACTACGCACCGGTTCAACTAATTGAAGATTACATTAAAAATAGAAAGTCTGAAAAATTTAAAAATGTACTTCCATCGTATAAACCACAGACTGTTTTTTCTGATCTAAATGAGATTTATCCTAAAGATATTAACGAGGCATTAAAAGAAGCTATAGTAAACTTGGACAGAAAACTTCATGGTTTTTCATTAGCAGATGGCATATTGACGGGAGTGGAGACTAGGACTTCATCGCCTGTAAGAATACTTAGAGATAAAGCTACTTTTCAGTCACTAAATACTAAAGGATTATATCCTGTTGGAGAAGGTGCTGGTTATGCAGGGGGTATAATGAGTTCAGCAGTTGATGGAATAAAGGCGGCTACTGTTTATTTGGAGGATTTAAGTGAATAGTTTTAAATTGATAGTCTGTGATATGGACAAGACTATTTTAAATGAAAAAGATGAGATTTCTCAAAAAGACATTGAAGCAATAGAATATATTTTGAATAAAGGAATAAAATTTGTTTTTGCCTCTGGAAGAAATATAACTTCCATGTATAGACATATTGATACGGTTCTTAAAGATAAGAAAGAATATGCAATAAGCCAAAATGGTGCTTGTGTTTTTGATTTAGAAAATGATAAAACCTTATTTAAGTCCACGATTAAAAAGAGTATTTCAATGGGCATTGTAGAATATGGAATTAAGCATAATCTTACAATGGAACTTTTTACACCGAAAAAAGTGTATTTATACAATGGAGATAAAAGTCAATTTGAGGACTATAAAAGGAGACAAATAGATTTTGAAAAGGTAGAAAATAATGAGATTTTAAGTCTCATTAAAGAGGACATTTGTAAAATTAATTATATAGACAATTCCAGAGAGCTTTTGACATTACACAAGGATAGGCTTCAAGTAGAGTATGGTGAAAAAATAAACTTTGCATTTTCAAATACTAGGTACTTAGACATGACATGTAAAGATGTTAATAAGGCTGAAGGAATAAAAGTCATTTCAGATATATTAAACATTAGAAACGATGAAATAATAGCGATTGGAGATAATTATAACGACCTGGAAATGATAAATAGGTTTTATGGCGTTTGTGTTTCAAATGCAGTTTTAGACTTAAAAAAAGAAGCTAAATTAGTTTTAAATTCAAGTTATAAGGACAGTCCAATAGTTGAAATTGTAGAAAGGTTAAGTTTATAATATATCTGTTATTATCAATTTTTGTAGGAGGAATATATGAAAAAGTTTTTTGCAATTATATTTGCACTAATTGTCGTAATATCTGCTTATGGAATTTATGACAATGTTAAAACAAAGAAAGAACAAGAAAAAATAGACAAGATGACTTCTGTATTTTACGGAACAATTGAGTCTATGGAAGAAGTGGGAGAGGAAACTAAATTTAGCATTAAAGGTCTTGAAGAAAGCCCTAAGGAATTTAAAGGGAAGGTTTTTGAATATACCACAGATGAAAAATTCAACCCTATAAACAAAGATGGTTCTCCTGCTGATGTTAAGCTTTTTAAAGAGGGTGATGAGGTTGCAATTAGACATATAGGAGAGATAGAAGAGGGAGAAATAAGTAAGTTAACAGGTGAAGTTACAATGTCACCATTTTTAAACCCGATAAAAAACCCACCTAATATCACAGACGATAAGGCAAAAGTTGAAACTGGTAATGAAGAAACAGATGGAAACACAAACCCTGATAAGGGAGGAAAAAAGCCAACTGAAACAGGTGCTGAAGAATAAAAATAAGTGCAAATGTTAGCTGATAATAAAAGCTTTACATTTGCACTTTTTAATTTTAGATTAAAATTCTGGATAAAGTTCAAGTTCTTCACTACTTAAAAACCTACTATAGATTTGAGAGTAGTCTTGAGAAAAATTAACTTCATCGTGAATTTCATAATAATCCAATATAGAAATTACTTTAAAAATTTTATCTTCGTGTTCTTCATCTAAATCTTCCACATAGGAAGAAACTGCATCTTTTATTTCGTCGATATTATTCAATTTAACAATTATTAAAGACTCTTCAAAAAGTTCTTTGGAATCGACTTTACAGCTAAGTAAAATTCTAATGCTAAATAATTTTTTCATAAATCTCTCCTTTACCGTCTTAAGTGATTATATACTTAATTTGAAAAAATGCAAGAACTTTTAGAAAATTTTAATTGGTCTATATAAATACTGTCCATAATTTAAAGCCTATGATATAGTTAAATAAAGTTTTATAATTTAATTAAGGAGTAGAGGGGTTTACTATGAGAAAAAAAGATAGAGAAGTAACTGACAAATTGGAAATACTGGATATTCTTAAAAGGTCTCAAAGGACGGTTCTTGCTTTTAATGGAAAAGAAGTCCCATATCTTCTTCCAGTCAACACGGGTGCCTATCTTTTTGGTGAACAAATTGTCTTATACTTTCATGGAGCAAAAGAGGGCACTAAGTACGATTATATTAAAGAAGGTGCATTGGTTTCTTTTGAAGCTGATACTGATTTAGAGCTAGTTGCAGATAAAAGCAGAGGATATTGTACTATGAACTACTCAAGCGTGATAGGTTATGGAGTTATGGAAGAAATAACTGATTATGATGAAAAACTACATAGTTTACAAGTACTTGTAGATGACTATCATCTAGACGAAGACTTTAAATTTAGTGAGAAGGCCATGGATAGGACTGCTGTTTTTAAAATTCTCGTAAAAGAAGCTCGTGGAAAAATGAAAAAATGAAAAAATTTTTGGAAATAATTACAGGTCGAGTTTTTTCTATGACCATAATATTTTTCTTGCAAGTTTTTCTAATAGCAGAGATGTTTATTCTATTGCAAGAAAATTTTATCTGGTTCTATGTGGTAAGTGTAGTTCTTTCACTTATTTTAGTTGTGGTATTAATAAACAAGGATACAAATCCTGCATATAAAATAACCTGGATTATACCTATACTTACACTTCCATTGTTTGGATCTTTCCTATACCTGTTTTTTGCTAGAAATACATTTGTTAAGAATGTAAGAGATAGCATGGCTACAACCACTTCCTCATTTCATTTTTTAATGACAAATGAAGATAATATTTTAGAAGATATTGAAAATCCAGATGCTTATCTAGAGAGTAGGTATCTTGAAAGATACGCAAGTTGTCCCGTATATAGAAAAACTAAGTCTAAGTACTATCCACTTGGGGAGCTTTACTTTAAAGATTTAGTAGAAGATATGAAAAGAGCAAAATCATTTATATTTTTAGAATATTTCATTATTGATAAGGGTTATGTATGGGACACTATATATGATGTTCTAGTAGAAAAGGTAAAAGAAGGTGTTGATGTTAGACTTATATATGACGATTTTGGGTGCATGAACAAAGTGGACAGAGACTTTGGAGATAGGCTTGAAGAAGTTGGAATAAAACATCAAGTATTTAATCCCATAAAATATATAGTACTTCCTAAGCACAACAATAGAAATCATAGAAAAATTGCTGTTATAGATGGAAAAATTGGTTATACGGGAGGGTTAAACCTAGCAGATGAATATATAAATAAAATAGTTCGTTTTGGACATTGGAAAGATTCAGGCGTAAGGGTTGAAGGACAGGCGGTTTGGTCACTTACAGTGTTCTTTTTGTCCATGTGGAATTCATTGAGTAGTGAATTTACTCCTTTTAATGAGTTTATTCCAGATAAGTTTTTCTTAGAGGATGATTTTAAAGAAGATAGAGGATTTGTTCAACCATTTGCAGACTCTCCTATGGACAAGGAACCTGTAGGTGAGAATATTTACTTAAATATAATAAATAGAGCAAAAAATTATGTATATATAACCACTCCCTATTTGATAATGTCCTCAGAAATGCTCACAGCTCTAACCTCTGCTGCAAAAGGAGGAATTGATGTAAGAATCATAACGCCTTATATTGCAGACAAGAAACTCGTCTTTATGGTTACTCAAAGTTATTATGAACAGCTTATATCAGCAGGAGTTAAAATTTACGAATATAAACCAGGGTTTATCCATGCAAAAAATATTGTATCCGATGATAATGTGGCAGTTGTAAGTACAATAAATGTAGACTTTAGATCCCTATATTTACACTTTGAGAATGGAATTTGGTTTTTTGATTCCCCAATTATAAAAGACATATATGAAGATTTTGTAAAAACTCTTAAAATCTCACAAAGGAAGACTTTGCAAGAAGTTAGGGATGAAATTTTAATAGCTAGAATTACAAAATCAGTTTTAAGAATTTTTGCACCTTTATTATAGGAGAAAATATGAATAAGGAAAAAGTAAAAAATAGAAGATATAACAACATAGACTTATTTGCAGGATTAGCCATGCTCTTTATAATGTTTTATCACTTTTCATACGATCTGAGATATATATTTAATCAAGATATTAGTTTCTACCCTTCAAAGTGGATGGAATACTTAAGAATAGTTTCAGTATTTGTATTTATGACAATTTCTGGAATGACTTTACATTTTTCTAAAAGATATGTTTCTAAGGTGATAAAGCTAGGAATTGTTGCAGTTATAATAACAGTTACAACATATCTTATGAATTCTAAGGAATATATAGTATTTGGAATAATTCACTTTTTTGCATTTGCTACCTTAATAATGGTGTTTTTGCAACTAATACTGCAATATATTAATGGGTATTTTGGTTTTTTTATTTCCATGTTTGGTTTTTATGTTTTTTGGCCAATAACAAATGGATATTTAAATTGGCCCATGGGAAATATTGAGCTTCCTCGATACCTATATAATGCAAAGTATCTGTTTTTTTTAGGATTTCCTTCACAAAGCTTTAAGTCTACAGACTACTATCCCATACTACCGTGGATATTTTTACTAATAGGAGGATATTTTTTAGGAAAGATTTACTTATCCCATAAACCTAAAAAAGCTAAAAAATCTTACAATCCAATTACTTTTATAGGTAGAAACAGGCTTGTATTCTATATTATACATCAACCAATAATGTATATAGCCTTATCTTATTATTTCAAAAGAAGTTTAATATAAAAGCAGTATGTCAAATTTGACATACTGCCTATTTTATATCTACATTTTCAAAATATACTACTTGTATTTCTTCTCCATTTTGGAATATATGAACCTTTTTTGGAACATCATATTTTTTTATATAATCTCCAACTTCGGTATCTTTACCAACTTGGTAGAACCTCATTGGTTCGTCTTTAGCTTCTTCACCTTCTAAATTTATGTATAGTTCTCCATCTAAAATATCTAAATTGTAATCTTTTACCTTAGATGACGGGTTATTGTAAATTAAAATAAATTTATCCCTATTTAAAACCAAGGCTGAATGTCTTTGATCTCGGTTAATGTCTTTAATCAGCTTTTCAAGTTTAGGATTTTCATTTAGATTTACCTTTATTTCACTGATTTTAGCTATATCAACTTTACTCTTGCAGGAATTTAGAAGAAAAGTGAGAAGAATCATTATAAATAATTTTTTCATAATGGCCTCCAATAAAAATATTATAACAGAAAAGTATTGTGGAATAAAATTTACTAATATTAAATAACAAATATAAAATAATAAAAAATTATGGCTTGTTTTCAATTTAGATGATACAATACAAAAAGAAACAAGATTATGGAGGAAATTATGAGAGTTTCTTGGGATGAATATTTTATGAACCTTGCAAAAATGGTAGCTTCTAGAGGTACTTGCGATAGAGCATATGTAGGGTGTGTACTTGTAAATAAAGACAATAGAATAGTTTCAACAGGTTATAATGGATCAGTGGTAGGAAATCCACACTGTGATGAAGTAGGGCATACTATGAGAGAAGGACATTGTATTGCAACCATACATGCGGAAATGAATGCGTTGTTATATTGTGCAAAAGAGGGGATTAGCGTAAAAGGGTGTAAGTGTTATGTAACCCATTTTCCATGTCTAAATTGTACAAAAGCATTAATCCAAGCAGGAATATCTGAAATATATTATGAAGAAGCATATAGAATTGACGATTATGCACTGGAACTCTTAAATAGAAATAATATAAAATTAACTCAGTTGAATTTTAATAAAAAAGCCTAAGTCTTAAGACTTAGGCTTTAACTTTATAATCTACTTATTAATGCGTCAATATCTTCTTCTTTAGTATCCCATCCTGTGGCAATTCTAATAACCTTGCTTTCATCGTCATATTGACTTATTACCTCAAACGAAAAATCTTGGGATAAATCATCTAACTTATCGTCATTCATGACTACAAAAGTCAGGTTTGTTGGAGAATTTACAGTTAATTCATAACCTTTTTCAACAAGTGCTTTTCTTAATTTTGTGGCAAGTTTATTAGCTCCTCTAGCTAAATCAAAATATAAATTATCAGTAAATAATTCTAAAAATTGTATTCCAAGCATTCTGCCTTTAGCAAGTAAAGCACCTCTTAGTTTCAAATTGTATTGAAAGTCTTTTCTAATTTCAGGGTTTATTACCACAAGAGCTTCACCAAACATTGCACCTATCTTGGTTCCACCAATGTAAAAAAGGTCGCAGTGGTTTGCTAAAAATTCCAAATCTATATCATTGTTTTCTGCAGTAAGAGCATATCCAAGTCTTGCTCCGTCAATAAATAAGTACAATCCATATTTTTGGCATACTTCATATATTTCTTCTATCTCCTTACGAGAGTAAATAGTACCAAATTCAGTAGAATTTGAAATGTAGACCATCTTTGGCTGTACATCGTGAATTCTTGCCATACCTTGAACGTGGTGGGCATCAATCATTTTTGCAATGTCTTTTGCAACTAATTTTCCATTTTTATTTGGAAGCGTAACAATTTTATGTCCAGTGTTTTCAACAGCGCCACATTCATGGGTATTAATATGACCAGTATCAGCTGAAATTACAGCTTGATAATGTTTAATAGTTGCGGAAATTCCTATTACATTTGTCTGAGTTCCCCCAGAAATAAAGAAAATATCCATATCGTCTTTACTACAAAGGGATTTAATTCTTTCTCTTGCCTCCTGGGAGTACTTGTCAAATCCATACACGCCAGATTGTTCGCCATTCGTCTCCATAAATCTCTTTAGAATATTTGGATGTACTCCACCTGCATAGTCGCAATTTAAATAAATCATAACATAACCTCTACTTTACTATCATTTTTGCTAGGACATCGGGATTTCCACAACCTGTGGTAATCACTGTGTCATTTGCTCTTACATTTTTTTGTATATAATCACAGGCCTCGTCAAAGGTCTTGATATAAATGGCGTTTACACCATTTTCTCTAAGTTTTTCCACCAAGTCCACAGAGTGGATAGAAGGATCAAATTTCTCCCTTGCAGCATATATTTCAGTAACTATAACTTCGTCACAATCATAAAAAGAATTAGAAAAATCATCTAAAAGATGCTTAGTTCTACTATAAGTGTGAGGTTGGAAAGCACAAATTAACCTACCTTTTTTGTGTTCACCTAAAGCAGAGGTAGTTGCCTTGATCTCTGTAGGGTGATGACCATAATCGGTCATTATAGTAGCATCTTTATAAGAACCTACAACTTCCATTCTTCTGTGAAGATTGTGGTAACCTGTTATAGATTTTTTTATCTTTTCAATCTCAATTCCCGATTCAAAAGAGGCAATAATTGCAGCTGCTGCATTATATATATTGTAACGTCCAATTATATCTAAAGTAAAGTGTTGTTTACCAAAACCAAGCCTGTCACTAATAATTGTAAATGAAGGATGACCTATTTCATCAAAACTTACATTAGTTATATTATAGGTTGCGTCTTTATTTTCAATACCAAAGGTTATTATCTCTCCTTTGATATGCTCAAGTAGAGGTAGACAGTTTTCGTCATCTATATTTATAATAGCTTTTGAATCCTCAGAAAGATTTTTCATATAACCTATAAAAGTACTAACTATATGGTTAATATCTTTATAATAATCTAAATGGTCTTCATCTATATTTAGTATAACTGCCATAGCAGGATAGTAATATAGGATATTTCCTTTAAATTCACAAGCTTCCGTTAAAAAGTATTCACTATTTCCATTATGCATATTTCCTTCAATCTCATCTAGTTTTCCACCTAGAAGTATTGAAGGATCAACATCTGCCTCAACTAGAATTTTTGAGATCATGCTGGTGGTTGTAGACTTGCCGTGGGAACCTGAAATTCCCATGGAATATCTATAATTTTTCATAAGAGCACCTAGAAAAACGCCCCTTGTAACAACTGGGCATCCTTTTTTATGTGCTTCAATTAATTCTTCATTATCATCTAAAATTGCATCGGTATAAACTACCAGGTCAGGATTTTCAATATTTTCTTTTTTCTGACCAACATAAACTTTTATACCTTTTTCTCTAAGGTTATCTAAAGTCTCAGAGTCTTCTCTATCGGAACCGGTAACTTCATATCCGTGAAAATTTAGTAGTTGGGCAATTCCACTCATAGAAATTCCACCAACTCCAATGAAGTGAATTTTCTTTATATTTTTATCGTTAAAATCAAAATTAAACATAATTTCCCCCTAAACAAGTGTATTATACCATAAGGAAAAATTGGGTTAAAGAAAAGTCTAGTTAAATAGAACTTTTGTTAAAATGTTGTAATAATTGTTATAAATTTATTGAAATTTAAAGGCATTAACTAATAAAATACCTTATGAAACAAATACAATTCTTTAAAATAAGATATAATATAGTTTGAAAGTAAATAAAAATCTATTTAATTTTAATTAAAGCTAAGTGTAGTAAACTTTAAAAGAAACAGTGTAAAGCTGTTAAAATGGCTTAATTGGTAGACAATTTTAACAAATAAATATATTATTAAGTATGAGTTTATAATCGGAGGTAAAAATTTGAATATTTCAATAATATTAGCAGCGGGCGAAGGAACTAGAATGAAATCTAAACATTCTAAAGTTCTTCAAAAACTTATTAATAAACCTATGATTAAATATGTAATGGATGCTTGTGATGAGTGTAATATGGAAAAGAAAATTATCATTGCAGGTAAAAATAAAGAAGAGTTAAAGGAATTATTTAAAGAATCTAATTTAATTGTTAAAGAACAAAAAATAGGTCCTGAATTTCCTTATGGTACCGGATATGCGGTTAGTCTGGCTTTAGATGAAGTTTCAGATGAGGATACGGTTTTAATTCTAACAGGAGACACTCCTCTTATAAAGGGAGAAACTTTAAAAGAGCTTGTTAAATATCACAACGAGAAAAATTCGGTTGCAACGGTGCTTACAGCTATTGCACATGACCCTACTGATTATGGAAGAATCATAAAAGATGAAAAAGGTTATTTCTTAAAGATTGTGGAACATAGAGACTGTACGAAAGAGCAATTGGAAATAAAAGAATATAATTCAGGATTGATGGTTATAAATGGAAAAGAACTAAAAATAGCAATTTCAAAACTAGATCAGAATAATGATCAAGGAGAATTATATTTAACTGATATTTTTCAAATAATAAGACAAGATGGGAAAAATATACTGACATATCAAATACCTGATGAAATTGAAGTTCATGGAATTAATTCAAAAGTTCAACTTTCTGAAGCGGAAGAACTTCTAAGGGCTAGAATAAACAAAAGGTTTATGGCTGAAGGAGTGATTATGGAAAATCCGTCAAATATATTTATACAAGACGGGGTAAAGATAGGAAAGGACACAAAAATTTGTTCAGGTGCTAAAATTACAGGAGATACTGTAATAGGAGAAGACTGTTTAATAACAGGAGATAGCACAATAGATAATAGTATTATAGAAGATAATGTAATAATAAAATCTTCGGTTATAGAATCGTCTTTTGTTGGAGAAGGAACAGACATTGGACCTTTTGCCCATTTAAGACCTAAATCTAGACTTGGTAAAAAAGTTCATATAGGAAATTTTGTAGAAGTTAAGAATGCTACAATTGGAGATAATACAAAGGCAGGTCACTTAGCTTATATAGGAGATGCGGATTTAGGCAAAAATATAAATATCGGATGTGGAGTAATATTTGTAAATTACGATGGATATAAGAAACATCGTTCCAAAGTAGAAGATAGAGCTTTTATTGGATCTAATGCAAATATAGTAGCACCTGTTCACATAGGAGAAAAGGGATTTATTGCTGCAGGCTCAACAATCACAAAAGATGTTGGAAGTGGAGATTTATCCATTGAGAGGGGAACTCAAGCTAATATAGAAGGTTGGGTTAAAAAAAGAGAGGAAAGGAATAGTAATAATTAATTGAAATTAATAGTTGGACTTGGAAATCCAGGACAAAAGTACCTAGGCAATAGACATAATGTAGGTTTTATGACAATTGACTTATTAATGAAGAGAAATGATATCCTCATTAATAAGGAAAAGTTTAGATCGGGACTTGGAGAAGGTCGGATAGGACGTGAAAAAGTTGTATTAATGAAACCTCTAACTTATATGAACAATTCGGGAATGGCGGTAGTAGACTTTGCTAATTACTATAATTTAGAACCAAAGGACATTATAGTTATAACTGATGATATTGACATCCCTTGGGGAAGTATAAGAATTAAACAAAAGGGATCTGCAGGCAGTCATAACGGTTTAAAGTCGATAATTTATCATCTGAAGTCCCAGGACTTTCCAAGGGTAAAAATTGCAGTTGGTAAAAAGCATCCAAAAATGGATTTAGCTGATTTTGTATTAAGTAATTTTACTAATGAAGAACAAAAAATTTTAGAGTTAGAGATAGAAGATGCTGCAAAAGCGGTAGAACTGATAGCTCAGGGAAAGTTAAATGATGCAATGAACCGTTATAATGGGTTAAACCATAGTGAAGAGTAGAGTTTCAAGATAGGTGAGTTATGAATTTCTTTACAGATATAATTAAAAACTTAGATGAATATAAAAATTTATCATCTGCTTTAAAGGTGGAAAAAAATTCAATATATCTGCATGGTATAGTTAAAGAGAGTATTTATCATCTCATCTATTCAATATATATAAATGAGAATAAAAATATTTTACTTATAACTGAAGATGAAACCACTGCAAAAAAAATAGTAGAAGATATTGAAGAAATAGATGAAAGTATAGTAGAACACTTTCCAGAGATTGAGTTAAATTTCTATAATTTTTCTTCTTTAGAGAAAAAGAATGAAGATCAAAGGCTTAAAGTTCTAAATAGACTCATGGAGAAAGAGCCGTTTATAACCGTAGCTAGTTCAAGAGCTATTCAAAGAAAGTTAACTAAAGTTAATAGATACAAGTCGATGACCTTGAGTATTGGCATTGATGATACTTTGGATTTAGAAAGTCTTTCTGAGAAATTAATAGAACTCAATTATGAGAGGGTAAGTATAATAGAAGGAAAAGGTCAATTTGCAATTAGGGGAGGTATCGTAGATATTTATCCTATACAAGAGGATAACCCTGTTAGAATTGAACTTTTTGATGATGAAATAGACTCTATGAGAACTTTCAATATTTCAGATCAACGATCTGTTGAAAATATTGATAAAGTTAAAGTGGTTCCTTCTAAAGAATTAATTTTAGATTCAAAGCATAGAGAAAAGATTATAAAGGGTCTTTGCAGGGACTTGGACATTGCGGATAGATCGACAATGTATGGAATGGATAAGGATAAACTCATGGAAAAATATGGGGATATCTTAGAATACGTTGAAAATGGATATGAAATTTCAAACCCGGATCTAGTGTCGCCGTACTTAAAGAAAGTTGACTATCATAGTATTTTAGATTATTTACCTAAAAATTCTCTAGTTGTAGTTGATGATGTAACAAGGGTTTATGATAGAAATAGCGAAATTAATCAAATGTTCAAAGAGGACATTGCGTATAGGATGGAAAAAGGCGAGGTTTTCATAACTCACGAAGATATTTTTATTGAATTTAAAGATATCTTAAAATCGATTATGGAAAATACAGTATTAAACATTACGCCTCTTGCAAAAAAAACAAGGCTTTTAAACCCTAAGACGGAAGTTCTAATAGAGTCTTCTGAAGCTATGAATTTCAATAGAAATTTGGAAGTTCTTGCAGAACATTTGGAAAGACAGACCTATCGAGGAGAAAAATTTGTAATATTTGCAGGATCTGAAGACAGAGCCGTAGCAATACTTCAGCTTTGTAAAGACAAGAACTTAAATGCTGCAATTGTAAAGGATTTTAATAGCAAGTTACTTTCTGGAATGGTATTTATCTTAAGTAGCCAAATGCCTAGAGGTTTTGAGTATAAAAAACTAAAATTTACCTGTTTGACTACTAGAGAAATCTATGGAAAAGAAAAAAAATCTTCTAAGAAATTAAAGAAGAAAAAAACTAGCTCTGAAATAATAAATTATTCTGATTTAGATATTGGAGATTTTATAGTTCATGAAAATCATGGAATTGGTCAGTATCAGGGAATTGAACAAATTAAAGTTCAAGATAGCACAAAGGATTATATAGTAATTTCTTATAGGGGAAACGATAAACTTTATATACCAACAGATCAGATGAATTTAGTCCAAAAATATGTTGGAACAGGATCTGAAAAGGGACCAAGACTTAATAAATTAGGTGGAGTAGAGTGGCAAAAAGCTAAAATAAGAGCTAAAAAATCCGTTGAGACCATTGCACAAGAACTTGTGGAGCTTTACGCTAAAAGATCTAAGATAGAAGGCTTTTCTTTTGACAAGGACGGAGCTTGGCAAAGAGAGTTTGAGGACGATTTTATATTTGAAGAAACACCAAGTCAAATTAGGTCTATAGCAGAGATTAAGAAGGATATGGAATCTAAAAGTCCTATGGACAGATTGTTATGTGGAGATGTTGGATATGGAAAGACTGAGGTTGCAATAAGAGCGGCGTTTAAAGCGGTTATGAATGAAAAGCAAGTGGCGGTTTTAGTTCCAACCACTATTCTTGCACAGCAACACTACAATACTTTTTTACAAAGGATTGGAGATTATCCAGTTTCTGTGGAGATGTTATCTAGATTTAGAACACCTAGCCAACAAAAAGCTATTATTAAGGATGTCCAAAGAGGACTTGTGGATATAATTATAGGAACGCACAGACTTTTATCTAAGGACTTAAATTATAAGGACTTAGGGCTTTTGATCGTTGATGAAGAACAGAGGTTTGGAGTCAAAGACAAAGAAAAATTAAAAAATTTAAAACAAAATGTAGACGTTCTAACTCTTTCAGCAACTCCAATTCCAAGAACTTTACAAATGGGACTTGTAGGCATTAGAGATATGTCCACTTTAGATGAACCTCCAGAAGAGAGATTTCCTATAAATACCTATGTGATTGAATATAATGAATCAGTTATAAGGGATGCCATTTTAAAAGAAATGGACAGAGGAGGACAAGTTTATTTTGTCTATAACAAAGTTCAAGATATTGAAGATATGAGCTTTAAATTGCAAGATATGGTTCCTGATGCAAAAATTGCAATAGCACATGGACAGATGTCTGAAAGAGAGCTTGAGACGGTAATGCTTGCATTTGAAGGAGGAGAATACGATATTCTCTTATGTACCACTATTATAGAAACTGGTATGGATATACCAAATGTAAACACAATGATTGTTTACAATGCTGATAGGATGGGACTTTCCCAGCTATACCAGCTTAAGGGAAGAATTGGAAGATCAGATAGAACTTCTTTTGCATATTTTACTTATGAGAAGAATAAGAGCATATCTCAAGTTGCCGAAAAGAGATTAATGGCAATTAAGGATTTTACAGAATTTGGATCTGGATATAAAATTGCCATGAGAGATTTAGAACTTAGAGGCGCTGGAAATATTTTAGGAGAGGTACAGTCGGGACATATTTCTGCTATAGGATATGATCTTTATGTTAAACTATTAGAAGAAACCTTGGGAGAACTCAAGGGAGAGAATAAGAATAAAGTTAAAATGTCAGAAGTTGAAGTAGATTTAAAAATGGATGCCTATATTCCATCTTCATATATCTTTGACTCAAATGAAAAGATAGAAATGTATAAAAAGATAGCTTCGATTTTAGATGAAGAAGATTATGATGAGTTAATTGAAGAACTTATAGACAGATTTGGAGATTTGCCAAAGCCTGTTCAAAATATAATGGATATAGCTTTGACTAAGTCCTATGGAGCTAAGGCTGGATTTGTCAAAATATTTGAGAAAGATCAAGCTTTTGGTTTAGAATATAGTAATAAAAAGGATTTGGATTTTGATGAATTAAAGTATATTAGTGAAAATTTTGATGATAGCATGAACTTTGATTTAGCAGGGACTCCAAAAATATATGTAAATTCAAAAGATTTGAAGCCTGTGATAAGGCTTTTAGTATTAATATTAAATTTTAACAAAGAAAAGGTAGGTAATTAATTTGAAAAAAGGAACGAAGAAGCTTTTAACTGGGTTATTAGCAACTACAATGCTTATAGCAGGATGTAGCAAAGTGGGTAAAAAACCTGAAAATGCTATAGCAAAGGTGGGAGATGTGTATATTTCTGCTGAAGAGGTGCAAGAGTATTTCACATACTATAAAGAGCAAATGGAAATGTTTGGACAAGGTGGTAACTTTGACGAAACAACAGAAGAGGGCAAGAAACAAGCTCTAGGAATAAGATCTGAAATATTGCAATCTCTAGTTATGCAAGAGCAAACTGTAGAGGTTTCAAAGAAAGAGGGAATAAAAGTTTCTGAGGAAGAAGTAAATGCCTCCATTGACAACTTAGTTGAACAAGCAGGTGGAGAAGATGCTTTGAAGGAGTTTTTGAAAGAAAACAACTTAACTGAAGAGGAATTTAGAAAAGAACAATATGACTCCTTTGAAATGCAAAATTATATTACTAAATTAGATGATAAATTAAAAGAAGAACTTGCTCCTTCCGATGATGAGGTTGAAAAGAGAATTAAGGAAGATAAAGATTCTCTACTTCCCGTTTACAATGCAAACCACATCTTATTCACAACTATGGACGAAATGGGACAACCAATAACAGATGAAGCAAAAATAGAAGAAATAAGAAAAGAAGCACAAGCTAAATTAGATGAGATAAAAACAGATAAGGAAAAATTTGAAAAAGCCTTTGAAGAGTATAAGCCAGGGGAAAACAAAACATCTCAAGATACACCTATAAAGGCTGAAGAACTAGGCAATTTCAATGGAAAAGATATGGTTCCTGAGTTTACTGAAGCGGTGGAATCTATGAATCCTGGAGAAATTAGTCAAGAGCTTGTAAAGACTCAATTTGGTTTTCACATTATACAGGAAATTTCTAAAGCTGAAGAATTTGATCAATTAGATGAAAAATACTATAACGATCAATTAATGTCCAATTACAAAGATATGATAGTAGAAGAGGAAATTACAAAGTATAAAGAAGAAGAAATCAAAAAAATTGATGTGGAATTTTATGACAAAGACGGAAATGTTGTAGAAGATGCACAAAAAGCTATTGAAAGCTTTGACTTTAGCAAGATAAAAGGACCTAATGACGATAAAAAAGAATCCAGTGATAAAGACGAGTCTAAGGAAAAAGAAACTGAAAATACGGATACTACACAAGAGACAAAATAGTCTATAAAAGTTTATAAAAATAGGATTAAAAGATTAAATTATTATATAGACAAAGTAAAAAATTGGCAACAAACCTTGAAACTTTGCCCTTGTTTAGTTATAATCAGTAGGAATGATATATTCAAGAAAAATCAGGAGGAAATAAATGAATAAAGCAGAATTATTAACAAAAATATCAGAAAAAAGTGAATTAACTAAAGTAGAATCTGAAAGAGCATTAAATGCTTTTATTGAAACAGTTACTGAAGCATTAACTGATGGAGAAAAAGTTCAATTAGTAGGATTTGGTACTTTCGAATCTAGAGCTAGAAAAGCTAGAGAAGGAAGAAACCCAAGAAATCCTGAAGAAGTTATAAAAATTCCTGCATCTAATGCGCCTGTATTTAAAGCTGGTAAGTCATTAAAAGAAGCTGTTAATAAATAATTATCGTATAAGAGCTATAAACCTCCAAAAGGTATTTCCTTTTGGGGTTTTTTGTTTTAATCTATAAAATCTTTAAAAGTTAAGTCCAAAAAGATTGTTAAGTGATTGAATTAAAATATGATAAAATACAAATATAGATATCAAAGGAGGTCAAAATGAATTATAAGATAAAAATTGACAAGTATGTTAATGATAGATTTAAAGTATATGAAGATAGAACAGATGACTTAGTTATTGTTGGAGAGAAGGTTGGAAATCCAGGATCTTATTTTGACGCCTTTGTAAATGAAACTGTATCGAAAGGTGCAGAATTTGTTTTTTATAACCTAGATAAAAAAGAGATACTTAGAATAAAAAGACAGTTTTACACTAATGATAAAAAATACACCTATTTTGAACAAGGAAAAGAGACGGGAAATGTGGTCTCAAGGATTGAAAATGACAATATTCACTTAGATATACGATACAATCGCATAGTTGAGCATATGGTTCTTCCAAAGGGAATAAATGAATTTGTACTTGGAAATGTGGGACGAATTAAAGTTTTAAAACAGGGATTTAAACCTTATGAGACTATGGAAATTCAGGTAAGTGATGAGAAGAACTTTATTTTACTTATGGGAATAGCAGTGTATATCTGGGATGTATTTATAAAAAACAAAACCGCATTTGTATAATTAAAAAAACAGTAAAGTCTTCCAAAAAAGACTTTACTGTTTTTTATTGAGTTTTAAGATTTGAAGTGTCGATACTATTATGAATAAAAAAGACTGATAATAGTAGTCATATTTAAATCTTTTTAGTACTTGATTAAACAAAAGCCCGATAATGACAACTAAAATTACGGAAAATATTAAATCTATACTTACTTTAAATTTTTTGTTCTTATAAATTAAAAACATTGCAAAGATAAAAGCTAAAAGTATAAGCCATAGATATACCTTAATATTCATCTTATCCAGTTCATAATTTCTATATACTAGGTAACGCATAAGACCCATTTTTTTTAAAGAAAAGTAATTAAATATAATTCCTGTAAGAATTAGTATTATTTGAAATATTGAAAAAAGGACATAGGACTTATTTTGTCGCTTTGTCATCAGATAAATCTCCTACCTTTTCATATTTAAATTCAGCTGAGTTAGGATCTCCTATTTGAGCTTCTAATTCATCATTCATCTGCCATTCATTCCAGCCACCATCAAATAAAGTTACATCATATCCCCTTTCATACATCATTAAAAAGGGTGTTGCGGCTCTCCAACCGGTTCCACAGTAAAAGGACATATTATTTGTAAGAGTTATATTGTTTGTATTCCACTTTGATACAATTTCTTTAAAATCTCTAACAGTATTATCTTCATTCCAGTAATTTTCCATTCCGCTATTTCCAAGACCGGAATCTCCCCACTTTGCACCTTTAGGCTCTCCAGCTTTTGGAATATAGCTATAACCAGAGGTTTCACCTAGCCATTCTTCTTTTGAACGTACAGATACTAGTTCGAAGTCCTTTTCATTTTCTAGTTTTTGATTAACTTCTTCTATGTCAATAATAAATTCAGGATGGGCAGGAGTTTTTATACCAAAGTCAGTTTCTGCTTTAGGTTTCACTAAACCTTCTTCAGTTTCAAACCCATTTTCTTCCCAAACATTAAGTCTACCATCTATTATCTTTACATCTTCAACTCCCATGTATAAGGCTGCAAGAGCAACCCTATCGGCTCCAGTATCTGGTCCATATAATAATAGAGTTTTATTTGAAGTAATTCCGAGATTTAAGAAATTTTTTTCAAGCTCGTTAGGGCTTCTATAATTCCAAACGGGTCCTTCTTCCACCATATCGGTATTTATGTGAATTGCACCAGGAATGTGCTTTTTTAAATAGTCGGGACTATCTTTTTCTTCACCCCAAGTAACTTCAGCAAGGACATAATCCTCTTTGGCAGTATTATCTAAAAATTCTTTTGCCCAATCCACGTCCACATAAACCCTTTTTTCTTCTATTACAGGTTTTATTTCCAGATTTGTGGATAGCTCTTTTGTTTCATTTTGGATTTGATTTGACTTTGTCGCTTCTTCTGTAGATTTTATTTCTTCATTATCACTTTTGCAGGATGTAAAGGTAAAAGTAATAACTAAAAGCATTAAAGCAAATTTAAAATATCTTTTCAAATACATCTTCCTTTCTTATTTAACTAAAACAATTTTATCATACATTATTTAGATTTTCTATAAATATACATAAAAGGTTTAATACATATTTATAGGGTATATAACGTATGTTAATTAATACAATAATTTAGGAGGTTTAAATTATGAAAACAACATTTGGAAACAAGCCTGTAACAATCATAGGAGAGCAAGTTAAAGTAGGTGATTTGGCACCTGAATTTAAAGCTGTTAATACAGACCTTTCTGTTTATAATTCAACAGAAGACAAGGGAAAAGTAGTAGTGTATTCAGTAGTTCCTTCAGTGGACACTCCTGTATGTGATATACAAACTAGAACCTTTAATGAAAAGGTAGAAGAACTTGGGAAAGATGTAAAAATAATTACAATTTCTGTGGATTTACCTTTTGCACAACAAAGATACTGTGCCTCTAAAGGAATTGAAAATGTAGTTGTGGTATCAGATTACAACGGACATGACTTTGGTAAAAAGTATGGATTTCTTATGGAAGAAAATATGTTATTGCAAAGGGGAATAATTATAGTTGACAGAGATGGTAAGATAACTTATACAGAGTATGTTTCTGAGTCAACTAATGCGGTGGATTTTGATAAGGCTTTTGAAGAGATAAAAAAACTAAACTAATCTCTATTTTATAAACATAAATAAGATTTTTAAATAAGTGTTGATTCTTTTATAATCTATGATATAATAATTTCTGATAAATAATTAAAAAAATTTAGGAGGAAATATGAATTTTAAAAGAATCTTATTAGGAATTGTAGCAGTATCTGCATTAACTCTAACTGCTTGTGATAAACCAGGAGACACTAATAATGCAACTGACAGTAATGGTCAAGCTGTTAGTGATCAAGTAGCGGATGTGAAGACTATGGATGGTAAAGAACTAGATGCTTTACAAGCTGATAATAAAAAGAAAGATAAAGTTTTAGTAGTTGATGTAAGATCTAAAGAAGAATACGATGAAGGTCATTTAAAACATGCGATAAACGTTCCAATAGACGATGTTGAAGCGGACCCAGAAGTTTTAGCTGATTATAAAGATTTTCCAATTATACTATACTGTAACACTGGAAATAAAAGTGGAAAAGTAGCAGATATATTGGTAGAAAACGGATATAAAGACGTTACAAATGCAGACGGAGTTAAATCTTACGAATATGAAAATATTGTAACTTATTCAAATCTTACTGCAAAAGATTTTCTAGCTATGAAGGATGATGCAACAGTTGTTGATGCAAGACCTGAAGAAGATTACAAAGAAGGACATATTGAGGGAGCGGTTTCAGTACCATTTGATGCTGTAGATGACAATATGGACAAAGTTCCTGAGGGAAAACCTGTTATAGCTTACTGTTTTACAGGAAATAAGAGCAGTGAAGTAGCTAAGGCTCTAGAGGAAAAAGGATATGAAGTATTCAATGTTATTGAAGGAACAAAAGAATACGAATATGACTTGGTAAAATAGTTTTATTTAGAGCTACTCTATTTGGAGTGGCTCTTTTTATTATGTTATGAGAGAAGCGATTATATTATTTACAAGAGTGCCAGTGCCAGGAAAAACTAAGACTCGGTTGATGCCGGATTTTTCAAAGGAAGATAGTTGTAAAATTCATACCATTTTACTAGAAAATATATTCAATTGTATAAAAAGTACAAAAAGAGATATTTTCATATATATATATCCTATAGAAAAAGTTGATTTAATGGAAAGTATTTTAAAATTTGAGAAGTTTTATGGTCAAAAGGGCAAAAATTTGAATGAAAAGATAGCAAATTCCATCTACGAAACCCTTGAAAAGGGCTATGATAAGGTGATACTTGTAGGTTCGGACATTGTTGGGATTGACAAGTCCTACATGGATAAGGCTTTTAACATGTTAGATACAAAAGATATTGTCATAGGCCCTGTAAAAGATGGGGGATATGGATTAATCGGAATGAAGAAAAGACATGAAATTTTTAATGAAGAGAAATCTGGTCACAGTGAAGTGCTTAAGAATCTAATTCAAAGAATTGTAGAAACCAGATTGACCTATGGTTTACTTGAAGAAATTTTGGATGTGGATGACATAGGAGATTTTAATTTAATAACAGGAAATAAAAACAAGAATATTTGTGAATTTGAAAGGATTATAAAATATGGACAATAAGAATATGACCTCTGAAAGTAAAAGGAGAATAGTGCTTTTACTTATCCTTGGAATTTGTTTGCTTTTGTATTTTTTTGTTCCGTCAATAAATAAAGGAATAAATAGTTCTATAAAGACCCTCACTAAATTGGATCTAGACGGTGTGATAAATTATATAAGAAGTTATGGGACATATGCTGCTATAATTTCATTTTTACTTATGATACTTCAGTCCATCATATCGCCTGTACCTGCCTTTTTCATAACCCTAGCAAATGCAGCAATATTTGGGTGGGCAAAGGGAGCTTTACTCTCATGGTCTTCTGCCATGGTAGGAGCTGTAATGTGTTTTTACATTTCTAGAATCCTTGGTAGAGATGTGGTAGAAAAAATTGCAACTAAGACTGCGCTTGAATCTGTAGATGAGTTTTTTGAAAAATATGGTAATTATACTATCTTAGTTTGTAGACTTCTTCCTTTTATTTCATTTGATGCAGTAAGTTATGCTGCAGGACTTACTCCCATGTCCTTTTGGAAGTTCTTTGTCGCAACAGGACTTGGTCAACTTCCTGCCACAATCATATACTCAAAGGTGGGCGAGTTAAGTGGGTCAGCTAAGACTCTAGTAATCGGACTTCTAAGCTTATTTGCACTTTCAGTAATTTTATATATGGTTAAGAAGATATACAATGACAGACAAGAAAAACGTACAAAGAAAAACTAAAATACTTTTAATAGTACTAATTTTAGTGCTATCGGTAATAATTTTAAAATATTTGCCTTTTGAAAAAGTTAGAGAGATTATCAAAAAAGGTGGCTCTTTTGCACCTTTAATATATATTTTATTATTCTCCATACTTCCAATATTTTTCTTTCCAGTTCCAGTACTTGCACTTGCTGCAGGAATTGCCTTCGGGTTATGGAAAGGAACTTTTTATACAATTATAGGTGCTGTAATAAACTGTATTTTAATGTATCTTATTGCAAGGTATATTGGTAAAGAGCAAGTGGATAAGTTATTAGAAAAGCACTTGAGCGAAGATGTTAAAAAAAGATTGAAATCAAAAGAAACTAATATTGGATTTTATTTATTTGTATTAAGACTTACTCCAATTATCCCATATAATATAATAAATTATATGTCAGGATTATTAAATATAGGACTTAAAAAGTATATAATTATATCTATATTTGGCATTATGCCCGGGACTATTGTATATTTAAATATGGGAGATAAATCCATCGACTATAGATCCATAGAGTTTTTAATGTCTGTGATATTTATGATTTTACTTGTGATAATATCAAATTTAATGGCAAAATATTTAAAGAAAAAGGGCAAGATATGATTTCCATAATAGTTCCCGTTTATAAAGAAGAAGCAGCTTTTAAAAACTTTTTAGCACAAAAAACAAAACTAAAAGGAATTTATGAGTTGCTTTTTGTTATAACCAAGGAAGATATTAAACTTAAACAAAAATATCCAAATGAGAGATTTATTATCTCAAAAAAGGGAAGAAGTTTTCAGATGAATAATGGTGTCAAACAGTCTACAGGAGAGATACTTTTATTTTTACATTGTGATAGTATATTTGAAGACAATATTTTAAATGAAATAGAAAAAAGTTTAGAGATTAGCCCATTTGGCTGTCTAAAACTACACTTTGACTCAAACCATCCACTTATGAAAATTTGTGGCCTAATGTCAAGATTAAGAGTTAAGTTAAGAGGTATAGCGTTTGGAGACCAGGGAATTTTTTTGACTAGAAAGCTATTTGAAGAAATAGGAGGATTTGAAGAAATTCCAATAATGGAGGATTACAAATTATCAATAGATATAAAAAATCAGGGAATTAGAGTAAATCAATGTGATAGCAAAATTATCACAAGGTCTGTTAGATTTGAAAGAGAAGGGATTATAAGGACCATGTATAAGATGCAAAAGTATCAAAGTATGTATAGACGAGGGGTTAATCCTGAAACTATAGCACAACTATATAAGGATATAAGATGAATTATTTAGAATATGTAAGCGATAAATGTATTGAATGTGGTAAATGTACTAAAAACTGTGATTTTTTAACTAAATACAAATTGAATTTAAAAGATTATACAAAACGAATAGATTTAAAGTATAGCTGTTTTCTATGTGGTGAGTGTAAGGTTGTATGTCCCCTTGACTTGGATGGAAGAAAGATATCAAGTATACATAGAATGGGAGAAACTAAAGGTTTTACTTTTATAAAACTGGAAAAGTCACCTTATATATTTAGAAATACTGTAAAGAAAAAGTCAGATACGATCTTGTTTTTAGGGTGTTCATTTCCTAGACAATACCCGAAGACTTCAAAATTTTTGATAGATTTATTTTTAGAAAAAGGCATAGACTTTACTCTAGAGTGTTGTGGAAAGCCAATTTTTGAAACAGGAGATTTAAAGAGAATACATAGAGATAGAAATAGACTAAATAAAATCTTTAAAGAGAAGGGTGTTAAAAGAATTGTAACCACATGTATGAATTGTTACTATTTTTTTAAAGAGCATTTTGATGTGGAAGTGGTTTCAATTTATAGAGAACTTAGGGAACTTGGAATTGGAGATAAAATATATGAGAAAAAAAACTTATTTATTCCATGCCCTGATAGGGAAACAAAAGAAGTTCTCAATGATGTAAAGTACTATGTACCAAATTTAGAAACTCCCTTTGAATCGGTACAATGTTGTGGATTAGGTGGGCTTGCAATTGGATTTGAGCCAGAGATTGCAAATGGGTTTATAGAAAAATTAAAAGAAAAAAAACTTCCTATTACCACCTATTGTGCAAGCTGTTCAGGAAGGTTTAAGAAAAGCAATCTAAATTTAACAGGACATATTCTTTGTGAAATTTTAGGAATAAAAGAAGATGAAAAACTGAAATTTCTTCCCGGTAGCTTAGAATTGAGGAATTATAGGAGAGATAGATGACGCCAAAAAACTATGCTGAAACAATGAAAGATAAAGGATTTAATTGTGCACAAATAGTCTTTTCATATTTTGCAAAGGACTTGAATATGGAAATTGATGAAGCCCTTAGACTTACTTCTTTACTTGGGGGTGGCATGGGGAAGGGCAAAACTTGTGGAGTAGTAATTTCAGCGTATTTAGTTTTAGGTCATTATTATGGAACAGATTTTACAAATAAAGACAAGGACTTATTCAAGCTAAAGAGAAGAGAATTTGATAATTACTTTAATGAAAAATCACCTTCAAATACTTGTAAGAGTATTTTAGAAATTGATGAAATAGAGAGTAAAAAAGCTTTTTCAAAGGGTTTAACACTATACAATAAAATTTGCCCAAGCATAATCTACGAAACGATTGAAATATTAGAAAAGATTTTAAAGGAGAATTAATATGGCAGAATATTTTGAAAGAAAAGATTTAGAAGACTTCAATAATGGAAAAATTGGAGAGCATGGAAAAAAATTATGGGACTCATTTTTAAAATATTATGGACCTGTTTTTCAAGAGGGAACTCTTACCACCAGAGAAAAAAATTTAATTGCACTTGCCGTTGCCCATGCAGTAAGTTGTCCATATTGTATTGAAGCATATACAAATGCGTCACTTGAAAGTGGATATACTACAGAGCAGATGATGGAAGCGGTACATGTTGCAAGTGCCATTACAGGTGGAGCTGTTCTTGCCCATGGAATTCAAATGACAAAAGTAGCTGAGGAGCTAGAAATTTAATGACTTTTTCTTTAGAAAACAAAAATGTGATAACCCCTTTTTTTAAAAGAGCAGGTGAGTTAATTTCTAATTCTAAACCTTCTACAATGCAAATTAATTTGACTAGAAGATGTAACTTATCTTGCAAACACTGTCATTTGAGTTGTGGACCACATATGACAGAGGATATGGATATGGAAACTGCAAAGGCGTGCATTAAAGTCTTTAAAAGCGAAAACTTTAAAGTGCTTGACTTAACGGGAGGTTCTCCAGAGATGAGTAAAGTATTTAAATACTTAGTTGAAGAACTTAGAGACTTTGCAGAAAATATAATCGTAAGAACAAATTTATCTATCTACCTAAAAAAAGGATATGATTTAGAATTTTTAAAAGAAAATAAAGTTGAGGTTTTTGCATCCCTTCCTTTTTATGAAAAATCAAAAACTGATAGGGTTAGAGGAGATGGCGTTTACGATTCGAGTATAATAGTATTAAAAAAATTAAATGAACTTGGATATGGAAAAAAACTAAATTTAAATCTAGTATACAATCCATCGGGAGCAATATTACCTGGAAATCAAAAAGAACTTGAAGATATTTATAGAAAAAAACTTAAAGAAGAGTACGGAATTATTTTTAATAATCTTTATTCTATTACTAATATGCCTATAGGAAGATTTAAAAATTGGCTTTTAAAAAGTTCTAATTATGATAGATATATGAAAAAGCTTGAGACTGCTTTTAATGACGAAGTATTAAAGGGATTAATGTGTCTTGATGCCATATCGGTTGACTATGACGGAAAAATTTACGACTGTGATTTCAATTTGAGTATGGGATTAAATAGCAATCAAAAATTAAATATAAAGACTTTACCTGAAGATTTTGATTTTAAGAGGAAAATTTCTATCGGAAATCACTGCTATGGATGTACTGCGGGAGCAGGATCATCTTGAGGAGGTTCATTAAGCTAAGTTTAGCGAAAGGTAGCATATTGGAACTTGTGTTTCATATGCTACCTTATTTTGTTGAAAGATAAGGAACTAGACTTTCTGGAATTAATTTTCTATATGAGATATATAGCTCATTTGCTGTGATATTATTGTCATTTTTTAACCATTCCAAAAGGGTAATGCAAAATCCAACGTAGTAGAAAGTATATGCAAAATAAAGTCTTTGACTTTCAAGAATTTCATGGGTATTAGTATTAAATGTATATTTTAGCATACGTATTTTAGTTTCATTAATATACTTATCTACAAATGGAGTATGAGGGTTAAATGAAATAATTTGCTTATAATAAAATCTGTAATTGTCCATAAGTCTTACATATAAGTCTAAAAATAAAAAGCTGTCGTTTAATTGTTCCATGGATTTGTGAGCAGGTTTGACAATATCTCTATGTACAGAGTATATCAAATCGTCAATATTGTAGAAATATCTATAAAATGTCTGTCTTGAAAGTCCTGATTTATTCACCAAATCAACCACAGTTAGGTTCTTCAGTCTGTTCTCTTTAGCCAACTGCAAGAGCATTTTTTTAAAGAGATCTTCAGGAGTGTTTTTTTCCATATTATCACCCAATTAAATTTTATATTAAGAAAACAATTTATTCAAGCTGTTAAATATCTTTAGACAAATTAAGTCTTTTGTAATCTAAATTAATATAGTAAAAGGTGATTGACTAAACAGTCAATACATTACGATAAAGTTGCAAATTGAAAAAATATCTCGTTAATGTAACAATGAAGTTAGAAGATATATTTCTTCATGAAAACGATTTATTCAAGGAGGTCATTATGTCACATTTACAAGCGGCCAATTCGATTTGGCTATGGATTGCCTGTGTACCTACACTAGTTTTGGTAATCTATCAAGCAATCTATTTTTACAAAAGAGTTAAAGATGCAGCGGTACTAGTTGATCTAGGATCTGGAGAAGTTTCAAAGGCTTTTAAAATTGGAGCTATGTCAGCCATCGGTCCAGCATTTGGAGTTTTTGTAGTAATGCTTGGATTAAGTTCTCAAATTGGAGGACCTTTAGCGTGGTTGAGATTGTCCATCATAGGTGCGGCACCTACAGAATTAGCAGCATCTGAAATGGCGGCAAATGCTATGGGAACAACTCTTGGAGCACCCGAGTACAATTTAGTTAATTTTGCTAATGCAGCTTGGGTTACAGCTTTAAACGGAGCATCATGGCTTGTTGTATCAGGACTTTTTGCAGACAAATTGGATGTTGCAAGTAAGAAGGTTACAGGTGGAGATGCTAAGCTTCTAGGAGCTATATCAATTGGAGCAATTTGTGGGGCTATGGGATTTTTCTTTGCAAATGAATTGGCAAAAGGTATTAGAGGAAATATACCTGCTATTGCAGCTGGATGTGTTTCAGTAGTTGCTATGCTCATTCTACATCAAATTTCAAAGAAGTATCCAAAACTAACAGAATATACTCTAGGTATAGCAATGGTACTGGGTATGATCGCAGGTGCTTTATGCAAGAATATGATGGGATAGGAGAGTATTATGGAAAACAAAAATTATGAAAATGTTTTTACAAGACCAATTATTAGAGTTGGAAGAGCAGTAAATCTGCTTGCAGTGTTAACATGTTTGTTGCCTGCGATAATGTTATATTTTAAATTTGGTGCATTTCCAGGAGTGAATGCAATACTTAAAGGTTGGGGATTAGTATTATCTGCGTACTTAATAGTTGCAGTAGTGGAAGCGGTATCATACTTTCCTGTTTTAGGGCTTCCAGGAACATATATGTCTTTTATAGCAGGTAATATTGGAAATATGAGAGTTCCTTGCTCGGCAATTGCTCAAGAAGCACTTGGAACACAGCCAGGAACAAAGAAGGCAGAACTTGTATCTACTTTAGGAATAGCAGGTTCAGTTGTTACTAATATAATAGTTGTTACAATAGCAGCGTTTGGGGGACAAGCACTTATGTCCATATTCCCTCCAGCAGTATTAGATGCCTTTTCCTATGTAAGCCCTGCAATATTTGGAGCTGTATTTGGAATGAACGCTGTTAAAGATTTAAAACTTGGCATATTTTCATTGGTACTTGGTCTAGTTATGATTTTAGGATTAAATTTAACCTCTTTCGTAATAATGATACCAGTAAATGTATTTGTAGGAGTTGTTTTAGCAGTATTTAAATATAAGAAAAGTAAGCAATAAATTTTTTCTTAATTTATATGATTGTAAATAATAAAGTATTTTACTTTTCATAGTCGATTTATAACCAAAGGTAGAATTCAAATCACTACAGTTAATTTGCTATCTATTAAAATTAGTCTAATAAATAGGTTAAGAGATTACAGGGTAGCAATAGAACATTTAAAGGAATAGGGTAATTAATATGACAAATAATATTTCAGAATATATAGAGCAAAGAAGCGAAGATTTAATAGGATTATCAAAAAAGATTTGGGAAAATCCAGAAGTGTCATTTGAAGAATATAAAGCTTGTAAATGGTATGAAGAATTTCTTAAAAATGAAGGATTTGATGTAACCGTAGGAGATTATGGAGTGCCTACTTCCATTAGAGCAACATATGGTTCAGGAAAACCTGTAATAGGTCTTCTAGGGGAATACGATGCATTAAGAGGAATGAGTCAAATTGTAGCTACTCATAAAGAAGCTGTAGAAGAAGGTGCACCAGGTCATGCTTGTCAACATAATCTATTGGGTGTTGCGCATTTAGGAGCAGCTATTGCCTTAAAAAATGAAATAGAAAAGAACAATCTAGAGGGAACAGTTGTATTTTATGGCTGTCCAGGTGAAGAGGAATTGACAGGTAAAGGATTTATGGCTAGAGGAGGTGCATTTAGAGATTTAGACTTGAGTTTTTCATGGCATCCTGGTAATGGAAATGCCGTTATGATGGGGAAAATGACAGCTTTAAACTCTTTTGAAATTCACTATGAAGGCCAAACTGCCCATGCTGCTGCAGATCCCCACAATGGAAGATCAGCTCTTGATGCATTGGAATTAACTAATGTGGGAGTTCAGTATCTAAGAGAACATGTTACAGACGATGTAAGAATTCACTATAGCATTTTAGATGGAGGAAAAGCACCTAATATAGTTCCAGACACTGCATCATCTTGGTATTTTGTAAGAGCATTGACAAGAGAAAATGTAAATGATACCTATGATAGAATTAAAGACATTGCAGAAGGTGCAGCTCTTATGACAGGAACAAAGACAAGAGTAAAATATCTTGGTGGATGTTATGACACCTTGGGAAATAAAGTACTTGCAGATGTACTGTTAGAGTCTATGAATGAAGTTCCTACGCCAGTGTGGTCAGACACAGATAAACAATTTGCAAAGGAAATGGAAGAGGTTCGTACTAATAAGACGGGTTCATTCCCAATTGATAAGAATACGGGAGAATATTTATATGAGGGGGATTCTTTTATAAGTTATATGAACTCTTTTGGCTCATCAGATGTAGGAGATGTACATCATATTTGTCCAGGAATTTTATTTGTAACTGCAACTACAAATTTAGGAGCGGCAGGACATAGTTGGCAAAACACAGCTTGTGCGGGAATGGATATAGGCTTTAAAGGAATGTTATATGCTGCAAAGAGTATGGCTCTTGCAGGATTAAAATTCATGAAGGACGAAGATTTAGTATTAAAAGCTAAGGAACAATTTAAAAAGGATATGGGTGGAAAAGAGTATGAATGCCCAATCCCAGAAGATTTAGAATTATAAATAAGAAAACTGCAAATAATATAGTAGAAGGAAAGCAAGTGCTTTCCTTTTGCTATTTAATATTGTGTTTGTAATTTTAAATAATCGGATTAATAGAATTTTTAAACTTAATATATACCGTATTAATTTGTTATCAAATAATCTTTTATCTAGATTGAAAATGTGGTACTTTTGTTAAGAGTACAGGTTAATTCAGAGATTTAAATTTTTAGTAAAAAAAAGTATCGACTCATCTTAAACAAGACAAGTCGATACAAAAAGTTATTTACAGACTCTTTTTTTACACTACCTTATATTTCTTTCTTTAAGATTTTCTTCTTCTAAAAATTGTCTAAAAGGTATGAGATCATAAGCTTCATATCTTTCTTTAAACTTTTCTATTTCTTCTATAGGGTGATATTTTGGATCTAAAACCATGCTCTCTGCTGGGAATGGCTTGTCGTTAGTAATTTTTGCATCAATAACAACAGTTTTACCATTTTTATTGTCTTCTACTGCTTTTTTTACAACTTCGTCAATTTCTTCGATTTTTTTAACAGTATAGGAAACAGCCCCTAAAGCTTCGCCGATTTTTGAATAATCTACATCATCAAAATCAGTTCCAAATAAGTGCTTGTTAGTTTCTTCGTATTTATTTTTTATAAAGGCATATTCAGTGTTGGAAAATACTACATTTATAACTGGCAAATTGTATTGGACATTGGTTTTTATGTCTGGATATGACATATTAAATGCCCCATCACCAACAAGACTCCAAACTTGTCTGTTCGGGTTATCTTTTTTGACTGCTATGCTTCCAGGAATTGCAATACCCATTGTTGCAAATAGAGGGGAGGTCTTCCACATATTTTTATCTGTCATGTGAAGGTGTCTTATTGAGGTTTGAGTTGTATTACCCACATCTACCGAATAAATAGCATCTTTGTCAGCGTATTTGTTTATTGCATTATAGACTTGATAAAATTGAAGTTCTCCTTCTTTCTTCTCCTCTAATTTTTTAGTATAATCTTTCCAGTTTTTTATATTTTTAATACTTGCTCTCCACCAAGCAGAATCTTCTACAGGATCTACTTTTTCTAAAAGAGCTTTGGTAAATAGTCCTCCATCGGCTAAGACTGCAAGACTTGGCTTACCTCTTTTTCCTAGTTTATAAGGATCTATGTCAACCTGTATAAGATTATCTGTATTTTTGAAAATTTGCATTTTTTCAGCAAATGGGAAGTTAGAACCTAAAAATAGGATTGTATCTGCTTCATAAATCATTTCATTTCCAGTTTTCCAGGAAACTCTACCTGCAGATCCAGCAAGTCCTTCATAATCATAAGAAACTCCATCGAAGTTAATTCCTGAAACCATAAGGGGAGCCTTTATTTTTTTTGAAAGTTTCATTACTAATTCTCCAGAAGAGTTAACCCCTCTACCAGCATAGATTAAAGGTCTTTTAGCCTTATTTAAAATTTCTACAGCCTTATTAACATCTTCTTCTTCAGGAACTATTTTAGGAAATTTCCTATGGAAAGGTCCAGATGAATAATAGGAATCTTCATCTATTTCCACATAACCAAAATCAACAGGTATTTCTACAACTGCGGGTCCCTTTCTACTTATAGCAGCCCTAACAGCCTCGTCTATAACCTTTGGAAGTTGCTGAGGGTTTGCAACTCTTCTGTTATAAACAGATACATTTTCATACATGGGATTTTGATTAAGCTCTTGGAAAAAGTCCAAGTTTAGCTCATCGTTACTTCTACTACCTTGAATAGCAAGCATAGGAATATGATCCATATAAGCATCGTATATACCGTTAATCAAATGACTTGCTCCAGGTCCACCAGAACCAATAGCAACCCCTAAAGGTCCGCCAAATTTCCATTGCATGTCAGCCGCCAATGCTCCAGTTTCTTCATGTCTAACCTGTATAAAGTTAATATCATTACTTTCAGCTAAAGCATCCATAAGCCATCCAAGAGTTCCCGAAGGGATACCATAAATAGTATCAACACCCCATCCTTTTAATACATTTAACACAGCAGAACCTGCTTTAATTTTTCCAGTCAAAATTTTCAACTCCTTTATAATATTACACTTTAAAATATCTAATTAGATACAAATAGTCATCATAATTCTAAATTTATATTTAAGTCTTTTACATAACCATATATACCCAAAACTTTTAAGATATACGTCTTAGTCAGAACAAAAATTATTTCTTATAAGATTATAACTAAAAATATAATTATAAGTGTTTTATTGAAATTAATTACAAGGTAACTTATCAAAAACATTTTTTATTTACAAAAAAATCGTGTTAGTAAAAAGTAAATTAATATTTTTACTAACACGATTATTATAGATTTGTTTAAATTAAAAGCGTAGTTTTTTCTTTAAAATTGACTTTTAAATTTTTTCAATTCATTAATTTTAAAGTTTACAGTCTAAACTAGCTTTACTTACTTTTTAAAATATTCCATATATCATCTTCTACCTTTGTAGACAAATATTTTTCTCCACCCAAGATATAGACCATATCAATTTTATTTTTTACTAAATAATCCCTTAACTCCACTGGTACTGCTAAAACATCTGTTAAAAGTATAGGTGAATTTAATTTATTTGCAAGCGTTGTGCCTGAAAGTGCATCTGCATAATTTTTTCCAGAAGCCACATTTACGAATCTAGAATCTTTATAAAACATATTTGCAATATTTGCAGAAGTGGTATATCTGTTTTGTCCAGATAGTCTTTTAGCAGATGGTTTAATTCTCTTAATATTATTTTCGATTTCTTTGGAAACTGAATCATTTCCCCCAACAATATAGACCTCTGTTGCGTTTTTAATAAAACTTGAAACTTCTGAATTTAGAGTTTTTCCGTCTGTGAATAAAAGTTTAGCATTTTTCTTCTTTACTACTGGTGCAATGGAAAGAGCATCGGGAAATTTTTCGCCATTTGCTAAGAATATAGTGCTTGTTGTACCAGTTTTTTTAGCAACTTCCACTGCTGTGTCATATCTAGTTTTTCCTTTTAAATGGTTTACTTCTATTCCTTTATCTTTAAGAGAATTTATAAAGTATTTAGGTATTGGATTTCCTCCCACTAAATAGACTTTAGAGATGACCCCTTTGGAAATCATATTATTTATTTCATTAGTAACGCTACCTGGACTATTTAAAAGTAGGTGAGCGTTTAAACTACCTGCAAGGGTTGAAGCTGAAATACTGTCAGGAAAAGAATATCCATTTGCAATAATCGCTGTATTGGAATTTATATTTGCAGCTTGATTTATTAGAGATGAAGTGAGTAATCTATTAGTTCCTGCAAGTCTTGTGATTTTAAATGAAGGCTTGTCATATAGTTCAGACATTAAGACTACTATTTCATTTCCATAAGTTGGACTTGGTGCCCATTTTGTACCTAAATCTTCTACATTAGGAGCACTTCCAAAAATAAAATCAAAATGTCTTGGATCTGGAGAATCTTTTCTAGGATATCCTTTTGCACCAGCATATAGAGCTAAGTGGTCTACCTGTGCAGTAATTCCTTCTTCCCATGAACTAAATCTCATATGAGCAGAAGGGTCTTTATCTCCTCCTCCTTTTTTGTTTTTCAAACCACATGGATTGAAGTATGAAGCATCAAGCACGCCACCAAATTTGAGATAATTGGTTTCTTTTGCTGACTGCGCATAAGTAACTGCAGGATCAACTCCTCTTTCAACTGAAATTGAATAGTATAGGGGAGCAAGATCAATAAATAATTTGTTTGCATTCTTCTTTTTAGCCCACGATTTCATTTGATAAACGGTAGTAGTAGGTTTGTTAAGTATAGGTGTTTTTTTATTTGCCAAAGACATTGTGTCTAAAGAAATAATTAGGGTTAAGCATATAAAAATAGATAGTAATTTTTTAAAAGTATTTTTGTCCATTGAATCCTCCTTATTAGATATAATAATCTATTATTGTATCAATTGCAAAATAAATAAATTGACACTAATTTTAAGAAGTAGTACAATTTAATTAAACATATGAACAGGTGTTCATATATTCATAAAGGAGAATCTTATGATAAATAATATAGACCAAACTAATCTCTTAAACATTCAAGAAAGTCTTCCCATTGAAGAAGATATTTATGATTTGGCAGACTTTTATAAAATGTTTTCTGATTCTACAAGGCTTAAAATCTTACTAGTTTTAGGGAAAAAGGAACTTTGTGTATCAGATCTTTCAAAGGTAATAGGAGCGGGTCAATCTGCTGTGAGTCACCAATTGCGATTACTTAAAAAGGAAAGATTAGTAAAAAATAGGAGAGAAGGAAAAGTTATATATTATTCACTTGACGACGATCATATAAAAGGAATTATAGATAGTGGATTAGATCATATTATGGAGTAGAGATGGAAGTTAGATTAGACGGGCTTACCTGTGCAAATTGTGCAGCAAAAATAGAAAAAGAAATAAACGAATTAGAAAATGTTGAATATGCTAATGTAAATGTTTTAAATAGTACTTTGATTTTTGAAACAGTTGATGGTAACTATGAGAACGCCCTAGCACAGTCTGAAGAAATAGTTAAGAGGATAGAACCTGGGACTGGTTTTACTATTTTATCTGACTTAGAAGATCATGAGGAAGTTCAGGACGAAAATGGTAAAAAAGAGCTATTAAAGATGGCGTGTTCTGGAATTTTAATTGTAATTGCATACTTTATTAAAGATATTAACGTATCTATAACTGTAGCTTTGGAACTTTTAGCCTACTTAATTGTGGGATTTCCTGTTTTAAAAACCGCTGTAATTAACATTACAAAAGGACAGGTTTTTGATGAGAACTTTCTTATGTCCATTGCCACAATTGGTGCAGTAGCAATAGGACAAAGAGAAGAAGGGGTAATGGTAATGTTACTTTACACCCTTGGAGAATATTTACAAGATAAGGCGGTGGACAGTTCTACAAAATCCATAAAGAACTTAGTTAAAATGAGACCTGAGTTTGCTAACTTGCTAGTTGATGGAAAGGTAGAAGTTGTCAAACCTAAAATTTTGAAAGTCGGAGATAAAATAAGGGTATTACCTGGAGAAAAAATTCCAGTTGATGCTATTGTTATAAATGGAAAATCAACTCTTAATACTTCTTCAATAACGGGAGAGTCAATGCCGGTTGAAGTTGAAAGAGGTGATCAGATAATTTCTGGTTCTATTAACAATGAAGGAGTAATAGAAGCAAGAGTACAAAAAGAGTATAAGGATTCTACTGTAAGTCAAATCTTAGACTTAGTTAAAAATGCAAGTAATAAAAAGTCTAAAACAGAAAATTTCATATCTGTATTTGCAAGATATTACACACCAGTTGTAGTTATTGCAGCTTTAGTAATTGCTATTTTCCCTCCAATCATACTAAAGGAAGACTTTTACAAATGGATATATACCGCATTGACCTTTTTAGTAATTTCATGTCCATGTGCCATGGTTATATCCATTCCACTTGCATACTTTGCATCAATAGGAGTAAGTTCGAAACATGGGATACTTGTAAAAGGATCCAATAATGTTGAAGCTATGTCTAAAGTAGATACTATTATATTTGATAAAACGGGAACATTGACAGAAGGTGAATTTAAAGTTACAAAAGTGTATCCCGATTCAGTTTCTGAAGAAAGACTTTTAGCTATTGCAAAGAAAATGGAAGAAAACTCAAACCACCCCATAGCTCAGTCCATAAGAGAGTACTACAATAAAGAAGTTAATTTAGATATTAAAAATATAGTGGATATAGCAGGAAGGGGACTTAAAGGAGAGCTTGAAAATAAACAAGTGCTTTTAGGAAACAAGGAGCTTTTAATAGAAAATGGCATAGAAGTGCCAAGTACAAAGTCTCTTGGTACATTGCTATATTTAAGTTTAGGAAAAAATTTTATAGGTCGTATAGAAATTTCAGATACTTTAAAAACTGATGCAAAAAAAACCATGGAAGAATTAAAAAAGCAAGGGATAAGTAAGCTTATAATGCTTTCTGGCGATAGGTTAGAAACTGCAAAGGCGGTTGCAGATGAATTAAAATTAGACGACTTTAAATCAAATCTTTTACCTCAAGACAAAGTAAAAAACTTTGAGAATATAAAAAGTTCAACTCCAGGACATGTTGCGTTTGTAGGCGATGGTGTTAATGATGCACCTGTACTTAGAATTTCTGATGTGGGAATAGTTATGGGGGAATTAGGTTCCGATGCGGCGATAGAATCGGGGGATGTAACCTTAATGGGGAAAGGATTAAGAAAACTGTCACTTTTTCACAGGATTTCTAAAAAAACTAAAGTTATTGCAATGGAAAATATAGTTTTTGCTTTAGGAGTTAAAATATTGGTAATGATACTAGGCGTATTTGGATATGCAAATATGTGGGCAGCAGTTTTTGCAGATGTGGGAGTATCTCTAATAGCTGTTTTAAATTCACTTAGAATCATGTTTATAAAAGATAAATAAAAAATATCCTCGTTTACTTAAGTAAGCGAGGATATTTTATTATTCTTTGTCTTCTTTAAGCATCTTAAAAGCTTTAAAAAGTCCTATTCTATTTCCATAGTTCAATGTTCCAAGTCTATAGATCTTTATGGATAAAATTGCAAAAAAGATTATTGTCAAAATTAACAATGATATTGAAATTATAATATCCATAAAAGGTACTTTAATTAAGTTGAATCTAGTAAAAAATGAGATTGGGCTTGAGAAAGGTATAAAGGAAGCAATTCTCAATATATTAGATTCGGGATTTGACATGGTTGTGCTTGTAACAAGAAAAGAAATCACTATTATAAAGGAAATTGGAACTACTGCATTGGTAACTTCTTCTACTTTTGAAACTAACGCTCCTAATGATGCAAATATGAACAGATACAATAAAAGTCCCAATATATAGAAAATTAAAAACACAAGTACCGAGATAGGACTTACTGCTTTTATCATATTCAATAATACATCAGAATATACATCCTTGTTAATGCTATATCCAATAAAAAATGAAAGTAGAATTAAGAGCATTTGACTTAGTGCCACAATAGCTGTGGCAAATACCTTTCCTACTATAAGGCTTGTAGGGTTTGTGGTAGTTATCAAAATCTCCATAGTTCGATCGGATTTTTCTCTAGCAACTAAGGTAGCTACTTGATTTCCAAAAAGTATTATAGTCATGTACACTACAAACATTCCTACATAGGCATAAAGAAACCCTACTTGTGCATTTTTTCCTAAAGTATTAGGATTTATCATGACATTTGTTGAATCAATTTCTTTGTAAGCATCGGGATCTACTTGAAGTTGTTTTATCTTTTCACCTTTTATAAAGTTTGTGGCATTATTTGAAATGGAAATTGTCACTTCATCCATAGAAAGACCTTGATTTCTATAGAATCCCTCAATGCTATAATCTTCTTTAAATAAAAATCCTGACTCAATGGTTTCGTTGGTTACAGCATTTTTTAATTCATCTAAATTATTAAATTCCTTTGCATCGTAACCTTGTAAAGCATTATTTACATAATTTAAGTTTACAGTTGGACTATCTGTAATGTATCCAATTGTAATTTTTTCATCTTTTGAAGAACTATCAGAATTATTTTCACCTGAATTAGAATCTCCCATAAATCTAGGTATAAAGGGTGCTAAAAGAGCAATCACCATAAAAATTATAGTGGTTACAATTATGCTTTTTTGTTTCAGTCTATTCTTTAGTTCAAATAGGAACACAATAAAAGTATCTTTCATTATTTCACCTCTTTTTCAGATTCTATTTTATCAAGATTTATAAATATATCTTCTAGTGAAGGGCTATAGTTAGAAAAGCTTTTAATATCATGCCCGCTATCTAAAATATTTTTTAGAAAAACAGAACTTTTTGTAGAATTTAAAGTTACAATTTTTGAAAGATTATCAGATTGTATATTAGAAGCACCGGACTGAAGTAAAACTTCATCTAAAGAGTTATCTTCTAGATTTATTCTGAATTTTTCTTTACCAAATTTCTTTTTCAAATCTGAAAGACTGTCAGATAGAACAATTCTACCGTTTTTTATAAAAGTCACATCATCACAAAACTCTTCTACATAGGACATTTGATGACTGGAGAAAATTACAAGTTTTCCTTTGGAAATCAAATCTCGTATTATATCTTTGAGTATTGAAGCGTTTACAGGATCAAGTCCACTAAAGGGCTCATCTAAAATTACTATATCTGGGTCGTCTATAATAGCTTGAAGTATTTGAACTTTCTGTTGATTACCTTTTGAAAGAGTGTCTAGATTTTGATTTAGAAAATCTTTTAACTCAACTCTTTCAAGAAGAGCTGTAGCTGACTTTTTAGCTTCCGCTTTAGACATACCTTTAAGTTCTCCCAAGTAGGTTAGCTGACTTAAAATAGATATTTTTCCGTAAAGTCCTCTTTCTTCTGGAAGATATCCAATTTTGTATTTAGATCTTTCAAACTTTTTACCGTCTAATAAAATTTCTCCACTATCCGGTCTAAAAACGTTCATTAAAGTCCTAATGGTAGTTGTCTTACCAGCACCATTTCTTCCAAGAAATCCCATTGCCCTTCCACTTTCTATGGAGAAGGACAGATCGTGAAGAACCTCTTTATTAGAGAAGGATTTATAAATGTTTTTAAGCTCTAATTTCATATTACCTCCTATTTAAAAATTTAATTAGAGAATTTCTAAAATTAATATTGTCTGTTTTACTCCTTTTTTTAAACTTAGTGTTATATACATTGTTTTTTCTTTCCATCTTTGAAACATGTCTTTGAAATAAAAATAGGTCGATATTATTTTTATCAATTAAGTCTCCTGTAAAGTTTAAAACGGTGACATCTTTACCAAGCACCATGGCTGCAAGACCCATATCGTTTGTTATTAGAAAATCACCGTCAACTATTCTATTAGCTATGAAAAAGTCAGCTTCATCTTTTTCACTATCTACTATTATGTAATTGTTTTTTGGAACTTTCAAATTGTGATTATAATCTGAAATTACCAAATAGTTTAAATTATAAATATTGGAGATATCCTTAACAATGGAGATAACCGGACAGCTATCTCCATCTACATAAATAATCATATTTATTTTGACCTTCCATATTCAAGTAAAGCTTCAACCACCTCTTCAAGTTTCATAGCTCTAGAAGCTTTAACCATAACTAAAGTGTTTGGTGTAATTAACTCTTTTAACTTCTCAATAATCTCCTCTTTGGAATCAAAGTGAAAACATCTATCCTCAGGCAAGTTTGGAAGTGCTGCATTGTGAATGTGCTTAGCCAAATTACCTATAGTTAATACATAATCTAGGATAGAAGGATTTAATTCATCGGCAATATCTTCGTGAATTCTTATCTCATCAACTCCAAGTTCAAGCATATCTCCGATTACAGCAATTTTTTTATCATATCCTTTTAGGCTATAAACAGTTTTCAAGCAAGCTTCAAGGGATTGAGGATTTGACTTATAAGAGTCATTTAAAATATCAAAAGTCTTTAAGTGTATAAGTTCATTTCTCATACCTGTTAAGTCAATATCAGTTAAACCCTTTGCAATAGTTGGGTAGTCCAATTTGAAAAACTCTGCAATTATAATTGAGATTCCTCCGTTGTACATTTGATGTTGACCTAAAAGAGGAATAGTATAGATATGATTGTCAATTGTAATGGTAGTACCTGATGCATCGGCAATACCCGGTTCAATAACAAAGTCACAATCTTCATGCATTCCATATGTGAAAGTCGAATTAGGTAATTTAAACTCTTTAACCACTTTTCTAAGTACCGGGTCATCATAGTTGTAAAGGAATATTCCGTCTTCATCAAGCCCCTCTAGTATTTCAAGCTTTGCCCTTGCTATATTTTCTTTAGTCTTGAGTTTTAGAAGGTGAGAGTCACCTATATTTGTAATAATTGCATAGTCAGGTCTTGCAATATCAGTAAGTAGAGAAATATCTCCAAATTTTTCAGTACCCATTTCAATTACAGCTACTTCGCAGTCTTCGTCTAAAGAAAAAATAGTTTTTGGAAGTCCATATTCATTATTAAAATTTTGTTGAGTTCTCTGTACCTTGTATTTTTGCTTTAATAGACCAGATATTATGTCTTTAGTAGTTGTCTTTCCATTACTACCAGTAAGTGCAATAACCTTGCAATTTAAAGATAAACGATAACTTCTAGCAAGTTTAATCATTGCGTCAAAGGAATTTTCAACAATGATCACAGGAATATCATTTCTTGGAAGAAATCTTTTTTTCTCCCATAAAATAGCAGAGGCTCCTTTTTCTAAAGCATCGAAGGCGAATTCATGACCATCAAAATTCTCGCCGACTATGGGAATAAATAGATTTCCCTTTTCAACAGTTCTACTATCAGTGGAAACTCCCTTAATAACTATATCTCCATGTGATATATTATAAAGTTCACCATCACACATTCTTGAAATTTCAAAAAGTTTTCTTTCTATCATTATATTTCCCTTATAAGGTTTTTATCCTTATTGTACCTTTCTACTGCATAATCAATTAATTTCTCTAAAAGTTCAGGAAACTCCGTCCCGTCTGTAACCTTCCAAAGCATGGTACTCATAGAGTGGTTTGTCATTCCAGGAGCGGTATTAATCTCGTTTACTAACATTTTTCTGTCCGAATCCCTTAAAAAGATATCTACTCTTGCAAATCCAGAACAATTACATAGAGTGTATACTTTCTTAGCTAGTTCCTGTACTTTTTCTGTTTCTCCCTCTTCTAGTTCAAAGGGTACTAAATGGATTGTACTATCGTCAAAGTACTTGCTTTCATAATTGTAAAATTCCTGTTTAACCCTAGAAACACCAGGAAGAGATGCAATAGGATCGTCATTTCCAATAACTGAGACTTGTAGCTCGTCACCTATAATAGCTTCTTCTATTAAAATTTTATTGTCATATTTTAAAGCTGTTTTAACAGCCTCTTCTAAGTCCTCTTCATGTAAAACTCTGGTTACTCCAATTGAAGATCCAGAATTACAAGGCTTTACAAAAACGGGAAGACCAAGATAGTCAAGAATTTCTTTTTTATTTTTCAAATCCTCTTTATATGATAGTCTGTCTAAGACTTTAAATTTTGCTTGTGGAATATTATTTTCTTCATAAATCTGGTTTGAAAAGGCCTTATCCATACATAAAGCCGATGCAATTACTGAATTTCCCACATAAGGTACATCAAGTATCTCTAAAAATCCTTGAAGTTCACCGTTTTCTCCATAAGTTCCATGAACTATAGGAAAAAAGACATTGTCCTGATCCTCGTGAAAATAATCTTTTATGAATCTAGAAAGGGAGCTTCCCACACTTCCTTTTGCGAATAATTTCAACTCATTATAATCTTCGATTTTTTTATTACACTCACCATTACAAGTCCATCTTCCACTCTTATCTACATATACGGGATATACCTTAAACTTTTTCCTATCCAGTCCGTTAACTACATTTTGGGCAGAGAGGATGGAAACTTCATGTTCAACGGATATGCCTCCGTAAACTACAAATATATTTTTCAAATTTCTATCTCCTGTTTCTCATCAATGAGTTTATAATACTATAAGTTTAATGTCTTTTCAATTTAAGTATACTATAATATAAACTAAGGGTATAAATTATTATGATGAGATAAATACATAAAACTACATGGTGGAGGTATACATGTCAGATAAAAAAATTTTAGAAACGACTAAAGATCTTATAAGATTTAAAACAGGAAAAGATATAAATGAAGTAAGCACCATAGAAAAATACGACGGACTATCCATGGCAATTATGTCAGATATTAACGAAGATTGGATTAAAACAGTAAAGGAAGATAAATACAATAGAAAAGCTTATTATTTTTCTGCGGAATTTTTAATTGGACGTTCCTTGGGAAATAATATTTTAAATTATGGTATATATGACGAGGTTAAAGAAGCGATAGATGAGCTTAATGTTTCCCTTGGAAGCATTGAAGATGTAGAAGAAGACCCTGCACTTGGAAATGGTGGACTTGGAAGACTTGCTGCATGTTTTATGGAGTCGGCAGCAACAGAAGATCTTCCGTTACAAGGTTATGGAGTGAGATATTCTCAAGGTTTATTTAAACAGTCATTTAAAGAAGGATTTCAAGTTGAAGAAGGAGATGACTGGACGGCACTTGGAGATAGTTGGTCAATAAGGAGACAGGCAGACACAAAGATAGTTAAGTTTAAAGATCAAATTGTATATGCAGTTCCCTATGATAGTCCAGTGGTAGGGTATAGATCGGGAAGAGTTAACACTTTAAGGCTTTGGCAAGCAGAAGATGTGGATGGATTTAACTTTATGAAGTTTAACAATTTCCAATACGATGACTCTGTATCTGCAAAAAATAGAGCTGAAGATATAACAAGAGTGCTATATCCTAATGATTCACAAAAAGCTGGAAAGATACTTAGAATTAAACAGCAGTACTTTTTCGTATCCGCATCAATTCAAGATATTGTTTCAAGATATAAAAAGAATTTTCCACTGGATATTAAATTTAAAGACTTTTCTAAATATCATGTAATTCAGTTAAATGACACACATCCTGTTATGGCAATTCCAGAACTTATGAGAGTCTTAATGGATGAAAATTTTCTTTCATGGGATGATGCGTGGAAGATTACAGGAGATGTTTTTGCTTTCACAAATCACACCATATTAGAAGAAGCCATGGAGAAGTGGTCTGAAGATATACTTGAAACCACAAACCCAAGATGTTTGGAGATAATAAAAGAAATAGATAGACGATTTAGAGAAGAATTGAAGGCAAAAAACTATCCAAGTGAAAAAATAGAACATATGTCAATAGTTTCAGATGGACTTGTCAAAATGGCAAATCTTGCAATTCACACATCAATAAAGGTAAATGGAGTTGCAAAACTTCATACTGAAATATTAAAAAACGAGACATTAAAAGACTGGTACGAACTATATACAGGAAAATTTATAAATAAGACCAATGGAATAACTCCGAGAAGATGGTTGCTATATAGTAATCCAGAACTTTCAAATTATATTACCGAACTTTTTGGCGATGATAGTTGGACTAAAGATCTTTCAAAGCTTAAAAACTTAGAAAAGTTTATAGACGATGATGAGGTTTTAGACAAAATTTGGGAAATAAAGCAAAACAATAAGAAAAAACTTGCTAAATATATAAAAGTAAATGAAGGGATAGATATTGATCCTAATTCTGTATTTGATATTCAAGTAAAAAGAATACACGAATATAAGAGACAACTTTTAAATGCACTTCATATTGTATATCTGTATCACTTAATTAAAGAAAATCCAGATTTAGATATGCCTAAGACTACATTTATATTTGGAGGAAAGGCGGCACCTGGCTATTTTAGAGCTAAGTCAATCATAAAGTATATAAACGAAGTTGCAAAACTTGTAAATAACGATCCTATTGTGTCTCAAAAAATAAAAGTGGTATTTGTAGAAAACTTCAGGGTTAGTTATGGTGAGAAAATCTACCCTGCATGTGATGTTTCAGAACAGATTTCAACAGCTGGTAAAGAGGCTTCTGGAACTGGTAATATGAAGTTTATGTTAAACGGAGCTTTGACACTTGGAACTTATGATGGGGCTAATATTGAAATATTTCAAGAAGCTGGAGTTGAAAATAACTTCCAATTTGGAGCTACAGTAGAGGAACTTAGAGAAATTAAACAAAATTACAATCCTAGAAAACTTTATGAGTCAGATCCCATATTAAAACGAACAGTTGACACTTTGTTATCTGATGAAATAAATGACAATGGATCATATATGTTTTTAGAGATTTATAATGCACTTGTAAATGAAAGAGATCCAAATGCGGATAATTATTTTGTACTATATGATTTTCACGAATATAGAAAAGCGCACGAGAGGGTTAATAAAGCTTATAAAGACAAGAGACATTGGGCAAAAATGAGTTTAAAAAACATTGCAAATGCAGGAAAGTTTTCATCTGATAGGACTATAAGAGAGTACGCAGAAGAAATATGGAATATATAATTGGAAGAGTGAAATATGACAAGTAGTATTTTTAATAGAAAAAGTGATGAAAAAGAACAGATAGAGGCTTGGAAAAAGACTATAAGAATCTATTTTGAAGGAAATGTAGAGTACAATGAAAAACTGGACTTTTTAAAACCTGAAGTAGAGGATGAAGATATTAAAAAAATCCTTCAAGCTTTTGACAATAAATATACTGTAAAAGATTTAAAGTCTCTTTGGGAAGACATAATGGTTACAGCGTTTAGTAAGGACCATAGAATGGTTTTTGTATACGATGGAAAAGGAAAGTTTACAATGGATAGAAAAATTTCTTTAGAAAACTATCCAAAAAAAATAAAGTTAGGATATCCACGAAAATTTTGGATAAAGAAGTGTGAACAGCTTGATGAAAATTCCACTACAGCTTTACCCAACGCTCTTAAGGATAGTTTAGTTGATATTTTAGCAACAAAACAGGGATATATAGTTATTAGGATAATGCACGAAGAAGTGGACTGGTCTTTAGATAGTTCCATGGATGTGTTAAGTCAGATGATAAATAATGCTAAGACTGGAAAATTTGGCATTACCTGGTAATGAATTGTTACAATAATTCAAAGAATATTATAACCTTATTTAATAGTGCTATAATGTTCTCGAGGTGATTATATGTATTGCCCTGAATGTGGCCAAAAAATTCCTGAAAGTTCAAAATTTTGTCCAATGTGCGGACTAAATCTAAAAGAATTTTATAAAAATAGATTCAATGACCATGTATATATTAATGAAAGTAAAAAAAGTTCTAATAGTAATAACTTAAATAATATATATAAAAATGAAACTAAGGAAGAAAAAGCAAAGAGATTTGAAGAGATTTTAAAAAATTCTGGTAATAAACCTAAAGATTCTATAAACATTACTGAAGAATATGTTGAAGATTCTAAACCAATAGAGAAAAACTATGAAGTCTTTGAGAATGAAAAAGATAATACAATATATACGAATAATGTAAGTGAAACTAAAACATATGAAAATCAAGAGAATATTGTAGAAGAAGTAAATAAGGAGAATAAAGAAGAACTAGGGGAAGAATTAAAAGATAATCCTAAAAGAGAAGATGAAAAAAAATATAATGAAAGAATAAGTAATAAAAAAAGCTTCTCTTTTAAAGATGATAATCTTGATTATAGTGAAGAGGGAAGTTTTAAAGATTTAGGAATTAAAAATTACGCCATCTTAAAATTTTTATATCCCTTTTTTGAAAAGATATTAAAATTTATTGAAAGACCGAAAGGATTTTATAAGGATTTTTTTATAATTCTTGCAACAATATTTATAATGATTACAAATACTAATGTAATTAGACAGTCAAGTCCTACTCAGACTTTGAGTTTTAATAGATTTTTAATTACCGTTGTTGCATCAGTTGGTTCTTTAGCAATGATTGTACTTAAACCATATTTATTAACCACATTTGATAAATTTAAAAGTCTTGAAGAATTGAGTGGGTCTAGAAAATTTTCAACTTGTACAGTATTTGCACTTTTAAACAGTTTTCTACGACTTATTTTTTATATAGTATTTAATTTCGTACCAGGTATGGGATTAATATTGGGATACGGAATAGGTGTAAAGGGAATAATACTCTATCTAGTGTTCATAGTCTTAGAAACTTTAATTCTCGAGGGGTTATTAGCTGACAAGTGGAAAGATAAAACAAATATCAAAAATTTTTATATAAGTTTTATTATTGTTTTTGTAATTGAGATAATTACTGTGATTATATTTAGACCCTTAATTACAATGATGATAGGGAAGTTGTAGGTGAATATATGATTTATACAATTAGTTTAAATCCTTCTATGGACTTTATAGTTGAAGTTGATGAAATAAAAAAAGATTTCAAAAATAGGATGAAAAACGATTTGAGAGTCCCAGGGGGAAAAGCAATTAACGTGGCAAGAGTTTTAAGAAGACTCGGGATGCCTTCTGTGGCAACGGGATTTCTAGGAGGACATACTGGCGAGTTCATAAAGGATTGGCTTAAAATGGAAGGAATTAAAACCTCTTTTATAGAAATTGACGATGAGACTAGAATTAATATTAAGCTATATAAGCAAAACATTGTCATTAATGGAAAGGGACCAAAAATATCCTTTAACGAGCAATCAGAACTTCTTTACTTTATTTCTAGAATTAGAGAAGGAGATACAGTTATACTAATGGGGAGTATTCCTCCAAATGTAGATGAAGATATTTTAGATAGGATAATATCCATTTGTAAGGCAAATAAAGCTGAATTTATAGTTGATGCCAGTCCTAAAAAATTGAAGACTTTTGTAGAAAGACAACCTCTTATGATAAAGCCAAATATAGAAGATGTGGAAGAAATTTTTGAAGTTAGTATTGAAGATGAACCTACGTTAATTAAATATGGACAAAAACTTTTGAAAATGGGAGCAAAACACGTTATTATCTCCCTGGGAAAAGATGGAGCTTATCTATTTAGTGGCGATTGTGTCTTTAAAGGAGATAGTCTTAAAGGAGAAGAAGTCAAGTCAGAAGGGGTAAGAGATTCTATGATAGCAGGATTTATAGCTACTTTTATAAGAACTTCAGATTTGGAAGAGTCTTTTAAGATTGCAATGTCATGTGCTACAGCTACAGCCTTTTCTAAAGATTTAGCAAGAAGAGATGAAATAGATAAAATATCTAAAAAAATTGTAGTTCATAAAATATGTTAATGTTTACCTACCGTATAGTTTGTAGTATCATGATATTAGATTAATGTAGGTGGTATTATATGAATTTAAAAAAAACAGATAAATTGATAATTGGAATAGGCGGAATAATTTTAGTTATAATGATAGCTATAGTGTCTTCTTATGCAGTTAACAAATCGGGATTAAAAAATCTAGAAAAAGAGGCATTGAAATACATTGAAGAAGAAGAATTTGGACCTGCATCTACAATTTATTCTCGTCTTTATACAAAGACGGGAGATGAAGTATATAAGCAAAAAAAAGAAGATACTATTAATTTAATGTCCGAATCTAAAATATATGCTAGAGGACTTGAAAAACTTGAAGAGGGAGACTACCTATCAGCTATTAAGATATTTGGTCGTATTGAAAGAGAAGAGTCAGAATATTACAAATTGTCTAAGCAAAAATTAGAACAAGCAGAAGAGACAGTTCTTTCAGAAGTGAGAAAGGCAATAGAAGATGACAATGTATACTTAGCTTCATCCATATTACAAGACTATGTAAAATTTGCTGGAGAATCAGAAAAGACTAAGGAACTTTTAGAAAAAGTATCTGTTGCATCGGGGGATGCCCAAGAACCTGAAGATGAATCAAATACTGATGTAAAAGTAGATATTAAAACTGAAAAACTCCCGGAAGATCCTAGCAAGTGGATTGGTAAAACAGTTGAAATTAAAGCCGAAAGAAGTAATTTAAGAGCAGAGCCAAGCCTTGATGGACAAGTGGTAGGACTTGCTGTTTCTGGAGATGCAATTCAAATTACAAAAGTAAAAAATGATGGAGCAAGAATTTGGTGCTATGGAACCATTACAAAAGTAAATAGTGGAAAGACCTTACAAGCTTGGATTTCTGGAAAATTATTACAATAACCTGTTGAGTAATCGACAGGTTTTTTTATGGCGTATTTTAAAGTAGGTTTTGAATAGGGGATTTCATTTAACATTGATTTAACATTTACAATCTTTTTATTTAACAAAGCATTGTTATAGTTTAAGTACAATAAACTTGGAGGTAAAAAATGAAAAGCAAATTTAAGATTTTAGGTATTTTAATGGCTGTTGTACTTTTAGTAACAGCTTGTGGTAATGGAGCAGAAACAACTGATGAAACTGAAGCTGCAGGAGAAACAACTGCAACTGAACAACAAGATGACAATGCAAGTTCAATGTCAGGTCCGATTTCTGTAATCTCAAGAGAAGAAGGTTCAGGAACTAGAGGAGCTTTTGTTGAATTAGTTGGCGTTGAAGACGCAGACGGAAATGACGCAACTTCTGTTGAAGCAGTTATTCAAAATAATACAGAAGCAGTTATGACTACAGTAGCAGGTGAAGACAATGCTATAGGTTACATTTCTCTAGGATCTTTAAATGATACAGTTAATGCGCTAAAAGTTGATGACGTTGAAGCAACAGCTGAAAACGTAGCAGACGGAAGCTATAAAATAGCAAGACCTTTCAATATTGTAACTGATGGAGAGCCTGAAGGAGCAGAAGCTGACTTAATAGGTTTCATCTTAAGTGAAGAAGGTCAAAAGATAGTTGAAGAAGAAGGATATGTAAAGAGCCCTGATGCAAAAGAATACACTCCTGAAGAATCAGTAACTGGCTCAATTACAATTGCAGGATCTTCATCTGTAACTCCTGTAATGGAAAAACTTGTTGAAGCTTATAACAAGATAAACCCAGATGTAAAGATTCAAGTAAACATGTCAGACTCAACTACTGGTGTTCAATCAGTTAAAGACGGTATTGCACAAATTGGTATGGCTTCAAGAGAGCTTAAAGAAAGTGAACAAGATTTAAACAAAGTAGTTATTGCAATGGACGGAATTGCAGTAATAGTTAATAAAGATAGTTCAGTAGATAATATTTCAATGGATAGCTTAAAATCAATCTATCTTGGAGAAATGGAAAACTGGGAAGACGTAAAATAGAGTGACGATATGGTAGATAAAGAGAGAAAAAAGTTTTACAGGAAAGAAAATGCTTTTAAAGGCGTGGCATTTGTATCCGCGTTTGCATCAATCTTTGCCGTGGTAGTTATATGCTTCTTCATATTTTCAAGAGGTCTACCAACAATAAATAAAATTGGAATAAAAAACTTTATCTTAGGGGCCAAATGGGCCCCTACTGCCAGTCCAGCAAGTTTTGGTATATTACCATTTATCCTTTCAAGCTTTTATGTAACTTTAGGAGCAGTGCTTTTAGGAGTTCCTACAGGTCTTTTTACAGCGGTATTTATGGCTAAGTACTGTCCTAAGAAGTTACATCCAATTTTTACAGCAGGGATAAACTTAATGGCAGGTATTCCTTCAATTATATACGGTTTTTTTGGACTTACTGTAATAGTTCCAATAATTGCAAAGATGATAAATAGAAACGGACTAACAATGCTTTCTGCAATTATAATATTAGGTATTATGATACTTCCAACAGTAATTTCACTTTCACAAGCAGCGATAAATTCTGTGGATACAAGCTATTACGAAGGAGCTATTGGACTTGGAGCAACAAAGGAAAGAGCAATATTTACAGTTGTAATTCCAGCTGCAAAGTCAGGTATAATATCTTCTATTATATTGGGAATGGGTAGAGCAATCGGTGAAACTATGGCAGTAATTCTAGTAGCAGGTGGTCAACCGAGAATGCCAAGAGGTTTGTTTAGAGGTGTAAGAACAATGACTATGAACATAGCTTTAGAGATGGGTTATGCAGCGGATCTTCACAGAGAAGCACTCATTGCTACGGGAGCTGTGTTGTTTATTTTCATTTTACTTATAAATATATTGTTTGTAATAAGTAAGAACAGGGGGCCTAAATATGACTAAATCATCTAAAATTTTAAAATTTTTAGTCTACTTTTTTTCTATACTTACTTTGTTAAGTTTAGTATTTGTGGTGCTTTTTGTACTTGCTAGAGGAATTCCGCACATTACGCCGGATCTTTTTGCTTTAAAGTACAATAGTGACAACGCATCCATGTTCCCTGCAATAATAAATACTCTTATAATGGTATTATTAGCTTTGTTGGTTGCTGTTCCCCTTGGAATAATGACAGCAATTTACTTAGCTGAATATTCAAATAAAGAAAACAAGATAGTTAGAATTGTCAGAGTGACAGCAGATACACTTTCTGCTATTCCATCAATAGTTTATGGACTATTTGGTATGCTGTTCTTTGTTATATATTTACAATGGAACATTTCTTTACTTGCAGGTGCTATGACAACTGCTATTATGATACTTCCGCTTATTATGAGAAGTACGGAAGAGGCAATCAATGCCATTCCTCAAGCTTTAAGAGATGCAAGCTTTGGACTTGGAGCAGGAAAAGTTAGAACAATTGTAAGGATTGTACTACCTACAGCAATGCCTGGAATCCTTGCAGGTGTTATACTTGGTATAGGTAGGATAGTTGGAGAGACTGCGGCCTTATTATTTACATCAGGTACTGTAGCAGAAGTTCCAAAGAAGATTGTTGGAGAAGCTTCAGGTGGTAGAACCTTGGCACTTCACATGTATGCACTTTCTTCAGAAGGCTTAAAAGTAGATCAAGCGTATGCTACTGGAGTAATTTTACTCTTAGTAATACTTTTAATAAACGGTGTTTCGACACTATTAGCTAAAAAACTTGGAAGGGAACAAACAAATGAGTAATTCGATTAAGATAAAAATAGAAGACTTTAATTCATATTATGGCGATTTTCACGCGATAAAGAATATAAATATGGAAATTGCAGAAAATGAAGTTACCGCATTCATAGGACCTTCAGGCTGTGGAAAATCTACTCTACTAAAGAGTTTAAACAGAATGAATGACTTAGTTTCGTCTTTTAGAAAAGAGGGTAATATATATTTAGATGGCAAAGAAATCTTTACAGAAATTGACGTCTATGAATTGAGGAAAAGAGTTGGAATGGTGTTTCAAAAGCCGAATCCTTTCCCTATGTCAATATATGACAATATAGCCTATGGACCTAGAACGCATGGTATAAAAAACAAGAAAGCATTAGATGAAATAGTGGAGAGGTCTTTAAGACAAGCAGCTATTTTCGATGAAGTAAAGGATGACCTTAACAAGTCTGCTCTTGCACTATCTGGTGGACAGCAACAGAGAATTTGTATAGCTAGAGCAATGGCTGTAGAGCCAGAAGTTATACTCTTGGACGAACCTACTTCAGCACTTGACCCTATTTCAACATCTAAGATAGAAGAGTTGTTAGATGATATTAAAAAAGAATATACCATTGTAATTGTAACTCACAATATGCAACAGGCAACAAGGGTTTCAGATAAGACAGGATTCTTCTTATTGGGAGATTTAGTAGAATTTTCCGATACTGAACAGATGTTTACCGTTCCTCGTGACCAAAGGACAGAAGATTATATTACTGGACGTTTCAGCTAGGGGGATTTATGAGAAGCAAATTTGACGAACAACTAAATATTCTTAATGAAGAATTGACAGAAATGGGAGAGTTAATCTCCGTAAGAATTATTGAATCTATAAAAGCCTTCAGACACAACGACTTAGTTAAGGCTAGATTCATAATGGACAATGATGATGATGTTAACGAATATGAGAGAAAAATAGAAGAAAGAGCTCTAAAATTATTATTAAGACAACAACCTGTTGCAAGTGATTTAAGACTAATATCTTCAGCTCTTAAGATGATTACAGATATGGAAAGAATTGGGGATCACGCTGTTGACATTGCAGAAATAGTGTTGACTATTCCTTCTATTACAAAAGACGAAACATATAAAAGCATATTGGAAATGGCGGATATTTCTATAGAGATGTTAAAAGAAAGCTTAAAGAGTTTTGTAACAGGAGATTTATCTTTAGTGGACAATATTAATAAGCACGATGACAAGGTAGATGCTTTATTTGATGAAGTTAGAGAAGATGTAATTAACGACATAAAAGCAGAAAATGCAGGTGCTGAATATGTTATCGATATACTGATGATTGCTAAATACTTAGAGAGAATTGGAGATCACGCAGAAAATATTTCAGAGTGGGTAGAATATTCAATTACTGGAAAACACGTACAAAAGTAGGGATGATTCATGAGGACTATTTATCTGGTAGAAGATGAGGACAATATAAGAGATTTAGTCGTTTACGCCTTAAATAACTCTAATTTTGTTGCAGAAGGATTTTACGATGCAACAGGTCTTATGGAAGCAGTTGCTAAAAAAACCCCGGATTTGATTTTATTAGACATTATGCTAGAGGGAATGGACGGATATGAAATCCTAAAGTGGTTGAGAGAAAATGATGAATATAAGGAAATTCCCGTTATAATGGTGACTGCAAAGGATGAAGAAATAGACAAAGTTAGAGGTCTTGACATGGGTGCAGACGACTATGTTATAAAACCTTTTGGCGTTATGGAGCTTATTTCTAGAATCAAAGCAGTACTTAGAAGGTATGGTAAAACCCATAATGATCCACAAGATGGCAAAATCTATTTTAGAGATATAGAAGTGGATTTATCTAAAAGGATAGTAAAAGTTGGCGGTAAGGAGATTAAGCTAACTTATAAAGAATTTGAACTTCTTAACTATCTTATAGAGAATAAGAATATTGTTTTATCTAGGCAAAAACTTACTGAAGAAATTTGGGGTTTTGACTATGAGGGAGAGACTAGAACCATTGATGTTCACATTAGAACGTTAAGACAAAAATTAGATAGGGAAGGATATATTGTAACTGTGAGAAATGTTGGTTACAAAATTGTAGATGGGGACTAAAATGGACACAGACCTTATAAAAAAAATAGGATTGGTATATATAGGTCTATACCTGATATCTAAAATTTTCTTCGATTTTATTTTACAAACGGAAAAAGACCTGACTTTATTAACAGGTCTTATTTTGTTGATTTGTGCAATAATTACTTATTTTATGTTGAAAAGTCAAAAAAAGAAATACAATCCTAAGACACTTTCTGCAATTATCATTTCTGAGGTATTTAACGATGATAATTTGTGCATGAAGTATGATAAAGGCATAAAAGAGCTATTGGATATATTGGAAAATGAAAAGGGAAATTCCATGTTTTCAATGGCACAATACAAAGCTACAGAAAAACTGAGATCAGAATTTTCTGCAAATGTAACTCACGAATTGAAAACACCTTTAACTTCTATACTTGGACATGCTGAAATGATAAAAGCTGGTATTGCAAAAGGTGACAAGGCAAAGGAGTTTGCAGAAGTAATAATAGAAGATGCTACAAAACAACTAGAACTGATTAGCGATCTAATAGCATTATCGAAATATACAGATAAGGAAGCTATAAGTTTAGAACTTTCCACATTTGATTTAAAAGACTTAGTAGAAGAAAGTATAAGTGAAATATCAAATATGGCAAGTGTTAAAGACGTTTGTATTATAAAAAACATAGACCCTGTAACAGTTACAGCAGACAGAGAAAAAATCAAGATATTACTTAATAATTTGCTTTCAAATGGAATAAAGTACAATAAAAAAGGTGGAGAGCTAAAAATTACAGTGTATAGTAATTTAGAAGATGCGGTTATAAGGGTTAAGGACAAAGGAATTGGAATTTCAAAACATGATTCTTCTAGAATTTTTGAAAGATTTTATGTTGCAGATAAATCTAGAGGTAAAAATTCTGGAACAGGTCTTGGACTATCCATTGTAAAACATACAGCTATTGCACATGATGGTACTATAAAAGTTAAAAGTATAATAGGCGAAGGGTCTGAATTTATCTTTACTTTTCCAAAGAATAGAAAAGAAGAAACAATAAATTAATTTTATATCTAATTGAAATTAAGTCGGTGAAATTTTACCGACTTTTTACATGGAAAAAGTAAATAAAGAAAAAAGTAAAAGTCCTATGTATAAAATAAGGAGTTTAATAAATGAATTTAAAAGTACAAAACTAATAAGATTCTAGATAGTTAAATATATGTAAAACTCAATTTACTTTAACAAAGTAGCAAGTTGAAAAAAATTTTTTTAAGTAATATAATAACTATGCAAACAAAATTTAAGGAGGAATATATGAATAGTTTTATTTCGCCTGAAAGTACTTGGATACTTTGGGCAATACTAGCAGGATCTGCAACACTTGCAATCGTGCTTGAACAAAAGTATGAATGGGCTAATAAGGTCACAGGATGTATCCTTGCTTTATTCTTCATGCTTGTATTGGCAAATCTAAAGGTAATACCAACTGAATCACCAGTTTATGACACAGTATGGGATTATGTGGTTCCTTTAGCGGTACCGATGTTACTTTTCCATGCGGATATTAAGAAAATTTGGAAAGGTTCAGGAAGAATGTTGGTTATTTATTTAATATCTGGTGTTGGAACAGTTATTGGAGGATTTATAGCATTTGCAATATTAAAAGGACTTATACCACAATTAAATGACATAGTTCCAATGTTCATAGGTACCTATACAGGAGGATCAGTTAACTTTGTAGCAATGAGTACACTATATGATGTACCTGGACAAACTACTTCTGCTGCTCTTGTTGCAGACAATTTATTGATGGCACTTTATTTCTTCACATTAGCTTCACTTCCTACAATGGCAATTGTTAAAAAATTATACAAAATGCCGTATGAAGAGAAACTAAGTCAAATGACAGAAAGTCAAAAAGAAGACAATAAAACAATGGCTGCTCAATATTGGGGAGCAAAAGAGATATCACTTAAAGATATTGCTTTAACAGTTGCAATTGCATTTATCATAGTTGCTGTATCAGATAAACTTGCAGGAATTATATCAAATGCGTTTTCAGGAGAAAGTATAGGATCAAAGATAATTGGAGGTTTCTTTGGAAATAAATATCTTTTGATCACAACATTTACAATGATTATCTCTTCAGTTTTTCCTAAACAAATGTCAAGTGTTAGAGGTTCTCAAGAGATTGGAACATTCCTAATCTATTTATTCTTTGCTGTAATTGGAGCGCCAGCTTCAATAGCTTTAATAATTAAAGAGTCTCCACTTTTACTAGTTTTTGCATTAGTAGTTGTTTTATTCAACTTGATTTGGTCAATGATTTGGGGAAAAATCTTGAAATTCTCAATCGAAGAAATTATAGTAGCTTCAAATGCAAATGTTGGTGGACCTACTACCGCTGCAGCTATGGCAGTTTCTAAGGGATGGCAAGAGCTTATAGTGCCTGCTTTACTTGTAGGAACTTTAGGATATGTAATTGGTAACTATTTTGGTATATTGTCAGGTATTTTATTACACTAGGAGGTAAATATGTTAGACAAATATACACCAAAAGATGTACTATATTGGTTTGAAGAACTTACAAAAATTCCAAGATGTTCAAAGAATGAAGAAAAGGTTAGTGACTTTATCCTGGATTTTGCAAAAGAGAGAAATTTAGAAGCTAAAAGAGATGATCTTTACAATGTAATTGTAAAAAAACCTGCAACTAAAGGACTTGAAAATGGACCTACAGTTATACTTCAAGGCCATATGGATATGGTTTGTGAAAAGGTGGAAGGTTCTGAGCACGACTTTTCTAAAGATCCATTGAAATTGAAAGTTGAAGATGGATTTTTAATGGCTGATGGAACAACTCTTGGTGCAGACGATGGAATTGCTGTTGCTTATTGTCTTGCAATTTTAGATAGTGACGAAATACAACATTCAAACCTTGAAGTTTTATTTACAACACAGGAAGAACTTGCAATGGACGGAGCTTTTGCTGTTAAACAGGAAGATTTAAAAGGAAAGTACCTATTTAACATAGATGGAGAAGTTGAAGGAGATTTACTGGTAGGATGTGCAGGAGCATATACTATAACTTCAAAAAGAAATATTTCTTTTAAAGAACCTTCTCTAAATAAAGCTTATAATTTAACAATTTCTGGACTAAGGGGAGGTCATTCTGGTCAAGAGATTGAAAAATTTAGAGCTAATTCAATAAAGCTTATTACTAGAATTCTTGAGGATATTGAAAATCTAGAGATTTCCTATATAGAAGGTGGTTCAAAGCACAATGCTATACCAACTTATTCAAAGGCAACTATATTGGCAGATGAAAGTGCAATTTCTGAAATGAATAAGAGAATTGAAGAAATTTTATTTGAACATAGGGAAACTGATGAAAATTTAGAAATTGTAATTAAAGAAACTTCTAATAGACCTGAAAAAGTTTGGGACGAAAAAAGTCAAAAAGACGTTTTATCAGCGTTTATGGCTATGGCAGATGGTGTTTTGTATATGGACTATGCTTTCCCGGGACTTGTTCAAACTTCTATTTCAAATGGAATTTTAAGACAGGAAGAAGACTCTATAAGCCTTGTTGCACTATTGAGATCTTCAATGCTTTCATCACTTTTGGAAACTAAAAAATCTTATGAAATCATTATGAAGGCATTTGGTTTTGAAGTATCTGATGATGGGGGATATCCTGCATGGGAATACGATCCTGATTCTAAATTGAGACAAATGTCGATTGAAGTCTATAAGGAAATGTACAAAGAAGAGCCTAATGTCCACACAATTCACTGTGGACTTGAATGTGGTATTCTTAAGAAGAGTCTTACAGAAACTGATATGATAACATTTGGACCTCAAATGTATGATATTCATACACCAAAGGAGAGGATCAGCTTAGAGTCTGTAGAGAGAGTTTGGGAGTATACAAAGAGACTTTTATATAAAGTTAGTTCTTCAGAAGAATAAATTATAGGGGAGATTTTCTCCCTTATTTTTTTGTGTTAAAAACCTATTTTTTGTTGGAGATTTTTTAATACAATTTCATTAAAAATCTTTAGAATATTGTGACAATCAAACTTTTAGTATTTTATTATTGGGTATATAATTATAGGTATCAAATGGTAAAGGTGATTTAATGAAATGTAAATTTTGTGGTGAAGAGTTACTTAAGGATTATAAATTTTGTAATAATTGTGGAATGCCTGTGGAAGAAGAAAAAGCGGGAGAGAAGGATTTAGAATACTTTGAAATTGTTGAAAATAAAAAAGAAAATTCTAAATACGATTTTAGTAATTTTTTAGAAGGATACAAGGAAGAAGAAAAGAGACAAAGAGAAGAGATTAAAAGTAAAAGACCAAACTTTAATAATACAGAAACTAATTATGAAAATGAAGATTTAAATGAAAAATATAATGACTTTTCTGAAGATTTAGAAGACACTAAAAAAAGACGACTTTTTGAAAGAACTGACTACGATTTATTTGAGTCTATAAAGAAAAATAAGTCCAAGTCTTTTTATGAAGACGAAGGCGAAGGATTTTTTAAAAATTATAGTAAGAAAAAAAAGAGCAAAGACAATATAAATAATAGTTATAACGATGACTACTATGGTGAAGAAAGTAGAGATTTTAAGTCGAAATACATTCCTGATGGATATATAGCAAAAGAAGATTTAAAAAAATTGAGAAGACAAGATAAAGTAAGAACGGTTTACCATATAGTTTTTAATATATTAGTGGTTTTAATTTTAGGAATTATAACTTATATTACAGGTCCTTTAATACAAAATTTTGTAGATGAAAAAATTTTATATCTTGAAAATTTCCCACAGAAACTATTTTTACTGATTATGTTTTTAGTGCTATTATTTTTATTTATACCATTTTTCAAATGTAAAGGTTATGCAAAAGTGCCTTTGTTGATAATGTCTATATTAATTAGTTGGACTCTAATTGGTTGGGTAATCCTTTTAATAGTAGCAAGGATTTCTAATAAAAAATGGGATAAGAGAGTGAGAGATATAAGCTTGTAGTATTGGCAAAATAGAGGGATTGTGATATTATAGTTCTACCTGGGAAGAGAATTAGTACCTAAGAAAGCAATTTAGAGAGAAAGTGGTTGGTGAGAACTTTTTTGTGGAATTTGGGAACCTATCTTGGAGGTTACAGAAAAAACTGTAGGGTTGTGCCTTATAGCTAAAGAGTTGATTAATAATTTAATTTTAAAAGAAGTGGTACCGCGTAACCTTTCGCCTTCTAGGTGGAAGGTTTTTTATTTTAAACAATAATTTACAAAATAGAGATTAAATGAATTAGGAGGAATCATTATGAAAATGTCAAAGTTCTATATGCCTACCTTACGGGAAGATCCTGCAGATGCGGAAATTGTAAGCCATAAGCTATTGCTTAGGGGAGGAATGATAAGAAAATCTGCATCGGGAATTTATACTTATTTGCCTCTAGGATATAGGGTAGTTAGAAAAATTGAAAATGTAATTAGAGAAGAGATGGACAATTTTGGATCTCAAGAGATATTAATGTCAGCTCTTCAGCCTAGAGAAATTTGGGAAATGTCAGGAAGATGGGCAACTTTTGGACCTGAAATGTTTAAACTTAGAGATAGAAATGATAGAGAATTTTGTCTTGGACCTACTGCTGAGGAGTATTTTACAGACCTTATTAAAGGAGAATTAAAAAGTTATAAACAATTACCTATGAATATATACCAAATTCAACACAAGTATAGAGATGAAAAAAGACCTAGATTTGGTATAAATCGATCTAGAGAATTTATCATGAAGGATGCTTATTCATTTGATACAGATGTTGAGGGAATGAAGGCTGCTTATGAAAATATGTGGAGAGCTTATGAGGTTATATTTGACAGACTTCAACTTAACTATAAAATTGTTGCTGGAGATAGTGGAGCAATGGGAGGAAACGAATCTCATGAATTTATAGCATTATCTGAAACTGGAGAAGGAGTTATTTTCTATTGTGAGAATTCGGAATTTGCAGCAACCGATGAAAAGGCAGAAGTTTACTACAATGTAAATGAAGAGGATATAGAATTAAAAGAACTTACAAAAATATTTACACCTAATTGTAAGACTATAGACGATGTGGGCAAATTTACTGAAACAGTTTCTAGTCACTGTGCAAAGGCTATAGATTTAATGGTGGAAGGTAAACCAGTTCTTGTAATTATTCCTGGAAATAGGGAACTTAATATGTCAAAATTAGTTTCATATTTAAAAAGCCCTGAACATGAAATAGAGATGATGAACGATGTAGATATTGTCGAGAGATTAAATTCATCTCCAGGATTTACAGGACCAACATCTGAAATACCAGAAGATGTTAGGGTATTAATAGATGAGAGGGTAACTAAGATGAAAAACTTAGTTATAGGCGCTAATGAAAAAGACTACCACTATAAAAATGCAAACTTCGGTAGAGATTTTAATGGAGAGATTGTAAAAGACCTTTTAATGATAGAAGAAGGGGATATAGACCCTAACACAGGCGAAGCTTTAAAGTCAGCTCGGGGAATAGAGGTTGGTAATATATTCCAATTAGGACAAAAATACTCTAAGTCATTAGATGCAAAATACCTTGATGAAAATGGAAAAGAGAAACATTTTTATATGGGAAGTTATGGTATTGGAGTAACAAGAACCATCACCGCAATTATAGAACAAAACCATGATGATAAGGGAATTATTTGGCCTCTTGTGGTAGCTCCTTACCATGTTATAATTTCTGTGGTTAACACAAAAGATGATGTACAAATGGAACTTGGAACAAAGATATATGAAAAACTAATGATAAGTGGTGTAGAAGTTATGCTCGATGATAGAAAAGAAAGGGCAGGAGTTAAATTCAATGATAGGGATCTAATAGGAATTCCACTTAGAGTAACAGTTGGAAAAAGAGCATCTGAAAATATAGTAGAGTATTCTACAAGAAGAGAGATGGAAAATAAAGAAATTACTTCAGAAGAGGCAATTGAGGAAATAAAAAGAGAACTTTCTAAGTCTCTTAAGTGTTTAGATAGTTTCTATAGATAAAAAGTGTAAAAAGGTTAAATAGGTATTTTAGAAATTTAAATGTCAATTTAACGTGAAAGTCATAATTGCACTGTAGCTATAGAAAGACTTTTGATTAAAGTAAATATAAATAATTTATTTTGATGTTGAGATACCTTGTTACCTCAAATTCAATAACTATACTGATTAAAATTAAATTAAAATAAATAAAGCTATTGGAAAATAATGTTTTCCAATAGCTTTTTTATATAATCCTATATTTTAAAATAAAACTATCATTAAAAAAGATACAAATATCTAGAATAATTTATTATAATTTGGGTAAATATAAATTATAACGATATTCGTTAATCAACATCGAAGGTAGGGATATCTATGAAAAATCGTATAGAAGAATATAGGAAGCCTCTTGGTCTATCTCAACATCGTTTAGGCAAAAAAGTTGGAGTATCAAGAGTCAGCATCAACAAGATAGAGAATGGTAAGACCATTCCTAACTTAAAGCTGGCGATAAGTATTTCAGATGTGCTAGGCAAATGCTTATATGAAGTATTTGATCTAGATGGAACTGAAACCTACCAATGTCCATGTGTCTTAGAACAAGATAAAGAGCCTGATAAAGAGAGTGGATACGAACACGAGCAAGATATTGAATAATAAAATTGAAAGGACTGAAAAATTTTAAACAAAAAATCAAGTAGTAGAAGCTGACACCTATCCCCCAAAACTCTAAGCACATGTGGCGTTACACTATAAGGATTATTTAGATTATTTTAAAAGAGCAATTGGAGAGATATGTGTCAGAACTTTTTGACTAATAAACATTCAAAGTAAAGAACTTTTTTATAATTTAAATTTCTTAATCTATTTTATAAGAGAAGTTTTAGTGAGAAATGTATTTTCAACAAGTTATATAGTTATAGTTTATAAAAAGACCTAAATTATAGAGGGTCTTTAGCATAAAAATACTTAAATATTTCTATTATTATTTTGGTATTAAGAGTTATGACGTACAATTTTATTTAGAGTAATATATCAACAATATTTTAAGTAATACATAAGAGATTATTAGCTATATAAAAAATAAAGAAACCTCGTTTTATCGAGGTTTTTTTATTTTTGAAAGTCTTTTCTTATTTTGAACTTTATTTACTAAATTAAAAGAATATTATGATACAATATATAATATACTTAAGAATTTTATAATTAAGTGTATTTAGAAGCAATTGTTTAAGTTTAAAAGTTTTATTATTTAAAGGAGTAGTTATGAAAAGCAAATTTAAAAGATTTTTAGCATTGACATTGGCATTATCTGTGATTGGATCTAGTTTTGCACCAGTGGGTAAATCGTTTGCTAAAGAAGATTCTAAGTTAAAAGTTAGACGTATTTACGGGAGTGGAAGGTACGAAACTTCTGCCAAGATAGCTAGGGAATTTGGAAAAGAAGGAGGTACAGTTTTACTTGCCTCAGGAGAAAAATACGCAGATGCACTGGCAGGTTCTCCCCTATCAGGAGATTGGGACGCTCCTATTTTGTTGACTAGAGAAGAAGAGATGCCTAAGGAGATAAAAAACGAGATAAATAGGTTAAATCCAGAAAAAATATATATATTAGGTGGAGTTTCTTCCGTATCAAAAAGTCAAGAAGAAAGCCTTTCAAATGTAACTAGAATTTGGGGTAGTAATAGAGTTGACACAGCTATGGAGATTAATAAGTACAGAGTTAAAAGTGAAAAACTTGTAGCAGAAAGTATTTACAACCCTTATTCATTTCCCGATGCACTTGCTGCGGGACCTTTAGCAACTAAGATGAAATTAGAACTTGTACCTGAAATAAAGGCCACTAAACCTGACTATATATTTGGAGGAGATTCAACTGTTAAATACTCTGGAGAGGTTATAAAGAGATTTTCAGGCTCTGGAAGATATGAAACAGCAGTGGACATAGCAAAAAAATATGCAGAGGTAAATGGGGGTCTTGAAACCATAATTATAGCTTCAGGAGAAAAGTATCCCGATGCACTGTCTTCATCAATTGTTTCTAAGGCTAAAAATGCTCCTATATTACTTGTAAGAGAAAAGGAAATACCTGAATCAGTAAAAAATTTTATTAAGAGCAATGAAACAATTAAAGAGATAATAGTTGTAGGTGGAGATAGTAGCATATCTAAAAAAGTTTTTTCCGATTTAGAAAATATATATAAGCTTGAAAAGGATTCTAAAGAATATAATGAAGCGAAAGAGACTTTAGATAAAAAACTTATAGAAATTGAAGAATACTATGCTAAGAAAAAAACTTTAGAAGAAAAAGATGGATTATTAGATAAGAGTTTAACCCAATTAGAAGAAGAGAGATTATCCATAGATAAGAAATTAAAAAAATTATTGTCTGAAAAGACACCGGAAGAACTTGAAAAAATTAAAAAGATTAATGAGTATAAGTTACTACTTGAAGAAATTGAGGAACAAAAAGCTTTAATTGAATCAAAAAAAGCTTTGATACAGGAATCAAAAGAAGAAATTAATAAATTATCAGATACTCTAGACATTTTAACTGAAAACCTTAATAATTTGTATGCAGATACGGAAAATCTTAAGAAGAAAGTATCTTCAAATGATAATCGACTTGAAGAAATTAATCAGAATATTAAATTATCCAAGACAGAAATAGAAGATGCTAAACTTAGAAAGGTCAGACTTGAAAAAACTTTATTAAATGAATTATATGATTTATATGATAAAGCAGAAAAAAATATTAATAACGGTGCATTTGCATTTTTTGAATTTGCAAAGTCAAAGTATCCAGAATATACAAAAGATGTTGATAGGGGACTCGAAATACTCAATATATTTAAATCTAGAGGGGAAGTAAAGCCAGATGCTGATGGTGATGCAGCTTCATATGAAAATCTATTTGTTACTGGAAACTTGCTAAAAACAAATAACCATGTAAGATCTATTGACGATAATTTTAAGGTGGGTCCTCAATTTACCAATTTTGAAATATTATCAAAGGCAATAGTAAGTGCCAACAGATCTACTGATCCATCACTAGGTCATAGACATACATTTAATGTTGCAGAAAACTTAGCCTGGGGATATAAAGACCCATATGTCGGTTGGTACTATGAAGAGAAAGAAATATATGATAAAGATAATAATGCACCATTTAATGAAGTAGGTCACTATTTTAACATTATGAGTAAATCTTATGAATTAGTTGCAATTGCTCAAAACAGTAATCCTAAAGACAATCCTGCATTTGGAGTTACCCATGCTTCAAATTCTACATGGTTATATGAAGGTACAAATTTTATTAGAGAAGAAAAATATTTGGAAATGTTAGATGAATATAGACAATTAACAAATAAGGAAAATTTAGAAATTAAGATTGAGAAGTTAGAAGAATCTATAAAATCTCAAGTTGGAAACAGTCCCGTGGAGCCAATTGTAGATGGTGATATAGTAGTAGAAACTGAATTGTCAAAAACTGTTCAAAAGATTAAGGAACTTGAAAAAAGAGTTTCAGATTTGAATATAGAGTCTGAAGAACTAGAAGTAGAACAAAGAATTTTAAAAAGAGAATTAAATAATAAAGAAATTATTTTGAAAGAAAAAGAGAATGAAACTTTCAATATGTCATCTGAAATAGTAGAAAAGCAAGAAAAGTTAGATATTGAAGAATATAGATTAGAAAATCAATTAAAAAAACTAAATTCTTTAAATTTAAAGCTTGAAGAAATGAAAAAAAATTTACCTGATGAAAAATTAATGAAAGATTATTTAGAACTTAGGGAACAGCTTAAACAAAGGGAGAAGGAAATAGAAACTACTAAAGAGAAAAAAGAGTCAGTAATTGAGGAATTGAAAAAAATCGGGGAAACAATAGAAGTATTAGAAAAGGAAATAGAACAATTAAATTCTAAAATAGAAAATGCAATTTAATTCAAAGTAAACGGGTTCTAAACTTAATTAAAGTATCGGCTAGTAACTAAAATAATAGGTTATTAGCCGTTATTTTATTGCGGGAAATAAATTGTTATAAGGAAATTTTAAATTTAGGTTAAAATATAAAATTATTATAATCCAAGTATAATTAAATTGAGTTTAATAATATAGATAAAAATCTAGAATAGTTAAATATGAAATGAAAATTTTACATTAACGATTAGGTCAAGAGTATAACAAATACTTATGCTAAACAAGAAAACGATTATAGTTTTATACGATTTATTTTATATTTAATTTTATAAAATAATGGTATTTCAAAGTGTTTAATTAAAACTAAAGAATTAGTATAGAAAATATTTCATAAGACAAATTAAAAATATTAGATTAGTTTAAAAAATCAAAGTAAAAACCGAGTACATATTATCAAAAACAAAATATACAGAATAGACTGTTTATACAAATTTTAGTTTAAATATAAATTTAAACACCTTGAATTTAAGTTTAACATATCCTGTAAAGTTTAAAATATAAATAAAAAGCCTTGAAAAATAGCGTTTATACTGATATGATTAGTAATAATATTAGCAGGAGGTTATTATGGTTTCTTATAAAGATTTTGAGAGAGTTTTATTGGATGAACTTCAACAAGCTTTAGGTTGCACAGAACCTATAGCCATTGCTCTTTGTGCAGCTAAGGTAAGAGAGTACTTAACTTCTAAACCTGAGCAAATAGATGTGTATTGCTCAAAAAATATCATTAAAAATGCTTGGTCAGTACTAGTTCCCAATTCACAAGGAATGAAGGGTATTTTAACAGCTGTTTCCCTTGGGATAGTGGGGGGAGAAGCGTCTAAAAACTTAAGAGTTTTAGAAGATATTGATACGAAAGATATTAAAGAAGCAAAAAACCTAATTGACAAAAAGATTATAAAGATACATGTTGCAGAAGTTCCAAATTTGCTATACATAAAAATAGAATGTAAGACTTCAAATGAAAGCGTTGTTGTGGAACTAAAAGACGTTCACGACAACATAACCTATGTAAAGGTTAACGATAAAGAAATATTGAAATCCGAAGACAAAGAATCTAAAAGTTTAGATGACGATAGATCTTTTCTAAATGTTTCAAATATTATAGAATTTGCAGATAAAGTTAAATTAGAGGATGTACCAGAGTTAATAGATAGGCTGGATTTACAAATAAAATCTAATATGGAAATTGCTCAAGAAGGCTTGAAAGAAGGATATGGAGCAAAGATTGGTCCTATTATAAAAAAGACTTCAAGCGGGTCTATAGAAGATGAAATCAAGGCAATGACCTGTTCTGCATCCGATGCGAGAATGGCAGGATGTTCTCTTCCTGTGGTTATAAATTCAGGTTCGGGAAATCAGGGAATTACTACGTCAATACCTGTTATAGTATTTTGTGAAAGAGAAAATCTTTCCATGGAAAAATTATATCGAGGACTTATTGTTTCAAATCTAATCGCAATATATCAAAAGTTTTATATAGGAAAGCTATCCGCTTTTTGTGGAGCTGTAAGTGCAGGAGGTGGAGCTTGCTGTGCAATAGGATATTTAATTGGATTAGATGAGAAAAAAATAGAATCTATTTTAACCAACGCTCTTGCAACTTCAGGTGGAATAGTATGTGATGGGGCAAAGGCATCTTGTGCTTCAAAAATAGCGGTTGCTTTAGACAATGGTCTTCTTGCTTTAGAAATGGCAAAAAGGGGAATAGAATTTGAGTACATGGATGGACTTGTGGGAAATTGTTTGGATAAAACGGTAAAAAATATTGGTAAGATGGCTCATGAGGGCATGAAGTTTACTGATGATAAAATTTTAGAAATCATGTTAGATGAAAATTAATTAAAATTTTTTAGGGTTTGGTATATAATAATTATCAAATCCTATTTTTTTAAGATGGTTTGTGAGGGGTTGATTAATATGACTTTGAGAGAAAAGGTGTATGACTCAATAAAAATGGATATTGTTTCAGGAAAATATCGTCCTGAAGATATTTTAAATGAAAAAAATCTCATGCTTAAGTATCATATTAGTAAAGCACCTGTTAGGGATGCGTTAATTGAACTTTGCAATGAAGGAGTTTTAAGGAGTATACCTAGGCTTGGTTATGTCATAGTTACTTACTCTACAGACTACTTGGACGGGATTTTAAGGTTTAGAAAGTTTTTAGAACCTAAGTATTTGTACGAGTATTGGGATAGAATAAGAGATGAAGATATTTTAAAACTAGAGAGTTTACATAAGAAACACATGGAAAAAGCTATAGTTAAAGACCCTGTTTCCTATTGGAACACTAATAAGGATTTTCATTTGACTTTGGCTTCGTTTTATCACGACCAATATTTTTATGAAATTTTAAAAAGTGCATTTCAAAAACAGATGTTGGTGTTTTCTCAATATTATTGGAATAGTTGGAATAGAAAAGTCTTTAATATCTACAGCCATCAACATAGTGAATTCTTAAATTATTTAAAGTGTAGGGAAAGAGAAAAGGCGGTTAAAGAGCTTCAAAAAGATATTGAATATTTCATGAAAGGCTAAAACATATCGCTAGGTTGTTGACAAAAAATTGAAATATTGTTACATTATATTAAAAATTTACAGAATAAATGGGAGGCGCTAAATGAAATTTGTAGGAGAAGGTTTAACATTTGATGACGTGTTGTTGGTACCAAGAGAATCTCATGTACTTCCACACGAAACCAATTTAAAAACCCAATTGACTAAGAAAATTAGGTTAAACATACCGCTAATGAGTGCAGGTATGGACACTGTAACAGAGTCTAGAATGTCAATTGCCATGGCAAGACAAGGTGGAATAGGTATTATTCACAAGAACATGACAATTGAAGAGCAAGCTAAAGAAGTTGATAGAGTAAAAAGATCAGAACATGGTATAATTACAGATCCATTTTACTTATCACCGGGACACAAAATCAAAGAAGCACTTGCATTAATGGCAAACTACAGAGTTTCAGGTGTTCCAATTGTGGATGAAGATATGACATTGGTTGGTATTTTAACTAATAGAGATGTTAGATTTGAAACTGACTTAGAACAAGGCGTAGAAAATGTCATGACTACAAAAGAACACTTAATAACTGGAAAAGAACATATTTCTATGGATGAAGCTTTAGAGAAAATGAAAAGCGCCAGAATAGAAAAACTTCCTATTGTAAATGACGAATTTAAGTTAACAGGTTTAATTACAATTAAAGATATTGAAAAATCTATTCAATATCCAAATTCTGCAAGAGATGAAAACGGAAGACTTTTAGTAGGAGCTGCAGTTGGTATCACTGAAGATATGATGCAAAGAGTAAAAGCCCTTGTAGATGCAAAAGTTGACGTAATAACCATTGATACTGCACATGGACATAGTGCAGGAGTTTTAAAAGCTGTAAAGAAAATAAAAGAAGAATATCCTGAAATCCAAGTTATCGCAGGTAATGTTGCAACGTATGAAGGAACAAAGGCTTTAATAGAAGCTGGAGCTGACTGTGTTAAAATTGGAATAGGGCCTGGATCAATCTGTACTACAAGAGTAGTAACAGGTATAGGTGTTCCTCAAATCACTGCCGTAATGGAAGCTGCAAGAGCTGCAAATGAATATGGTATTCCAATCATAGCAGATGGGGGTATTAAATATTCAGGAGATATAATTAAAGCTATAGGAGCAGGAGCTGATGTTATAATGGCAGGTTCTCTATTTGCTGGAACAAGTGAAGCACCTGGAGAAGAAGTGTTATTCCAAGGAAGAAGATATAAAGAGTATAGAGGAATGGGTTCCATTGGTGCCATGAGATCAGGATCTGAAGATAGATACTTCCAAACAGGTAGTAAAAAATTTGTACCTGAAGGAGTTGAGGGTAGAGTTCCTTACAAAGGAAGCGTGGAAGATGTAGTTTACCAAATGGTTGGTGGACTTAGAGCAGGTATGGGATATATTGGAGCAAAAGATATTCCAGATGTTAAGGAAAGGGCTCATTTCATGAGAATAACCTCTGCTTCATTAATCGAAAACCACCCTCATGATATTTCAATAACTAAAGAATCACCTAACTACTCAATTCACTTATAATAAAACTAAGGTCATTTCCGTGTAATGAAATTATTATATTTTACATGGAAGTGACTTTTTTTAACCTCACATTAAATTATCCTCTTGACTCAAATTCATAATCTTGATACTATGTATGCGTAACGAGTTCATGAAATTTTTAATTTTGTGAGCGAAAGTGTACCTAGGGATCCAGGCCTTTGGCATAGGACCGAGCGGTACGATACTCTTACATAGGGTACACACCTGAGGGAAAAAAGCCCAGAGGGGTAGGTTTCGCTTAGCCTACCCTTCTGGGCTTGTTATATTCTTCAAAAAGAAAGGTGAAATAAATGGGAAATATAAAAAAAGGTAAGACAAAAGACTTTATTCAAGACGAAAACAGATGTTACTTCAAATTCAAGGACACTTTGACAGGAACTAAAGAGGGTTCTTTTGATACTGGAGGCAATATGGTTGCTGGTTCAAAAGAAGGAGCTGGACTTGAGAGCTTGAAAGTAAGCAAGTACTTTTTTGAGAAATTAGAAGAAAAAGGCATTAAGACCCACTACATTTCCTCTAATTTAGAAGAAGGTACAATGGATATTAAAAAAGCAAAGTTATTTGGAGAAGGTCTAGAAGTTATAACTAGATTTGTAGCAGTTGGTTCCTTTATAAGAAGATATGGAAAATATGCAAAAAAGGGACAAAAACTAAATGCTTATACAGAAATTACTTTAAAAGACGATGAAAGAGAAGACCCTCTAATCACAAAGGACGCTTTAGTGGAACTTAATATTTTAACTGAAGCTCAATATGAGGAAATCAAAGCATTAAACATTAAAATTTCAACAATCATAAAAGAAGAATTAGCTAAATTCGGCCTTGAACTATACGATATAAAATTAGAATATGGACTAGTTGATGGCAGTGATGAAATAGCATTAGTTGATGAAGTTTCTGGTGGAAATATGAGAGCTTATAAAGGCGATCAATACATTGACCCAATGGAAATTTCTAAATATTTAAATCTTAACTAAACGAGAAAGAGTACCTAGGGATCCAGGCCTTTGGCATAGGACCGAGCGGTACAAGGCGTTATCGCTGACACCGAAAGGACAAAAGCCTGGACGGGGAGGTTTCCACCTCCCTGTTTAGGCGTTTTTTATTTTAAGTAATAAAGTATAAATTTTAATAAAATAGCATAAATTATGCTTTAAACTTTATAAAACTAATTAAATGATAAATATATATACAAGAATTAACGCATTTATAATTTATGGAGGATTGAGATGAAAGTTACAGTAATAATGGGATCATTATCAGATAAGGCAATAGCAGATAAAGTAGTTAAGACATTAAGAGAGTTTGAAATAGAACATGAGGTTAAAGTTATCTCAGCACATAGAGCTTTGGGAACTCTTACAAAATATATGGATGAAACAAAGAAAGATACAGGAGTCTATATTGGAATTGCAGGAATGGCAGCACACCTTGCTGGAGTTATGGCTGGACATACCACAAGACCTGTTATAGGAATTCCTGCAAAGTCATCAGCTCTTGAAGGACTGGATGCACTTTTATCAACTGTTCAAATGCCTAAAGGCGTACCTGTTGCAACTGTTGCCATAAATGGGGGAGAAAATGCTGCAGTGCTAGCAGCTAGAATTCTTAGTTTATCTGATGAAAAATTAAGTAAGAGACTAGAAGAGTATAAAGTACAAATGGAAGAAAAAATACTAAATAGCAGTTACAGTTACGAGGGTTAGAATGTCAGGATTAATAGGAGTTTATAGCAGAGATGAGAAATTAAATGTATTTCCTCATCTCTATTACGGATTACACGCTTTACAACACAGAGGTCAAGCGGAGATGGGAATAAGTCTTTACAAAGACAAAAAGATTAACGAGATAAAAGGAAAAGGTCTAATTTCAGATAATATCACTGATGAAAATGTAAGTAGCATTAGTGGAAGTAGAGGACTTGCCCATTGTAAATATGCGTTTAAAGACGATGATGTAAATTCAAAGACCATGCCTTTAATCTACGATATTGATGGTGAAGCTATGATTATCATAGACGGAAAAATAATCAATGAAGACTTTGAAATGAAGGAACTTGTAAAGACTTTAAAAGATAGAAAACCAGGACTTTCAAAGTATGTTTCAAATCTTGAAGGGGCATATTCGGTTATATATATGGACAATGACAAGATGATTGCATTTAGAGATAATTATGGAATCAAGCCTTTGTCCATTGGAAAGACAGAAGAATTTGTAGTTGCAGCTTCAGAAACCTGTGCCATTGACACGATTGGAGCAAAAAATGTTCACCCACTAAGACCTGGAGAAATATACATGGTAGATAAGTTTGGAGAGGCATCACATTTTGCAAAGGAAAAAGATCATGCTCTTTGTCTATTTGAGCTTGTTTATATTGCAAGGGATGACTCATATATTGATGAACTGTCAGTGTATAAAGCTAGATACAATATGGGTACTACACTTGCAAAAGAACATCCCGTTGACGCAGATATTGTAATTGGGGCACCAGACTCTGGAATGATTGCAGCTTTAGGATATTCAAAAGAATCTAAAGTTCCATACCAAAAGGGAATTGTAAGAAATAGATATATTGGAAGAACCTTTATAAATCCATCTGCAGATATGAGAAATTTTAATGTACATTTAAAACTATCTGCAATTAGACAAAATGTTCGAGGAAAAAATGTAATTTTAGTAGATGATTCCATAGTTAGAGGAACTACAATAAAGAGAACTGTGGACATTTTAAAAAAAGCAGGAGCAAAATCAATACACATTAGAATTTCATCGCCACCTGTAATTGAAAATGAAAATTTAAGTATTGATATACCAGATAAAAGCGATTTGATTGCGGCAAACTACACAATTGAAGAAATGGAAGAAATGTTGGGCTGTGATTCTTTAAGATTTTTATCCCTTGAAGGAATTAGAGAAGCTTGCGGAAATAGAAACTTTTATGAAAAATATTTTGGTGGATATAATCCACTAGAACAAAACTAGGAGGAGAAATGGCAATAGATTATAAGGCTGCTGGTGTTGATAAGGAAGCGGGATATGAAACGGTAAACCTTATTAAAGACATGGTAAAAAAGACCCATGATAAAAACGTGCTTACAGACCTGGGAGGATTTGCAGGACTTTATGATATAGGTGGTTTCAACTATAAAAACCCAGTTCTAGTTTCAGGGACAGATGGGGTAGGAACAAAAGTGCTTATAGCAAGAGAACTTGGAATTAACAACACAATAGGACAGGACTGTGTGGCCATGTGTGTAAATGATGTGCTATGTCAAGGAGCTAAACCATTGTTCTTTTTAGATTATATTGGTACAGGTAAGGTTGTTCCTGAGAAGATGGCACAAATAGTAGAAGGAGTTGCGGAAGGTTGTTCTAAAGCTGGTTGTGCTTTAATAGGTGGAGAAACAGCGGAGATGCCTGGAGTTTATGCAGTTGATGACTATGACTTAGCAGGGTTTGCAGTGGGAATTGCAGATAAGGATAAAATTATAAATGGCAATACCATAAGACCGAAGGATATACTATTTGGACTTAAATCCTCCGGGGTTCACTCAAATGGATTTTCACTTGTTAGAAAAGTAGTTAAAGATAATGGATTAAGCTATAATGATAAATTCCAGAATAAAACTCTTGGAAAAGCTCTATTGGAGCCTACAAGAATTTATGTTAAAGAGATGTTGGGTTTAATGGAGGAAGTAGAAGTTAAAGGAATGTGTCATATAACCGGTGGTGGATTTTATGAGAATATTCCAAGAATGTTACCAGAGAATACAAAAGCAAAACTCAATTTAAAAGATTTTGAAATTCCTGAAATATTTAAACTAATTGAAGAAAAGGGAAAAATAGAAAGAGAAGAGATGTACCATACTTTCAATATGGGTATTGGACTTGTCTTTGCAATTTCACCTGAAGAAGTAGAAAAGACAAGGACGTATTTTGAAAAGATAGGCGAAGACTTGGTTGAACTTGGAACAATAGAAGAAGGAAATAGAGAAATTGAGCTTGGGTATTAAAAACATTGCTATTTTTGCATCGGGATCAGGTTCAAATGCCCAAGCGATAATAGAAGCTTGTGAAAGTGGAGAAATAAATGGGGTTGTTAGAGTTGTAATATCCAACAACCCTAATGCTTATGTATTAGAGAGGGCAAAAAAGCATAATATAGAAATATTAGTAGAAACCGATTATGATAAAATTAGTCAAAAACTAAAAGAGCTTAAAATAGATTTAATTGTCCTTGCAGGATACTTAAAGATTTTGCCATCTTCATTTATAAAAGACTTTGAGAATAAGATAATTAATATACATCCATCACTCATACCTTCATTTTGTGGAAACGCATTTTATGGGGAACATGTACATAAAGCGGCTATTGAAAGGGGAGTAAAATATTCAGGAGCTACTACACATTTTGTTAATGAAATAGCAGATGCAGGGCCAATAATATTTCAAAAGGTGGTAGAAGTAAAAGAAGGCGATGATTACAAAACGCTTGCAAAGAGAATATTAAAAGAAGAACACCCTTTACTAGTACAAAGCGTAAAGTATTTTTGTGAGGATAAGTTGGAAGTTAAGGGACATATAGTATATACAAAGGAGTAAAAATGCGAGCATTAATTTCTGTTTATGATAAAGAGAACGTAGTTGAATTTGCAAAAAATCTCGTAGATATGGGATGGGAAATAATATCCACAGGAGGAAGTTACAAGACATTAAAAGAAGCTGGAATAAAGGTTGAAGAGGTTTCATCAGTTACAAATTTTCCAGAAATTCTAGGAGGAAGAGTTAAGACCCTACACCCTTTTATACATGGTGGAATACTTTTTAGAAGAGACAATGAAGAAGATGTTAAGACTTTAAAAGAGCAGGGAATAGAGTCCATAGATATGGTAGTAAATAGCCTTTACCCATTTAAAGAAGTGGTTTCTAAAGGAGGAAGTCACGAAGATATCATAGAAAACATTGATATTGGAGGTCCTTCCATGATTCGTGCTTGTGCAAAAAATTATAAACACTGTCTTATAGTTACAGATAAAACACAGTACGATGAAGTGATAAGTAGGCTACAAAAAAAGACGGATGATAGGGAATTTAGAATGAGGCTTGCAAAAGAGGCTTTTCAATTAACCGCAAGCTATGACAGTTTGATAAGTGACTATTTCAATAAAAATTCAAATGAAGAATTCTCAAAAAAATTCTCTAAGTCATATGAACTTGTTCAAGAATTGAGATATGGAGAAAATCCTCACCAAAAGGCAGCCTACTACGAAGAGGTTTCACCTTATGGCAAATTGGAAATGAAACAACTTCATGGAAAAGAACTATCCTACAATAATCTTAATGACTTAACAGGAGCATATAAAGCAAATAAAGTATTTGATGAGCCTTGTGCAGTTGCAGTTAAACACACAAATCCATGTGGTATAGGAATAGGCGAAAATATAGCAAAGGCATATAATAAAGCATATGAATGTGATCCTGTTTCAATATTTGGAGGAATTATAGTTTTAAATAGAGAAGTGGACAAGGCTTGTGCAGAAGAAATGGGAAAAATTTTCTTAGAAGTAATAGCAGCACCGTCATTTTCTGATGAAGCACTGGAAATTTTAACAGCAAAGAAAAATATTAGATTAATAGAGATAAAAAATATGAACGAGAGACCATTGGAAGACAAACAAATCAAACAGGTGTTAAATGGAATTTTAGTTCAAGAGGAAGATAAGAAAATATTTACAGAAGAATTAGATTTTGTAACTAATAGAAAACCATCAAGTGAAGAATTAGAAGAACTTGAATTTGCTTGGAAATGTGCAAAGACAGTCGCTTCAAATGGAGTTGTAGTAGCTAAAGATGGACAGACCCTTGGAATAGGACAGGGGGAAACCATGAGAGCGTGGGCTGTGGAAGAAGCACTTGATCGAGCAGGAGAAAAAGTGCAAGGAGCTGTTTTTGCATCTGATGGATTTTTCTTTAAAGACACCATGGAGCTATTAAAAGAAAAGGGAATTAAATCAATAATTCAGCCCGGTGGATCGGTTAAAGATCAAGAGGTAATAGACTATGCCAATGAAAATGATATGGCAATAGTATTTACACATACAAGACATTTCAGACATTAATTACAATTAAAAAAAGCATGGAAAACCATGCTTTTTTTAATTATGAAAATTCCTCTTTTTCACCATGTAAAAATTTATAGAAAATCCTATTTACATAAATATCAAGAGCTTTTGCCTTATCTGTCTTTAGACTAGAGTTTAAAGACTTAATAATTTCAGGAGAGTCTTCTTCTTTACTAAAACTGTGAAGAGTATAATCTCCATCAACTAAAGTATTGTCAATTATTTTGTAATACGGATCGTACATTTCATCAGAATCTACGCTATATAGAGGCACAAACCAAGAGTCTTTGATTTTCTTATCGTATAGTCTATTTTCAAACCTAGTAGCATCGTAATATACTAGAGAGTTAAATTTATACATGTGGTAAGGGTTTTGAAATTCTATATAAAGGTTAAATTCCAAAGCATTTGCGATGTACTTGTCATTAGGAGCTTTTACAACTTCATATTTTTCAGTAGGCTTAGGTATAGGACCCCAGTCTAGACTGTACTCATATGATGAAGTTTTAGGTTCTATTGCAACTCTTCCTGTAAGACCGTCTGACCTTAAAAGACCTAATAACTGGTGAATGTGGTCAATGGAGTCGTGTCTGTAAACTACAGTTCTGTCCTTATCAAAATCAAACACCTTGTTGCTTTTTACAATATTAAATCCAGTAGCTTTATCATTTGTAATTAAGTCAACACCTGCTTTTAAAAGGTTATGACCTGTTAAAACTTTTGCCTTTTCATATTCTTTTCCAAGTTTTAAAGCCACATATGGGTCTGACAAATCTCCTATTATAGAAGCGTCAGTTTTATTGTTAGAAATTAATCCTTTTGCCAAAACGTCAATGTATGGCTTTAAGTCTTCTTTATTTAAAGAACGTATCTTTGAACCATTGACATCTAAAAAGCCAACAATATCCTTAGTATCTATATTAGAAAACAATTTATAAGTGGCAACTCTAACTAGCAGATCTATATCGTAAGTATCATCTTTAAGACCTAATATGTTTAGAGCGGTTTCTTTCCATATACTAGAAACAGCTTCAATTGCATTGTTAGCATCTAAGAATAATTCTATAATATCGATCTTTTCATATCCTGTAAGATATCTTTTTTTACTAATGGTACTTGAAAATTCTTTAGGTACTTTACTTTTGGCATAGGCAAATGCAGAATCTTTATCATAGATTAGACTGTGAAGATTTTCCTCAGAAACAGAACCGTTTCCACCTACTACAATAATATTATTTGCATTTTCTCTAATGAAAGAGATAAGAGCAGGGTCAATATCTTTGTCCTTAGGTACTAAAAGAATAGGAGAACTATGATAAGCTGCAACAGTTGAAGCACTTAAAGCGTCGGGGAAGTCTTCTCCACTTGCCACTACAACAGTGTATAATTCTCCAAACTTTTCTTTGTATGCCTTTGCCACTTCAAGAGAAGTTAAGTATCTGGAAGGACCGGAGATTCTTTTTCCAGAGCCTTTAACAGAGCCATCTCCACCAATCATAACTGGGTTTTTAATGCCTTTATTGGATTCTGCTAGTACTAGATTGGCAAAACCATTACCATCCATATCCAACATACCTGCTAGAGGACCAGCTGAAAGGGCGTCAGGAAAGTTCTGTCCACTGGTAACATAGTTTACGATTTTATCTTCGTCCAATTCTTCGCTTAACAATTCATATCTAAGTTCATTTACCTTTTTAGAAGTTTCGTATCTATTACTTCCTTTTACTCTTTGTACGGTAAAAAGCTTAGTCAATTCTTTTTCTACAGCTACTGAAACAGAAGAGTCTCCACCTACAATATATACTTTTTTAGGCTTTAATCTTGCTATTTCCGAAATAGTCTCATTAGAGATAGAATCTGTTTTTGTTAAATAAAGTGGTATTTTTTCTTGATTTACAAGTGCACTTGCCACTAAAGCATCAGGGTAATCTTGACCACTTGCAACTACAGCAGCGTCAACAGTATCATCGTCACAATCAAATATATTTTTTGAGATATTAACAGAAGTTTCATATCTGTTACTACCGAAGATTCTCTCTACCCGGATATCTTTTTTCTCACTGGCAAATGATGTACCACCAGGTATTAAAAAGCAAATTGCCAACACTAGAGCTAGAAATCTTTTTTTCATGTCATCTCCTCCTTCAATTTATTATATTAATATTATACCACAGTAAAGTAACATATTAAATAAATTTTAAAATATAAGATTTATACATAGGTAAGAAAAAATAGATATAATACTAATTTCAAGTTAATATATAAAATAAGATATTGCGCATATAAATTTATTGTAATATAGGTTTATATAAGATCATTTTTTGTGTAACTTCTTAGAAGTTTAATTAAATATAAAATTCTGTTTATATTAAAAAATCGGCACAAAGGTCAACGCCTTTATGCCGATTAAATATTAAGAAATAAGCTACATAATTAAAAGTTCAATTTATTTTTTTGTATTATATGTCTACTTTTCACCATGTAAATATTCATAGAAAATCTCATTTACATAAATATCAAAAGCTTTTGCCTTATCTGTATTTAAACTAGAGTTTAAAGACTTAATAATCGCAGGAGAGTCCTCTTCTTTACTAAAACTGTGAAGAGTATAATCCCCATCAACTAAAGTATTATCAATTATTTTGTGATATGGACTTTCTGATTCAAAATCTACGCTATATAGAGGTACAAACCAAGAGTCTTTTATTTTCAAGAAGTTCATTCCATTTTCGAACTTAGTAGCCTTGTCAAATACAACATAGTTAAAGTTATATATGTCGTCAGGTTCTTGAAATTCTATATAAAGATTAAATTCCAAAGCGTTAGCAATGTACTTGTCATTAGGAGCTTTTACAACTTCATATTTTTCAGTAGGCTTAGGTATAGGACCCCAGTCTAGACTGTACTCATATGATGAAGTTTTAGGTTCTATTGCAACTCTTCCTGTAAGACCGTCTGACCTTAAAAGACCTAATAACTGGTGAATGTGGTCAATGGAGTCGTGTCTGTAAACTACAGTTCTGTCCTTATCAAAATCAAACACCTTGTTGCTTTTTACAATATTAAATCCAGTAGCTTTATCATTTGTAATTAAGTCAACACCTGCTTTTAAAAGGTTATGACCTGTTAAAACTTTTGCCTTGTCATATTCTTTTTCAAGTTTTAAAGCAACATATGGGTCTGATAAATCTCCTGTTACAGAAGCGTCAGTTTTATTGTTAGAAATTAATCCTTTTGCTAAAACGTCAATGTACGATTTAGAGTCTTCTTTGTTTTCTACTCCTTCTTTATCTAAAAAACCAACAATATCCTTAGCGTCTATATTAGAGAACAATTTATAAGTGGCAACTCTATTTAATAGATCCTCATCGTAGTCATCATCTTCAATATCTAAAATGTCTAAAGCAGTTATTCCACTTATACTAGGAATAACTTCAGTTGCCCTATTAGCTTCCAAGAATAGATCCATAATCTCTATTTTCTCATTTCCAGACAACTCTCTTCTCTTGCTGAGAGTACTTGTAAGTTCTTTTGGTAGTTTACTTTTAGCGTAGACAAATGCAGAATCTTTATCATAGATTAGACTGTGAAGATTGTCCTCAGAAACAGAACCGCTTCCACCTACCACATAAATATGCTTTACATTTTCTCTAATGAAAGAGATAAGAGCAGGGTCAATATCTTTGTCCTTAGGAACTAAAAGAATAGGAGAATTAGTGTAAGCTGCAATTGTTGAAGCACTTAAAGCATCGGGGAAGTCTTCTCCACTTGCGATAACGACTGAATTTAAATATTTGTATTTTTCTTTGTATTCCTTTGCCACTTCAAGAGAGGTTAAGTATCTGGAAGAGCCAGAAATTCTCTTTCCAGGACCTTTAACAGAGCTATTTCCACCGATTATTACCGGGTTTTTAATACCTTCAGTGGATTCTGCTAGTATTAAATTGCAGAAAGTATGATAATTACGGTCCATTCCTGCTAAAGGACCAGCTGAAAGGGCGTCAGGAAAGTTCTTTCCACTTGTAACATAATTTATAATTTTATCTTCGTCCACTTCTTGACCAAATAACTTATATCTAAGTTCATTGACCTTTTTGGCGGTCTCATATCTATTACTTCCCTTTACTCTTTGTACGGTAAAAAGCTTAGCCAATTCTTTTTCTACAGCTACTGAAACAGAAGAGTCTCCACCTACAATATATACTTTTTTAGGCTTTAACCTTGCTATTTCTGAAATAGTCTCATTAGAAATAGAATCTGTTTTTGTTAAAATCAAAGGCATATTTTCTTGATTTACAAGAGTACTTGCCACTAAAGCATCGGGGTAATCTTGACCACTTGCAACTACAACAAAGCTATAAGTACTACTATGATTATGTTTTTTTGAGACATTAAGAGATGTTTCATATCTGTTACTGCCGTAGATTCTCTCTACCTCGATATCTTTTTTCTCACTGGCAAATGATGTACCACCAGGTATTAAAAAGCAAATTGCCAACACTAGAGCTAGAATTTTCTTTTTCATTTTATCTCCTCCTTTTAATTTATTGTATTTATATTATATCCAATTAAAGCGGAAAAATAAATAAAAAGAAAAAGAGTAATTTTTATGTTTAAATTGTGGAGATTATAAAAATCATATCACTTTTTATACATCACCATTGCCAAAATTGCTATTTATAGATAAACTTATAATATATTAGAGAACGAAGGAGAAATTATGAAAGAGGTAAGATTGCGTTTTGCACCTAGTCCAACAGGATACTTACACATAGGTGGACTTAGGACGGCACTTTTTAATTATTTATATGCACGTGGACAACAAGGTAAATTTGTATTGAGAATTGAAGATACAGATAGAACTAGGTATGTGGAAGGTGCTATTGAAAACTTAATAAAAGAGCTTCACTGGGCTGGAATAGAAATAGATGAAGGGGTAACTCTCGACAAAGACGGAAAACTTGTAGATATAGGAGAATGTAAACCTTATGTACAGTCGGAGAGGGTAAAGGCTGGTATTTACGACAAGTATGTGGATAGACTTATAGAAGAGGGAAAGGCATATTATTGTTTTTGTACTAAAGAGAGACTTGATACCATTAGAGAACAACAAAAAGCCGACGGCATGGTTCCAAAATATGACGGTTTTTGTAGAGGAATATCCTTAGAAGAGGCTAAAGAAAGAATAAAAAATGGCGAAGAGCATGTGGTTAGGCTTAAACTACCTGCTAATAAAGATATTAGCTTTAATGATGCTATAAAGGGAAAAATAACTATAAATACAGATGATATGGACGATCAAGTGTTGATAAAATCTGATGGTTTTCCAACATATCACTTTGCTGTTGTAGTGGATGATCACGAGATGGGGATTACACATGTGGTTAGAGGAGACGAATGGCTTCCTTCAACACCTAAGCATGTGTTTTTGTATGAGGCCTTTGGTTGGGAAGCACCTGAATATGTTCACCTTCCTACTGTACTTAATAAATCTGGTAAGAAGTTGTCCAAGAGAAATGACGATGTATCAGTAGGTGATTTTAGAAAGATGGGATATCTTCCTCAAGGGCTTATAAATTATTTGGCTCTAGTTGGTTGGTCACCGGAAACAAATGAAGAGATACTTTCTATGGAAGAATTGACTAAGCAATTTTCATTTAAAAGGGTTTCTAAATCTGGAGGAGTGTTTGATAAAGAAAAACTTGATTGGGTAAACTCACACTATATAAAAGATATGGAAGTATCTGAGCTTGCAAAGGCGATAAAACCATATATGGTGGAAAAAGGACTTATAGGGGAAGACTTTAGCGAAGAAAAACTTGAACTAATAGCAGTTACATTCCAAGAGTCCATTTCTAAATTTAGTGAAATAGTAGAACAGTCTGCTTTTTTATTTGAAGACGAGATTCGAATAGTAGAAGAAGATGCAAGAGAAATGGCAAAAGGAGAACAAGTGCCAAGTTTAGTGGAGGCATTTAAGAAAGAACTTTCTCAAGTGGACGAAGTTGACGAAGAATTTGCAAAGACTATTATGAAGAAAATTCAAAAAGCAACAGGTGTTAAAGGAAAGAATTTATTTATGCCAGTGAGGGCAGTCTTAACTGGAAATGTCCACGGGCCAGAACTTGTAAATATTATAAGAATTCTTGGCAAAGACGGTTTAGAAAAGAGATTAAATCAATACCAACAAGGTGAGTAGTATGAAAAAGAAAATACTTACAGGATTTTTGTTAATATTATTCTTATCTAGTCTTTTCTTTGCATCCTATGTTTTATTTAACAAATACAATGAAACATATAACATTGACAATATTAAGAGGGGACATATAGATGGGCTTATCTATGATGATTTCAAGACCAAAAAACTTGAAGATGTATTGTTTTTTGTAGGTGATACTAAAAAAGATAAAGAAAATTTGAAAGTAATGGTATTTGAGAAGGACTTTTTATTTAAATCTCGTTATAGGAAGCAATATGACGAACAAAAAAATGAAGATTTGAATAGTATTTACTATGGGACTGATAAGAGTGGATATATTTTGATATTTGGAAAAAATCCAAAAGAAAATCCTATCAAATCTTTCGAAGTAATTTCAGGAATTACTAAGAAGTTTCGAGTAGATGAACCAGGTATCATTCTTGAAGCGTTAAAGGGAAAAGCTAAAGAAATAAAAAATTTAAGAATTGAATATGAACAGTAGGAACAGAAAAAAACTATCTAGGATTTTAAGAGAGAAGCAGTGTGGTGAAATGCTTTATTTCTAATAGGAATATGCGTCTGTTTTATGAGAATCTAATACATTCCGGTGGCACCGTTAAAACCATTAAGTGGATTTATATCAATTAGAGTGGAACCGCGAATACAATCGTCTCTTGCCTTTGCAAGGGACTTTTTTATTATAATGGAGGAAAAGATGAAAGTTTACAATACGCTAACAAGACAAAAGGAAGAATTTGTTCCGATAGAAAAAAACAAAGTGGGAATATATGTGTGTGGACCCACAGTATACAACTATATTCACGTTGGAAACGCAAGACCAATGGTTGTATTTGACACACTTAGAAGGTACTTTTTATATAAGGGATATGAGGTTAAATATGTAAGTAATTTCACAGATATAGATGACAAAATAATAGAAAAAGCAAAGCAGGAAGATGTAGACTTTACAGAGATTACAAAAAAATATATAGATGCTTATTTAGACAATTCAAAAGATCTAAACTTTTGTGAAGATAAAACGATTCACCCTAGAGCAACCAAGTATATAAAAGAGATGATTTCTTTTGTAAAAGAACTTGAAGATAAAAAAATTGCATATAATGTTGATGGTGACGTGTACTTTGATATAACTAAAGCTAAAGACTATGGAAAACTTTCCAAAAAGAACATTGAAGAACTTCAAGCTGGAAAGAGAATTGAAGTATCTTCTCAGAAGAAAAACTCAATGGACTTTGCACTTTGGAAAAAGAGAAAAGAAGAAACAGAGCCTGCTTGGGAGTCTCCATGGGGAATGGGAAGACCAGGCTGGCATTTAGAGTGTTCAGTAATGGCAAGTTCTATTTTAGGAGATACCATTGACATACACGCAGGGGGAGAAGATTTACAATTTCCTCACCATGAAAATGAAATTGCACAGTCAGAATCTCTACACAATAAAAACTTTGCCAACTATTGGATGCACAATTCAATGATAACAGTTAACAATGAGAAGATGAGCAAGTCAAAAGGGAATTTCTTTTTACTAAATGATATAAAAAAATCTTTTGATTTAGAAGTTGTAAGGTTTTGGTTACTTTCAGTACATTATAGAAAACCGATAAACTTTAGTGAAGATGTTATGCAATCAACAAAAAATGGACTAGATAGACTTTATAATGGCAAGAAAAGACTTCAAGAAATGATTGAAATTACAGAATCTAAAGAAATTGAAGAAAATTTATCTAAAGAAGTTGACAGTATAATAAAAAACTTTGAGAAAGCAATGGATGACGATTTAAACACAGCCGATGGAATTACGGCACTTTATGATTTGGTGAAGTTTGCAAATACAAATTTAAACCCAGATAGTTCAAAGGAAATATTGGAAAAGACATATAATACTTTAGTAAATCTTTCTGAAGTACTTGGAATTTTAAATAGAGAGACAAAAGAAGAAAATTTAGATGAATATATAGAAAATATGATTGAAGAAAGAAGTAGTGCTAGAAGAGAAAAAAACTTTGCTAAAGCCGATGAAATAAGGGACAAACTTCTTGAAATGGGTATAAAATTAAAAGATACTAGAGAAGGAGTAACTTGGGAAAAAATCTAAGAACAAATAAAATAATAAAGGAAGATTAACATGAGCAGAGCTGATGATATATTTATAGAGATGTGCAAGAATATACTTGAAAACGGATACTCTTCAGAAGGACAGCAGGTTAGACCACATTGGGAAGACAACACACCGGCACATACCATTAAGAGTTTTGGTATAGTAAACAGGTATGATTTGTCAGAAGAGTTTCCCATACTTACACTTAGACCAACCCCTTTAAAACTTGCAGTGGATGAACTTCTTTGGATTTGGCAAAAAAAGTCAAACCAAGTAAAAGATTTAAAATCCTCTATTTGGAACAGCTGGACAGATGAAAAGGGAACTATAGGAAAGGCGTATGGGTACCAGCTAGGTATAAAACACAAGTATAAAGAAGGGGAATTTGATCAAGTAGATAGGGTTTTGTTCGATTTGAAAAACAACCCATATTCTAGAAGGATTATGACCAATATATATAACTTTGAAGATTTACATGAGATGAAACTTTATCCTTGTGCATATTCCATGACTTTTAATGTTACTGGAAATAAATTAAATGGGATTTTAAATCAGAGATCACAAGACATTCTAGCAGCAAATAACTGGAATGTAGTGCAATATTCAGTGCTTTTGCATATGTTTGCACAGGTGAGTGGACTTGAAGTTGGAGAGCTTGTCCATGTTATAGCAGACGCACATATCTACGATAGACATGTTCCAATTATAAAAGAACTTATTGAAAGAAAGACATATGACCCACCGAAGTTTAAGATGAATAAAGAGGTAAAAGACTTCTACAAATTTACTGTGGAGGACTTTTCCTTAGAAAATTACCAAAAAGGGCCTCAGATAAAAAATATACCCGTAGCCATATAAGGAGTGAATGATGAAAGCCATAGTAGCAGTAGATGAGAACTGGGCAATTGGAAAAGATAATGATATGCTCATTTCCATACCCGATGATATGCAGTTTTTTGTAGAACAAACTAGAGAAAAAGTGGTAGTTATGGGAAGAAACACCCTAGAATCACTACCGGGAGGAAGACCTCTAAAAAATAGAACAAATATCGTAGTATCTAGAAATATGGAAGAAAGAGAAAATGTAATAGTTGTTAGAAGTCTTGAGGAAGCACTTGAAAAGATTAAAAAATTAGGAATTGAAAACACTATGATAGTTGGAGGAGATTCCATATATAGACAGTTTCTAGATTACTGTGAAGAATGTATAATTACAAAAATTCAAAAGAAATTTGATGAAGCTGATAGATACTTTCTAAATCTTGATGAAGATGATAACTGGGAACTTATAAATGAAACAGATACTTATAACTGGGAAGGAATAAATTATAGCTTTAATTGGTATAGAAATTTAAATTTAAAAGAGGTGTAAAATGCAAAAAAAGTTATATAAAGTAAGAGAGGGAAGAATGATTCAAGGGGTTTGTCTTGGACTTTCCGAATACTTTGGAGTGGACGTTTCAATTGTGAGAATAATAACTGCCGTATTTGGATTATTTTATTTTACAGGAGTTGTAGCATATATAGTAGCGGCGATTGTTTTACCATGGAAAGAAGATATCTACCCTAGTGACAAGAATTTTAAAGACAATAGTTATAAAGAAAACGGATTCGATGATGATTATATAGATATAGAATAGAAATTAAGACATCTACTTTAGTAGATGTTTTTTTATGTATGATTGTAGGGTAAAAAGTTTTAATATTAAAATTATAAATAAGATGAGATATATTTTGTAAAATTTAAAACTAAATAGATAAAATAAAAAGCCCGAATAATCGGGCTTGAATTATAGGTCTTAGGTTCACTTTGGGAGGATGAACAAAAGTTTGACCTATTGTTTGATTTAATAATAGCATATATAAATAAAAAAGTAGTTACAAATAGGTTACAAAAGCCTTCAAAAACGTATTTGTTGAAATTTTGTAAGAATTAGAGTTTGTTTTTATAAAAATTTAGTCTTATTTTATTTTTTAAAGGATTTTGATTTATTAAATTACCTTTCATGTAGTTTTTATCTATAAAATCTTTCAATTTAAATGCCCACCTAGAATAAATTGCAAAAAAGCCATATGAAAGTATTGCATTTCCATCGCCAGTATTTAAAATTTGCAAATAGTATCTTTGAGGAATATAATGTTTTAATTCGCCAATGTTAAAGATTTCATAAAATAAGTTATTTAACAAAATAGGGGTCATTTTTATGGCAAAAACTCCAACTTTTGGTAAATTAGGGAAATTTTTCAAATGAACCATATCTCCCATTGCAAGTACATTTTCACAGGCGAATAATTTATTGTCAACTTTTAAAAAGTTTTTCTCATCAACTTCAAATCCTGTAAACTTTATATCTACTCCGGTAACTCCTGTACTCACTATAGCTAAATCAAAATCAATTTTATTGTCTTTAAAATATGCAGTTTTACCTTCAATCTTTTGAATTTTTTTATTAAGAATAAGCTTAATATTTTTATCAAACAAGAGTTTAGAACAAATAAATCTTGTTCTATGGTTAAACCTAGGTAAAATCTCATTTCCGCTATGAACTATTGTAATATCCAAGTTTTTATATTTACAGCGATAAGATAAAGCAAGTTCAACTCCAGACGCACCTCCACCTACGATTAAAAGTCTTTTAATATGCTCAAGATCCTTTAAAGAAGAAAAGTTTTTAATTGGTTTGACATATTGTAGAGATTTTCTTTCAGGACCAAAGGACTCTATAGACTTAGAACCTAGATTCAAAGATAGAAAATCATAGTAAAACTTATTAGACATAGTCCTAATATAATTTTCATACCTATTAACTTCTACAATCTCATCGTAATAAAGGCTTATGTTTGGATTGTTACAGTATTTAGAAACATCAAAAGAAATGTCATCAATAGAATATTTTCCACAAATATATCCTGGGAGCATTCCCGAATAAAATTGTCTAGAGTAATTAGTTATCACGATGATATTTAAATTATTTAAATTCATAGACTTAAGCTTACTTAAAATTTGAATATGACCATGTCCTGCACCTGCAAGGATTACAGTTTTCATAAATTCACCTCGTTTATCTAATTTTACTATAAATAGAAAAGAATTTAAAACCAACCTTTAATAGATACCATATAAATTAAAATAACTTACTAAATACAAATATTAGAGAAAATTTAAATAAGTAATAAAATAAAAAATCACAAGGTAAGACTTTACATTATCCATAGTAAATAAAATAGACTATCTTATTTTAAAACTTTAGCCTAAACCGTTATAATTATGAAAAGGAGGAATATATGAAAATAATAAAACATTTGATTCTAGCAGGAATATTGGTTACTACATTACTGTCATCAAATACATTTGCTAGAGAAAATTTAGAAATAGTAAGATATAAGGGAAATTCCAGATATGATACAGCAGTAGAAGTTTCTAAAAATACCTTTACTTCATCAAATTATGCAATTATAGCATCAGGAGACAACTATCCAGATGCTTTAGTTGGTGGAACTTTAGCAGTTCAGATAAAGGCTCCAATACTACTTGTAAAAGAGAATGTGATACCTCAAGGAGTTATTACAGAGTTAAAAAGGCTTAATACCAAAAAAGTATTTTTATTAGGTGGAGAAAAAACAATTTCCAAAACAGTTTATGAACAATTGATTTCAAATGGCTTTTCTGTAGATAGAGCTAAAGGATATGACAGACTGGAAACAGCAAAAGAAATAGCAAAACTTAGATATAAATATGCTGAATATGTTACTCAAGGTGAAAGAATAGCTATGGTTGATGGGTATAATTTTGCAGATAGTTTAAGTGCAGCACCCTTTGTAGCTCAATTAGATTCACTGACGTATTTGTATCCATATGTAAAGGACAAAACAGAAAATATAAGATACTATATGGCATTTGGAGGTACAAATTCAGTACCAAAAGGCTATGTGGAAAAAGTTAGAATTAAAGGAAAAAGTAGATATGATACAGCTGTAGAAATTGCAAAAGAATATAAGTTGAGATTAAACAAAACTATAAACACAGTTATACTTGTAGATGGAAGAAATTATCCTGATGCTCTTTCTTCAGCACCACTTACAGTTTTGAACAATGGAGCAATACTCTTAACAGAAAAAGAAAATTTAAATAAAGCAGTAAGTGATTTTATCAACAATAACAAAAATATTAAGAAAATTATTATTGTAGGAGGAGAAAGTTCTGTGTCAAAAAAGGTGGAAAGTCAATTAAGACAGATTAAATAAAAAGAAATTGATTAGATTGACACAGAACATATGTTCTGTTATACTTTCCCTATGGAGGGATAGTATGTATTATAAAGAGGAGATAGTTGCATTAGAGCCAATATATTGTGATGGACTTGGGGATTGTACCAAGGTTCATCTTAATAACGGCGATACTGAAATTGAAAGTATAAAAATCCCCACCATATTGAAAAACATGGCGAAAGAGGATTTAGTGGATATGGCCCAGGTACATCAAATTATTAAAAGATTTCTTACCATAAGAAAATCCCTTCCTTATGTCTTTAATCAAGATTATATCTACATAGGAATTAAAACCCGTAAGCCCCTTTGTAAAAATGACGGTACACAGACCTTTGTAAATTTAAAACAGATTGATAAACATAGAGACGGGATATTGTACTTGAAAAACGGTGACAAAATTAGAGTTTTAGATGACAAGACGACAATTAGAAGAAAAATTAACAACGGTATCCTTTGCGGTATGTTAATTGAAGATAGGAAGAGATTTGTAAAAATTTAAAAATAATAAAACGACAAGAGACTAGATTTATAAAAGTTTAAAATATCAAAATAACGAGAGACTAAATTTAGTCTCTTTTTTAATTTCTAATAGCAAATAAAATGAATAGTTTAAAAAATTAAAACCTGTAAAAAAGAAAACTCAGTAATAAAACTAATAAAAAAACAATATAAAGACCTTTGTTATATTATTTTTCAATTGGATATATATATATTGAGACTTTTGAAAAAATTAGACTACAAATTTTATTAACAATTAATTGGTAAGGTTAACCTTATGGATTAGATAAAGAAATTTGCGGTAAAGTTTCAACTTACTGTGAAAATATTAAATTTTATAGATGTAAAAATAATAAATCTCAGATAGATTTACAAATTTAACTGAAATTTATTAGGTCTGAATTAAGAAAGGAGAATAATATGAAAGAAAACAAAGACAATATGGGAATGAAAGATCCAATGAGTAAAAATGGTCTAGGAGATCATTTACCTAGTAAAAATCCAAATAAAGGTCAAAATGCAAAAATTCAAAGAGCTTCAGGAGCGCCGGTAGAAAATAACCAAGACACAATGACAGCTGGTGTTAGAGGACCTGGAGTATTGGAAGATGTTTGGCTATTTGAAAAACACGCACACTTTAACAGAGAAGTTATTCCTGAAAGAAGAATGCACGCTAAAGGATCAGGTGCTTTTGGAACATTTACTGTTACAAACGACATTACAAAGTATACAAAGGCAAAGATTTTTTCAGAAGTAGGAAAGAAAACAGAAATGTTTGCAAGATTTTCTACAGTTGCAGGAGAAAGAGGAGCTGCAGATGCTGAAAGAGATATAAGAGGTTTTGCTTTAAAGTTCTATACTGAAGAAGGTAACTGGGATCTAGTTGGAAACAATACACCGGTATTTTTCTTTAGAGACCCTATGAAATTTATAGACCTAAATCACGCAGTAAAAAGAGACCCTCATACTCATCTAAGAAGTGCAAACACAAATTGGGACTTCTGGTCATCACTTCCAGAGTCACTACTTCAAGTAACTATTACCATGAGTGATAGGGGAATTCCTTCTTCATTTAGATATATGCACGGATTTGGATCACATACCTATTCACTAATTAATGACAAGAACGAAAAAGTTTGGGTTAAATTCCACTTAAGATCTCAACAAGGAATACAAAATCTAACCGACCAAGAAGCTGAAAAAGTTATTGGTATGGACAGGGAGTCAAATGTTAGAGACTTATTTGAATCCATAGAAAAAGGAATGTATCCAAAGTGGAAGATGTATATTCAAGTAATGACATTGGAACAAGCTAAAAACTTAGATTACAATCCGTTTGACTTAACTAAGATGTGGCTAAAAAAAGATTTTCCTTTCATAGAAGTAGGAGAATTCGAGTTAAATAGAAATGCAGAGAACTTCCATCAAGACGTGGAACAGGCTGCTTTTAATCCTGGACAAAATGTACCTGGAATTGGTTTTTCACCAGATAGAATGTTACAAGCAAGAATTATGATGTATGGAGATGCTCAACGCTATAGACTTGGTGTAAATCATCATCAAATACCTGTAAACTCACCTAGAGGCATGAAAAAAGAAGACTATCACCCTTGGCATAGAGACGGACAAATGAGAGTTGATGGAAATCTAGGAGCAGAAAATCACTATGAGCCTAACTCTTATGGAAATTGGGAAGAAGACCCTAGAGGATATGAACCAAAACAAGACGGTGGAGATGTGTATAGATACGACTTTAGAGAAGATGATCACGACTACTATACACAACCAGGAATGTTATATAGAGCAATGACAGAGGATCAAAAACAAGTTCTTTGCGAAAACACAGCAAGAAATATGGGAGATTCAACACTACAAATAAAACACAGACATATAGCAAACTGCTATATGGCAGACGAAGATTATGGAAGAAGACTTGCAAAAGCTCTTAACATAAATATCGATGATGTAGATTTAGAAACAGCTAAGATGAGAGACTCAAGAGAAGGTAATTATAAAGCTAACAATCTACACCCAGAGTTGGATGTGCCGTCAGAAAATTTAGGAATGAAAGACTGGGAAGAAATAAGTACAGATTACGATCCTGAAAAATTCATAGACCCAATGGACGATCCATACGTTCTTTAATTATTAAAAAATAAATAATGGAGATTTTAATTAAAAAGCTCATTCTATAAGAATAATCGGCATAAGGGAAACCTTATGCCGATTTTAAATTACAGTAGTTTTTTTTAAAAGATGTAAAACATGTTATAATTTAATATAAAAATGTACCTAGGACATATATATATATTTATATATTACATATTAATACCTAAAATAAGTTGAGAAAATAAATTAGCCTTTAAAAACATGATAGACTCCTCTAGCTATCCAAAAAAGAGGAGAAATAAGAATGTTAATGTAATACATTCAAAATTTGGAGTATAAAAATGATTAAAAAAGAAAAAGCTACAGATTTATGGGTTTACGATCTTTTAAAAGAAGCAAATATTTCTCTAGATCCACAAGGATCTTCAATAAAAGAAATAGATAATGCTTTAAAAACTGCATCAAAGAGAGGTACTGGAAAGGTTGGTTTTCCAGAATATGTAGGAATAGTAAAAGATTTCATAATAGTAATTGAAGACAAAAAATCTATGTCTTATCATGAAAATAGAACAAGTGAAGGTATTCTTGATGAAGACATTTCTTCAATTTGTGATTACGCTTTAAATGGAGCCTTATTTTATGGAAAGCATTTAATAAAAAATACAGGATACACAAAGATCATTGCTA
>JAUNLT010000014.1 GCA_030532135.1 Lagierella massiliensis | reverse complement strand
TGGAATTGCTTGAAAATGGAAAAGTTAAAGACACAGTAAAACTCAATAAAGAAAACAACTGGCAACATCGTTGGGAAAGCTTAACTTCAAATGCAACGTGGTCAGTTATCGAAAAAAGCATAGATAAAAATATCTATTATGTAAAAATCAGGGAAGATAAAAGCGGTTATGTTATTACAAACTCTTATGTTCCAACACAAGAGCCACCGGATAATCCTCCTAAGAAAATTCCTCAAACAGGTCAATTATGGTGGCCCATATTTGCTTTTGTAGGAATTGGCATATTAAGCATAGCCATAGGATTTGTAATAGATAAAAAGAAAGGAGATATACATGAAGAATAGTATTAAAAAATTAATAAATTTAATTCTTGTAATAAGTTTTCTTTTTACAAATTTTTCTGTGGCTTTTGCCATTTCAGGAGAAGTAAGCATCATAAATGACGAAAAACCACCAACAGTAGAAGAAAATCAATCAATAATCGAAGAAAGCCAATCAGTAGCTGAAGAAAACCAATCAATAATCGAAGGAAATCAAGCGAAAATAGAGCAAGAGCTAGATACTTCTGAAGAAACAATTGAAAACAAAGAAGAACCTGAGAAAAACGAAGAAAAGAAAGAATCGTCAGAAGACAAGGTTGAAAACAATGACATTCAAGAGAAAATAGTCTTTAGTGAAGAAGATATGGCCTTAATACAAAAATACAAGGACATATTGGCACAGCATAATAACCAAGACTATTTGTCAGAAGCAACCACAGACGAAATTATTTCAAAACTAAATATAGAATATGAAGATGAAAATGCCTTTCATCCAAGCATAAGTATCACAAATTTGGGTGAAAAAGGCTATATTAAGGTGGATATAACAAGTCACATTAACCCGGTTCGCAGTATGAGAATGTCCTTAAATCCAAAAGCTGAACTTGTAGAAAGTTTTTATTCAGATATGCAAATTAGTAGAATAGAGACTATTATTGATAGTTTAGAAAAGGATATATATAGCAATTTAGAAAACGGTGAAAACATTCCAGCCCTTAGCGAAATAAGCAAAGCTATGTTGGAGGAATTGAGACTGTTCAAACCATATTATTCTCTAAGGAACAAGAATATAAGTGTTTTGAATATAAACAACAATATTAGCATAGCCAATACTTTGGACGAAGTAATAGACACTTACTTAATACTAAAAGTAAATGATGAGTCTGTAATGGGCGAAGAATTATTTACTATAGATCTAAATAGTGAAATGAGTAGCTATAATGTTCGAGTAACTGGCGAAGACCTTTTTGAAGATGAAAGTCTTGAAGATTTTAATGAAAGAGAAAGTTTATTTCAACCAAGCCTATTTGACGAAAATGCTTCCATGCGAGCTTTTAGACAAAGCCGTCTTAGCTTGGCTACTAGTGGTGCAAATGATTGGCAAATTGTAGATAAAAAGTACGTCGGAAATAGCCAAAATAATAAAACTGGCTTTAAGAACACAACTTTTGAAAACTATAATAGCCTTTGGATTCAAAAAAACGTTGTTCCAACAGATGTAGAAAATGAGTTTAAGATTTATCTGAGCATAAGCAAAAGAGCCGGCTGGGATGAGCTGCTTAAGGAAGCTGAATTTAAAGTTACCACATCAAGGAGATATCACTATCCTAAGTATAGCGTAGGGGATATAGTGCTTAGGATCATTGGTAACGATGGGACAGTCGAAGCTGATCCTGCTAATGGTGGGAATTCTTATCAAACAACCGTGACTTTTAGTAGGGGCGGTCGTACCATAGCCACAAGAAGACTGATCTACTATGGAACTGTTCCAAATTGTAATAATGCCACCGGTTTTATTTCAATTAATGGCATTAACTTTATTGCGTCTCAATCTGTAAATTTACAGGGTAATGGCTTGAGCTTTGATATAAACCTGGATGCTCTAGAAAATGCAGGTATTCATTTCTTAGTGCCACCGGTGCAATTATCCCATGTGGATGATCTTTTAGGCGACTATTTAATATATAAGGGCGAGGAATATGTAGATGGAACTGTAACTTATACTGAAGGCAATCATTCATTGAGATGGAATATTGGGGAAAATCCTGCAGTAAAGGTTGTTACAGTTAGTTCAGGTGGTGGACTTACCGGCTACTACTATAATGTGGCTCAATTAGTCTATAAGGTCAAATTGGATGTAGAAAAAGACGGCTTTAATTCTTGTGCAGATAATATGCATAGTAGAGTAGGTGATCCTGAATCCTACTTTACCAATAAATCGGCTACTTTAAGGTATAGCAGAGCCTGGGCTGGAGATCCTCTAGGAACTCTGTATCAGGCAGAATTTCAAAAACCTGCTGTTCGAGGTCTACTTTATGATATAAAAATCAAAAAGGTAGATGAAAATGGACAGGTCTTAGTAGGAGAGAAAAGAGCCAAGTTTAAAATTACTAATGCAAAAACCGAAAATTTTATTGTTGAAGGAGAAGTAGATGATAACGGTCTTGTAGAAGTCAGAGACCTTCCTTGGGGAGACTATAAGATTGAAGAGACAAGTGGACCATTTAAGTTCCCATACAAATATGAAACTGGAAGTCAAACCATAACCCTTTGTTACACAACGGATAAACAAGATTTGGTTCAGTCTGATAAACCGGAAAATAAGATCTATGCGGACAAGCAAGGTTATGCAATTAAAAACCTACCATTAGTTGGAAAGGTAAAGATTTCTAAAACAGTTGAAACTAACTTAACGGGACAAGAAAAGAGGAATTTAGAAAATACTGACTTTACTATAAATCTCACCTTGAAGCAAAAAGACCATACCGATGTAGAAAGGCCAGTTTCAGGCACATTTAACTCAAGTAAGGGAACTATTACTTTCGATGGAAATGGTAAAGTAAGTTTTATCATCAAACACGGTCAAGAAGTTACCATAGACAAGCTTCCTGTAGGTGCGACTCTTTCAGTGGAAGAAGGAGAGACAGACCTTCCGTTCATAGTAGAATACTCAAGTGATAACTTGACTGTAGAGAAAGACCAAGAAGCCAGTATGACTATCACCAACAAGTATTTTGTCTATGACTTTAGTATTTTAAAGGTAGATGAAGAAACTAAAGCTTCGTTAAAAGGTGCAACTTTTACCATTTACAAGTCAAATGAAAATGGAGATAAACTTGATGAAGTTGTTTCTCAAACAACAGGTCAAGATGGTTTAGTAACCTTTAATGACTTGGCTCCGGGAATATATATTATTGAAGAGACGAAAACTCCCGATGGTTTTATAGCAAAAGTTTCTAAATGGACACTTACGGTTGACGGAACTGGACAAGGCATGATTAAAGATGAAAATGACAATGTCTTAGCCAAAGAAATAGTTGAAGGTGTAGACCGTTTTACTATAGAGAACACTCCCGGTACAGAGCTTCCAACTACTGGAGGTAGGGGAGTTACTGTAATAAAAATAGTAGGGGCTCTTATCTTTGTTGTGGCTTTGTTCTTCTTAATTAGAAAGAAAAAGGAAAAATGAAGATAAAAAATTTATTTTTTCTAATAGGTGTTTTATGTATTGGCATTGCTATGGTACTTTTTAGCAAAAATATCCTTGAAGATTATAAGGTGAAGAAAAACACCGAACTTATCATAAGTGAAATTATGGAAGAAGCAGAGGAGACAAGAGAGATCAGTGACTTTAAGGACCCTAAGCGAGAGATGCCAATCAAGGAAATAGATGGCTATGACTATATTGGATTTTTACAAATAGAAAATCTTGACCTAAATCTACCTATTATGAGTTCTTGGTCATATCCCAAGATTAAGATAGCACCTGCAAGGTATCAGGGAAGTGTCTATCAAAACAATATGATTATATTGGCTCACAATTATAAGGCTCACTTTGGTAAAATTCACACCTTAGACATAGGCAGTATTATAAAGTTTACTGATATGGACAACAATGAATTTGTATATAAGGTAAGTGAAATGGAACAAGTAGGTGGAAACGATATAGATAAGTTATTGGCTGGAGATTGGGACTTGACACTTTTTACATGTACGCTAGGTGGAGAATTTAGAGTAGTTGTAAGATGTGAAGTTCAGGAATAAATATTTCTAAAGATGTGATTTAGAGTAAATGCCTTGGAGGACAAATCTTAGAAACACAAATAAAAATTCAGTTCGTAAAAACATGAATAAAACTTTTTTAGTTAGTTCTAAAGATATATAGCGACTGTCATTTACGATTAGATAGAAAACCAAGATTATGAGATAAAAGTTGCTGTAGCTACAGCAACTTTTGTTTTTTAGAAGAGATAAATAGGAGAAATACAGATATGTATGGGAAAACTTCTTGATTTAAAAGGGGAAAAATTCGGGAAATTAATTGTAATACACAGGATAGAAGACAGAGATAAAGAAGGTTATGCTAAGTGGTTATGTAAATGCGAATGTGGTGGGGAAATTATAGTAAATTCAAAACAATTACAACGTGGAACAATCACAAGTTGTGGATGTATCCCTAAGAAAAATGCACGCAATGGAAATAAGGCAGAAAACCTTATAGGAAAAAGATTTGGACTATTGACAGTTATTGAGCGTGTGGAAAATAAGAATGATAGGGTTAGCTGGCTATGTAAGTGTGACTGTGGTAAGGAAAAAATCTGTACTGCACAGTCCCTTAAAGCAGGAAAAGTTAAAAGCTGTGGATGTCTAAGAGGAGCCAAAAACAATCAATTTAGGGATATAAGTGGGAAAAAATTTGGATTCCTATTGGCCATATCACCTACCAATGAAAGAGACAAAAAAGGGTCAATTAAATGGAAGTGTCTTTGTGATTGTGGAAACGAGTGTCTAGTAACTGAGGATGCTCTTGTTCATGGAAATACTACTAGTTGTGGCTGTAAGAAAAAAGAGTGGGGGATAAATATTTATAAGCAAGTAAATTTATACCAAGATACAAGCTATACTTTTTTAAAATTTAGAAAAAATGTTAGAGAAGATAATCAATGTGGTGTGCGTGGAATTACTCAATTAAAGAATGGGAAATTTCGAGCCTATATAGGGTTTAAGAAAAAAAGATATTATTTAGGAACTTACAGTACACAACAAGAAGCATTAGATATAAGAAGATATGCAGAAGAAATTCTGCACGAAGGATTTTGTAGGGCATTTGAACGATGGAAAATATTAAGTCGTGAAGATGAAAAATGGGAAAGTGAAAATCCCTTGATTTATGAAGTGAACTTTCAAAATAAAGAATTCTATATTACGTGCAATATAGAAGAACTGGAAAAGAAAGTAATCTATGGAACAGTGAAGGATAGCTATATTAACAATTGAACTTAGAAGATAAAAATTAAAAATCAATAAATCCAAAATATCATCAGAATATTATTTGATATGTGAATAATAAGTTTTTTAAAAAGTAGAAGTAGGTGTTATGTAATTAGAACATATAAAGGATGATAAATGATGAAGACCATATGTATATCTAAAATTTTGAATCACAATATTAACGGTCTCTTTAAGTATAAGCTGTACAGCTATTTATATTCCCGTATATTATTATGAACAATTTATAAAATTTGAACATAGAGAGAAATTCTTTCATTTTAGAGGACTTTTCATGCCCAAGTGCAGAAGTCCTCCTTTTTTTGCCTGAAAACAAATAGACAAAAAAAGAATGGAGGAAACTTTATGCCGAAAGAATATTACCTTTATGTCAGAGGACAAAAGGTTAAAGTCAGCGAAGATGTTTATAAAGTCTACTGGCAAGAAAGAGAACACGAGAAGTATTTGGAGCAGGTGGACAGGAAAAACCATCTGCTTTTATTTTCATCATTGGATCATGATGGACATTTTATAGAAAGCATTGCTGATGAAACTGTTGATATTGAAAAAATTATTGAGACACATATGAGGATAGAAGCATTAAGAAGTGCTATATCAAAATTAAACGATGAAGAAAGGGACATCATAGAGCGTTTGTATTTCAATGACGAAACCGTTCGTTCAGTAGCACAACTAAAAAGTATTACACATCCAGCGTTAATCAAGAGAAGAAATAAAATTCTCGAAAAGCTGAAAAAATTCATCGAAGAGCTTTAAAACTTCGGTAACCAAAGGGGTCAAACTTTCCTTATATAAAGTGAAGGGGCGTTTGACCTTCTTTACTTTCTTGGATAAGAGAACGCCTATTACGGCAAATAGGAAGATAAAAAGAAAAGTCTCTTTCCAATACTTGTTCCTTGACAACTGAATAGACCAGGACGGGACTTTTAATTACTTGGCGAGCGTAAGAAATTTACGCCATGACTTTTCTGCTGAAGAAATTTGGTTTAAATGAACACTGCTATTAGCAAGGATAAAAGAAAACGAGCGACAAATAAATTTTCTTAAAGCAAAGACTAAGGATAACTTTGTGAGCGTTGATCTAAGTAATGATAATGATACTTCTTTAGTGAAAGCCGGCTCATCTTAAAAGGGGCGGTGGTGAGATTCCAATGTTGCTAATCCTAAGCACCCGTTAATGTCATAAAACTTAGAATTAAACGAAAATACGGCAACATGCCATAAATATATAGATCTGAAAGAAGGAGGAATGGTTAATGAAAAACAAAGTTAATGCTAAAAGATTTGTTAGATATAAAGAAGGTGCAGAGCTATATTCAATGTGCCAGACGAAATTTGAGGAAATAGCGAAGGAAGCGGGTGCAATTTATAAGCTAAACAAATTAGTGTTAGTAAACTGTGATATTTTAGATGATTACTTAGAGACCTTTCGTATGATACCGTACCAAACATAGATGTGTTTTAATTGTAAAACGTATTGACAAAATGTCGGACAAAAAGTATAATTAAGTCGAGTTGTGAGAAAGGAGCATGGCATGAGGAAAATGGGACGCCCTTTAGTTAAAGACCCTATGCTTCATAGAGTTACAGTTAGATTGACTGAAGGTGAATATCAGAAACTCAAGGAATATGCTAAATCTCATAATTTGACCATGTCGCAGGCGGTTAAATCAGGGTTAGAGAAGCTATATGCTGATTCCTTGAAAAAATGACGAAAGTTCTCTCTTCTATATTTTCGTATAGAAAGGAGAATGGAATATGTCCGCAAGAAAAGACCCTAAAGGTAGAGCTTTAAGAAAAGGAGAAATTTATAGAGAAAGTGATGGAAGATATGCTTATGGCTATGTAGATCCTTATGGGAAAAGGAAGTTTATCTACTCAAAAGACCTTAAAAAACTAAGGGAAAGAGAAGAAAAACTCATCAAGGATCAGTTAGACGGATTAGATGTATATGTAGCGGGAAATGCTTCTCTGAATTTCGTGTTTAATAGGTACATCTCAACAAAATCTGAGTTGAGGGAAACAACGTATACGAATTACACATATATGTATGACCGTTTTGTAAGAGAGGGATTTGGAAAGAGGAAAATTGGAGAAATCAAATATTCTGATGTACTTTATTTTTATTATGATTTGTTGAACGATAAAGGACTTCAGATAAACACATTAGAAACTATCCATACAGTTCTTCACCCAACTTTTCAATTAGCGGTAAGAGATGATATTATCCGAAATAATCCAAGCGATGGAGTAATGGCTGAGATTAAAAAGAAGAACACCAAGAAGAAGAATATGAGGCATGCGTTGACTATTGAACAACAGAGAGCATTCATGAATTATACAGCTTCGAGTCCGGTGTTTGTCCATTGGAATCCAATATTTACGGTGCTGCTTGGTACAGGTTGTAGAATTGGAGAAGTGGTTGGACTTAGGTGGTCTGATATAGATATGGAAAAAAGAACCATTGATATAAATCACAGCATGACCTATTACCCAAGACGTACGGACACATATAAGTGCGAATTTAAAGTTTCTTTACCCAAAACAGAAGCAGGTATCAGGATAATACCTATGATGCAACCGGTTTATGAGGTTTTGCAGTCTGAATATGAAAGACAGAAAGAAGATGGTTTTTGTACAGCAGTTGTTGATGGTATGAGTGGATTTATTTTTTCAAACCGTTTTGGTATGATACACAATCCCGCAGCGATTAATAGAGCTATTAGAAGAATTCTGGAGGCTCATAATGCTGAAGAAATTGTCAAAGCCAAAAAGGAAAAAAGAGAACCTATAATAATTCCACATTTCTCTTGCCACCATTTACGCCACACGTTTTGCTCAAGATTTTGTGAAAATGAAACCAACATAAAGGTAATCCAAGAAATCATGGGACATGCAAGTATAGAAACCACGATGGATATTTACGCCGAAACAAACAACGACAAGAAAAAAGAATCAATAGAAAATTTAGCAAAGAATTTGGATGTTTTTTAAGCGAAAAATAGAAGTTAAATTTGTGGTTTAAGAAGACAACATATAAGTCTGAGGACAACAAAATAGACAACAAATTTCCAATTTATACTGCTGAATAGTACTTGATAATACTTTTATCGAAGCGCAGAAAATGCGTGTATTACAGGATAACGGGTGATAATATGTTAAAGGAGAAACAATTCCCAACAATGAA
>JAUNLT010000013.1 GCA_030532135.1 Lagierella massiliensis | reverse complement strand
TCATCAAATACATTATTTCATCTGTTGTGTAGTCTAATAGCTTTAAAAAGCTTCTGCCCCTTAAATTAACTCCCATTAAATCCCTCCAATTTTATTATATGTCTTCTCTAAGAAGTGGCATGCTCATACATCTTGGGCCTCCACGTCCTCTGGAAAGTTCACTATCTACAATTTCAAGAACTTTAAGTCCTTTGTCTTTAAGTATCTTGTTAGTAACAGTATTTCTAGAGTAAACCACTATAGTTCCCGGTGCAATACACAATGTATTTGATCCGTCATTCCACTGTTCTCTTTCAGATACCAATCTATTATTACCACCACAGTGAATAAGTTCTACTTCTGTATCTAAGTACTTACTTAGAATGTTTTCTAAACTATCGTACATTTCAACAGATTTTATTTCACCTTTTGAATTGCCTTTAGTTAATTCGAAAACTCTTAAAGTTTCCAATATTCCAGGGTGAACTGTAAACTTATCGTAATCAATTTGAGTAAATACTGTATCTAAGTGCATAAAAGCTCTAATTTTAGGAATGTCAAATGCTAAAACCTTATTAATTTTGCTTTCCGATTCAAAGAATATATTTTGAGCCAATTTTTCAATTGCCTCCGCATCAGTTCTTTGAGAAATTCCAACTGCTAAAGTAGTATCATTGATATTTAAAATGTCTCCTCCTTCAATAGAGAAGTCTTCATATCTACTATATAGTCGGTCAACGTCTTTATACTCTTCGCTGTGACTAAACAACATGTCTGCAAAAATAGTTTCCCTTTGTCTAACTAGGTTTCTCATCCTATTAATAATTACTCCAGTACCTGCACTGGCAAAAGGGTCTCTTGTGAAGTAAAGGTTTGGCATAGGCTGTAAAACCATTTCATAACTATCGCCCATATAGGACTTTATGAAATCTGATCGTTTTAAATCCAATTCATCATAACTTACACCTGCAATAACCTTGTCTACAAGTTCCTTAGGATCTTCAATTGCATCCAAAAATTCCCTTACAGCGTCAACTCTTATTTGACTATCTATTTGTGCGTCTTTCATTAGTTGATCTAAAAAATCTTTTCTTAGCTCAGGTTTATCTCTAAGTAATTCTGCTATAAGATTTTCAATGTATACAACTTCTACTCCCTCGTTTTTGAGAACGTTTGCGAAACCGTCGTGCTCTTTTTGGGCTATTTCTAAAAATGGTATATCATCGAATAACAAACTACTTAAAGTGTCTGGAGTCATATTTAGCAATTCTTTTCCTGGTCTGTGCAATAAGACCTTTTTTAATTTACCTATTTCATTAGGCACGTAAATACTCACTTGTTTGGCACCTCATTTCTAATATCTATCACAGTTCTTAATCACTGTAATAATTTAATGTGCTTTCTCTTGCAAATACATTCTCTCATAATTGTATAGCACCTGCAAGTTGTATATCCAACAATTTTAAATTATTAGGAAGATAACATTTTCACAACCCCTAATGTTATCTATATAACTTTTTATTAAACGTAGTTACATATTATTTCCTATATTTTTTTCATTTTAAATCCCCTCTATTTTAAATACAGAGGGGATTTAAATCTTTTACAATAAACGAAATTTAATTAAAAGTTTTTGTAAATAATCAAATTAAGTCTTCCAGCCCTTCCCTGTCAAGTATCTTGATATCTACACCTTTTACTTTTATCATACCTTGACTCTCCATGGATTTTAATTCTGAATTCAAGCAAGATCTATTTACTCGAAGTATATCAGCCAACATCTCTTGGGTTTTAGGAACTTTCAACGTATCAATTTGATCATAATTTAATAGCCAATATGCTATTCTCTGACTTATTTTATAATACTGAGTGGAGCGTAAAACAAATTTGTTAAAACAAGTATATTCTGAAACAAATGTTAATATATTATTCATTAGAGTACAATCTCTATCAATAATCGGCTTTAAGTCTTTAAATGGCACAAAGTATACATCTGAACTTTTTATAGAGTATACGTCATACGGAAAACTTGTATAGTTTCCATAATGAAGATAAAATGGAAACGCATCTCCTTCACTATAATAGGATGAAACTATTTCTTTACCGTCAATCATATACTCTGCAGTTTTTAAACATCCTTTTTTTATCAGCAGTACATACTTTAAAGGTTCTCCGTTTCTCACAGAGATAGTTCTTGGTTCATAGTGGTAAATCTCAGCATCAAGATTTTCAATTTCTCTTTTACTTTCTTCAGATATGCCTTCAAAAATTTTAAAGTCTAATAAATCCATAATACCTCCTTTTCTAATTATTTTAATCTATCTTTTTTGTCCTATTAAAGATTTCTTAATTCAAATTCCACTCATAAATAAAACTTTTACAATAAAAACTAAATAGATTGACTTTTTATCTTAGAGAATGTAACCAACCTCCTTAATTTTATGAAATTGTAATTAAAATACCAATATCCAGATCAAATGTGCAAATATTCCTGCACAAAATCCTCCCACCGTATGCGAAAATATTGCATGACCTGTCATTTCCTTTGTATCTAAAGCATCCATCATAGCAATATGTGTAGATAAATATCCACTCCAGCACATGCAAATAGATGTAAATACAGCTATATCATTTCCTCCAATTATTCCCTTTGATGCCATATCAGAAACCATACCAATGGCTGCACCAGAACTTCCAAGTGCTGTTATTGGGATTGCTATGGCACTGGGGGTACTAAAACCAAATAGCGGTGTTAGTATAAAACTTAATTTCTCTCCAATCATTGGAAGAAGTTCGATTCCCTGGTTTGCTGATCCGTCATAAACACCTTGTTCTCCCACTCCATTTGTGAGAAGTATTACCATGGTACAAATTAATATTACACCAGGAATTATTGCAACTCCCATGTCTACGCCTATTTTGCCTCCATCTAATAAAGCTTGGATAAACCTTGTGCCAACAGAACCTTCTCTTACTTTTCTCTTTTTTTCTGGTATTACTTCAGTGTTTTTACAAACCACATATTCAGTTGTACCATATACCTTTTTAGTTTTGAAAATCATTATTCTAACTGATACAATCGAACCAAAAATCGCTCCAAAAAAACCTATTATCGCTCCTGACAAAGCATTTTTTACAGGAAGGGCCATCATAGTTGTAACTATAATAAGTCCCATTCCAAATGCAGTACCAAGATTTGTAAGCGCAGGCATTTGATATTTTTTAAAATATTTTCTAAAATTATCATCATATGCTAAAGTCAAAATTGCAGGATTGTCCGACATGAAACAGTTTAACATTCCTAGAGAACTTGCCCCTGGTAAATCGTAAATAGGTTTCATAACTACAGAAAGTCCCCTATTTATAAGTGCTATTACACCAAATTCTGAAAATATAGCAGATATCCCTCCTGCTAAAACAGAAACTGCCATTAAAAATAAACATACATTAATCAAAAGGTCGAACGCAGTATTCATCATAGTCTTAATCATATTCGTACCACCCATAATCCTGCCTATGTATATAAATATTCCAAAGAATAGGATTAAAAATACTATTGCTTCTAGACCAATCTCATTTTTATATATTTTGTTTTTCTCTTTCATCTTTCACCTTTAATTTAAATTTTAACCAATACACTCTAGTTTTTTAATTTCTAACTGTATTTAGCATATATTTAAGTAAATTTCTTAAGTATGTTCTTTTTATTCTTAAATTCTTAAAACTTACTTAGAATAAAATTTTATTTTTGAGTTTAGTGGACTTGTCAATTCAATATTTTATATAAATTTATTATAGTATTTACTATAAAAATAATTATAAATTTATATATAGGTATTTACTCATTAGAAATACCTTTTCCCATTAAATCGCATATATTGCCATAATAAAATACCTTTTATTATTAGCTTTTTTCTCGCCATGATAAATTAAAATATCTATCTTTTACAATAATAGCATCTATTGTTTGGTTTATAAAATGTTTTTTATTCTTTAGATTACTATTTTATATAGTACTTAGATAATAAAAAATTTATATATCCTAAAAATATAAGTCATTAAAAGAACTTTCTTTTATTTGTTTTTCTAATTTATGTTTGCAATATAATTTAAGGATTTAAAAATTAAAATGGATATATACGACATTTATACATATTTTATCCTTTCATTTTCATTATACCATGTATTTTAAAATATTAGCATTAAGATAAAACACTAAATAGGCTAAAAATTTCTCCTATAGCAATAAAATATTTAATTTTTAAATAAATTGAAAGTAAATAATTATACACAATATATTTCATTAAAACCTTTAAAATAAGAATAAGATTAAAATATAGCAATTAAATTTATACAAAATAAAAAAGTCACCTTAATTTTGGTGACTTTATCATTACTGTACATACTTAGGACCAATGTAACCTATTTGACCATTATATTCAACTTTCAACCAACCATTTTCCATAACTCCATCTACACTAGTTCCAGCAGGAATGGTTCCTATAACATCATATTCATAACCTGGACCTGATCTGAAATTTAAGTCTTGAGTCAAGTTTCCTGAAATTTCTTCTTCAGTGGATGGTTCTGTCTCTTCAGTTTCTTCGGTTTCTTCTGTATCTTCTGTTTCTTCTGTAAATTCAGTGTCTTCTGTAATTATGGAATTAGTCTCGTCATTGTTTTCATTAATATGAGTTTCTTCTAGTCTATCTAAATCATTTAATTTATTGTTAATTCGCTTGTTGTTAGCTAAAGTCCAAGCTACTAATATAACCGCCACAATCACTAAAAGTGATGTTAAAAAAACTAGAACTGGTGTGAAATTTTTCTTTTTTTTAGGTTTTAAAGGTCTATTCTCTTGTTTTTTATATTCTTTCTTATATTCATTTTCGTAATTATTTTCATTATAGGAACTGTCTTTATAAGGATCTTGACCGTTTAAAAAATATTGTTCCTCTCTAAATCGCCTATTAATTTCTGCATAGTCTAATTTGTCAGTATTTTCTATATTAGTGTCATTATCTTCTTGATTGAAATCTCTATTATTTCTTTCGTTATTCTTCATAAAATCCCCATCCTATCAGTAATATTATACTCTAAATATACAAATTAGAAAAGTTATAAGTGCGTAAAAAACTATTATTTACTATAGTATATTTAATTAACTTATAGAAATTAACTGGGAAAATTAAGCATTATTCTATAGAAATTTAATCTAATCCCACAAATTGATTTTCTCCAATAGATATGTTAATACCCTTTTTTCGTCTACTATTATTCTAGCTTGAGAAAACATCTCGTTGTTTAGTTTAATCCTCTTATCTACATTGTCTTCTTCTATTATAGACTTTACTATATAGTAAGACTTACCTGTGTTTTCATCTACTTTTGTCTCTTTAGAAATACTAGTAATTTTACTTGTAATAAATCCATATTCTCTAGAAGGATAGGCGGGAATTTCAAATTTTATGGTTTGGTTTTCATTAACTTTTCCAATATCGGAATTTTCCACCAGCACTTCAACTTCATAATCTTCAAATATATCTGGAAGTATATTAAAAATCCCTTGTCCTTGTGAAATATAAGACCCTTCTTTTAGTTCTGATAAAAAAGATATATATCCGTCTTTAGTTGCTAATATACTAGTTTTTCCATTTTGAGTTTCATATTGTTCTGTCCGAGACTTGAGTTCTTTTTTCTTTTCCTCATAGGAGAGAAGCTCCTTTGAAACATTTTGCTTTTCAGTTTCTATGTTTATTTTAGCACTATTTTCACTATTTGATTCCTTCAGAATAGCCACTTGACTTTCTAGCATATTTTTATTTGATTCCAACGTATTTTTACTATTGTTTATGCTGTTTTTTTCTTGATTAAGAGTCATAATCTGTTGTGTTTTTAAACTAGAAAGCTCCATATTTTTATCTTCCAATAACTGAGATATTTTTGCATCTATTTCTGTATTCCTCAAAGAAATGTCTTCTAAATTATTCTCTTTCTCTTCTAAAATTAAATTTAAATTATTTTTTTCTTCATTTAATTCGTCAATTTGTCTATCATATCTATCCTTTACAATCTTGTGATTAACTAGATAAGTTTCCACTAGTGTAAAGTAATAATGATCTGATTTCGATACGCTATTTTTGTTATTCCCTATACTGGATATTGCCGTATCAATTCTATTAATTTGGTTGTTCACCTGAGATATTTGATTATTTATATTAGCTAGCTCCGCTTTAGCACTAGAGGCTCTTTCATCTATATTATCCTCTAAGTTTTGATTATTTAAATCAATGAGTTTTCTTCTACTAATAAATTCACCATAATAGGGATTATTTTCTTTATTATCAAAAGAAGTGGTGTTTCCCGATAGAAATTCATCATATGCTTTTAACATCTCTACTCTTTGAGACGTTTCCACCAATTGTTCTTTTAACTCTTCCAAACTGTCTTCAATTTGGCTGGAATTAATTTTTAATAATACATCTCCTTTTTTTACGTGATCACCATCTGAAATTTTAAGTAAATCAATTCTACCTTCAATATCAGTGCTTACAATAGAACTTTGATTATTAATCTTTAAAATTCCATTTCCCTTTACTACTATATCTATCTTAAAAAAATATGCCCATAAAAATCCAATTATTAAAATTCCCAACACAATGTATATAAAGTAAGACAGCCATGGATTTGCCTTTGAATCATATACTTCACTACTATCTGTCATATCTTTCATATCTATAATAATAGGTTTCATCAATTAGCTCCTCCACTATCACAACTCATCAAAGATTGTTGCTTTACTAGGTGTGAATATTTGCCACCCAAATCTATTAATTCCATATGAGTCCCTTCTTCTATAATTCTACCTTTCTCAAAAACATATATCTTATCACAATTTTTAATTGTACTTAATCTATGAGCTATGAATATGGTAGTCATACCTTTTGCAAACTCGTTAATAGTATTGTCTAAAGCCCTTTCTGTAATGGCATCTAAATTACTAGTTGCTTCATCCAAAATCAATATGTCTGGTTTTTTAAGCATTGCTCTTGCTATTGCTAGTCTTTGTCTTTGACCTCCAGAAAGATTAGATCCATTCTCTTCAAGTCTAGTTTCATACCTTAGGGGCAATTCATTTATAAAATCATGTGCTTGTGCTTTTTTGGAAGCTTCAATTACTTCACTTAAATTTGATTCATCTAAACCCAAAGATAAATTATCGTGTATGGATCCACTAAACAAAAAAGTTTCTTGAGGAATATAAGCTATTTTATCTCTTAATGTCTCAATTTGAATATCTTTAATATTATTTCCATCTATTAACACTTCGCCTTTTTCAGCTGCATAAAGTCTTAATAATAGCTTTGCTAATGTGGTCTTTCCCGATCCACTTTCTCCAACAAAAGCTACCCTCTCACCTTTTTTTATGTGAAGATTAATATCTTCCAATACCAGTTTTCTTGTTCCATATCTGAAATTTAAATCTCTTATTTCAATATCTCCTTTTAGGCTATTTGGAGATAGTTTTTTATATTCAATCTCTTTTTTCTCAGCCTCTAAATCTAAAATCTCTCCCAATCTGTCAGCTGCCACTACAGCTGTTTGCATTTGAGGCTGTAAATCCACTAGATTTTTTATTGGGTCTAGAAAATAAATTAATAGTGAATTAAAAGTTATCAATGTACCAATGGTCATATTTCCATTTATTACACTAATTCCTCCAACCCATAAAATAACAATTTCTCCAACAAGTTGAACAAATGTTATAAGTGAAGTTTGAAAATTACTAACCCAAGCTAGATTAAATACTTTTTTTAGTAAATTTACAAATTTAAATTCCGTTTCTTGCCTTACTTTTCTCTCTGCATTATACGCTTTTACTGTTTGAATACCATTGAGGGATTCCACCATATAAGATGTTAATTGTGCATTAGCTTCCATCTCTTCCCTATTTAATTTTTCATACCACTTATTGAAAGTAAAGACAATAACACAATATAAAATAACCAATACCATTGCTACGGCAAATAAAGTTCCACTTTGGCTATATAGTATAAATCCACCTACTATTGCCATCAACGTATCTATCATAATAGTCAAAGTTGCCCCAGAAATAGCATCTCTTACTTTTCCAGCATCATTAAATCTAGATATAATCTCCCCTACTTTCCTAGTTCCAAAGAAGTTCATAGGTAATTCTATAACATGCCTATAATAACCAAGTAATAGGGCTATATCCAATTTTTGACTAAAATATAGTAGTAAATGGGCTCTAAAAGCGTTTAATAACACCTTAAAGATATTAAGTAAAATAACACCAATTGAAAGAGTAGTTAAAGTTTTTCTTAAACTGTTTGGTAAAATATTGTCAATTAGCTCCTTAAAATAAAAAGCTCCTATAATTCCAAGAATTGTATATACTAATGATGCTAGAAAAATATTTACTATCAGCTTTCTTTGAGGTTTAATTAAGTGAAAAAATCGACTAAATAATCCTTTAGTATCATCTCCAGTTTTAAACGACTCGTTTTTTACTAATAATATAAGCACACCACTCCACTGATACTTAGGTGGCTTATTTCCATCACGAACCTGTCCAAAGAACTCTTCAGGTTTTAATTTCACAATACCCACTGCAGGGTCAGCTATTACAATTTGTTTTTTAGTAATTTTATGTACTACCACATAGTGTAAAAGAGCACCATCAACTATAACATGTGCTATACACGGTAACGGGAACTCAGAAAAGAAAGCTTCTTGATCACCTTTAACTCCTTGTGCTGTAAAGCCTAATTGTTCAGCAGCTTTTATTACTCCGTAAGCATTAGTTCCCTGTTTATCTGTACCTGCAACCTCTCTTATTTTTGATATTCCAATTTTGTATCCATTTTGTTTGCAGATGGTAGCTAAACACGCAGCGCCACAATCTGTAATATCGTGTTGTTTAATACAGTAATATCTCAATTTTAACCTCTTTAATAAATATTTAATAAAATAAAGACACCTTAAACAATCAGTTAAAAGATGCCTTTAATTATGGTTTATAATATAATATTCAATCTACCATTTGATCTTTTTAATTTAACTAAAACTTTAACAAAACACATAAACAATTAAAAATTAAGTAGTAAACTATCCGGTAATAATATATTCTAGTATAGATAAATAATAAAAGTTCAATAAAATATGTAATATAAAAAGAACTTTTCTTGAACTTTCTTATTTAAAATACAGAAAATAGACAATTTATCTCTAAGTTAACTTGTTTGTCATACCTGTGTTTTTATATTGTCATATATTAAATTTTACTTAATACTTATTAGTGTATATAACTATTCCTATCAACTTATATAAGTAAATTTTCCTTTGTATTGGTTCTATAATACATTTTTATACTAATAGATTATAATTTTTATTACTAATCAAATAAAGCACTTTTATCTTTCTTAATCAAAAGTATAAAGTCCTAATTCAATTAAAATCTCTTCTTGAAATAGTTCTGATAATATCCATTGCTATATAAGTCTTAGATATATCTTAATTAACCTAGGACAATACCTTTATATAATTCTAGTAGTATAAAAACAAACCACTCTTGTTCTATATTTATTGCAACTTCTCGCATTGATATATTAGCATATTCTATAATTCTATCCAACCATTTTACATACATATTACTTAATTAACATTAAGTAAACTTACCTAAAATAATATTAATATTTTTTACAATTGAATTTTAAATCTTTTTAACCAAATAATATTTAAATTCCAATAGATAAAATTGCTTTATTTTGAGATTTTGCTTTTTGAAAAATTAAATAATTGAATTAATATAGATATATAAAATCATGATGGAAAAAGTTTTAGAAATATAAGATTATAAACTTTAATAATTTATAGATATTATATACATTTTTATTTAATTATATACATTGTGTTTTTAATTGTTGAGCATTAAAATTTAGAAAATAAAGTATTAAAAGATATTAATAATTTGAATTGTGGCTAAAGCGTAAAAAATTTCTGTAAACAATTTTAAAAATACACAAAAACACCTCCTAATTAGAAGGTGTAAATAAGAAATACTTTTAATATTTTTACAGCAAATAATATATATACTTTAACTAAATGTACAAAATTTTAAGTTTTAAGATTTTTAACATTAAGGAAAATATTCAAATAAAAAAAGCCCTACTTATGTAGAGCTTCTCAACGGGCAAATACCTACTCTCCCATGGCGTCACCACCATAGTACCATCGGCGCTAGAAGACTT
>JAUNLT010000012.1 GCA_030532135.1 Lagierella massiliensis | reverse complement strand
TAACATGTGGTTTGGTTCTTTCAAATTTTTCTTTTCCCATTTTTATCCTCCTCGAATTGAAGTATTTTTATTTGTCTTTATCGCCAAGTACTTTTTCTGCAATTGAAGCAGGTACTTTTTCATAGTGATCAAACATCATTGAATAGGTTGCACGACCTTGTGTATTTGAACGAAGGTCTGTTGCATATCCGAACATCTCTGATAGTGGAACATATGCATCAAGTATATGAACTCCATTTTTAGGATTCATTCCTTGGATTTTTCCTCTTCTAGAGTTAACATCTCCCATTACATCTCCAAGATATTCGTCAGGAGTTGTAATTTCAACTTTTTCCATTGGCTCTAATAGTGCTGGACCTGCTTTTTCTAAAGCCGCTCTAAGTGCCATAGATCCTGCAATCTTAAATGCCATTTCTGAAGAGTCAACATCGTGATATGATCCATCATATAGTGTAACTTTAATATCTAGAACAGGATAACCTCCTAGTACACCTGATTGAGCTGCTTCTTCAATACCTTGTTGTACCGATCCAATATATTCCTTAGGAATAACTCCACCAACGATTGCGTTGACAAATTCAAATCCTGCGCCTGGTTCTTGAGGTTCAACTTTGATTTTTGCATGTCCATACTGTCCTCTACCACCTGATTGTCTAATGTATTTACCTTCAGCTTCAGCAGTTTTTGTAATGGACTCTCTATAAGAAACTTGAGGATTACCTATATTAGCTTCAACTTTAAATTCTCTTAAAAGTCTATCTACAATAATCTCAAGGTGTAACTCTCCCATTCCAGAGATAATAGTTTGACCTGTTTCTTCATTTGTATGAGTTGTAAATGTAGGATCTTCTTCTGATAGTTTAGAAAGTGCAACACTCATCTTTTCTTGAGAAGCTTTTGTCTTAGGCTCAATAGCAACTGATATTACAGGCTCTGGGAATTCCATCTTCTCAAGGATGATTTGATGGTCATTGTCACAAAGTGTATCACCTGTACCAGTGTCTTTAAATCCTACTCCAGCTGCAATGTCTCCTGCATATACAGCATCAACTTCTTCTCTCTTATTAGCGTGCATCATTAGAATACGACCCATTCTCTCTCTCTTGCCTTTTGATGAGTTGTATACATATGAACCAGATTCTAATTTTCCTGAATATACTCTAAAGTATGTTAACTTACCTACATATGGGTCAGAAACTACTTTAAAAGCTAAAGCAGAGAACGGCTCATCGTCAGATGAAGGTCTTGTTATCTCTTCTTCTGTATCAGGGTCAATACCTTTTATGCTTGGTACATCTAGTGGTGAAGGCATATACTCTACAATTGCATCAAGTAAAGGCTGAACACCTTTGTTCTTGTATGCAGAACCACAAAGTACAGGGTTAATAGAAAGATTAACTGTAGCCGTCTTTATAGCTCTTTTAATTTCGTCTTCTGTTATTTCTTCACCTTCAAGGTATTTCATCATTAAATCTTCATCGTGGTCAGCCACATTTTCAAGAAGATTTGCTCTATATTCTTCTGCTAACTCTTTTAAATCTTCAGGGATTTCTCCTTCTTCGATTTCAGTTCCCAAGTCGTTTTTGTAAACTGTAGACTTCATTGTAATAAGGTCTACAACTCCTACAAAATCCTGCTCTGCTCCTATAGGAATTTCTAGAGGAACCGGGTTAGCACCTAATTTGTCTTTAATTGTCTTAATTGACTCAAAATAATCCGCTCCAGTAGCATCCATTTTATTGATAAAACAAATTCTAGGAACTCCATATTTGTCCGCTTGTCTCCATACGGTTTCTGATTGTGGCTCTACACCACTCTTAGCGTCAAATAAAGCAATAGCTGAGTCTAATACTCTAAGCGATCTCTCTACTTCAACTGTAAAGTCAACGTGTCCTGGAGTATCTATAATATTAATTCTATTTCCCTTCCAGATACAAGTTGTAGCAGCTGAAGTAATGGTAATCCCTTTTTCCTGCTCTTGAACCATCCAGTCCATTTGAGCAGCCCCATCATGGGTGTCTCCAATTTTATGGATTTTTCCCGTATAGTAAAGGATACGTTCGGTTGTTGTAGTCTTTCCGGCGTCAATATGAGCCATTATACCAATATTTCTGGTATTTTCTAAAGAATACTCTCTTCCCATAAAAAATTATTACTCCTTCCCAGTAATTAGAATCTATAATGTGCAAATGCTTTATTTGCTTCAGCCATCTTATGAACGTCTTCTCTCTTCTTAACACTACCTCCAGTGTTATTAGATGCGTCTAAGATTTCTTTTGCCAATCTTTCCACCATAGTTCTTTCTCCTCTATTTCTAGAGTAAGTTGTTAACCATCTAAGACCTAGTGTTTGTCTTCTTTCTGGTCTAACTTCTAGAGGAACTTGGTAGTTCGCACCACCTATTCTTCTAGATTTAACTTCAAGAACAGGCATAATATTGTTTAGTGCTTTGTAGAAAACTTCTAATGCGTCTTCTCCTGAAACTTCTGCTACTTTTTCAAATGCACCATATACAATACCTTGTGCTACGCCCTTCTTTCCGTCTATCATAATGTTGTTGATTAGCTTTGTAACCACTTTGTCATTGTAGACTGGATCAGGCATTACGTCTCTTTTAGGTACATGTCCTTTTCTTGGCACTTCGCTTCCCTCCTTACTATTTAGTATTTCATTGGTACTCGACATTTCGTCTTGTCGTTGTGCTCAAATGTATAATAAAGTATAAATACTGAATTTATCTTAAAATTTTAACATTGAAGCATCTTAACTTGTCTCTTACTTAGGTCTTTTAGCTCCGTATTTTGAACGACCTTGCATTCTTCCGGATACTCCAGCAGTATCTAGCGCTCCACGTACAATGTGGTAACGAACCCCTGGTAAGTCCTTTACCCTACCCCCTCTAATAAGAACTACACTGTGTTCTTGTAGGTTGTGTCCAATTCCTGGAATGTATGCTGCTACTTCCATTCCATTTGTTAAACGAACTCTGGCAACCTTACGCAAAGCTGAGTTAGGTTTCTTAGGTGTTACAGTTCTTACGGCAGTACAAACTCCTCTTTTTTGTGGAGAGTTAACTGTTGTATTTCTCTTCTTCAAAGTGTTGAAATTAACAGATAAAGCCGGTGATTTTGACTTGTATGTCTTGCTATGTCTACCTTGTCTAATTAATTGATTGATTGTTGGCAAATTTTTCACCTCCGTATATTATTTTTTGCAATAAAAAAGAAATGCATAACATCTCAGTTTTACACCAGTACATTTTAACACCAGACCTTGATATTGTCAAGTTTTTCAAGGTTTTTTACAGGGTTTTAAAATAAACTTTAATAAATTTTACTTTTGCATTTCTTACAAAAAGGATCTATACTGAAAACTGAATTGTTTAATTGATATGCTCTAGCATAACAAATACCATTTTCACAGGTACACTTATTAAACTGATCGCAATATTCTAAGGGCTGTCCCACAAAAAATTCTTGACTTGGTTTAATTAATTTTATTAATTTATCTGAATTCCATATCTCAATTAATGATTCTTTATATATTCCCGATTATAAATTTTTGATTATCCAGTAATCTTTCGCAAAAAGTTACATCACCATTATAGTTAACAACCAAAGACATTCTTCCACCAGTACAGACATTATTTTTCCCTGCCTCATAGTAATAATCCAGCGATTGTTCTGGAATAGATAATTGTATCTCCATATTTTTATATTTCTTCTTAAGCAAAATTAATAACTCTTCAAGCTTTTTATAGCTATCTTCTTCAGCACAAAATTTCTCATCCCCTCTACCTGATGAAATTAGATAGAGTGTAAAGAAATATTTGCTTATCCTTAACTCATATAATGATTTTGTAAGTTCGTAACTTTTCTCCTTTTGTAAGTAATTGTTTATACTATTGAACTCGCTTATTGAAGAGATTAACACTAACTATTTATATGTCAAATAGTATATTTTTTATCTTCTTTTACTGTTATATTATTTATCCTCTTTGTTCCTCTTATCAGTTTTCTTCCTCTTATCGTCTGTATTTTCTACATTGGAAAACATAAGTATAAGTAGTGATGGTATTATTATCTGAATCAAAATAAATAAAGACCCTACTATTCCCACAATCAAATCCTTTTTTTCATGGGTCAAAAAAATGGACAGAAGTAGTATTGGAAGTAGTGCCAGTTCAATCCGACTCATGTAAAATCCAAATATCTTGTCCAGTTTTTCAAATCCTTCTTCATTTGTCTTCATTTTTTCCAGGTAATAGCCCATTGATATGGATATGAACCATATCAATAGATTAATTCCCCAAATTGTATAATAAAATTTCATTAATAGTACTCTCTAAAAAATCTTTCTACATTTTTATATGCAATTTTTTCAACTATTTCACTTGAAAGTCCTTGTATATTCAAATAATCTAAAAATTCCATGACTTTATAAGGTCTTTTTATTTCAAAGTCTCCGCCTATACCATCAAAGTCGGTTCCTATTGCAACTAAATCTTCTCCACCTTTATTGAGCATATGTCTTATATGGTGTTCATAGTCTTTAAATGTGGTCATAACTGAAGTATCTGATGATGAAAAGTATGGACAAAGGTTAAGTCCTGCAACACAGCCTCTGTTTCCAAGGTTTTTAAGCTGGATATCTGAAAGATTTCTTGTTACATCTGTAACAGCTCTTGCATTGGAATGACTTGCCATAAAGGGTTTTTTAGTATATTTTAAAACATCTTCAATTCCCTGTTCGTTTAAATGAGATACATCTATAATCACTTTTTCTTTTTCCATTTCTTCTAAAACTTCAATTCCAAGTTCTTTTAAACCAACTTTGTTTTCATAACCTGAAAGAGTATGGGGATATCCAAGGGAATTTTCATTATTCCAAAGTAAAGTGATTAGTGTAATTCCTTTTTTTCTAAGCTCTTTTATCTGCTCTGGACTCTCTATAAGTCTTCCATCTTCTATAGTTGGAAATAAACTTACAATTCCATTTTTTTCATTTTCTAAATATTCTTTGTAATTACTTGTTACTTTAAATTTATCCGGATATGTGTTTTCTATATTTGCATAAAATTTTAAAGCTTTATCAACATAATCAATATCAGATATGCCTTCAAGATTAATCTCTTTTAAGTCTTCTTCACTTGGTAAAAATATTGCCATAAATTGTGCTTTTACTTTTAAGTCATAAAGTTCTTTTAAGCCTAGATGGGATTTTTCTCCTTGGAAAATTTCCTCTGGTTTTGAATTTGTAATATACTTCATAACCGTATCGCAGTGTAAATCTATATACATTTTATACCTCTCTTATAGTTTTATATCCACCCATTTCCCTTTTTTGAATCTTGTGGACATCATAATATATCTTGAAAGTTGATCTGCTAATATTCCTAGCCATATACCTTTTAGTCCCATGTCTAGTAAGGAAACTAAAACATAAGTAACTCCCGTTCTAATTATGGTAACAGATATTATAGATGCCAATAGGGTATACTTTACATCTCCCGCCGCTCTTAAACAGCCTCCATAGATTATTTGTGAAATCTGCAATAATACAATTACCATTATGAATTTAGATATGGTCACTCCCATCTCAACTATATGCGCTTCTTTAAAGTAAAGTTTAAATATATCTTCTCCAAAGAAAAATAATATTACTGAAAGAATAAAGGAAATTCCAAGTCCTATATTTTGACAAACTTTTCCATAAATTTTTGCATTTTCTTTCTTTCCCGCACCGAGAGATGAGCCTGTTAATGCAACCGCCGCAACTTGCATCCCATCTGCAAATGCAAAGCATAAACTAAGTAAACTCATTCCTACATTATGTGATGCAAATGCATCCGTTCCAAGTCCTGCCGCCATTAGTGCGGTAGCCATAAAACCAACTCTTACAGCTAAGTTTTCCACTAATAGATTTGATCCTAACTTTCCTATTTTTTTTGCTGTATCCAGTGCCGGCTTAATTCTTTCTCGCACCATGTATGGAATTTGGACAAATGAATCGTGTTTAAATAGCGATCTTATACTCATTATTGTTGCAACAACCGTTCCTAAGACTGTAGCTAGTGCTGCTCCTGCAACTCCAAGTTTCGGAAATCCAAAATTTCCTCCTATAAGAAGATAATTAAACATTATGTTTACCAAACTTGAAACAAGATTTGTGGTAAAGGCTATTTGTGTATTTCCACTTCCCCTTTGTGCTGCATTTATTACCATACTTATAGTTGAAAAAACCATACCTCCCATTAAAATCCTGAAGTATATCATGGCTGAGTCATGGGTGTCATTATTACTTCCTGAAAATTCCAATAGTGGTTTTGCATATACTACCATTATAAATGTAATAAATACAACTAGGATCATGGTTATTACAAATGCAGTAAGTAATGCCTCGTTTGCCTTATATTTGTTTTTTTCTCCCTTTCTTCTTGCAACTAAAGCAGATACTGCTACGTTTATTGCAAAAAATATAGTAAAACCTATAAATTTCGGTTGGTTTGTTAATCCTACAGCTGCTACTGCATAACTTCCTAAAGATGAAACCATATATGTGTCTATAAGTCCAGCCATTGCTATAAAAAAACTTTCTAACACAGATGGCCACGCCATTTCAAAGGCGTGTATATAATAATGTTTTTTATTTTTAAGCATTCAATCCCCTATCCATCCTAGATAAAGCTATGAATATTTCTCGAAATAGCTCTGTATAATATCTGCAATATAGATGCTAGATTTACCATCTCCATATGGATTTACAGCATTTGACATCTTCTTATATTCTTCTTCATTATCTAGAATCTTTTTAATCTCTTCATAAACTCTTTGTTCTTCTGTTCCTATCAATTTTAAAGTTCCTGCCTCAATTCCCTCTGGTCTTTCTGTAGTATCCCTAAGTACTAATACGGGTTTTCCTAGTGCAGGTGCTTCTTCTTGTATACCTCCGCTATCTGTCAATATTAAATATGACTTTTTCATTATATTGTGGAAGTCAAAGACATCCACCGGTTCTATTAATTTTATATATTTATTCTTACCAAATACCTCTTTTGCCACTTCTCTTACCTTTGGATTTAAATGTATTGGATAAATAACAGCTAAATCTTTGTATTCATCGACAATTCTCTTAATTGCATTAAAAGATGAACGCATCTTATCTCCAAGATTTTCTCTCCTGTGCATGGTTAATAAAATAAGCTTTCTATCTTTAGCAAAATCAAGCAATTGATTGTGATAATCTTTAGTAATAGTAGTTTTAAGTGCATCTATTACTGTATTCCCCGTTATAAATACTCTAGATTCTTCTATACCTTCTGTTAGTAAATTCTCTTTTGCTTTTTCCGTTGGTGCAAAATGTAAATCTGCCAAGGAAGAAATTGCTTGTCTGTTAAACTCTTCAGGATAGGGACTTAATTTATTATAAGTTCTAAGCCCCGCCTCCACATGACCAATGGGTATGTGGTTATAAAATGCTGTAAGTGCAACTACAAAAGAAGTCGAAGTATCTCCGTGAACTAATATAATATCGGGTTTTTCTACTGCTAATATCGGTTCTATTCCCTTCATTATATTAACAGTAATATCTGTAAGACTTTGATTTTTTTTCATGATCTTAAGGTTATAGTCTTCTTTCAAACCAAAGACATTCATAACTTGCTTTAGCATCTCATTGTGTTGTCCTGTCAATGCCATTACCACTTCAAAGTTTTTTCTCTTTTTTAATTCTAGTACGAGGGGACACATTTTAATAGCTTCAGGTCTTGTCCCAAATACTACCATAATTTTTTTCATATTAATCACAATCTATAAACTTTACTTCCTTTAATAACATTCCTTGTATCATAAACAATCTTATCTTTTAGAAGTTGTTGATTGTTTACTATTTCATCATGGGAAACTAATACTACTATCATTTCGATAGAGTCTAGAAATTCTTTAAAGTCAAAATATTGATTTTCAGTAATCTTATTTTTAACCCATGGATCGTAAGTCTTAAGAGGGCTTGCAAGACTTCTTTTTTGAAGTTCCAAAATTTGAAGTGTTGGAGACTCCCTTATATCGTCTATGTTTTCTTTATATGTTAAACCATAAAGTCCTACTTTTGACGGATCTGTTATATTATTTTCCCTCATTATCTCATAAATTTCATTTAATACAAACTTGGGCATAGAGTCATTTATCTGTCTTGCTTTATAGATAAGCTCTGTTGAAAGTGGATAATCTCCCACTAAAAACCATGGATCTACAGGAATACAATGCCCTCCTATTCCAGGTCCTGGTTTTAGTATATTTACTCTAGGGTGTTTATTTGCAATATTTATAACTTCATTGACATCTAGTCCACCTTGTTTACAAATTTTAGCAAGTTCATTTGCAAATGCAATATTTACATCTCTAAAGGTGTTTTCAATTACCTTTGTCATTTCAGCTGTTTTAATATCTGTGAAATTTATCTCTCCTTTACAAAAGGTTGAATATATTTCTTTAACTCTTATTGCAACTCTTTTGTCATCAGCTCCAATGGTTCTTGAATTATTTATAAGTTCATATACCATATTCCCTGGTATTATCCTCTCAGGTGCATGACAAATATGGATTTTTTTATTATTTTTATTTGAATATTCTTCAACCACAGGTCTTATATACCTATCTATCGCTCCTGGTGAAACAGTAGATTCTATTATTATAATTGAATTGTCCATTGCATAATCTAACACTGACTCAACAGCATTAACTACATATGAACAGTCTAATTTCTTAGAATTTTTATCATAGGGCGTAGGTGCTGTAATTATATAGGTGTCTGTTTTTACAGGCTTTGTACCAAAGCTTATACTCTTATTTAAAGCCTCTTCAAAAAGCTCATCCATTCCCTCTTCTTCAAAAGTGAGTTTTTTCTCTATAAGCTTTTTTACAGTTTCTTCTTTTATATCGGTCCCATACACTTCATTACCTGATTTTGCCAACATTAATGCTGTGGGAAGTCCTATATATCCAAGTCCTATTACATTTATCATAGCTTTTCCTTCTTTCCTATGAGATTTAAAAGTCTTTCATTATTCTTTTCAGGATTCAACTTAGTCCATGCTATTTCTTCATTGTTTTGAATCTCTCTATAAAGCTCTTTATCCTTCATAAGCCTTAACACAACTTCTCTAATTTCTTCTACAGATCTATGACTTACTGCAAAACCTACTTTCCACTCGTTTACAAGTTCTTCAAGATAAGTGTCCTTTGCAACAATAATTGGAAGTTTTGCAATAATGGATTCATAGAGCTTATTCGGTAGTGCAATTCTAACATTCTTCATTTGAGCATTATATACAGAAAATATAATATCACATTGGGAATAAAGTTTTGCAATTTCATCCTCATAGTAAAACTTTCCCCTATATTCTATAAATTCTTTTTCCTCTGCTAGGTTTTTAAAGTAGTTTCCATCTTCAAAACCTGCCATTAGAAGTCTAATGTCCAAGTCTTCAATAGCTTCTACAAGACACTTTAGTTCTTCTAAGTACCTAAGCCCTCCAATATATCCAATAGTGAATTTTCTATTACTATTATTTATTCTAAGTCTATCATAATTCTCAAAAAGTTCAGGATTTGGAATATTAGGCATGAAAATCATATCATCTTTATTGAATTTACCTTCAAAATGTTCCCAAAACTTCAACGATGTAAGTATAAGAATGTCTACTTTTTTAAGCATTTTCTTTTCTCTACTTTTAATATAGTAAGATATTATACTCTCTATGAAATTTTTCTTATCATTGGTAAGGTATTTGTGTATATCTGGAACTTCATATATTATTTTGCAATTTGAATTTATCTTGCTTTTATATTTATACGCTATGGATAACATATCGAAACTTTGCAAATGTATAAGATCTGGCTTTTCTCTAATTAGATTTTCATAAGCCAGTTTTGAAAATTTGAAAGTAGGAATTATTCTCTTTATAGGATTATTTCTATTTGCTTTAACATAAATTTTTATTTTTCTAATATCATTTTTAAAGTCAAAATTATTTTCTCCCTTATCCCAGTATATTGCAAAAGTTTCATATTTTTCTTTTACAAGTTCAATTCTTTTTATAATCCTTGGATGAGGAGTAAAGTTAAGTAAAAAACAGTATTTCATTTTATCCTCTCTTATTTCATAGATAAAATTATATCATATAATAGAAAAATTTTAAGGAAGAAGAGTTTCAAAAACTTCATTTTTTATACTATCTTTACTATTGTCTTAAAATCAATATAAAAATAGCCCAAGAAACTTGGGCTAAAATTACTATTTTAATGTTGCATACATTACAGCTTTTATAGTATGCATTCTGTTTTCTGCTT
>JAUNLT010000023.1 GCA_030532135.1 Lagierella massiliensis | reverse complement strand
TTTTTAGTGGCTCTGGAATTTCTTTTCCCTTTTTCTTTGCTCGAGTTAATATCCCCCGGCAGGCTTTTTTGCTCAAATAATACTTCTCTGGCACTTCTTCCATTAAGATCTGCGACAAGGAAGATTCGCCTTCTTCGTTGGGGGACTCCAAAGTATTTAGCATCAAGGACCCTCCAAGCAAGGGAAAAATCTCCTCCCAAGATTTCTCCACTTCTTTGCCATCTCTTAGGTCTAGAAAGTTTAACTGTGGAATCTTTAATTCTTGTAATCTCTTCAAGGACACATCGAAAGTCTTCTCCCTGGTTTGAGGAGAAAGCTCCTGGGACATTTTCCCACACAAGGTATCTTGGATATTTACCATTCGTTTTACACCTCATTTCTTTTACAACTCTTATTGCCTCATAAAAGAGGTTAGATTTATTTCCTTCAAGCCCAGCTCTTCTCCCAGCAATTGACAAATCTTGGCAAGGGCTACCAAAGGAGATGACATCAACAAAATCTACTTGAGTTCCATCTATATCTTTTATATCTCCTAAATGCCTAACTTGAGGTAGGTTTTTCTGTGTAACTCTAATTGGAAAAGGCTCAACTTCTGATGCCCATATAGGTTTTATTCCACAAAAAATAGCAGCTAGAGGAAATCCTCCACTGCCATCAAATAGTGAACCTAATGTTAGTTCTTTAATCATCCTTAGCTACCTCTGAATACTTATATTCCTTTCCATCTCTAAACAGGCTTACGTCCTTGCCACTTCCTACGAGTTCTATATATCTATTTACAATAACATCTACAAATTTCTCATCCAGTTCTATCATCTTACAGATTCTATCCGTCTGTTCACAGGCCATCATAGTTGATCCACTTCCCCCGAAAGGATCGAGCACAATAGAATTGGTCATAGATGAGTTTTTAATTGGATAGGATAAAAGTGGAATTGGTTTCATGGTTGGATGATCTCCATTTTTCTTTGGTTTATCAAACTCCCAAATGGTAGATTCTTTTCTTCCCGTATACCACTTGTGTTTCCCTTTTTTCTTCCAGCCATAAAGAATGGGTTCATGTTGCCACTGGTAGGGACTTCTGCCTAAAACTAAGGATTGCTTTTTCCAAATACAAGTCCCGGACAGATAAAAGCCAGCATCTTGAAAGGCTTTTCTGAAATTAAGTCCTTCTGTATCAGCATGGAAAATATAGATAGATCCGTCATCTGCGAGATACTTTTCCATATTTAAAAAGGAGCTTAGGAGAAATTCATAGAATTTACCTTGCTCCATATTGTCATTTTTAATTTTTCCAGCTGTTCCTTCGTAGTTTACATTGTATGGAGGGTCCGTGATGATTAGGTTGGCTTTTGTCTCTTCCATTAACCTTTCATAGACTTTCCCATCTGTGGCATCTCCACATATCAGTTTATGTCTACCTAAGTACCAAATATCTCCCGTCTTAGAAAAAGTTGGTTTATTAAGTTCCTCTTCAACATCAAAGTCGTCATCTTCTGCATCATTTCCCAAATCAAAAAGAGAAGATAATTCTTCTTCAGAAAAGC
>JAUNLT010000011.1 GCA_030532135.1 Lagierella massiliensis | reverse complement strand
AATTGAATAGAAGTAAGTAGATAAAAAATATAAGCTACCAAATAGCTGAATATAAGTAAGTGATAAAAAATAAAAGATACCAAGTAATTAAAGATAAAGCCATAAGTTTGTAATGTTGTATTTAGATAGATTTTAAACTAGTTTTTATAATAAGACATTTCTATTTGTTATGAAAAATTGTACTTTAATTAATAATTTTTTAAGAATATCCTAATATAAAATCTAAACATCCTCTTACCCTTCTTTTATCTAAGTATTCTAAATAAGAGAAAATAGCAATAAAAATTTTAATAAAGACTTATATATAAAATGTAAGAATTTTGTAATTATTACGTAAGAATTTTGAAATAATTGCCTTATATAATAGTAGTAAGAAGAAACTTAAGTTGTAAATGGAGGATATTATGAAAAAATTATTTTTTCTTATGCTAGTTTTAGGATCTACTCTTATGGGATCCTATGTATTATATGGTTCTGAATATGAAAGACCAGATAACACTAATATGACAATAAATAATAAAACTTATATGGACTTTAAAAATATAGGATTGTCAAATGGATCATGGGCTATAGTTCTTTCCGATGTTCGCGAAAACAAGATAGGAAATTCTAAGAATTACTACTTTGACTTAAAGAATTTGGACAAACAAAGTGATTGGTGTGTTAAAGCCATCGATAAAAGTGGTAATGAATACTACTCAAATGTTAGCATAAGTCCAGGAGATAGTATTATCATTCAAGATATTAAGAAAGGGAAATTAATTACTAATAAGGATAGTTATACTGGAAATAATGTAAATAATTTTAATATGACAAATTTGGTTTCCAACTGGGAATATAGAATTGACGGGGATAAAATAATTTCAAGATTTGTATGTGGTTATAAGCACAGTACAAAAGTTATGGGAAAAGACTATAAAGTTAAAAGTTCGGATTTGGTGTTGCCTAATAATAGTGCTGAAGTTTCTATAGAGAAGGGTCAAAAAAACTTGTCATGGGTTGAGATTGTGTATAATTAAATTAATGAACTTGTGAAAGGTGATTTGATGAACAGTTATAATATTTTAGTTTGTGAAGATGATTTTACCATTGGCAATTCCATTAAAATTTTTTTGGAAAACAACGGATACAATGTATTCTACGCTGAAAATGGACTTAAAGGAATAGAGATTTTTAATGAACATGAAATTCATCTAGTTATTATGGACTTGATGATGCCGGAAATGTCTGGAGAAGAAGCTATAGGCGAACTTAGGAAAAAAAGTTATGTTCCAATTATAATTTTATCAGCAAAGTCTGAAGAAGACGATAAAGTTAACGGTCTAAATATTGGGGCTGACGATTATATTACAAAACCTTTTAATTCAAAGGAATTAGTTGCAAGGGTAAATTCTTCAATAAGAAGATTTTACAGATATATGGAAGATGAAAATTTAGATGACAAAATTAAAGTTGAAGAAACTTCTTTAGATTTAAATAAAAAAATTATAGAAATAAACGAAAAGGAAGTTCCTTTAACATCTTTGGAATTTGATATTTTAAAATTGCTCATGAGTAATCCGGGACGAATATTTTCCATGGATGAGATTTATGAAAGGGTTTGGAATGAACCTGCCATAGAATCTAAGACTGTTTCTGTACACATTAGAAGAATCAGAGAAAAGATAGAAATTGATCCGAAAAGACCAAGATATTTAAAAGTTGCTTGGGGAGTCGGTTATAAATTTGAGGCAAATTAAAATGGATGAAAAAAATAAATCTTATAAAAATGTTCTTATTAAAAGAACTGGCGTTACAATCTTAATAACTTTAATATCTATACTTTTTGGTTTCATTATTTACAATAACTATGGGAAATTAAATAAAAATCAAATGATTCCGTTCTATATGGAAAATAAATTTAAGTATGGGAAAACAAGTCTTGACAATTATGGAGAAGATCTTATAGATTTTCATTTTAAATATGGAGAATATTTTGAATCTGATGCCGTGGGAAATCCTATTAATAAGGATACTCAAACTAATGATGAAAAAAAACCTCAGGATAATTTGGTTATAAGTAATATAAAAGATAAAGCTATAGACGGTTTTGAGTCTTATTATAGGGACAATAAATTTGAATTTTTAGCTAAGGGAAAAATTATTGACAATAAGGTCGTATTTGATGGGGAAAGTCTAGATAAAAATGATCGTAAGGCTGTTATTCCACTTATTAACGATTTTATGACAAATACAATTTATGAAAATCAAATTAGATATATTCCATATTCTAGCACTGAATACGACGAGGATGAATTTCAAAGAATGCAAATAGAAGGAGATGTGGAGATTCAGTACGTTGAAGATGACAATGAATATGGAAAGGTTAGAGGTGTAAACATAATCACGCCTAAGTATAAAACAGCAAAACTTCAAAGTTTTAATATTGGTGTTACCCAAGATAAATTTGAAAATTCTCCACATTTTTATCACCCTGAAAAACTTGTATTTCTATATGGTTTTTTGCCTTCAATAGTTTTAATGACAGTTCTTTTTTTACTATATGATTCATTTTCAGATTTTGATAAGTATAAGAAGATACCTATTGTTGTTGCATTTAGAAAAACTCCCATTGAAATAAAGATAATATTATGGGTTAGTATGTTAGCTTCTAGTGCCCTTGGTCTTACTTATCCAATTGATCTGGTAGATGATATATTTGCAAAATTTGACTATATGGTAACAATAACTTTCATGGTTCTTTTTTCAATAATTGTAATAGCAATTGAAAGATCTATCATCTTAGAAATTAAGTTAATTTACAGATATGGTTTTAAAAGTTCGTTTTTAGAGAATTCTCTTATAGTCAAGCTAATTAAAAACATACTGGAGTTTTCAAAAAAACTGTCAATAAAAGTTAAGAAATGGATAATAAAAGCTCTAGGAGATTTAGGAGAAATTTCCCTGTTTAAAATAAGTATAATTGTTGGAGCGTTTTTAATTATAATGATGATTTCACATTATGCGGGTTTTGAAACTTTGGTAGTACCTGTTATGGCATATATCATAGGTAGGATGGTTTATACATTTTCTAAAAATATGGAGAAAGTAAATCGCCAAAGCAGTATGATTGCAAAAGGAGATTATGAGGTTAATGTAGATGAGGAAATTCCTTATTTTAAAACTATTGCTAAAAATTTTAATACTATAGGCGACAATATAAATAAATCAGTAGAAGAAAAAGTAAAGGCAGAAAGACTCAAGACAGACTTAATTGCAAATGTAAGTCACGACTTAAAAACTCCACTAACTTCAATCATATCCTATTCCTCCTTATTAAAAGAACCGGATACAACAGATGAGATGAAGGATGAGTATGTAGAAGTAATATATGAAAAAGCAACAAAACTCAATAATTTAATTGAAGATTTATTTCAAATTAGTAAAATTTCAAGTAATTCAATAGAGTTTCACAGGGAAAAAATAAATATAGTAGACTTTATTAATCAAGTTGTGGGAGAGTTTAGAGACAACTTGGAAGATAATAATATGAAAGTTATTCTAAATGCACCAGAGTATCCCATTTACTGTAATCTAGATGGACAAAAGACCTATAGAGTCTTTGAGAATTTAATAACAAATATTGTGAAATATGCACAAGAAAACACGAGGGTATATTTGACTTTAGAGGATGGGGGAGATAAAGTCAGAATAACCTTGAAAAACATTTCAAAGTATGAGCTAGACATTTCTCCAAAAGAACTACAGGAGAGATTTATAAGAGCTGATAAGTCAAGAAACACAGAGGGAAATGGACTTGGTCTTTCTATTGCAAGTTCTTTTGTGGAAGGACAGGGTGGCACCTTTAACATGGAAATTGATGGAGATCTTTTTAAAACCATTATCATCTTTAAAAAATATGATGAAAATCATTTGGAATAGAAAATTATTAAAAAGACAAAGATGTATATAAAAAATTTATGCTCTATAAGCTAGACTTTGGAATAGATTATATTAAAATGTAGTATTATTTACTAAAAGGCTTTATAGATTTTGATTTACAATCTGAAATAATTTTAAAAAGTATATAATGAAATTTTAGCTTAAATAATTTCAAATAGTGATCTGATAAAAAAGTTTCAAATATTTAATAAAAATACGGGAGCTTATAATGTATTGTCTCCCGTATTTTTATTTTTTAGTCAATATCGGTAAAAATTATTAATTCATTTAGTTTCATTAAAAGAAAGACTATACATTGACATTCTCTGTCTCAAAAAACCTTCTGTCTATGTTATAATAATCTAAGAAAGGAAGGTATTATGAAAATTATTAGCATTTTTAATCAAAAGGGTGGAGTAGGTAAAACTACTACTGTTGTCAATTTATCCTGTGGAATTGGATTGAGAGGAAAAAAAGTTTTAGTTATCGATTTAGATCCTCAGGCAAATACCACTTCAGGTCTTGGTTTTGATAAAAACAGCTTAGAACATTCAGTCTATGAGATTTTCAATCCAGAAATTACAAATTTAAAAGATTTAATTTTCAAGACATCAAATGCAAATGTAGATTTAATACCTTCAAATATTCAGCTATCCGGTGTAGAAATCGAGCTGATAAACATGGAGAAAAGGGAGTTTTTAGTTAGGAATGCACTGAAATCTTTAGAGGACGAATATGACTTTATATTTATAGATTGTCCCCCATCTTTGGGGCTTTTAAGTATAAATGCACTCACTGCCTCAAATTCTGTTATAATTCCAATTCAAAGTGAATACTATGCGCTGGAAGGTTTAAGTCTTATAATTGAGACTATCAACTTGGTGAAAAAGTCTTTAAACAAGTCTTTGGAAATCGAGGGTGTACTTCTTACCATGTACGATGGTAGAAATAACCTTTCTAACGAGGTTGAAAGGGAAGTCAAAAAATATTTTAAAGACAAAGTTTTCAACTCTATAATACCTAGAAATGTCAGGTTAGCAGAGGCTCCAAGTTTTGGTGAATCGATTTTCACTTATGATAAAAACTCACTGGGAGCATGCGCATTCAAAGATTTAAGTAAAGAGATAATTAATAATAATAGGTGATTAAATGGTAAAGAGAACAGGTTTAGGCAGAGGTCTAGGTTCACTTATTCCCCAAGACAGCATAGAAGAATCTCTATTGGATAAAACTAAAGATTCCAAAGTAACAGAAATTGAAATAGATAAGGTTTATCCTAGACATGATCAACCAAGAAAGGAATTTGACGAAGAAAGTCTTAATGAACTTAAAGAATCTATTGAAGAATTTGGAATAATCCAACCCATAATAGTTCGTAAAAAGGAACTAGGATATGAGATTGTCGCAGGTGAAAGAAGGTATAGAGCTTCTTTACTTGCAAAACTTGAAAAAGTTCCTGTAAGAATAATAGATGCAACAGATAAAGAGATTATGGAAATTTCTGTAATTGAAAATATTCAAAGGGAAGATCTCAATCCCTATGAAGAGGCTACTGCATATGAGGAACTAATGAGAAGCTATGATTATACTCAAAAAGAACTAGCTGAAAGACTTGGCAAATCTAGATCCCACATAGCAAATACAGTAAGACTTTTAAAACTAGATCCGGAAATTATAGAACATTTAAAGGAAGGAAATATAACTTCCACTCAAGCTAGAAGCCTCTTGTCCATTGAGGATAAAAAAGAGCGTTTTAAAATGCTTGAAAATTTACTTATGAAAAAGTCTTCTGTTAGAGAAGTTGAGAAAAAGACTACTAATAAAAGACCTAAAGATATTTACAAAATAGAAATCGAAGAAAGATTAGTAGATTTTTTTGGAACGAAGGTAAATCTGAAACCTAAGAAAAAGGGTGGAAAGATAGAAATTCTATACATGAGCAATGAAGATTTAGAGAGAATATTAGAAATTTTAGGAGGTATGTAATGTATATTGATAATGATTTAGTTAATTTTTTAGAAATGGTTAAAAGTAAAGAAATGCCTGGTGGAGGTGCTGTAGTTGCATATACTGGTGCTTTGGGAGCAGCACTTACTTTAATGGTTGCAAACTTGAGTTTTGGCAAGAAATCTTTTGAAAGTTTAGATGAAGAGATTAAGGAAACTGTTAAATCTGACTATGTAAAGATGGAGAACAAAATTGAAGAGCTAAAGCTTATGGTTGAAGCTGATGCAAAGTCTTTTGACGGAGTTATAAATGCTATGAAATTACCTAAAGAAACTCCTGAAGAAAAGAAAATTAGAAACGAGAAAATTCAAGAAGGATATAAGGAAGCTTTAGAAGTGCCTTTAAAAACTTGTGGATTGATTATAGATTGTATGAAACTTCAAAGATCTTTTGCTAAGTATGGAAATATATGGGCAATTACAGACCAAGGAACTGGAACAGCTCTTTTACATGGAAGTGGAGAAGCGGTACTTTTAAATGTTATTATCAACTTAAAGGCAATTGACGAGGGTGAGTATAAAGACGAAGTAGTTAAAAGACTTGAGTCATATCAAAGAGAGTTAAAAGAGTTAAACTTCGAATTAATGGGAAGTTGTTATAAGAGATTGGAAGAGATGAAGTAAATGATTTATTTTGACAATGGAGCTACTTCTTGGCCAAAACCTGAAATAGTATATGAAAAAACTTTAGAAGCCATGAAGGAATTTGGTGCAAATCCTGGTAGAAGTGGCCACTCCATGTCGTTGAAAATGGACAGGGAGATTTTTAACGCAAGGGCAAAAGTTGCTGAATTTATCGGAGGAGATAATCCTTTAAATTTAATTTTTACTAAAAATTGCACTGACGCGTTGAACATTGCTATTAAGGGTTCCTATAAAGAAAATAGTCATGTAATCACATCTGCAATGGAGCACAATTCTGTACTAAGACCTCTAGTACACCTTAGAGATGAGGGGAAAATAGAACTTACCATTGTAGAAGCTGATGAAAAAGGAGTCCTTGACCCAAAGGATTTTAAAAATTCAATTAAAGAAAATACAGATCTTTGTGTGCTAACGGGAATGTCAAATTTAGTTGGTACTATAACCCCTTTAGATGAAATTTTAAAGATTTTAAAAGAAAATAATATCTTTGTAATAGTTGACGGAGCACAATGTGTAGGATACTTAGATATGGATGTTAAAAGACAAAACATAGATATTCTGTGTTTTCCAGGACATAAGGCGTTACTTGGACCTATGGGAACAGGTGGTCTTTATATAAATACAGATAGAGTATTGAGAACTATTGAAGAGGGAGGAACTGGTTCCTTTTCACAAGACTTAAATATGCCGTCCATATACCCTGATAAACTTGAAGGTGGTACTTTAAATGGACCAGGAATCGTAGGACTTGGGTATGGTATTGACTATATTAACAAAGTTGGACTTGAAAGTATCAGAGAAAAGGAAAATAATCTTAAGAATTATTTTATTGAGAGTGCAAAAAAGATTGAAAAAGTTAGATTGTACGGACCTTTAGATGATAAGCAAGGTCCTGTAATTTCTTTAAACATTGAAGGATTAGATTCTTCTTCATTAGCATATATTCTGGATCATAACTATGGAATTGCCACTAGGGCAGGTTTTCACTGTGCTCCACTTGCTCATAAAGCTATTGGTACCGAACAAAAGGGAGCGGTGAGATTTAGTTTTTCCTCCTTTAATACTAAAGAAGAAGTTAATAGTTCTATTTTAGCGTTGAGAGAAATAGTTCAAGAGGTAAATAGTGGAAACATTTAAAACGATAGTACAGACAGGTAGTTTTTTCTTATTTATTCTTCTATCTCTATTAATGTTTATAGCCTTCTCAAATATGTTTAAATTAAATAGAAAGATAAACAGATTAAAAAGAAGATATGACAATATATTAAAGGGTAAGGGAGAACTTAATTTAGAAGAAATTTTACTATCCCATTCAGAGGACTTGGACAAGATATTAATATCTCAAGAACAGATAAAATCTAGACAAGATACAATTGAGAGTTTAATGGAAAAATCTATCCAAAAAGTGGGTTATTATAAATATGACGCTTTTCCAGAGCTTAGAAATAAGCTATCTTTTTCCCTTGTGCTTATGGACAATAAAGACGATGGAATAATTATTACCAGCATATACGGAAGAGACAATACCGTTACTTTTTCTAAGCGTATTGAACAGGGAAAAGTCTCTGAAGAAATTTCAGAAGAAGAAAAAATCGCAATGAATATGGCTTTTAAAACAAAGTAGGGAGAAAGCATGGATATAATTAAAAGTGTTAAGAAACAAATTGAAGGAAAAAACATTAAAATAGTATTTCCTGAAGGGGAAGACTTAAGAATATTAAATGCAACCATTAGACTCAATGAAGAGGGTATAATTCACCCTATACTTCTTGGAAATGTGGAAGAAATAAATAAAGTTGCCCAAAAAAACAATCTAGATATTTCTAAATTAGAAATTTTAGATATGAAAAATTATGCTGATAGAGAGCTACTTCTAGACGCTTTTGTAGAAAGAAGAAAAGGCAAAAATACTAGAGAAGAATGTGATAAGATGCTAGATATTCCAAACTATTTTGGAACAATGCTAGTTTATACAGAAAGAGCAGCAGGGCTTGTAAGTGGAGCTGTAAACTCTACAGGAGATACTGTTAGACCAGCACTTCAGATTATTAAGACCAAACCAGGAGTATCAAGGACAAGTGGTGCAATGCTTATGCTTGGACCTAGTGATGAACTCTATGTTTTTGCAGATATTGCAATTAATATAGAGCTAGAAGCGTCACAACTTGCAGAAGTTGCCGTTTGTTCAGCTCAAACAGCAAAACTTTTTGGACTGGATCCTAAGGTTTCTATGTTGTCTTTCTCTACAAAGGGTTCTGCAAAACACGACTTTGCTCTAAAGATGCAAGAAGCTACAGAACTTGCAAAAGAACTTGATAAGGATTTAGCAGTGGATGGAGAAATGCAGTTTGACGCGGCTATTTCACCAGTGGTGGCTAAGAAAAAAGCCCCAGATTCAAATGTTGCGGGCAAGGCCAATGTGTTTGTATTCCCTGATTTACAATCGGGAAATATAGGATATAAAATTGCACAAAGGCTTGGAGGATACGAAGCTATAGGACCAATATTACAAGGTCTAAACAAACCCATTTCAGATCTTTCAAGGGGATGTGTGGAAGAAGATGTATATAAAATCGCTTTAATCACAGCAGCTCAATCATTACAATAAAAATAAAAAACCTTGGTATAATTCCAAGGTTTTTTATTTAGAAGAATAGGGAGGTTTTTTTGAAGAAATCAAAATACATAATATTCTTTTTTTTATTTTTGTCGGTATTTATGTTCATTGGAGAAAGTTATACTTTTTTCTTGGAAAACTTTCAAGATTCATATACTCAAGTTGGATATTATCTTCCCACAGGAGAATCTGAAAAAGAAATGAATGTGCATATAAGAGAAGAGGCTGAAAATTTTGGTACACATGTTTTTGCTATGGACAGATTCAACAATGGAGCGTTTAATAGAACTATTACAATCTACGGTGATGAATATATTAAAGAAAAATTAAAAGAAGATTGGAATATAGAAGAGGGCATAAAAAAGTCCTTTTTCTCAGGGACTACAAAATTTTATTTTGAACCCTTTGAAAAAGCTAAAGAAAAAAATTTAAAAAATTGTTGGTATACGGACAAGTCAAATGAAGAACTATACGATATGGTATATCCTAATATGGTTAAATATTCAGGTTCTTTTAGAAACTACCCATCCAAATACGACTCAAAGATTACTATAGTTTTTGCTTGGTTTATTGTTGGTATTTCTATGCTTGTATTGACTTTATACGACATAACGTACGGAAAAAAAGAACAAAACATTAGAATTATTCTAGGTGCAGACAATAGGAGACTTCAGTTTAAGAAGATAATTTTAGACATAATCGGAATTACCATTTCAGGAGTTTTATCCTTTATATTAATAAACATTTTCACCAATCCTCTGTTTGAAATAAAAGTAAGTTTGATTTTTATAATTGGAATACTTATTTTAAACAGTATTTTAATATTTTTTGGTATGAGAATTAAAAAGAATGCAACTTTAAAATTAGAGAGTTCAAATAAAGTTCTTGCCATAGGAACTGTTCTTAAGGGGGTAGTTCAAGTATTAATGGTTGTGATTATCTCCATAACTATTGGACTAATAGTTGAGGGGATAAAACTTTATTCTCAAAGAGATTTTTATGATTCTAAAAAGGATTTAGTTCATGTGGATATAGAATATCCATATGATTATGAAAAGATTGAATATATTCAGGGAGAAAATGATGAACTTTTGTATGATACAAACTCTCAGGTTTCTGACAATTTTCTAAGATATAGCTATAAAAAATTATCTTGCAGTTTAATTTATCATCATTCATATAGTGATGTTTCACCAAAATTTGGACATAAATACGTATACGCAAACCTTAAAGGAATTGAAGAATACAGGGATGAGATTTACGAGTTCGAAGAATTGGAAAATAATGAGGGGAATTATATTTTAATTTCAGAAGATGTGGACGAGGGTGAAGTTTTAAATGAGCTTTTGAGTTTTTCCAATATTACTCACCTATCAAAACAAAACTTAGATGGAGTATTTAGGTATAAAAAAGGACTTTCAATTGTGACAGAGGGGAGACGTGAAAGCGAATACGACTACTCATATAAAATTAAAAACCCCGTTATTATACTTGATACATTTAACTATGGAAAGCTTTTAAATTATGAAGTTAAGTACAGTCCCTATAAAAGAGAGAAATGTAGAGGTGTAATATACAATGATGCCCCTTATTTAATGCAGTTTGTATCTGTTAAAAATGATAGAAAACTCATAGAGAACTTTGGGAAAGAGGTTGAAGGTGAAGTTATAAAAAGTGAGCTACTCGAGTATTCAGTTGAAAATATTAAAGACTGGTATAATGGACTGTGGTCATTACAAAATAGAAGCCTATTAGTTGCGCTTATACTAACTATATTATTCATAATATTGGAATTTCAAATTTCGGTCCTAGTCTTAAGTATATTATATGAAACCAAAGCAAAAGAATTGGTTCTAAAAAAAGTATTAGGATACTCAACCTTTGAAAGGTATAGAAGATTTTTTATACTATCCTTGACTTTGTCTGGACTCTCTCTAGGTATATCCATAGGAATTTACTTTTATATGAATTTGGGAATTATTTCCAACATGATTTACGGAAGTATAATTGTACTAGTTTTAGATTTTTTAATACTCACTTATTTGACAAAGAAGTATGACCGTCTTGAAGTACAGAGAGTCTTGAAGGGAGGTATCTAATATGGAAAAATTTATTAAAATTAATAATTTAACTAAGAGATTTGGAAAAAAGATTTTATTTGAAAATTTTTCATGTGAAATAGAAGAAAAAGAATTTGTAGTAATATTAGGAAAAAGTGGTTGTGGAAAAACTACCCTATTAAATATGATAGGGGGATTGGAACCGGTAACAAGTGGTGAAATTATAGTTGCGGGAACGGATATAACAAAAGAGAAAAACCTCCTTATGTACTACAGGGACATAGTTGGATTTATATTTCAAAATTTTGCTCTTGTGGAAAATAAAACAGTAAAAGAAAATCTTGAAATGATACACAAAAAGGGAAAAACGGAAGTTTCAATTAAACAGGCTTTGGAATCTGTAGGCATGGAAAATAAACTAGACCAAAAAGTATATACACTTTCAGGAGGAGAACAACAGAGAGTTGCTCTTGCAAGGTTAAGGCTTAAAAATTGTGAACTTATATTGGCAGATGAACCCACCGGGTCATTGGACAAGAAAAATGGAAAGCAAGTAATGGATATTTTAAGACAATTAAATGAAGAGGGTAAGACTGTAATAATGGTAACCCATGATGAAAGTTTAATAGAGGGTTCTAACAGGATAATCAAATTATAAGTTTTAAGATAAGACTTAAAAATACCCTATTGAGTTTATATAAAGTCTCAATATTCAAACTTTGTATAAAACCAGGGATAGTTTTCTTTTATAAAAACCTACTAATGTGATTTTATATAAAAATTTGTTAATATATAAAACTAAATGAAAACTATAAATGAGAAAGTTTTAATAAAGTCATTGGTCAATTGGTTATGGTAATAGAAAAAAGTTAAGTAAAATAAATATTTGTAATATGTAAAATGCCATAGGTCATAAGCGTTGAAAACAAGCCGATAGCATATAAATATTAAGAATGTTTTAAAAATACAAAAA
>JAUNLT010000022.1 GCA_030532135.1 Lagierella massiliensis | reverse complement strand
ATAAAACCATTTTTAGATGAAAATGGAATACTCACTATTAATTTATTTGATTTTTATTGGATAAAAATAGTTTAGATTTATAATGAATTATCTAAAAGTTATAGATATATTCCAACATACGAGGCTTTTAAGAAAACTCAAATGTTATCCATACCGTCCACCCAAGCCACGTTGAAGCCCTAACACTGCTTACTAGGAAGTTGTAAGCAGATGTAGGTCTCATGCCAAGACTTCCCAAGAGAGGGACGTAAGGCCATCGATTGGCTAGAAGTTGACGGCAGAGACGGTAGCACTGATGTCAAGAAAATAAGATAATAGACTGTAAAAGTGTTGAAATGGGTGGCTTTTATGATTTTAAAAGAAATCTTAAAAGCCGTTTTTTTATTTGGGAAATACCTTGTGGGAACATATCTATGGTAAAAATCGTAAGGGTGTGTAGACAGGATGGATATTTATGGGGAGAATGGACACTATAGATAGTTAAACAAATAAAAAAGAGCTAGTCGAAATTTAAAATGGACCCTATAGAGCTAGACTTTTTTTGATGTCTATTCTATAGGATCCATTTTAATTTCTTCTTCGTCTTTTTTATTTGGAAGGACAAGTGTAGGTAAAGATGTCAATGAATTTACAGCCATGCAGATGACGGCAGTTTATTCTTGCGTGAGGGTTTTATCCGAAACTTTAGCAGGACTCCCTCTTCATTTATATAAAAGAGGGTCTTCAAACTCTAAGGAGAAAGCCAAAGGACACTCGCTTTACTCTATCCTACATGATGAGCCAAATGAGGAAATGACATCATTTGTTTTTAGAGAAACTTTGATGACTCATCTCCTTCTTTGGGGAAATGCCTATGCTCAGATTATACGTAATGGAAAAGGTGAAGTGGTCAATCTTTATCCACTGATGCCCAATAAGATGACAGTCATGCGAAGTGAAGATGGTGAAATCTTTTATAAATACCGCCATAAATCTGAAGATGCCTATCTTTTAAAAGAAGATGTTCTTCATATCCCAGGACTTGGATTTGACGGGCTTATTGGTTATTCACCAATAGCTATGGCAAAAAATGCCATTGGCATGGCCATGGCTTGTGAAGAATATGGAGCAAGCTTTTTCCAAAATGGAGCACAGCCTGGAGGTGTTTTAGAGCATCCAGGAATTATTAAAGATCCCGAAAGGGTGAGAGATTCTTGGAATAGAGCCTTTCAAGGACCAAAGAATGCCAACAAAGTTGCTGTCCTTGAAGAGGGAATGAAGTATCAGCCAATATCTATAGCACCAAGTGAGGCTCAGTTTTTAGAAACTAGGAAGTTTCAGCTAAATGAGATTGCAAGGATTTTTAGAATACCACCTCACATGATTGGAGACTTAGAGAAATCCTCTTTTTCAAATATAGAACAGCAGTCACTTGAGTTTGTCAAATACACTCTTGATCCCTGGATTGTCCGATGGGAGCAATCCTTAGAAAGAGCGCTTTTAAGCAAAAAAGAAAAAGAATCCTACTTTATTAAATTTAATCTTGATGGACTCCTTCGTGGAGACTATGAGTCAAGAATGAATGGTTATGCTGTAGGTCGTCAAAATGGATGGATGAGTGCAAATGACATCAGGGAGTTAGAAAACTTAGATAGGATTTCAGCTGAAGAAGGGGGAGACTTATATCTAGTCAATGGAAATATGCTACCACTTGAGAAAGCTGGAAGTTTTTATAAGTCGAAAGGAGATGAATAAAAACCTAATGAAAAATAAAATATTTTGGAACTGGTCCAAAGAAGACAACGTCTTATATATAGATGGGTCATTGCTGAAGAGTCTTGGTTTGATGATGACATTACGCCAAGGCTCTTTTTTGAGGAACTAAAAAACAAAAGTGGAGATATCACTGTGT
>JAUNLT010000009.1 GCA_030532135.1 Lagierella massiliensis | reverse complement strand
AGCAAATAGACTTGTTAATTGTTGACGAAACTCATTTCGGTGCAAGAGCAGAATCTTTTGGAAAGATTTTAGAAAATGCAGGTTATGAAAAATCAGACAAGAAAAATATCAATAAACTTGATGATGAGAATATCGATGTAAATGATGCTGAAGAAGAGTTAAAAAAAATAAATGCGAGGATTAGACTGCATTTATCAGGCACACCGTATCGTATTTTGATGGGCAGCGAATTTGAAAAAGAAGACATTATTTCTTTTGTTCAATTTTCAGATATAGTTAAAGAACAAGAAGAGTGGGATAAGAATAATCTTAATAAGGATGATGTGAATGAATGGGATAATCCTTATTACGGTTTTCCTCAGATGGTTAGATTTGCATTTAATCCAAATAAATCTTCCAGGGAAAAAATGTCTACTCTTAAGCGAAAAGGCGTTACCTTTGCCTTTTCTAAGTTATTTGAACCTGAGTCTATAAAGAAAGATACTAAAAATAACAGTCATAAGAAATTTATAAATGAGACAGAGATATTAGACTTACTTCAAGTTATAGACGGGAGTAAGGATGATGACGATTTACTTGGATTTTTAGATTATGACAAAATTAAAGAAGGCAAAATGTGTCGTCATATGGTAATGGTACTACCGTATTGTGCTTCTTGCGATGCTATGGAAGAACTTATCAATACTAAAAAGAATACTTTCAAGAATCTTAATGAGTATGAAATTATAAACATATCGGGGCTTGACGCTTCGAAAAAGTATAAGAAACCGAGTGATATAAAACTTAAAATAAAGGAATGCGAGGAATTAAATCAAAAGACAATAACATTGACCGTTAATAGAATGCTTACCGGATCTACCGTAGAACAATGGGACACTATGCTTTATTTTAAGGACACATCATCTCCACAAGAGTACGATCAGTCGATTTTTAGACTACAAAATCAATATGTCAGGACATTATCCAGTGAAAAAGGAGTTATTAAAGAGAACTTAAAACCTCAAACACTACTTGTTGATTTTGATCCTGATAGGCTTTTTAAAATGCAGGAACAAAAATCGCTAATTTATAATGTCAACACAGAAGAAAACGGGAATAGCAAGTTAAAAGAAAGAATTTCTGAAGAACTTCGAATTTCTCCGGTTATTATGATGAATCGTAATAAAATTAAGGAAGTTGATGCAACTAATATCTTGGACGCAATTAGTGAATATAATAATCAAAGAAGCGTATCGGATGAGGTTTCAGATATTCCAATAGATTTATCAATTTTAAATAATGAAGATATTAGGAAAGTCATAGAACAACAAGCGGAATTTAACTCTAAACAAGGGTTGACGATAAAACCAATTGATGGTGATGGTGATGAATTGGATTTTGATGAATCTAATGATGAAAAAAAGAAGCCTGAAACAAATAGAGATGGACTGGAAAGCGAAGAATATACGAACAAAAAAACTGATAACGAAATCAAAAAATTAGAAAGTCAAATTCAAACATATTACCAAAGGATACTGTTCTTCTCGTTCTTAACGAAGGATAAGGTGGACTCATTAGATGATATTTTAAAAGTAATAGATACAGATGAAAATATCAGATTGTCCGAAAATCTGTTTATAGACAAAGAAATAATTAGAAAAATGAGCAAATATATGGATCCGTTCAAAAGGAGTAGACTTGACTATAAAATACAAAATATTTCAAAGCTTGCTTCTGACGAAACTGTAGACCCGCTTACACGAGCAATGACTTCAATAAAGAAGTTTAACAGAATGTCGGAATCAGAGGTTATCACACCATCTAATGTATGTGATGAAATGGTGGCATTATTTCCAGAGGACGGATTAAAAGAGATTGTATCTAATAGAGATAAACTACTTGATATAGCGAGTAAATCAGGAGAATATGCAGTTGCTCTTTATAAGAGATTGACTTCAGAGCTTGGGTATTCACATGAAGATGTAAGAAATATTATTTACTCAATACCCACATCATCTATAGCATATGAATTTACAAGAAGATTCTATGAAATATTAGATTTGAACGTAGATAATATTGCGACTGAGTTTAATTCATATGATTTGCTTGATGTAAAAAATGATAGAGATGAAATTGACTATGAGAAGATAAGTAACCTATTGAGTCAGAATAGAAAATTTAGCGAGATAACACTAAAAGATGAAGTGAAGGCAGGTGAGAAAATAGTGAAATTTGGAGCAGTGATAGGAAATCCGCCATATCAAGAAAATAATTCTTCAAGGAATAGAAACGATTCAATATATAATTTGTTTATGGATTTAGGTTATTCGATTGCAGACATTTCTATTTTTGTTACTCCTGCAAGATTTTTAAATAATGCTGGATCAACACCTGCTGAATGGAACAAAAAAATGTTGGAAGATGTTCATTTTAGAGTTGAAGAATACTTTGTAAAGTCTACAGATATTTTCGAAAATGTAGATATAAAAGGTGGTGTTGCTATCACATCTTATAATAAAAATGCTAATTATAAGCCTATAGGAATGTTTGTATCAAGTGATATTTTAAGGGGGATATATGAAAAAGTTAAAGAGAAAAGTAATGATTTCAAAGAGAATATAAGTGAACTTATGTATGTTCAAAATAAATTTAATTTAAAAAATGTTTTTGACGATTATCCTGAATTAAAAAATATTATTAAAAAAGAAAAGCGTATAACATCATCTGCTTTTAGGAAATATCAACAATTATTCAAAGAATATGAATTTGAGAATGCAGTTCAAATATATGGTAGAGCGAATAATGATAGAACATATATGTGGATAGATAAAAAATATCTCGAGCCTCATGAAAACTTTGAGTATTACAAAGTTTTTGTACCTGCGGCCAATGGAAGTGGTGCATTAGGAGAAGTTTTATCGACTCCCGTAATCGGGTACCCCGTAATCGGGTACACACAAACCTTTATTTCAATTGGTAAATTTGATAGTCAAGAAGAAGCGGAAGCGTTATTAAACTATATAAAAACAAAATTTGCAAGATTGATGTTAGGGTTAAAAAAGACAACACAAAATAACAAAACAAAAGAAACTTGGTCAAAAATTCCAATGCAAGATTTTACGGAGACCTCGGATATAGATTGGTCTAAGTCAATTGATGATATTGATGAGCAACTTTTTGATAAATATAATCTTTCATTAGAAGAAAGAGAGCATATTAAAAATTCAATAAAGGATATGTAAAGGATTTAGGAATGGTACAGGATATAATTGTCAATCTAATAGTTGCACTAATAACTTTTGTCGTTGCAACTATTTTTCACAATAGATTAAGAAAAAAATATGGATTCAATCACTTTTGCGATGGTGATTAAAAAATCAATAATATGTTAAAGGATATGAGAATTTAAGCTTATATCCTTTTATATTGGCATCTAAAGACTCATTTAATCAGTTTTATAAAACATAAAAAGAAAATGTCAAAAGATTGTGAATAAAAATTACAAATTGTTTATCAAGACAAAGATTAAAGATACTTATCTTGTTTGCATTTCTTCGTAAAAGGGTATTAACCATATGTGAGATATAAATAATTACAAGAAAGGAAGAAATAGATGAAATTAGGTTTAATAGTAAATCCTGTTGCAGGTATTGGTGGATCTGTAGGCTTAAAGGGAAGTGACGGAGAGGAGACTCAAAAACTAGCACTCGAAAGGGGAGGAAAGTTTTTATCCAACGAAAAAGCAAAAACTGCACTAAAGGAAGTTTCTGATTTAAAGGACGAGATAGAATTTATAACAGGTCCTTCTAAGATGGGAGAAAATGTATTAAAGGAACTTTCCTTTAATTACAAGGTAATTGGAGAAAAGAAGGAAAAAACCACTTATGAAGATACGGAATTTATAGCTAGGGAATTAAAAAAAGAAGGTGTAGATTTAATTCTATTTGCTGGAGGAGACGGTACTGCAAGAAATATTTTTAATGCTATCGAAGTGTCTATACCATGTATAGGAATTCCAGCAGGAGTTAAGATTCATTCTGCAGTATATGCAAATAATCCTAAAGATGCAGGTCTTATGATAAGAAAATTTGTAGAAGATCCTAATTCTGTTACCACTACTAATTCTGAAGTTATGGATATTGACGAGGAAAAATTTAGACAAAATATACTCCAAGCAAAATTATACGGATATCTTAGGGTTCCAAGGGCTGAAAATTTAATGCAAAGTTCGAAATCTGTATCTGCATCAACTGCCGAAGAAATAGACGGAATAGCAGAGGAACTTGAAAATATGATGGCTGAAAATCCTGAAGATATGGTGTATGTGGTTGGAACTGGTGGCACTGTAAATGCGGTTATGGAAGACATAGGATATGAAGTGTCCCTACTTGGGGTTGACATTATATACAAGGGAGAAATCGTATTAAAAGAAGCTACAGAAAGTGAAATTTATGACTTCATTAAGGATAAGAAGGCAAAATTAATTGTTACGGTTATTGGGGGACAAGGACATGTGTTTGGAAGAGGTAACCAACAACTGAGTCCAAGAATTATAAGACATATAGGAAAGGACAATATAATTATTGTTGCAACTCATAAAAAATTGTACTCAATTAAAGACGGGGTTATAAAGGCGGATACTTCAGATTCAAAATTAGATGAAGAACTTAAAGGCTACTGGAAGATATTAATTGGCTATAACCACACCCTAGTTTATAAATTAGACTAAAATATAATATATTAAATAATGAAGAATACTCCTAATTGATGTTGAATTTTATTTTAATCTACATTAGACTGTTATTTGTAACAATTTAACAAGGAGGAGTTTTAAGATGACAAAATCAAAGAAAGAAAAGAAGAAACGTAGTTTCCCGTCTGCATTTACCGTGCTTTTCATAGTATTGGTATTTGCGGCAGTACTTACTTTTGTAGTACCAGCAGGATCATATGAGAGACTACAATATGACACGGAAGGCGATCAATTCATTAAAATAGGAATTAATGGAGAAGAAACATCGCTTCCAGCAACACAAGAGGTACTTGATGAACACAAAATAACAATACCTCTTGAAAGCTTTAAGAATCAAGATATTAAGAAACCTGTAGCAATTCCAGGATCTTACGACAATTTAGAACAAAGACCTCAAGGTTTTAAAGAAGTGGTTAGAGCACCTATAGATGGGATTGCGGATTCCATTGGAATTATCGTGTTCGTATTAATACTTGGAGGTTGTATTGGGGTATTAAACGAAACTGGAACATTTGATGCAGGAATGGCAGCTTTATCTAAAAAGACTAAAGGTAAAGAGTTTATAATGGTTGCAATAATTTCAAGTATTATAGCACTTGGAGGAACTACATTTGGTCTTGCCGAGGAGACAATAGCGTTTTATCCAATACTCTTGCCTATTTTCTTAGCTTCTGGTTTTGACGCTATGGTTGCAATAGCTGCAATATACATGGGTTCATCAGTTGGAACAATGTTTTCAACTACAAATGCCTTTTCAGTAGTAGTTGCATCAAATGCAGCAGGAATTAACTTTAAAACAGGTTTAACAATTAGAATTATTGCTCTTGTACTTGGACAAGGTTTAACCCTTTGGTACATTTACAGATATACTAAAAAAGTTAAAAAAGATCCTGCACTATCCGTAGTAGCTGAAGATATGCCTAGAATCAAAAAGCAATATTTGGATAACTATGATCCTGAAAATGTAGTTTCATTTAACTTTAGAAGAATTGCCATGCTTATACTATTTGTAGCAGCATTCCCAATTATGATATATGGTGTTATGGAATTAGACTGGTGGTTTGAAGAGATGAGTACTTTATTCTTAGTACTTGGTATTGCACTTATTATACTATCAGGTCTTCCTGAACAAAAAGCTGTAGGATCATTTTTAAATGGAGCAGCAGATTTAGTTTCAGTAGCGCTTATTATCGGAGTAGCAAGAGGTATTAATATAATTCTTGACGATGGTATGATTTCAGATACAATGCTATACAACGCATCAAATATAATTGAGGGTATAAACGGAGTAGTGTTCTCTTCTGTACAGATGATTCTATTTGCTTTTCTAGGAATTTTCATTCCGTCATCATCAGGACTTGCAACACTTTCAATGCCAATAATTGCACCTCTTGCAGATACAGTATCCATTGGTAGAGACGTAGTTGTATCAGCATATAACTTTGGTCAAGGTTGGATGGCGATAATTGCACCTACAGGATTAATACTTGCAACACTTGAGATGGTTGAAGTTTCTTACAACAAATGGATTAAATTCATACTTCCACTAATGGGAATGTTACTAGTTCTTGCATTGGTTATGTTAGGAGTACAGACAGTTTTCTAGTTTAAGGAGGAATGTCACGAATGTTAGATAGATTTTTAAATTATATTAGCTATGACACTCAAAGCAATGATAAAAATGAAGAATGTCCTTCAACAAAAGGACAGTTAGAGCTTGCAAAAGTTATAGTTAAAGAACTTAAAGAAATGGGTATAGATAATGCCTTTTTAGATGAAAATGGCTACATTTATGCATCAATAGAAGGGACAGTAAAAGATGCGCCTAAGATTGGTCTTGTAGCTCATATGGATACAGCTTTGGAAATGCCAGGAAAATGTGATAATCCACAAATTATTGAAAAATATGAAGGTGGAGATATTGTTCTAAATGACAAGTACAAATTAACTGAACAGGAATTTCCGTTCCTTAAAGATTTAGTGGGACATAAGATAGTTACCACAGACGGAACAACTCTTCTTGGAGCAGATGACAAGGCGGGTATTTCAATTATCATGGCTTGTGCCGAATTCTTTATGAAAAATAGAGATTTGAAATTTGGAGACATTAAGATAGGTTTTACACCAGATGAAGAAATTGGAAGAGGGGCGGACCTTTTTGATGTGGAAAAATTTGGTGCAGATTTTGCATATACCATTGATGGAGGACCTGTTGGAGAACTGGAATATGAAAACTTCAACGCTGCAACAGCAACAGTAAAAATAGAAGGAAAATCAGTTCACCCAGGATCTGCAAAAAATGTGTTGATAAATGCACTTCTTGTAGGTTCAGAGTTCAACTCTATGCTTCCAGTTAATGAAAGACCTGAATATACTGAAGGTTATGAAGGTTTTACTATGCTTGATGAAATTAATGGAACTTCAGCAGAAGCTACTTTTGTCTATATTATTAGGGACTTTTTTAAAGACACTTTCCAAGAAAAAAAGGATATTATGGAAGAAGCTAAAAATTTCATTAATAGAAAATATGGAGATATAGTAACTTTGGATATTGAGGACTCCTACTATAATATGAGAGAAAAAGTAGAACCTCATATCGAAATAGTAGATCTTGCAAAAGAAGCTATTAAACAAGCAGGTCTTGAGCCTATTGTTAAGCCTATTAGGGGAGGAACTGACGGAGCTAGACTTTCATTTATGGGTCTTCCTACACCGAACCTATTTACTGGAGGATATAATTTTCATGGTAGATATGAAATAGTTTCAGTGGATTTAATGGAAAAATCTCTTGAAGTTGTTAAAAACATAATTCTTAACAATGCAAAGGTGGGTAAATAATGGATACTATTGAAAATTTAAAACCAGAGAGAGTATTTTACTACTTTAAAAAGCTTATGGATATACCAAGACCAAGTGGACATGAGAAAGAAGTTTCAGACTATCTTGTGAATACAGGTAAAAAGCTTGGACTTAAAACTTATCAGGACGATTACTTAAATGTAATCATTAAAAGAGAAGCGACAGAAGGCTATGAAAATGCACCGAAGGTGGTACTTCAAGGCCATATGGATATGGTTGCTTCAAAGACTTCTTCATCAAATCACAACTTTAAAACAGACCCTATTATACCGGTAGTTGATGGAGAGTTTTTAATGGCAAAAGATACTACCCTTGGAGCAGATAATGGTATTGCAGTTGCAATGGGACTTGCTTTACTAGAAGATGAATCTTACGAAGGACCTCAAATAGAATTATTGGTTACAACAGAAGAAGAGACAAGTATGAACGGAGCTTTGTCTTTGGCAGATAATGTTCTAGAAGGGGATTATTTAATAAATATCGACTCTGAAGAAGAGGGTATTTTGACAGTGGGTTCAGCTGGAGGACTTACGGTTTTTGTAAGTGAAAAGATTGAAGAGGACGAAGAATTAGAAGGGTTTAGCATTGAAGTTTCTGGATTAAAAGGTGGACATTCAGGAATGGAAATCAATGACAATAGAGGAAATGCTGTTAAAATTCTTGCGGATCTATTAAATAGACTGGGGGAAGATTTCTCAATAGGAGAATTTTCCTGTGGTACATTGGATAATGTAATTCCGTCTGAGGGCACAGTAAAAGTTTACAACGTAGAGCTAAAACAACTTGAAGAGGCTAAAAAGTTAGTGTTAGAAGAGTACTCTGATGTTAAGGGAGAGCTTAAAATAGATTTTTCTGAGACTAAGGGTAAAAGTTATAAAAAAGAACAAGCTCATAGACTTGTGACTATGATTTTAGAAATGCCAACAGGTGTTAACTCTTTTATGAAAGATTCAGACACTGTTGAATCTTCTAATAACTTGGCTTTTATAAAAGAAGATGATGGAAAGTTAAAAGCGGAAATTTCTGTACGTTCATCAGATAATAATGTATTAGATGAGTTAGCTGAAAAGATAACAGGGGTACTTGAAGACAATGGATTTTCCTATGAAGTTGGTGCAAGGTATCCAGGATGGGAATACTTTGAAGATTCTAAGTTAAGACCTCTTGCACAAGATCTTTATAAGAGATTAGAAGGAAAAGATTTTGAAACTATTGTAATTCACGCAGGACTCGAATGTGGAGCTCTTTATGAAAAATATCCTAATATGGATATTATATCAATTGGGCCAAATATAACTGGAGCACATTCAGTTAAAGAGCAGGTTGAAATAAAATCAGTTGAAAGAGTCTTTGAATATTTAAAAGAGCTTTTAAAAGAAATAAAATAAACAAAAGCACAGGATATCCTGTGCTTTTTCTAAATAAAAATTAATCTCTAGAATTTGTATTATAAGATAAAATTAAATTTGCAATATTTGAAATAGGCATTCCCTGTAAGTAAACTTTTCCAGGCCCTGTTACAATTGTATTAAACATACCTTCTCCACCTAAAAACATATTTTTAAGTCCTGCTACAGATCTTATTTCAAGATCACAACTTTCGTCCATTGCAGCTAAATTTCCAGTACTTACAACTATTTCTTCTCCAGGAGAAAGGTCATAAATTTGACAATATCCATCAATTTCAACAAATGCTTTTCCACTTCCTGAAAGCTTTTGCATAATGAAACCTTCTCCTCCAAAAAATCCTGTACCAAATTTTTTTTGCAGATGAACTGATAAATCTACGCCTTCTTCGCATGCTAAAAAGGCAGATTTTTGTACTATAAGACCCTTGCCTTTTTCAATATCAAGAGCTAGAATACTTCCTGGAAAAGAAGAAGCTATTGCAATCTCTCCTTCTTGTCCTTCACAGGTATATCTATTTTGAAACATTTTTTCACCAGAAAAAAGCCTTCCTATAGCTTTTCCAACACCACCCCTTGAAGTAGTTTCCATTTTTAAGTTTGGAGTCATCCAACTCATTCCTCCCCCTTCAGTAATAATGCTTTCATTATAGGAAAGAGCTATTTTAAGTACAGGGAGATTATCTCCAACAATTTCGTATTTCATTTTATACCTCCTTTTGATATGCGTTTCTTAAATCACCATTCTCAAGTTTAATGATACCACAATATGAATAACCAAGTTTTATTAAAAGACTATTCATCTTAATATTGTCCTTATGAGTATCAACCCTAATATTATTAAAACCTTTTTCAATACATAATTTTTCAGTTTCCTTAAACATATTAAATCCATATCCCTTGTTTCTGTGCAAATGGGAGACGGTAAATCTATGTACTGTCAAATATGGAAGTTCATTTAGCCAAGACCCTTCAATGTCAAAATATGTTGGTTCAGGCTTGTCAACTATAGCTAGAGTACCAACAATTTTGTTGTCATCTTCAAGTACATATGAATATCCTTCTTTAATATCGGAAATTAAACTTGTATAGGAAGGTCCTTCATTTTGCCATTGATCAACACCGTCTTTTTTTAGTGAAAGTCTTCCCTGCTTATACATATCTAAAACTTTATTAATGTCTTTTGAAATAGTTTTTCGTAAAATCATTTCTTCACCACTTTTTTATTTGTACTTTTATTATATACCCATGAATTAAATTAGAATATATTTTTTCAAGATTAAAGAAAGCAAAAACAAGATGAAGCACTGTGTATATAAGAGGTCATTTAAGACTTTTAAATACTGATATAAAGAGAGTTTCAGACCATTGTTAACTTTAAATTAACACAATTTAATATAAAATTAATTCTTTTGTATTAGATTAAAATATAGTATGAAAAGGAGGATATTAATGCATAAAAAAATCACTCAAAGAGTAAGTTCTTTCATGCTTGCACTAATGATGATATTGACTTTTTTACCAGTCAACAATGTACAAGCTGAAGAAAAGGGACCTAAGGTAATTATTTATGAAGTTTATGGTGGAGGAGGAAATTCTAAAGCCATTTTTAAAAATGACTATGTAGTATTAAAAAACATAGGTGATGAAACTCAAAATCTAGAAGGTTGGTCTATCCAATATGCTTCTGCTACAAAGAGTTTTAATAGCAAGACATTATTAAAAGGAGAGATTAAACCTAACGAGTTCTATCTTATTAAAGAAGCTGAAGGTAGCAATATAGATGCTTTAGAACTCCCTAAAACAGAAGATGTAAAGGGAGATATCAAGATGAGCTCAAGTAAGTTTAAACTTGCACTTTCTAATAGTGAAGAGCTGATAGAAGGAAAAGATAGTCCAACTGTAGTAGATTTTATAGGAGTTGGAACAGCAAATGAGTTTTACGGAGAAAATCCAGCTAAACTACAGTCAAATACCACTTCCAATAGAAGAGTACTAAATGAAGAAGGTTATATTAATTTACCTTCAGATAATAGCAAAGACTACGAACTAATTTCCCATGATGAAAACACTCTCAATTATTTAAATGAACAAACAGAAGCTCCTAACCCTTCACAACCAGAAGAGCCTATTACAGGCGTAACTGTAAAAGAGGCAAGAGAAGTAGAGTCGGGAAATGTTGTAACAACTTCAGGAATTGTAACTTTTATAGACAAGAATAATATTACAATTCAAGATGATACAGCAGGTATTGTAGTTAGAAGCTACGATTCTAATGTAGGAGAAGTCAAGTTAGGAGACAAGATTGAAGCTACAGGTACAAGGGGAGCTTTTAACGGTCTTGAACAGATGAATAATTCTACATTAAAAATAATTTCAAGCGAAAATACTTTACCTGAACCTAAAAAAGTCACACTTGAAGATCTTTCTAATAATGAAATTGCAGAATCTTTAGAGTCACAAAGAATTATATTAGAAGGTGTGATTTTAGGTGCCGTGGACTTGGCTTTTAATACTACTGCATCAAAAGGTGAATTTAATATTAATATATTTAGGATTCCAGATCTTACTAAAGTTGGTATTAAAGAAGGGGATACGGTAGATGTAGTTGCAGTTTTATCTGAGTTTAAAACTTATCAGCTAAGAGTATTAAAAGCAGATGACATTAAGTTGTCAAATGCAGAAAGTCCCGTGGTGCCAGAAGAACCTGTTGAACCAGAAGAGCCTATTACAGGCGTAACTGTAAAAGAGGCAAGAGAAGTAGAGTCGGGAAATGTTGTAACAACTTCAGGAATTGTAACTTTTATAGACAAGAATAATATTACAATTCAAGATGATACAGCAGGTATTGTAGTTAGAAGCTACGATTCTAATGTAGGAGAAGTCAAGTTAGGAGACAAGATTGAAGCTACAGGTACAAGGGGAGCTTTTAACGGTCTTGAACAGATGGATAATTCTACATTTAAAATAATTTCAAGCGAAAACAGTTTGCCTGAACCTAAAAAAGTCACACTGATTGACTTAACTACAAAAGAGATTGCTGAAACTCTTGAATCACAAAGGATTTTACTTGAAGAAGTATCATTAAGAGAAATAAACCCATCTGGAAACACTCCTGTGCACAAGGATGGTAAAGAGATAAATATATATAGAATACCCGATATTACAAAAAATGGTATTGAAGACTATGCAAAGGTAAATGTAATTGCAGTTTTAGCACAATACAATGATTATCAACTAAGGGTTGCAGATGTGAAGGATGTAATTTTAGTAGAAAATCAAGAAAGTCCTGAATACACTGAACCAAAATTCGATGACCCAATTAGTATAGAGAAGGAAAATCAGATAAAGAAAGAATATCCTAAAGCATTGAATATAGCTCAGGCTTTAGAACAACCTTTGGATACAGAAATTACAGTATTTGGTGTGGCAACTCACAGCTTTGGAGGAGGATCTTCACTTATTATTGAAGATATAATTGATGGAAAAGTTGAAGGATATCAAATATTTGGGCCAACTGAAACTGTGGAAATGGGAGATATTGTAGTTGTAACTGGAAAACACGTGGATTACTATTCTACCCTTGAGATGTCAAATGTATCGCAGATGAGATTAGTGGAAAAGACAAACCCAATTCCGCCACAAGAAGTAACTGCAGAGGATATTAAAAACTTTTCAAGTGAATTGGTAAATGAGTATGTATACATTAAAGATGTAACACTTCCTGAATATAAAGAAAATACAACCATGCAGTTTATAACAGATATGGGAAATATTCAAACTTATAGAGCTCCAGAGTATCCAATTGGAACTGTAGCAGGTGATAAAGTAGATATAAAAGGAAGTATTTCAACATTTAATGGAACTCCTCAAATTAGACTTTCAGATAATAGGGATTACGTTATAAAAGATGATAAATTAGCTCCTTTTGTAATAATACCTAATTTACTTGATGCAAGGGCAACTGTAGATTATGTATTCACTGTAAGTGCCATAGACAATGTAGATGTAAAATCTATAGAATTTACTACAAAAATAGGTGCTAAGACTCTAGACCCTATAAGAATGGTAAAGGATCCAGTAAGTGGAAACTTTAAAGGAACTATTCCTGGAGAATATATTGTAGGAAATGAAGATATAGAACTTTCTTTTAAAGCAGAAGATGTAAATGGAAATATAACACAGGACATTTATCTAGGTGAGTTTAAGTACGGAGAGACAAAGCCAAGTTCTAAACCTGTAATTGTAAAAATAGATAATAGACCTCATGTAATTGAAGTTAGTCCAAAGACAAATAGTGAAGTATTAGATACAAAAACTCCTGAAATAACCGTTGAATTTACAAATGGGGGAGATAATCCAAAAGTTGAACTTATATTAAATGACAAAGAACCTGTTGAGATGACAGTTTCAAATAACAAAGCCACATATAAGGCAACCGACTTAAAGGACGGAAAAATCAATGCGAAAGTTATTGTAACAAGAGCTGAAGATAACGAGAAATCTGAAGAATTTACATGGTCTTTCTACATGGGAAGAGCAACTGTTAAAGCGTATTTTGGACAAATTCATTCCCATTCTAATTACTCCGACGGTTCGGGAAGTCCAAAAGATGCGGTTTCTTATGCGTCACAAGTTGAAGGATTGGATTTCTTCTCACTTACAGATCATTCAAACTACTTTGATGATGAAAATAATCTAGGAAATATTGACGATTCAAATTCTGGAAAAAGAGACCCAAGTGGAAGTGAAAAGTCAAAATGGCAAGTGTATAAAGAAATTGTAGAAAGTTTTACCACAGAGGACTTCTTGTCAATCTATGGTTATGAGATGACTTGGACCAAATCTGGTGCTAACTACGGTCATATAAACACATATAATTCAGAAGGGTTTGTATCTAGAAATAATCCTGACTTTAATGACAAGACAGAATCTAAAGGGCTTTTAAGATACTATGAAATGTTGACTGAATTAGAGAACAAGAACCAGAATGTAATTAGTCAGCTAAACCATCCAGGAGATACATTTGGTAACTTTGATGACTTTGGACACTATAGTCCTGAGTACGACAAAGTATTAAACCTAGTTGAAGTTGGAAATGGTGAAGGTGAAATTAGAAGTAAAGGCTACTTTCCAAGTTATGATCAATACACCATGGCACTAGATAAAGGATGGCATATTTCTCCAAGTAATAACCAAGATAATCACAAGGGCAAGTGGGGAGATGCAAACACAGCTAGAACTGTTGTAATAGCTGACAATTTAGACAAGTCATCACTGTTTGAGGCAATTAGACAAAACAGAGTGTATGCAACAGAAGACAATAATTTATTTGTAGATTTTACTGTAAATAATCAGATGATGGGCTCTAGAATTACAGGAAACCCTAAAACTTTGAAATTTAATGTAAATATAAATGATGAGGATTCAAAGGACATTATAGGAACTGTGTCTGTAATTTCAAACAGAGGAGAAGTTAAACATTCTGAAGCTTTAAATAGCAATATGGGAGAACTTAACTTTGAAATTCCTAATGACGGTACATTCTACTATATTAGAATAGACCAAGTGGATAAAGATATTGCAGTTACTTCACCGGTATGGACTTCAGAAGTTGAACAGACAGGTATAGATTCTATTACTAAGTCAACGAATGTAGAATATCTTAACAAAGACACGGATATAATTACAAAATTTGTAAATAGCAGTGCAACTGATATAAGCTTATCTAAAGTAGAATATTATGAAGTTGTAAATGGAAAAGAAATTTTAATAAAGACAGTAGCTGAAAACTTACCTACTATCAAATCAAAGTCTTCCACTGAATTTAAAGAAGCGATAAAACCGTCTCAAGTTGGGAAATTAACGCTTGTGGTCAAGGCCTATCCTAAGGAAGTTTCAAGCGTATGGACAGGTTCTATCGAACTTAGTGTATACGATGAGCAGGCTAAAATAAGTAAGATTAGTGAAGCTCAAAACTCAAAAGAAGGACTTCCATTTGTAGTAGAAGGAAGACTTACTTCAAATACTAGTGGTTATGATAAAAATACTGCATTCTTTGATTCAGGATATATTCAAGATGAGACGGGTGGTATAAATATATTCCCTATTTCTGGAAAATATCAAGAAGGACAAAAACTTCGCATCTTTGGTATAACTTCTTCATATCAAGGAGAAAGACAGTTAAATATTGATAATATAGAATTGATAGACGAAAATATTGAAAAGCTATCTCCAACTGAGGTTCAAATTGCAGAGGTTAAAGACAATGTGGGACTTCTTGTAAAGGTAAAGGGAGAAGTTGACAAAGTTGAGAAAAAAGGCGATATAATTGAAACTATAATCCTAAAAGACAAAGACGGAAATGCTATAAGAATATTCATAGATGGATATATTGGATATAGTAATGATGACAAAAAGACTATGCCTGAAATTAATATTGGTCAAGAAGTGGAAGCTATAGGTCTTTCATCAATTGACCCTGTAGGAAATAGGATAAGAATTAGAAATAGGGCGGATGTAAATGTAGTTCAAGAACTACCTTTAGAAACTCAAGCTGATAAGTTCAAGGAAGAAGTAAAGGAAGAAGAAATCTACAAAGGTGATGAAGTTAATTTACTAGATAATATTTTAAATCTTCCAGAAGATGCTAAGATAAAAGATATTACTACACCAAAAATTGACACTAATAAGATAGGCGAATTTATAGGAAAAGTTGAAATAACTTTTAGTGACAATTCTACAAAAGTTGTAGAAATCAAGGTGATTGTAAAAGAAAAAACAAATACAACACCAACAGAACCTAAAGTTAAGGAATTTAAAGATATTTATACTGTGTTTAAAACCTCAAGAATTTCAGGAACTGATAGATTTAATACGGCAATAGAATTGTCTAAAAAATACTATAACCAAAGTGAAAATGTGGTAATAACTTCAGGAAGAATACTTGTTGACACTTTAATGGCATCGCCATTTGCTACAGAACTTAAAGCTCCTATACTCTTAGTAGAAAAAGATAATATCTCAAAAGAAACCTTAAGTGAAATTAATAGGTTAAAAGCTAAAAATATAATTATAGTAGGTGGAGATTCTACAGTCTCAAATAAAGTTGAAAGACAATTAAAAGACTCAGGTTTTAAAGTTACAAGAAAGTCTGGTTCTAATAGATATGAGACAGCTATAAAAGTGGGAGAAGAAGTTATAAATAAAGCTGGTAATAAACACAAGATAGTCCTTACAAATGGAGATAATTTAATAGACTCACTAACAGGAAATTCTATAGCTACAAAAGAGAGAATACCAGTGTTGTTGACTCTAGATAAAAAATTAGAAACACATACAATTAATGCAATTGAAAAGTGGAAAGTTAAGGAAGTATTAATAGTTGGTGGAAAATCTTCAGTTTATCCAGAAGTAGAGAAACAATTACAGGATATGGGAATTTCTGTTACCAGACTAAAAGGAAGAGATAGACTAGAAACAGCTGTTGAAGTTGCTAAGTACAATTATCCTGACGCTAAGAAAATCATCGTGGCAAATGGATATAACTATGTTGATGCTCTTGTGGCAGGACCTATTACAAAAGTGGAAAATTCTCCTATTATACTATTTAAAAAATCTGAAATAACTGAAGAAGTTAAAGATTATCTAAATCAATCAGGAATTGAGGAAATTTTAATAGTTGGAGGAGACTCTAGTATCTCGGATTAACTTCAGTTTTAGTAATTAAATATTATGTAATTAAAGTTCACATAAAAATGTGTGGTTTTGTTAAAAGACCACGCATTTTTAATTTACAGTAATTTTTTTATCTAAATTAATATAAGAATATAGAACAAGTTTAGAATATTTGTAGACTATTTAATATGTAGTGATTAAAACACTAATCAAATCGGTATACATTAGATATAGTAAACAAGTAGGTGATGGTATGAAATTTGTGAAAAAAACTACTGTTTTAGTTCTATGTGTAGCTATGGTTTTTATTGGAATAAAATTTATTAAGATTAAAAATAAAAAAGTAGATAGAAAGGAAAGTAATATGATAGATATAAAAGACAAAGCTGAAATTTATTTGGCAGGGGGTTGCTTTTGGGGTGTTGAAGGATATTTCAAAAAAATTTCAGGAGTTGTAGACACAAAAGTGGGATATGCAAATGGAAAGACGAAAGAGACTAGCTATAGACAGATTAATAAAACAGATCATAGTGAAACTGTTAAGCTTATATATGACAATAGCAAAATTTCATTACAAGAGATATTAGAACATTACTTTAGGATTATAGATCCTACTTCTGTGAACAAACAAGGTAATGACATGGGCAGGCAGTATAGAACAGGGATATACTATGTTAATTTAAATGACAAACTGGTTATTGATGAAATCATAAGGCAAAAACAAGAAGAATATGCTGAAGAAATTGCAGTGGAAGTAGAGCCTTTAGATAATTTTGTTTTAGGAGAAGAATATCATCAAGACTATTTAGAAAAAAATCCAGGAGGATATTGTCATATAAATTTAGCTCTTGCAGATGAACCTCTCGAGCTTGAAAAATCTAATTTTGAAAAACCGGAGGATGGCATTTTAAAAGAAAAACTTTCTGAAATTCAGTACAATGTAACTCAGAAAAACAAGACGGAAAGGGCATTTACTTCCCAATATGACCAGTATAATGAAAAAGGTATCTATGTGGATATTGTAAGTGGAGAGCCACTTTTTTCATCTAGGGACAAATACGATGCAGGTTGTGGATGGCCGTCATTTACAAAGCCTATAGATGCGAATATAAATTATAGAACAGATAATTCTATTGGTATGAGTAGGGTTGAAGTGAGAAGTAAGGGAGGAGATTCCCACTTGGGACATGTATTTAATGACGGACCAAAGAATAAAGGAGGAGCTAGGTACTGTATAAATGGAGCAGCCCTTAGATTTATTCCTCTAGATAAAATGGAAAAAGAAGGATATAAAGATTATATAGATAAGGTTAAATAACTTTATTTTAAGTAGTTGAATATTTATTATTTCATCACATTGAATATTGAAGAATATTGTGGTATTCTAAACTTTGAAGTGTTTTCTTGGCACCCACTTAAAAAATCAAGATGTGATGGATATCTGTCTCGTCTTTGACGGGACTTTTTTATTTCTAATCTTTATCTTAAGGTGTCATAAAATAAATAATTTTTAAGGAGATGTTTTATGAACAAAAAATTCACACAAAAATTTTTAGTAAGACAAGGAGTTATTGCGGCACTATATGCAGTATTTACACTTGCATTCCCGAATCTTTCCTATGGACCATTACAGTTTAGGGCTTCAGAAGTAATGACTCTATTAGCTTTTTTTAATCCAGAATACATATGGGGATTGACTCTAGGATGTTTTATAGCTAATCTTTTCAGTCCCTATATTTGGGACATGATTATAGGAACATTGGCTTCTTTTCTTGCGGTTTACTACATGAGTAAGTGTAAAAATATTTGGATAGCTAGTTTAATTCCAGCAGTTGCAAATATTTTAGTAGGTCTTGAAATATTTTTAGTTACTAAGGGAGAGGCAGCATTCTTTATTACTACTGCACAAATAATGATTTCTGAGATAATTATTGTTACAATAATAGGTGTACCACTTTTTAAATTATTGAAGAAAAATAAACAGTTTGTAAATATTTTAGAACTAGATAGGAGCAAGCTGTCTTAAAGGAGAGTAAAGTGAAAGTAGTAGGAACTGTTACAAGATATTATAATGGGCCACTTTATAAGTCGGCATATATAAAAGATAAGACAATAGAAATTGCAAAAACAAGCAATATTTCTTTAATATCACTTCCTATAACAAAAAAAGTCCGTCTAATTGATGATATGCTATTAAAGCTAGACGGGCTATATATAACTGGAAATGAGGAAGTGAATCCTTTTTTATTTTTAGAAAATCCCATAGACAACATGAGTAAATTCGATATTTTACAAGATGAAGTGGAATTACTCTATATTGAAAGGGCAATAAAAAACAACATTCCATTACTTTTATGTGGAAGAGGGCTTAATCTTTTAAACATATATTTTGGAGGAGATCTATATAGATCTATAGAAAAACAACACAAATCATATTTATACCATAGAGGAAAAGAGGAAAAAACATATCATCTCATAAATTTAGGAAAAGATACTTTTCTGGAAAAAACTTTTTTGAAAGAGAATTTAACTGTCCCATCAAACCATAAACAAGCTATTCGTATACTTGGAGATAAGATGAAAATAGTGGCAACATCTAGTGATGGGATAATAGAAGCAGTTGAACCTATTGACAGCACAAATAAGTATCTTGGGCTTCAATTCACCCTTGAAGACTTTGAAGAAGGGGCTGTGATACTGGATAAATTCTTTAATAGGAGGCCTTAAAGTGACTAAAATGATAGGAATACCCCTATGGGAAAAAATAGAAGATATTCACCGACAAGAGACAAATAACAGTTTTGTAGACAAATTATTAAGCTTAAATGCTGGAGTTTTAATGTTTCCACAACAAACTGACGATGAAGCGATAGATGAATTTGTAAATAGGATAGATGGACTTATACTAACGGGAGGAGCAGATATATCTCCAGTATTTTATAGGGAAGAGGCTACAGAAGAACTTCAAGAAACCCAATATGCTAGAGATTTAGTAGAAATGAAGGTCTTAAAAAAAGCGGTGGATAGAAAAATACCAATACTAGGAGTTTGTAGAGGTTTTCAACTTATAAATATATTTTTTGGAGGAACTTTACATCAAGATATTTACACCACATTTGACAATGCCTTTTTACATTCTGATAAGAATAATAAAGACTATGAATACTACCATATGATAACAACATCAGAAGGATCTATATTGAGAAGAGCCTTAGGAGAAGAGGACTATGTAAATTCTATACACCATCAGGGGATAAAAGATCTTGGGACAGGGTTAAAAGTTACAGCGATTTCAAGTGATTTTATGATTGAGGGAATAGAGCATGAAAATCTTCCTATCTTTGCAACTCAATTTCATCCAGAGCTTGACAAGTATAATGAGAAGTATATAAACATATTTAAAGAATTTGTAAATATGATTATATAGTAAGTGGTTGCTATAAGATATAGGATATAGTTCTAATACTGTATAAAATGTGTAATTATTTCGGTGGATAAAAATATTTAATCTAGATAAATTAAAGATTATAAAGGTAAATTAAATACCGGCTATTGCCGGTATTATTTTTTATGTGAAAGTTGATGTCTTTTTGCATAATCTTTTAAAATTTGATAAAATTTCTCTCCTATTTCTGAAAGGGTTACATCTTCGTGTACTATTACTCCAATTACTATATCTTCTTCTTTTGAAACGGGTATGGACACAATATCTTTATCATGTAAGTATTCAGGAAAAATTCCAGAAGAAAAGGTATATGCGTTTAGTCCTATCATGAAATTTACTACTGCAGCTCTGTCTGATACATTTATTGATTTTTGTACAGGTATATTGCTGAAAACTTCTTCACTATAATAGAAGGCGTTATACATTCCCTGATTAAAAGAAATTTTGGGAAAGTCTTTTAAATCTTCAAGTTCAACCATTTCTTTTTTTGCTAAAGGGTGTTTTTTGTACAAAAAAACATGGGGTTTAGCTTTTACAAGTTCTTCAAATATCAAATTGTTCTCTGAGAGGATTTTTTTAATTACCGATTCATTGTAATTTGAAAGATATAAAATTCCAATTTCTGAATATAGTGTTTTTACATTTTCAATAACTTCATAGGTTGTGGTTTCATTTAGAGTGAAATTGTAATCTTCTTTTTCATACTCTTTTACCAGTTCCACAAAGGCGTGGGAAACAAAAGGGTAGTGTTGGGAAGAAGCACAAAAGGATTTGTTTTGTCTTGCTTTATTTATGTACTTTTCTTCTAACAGATCGGCCTGGGTAACTACCTGTCTAGCATATCCAAGAAATTCCATTCCTTTATGGGAGAGGGTAACTCCTCTATTGGTTCTAATAAAGATTGGAAATTTCAACTCTTCTTCCAATTCCTTTATAGAATTTGAAAGGCTAGGTTGTGAAATGTATAAGTACTTGGCAGCTTCATTGATGGAGCCTTTTTCTGATACTATGATGATATATCTCAATTGTTGTAATGTCATTTTAATCTCCTTATCAATTAGCATAACATATTTTGGGTATATTATAGTAGAATGGTGGAGGAGTTATGATAGATAATAAAATTTTAAGGTTCATAAAGTTATTTATTCTTTTTATGATCGTATTGTATATGACTTTTGAAGTTTATGGTCTATTTAGCAGGTCTTTTAAGACGGTTTTTATTCATATAATGATTATATTGATTTTACTTTTGTTTTTATATGTAATATTAAACGGGTTTTATAGGCATCTTAAAAACAAGAAGGAAAAAAAATAAGACGGCCGCCCGTCTTATTCCAAAGGAAGTTGTTATGAAAAAAAGTTATCTAACTCTTTAATTATAGTATTATAATTTTCTTAAAATTTTCTTAAAAGGAGAGAGAAGTATGAGTAGAGAAAGAAAAGTGAAAGATGATCGAAGAAAAAAAGGACTATCCATAGCGATTGTACTTGGACTGGTGTTTGCAATAATTTATTTTTATATTGCACTACCTCCAATCAATCTATATTCCTTTGAATTTTATGTGGCATTAACCATAATTATAGCTGTTATGGCACTTTTAGTGGTGATTTTTCACAACAGATCATTTAAAAATTTTTTGCAAACAGGTAAAATTTTTGGCTTGATTTTAATAGTTGCATGGGGAATATATATTTTAATGAACATAATATCATTACCTATATTTCACGCTAAGGCATATTCTAATATTCTTGGTCTTGAGCAGGGAGTTTTTAAAGAGGAAGTAAGTCAAGTTGATTTTGATAAGATACCTGTGGTAGACAGGGACACAGCTGTGAAACTAGGTTCTAGAAAAATGGGAGAAATGGGAGATTTAGTTTCCCAATATAATATTGACGGTTCTTACACTCAAATTACCGTCAACGGTAAACCACTGAGAAATACACCACTTGTGTACTCTGGTCTTATAAAGTGGTTTCAAAACAAGTCTAATGGTATTCCTTACTACATTTCAGTAGATATGGTGGATCAAAATGTAAATATGATAAAGCTTGAAAAACCTATTAGATATTCTTTTTCTGATAAATTTTCAAGGGATATTAATAGACGTATAAGATTTAAGTATCCAACAGCAATTATAGATGAGATTAACTTTGAAGTTGACGACAACAATAGACCTTATTGGGTTGCTTCTACTGTTAAGCCTTCTGTAGGATTAATAGGCGGTTTTGACAGTAATTCTGTAATAGTGGTAGATGCGGTTACAGGTGAAACTAATAGGTATAATGTAGGAGAAGTTCCAGACTGGGTAGATAGGGTTTATTCTGCCAATTTATTGATGAGGCAATTAAACTGGAATGGAAAGTTAAAAAGAGGTTTTATTAACCAATATATAGGTCAAAAGGGAGTTACTCAACCTACAGATGGCTACAATTATATGTCCATAGACAATGATATATACATGTATACGGGAATTACTTCAGTTCTTCAAGATGAATCTAATATAGGTTTTGCACTTATAAATTTAAGAACTAAAGAAGCTAAGTTCTATCCGGTATCTTCAGCAGATGAGAAATCTGCAATGGAATCAGCAGAGGGAGCTGTGCAAGAAAAAGGATATACAGCTACTTTTCCTATCTTGATAAACCTATACAATAGACCTACTTATTTCTTGTCTTTAAAGGACAATGCAGGACTTATTAAGACATTTGCATTTATAGATGCACAGAATTATCAAACGGTTGCAACTGGACAAACTGTACAGCAGGCGTTAAACTCCTATGATAATTCCTCTACTGCTAAAGAGACGGACCCTGAAGATTTAGTAGAAAAGACTATTACAATTTCCCAGATTATTCCTGTAACAGTTGATGGAAATACAAATTACTTTATTATGGAAAAAGAATCTGACATAATATACATTGCACCTATTTCTGCAAGTAATAGACTACCATTTATAGAAGAAGGAGAAGTTATAAAAATAAAAGGGGAGGATTTAGGAAAGCAGTTTAATATTGTAAACCTAGAATAGCATGAATGAATTAAAAGAGACTTTAAAAAATAGATTCGAAAAGAACGTGAATAGACATGAAGGAGTTTTATTTGACGAGGTTTGGAACAAGTTGACTGGCAATGAAAAACTATTGGAGATAGTTTTTAGAATGGAAGAAACGGGAGGTTGCCCAGATGTTGTAAAACTTGGAGAAAAACTTATTTACTTTGACGCATATACTAAGATTTCAGATTATAGAAAATCCTTATGTTATGATAGGGAAGCTCTAGATAAGAGAAAAAAGAACAAGCCAAGATCTGATGTGATATCGGAAATTTCAAAAATAGGAAGTAAGCTGGTAACAGAAGAATTATATTATGAAATACAAGATGTATTTTCTTTTGATGAAAATATATCTTCATGGGTAAAAACTCCAAGGGAAATAAGAGACCTTGGAGGAGCAATCTTCTGTGATAGAAGATTTAATAGAACTTTTACCTATCATAATACGGCGGAAAGCTATTACTCTTCAAGGGGATTTAGAGGATATATATTACTATAATGGATATTATATCCTTCATGAAATTTTAATGACCACCATATATGGTGGTCATTTTTTAATATATTACAGTTCCTGAAAGTCCAATATCAAACCCACAGTTTTTGTAAAAGTTTTCATTTTCAGGATCAAGAGTAACGCTTATAATTAGGATATTTTGTCTTTTGGCTTCTTCCAGTAGTTTTTTTACAAGTTTAGTACCTAAACCTTTTTTTTGATAGTTTGGATCAATCATTATATCTTCCATGTAACCATGTTCAAGTCCCATTCCACAAATATATCCAAAACCGATAAGTACACCTTCATCATTTCTAATAGAGGCATGAAAATTGCATCTTTCAAATAGTTTTGGATATTCGTATTCTCTAGGACCCCAACCTATTTTTTTTCTTAATTCGGGAACCTCAAAGTCTTTTATAAAATCATTAATTTTTACTTCATAATTCATTGTTATAATCTCCAAGTATAATTTATATAATAATATTATTATATAAACTAAATTAAATTAAAACAAGAATATAAGATTGACATAGATAAGTCACAATGAAGTTTTTAATTTCAAATCGCAATAAACATAAATTATAAAAAGGTAATGAGTTTTCATTACCTTTTTTGTGTTATTTCCTCATATAATCTGAATATTCTCTTGTTTAAAACAGGATGTATTAAAAATGGTTCCACTTCATTTAAAGGTTCTAATACAAATTCCCTATCTTCTATATAGGGGTGAGGAACTTTAAGCCTATCATTTTGAATTATTTCATCGTCAATAAATAATATGTCAATATCTATTGTCCTTGGACCCCATTTTTCTTTACGTTCTCTGCCTAAGTCAAGTTCTATATTCTGAATTAGGTCTAAAAAGTCCAAAGGCTCTTCAAAAGACTCAACTACTAAAACTTTATTTAAAAAGTCTTCCTGATCAACTTTCCCCCAAGCCTTTGTAATATAGTCTTTGGATATTTTTAAAACTGTAAACTTATCTTTAAGTTTATTAATGGCACTTTCAAGATAATATTTTTTATCTCCCATATTTGATCCTAAGGACAGGTAGTATCGTCTCTTTTTACGGGATATTTTTATTGATACTGTATCCAAAGGCAAATGTACAGGAGCCCAAGGCTTTTTAATTTCTAAATTTACTTTTTTAACCATGGAATAATTATCAAAGATAAATTCTACAAGTTTAAAGCCCGCTTCTTCAATTAAATCATAGGACTGTTTTTGTAACTGTTCAGTAATCTGCTGAGAAAGTATTCCATAGTGGATTGAAGAATTCAGGTCATTTTGTTTTGCTGCTTTTGTCATATTATAAAAAATACTTATATCTAGTATAAATTTTTGTCCTAGAATTTTTTCTTCTTTAAAAACTCCGTGGTTCGCAAATACCATTAAGTTTTTTATTCTAAGTGTATCCATAACTCTCCTTAATAGGTGATTTTGTGGTTTTTCTTTTCCTTAGGCCAATAGCAAATATCATATGCAGGACATCTAAAGCAAATTCTTGACAACTTGTCAGCACTATAAAAGATTTCATTAAAAGAAGTACTCTTAGTAGATTTCCTATGTTTTTTAATACAGTCTATAATCATATCCTTTTCTATTTGGGAAAAATCTGTTAAAGGTAGTAATTTTTTTGCTATTTCAACAGAAGCAATATCGTGGTCTGTACCTTCTTTATATTGAACAATTCTGCCAATGTCATGGAGTAGAGCTGTAGTGTAGATTAAATCTTTTTCTAGACCAAGACCTTTTTCAAGATTCATAATATAGCAAATTCTTGCTACATCTAGAAAGTGAGCTAAGTCGTGTTTACAAAAAGGTCTTTGCCTTTCAAACTCTTCAAGCTCATTTAGTAACTTTACATACTCTTCATTAAACATTATGATATTTGTATTTTTCATATTACATCTCAATCAATCTATAAGCTTCATTTCTAAGTTCTAAATCAGTCTCCATATCACCTAAAGCAACTGAAGTTACAGTGTAAGAACCAGGTTTTTTAACCCCTCTCATGGTCATGCACATATGTTCAGCTTCAATGACTACAAGTACAGACTTTGCATTTAAATAATCCATCATGGCCTGAGCAATTTGTAGATTTAGTCTTTCTTGTAGTTGAGGTCTTTTAGCATAAGTTTCCACTGTTCTCGCAAGCTTGGAAAGTCCAGCAACTCTTCCACTTGGAACATATGCTATATGTGCTTTTCCATGGACAGGAAGGAAGTGATGTTCACACATGGAGAAAAATTCAATATCCTTTACAACTACAATATTGTCATTTACATATTCGAAAGTCTTAGAAAGGTGTTCAGAGGCATCTTTGCCAAGACCTGCAAAAATTTCCTCATACATTCTAGCAACTCGACTAGGTGTTTCAACAAGACCCTCCCTTGTAGGATCTTCTCCTACAGCTTCTATAATCATAGAAACAGCTTCTTCAATCTTTTTTTTATCCATTTATATACCTCTTTCTTAGATTTTTTAAATAAAATTAACCAGTGCCTTTAGGCACCGGTCTTCCGCGGTAGTATAAATAATATTTAAGCGGAAGCGATAAGACACCGCAATTAAAATTTTCGTTAAAGGGCAACTCCCTATCCCTTTACACTTAACGCGTCTTAACTACTCTATTTATACCCATTATACCATATTAATTTTATATAGTAGAGGCGAATAAAACATTTGATTATAAGGATATCTAAATGTAATTATTTATTATTTTACATTTTAACTTTTTTGAGTTATGTTTATCTTAGGATTTTACGAAAATATTGGAGGTAAAAATGAGTTTAATATTTAAATACAGAGGGAAAACTATAGATTCTTCTAACAAAACAATATTGTGTGGAATTGTAAATGTTACACCAGATTCATTTTCCGATGGTGGAAAGTGGTTTGATAAAGATAAGGCAATAGAACACGGACTGGAACTTGTAAAACAAGGGGCTACAATGTTAGATATTGGAGGAGAGTCTACTAGGCCTGGAGCTACAAAGGTAGAAATTCAAGAGGAGATTAGAAGAGTAGTTCCCGTTATAAAAGGACTTAAAGAAAAGACGGATGTTTTAATATCTGTTGATACATGGAAGAGTGAAGTTGCAAAGGCGGCTATTGATGCAGGTGTTGATATTATAAACGATATTACAGGGCTACTTGGCGACCCTAAAATGGGAGAAGTAATAGGAGATTCTAATGTGGGAGTGATTGCAATGTTTAATCCTGTAATCTTAAGACCAGATCACCCATCTTCTAAAGCTTTTATGCGTTTTGGTGGTGAAGGCGTATTTTCTAAAGAGGAAGAAGAAAAGGCGATAAAAGAAACTTCTGCTGTAGCATTGTGCAAGATGTATTTTGAAAAGACTTTTAAAGTCTTAGACAAATACAATATTGAAAGACAAAGAGTAATGCTTGATCCAGGAATTGGGTTTGGGCTAACGAAGAGAGAAAATTTAGAACTGATTAAAAATGTTAAATTTATAAACGATTGGAATTTCTTTTCCTTTGTAGGAGTTTCTAGAAAGAGATTTATTGTAAATATTTTAGATGAGTCTGGATTTAATGTGGATTCGGACACGAAAGAAGGATTTGAGAATAGAGATGACGGTTCAGCAGCTCTCACAGCAATTGCAACAATTCTTGGGGCACAGGCATTAAGGGTACATGTAATACCAAGAAATAAAATTGCTCAAGAAATTGCAGACGCAGTTAGAATGGCAGAAAAAGCCGAAGAGATAAATTTTGAAGGATATAAAAACTAATAAGTAAATAACACTTTTAAATAGGATGAAATTTGTAGAAATACTTCTATTTTAAAAGTGTTTTTTTATGCAAAAAATCATGTTTAAACTGATTAAATATGTTAAAATAGATTGGACAGAAAGGGGGATTCTATGAAGATTAAAAAGGCTAAGTTAGAGAATCTTGAAAGGGCTACAAAGAGAAGAGAGATTACAAATATTATCATAGGTATTTTGCTTATTTCCTTGGGTATTCATTTATTTTTAGCACCAAATAATTTAACTTTGGGAGGGGGTGCAGGCCTTGCAATAGTATTTGGAAATATCTTTTCCATTTCTACAGGACCGATGCTTATAATTATTAATGTTGTACTTTTTATTGTCGGTTTTATTTTTCTAGGACCTGCTTTTGGTAAGCGAACTATTATTGCATCCCTTGGAGTTTCCTTGACGGTTTGGGTATTGGATATAATGTTTCCAGTTACAAAACCGATAGTTGACAATTTGTTTATTCAACTTGTTGCCTGTGTGATGATGTATGGAACAGGAGTTGCCATTGTACTTAATAATTATGCATCAACAGGAGGCTCTGATATATTCGCAAAGATATTTAATAAGTACTTTGGACTAGATCTTGGAAAGGGATGTCTTATTACCGATTTTGCTATAACCTTATTTGCATGGTATCAATTTGGAACAGAGATAGCAATTTATTCACTTGTAGGTGTAGTTTTAAATGGAACTATAATAGACAATACTATCAACGGTCTAAACACCTCAAAATTATGTTTTATAAATACTTCTAAACCTGAGGAAGTATGTAAGTTCTTAACTGAAAATCTTACACGTTCTGCAAATATATACAAAGCAGTTGGTGCATATACAGGAATTGAAAAAGATGTCATTCAAACTGTGGTATCTAATAGAGATTACATAGCTCTAAAGAGATATATTAAGGATCTAGATCCTTTAGCATTTATAGTTGCAGCTTCTGCTTCTGAAACTCTAGGTTGGAGATGGAGAAGCATTATAAGATAGTTATATTATATGGATATTAAAACTTAAAAAAATTTTAAATCAAACCCTCCTTTTGGACTGTACCAAAGGAGGGTTTTTTATAGCTATTGCTATATGATATAATGAAAAAGTTCAGAGGTGATGATATGATAGTAGTTGAAAATAAAAATCTGAATCCTTTCTATAATCATGCACTGGAAGAATATTTTTTTAATAATTATGATAAGGATATCTTCATAATTTGGAGAAATAGACCAACAGTTCTATTAGGTAGGAATCAAAATATATATAAAGAAGTGAATCTAAAGTATTGTTATGAAAACAATATTGATGTTGTAAGAAGACCTTCAGGTGGAGGAACAATTTATTGTGACTTGGAGATTATACAGTATAGTTTCATTACAGCTAAAAGACATCAAGATTCTTTTAGATATTTTACAAGACCCATTATAGATACTTTAGAAAAACTTGGAATACATGGTGAGTTTACTGGTAGGAATGACCTTGTAATTGATGGAAAGAAATTTTCTGGAAATGCTCAATATCACAACAAGGGGAAAGTTTTACACCATGGGTCAATCCTTTATGGTGGAAATGTGGAGGTTATGAGAAATGCACTTAAGCCCAATCCTCTTAAGTTTGTTGGGAAAAATGTATCCTCTGTAGTTTCTAGAGTAGGTTGCCTAAAGAACTTAATGGACTTATCTGTAACAGAATTAATGGATGAGATTTCAAATACGGTTTTTCTTAGTTTTGAAATTGAAGATTTTATCCGAATTGATGACAAAATAGACGCAGGGATACGAAAGATAATGAAGGAAAAATATGAAAGTGATCAATGGACTTATGGGAAAAATCCCGAAGCCAATATAAGGTATTCTGTTAAACATGAATTTGGAATATTAGAATATGCTATATCAATTGTAGAGGGAGTAATAAAGGATATTGATATAAGTGGAGATTTTTTTGGAAAGAGAGATATTAAAGATTTATCTTTAAAACTTCAAGGTGTTAAGTTTTTTGAAAGAGAGGTAGTAGATTCTTTGAAAAATGAAGATTTATCTTCTTATATTTCAGGAATTTCTTTGGAAGATTTAATAAGAGATCTGTTTTACAAAGATACCATTGACAAAAAACTGGTAATAAATGAGTAAGGGAGTGGTAAAATGAAGTTTCAAAAAAAACCTGATTGGTTGAGAATAAAGGTACAAGGTGGTAATAAAGCGGCAGAAGTTAGAAATTTAATTTCAGACCTAAATTTAAATACGGTTTGTTCTGAGGCTAATTGTCCAAATAAAATGGAGTGTTTTGAAGCTAAAACAGCTACATTTATGATCTTAGGTAGTAGATGTACAAGAAATTGTAATTTCTGTGATGTAATTCACGGAACTCCTGATATGGTAAATAAAGAAGAAGCTTCAAATGTTGCGGAAGCTGTTAGAAGACTAGGTCTTAAACATGCTGTAGTAACATCTGTAACAAGAGATGATCTTCCTGATGAGGGAGCTTCACAGTTTAGGGATGTAATTGTAGAAATTAGAAAGAAAAATCCTGAAACTACAGTGGAAGTGCTTATTCCGGACCTTCATGGCAAAGAAGAGTACATGGATATAATATATGATGTGAAACCTGATGTATTAAATCACAATATAGAAACAGTCCCTTCTCTTTATAAAAAAGTTAGACCGGGAGCTGTATTTGAAAGATCTCTAAAAGTTTTAGACTACGCTAAGAAAAAAGGATTAGTAACTAAGACAGGAATCATGGTTGGACTAGGGGAAACAGAAGAAGAGATGATAGAAACTTTCAAAGCTCTAAGAGAGATTGATGTAAATATGCTTACAATTGGACAGTATTTAAGACCATCTATTGATCACTTGGAAGTAGAAGAGTATGTACCTTTAGAACAATTTGAAAGATATAAAGAGATTGCACTGGATATGGGATTTTTAGAAGTGGCATCAGGTCCATTTGTAAGATCTTCATATAAGGCTAAGGCAATTAAAGTTGATGAATAAAAAGAATTACTATTTAGAGCTTGAAAAAATAGTAAAGAATATTGATTTAGAAAATCCTCCTACACTGCTATTACATTCGTGTTGTGGACCTTGTTCCACTTCTGTGTTGGATTATCTGACAAAGTATTTTAAGGTTACAATACTATATTATAATCCTAATATTCTACCTACTGAAGAATATTACAAGAGGTTAGAAGAGCAGAAAAAGGTAATTGATTTAGTTGACAAAAGATTTAAAATAGACTTCATCGAAGGGCGATACGAACCAAGGGAGTATTTTGATGTAGTAAAGGGATTAACTAATTTACCAGAAGGATCAAAGAGATGTTTTAACTGTTATGAACTTAGATTAAGGGAGTCGGCTAAGTATGCAAAAGATATGGGTATGGATTATTTTGCAACTACATTATCGGTAAGTCCTTATAAGAATGCACAAGTCATAAATGAGCTTGGAGAGAAAATTGCAGAAGAGTATGGAGTAAAACATTTACCAAATGATTTTAAAAAGAAAGATGGATATAAAAAAAGTGTAGAATTTTCAAAATCATGGAATATATATAGACAAGATTACTGTGGCTGTCCCTTCTCAAAGAGGGAAGCGGAAGAAAGGGAGAAAAAATAATCTCCCTTTTTTATTTTACTATTTTAACTGGTATCTAAAATTAGTTGTTGAAATTTCACCCTCAAAGTATAAAACCAACATACATGGTAACTAAATGTTGAAATTTAAACGATTATGGTTATTTATCCTCATATGGGGTACAATAGAAGTATAGATACCAGTAGGGGGGATTTTATGTTTAAAGTAGAAGAAAACAAATTAGAAAAATTGGGAGCAGGAATCACAGTTAGAGAAGTATTTCAACAACCTGAATTATGGAAAGAGGTTCTTGAAATATATGAACAAAACCTTTCAAAGATTGAAAATTTCTTAGATTCTGTATGTGAAAACAAGGATAGAGTTAAAGTTATTTTTACAGGAGCTGGAACTTCAGCTTATGTTGGAGATATTATTGAAAGACAGTTAAAGAAAATGGATAATAGGTGTTTAGACTTTGAAGCTATAGCAACTACAGATTTAGTTTCAAACCCATATGACTTCTTTAAAGAAGATGAAGCTACCGTATTGGTTTCTTTTGCTAGATCTGGAAATAGTCCTGAAAGTTTGAAGGCTGTAGAACTGGCAAACCAAATAGTTAAGGATATAAACCACTTGGCAATCACTTGTGCAGAAGAAGGAAAACTTTCAGTGGATTTAAAAGACAAGGACAATGCACTGGTAATTTTAATGCCAAAACGTTCAAATGATCAAGGATTTGCAATGACTGGATCATTTACTTGTATGCTTTTAATGAGCGAGTTGATTTTCGATAATAGCTTAACTTTAGAAGAGAAGAAAGCAAGAGTTGAAGAAATATCAAAACTTGGAAATGAAGTTATAGAAAAGGAAGATGAAATTCAAGAAATTCTAAATCAAGACTTTAATAGAGTTGTATATCTTGGTTCTGGAACATTAGCTGCATTTACAAGAGAAGCACAGCTTAAAATATTGGAATTGACAGCGGGAGAAATAGCAACTTGTTTTGATAGCTCTATGGGATTTAGACATGGACCAAAGTCATTTGTAGACGAGAACACTTTGGTGTTTGATTTTATTTCAAATAATGAATACACAAGACTTTACGACTTAGACATTTTAAATGAAGTATATGGAAATGGAATTGCAAGAGATGTTATAGGAATTAGCCAAGGAGAAGTACAGGGGGAATTTAAAAACTTTAAGCTTTCTAAGGAAATGGACTTGGAAGATATATTTTTGGTATTTCCATATGCAATTTTTGCACAAACTGTTTCTGTAATGGCGAGTTTGAAGGTAAATAATACACCGGACACCCCTTCTAAGACAGGTACTGTTAATAGAGTCGTTAAAGGAGTTGTAATTCACCCTTATCCAGATAAATAGGAGACAAAAATGAAAAAGTATATTAAAGGTGGCAAAGTTTTTTTAAAAGATGAAATTTTAAATGACGCTTATATTGAAATAGAAAATGAAAGAATTAAAAAAATTTTAGATAGTATACCAGAGGATGAAGAGTTTATTGACTACTCTGAATATACTATTGCACCAGGATATGTAGATACTCATGTTCACGGTTATGGTGGATATGACATTATGGATCTGAGGGAAGAGAGTCTAGGAGAAATATCAAAAGGGGTTGCAAAGCTTGGAGTGACCACCTTCCTACCTACGACACTTACAGCAAAAACAGAAGATTTAAATAAGGCTTGTGAAAATATATATAAAGCCCACGAAAAAGTAGAGGGAGCAAAGGTTGGAGGAATCTTCTTAGAAGGACCATTTTTTACATTGAAACACAAGGGAGCACAAAATCCTTCATATCTTGTTAAGCCGGATATAGAAAAACTTAAACAATGGCAAAAAATTAGCCATGGACTTATTAAAAAAATTGCCATTGCACCGGAATATGAAAATTCAGTTGAATTTATAAAAAAAGCTAAATCTCTTGGAATTTATGTAGCCCTTGGTCATTCCGATGCAACATACGACCAAGCCTATGATGCGGTAATGGCAGGAGCTAGCATTTTTGTTCACATATATAATGGCATGTCGGGACTACACCATAGAAATCCTGGAATGGTGGGGGCAGGTCTAACACTTAAGAATGTGTTTAGTGAAATAATTTGTGACGGACACCATGTACATCCTGCAGCGGCAGAGGTGGTAATGAAATGTAGAGGAAAAGAAGAAACGCTTTTAATTACAGACTGCATGATGGCGGGGGGTATGCCAGATGGAGATTATAAACTTGGAGAACTTGATGTTATAGTTAAGGATGGAGCGGCCAACTTAACCACAGGTTCCCTTGCAGGATCTGTTTTAAAACTTAAAGACGCTGTTAAAAATGTAGTAGATTGGGGAATAGCAACGCCTTTTGAAGCAGTACTCATGGCATCTTTAGTTCCAGCAAAATCAGTAGGACTAGATGATGAGGTTGGAAGTATTGAAGCTGGAAAATTTGCAGATATCAATGTATTAGATGACAATTTAGATATTGTAACAACATTTATAAACGGTAAAGAGGTTGAGAGATGATATTGACAGTAACTGCTAATCCTTCCATTGATATATCTTATAAACTGGATGTATTTCAATTAGATAGAGTAAATAGAACCTCAAATGTTACAAAGACAGCTGGAGGTAAGGGGCTTAATGTTACAAGGGTATTAAAACAGTTGGGGTCTGAAGTTTTACCTACAGGGTTTGTAGGAGGTAAAAATGGAGAATATATTATACAGGAATTAAATAACAAGAATATAAAATCTTCATTTTATAAAACAGATGAAAATACTAGAAATTGTATTGCCATTCTTCATGAAAAAAAACAAACTGAAATACTAGAAGCAGGAGGTTTGCTTACAAAAACTCAAGAAGATGAGTTTGTTGAGCATTTTAAAAATATAATCGCAGACAGTAAAGTTGTTACTATTTCTGGATCAACGCCTCCAGGTATTAGTGAAGATTTCTATGCAAAGCTTATAGAAATTGCAAATGAAAGAAAGTGTAAGGTAATTTTAGACTCTTCTGGAGATAATCTCTCTAAGATAGTGCTCGAAAGTTCTAGTAAGCCCTATTGTATAAAGCCTAATGAATTTGAAATTAATCACATTGAAAATCTTAATTTGAAAACACAAGAAGAATTTGTAGAATATTTAAAATCAGATATATTTAAAAGTATTCCTTTGGTAGTAATGACTAGGGGAAAAAACGGAGCTATCGTAAAGTTTGAAAACAGTGTATATTCTGTTGAAATTCCTAATGTAAAAGCCGTAAATCCCGTTGGTTCTGGAGATTCTACAGTAGCAGGACTTGCCTATGGAATAGATAAAAACATGGGAATTGAAAATACTATAAAACTTGCAATGGCATGTGGAATTTCAAATGCAATTGAAGAAAAGACGGGATATATAGATGAGGGTAATGTGAAAGAATTTATGAAAAGGATTAAAGTAAATTCCATTGTATAAAGGGGGAACATATGAAGAAAATATCAAAAGGTAAGAAAGATAAGATTGAAAGACTTTCTTCAAAAAATAATGTAATTGCAGCTCTTGCGATTGACCAAAGAGGTGCAATGAGGAAGATGATCGACAAGATAGATCCCAAATTAACCACACAGGAAAATATTGAAAACTTCAAATCTCTAGTTTCTAGAGAACTAACTCCATATGCTTCATCCATATTATTAGATCCTATTTATGGGATGAAAGCTACTAAAAAAAGAGATAAAGATGCGGGACTTTTATTAGCGTATGAAGTCACAGGATATGACAATGAAACGCCTGGTAGACTTCCAAGACTTTTAAAAGACTGGTCAGTTAAAAGGATCAGCGAAGAAGGTGCAGACGCTGTAAAAATTCTACTGTACTACGATATAGATGAGCCTGAAGAAATAAATGATCAGAAGAAGGCTTTTGTTGAGAGGGTAGGATCTGAGTGTATAGGTGAGGACATTCCATTCTTTTTAGAGATAGTGAGTTATGACAGTAAAATTTCTGATTCAAAATCTAAAGAATATGCAAAAATTAAGCCTAGAAAAGTAATAGATGCAATGAAATTATTTTCCGAAGAAAGATATAATGTAGATGTTTTAAAAGTGGAAGTTCCTGTAAACATGAATTTTGTAGAAGGGTTTGGAGAAGACCAAGTATATTCAAAAGAAGAAGCCATGAAGTATTTTAAGGAACAGTCAGATTCTACAATTTTGCCATTTATATTTCTATCTGGTGGAGTTTCTGCAAAACTCTTCCAAGAAACGATTAAATTTGCACACGAATCAGGTTCTAAGTTTAATGGAGTTCTATGTGGAAGGGCTACATGGGCAGGTGGAGTAGAAGAGTTCTTCAAGTCGGAAGAAGAGGGGGTAAATTGGCTTAGAACTCAAGGAAAACAAAATATCGAAGAATTAAATGAAATTCTAAAATATACTGCAAGTCCTTGGACAGAAAAATTAGAATAATGAAATTAGAAAAAACTGATAAAATTCCATTATATTCAAAACTTGTAGACGTTTTGGTGGGAGAGATGGAACTTATGAAGCCGGGAGATAAATTGCCTTCGGAAAGAAGACTTTGTAAATTATATGGTCTATCTAGAACTACTGTAAGGCAAGCAATATCAGAGCTCGAGCTAAATGGAAATATTGAAAGAATCCATGGAAAAGGTACGTTTATTGCAAAAAAAGATAGAGATAAACACAATTTGTCAGATTATTATAGCTTTACAGAACAGATGAAGGCAAGCAACAAAACTCCAAAGACTACTGTGCTCGAATTTCATATAGAAAGATCCAATAAATTTGTGTCATCTAAACTTAAGATTAATGAAAAAGAAAAAGTAATTAGATTTATAAGACTTAGACAGGCAGATAATATACCCATGATGATTGAAACAACGTTTATTCCCTATGAAGATTTTAAAGAAATAAGTAAAAAGCTATTGGACGAAATGCCTCTTTACGATATATATGAGAAGAAATTCAATAGAAAGATAAGCAAAGTTGAAGAGATATTTCAGGCGGGAATATTAGGGAAAGAAGAAGCAAAGGCCTTGGAGCTTATGCCCAATTCACCATGTCTTAGAATTAAGAGATATTCTTATGATAAGACAGATAGAATTATAGAGTACACCTTGTCCTATGCAAGGGGAGATCAGTTTGCATATAAAGTTTCATATAATAAGTAAAATAGAGAGGGTACCCTCTCTATTTTACTTTAAGATAAAGCATACATAATTTTGTTTTAGAATTAAAAGTCTAAAATATATTAAGCGTATAATAAGGAATAAGGTAGGTTTAAACTAATAAATTTTGATATAATAAGTGTTAAAATCAATTTACATATGATATTATGTAAATGATTTATCACATATACAATATTTTAATATTGTAATCAAAATTTAGGAGAAGTTTATGAACAATAAATTTAGAAAGTTTATAGTCGTATGGTTTGGTCAATTTGTATCAATTCTAGGATCGGGTATTTCATCCTTTGGATTGTCCATTTGGATTTATATGATGACAAAGAGTGCGACTTCTTTTGCCATGACTTTTTTTGTGCAAATGCTTCCAGGAATTATATTTGCGCCTTTAGCAGGAACTTTGGCAGATAGAAAGAATAGAAAATATATAATTATACTGACGGATTCACTAGATGCGGTATTAAAGATTGTACTTATAATATTGTTTTTGACAGGTAAGATAAAGGTTTGGATGGTATATCCTATTACCTTTTTGTCTCAGACCCTCGGTACATTTCAAAATCCAGCTTTTAATGCAAGCATTCCACTTCTTGTAGAAAAGAAAGATATATCTCGAGCTAATGGATTTATGCAGCTTATTATGGCGATTCAAGGACTATTAGCACCTTTAATTGCAGGATCCTTATATCCATTTATAGGTTTAGCAGGACTTTTTACAATTGACTTCATATCCTTCTTCGTGGCAATTCTTACCATACTTCCACAGAAGATAGAACATGAAATAGAAGAGCTAAAAGATTCAAATCTAACTAAAACCATGCTAACGGACATGAAACTAGCGATGAATCTTCTTAGGGAAAAAGAAGGTTTTTTACAAATTATAAAGGTATTTTCCCTAATAAATTTCATTGCAAATTTAGCAATAGTATTACTAGGACCTATGGTTATGGGCAATTTTGATACTAAAATTTACGGGATTGTAAATTCGTTATCAGGTGCTGGAATGATAGTTGGAGGAGTTTTATCCGGTGTAATTCCCGTCCAAAAACATAAAGTAAGATCAATTTATATGAGTATAATCATTTGTTCATTAGGTCTTATCATAGCAGGAGTTAATTATCACTGGTTAGTTATTGCAATAGGAATATTAATCTTTTCTTTTCCACTACCCTATGCAAATGCTACTTTTGGGTCGTTACTTCACTTAAAAATTGAAAACAATATGCTTGGAAGAGTTGGTTCGTTAATAAACGCTTTTTTAAAGATACTATCTCCTATAGCCACACTTCTTGCAGGTATTCTTGCAGATCATGTATTTGAACCTTTATTAATGGAAAATGGAAAACTTGCAAACACCTTTATTGCAGATTTAATTGGAATTGGAAAAGGAAGAGGAATAGGTCTACTATTTATAATTTGTGGACTAATGACGCTTATAACTTGTGTTATTATGTTGTTGAAAAAAGATGTAGATTATTTGGAAGAAAAAAATCCTGATGTTATTTAAAAGAATATAAAAAGACAGAGTTTAAACTCTGTCTTTTTATATTCCATCTTCTTCTAATTCTTCTTCTTTGTTATTGAACTCGTATGAAATAATTCCGTTTTTTCCTTCTGAAACTATATTTTCTACAAGTTCTTCTAAATTGTCAGAGCCATCAAAAACAGCAGTGTAGAGCATTTGAAAATTAGTACCTGCCAATACTTGAACATTTTTCATTTCACTGGTCAATAGTACAGACCTATTAAAAGGTGTACCGCCAGCTAAATCGGTAAGTATTACTATATTTTTATAGCTTTTCAAATTATCAAGTGCTTTACTTAATTTTTCATCTAAACCTGATGTTCCGTCTCCTTGTAAAAAATTAACAGCAATTAAATTTTCCTGGGTACCAGCTATTAATTGTAGACCGTCTTTTAATCCCTCAGGAAATTTTCCATGCGCAGTAAGAATTACTCCGTTCATAAATACCCCCGTTAAAAAATAAAGGGAAGCCTAGGCCTCCCTTATATACAATTTAGCCCCAAATACTTGGTGCGTTGAATAGTGCAGGAATTATAGATCCTGCAAGTCCTAATGCAAGTAATAATCCTATAGACTTAATAGGTGTAAATTGTTTTCTAACCATTAAGAAATAAAGCATTAAAGTTAGTGCTAATGGAATCATCTTAGGAAGTACACCGTCTAAGATGCCTTGGAAGTTAACCTTTACAGGTTGTTCTTCATATCTATTGAAGGTGATTTGAGATTTTCCATTGTCAAGTTCGATGATACTTGCACCTGGTTGTAATTCTTCAGTTACATTGCCATTATCGTCTTTAACGTATAGATAGTCTGCATAGTCAGGTAATTCTTCTTGAGAAACTACAGTAGTAACAGGAACGGCTACATTTGTAACACCATTGTCTTTTTCTACATTTAGTTGAGTTCCACCATAAACGGCAATTAAAGATCCAACTACGAATACCCCAAGAATAGAAGCGGCTCTTGTAAATTCCTTTGCATTTGCAGTTAAAATGTCTATGGCATTAACACCCATTTTATAAGACCAGTGCATTAAGAAATATCTGATTGCAAATTGGGCGATATTAAATATCAAAAGGAATATGAAAGGAGCTGCCAAGCTACCTTGTATAGCCATGTTAGATGTTATACCTGCAGTTATCGGTACAAGAGTTAACCAGAATAAAGCATCTCCAATACCACCTAGAGGACCCATAGCAGAAACTCTTACCGCACGAATTGTAGGTATATCTGCCTTATTTTGCTCCAAGGATAGGATAATACCCATAACCAATGTTACCAAGAATGGGTGAGTATTAAAGAATTCAAGGTTGTGTGACATTGAAGCTGCCAAGTCATCTTTATCTTTGTGAATCTTTTCAAGTCCTGGAAGAATAGCGTATAGCCAACCACCAGCCTGCATTCTCTCATAGTTGAAAGAGGCTTGTAAGAATAAAGACCTCCAAACCATTTTATTTAAAGTCTTTTTATCTAAGGATTGAGCAGGATTTTGATCCTTATAGGTATCTGGAATATTATATGCCATCTTCTTCACCTCCATAGTTATCGAAGGATGCGTTCTTTAATTTTGTTTGCATTTGATAATCCCAATAAGCAAATGCAAATCCTATTAGAGCTAGAATTAATAGAGCAGGTCCTTGTAATGCTTCAATAGAAACAATTATTACAGCAAATGCAAATCCTGCAAACATGAATCCCCATAGGTCTTTTGAAAGCATAACTTTTAATAATACTGCAAAACCTACGAATCTCATCATTCCTCCAGCAGCGGATAAACCGTTCATAATTGCTTGATACCATTTGTTATCTGCTAACTTAGCCATTTGAGCAGCCATAGCGTTACCACCTATAAAGAATAGAATTGCTATAAGTCCAAATGCTGTTCCAAGTAAAGCCATTGAAATATAATTTATCTTGGTAATTCCCTTTGGATTTGCTTGTTCTGCGTATTGGTCTGCCTTTGACATTATTGGTGACATTGCTGTAAATAATAAGGTCACCGCAGATTGTCCTAAGATTGCAAATGGAATAGCTGCTGCAACAGCTGCAGTCGCGTCCATATTTCCCTTTCCAGCAATTGCAAGTACTGTAGCCATGATACCACCTAGTACAGCGTTTGGAGGTTGAGCACCACCAATAGGCATATTACCTATTGTCATCAGCTGGAAAGTACCTCCTACGATAAGTCCTGTTTTTACATCACCAAGTATAGCACCTATTACAGGGCCCATTACAATTGGTTGATATAAGGACTCTAGAAAACTAAATTGGTCTATAGCAGCCACAAAGGTAACTATAAACACTAGGAGCACTTGAATAAAATTATAATCTCCCATAACTTCCTCCTTATTTTATTAAACTATTTAAATAGTTTTTCAACATCTTCAGCAGATTCAGTTGGAACCTTTCTAATTTCAAGTTCCACTCCTGAGTCTCTCAATTTTTTAAAAGCTTCTACATCTAAATCATCAACAGCTACAACTTGAGCAACTTGTCTTTTTCCTTCAGCCATGTGCATATTACCGATATTGACTTTTTTTATAGGAACTCCACCCTCAACAAGTCTTAAAACATCTTGAGGAGATTCGCAGATAATAAAAATCTTTTGTCTATCAGCCGCCTTGTGAATAACGTCAATAGTCTTTTGGATTGTAAAGTATCTTGTTGCAACGCCATTTGGAGCTGCCATATCCATAAGACCCTGTCTCATCTTGTCAGAAGCAACTTTATCATTGGCAACTAAAATAAGGTTTGCACCGATTACATTAGTCCATTGAGTAGCTACTTGTCCGTGAATCAATCTATTATCGATTCTAGTTAACATAATATTAGGCATAATATTCCTCCTTCTTTAACTTTCTTATATATAATTATAACCTAAAAAAACCGTTTTAAATTGGTTCTTTTCTACTTGTGAAAATCCTTTTCCTATAAAGACATTTACACGTTGAAAATAAGCCTTTTTTTATTAAAAAAAAATCAAAAAAAATTTCAAAAAAATTTAAAACACAAACTGGTATCTAAATTTAGATACCTAATCTACAATAGATGAAATAGCATATCGACTTACTGTCATAATAGCCTTTGATTTTACTTCGATATCTACCACATCTTTATCTACTCTAACGACTTTTCCATAAATTCCGTTGCTAAAAATTACTTTAGAGCCTACTTTTAAATTTTGATGAACATTGGAAAAGTGGTTCTTTTGTTTTTTCAATTTTGAATTTGCTACAAAGTAATAAATTATTATTATAAATACTACTAAAATAATAATTGCTATTGATGCACCTAGTACATATAAACCGAAAAATTCTTTAAGACCAGAAGTACTCATTACACAACCTCCCTTTTTATTAATTTTATACCCAATTAAAGTATAAGATATAAGACTGTCTTGTACAATCAACTTGTATGGATAATGTATAATGAAATTAGGAGGAGTATATGAAAATATTTATTGTGGAAGATGAAAAAAAGATTTGTGAAGAACTAAAATTTCAATTGGAGACTTGGGGTTATGAAACAGGTTCAGTCAGAGATTTTAAAAATGTAGTAGAAGAATTTAAAGCAAAAGACTATTCATTGGTTCTTATGGATTTAAAACTGCCTTATAAAAATGGGTTTATGCTTTGTGAGGAGATTAGAAGCTTTTCCAATGTCCCGATTATATTTTTAACATCAGCAGGAGATGATATAAATTTAATTAATGCTATTAATTATGGTGGAGACGATTTTTTGGCAAAGCCTTTTCAAATGCAAATCTTAAGGTCCAAAATAAAAGCACACCTTCGACGAGCGTATACTTTTAACAAGGATATATCCACTAAAATTAAACATAAAAATGTAGTTTTAGATACAGACTCTATGACTATTAAATACGATGACAAGGAAGAATCTCTTACTAAAAATGAATATTTGATACTTGAAATATTGATGGAAAATTTAGGAAAGGTCATTAGTAGATCTGTTATTATGGATAAGCTATGGTCTACAGACTCTTACATTGATGACAACACTTTGACGGTAAATGTGACAAGACTTAGAAAAAAGCTTTCAGATATGGGAATTAAGGATTTTATTGAGACAAAAAAAGGAGTTGGATATATTATAAAATGAGAGATTTCTTTAATATAAATAAGGGTTACATAATTACCTATTTTATAATGGGCATTGTGGGTAAATTGATTTTTTATGCGTTTAATTATAGTGATAAGGTACTTTACTACTATCTTTTACTTTCCTTATTTCTCATTTTCATAATTATTATAATTAGATATATAAAATATAAAAATCTAAGGGATTCCATGTATTATGAAATTTTTGAAAGAACTAAGCTAAATTTGAAAAACAAGAGGCTCTATGATGAATTACAAGAAGAGATTTTAAAGGTAAATGCTGAATACAGTAAAAATCTAAGTGATTTAAATTCATACCTTACACTTTGGGCACACCAAGTAAAGACACCTCTAGCGTCCATACTTATGATTGCAGACAGAAGTGGAGATAAGTCTATAGAGATAGAAGTTCAAAAAACTGAAGAGTACATCAGTCAAATGATAAACTTTATGAAGTCAAGAGAGAATTCAAAAGACTATTCATTTCGTATGATTAGTCTTGAAAATATAGTTAAAAAGACCATAAGGAAGTATAGGTTGTTCTTTATTAAAAATAATATTAAGCTGGAACTTGATATAGTAGAAAAAAATATAATTACAGATCCTAAATGGTTTAGCTTTGTAATTGATCAGATAGTCTTTAATTCATTAAAATATACAAAGAAAGGACATATTCGCATCTCAAATAGAAAAGATAAAGATATATTAGAAATAGAAGACACGGGCATTGGAATACCTGAGGAAGATATACCGATGATTACAAGTTTTGGATTTACTGGACAAAATGGAAGAAATTATTCAAACTCTACAGGAATTGGACTTTATTTAGTGGATGATATTTTAAGTAAGTTTAAGTATAATTATAAAATAGATTCAAAAGTAGGGGTAGGTACTAAGTTTAAAATCAATTTAAATAGAAAAGATATAGTAGAAGAATAAGGATGTGCTACAAATAAGAGTATTGTTAGTTAATAATATATAGAAAGGTCAAGGAGGGGTTCCTCCTTTTTTTATCCTCATTTCAAATGGTGAAGTGTTTAAAAGTGACGAGTAGCTTTTAAATTAAACATTAAAATTTTTATAAACTTAGTATTATCATAATATAATTACATACTAAGAAAATATCCTATAACTTACAAATTGTAAGATTATTTTTAAACTGTAAGGTTAGATTTAGGATTTTATAATCTAAAGAATGTAATATAATTTCAAGCAGAAAAATTATTGGAGGTAAAAATGAATATTCTAGAAGTAAAACACTTAAAAAAAGTCTATAAAGGAAAAAAGACTTCAGTAGAAGCTTTAAAAGATATTAACTTTACAGTAGGAGAAGGGGAATATGTTGCCATAATGGGGGAATCGGGTTCAGGAAAAACTACCTTATTAAATATAATAGCAACCGTTGACAATCCCACATATGGAGAAGTTTATCTAAATGGTGAAAATATATTTAAAAAAACCGAAGAAGAGCAGGCGCAGTTTAGAAGAAATAATATGGGTTTTGTATATCAAGATTTTAACCTTTTAAACTCTTTAAATAATAAAGACAATATATTCTTGCCAATGGTCTTATCTAATGAGAAAACAGAGCTTATGGAAAAAAGAATAAAAAAAATTTCAAAAGAGATTAATATAGATAAAATATTAGAAAAATATCCTTATGAAATTTCTGGAGGACAAAAACAGAGGGTTGCAATCACAAGAGCTATTATAACCTATCCAAAACTCTTATTGGCGGACGAACCTACAGGGGCATTGGATTCTAATTCTAGTATGGAACTTCTAAATTTATTTGAGGACTTGAACTTAAAAGGTCAGACCATACTCATGGTTACACATTCCACCATGGCAGCGTCAAGGGCGTCAAGAGTTCTTTTTATAAAAGACGGCATTATATTTCATGATATTTACAAGGGAGATTTAAACAACGATCAAATGTATAAAAAACTTGTGCAAACTCAAATGATGCTACTTTCAGGAGGTGACTTCATTGAAGAAACTGGAATTTAAATTAGCTTTTAAAAATGTACAAAACAATAAAATGATATATATCCCATATATCATAGCATCCAGTTTGTTTGCTTATATCTACATTCTAATTCTAAGCTTAGGGAAGGAGACTTTTATAGAAGAAAGCAAGGGTTCCAGGGGTATATTTATGGTGCTTGAATTAGGTAGTTGGGTAATAATGTTTTTTGCAGTTTTGTTTCTATTGTATTTAAACTCGGTACTTAGGAAAAGTAGAACTAAAGACCTAGCCCTTTATTCAATGCTTGGAGTTTCAAAAAAGAACATAAGCGTTATAATAGCTCTTGAAACTTTTTTTACAGCAATTATGTCCCTATTACTTGCGATAGGAACTTTTACAATGACATATCCACTATTGATACAAATAATTGCAAAGATTTTAGATATAGAAAAAGAAATAACTCTTGAATTAAAACCGTTTTTGATTTTTAAAACTTTGAGATTTTTTCTGATAATTCACTTAATTCTAGGTGTGATAAATATAGTAAACATTAGGAAATTAAATCCTTTAAAACTCATGATAAAGAGTAAGGAGGGTGAAAAAGAACCTAAAGCATCTATTATAGGAATTATAATAGGAATAGCATTACTATTTTTTGGATACTTTCAAGCACTTACTACAAATTCCATATTTAAAAGCATGGAAATATTTCTTATTGCAGTAATAGCAGTAATTTTTGGTACTTATTTTCTATTTGGCTCAATTTCTATAATAGTTATAAAGGCTTTAAAGAAAAATAAAAAAATATATTATAAAGAAAAAAACATGACTTTTATTTCCAGTATATTGTTTAGAATTAGAGAGTCTTCAGCGGCACTTGCAAGCATATGTATAATATCCACCATGTTTTTAGTAGTGTTTATTAGTTTAACAGGTTTATTAAAAAGTAGAGATACATTTCTAGAGTATGCTTTTCCGTCAGATTATCAAATTACCTTTAAAGGTTGGGACGAAGATGTATCCAAGAAGATTGAAAAAAGAGTCTTAGAAATCTCAAAAGAAGACAATCAAGAGATAAAAGATATAAAAAATGTGAAACAAATCATAGCTCTAGCTGATTATAAGAATGGAGAACTTAAGCCCGTACTCCATCTAAACAACCTAAAAGCTTCTACTGTTTTTTTATACTTAGTTGATTTAGAACAATTTAATGAAATTTCAAAAGAGAAGATAAGTTTAAAAGATGATGAAGTTCTAATTCATACAAATATGAAAGAGGAACTTAAAAATATCAAGATGGGGGATTTAAAATACAAAGTTATAAATCTTGAAAGTTCACCAAGGTACATTTCTGATCCTTCCATGGGACTTTTTGAAAATCTTGTAATAATTACAAAAGACACAAAGAAATTCACAGACGAAATAGATAAATTCATAGGCGATAGAAAAGATACGGAAATTTACACAATGGAAACAAATGTATTTATAGATTTGGTTAACAATAAAAACATAGATGATAAATTTGAAAATGACATTGTAGGATCTGTTTTTTCACAGGGTTTTATCTCAGAAAAATATCCATCTTCTTTTATTTCAGGAGTATCATCAAGAATTGAATTTAACAATATGTATAGTGGATTATACATTGTATGTGTACTACTTTCAGTGGTATTTCTAATTTCTACATCCATTATCATATACTATAAGCAAATATCAGAAGGAATATCCGATGGTGAAAATATCGCCATAATGAAAAAAATTGGAATGAGTAGTAGACAGATAAGAAAACAAGTGGGAAGACAAAATTCCTTTATGTTCTTTGCACCTTTCTTTGTGGCAATTTGTCATACATTAGGATCCTCAAAAATAGTATTTGATATAGTTAAAATCGTTGGAATTATGGATAGAAGAACCTTTATGAAATCAAGTGTCATAGGAGTAGGTATATACTTTATAGTTTACTTTGTTATGTTTAAGTTATCTACTAGAGTGTATCTTAAGATGGCAAAACGATATGAAAATATATAGATGATATAAGCCCTCGGATAAGTTCTGAGGGCTTGATATCTAAATGTAATAGTTTGTAAAAATCACTTCCTAACCTATGATATGATAATACATAGGAGATTAAACTTTTCTACATATAAAAAGAAACCCCTGGAATGATAGTGTAAGAAAATTAGTAAAAAGTTGAAAACAATTATTACAGATGTACTATTGCTGTTTATAAATCAGGTGTTTAAAAAAATTAAGTGCCTGATTTATAAATAATATTTATACCTTTAAAGTTATTTAATCAACATAAGACTTCCAAAGTTCTTCTTTTTCCTTGAATTTCTCTTCACCAGTAATGGAATAAAGAGCGTGCATTTGACGGATATGAACTGCATGATAGGAAGGAATTAATCTAAGTTCAACATCAAAGTTTATATAACCTAAGTCGTAATTGGTAAATCCTCCAACATCGTAAAAATCTATGATCTTTAATAATGATTTTATTCCTGAGTCAAAATACTCGTTGATTTTTTTGTGTGCTTCAATATTTCCTGCTAATTTAAGGGCTTCTTTGTAATCATATATACCTAGAAGCGTAAAGATGTAACCATTCAAAGTATATGAATCTGGTTTAGATACATATTCTTCGAAAAAAATATAGTCTTTTAAAGTTGGATCCACATCACTTAAATCAGTTCTAACTCCACCATCTTCAACGGGTTTAAGTAGAAAGCCCATTGCTTTATTAGCGTAATCAAGGTATTTTTGATCTTTAGTTATATAATAGGCTCTGGATAACACGCTCATAACCTGACCCTGTGCCATGGAACTAACCCAACCAATAGGATAATCTTCACCTGAGTTGTAGTTATACCACTTAAAGGTATATCTAAAAGCACCGTCTTGGTCCATCATGGAGAGGATTTTATCAACAGCAACAAAAAACTGATCATTGTCTGAAGGATCTTCCCTATGTTTTAAAGAATCACTATAAGAAGAAAGTGCAAATTGAGAAAGGGTTACAGGGTTGTAGTGAAAAGAGTCTCCATACTGCACTACAGGTAGACCCCATCTATCAATAGCTACGTTATCAATTCTTTTGTATTTTGTTATGTCGAAATAGTTCATATATGTGCCGAAGGATTCATAATCTTCAAGACCAAAGTTATAGTCTTGCTTTTGATTTTTATATTGCTTCACAGCTTCTTTGACTTTTTCAGAAACCACTTCTTGATTTAAATTCGCTTTGTTCCAAATTTTCTTCTCTAAATCTTCTTGACTTATTTCTTTAGGATTAGTTTGGCAGGAAGTTAAAATAAAAAGTAGTGTAACAATAAGTAGTATTCTCTTTTTAATAATAATCGCTCCTTGATTTAATAAAATAAAGTTATCCAAATAAAATAGTTTTATATATTTGAATTGATTAGAATTTTAATGTTATAAATATATTTTACTTTTTTTGCTTACATACTATCATGTAATATTTTTACAATCTGCTTTGCAGCGTCCCCTTTACCATAGATATTATTTTCAAAGTTTATGTTTGAGCGATCCATAAGGTTTTTATAAATATCACTAGGGTTTGATAGTATATTTATATTTTTATCAGAAAGTTCTCTCCAGGAAGTGTCTTCCATTACAACAACTGCACGCTTTCCTGCAAAGTAGGACTCTTTTTGAAATCCTCCCGAGTCGGTAAGTATCATTTTACATTTTTCAGTAAGACCCATTAAACTCAAGTAGTCTAAAGGTTCAAGAGTTAAAACTTCTGTTAAGTACTTTTCAAGTCCAAAAGTTTTTACTCTGGATTTTGTCCTTGGATGTATAGGGAAAATTACGGGTATTTCTTTAGAAACCCTTTCCACTTGTGATAAAATTTCTTCTAATTTTTCTTTATTATCTACGTTAAAGTCCCTATGAAGAGTCATTAGGATAAAGTTGTTTTCTTCCAATTGTAATTTTTCCATTAAACTGTAGTCAAAAGAAGGTTTCATCTTCAAGAACACGTCGTACATTACATCTCCTGTAAAGTATACGTTATTTGTAATATTTTCTTTTTTTAAGTTTTCCATGCCATATTCGCTTGGTACAAATAAAAAGTTGGAGATTCTATCGGTGAGAACTCTATTTATCTCTTCTGGCATAGTTTTAGGTTCTTGTCTTAAACCGGCTTCAATATGGCAGACTTTGATTCCAAGTTTTGCTGCTGAAATTGCTCCCGCCAATGTGGAGTTGGTATCGCCATATAGTATTAAAAAATCGGGATTTTCTTTTTGAAGTATCTTCTCTATTTCTATAATCATATTGCCCGTCATTTCACCGTGGGTCATACCGTGAATTCCAAGGTTGTAGTCGGGTTTTCTCATGTTAAGTACATCAAAAAATATCCCTGACATATTTTCATCGTAATGCTGTCCCGTATGGACAACAACCTCTTCTATATCTTCATACTTATTTATTTCATGTTGGATAATTGCTTCTTTTACAAATTGAGGTCTAGCTCCAATAATAGATAGTATTTTCATTTAATTTGTCAAATCCTCCTTTACCTTTAAGGCTCTAGCTTTCCATGTACTTTGAGGTATTATCTTTTTAAGATTTTCTCTTTTAATTTCAATTTCATTTTTCTCTTCATGTAGTTTTAAAAGCAAAGTTTTAAGTTCATATGCCGAGTAGGGAAGTACAAAACCTATATCATGTTTTTTTACAAAGTCTCCTACGGCAGAATCCTTAACAGCAAGTATGGGTTTTTTGAATTTTATATATTCAAATAACTTAACAGGCATTGCAAAGTCTCTATATTCTACAGGCTTAAAGTACAATATTCCCAAGTCCGCTTGTTCTAAATAAGGCTTATAACCATCTGGTCCTTCATGTATTATTGTAACTTTTTCGTTTAAATATGGTTGATATTTACTTTTTAATTTTATCCATTCATCTTTTCTGGTACAAACAGTTACCTTGACAAAATCTAAGGAAACAACTGCTTTAAAAAATTCGTCTAGTTGGTATAGACCGCCTAATCCTCCTACATAAAAAAGATTTAGTTCATCGGAAAAAGCTTTTTCATATTCAACTGCTTCATCAATTGCAGGAGGGAGTTCTTCAAATACTTTGTGGGGGTTCATTGGAATATATTTTTTCATCTTCATATTGGGAAGGTACAGTACATCCACAAGTTCGTCGTATTTTTTTAAATCATATTTGTAAAAAAGAGTAGAGACAAGTCTTTTTGGAAGAGATAGATTTTTTTTATATTCATCAAATTGCCAATATATGTCTCTATAGAATAGTCCTATTTTTATTCCTTTTGATTTTAAATATTTAAAAAATTTAAAATCCATGGAACCGTACTTAGGTATGTGGTTTTTTTCTGTAAGTAAAGTAGGCATGGTAGAACTTTCACTATAACAAAAGTCATAGGATAATCCATTTTCTATTTTATTTTTTATTTCATAAATTGAAGCTTTTCTCTCCTTGCCATAACCCATTACAATATCTACGTTATACCCAAGGTCTTTAAAACCCTTAATCATCTTATAAGGTCTTATATTAGAACCGCTTAAATGTTCTTTGTCCGCATAAAACGGTATGTGAAAAATAATGTTTTTACTCATAATCTTCCTTTCTTTCTGTAAGATTATAACATAGCTAGGGTAAAATTACACGAAAATCAAAAATGACCTTTTTATAAAGATATAAAAGTTCATAATTGTTAAATATAAATATAAAATATAGGGTAGATTTATTTATTTTTTTATGTTAATATTAAATTATATTAAGAATAAGGAGAAAAGTACTTAATATAAGCAAATGATATGAAGGCAAAGAATATTTCATCGGCTAAGGGAGAAGATGTGTCTCACTTAAATTTCAGAGGGGATTATGAATACTAAAAAAATTATGATTTTATGTTCTGTAGCTGTTGTTTTATTGTTAGCTTTTTCTTGTAAGAAGAAAGATAGCTCACAGTCGACAAGGTTAGAGAATGTTGAAATTACAGAAAGCCAAAATGTTTCTATAAAGGATAATCTTGAAAAAATTAAGGTTATAGAATTACCTATTGAAATAACAATTGACGATATACAAGATGAGAACTTAAAGCAATTAAGTTTTATCAGTGAAAGAGATGGATTAAAAAAAGAAATTAACAATATTATTGAGGATTTAAAAAATCAATATGAATCAACAGAGGTGAAGCACTTACTGCCTATTAGGATTATATATGGTAAACATCCCAATGATTTTGAATTTTCAATGGAGTTTGAGGAGGACAATGCTCATATAAGATTAAATGGGGTTATAGATGGTGATTGGATTAGACATTTTTACTCGTTTAAAGAAAGTGAACCAATGTATAATAAACTACAATCTCTTTACTCAAATATTTTAGAGGAAGTAGGTTTAACCTTTGAAGACGTGTATGGAGTTACTTATGAGAGTGAAAAGTCCCGTGAACTTTTTGATAAAGCGACAGAGTACTTAAAAAACAAATAATATTAGATATTGTAAAAAATAGGGGTAGTTAATTCTATCTCTTATTTTATTAGACATTTATATTTGGACTTCTATTTATATATAAATTTAGATTAATTTACTTATATAACAAATGACGAGTACCTTTTAAGTACTCGTCAAAAAAATATTAAAATTTTTCTTATCTTTATTGTTTATAAATCTACTTTATTGTCCAACATGTATATTGTTGAATAAAAGAATGCTAGAGTTATAATTGTATAGAAAATTGCGCTTGCTAAATTAAACGATAAGATTAAAGTTTGTGGCGCTAAATTTCCCAACATATCTAAGCTTCTCTCAACTAATTGAATTTTATTGTAAAACTCGAGTCGATAGGGAATAAACAAGTTCATATAATAGCTTATAATTGATAGCACTGCTGAAATTCCAAGATATATTAAAAACCATAATATTCCAGATTTGGAATCTTTAAAAGCAGCTTTTGTAAATGTAATCGAAAAGTATAACATAATAAATGAAAATATGGTCTGTAAAAATTTGAGTACTACTATAAATATAAAATGACTTATATTCAAATTGGCTACAGATAGTGCTTCATTTATAGCATATGCAATTTCTTTGTGAATATTTGGAATTATAAATTTAGAAAGAAAGAAAGTACCAAATATTATTATTACATATAGAATAACTGTCCATATGGTTATGTTTATTAGCTTTGATTTCAAAAAGTCTTTTCCGTCAATAGGAAGTGAGAACTTTAGTAGGGACTCATCACGGTATAAGTCTCTTTTATAATTTGTGACAACGTAGAATACAAAAGCTATGGCTACGGCAGTCGCAAGTATTATAGAAACAATCATAGTCAAAGGAAAAGCAAGACCTGGATAATTCATGGACTGTGTATCTGTGAGGTTATCACCGGTTAACGATTTAAATCCTAGTATAAGTAGTGCAGATGTTACAAGGGCACCTAAAATTAGATAGAGAAAGTAACCTGTAGATTTTTTTAATTCATATTTTAATAGTTTTCCCATTGTAAACCTCCAAAGATTTTTTTGTACATTTCTTCAACGGAAGAACCTTCATTTTTTCTGATATTTTCGGTAGAATCGAATAGAGAAATTCCACCGTCTTTCAAAAATATAACCTGTTCAAAAATATTTTCTATATCTTTTACTAAATGAGTAGATATAATCATCGTACTTTCTGGTGAGATATTGTCAATTATAGTATTTAAAATCTCGTCTCTAGCCACTGGATCAACTCCTGCAATTGGTTCATCTAAGATGTAGATTTTAGATTTTCTTGCAAGGGTTATAGCTAGGTGAAGCTTTTCTGTCATACCTTTAGAAAGAGAAATTATTTTTTGATTTTCGTTGAGTTCTAGATTCTTTAAAAGTTTTAAAGCTTTTTGAGTATCAAAATCTTCAAAAAAATCGTTATAAAATGAAATACAATTTGAAATTTTATTAAAGTTTCGTAGTATATTTCTATCGGGTAGGTAAGAAACAAATGATTTAGTTATCTTACCTGGCTTTAGTCCATTTAAAAGAACTTCTCCTTTATAGGTTTTAATATGACCGGTAAGTATTTTTATAAGTGTAGTTTTACCAGAACCGTTGGGACCTAAAAGACCTATAACTTTTCCAGATTCTAAAGATAGATTTAAGTCTTTTAGTGCAAAATTCTTTCCGTATTTTTTATTTAAATCTCTAATTTCAATTAGATTGCTCACGTCTATTCCACTCCTCTCTCAACAAATCGAAACAGTCTTCCTCTGAAAGACCGAGACTTGTAATTTCGTTGTAAAAATTAGAAATTATCTCTTTACCTTTTATAACTTTTAGGTTTCTCAACACTTGTTCATCAGAAGTAACAAAGTTTCCAAGACCCCTTTGAGAATATATTATACCTTCATTCTTAAGTTCTTGAAAGCTTCTTTGAACAGTATTGGGATTTACTTTTAGTTGTGAGGAAACATCTCTTATTGAGGGAACTTTTTCATTAGACTGAAGTTCGCCCCTAATTATTTTAAATTTGAAGTAGTCCATAATTTGTATATAAATAGGTTGATGATCATTAAATTTCATATGACACCTCCATACTGTGTTACATAAATAATACACTACTTATTATGTATTTGTCAACTAAAAACCTGTATTTTAAACAAATTATTATTCCACATACAAATTATTTAAATTTTTATTAAAGTCTGTAAACACGTGTATACCATCTTCAATTAAGCTTGTTAAATAGTCTATATCTTTTTTTGTAATCACATCGCCCTTTTTTAGATAAATAGTTCCAGGTGGATATATTATAATATTTTCTTTTAGGGTTTTCCCCTCGGCATGATTAAACGAGATTTTTGAAATATCATAAGTATCTGGAAATCTCTTATACTTGCTAACATCTAGATATTTTTTAAGGTTAAAGGATTTAATACTTTTTGAAAGTGTAATAAAGTCACTTTTTTCATCCATCACTGTTGCGATTAAAACTAATATATTTCTTGTAATCATTTCCACAAAGATTCCGTTATTCTCAAGATGATTTTTAAGGTAAAGGGCAGGAAAATCTGTCTCTAATACTATTCTAGTAAAATCATGTTCCATAAGGTGGTTTGATGTAATTACCTTTAAAAAGTCAAGTTTTTGAACAGAGTTGTTAAATTCATCCACATGGCTTTTTAACTCTTTTAGTTTTTTATTCCCGCATTCTTTCATAAAAGCACTTGAAATTTCTAGGCTTGCCATTAAAAGATATGAAGGGGAAGAACTTTGAAGCTTTTCAATCATGGATAAAACTTTTGAAATGTCTATATCACTCATTTGCTGGTTAAAGTTTATTACAGAACTTTGAGTAAGTGAGGGTAGAGTCTTGTGGAATGAGTTTACAGAAAGACTAGCACCTAATGTCATAGCGTCATCTGTTAAATCTTCGTGATATCTTAAATGAGATCCATGGGCTTCGTCAATGAATAAATAAATGTGGTTTTCTTTGCAGTACTCAATTAAATCTTTTATGTTCTTTGATAGACCAAAATAATTTGGTCTAGAAAGAACTACCATTTTTATATCCTTTTGCTCTTTTAATTTAGATATAAATATTTCCTGTGATATTGGAATTTCTAGTCCCGAGTCTAAGGGCTCATGTTCTAATATTATTGGAACTAGTCTGTTTAACTCAATGGCGTTATATACGGATTTATGACAATTTTTTGTAATTAAAATTTTATCGCCTTGAGAAGTCAAACCCATGATCCCTGCTAGGATTCCGACGGTTGTGCCACTGGTTAAGTAGAAAGATCTTTTAGAGCCTCTTTCGTTACCTAAAAGGGAGAGAGACTCTTTGATGATTCCGTTGGGGTTGTATAAATCATCAGACCCATCAATTTCAGTAAAATCTAATTGTAATAAATTGTCTATAAGAGGTTTAATAGCTTCGTAACTTCTACCCTTATGCCCGGGCATATGAAATCTTATAGCGTCTTTTTCTTTTAAGTTTAAAAGTCCTCGAACGATAGGGGTATTATAGTTTTTCATCTATTTGTCTCCGCTTAGTAACTTCTCAACTTCTGCATAAATTGCACATTCAGTTCTTTTCTTTTGAAGTTCACAACCAAGTTCATAGGGCTTGTGAAGATCTTTATTGAAGTTGTAGGCATTTGCGTGACAACCTCCAGAACAGTAAAATTTATTCCAACAATTTTTACAATCATCTTTTTCAAAAACATGACAAGAACCAAAAAGTTCCTGCGTTTCCACAGGCATATGGAAGTTTTCCTCCAATATATTTCCCATTTTAAAGTCTTCGTTACCTACAAATTGATGACAAGGATAAATATCTCCTTCAGGTGTTACAGCTACATATTCGCAACCTGCACCACATCCTGAAACCCTCTTTAAAATACAAGGTCCTTGACTTAGATCAACCATGAAGTGGAAGAATTTAAAAGGACTATTTTCAACTTGAAGTTTTGCATAAGTTTTTGCGTAATCTTCGTACTCCTTTAGGATACGAGGTAGGTCTTCTTCTGTAAGAGCATAAGGATTTTGATCTGGATCTACAACAGGTTCCACAGAAGATAGATTAAATCCTAGAGATCTAAAAAGTTCTAAGTCCTTTGAAAAATCCAAGTTATTTTTAGTGAAAGTACCTCTAACATAGTACGATTTATTTCCTCTTTTTGAAATGAGTTTTTGATACTTTGGAACAATTAAATCATAAGAACCTTTATCGTTTAAAGTTGGTCTCATTTCATCATTTATCTCTTTTCTACCATCAAGGCTTAACACCACATTGTGCATGTTTTCGTTGATAAAGTCTATTATCTCATCGTTTAGTAATACGCCATTTGTGGTTATTGTAAATCTGAAGTATTTGCCCTTCTCCTTGGCGATTTCATTGCCGTATTCTACTAATTTTTTGACAAGAGGAAAGTCCATAAGTGGTTCTCCACCAAAAAAGTCTACTTCAAGAGCCTTTCTCGTTCCTGAATTATCAACTAAGTACTTTAAGGCCTTTTTACCGACTTCTTCAGTCATATACGCTTTGTGGCCTCCAAAATCCCCTTGTGAGGCAAAACAGTACTTGCACTTTAAATTACAGTCGTGAACCACATGAAGACACATTGCTTTAAGTACAGGTTTTTTGTTTTTAATGACTTCAAAGTCAATATAGTCGTCAGATGAGTAAAGTAAACCTTGTTTTTCCATATTTGCTATCTCATCATAGCAGTTAGATACTTCTTCTTTATCATATTGAGAAAGTATATTTACTATCTCATCTTTTCTTTTATCTTTGTAGTGATCTAAAATATCGAAAGAGATATCATCAAAAAGATGAACAGCTCCTCCATTTACATCCAAAACGATATTTCTACCGTGTAATTTGTATTTATGAATCATATATTCTCCTTATATATAAAGTAAAAAAGGGATGAAATTAATCAACCCCTTATAACTATCTGTTTTCGTTTTCGCACTCTTGATTACCTACAGTACAAGAAGTCTTGCAAGCAGATTGACAAGAGGTTTGGCATTCTCCACATCCGCCTTTACAAGCAGATTCTTTTAGAGAGTTACCAGAAATTGTAATTATGTGTTTTTTCATAGTATGTACCTCCTTGATTAAATTTATTATAACATATTAAAAGTTTTGTAAAAAGGGATTATTAAAACATACTTTAAAAACATAAATGCTTTTTAAATTTCTTCTGATTGGAAAAAGACAACCTAAATTCTAATCAGGTCGTCTTTTTAAGTTGTTTTAATTTTTCGGTTTTTCTAATTTCTTTGGTTGAGAATTACTACTATAAATATTTACATTGTCAAACTTAGGTTCTTTCTCTATCTTAGAAGGGTCTATTTTGTATTTTTTTAGATCTTTTTCGTTGGGCTTAAATTCTTTTATATCTAACCTATTCAGTTGGTAGAAGAAAGAGGAAGGACTGTAGTTGGCGTCTTCTATATTTATAATTCTATCATCAATTACAAGAATTTTATTAGAATATACTATAGGATATATAGGCTTATCTTCATATAAAATTTCTTGAATATTTCCATATAATTCAGTTCTTCGTTGAAAATCTTTAGTTTCTTTTGCTTCTTCCCACAAATTATCAAGACTTTTATTTTCATATCCAGAATAATTCAAAATTCCATCAGATTTAAAATAGTTACTAAAATGGTCGGGGTTTTTATTGGACTCATATAAAAATAGACAAAAATCAAACGCCTTTGAATTAGGATTTTTCACCTCTTCTAAATATTCTTCTTCATATAGGGGAATAAGTTTTATATTAATTCCATTATCAATAAACCGCTCTTGTAGATATACTGCAAATTTTTCGTGAGTTTCACCGGGGTTTAGAATAAAACCTAGCTTAAGTTCAAAGTTTTCATCTTCCAGCTGTAATTTTTTGAGGTAGTCGACGGATTTTTCAAAAGAAATTTCATTAATTAAGTTTTCTTGATAAGTGTATAGATTGTCATGCCCAAATATGGAATTTGCTCGAGAGACATTGGTATTATCGCCGAACATTCCCATTATAGAATGGTAATTTATCAAATTACTTATAGCATCTCTTGTTTTTTTATCCTTGACCGTAGGATTTTTCATTTTAAATAAAATCGACACAACATTACCCTTGTCTAATGTGAAAGTATTGTAAAACTCGTCTTCAAAAGCAGAAAGGTCAGTTCCTGGCAAATATCCTCCTTGAATATTGTAGTCTAACAAGTCATACCTAGTACTTTCATAATGGGCTACATTTTTAATGGAAAGTTTATCTATATGGGCCTTGCCGTCAAAGTATTTATCAAAGGCAACAAAATTAAATTCATTTACGTTAAAATACTCATCTTTAATCTTTTCATTAAACACATACGCACCGGAACCTATTAAAAATTCTTTATTATCAAAGGTGAATACTTTAGGACTTTTAGAAAAAGTCTTTGATGGAACTACTTTTAAGTTTTCTAAGTCATATTTAAATGTGAATGAAGGTTTGGGAAGTTGAAACTCTAAAATTTTGTCAGATAATTTATTAAAAGTTATCTCTTCTTCACCTATTAAAAATGAATCTAAGTAAACTGTATCTTTGTTTTTATAAGTGTATTCTATCGAATAAACCACATCATCTGTGGTGATTTTTTCTCCGTTGTGCCAATATAGGTCATCCTTTAATACTAAAGTATAGGTTTTACCGTCCTCAGAGGCTTTAAAGTCCTCTGCTAAAAGAAAATCATAACTTTCAACACTATGAGATCTTTTTATAGAGAATAATTTTTGATAAAGTAGGTTTGTTATAATCTTTGACGATTCATCCTTGGAATAAAACGGGTTTAAATTTTCCGGAATTTCAACTACTCCAAATTTAATTTTATTATCCAAGGGGGTTTGAAAAGCTATTCTTTTTTCAAGGCTATTTTTCTCATTTTGAAAAAGTTTTTCTTCTTTTCTAGAAATTGGTGTAGATGTGCAGGAAGTAACTAAAATACTTAAAGCAAGTAATGAAAAAAGTTTTTTTATCATGTTCATACTAACCTCCTGATAGATATTATTACAGAAAAACATAGGTGTTTCAATAGGTAAAACTTGTAGATAACTGTGCTATAATAAAACGAAAGGAGGAATTTATGGTATTTAACATACAAAACACATATATACTGTTTTTCTTTATTACTACAACAATTACTTCAATTTATTTATATAAAAAAGCGGCAGGTACACTATCTTTGTCTAGACTTGGACCAGTTGCGTTTTCTTTTTATTTTTTGTATTTTCTTTCATATATAGGAACTACATTGTTGAATTTAAAGCTTGCTAATCATTCTATGATGAGATACATAAGACATTGGCAGATAATGAGAGATGCTTTTTTTATACTTTCTGCAATGATGATTATGTTTCCTTCAATCATCGTAATATTTAACAAAATTTTTAAGTATAATCCTGAAGAATATCAAGAATATAGAAATAGAAGTGTTGTAGAGAAGAGTTCTCAAGATGCTTTGTTTATTACAATCCTATTAGCCTCTGTACTGTGTATATTATCAGTAGTATATGTATTTATTAAACTAGGGATAGACCATAACCCTTTTATAGCCATGTTAAGGGGAAGTTCTGCATATGAACTTTCAGTTTTAAGAAATGTAATATCAAAAGAGTTTAGTGGAATATCTGAATATATAAAAAATATACTTGCCCTAACAATGACGCCGTTTTTGTCCTATATAGCGTATGTACAAGCTAGAAAAACCAAAGAAAAAAGATGGATTTTGTTATTTGTGATACTGTTTTTATTTTCAAATATAATGGTATTTTACAATCTACAAAAAGCTACCTTAGTAATGTACTGGTTAAATTTTATAGTAATATCCATAATATATGGAGATCATATAAAGACAAGAGTGTTCACTTTATTTGGATTAATAGGATTTTTAACCTTAAATCTTATGTATTATTTTGTTTCCAAGGTGGGTTTAGACAGGATTTTATCCTTTGACAATCCTGTACTTTCGAGGTTTTTTATAACTACACCAATGGGTTTTTTACTTCATTTGGAGGTTTTTACTTACAGGATGTTACCTTTAGCAGGAGCCTCAATGCCTAAGATAATAGGAGAGACTTTTTTTGGATTTGATAAGGTTGTAAGATCCTCATCAGTAGTTATGCAGTCTGTAAATTACTTAGGCATAAGAACTGGTCAGGCAGGGGTTTATAATGGTTTATTCTTAGGAGAAGCTTATTCAAACTTTGGAGTTTTGGGGATATTAATTGCCATGATACATGTTCCGATAGTGTTTTTTATGCTGAACTTGATATTTACAAGACTTCCAAAAACTGCAATAAACCTTTCTTTATTCTCATATTTAACTGTGGCGTTTCTACTTGCTCTACATGGAGGATATGCGGACTATGTATTTAACAGCATATGGGCCATTGTAATATTAGCTGGTATTTTAATGGGGATATTTTCTAAGGTATTAGATAAGACGGTACTTAAAAATAAGAATAAAAAATAAACAACTAAAGATTAAAATTTACAAATACGTATTTGTAAATTTTAATCTTTTTATTTTGACATAAATTTTAAAGGTACATGGCATTTGAAGAAAAATAAAAAACTATATTAGCTTATATATTAATGTAAGAAAAAAATTTAATTAAATTTCAAAAAAAACTTGCATTAAAGTCATTTGTCTTGTATAATGTATGAGTGTCAAAAATAGGAAAAGCGTAGAAACGGTAGGTTGCTGAGGTTTTCAGGGAATTTCCGTGGAGTAAGTCCGATGGGATTCGGGCGAAAAAGATTACTTAGACCGAAAGGTCTTTAAAAAATTAAGACACGATACACCCGGATGGGTTGATGCCGAAAAGTAATCAGACGCTTCCAAAAAATCAAGGAGGTGCCTATAATGGCAAAACAAAAGATAAGAATTAGACTAAGAGCTTATGATCATGAGTTAATCGATCAATCTGCTCACAAAATCGTAGATGCAACTAAGAGAACAGGAGCTAAGGTTTCAGGACCTATTCCTCTTCCAACAGAAAAAGAAGTTGTAACTATTTTAAGAGCTGTTCACAAGTACAAGGACAGTAGAGAGCAGTTCGAGCAAAGAACACATAAAAGATTAATCGATATCGTTGAACCTAATCAAAACACTATTGAAGCTTTAAAGAAGTTAAATCTTCCAGCAGGTGTTGATATCGAGATTAAGCTTTAATCTTAGTATGATTGTAAGTGGACAATCCGCTGTAAGTAATTAGGAGGTGTGCTCATGAAGAGTATATTGGGAAAGAAAATAGGAATGACTCAAATTTTCGCTGAAGATGGACAGCTTATTCCTGTAACTGTTATAGAGGCAGGCCCTATGATAGTTACTCAAATTAAGTCAGTTGATACTGACGGATATAATGCAATTCAAGTTGGTTATGTAGATATGAAAGAACATAAAGTTAACCAACCTCTGAAAGGTCATCTTGACAAGGCAAATGCCGGATACAAGAAGTACCTAAGAGAATTTCGTGTAGACGATTTATCTACTTATGAACTTGGTTCTGAAATTAAGGTTGACGTGTTTAATGACGTTGAGAGAATTGATGTATTTGGAACTTCTAAAGGTAAGGGAACTCAAGGAGCTATAGTAAGATACAACTATGGTAGAGGACCTGAAGCTCACGGTTCTAAATCTCATAGAGTGGCAGGTGCAAGATCTGCTTCTGCATATCCAGGACGTGTTTTCAAAGGTAGAAAAGGTAGCGGTAAGATGGGTAATGAGCGAGTAACAGTTCAAAACCTTAAAGTTGTTAAAGTTGACGCAGATAAGAATTTAATTTTAGTTAAGGGAGCAGTTCCCGGACCTAAAGGTGGACTTGTAACATTAAGAGAGTCTGTAAAGACTAAATAGTTTAGGAAGGGGGATGGAATATGCCTAGCATTAAAATGTTAAACCAACAAGGTGAATCAGTTGGTAATATAGATTTAAAAGAAGATATATTTGGCGTAGAAGTAAATGAACATGTCGTTTACGAAGTTGTAAGAAATCAACTTGCAAATAAAAGACAAGGCACTCAATCCGCAAAGACAAGAGCTGAAGTCAGAGGCGGAGGAAAAAAACCTTGGAGACAAAAGGGTACAGGACGTGCTCGTCAAGGTAGTATTAGAAGTCCTCAATGGAAAGGTGGCGGAATTGTATTCGCGCCAAAACCAAGGGATTACAGTTATAAATTGCCTAAGAAGGTTAAGAGACTTGCTGTTAAGTCAGTGCTTACTTCTAAGGTTAATGACGAAGAACTAATTGTTTTAGATGCTTTGAAACTTGATAATTTCAGCACTAGAGCTGCAAAGGGTGTTTTAAAGAACATTAACGCTTTAAATAAGGCTTTGATTGTAATAGATACTGACAATGCTCAAATTTTCAACTCTTTCAGAAATATTCCTGGAGTTAGCGTTGCTTCTGCAGACAAGATAAATGTCTACGATATTTTAAAACACGACTCACTTATAATGACTCAAGATGCAGTTAAGAAGATTGAGGAGGTGTTCGCATAATGATGTCACCTTACGATATTATTATTAAACCGATAATCACTGAAGCTTCCATGGACAAGATGGACAACAATGTCTATACTTTCAAGGTTGCTAAGAATGCAAATAAATCAGAGATAAAAAAAGCAATTGAAGTTGTTTTTGGCGAAGGAGTTAAAGTAGCTAAGGTCAACACTATGAATGTTCCTGGAAAATTAAAGAGAATGGGACAAAACCAAGGAATGACTCCAGCGTGGAAAAAAGCTATTATAACTTTAACACCAGATTCAAAAGAAATTGAATTCTTTGAAGGATTATAATTAGGAGGTAATTAAATGGCTATTAGAAAATACAAACCAACCTCTGCCGGCGTACGTGGAATGTCCGTACTAAGCTTTGAAGAAATTGCAAAGGATAAAAAGCCTGAAAAATCACTTCTAGTGAATTTAAATAAATCAGGTGGTAGAAACTCATATGGTAGAATTACTGTTCGTCACAGAGGTGGCGGTGCTAAGAGAAAATATAGAATAATTGACTTTAAAAGAGACAAGGATGGTATACCTGCAACTGTTGCTTCAATTGAATACGATCCTAATAGAACTGCCAACATAGCTCTTTTAAACTATGCTGATGGTGAAAAGAGATATATCTTAGCTCCTCATGGACTAAAGGTTGGATACACTATTGAATCAGGCGAAAATGCTGATATTATGATAGGAAACGCTCTAAAGTTAAGAGATATTCCTGTTGGTACTACAGTTCACAATGTGGAATTAAAACCAGGTAAAGGTGGACAATTGGTTAGAACGGCAGGAGCAGAGGCTCAATTAATGGCTAAAGAAGGAAACTTTGCTCAGTTGAGATTGCCATCAGGGGAGTTTAGACTAATCCATCTTGAATGTAGGGCAACTATAGGACAAGTTGGAAATATAACTCACGAACTTGTAACTGTCGGCAAGGCGGGAAGAAGTAGACACTTAGGTAAAAGACCTCATGTTAGAGGTTCAGCGATGAACCCTGTTGATCACCCTCATGGTGGTGGTGAAGGTAGAGCACCTATTGGACGTCCAGCTCCATCTACACCTTGGGGTAAACCAGCTCTTGGACTTAAGACTAGAAAGAAATCTAAGAAGTCTAATCAGTACATTGTAAGAAGAAGAACTAAGTAATAAGGAGGGCTTTAATGGGAAGATCCGTTAAAAAAGGACCATTTTGTGACGATCACCTTCTAAAGAAGGTTGAAGCTTTAAACGCTGAAGGCAAGAAACAAGTTATAAAAACTTGGTCTCGTAGATCTACAATTTTTCCACAATTCGTTGGACACACTATTGCGGTACATGATGGTAGAAAGCATTTACCGATTTATATAACTGAAGACATGGTTGGAAATAAGTTAGGTGAGTTCGTTGTAACTAGAACTTATAGAGGACATGTTGGTAAAAATGAAAAAGGTAGTAAGGTTAGATAGGAGGACAGGATATGGAAGTAAGAGCTATTTCTAAATACGAAAGAATATCACCTCTTAAAGTTAACTTTATTTGCAAAGAAATTAGAGGTAAAAATGTTGATGATGCTCTAGCTATTTTAAAATTCACTCCTAAAAAAGGAGCTAGAATTCTAGAAAAAGTTTTAAAATCTGCTATTGCAAATGCAGAGCATAATTTCAACTTGGACAGAGATGAGCTTATTGTAGCCCACGCTTATGCCAACCAGGCTCCTGTAATGAAAAGATGGAGACCAAAGGCTAAGGGTTCAGCTTATCCGATTTTAAAGAGATCAAGCCATGTTGGCGTTGTTGTTAAGGAAAGAGAATAAGGAGGGTAAGCGAATATGGGTCAAAAAGTTAATCCCCACGGTATAAGAGTAGGTGTAATAAAAGACTGGAGCTCTAAGTGGTTTGCGGATAAGAAAGATTTCGCTGACTTACTAGTTGAGGACAAAAAGATTCGTGAAATGGTAAAAGAGGAAGTTTACTTATCCGGCGTTTCCGAAATTCACATTGAAAGAGCTTCAAATAAGATAAAAGTAACTATAAATACTGCAAAACCGGGAATGGTAATAGGTAGACAAGGTGCCGGTGTTGAAGTATTAAGAAATAAATTAGAAAAACTAACTGACAAGCAAGTTATTATAAATGTAGAAGAAGTAAAAAGACCTGACCTTGATGCTCAACTTGTTGCTGAAAATATCGCAGCTTCTCTTGAAAGAAGAGTATCTTTTAGAAGAGCTATGAAACAAGCAATTCAAAGAAGTATGAGAGCTGGAGCTAAAGGGGTTAAGACTTCTGTTTCTGGTCGTGTTGGTGGAGCTGATATGGCTAGAACTGAGGGTTATAGTGAAGGTACTATTCCTCTTCAAACTCTAAGAGCAGACATAAGTTATGGCTTTGCTGAAGCTGATACTACTTATGGAAAACTTGGAGTAAAAGTTTGGATTTACAAAGGTGAAGTTCTTCCAGGAATGAAGGAAGCGGAATTACCTGAAATCAAAGACAACAAGAGAAGAAACAAGAGAAATAGAAGAAATAACCCAAAGAGAAATAATAGAGGTCAATCAGAAAACAATTAATTCATAGGAGGAAAGAATCTATGTTAATGCCTAAAAGAGTTAAGCATCGTAAGGTTCACAGAGGTAGAATGACCGGTAAAGCTCACAAGGGAAACAATTTAGCTTATGGTGATTTTGGCCTTCAAGCTTTAGAGCCTTGCTGGATGACTGCTAATCAAATAGAAGCCGCAAGACGTGCGATGACTAGATATATTAAGAGGGGCGGAAATATTTGGATAAAAGTATTTCCAGACAAACCAGTAACTGAGAAGCCTGCTGAAGTGCGTATGGGTTCTGGTAAAGGTAATCCAGAGTACTGGGTAGCAGTTGTAAAGCCTGGTAGAATTTTATTTGAAATGTCAGGTGTTCCTGAAAGTGTTGCAAGAGAAGCTATGAGACTTGCGGCACATAAACTTCCAATTAAGACGAAGTTTGTGGCTCGTGACAATATGGAAATGGACGGTGAAGCTGATGAAAACTAAAGAAATACGTCAAATGTCTGATGCTGAATTACAAAGTTCTTTAAAGGATTTGAAGGTTGAGCTTTTTAACCTACGTTTTCAATTGGCAACTGGACAGTTGGAAAACCCTATGAGAATAGGTGGAGTAAAAAGAGATATAGCCCGCATTAAGACAATCGTAAGAGAGCGAGAGCTTAATATCGGTAAGGAGGCTTAATCTATGGAAAGAAATCAAAGAAAAACAATAATCGGTACTGTTGTATCCGATAAAATGGATAAAACTGTCGTGGTAGCTGTTAACACTTTTGTTTCTCATTCACTTTACGCTAAGCAAATGAAGAAAACTACTAAGTTCAAAGCTCATGACGAAAATAATGACTGCAATATTGGGGACAAAGTTAAGATAATGGAAACTAAACCAATCTCTAGAGAAAAGAGATGGAGAGTAGTTGAAATCCTCGAAAGAGCAAAATAATCTTATACTAGAAAGGAGAAACTAAATGATTCAACAAGAAAGTCGTTTAAGAGTAGCAGATAACTCTGGTGCGAAAGAACTACTAGTTATAAGAGTTTTAGGGGGTACTAAGAGAAAGTACGCTAATATTGGGGATATAGTAGTTTGTACCGTTAAAAGTGCAACACCTGGAGGAGTTGTAAAGAAGGGTGATGTTGTTAAAGCTGTTATAGTTAGAACTAAGACAGGTGTGAGTAGAAATGACGGAAGTCATATTAGATTTGACGACAATGCAGCGGTAATTGTAAAAGATGATAAGAATCCGGTAGGTACTAGAATCTTTGGTACTGTAACAAGAGAGTTAAGATCCGGAAACTTCATGAAGATAATTTCTTTGGCACCTGAAGTTATATAGTTGGAGGTGTATCACATGAGAATTAAAAAAGATGATACGGTAATTGTAGTTGCCGGTGCAGATAAAGGTAAGAAAGGTAAAGTATTAAAGACTTTTCCTAAGATAAATAAAGTGATCGTTGAAGGTGTTAACATTCAAACTAAACACGTTAAATCCCAAGGACCTCAAAACCCTGGAGGGATTGTTAAGACTGAAGGCGCTATCGATGCATCAAATGTAATGTATTATGATTCTAAGCTTGGAAAGGGCGTTAGAATAGGATATAAGGTTGAGTCAGGAAAGAAAACAAGAGTTTCAAAAGCTGACAATAAAGCTATAAAGTAGTGAGGGGGTAATTTAGTGACTTCCAGATTAGTTGAAAGATACAGAAATGAAGTTATACCTGCAATCACAGAACATTTTGGGTATGAAAATGTAATGCAAGTTCCAAAGCTTGAAAAGATTGTTATCAACATTGGACTTGGATCTTCTAAAGACAACCCAAAAGCTGTGGAATCTGCAGTTAGAGATTTAATGACTATTACAGGCCAAAGACCTGTTGTTACAAAGGCTAAAAAGTCAATAGCAAACTTTAAGCTAAGAGAGGGAATGAGTGTAGGTTGTAAGGTAACTCTTAGAGGTTCTAAGATGTATGACTTCTTTGATAAACTTGTAAGCATATCCCTTCCAAGAGTTAGGGACTTTAGAGGTGTTTCAAATACTTCTTTTGATGGTAGAGGTAACTATTCTCTAGGAATCAAAGAACAACTTATATTTCCTGAAATAGAATACGATATGGTAGATGAAATTAGAGGAATGGATATCGTAGTTGTAACTACAGCTCAAACTGACGAAGAGTCTAGAAAGCTGTTAGAACTTATGGGTATGCCATTTAAGAAGTAATCCAAGGAGGAATATAGTGGCAAAGAAATCAATGATTGCTAAACAACAAAAGCCTGCTAAGTACAGTACTAGGGCTTACAATAGATGTAAAATTTGCGGTAGACCTCATGCTTACTTGAGAAAGTATGGAATTTGTCGTATATGCTTTAGAGAATTGGCTTATAGAGGCGAAATCCCAGGCGTTAAAAAAGCAAGCTGGTAAAATAGAGAGGAGGAAGCTTTTATGATGACAGATCCTATAGCAGATATGCTATCGAGAATTAGAAATGCAAATAATGCTAAACATAAATCAGTTGAGATACCTTCTTCTAAAATAAAGAAAGACGTTGCTCAAATTCTTCTAGATGAAGGATTTATAAACGGATTCAATGTTACAGAAGATGACAAACAAGGTATTATTACTTTAGATCTTAAATACGGACCTAACGAAGAGAGAGTAATCTCCGGAATCAAGAGAATATCTAAACCAGGTCTTAGAGTATATGTTAAAGCTCAAGAGCTACCAAGAGTACTTGGAGGTCTTGGAATAGCAATAATCTCTACATCAAAGGGCGTTGTGACTGATAAGGTTGCAAGACAAGAAGGTGTAGGTGGAGAGGTTATCTGTTACGTTTGGTAATAGATAGTATTATTTAGGAGGTTAAAATGTCAAGAATTGGATTAAAACCAATAGAAATCCCTAATGGCGTTGACGTTACAATCGGCGATAAGAATCTAGTTCATGTTAAGGGACCAAAGGGAGAACTTAACCAACAATTAGATAGGGATATGACTATAAATATAGAAGACAATATAATATCTATATCTCGTCCTTCTGAAAGTAAACACCACAGATCTATTCATGGACTAACAAGAACTTTGTTAGCAAATATGATTGAGGGTGTAACTGAAGGCTTTAAGAAGACTTTGTTAATTGAAGGTACTGGTTATAGAGCAAGCAAGAGTGGAAATAAACTTGTACTAAACTTAGGATATTCTCATCCTATTGAAGTTGAAGATCCTGAGGGAATTACAGTTGAAGTACCTGATGCACACACTATTGTGGTTTCAGGAATAGATAAACAATTAGTTGGAAGCTTTACTGCTAATGTTAGAGATTATAGAAAGCCTGAACCATATAAAGGTAAAGGTCTTAGATACTCTGATGAATATATTAGACGTAAAGTTGGTAAGACTGGTAAGTAAAGGAAGGAGTATTAAATGTTAAAGCATATAGATAAGCAAGGCAATAGAAAAGCAAGACATGCAAGAATAAGAAAAAATCTTTCCGGCACTCCTGAAAAACCAAGATTAAACGTATATAAGAGCAATACAAATATCTATGCTCAAATCATAGACGATGTAGAAGGAAAAACTTTAGTATCAGCGTCAACTCTTGACAAGGATATTAAATCCGGTTTGGAAAGCTCTTCAAATAAAGAGGCTGCTAAAGTAGTTGGTAAAGCTATCGGAGAAAAAGCTATTAAACTTGGTATAGAAGAGGTTGTATTTGACAGATCTGGATACCTATACCACGGTAAGATTAAAGAATTAGCAGAATCCGCTAGAGAAGCCGGACTGAAATTCTAGGAGACGGAGGTACAATATTGGAACTTTTAACTAAAAATGTAGAAGGTTTAGAATTAGAAGAAAGAGTTGTTGCTATCAACCGTGTTGCAAAAGTTGTTAAAGGTGGTAGAAACTTTAGATTCAGCGCCGTTGTTGTTGTTGGTGACAGAAATGGTAGAGTTGGAATCGGTACAGGTAAGGCACAAGAAGTTCCTGAAGCTATAAGAAAGGGAGTTCAAGATGCTAAAAAGCATATGATTGAAGTTCCTCTAGTTGGAACTACAATTCCTCATGATGTTACAGGCGTATTTGGTGCTGGAAGAGTATTCTTAAAACCTGCATACGAAGGTACTGGAGTTATTGCAGGGGGTCCTGTTCGTGACGTTTGTGAATTAGCGGGCATTAAGGACATTCGTTCAAAATCCCTTGGAACTTCAAACCCTAGAAATGTTGTAAATGCAACTATGGAAGGACTTAAAGGTCTTAAAAGAGCAAGTGATGTTGCGAAATTAAGAGGAAAGTCCATTGATGAAATCATCGGGTAAGGAGGCTTTGTATGAGCAAGCTTAAAATAACTCTAAAGAGAAGTACAATTGGTAGAGTTGAAAAACATAAAAGAGCTATTAAGACCCTAGGACTTGCCAAAGTAGGTTCTTCTGTAATTAGAGAAGATAATCCTGCTATTAGAGGTGTTCTTAACAAAGTAGGGTATATGATAGATGTTGAAGAAGTAGAATAAAGGGGAGGTGTACTTTATCATGAAATTACACGACTTAAAACCTGCTAACGGTGGTGGCGTTAAAGCTAGAAAAAGAGTAGGTAGAGGTTATGGTTCAGGTCTTGGTCACAACGCTGGACGTGGACGTGATGGACAAAATTCAAGATCCGGTGGAGGAGTTAGACCGGGATTTGAAGGGGGTCAAATGCCTTTATTCAGAAGACTTCCTAAGAGGGGTTTTACGAATATATTTTCTAAGGTATATGCAGAAGTTAATGTAGAACAATTAAATAAATTTGAAGATGGTACTGTAGTAACTCCTGAATTAATATTTGAAAAAGGTATTGCTAAAAAATCAAAAGCTAAAGACGGAGTAAAAATTCTTGGTTCAGGTGAGTTAAACAAGAAGTTGACTGTTAAAGCTACAAAGTTTACAAAATCTGCTATGGATAAAATAACTCAGGCCGGAGGAAAGGCTGAGGAGGTATAGAATGCTTCAAACTCTGAAGAATGCTTGGAAGGTTAAAGAAGTTAGAGATAGACTTATCTTTACTTTTTTGATGCTAGTTGTATATAGACTGGGCAATGTTATCCCGGTTCCATTTATGGATGCGAAGGTTGTCCAAGCTCATATGTCAGGACAAGACGCAGGGCTTCTTTCAATGCTTAATGCATTCTCAGGTGGAAGTTTGTCTAATATGAGTATATTTGCTTTAAGTATCTATCCTTATATTACAGCTTCCATTATTATCCAACTTCTTACAATTGCAATCCCTAGGCTTGAAGATATTGCAAAAGATGGGGAAGAAGGTAGGAAGAAAATAGGACAGTACACTAAGATTATGGGTGTTGTATTGGGTTTTGTTCAAGCTTATGCAATGGTAAATGTACTTTTTAGTGATGCTGTTCAAATTGCAAAAGGTAACGCCTTTTCAAAAGCTATCATGTTATTAACTCTAGTTGCAGGTACAATGTTTTTAGTATGGTTAGGTGAAATTATTTCTGCAAAGGGTGTTGGTAACGGAATTTCAATAATAATTTTCTTTGGTATAATTTCTGGTGCACCAAATGCAGTTCAGACAATGGTTGCACAAAGCAAAGGCGGAATGGTAGCATGGTGGGCATTTGCTATATTGGCACTTGTTTCTATTGCTATACTTGCAATCGTAATTGAAATAAACCAAGGAGAGAGAAAAATACCAGTTCAGTATGCTAAGAGAGTTGTAGGCAGAAAGATGTATGGTGGACAATCTACACATATTCCTGTAAAGGTTAATATGTCAGGAGTTATGCCTGTAATCTTTGCATCTTCAATACTTCAACTGCCAAACACAATAATCTCTCTTTTTGGTGGCAAAGCACCTAAATGGTTAGATTACATTTTTAGCATGCAAACTGTAAGTGGATTGATTTTATATTCTTTAATCAATCTTGTATTGATAATAATATTTGCTTATTTCTACAGTGCAATACAATTTAACACAGTGGAATATGCGAAAAACCTACAACAATACGGTGGATTTATACCAGGTATAAGACCTGGAAGACCTACTGGAGAATACCTTCAAAGTATCGCAGGTAAAATTACTTTAATAGGAGCTTTAATCCTTGCAGTTGTTGCAACTGCACCATTTATCATAAACTACGCTTTAAAGCTTAGAATGATATTTGCAGGAACTTCATTAATCATCGTTGTGGGTGTTATATTAGAAACTATAAAACAAATTGAATCAATGTTGACTATGAGACATTATAAAGGTTTTTTAAATAAGTAGGAGATATAAATGCGATTGGTACTATTAGGACCTCCAGGAGCAGGTAAAGGAACTCAAGCTGAAAAAATAGTTGAAGAGTTTAACGTATTACATGTATCTACTGGAGACATTTTCAGGAAGAATATTAAAGAAGAAACAGAACTTGGTAAAAAAGTAAAAGGGTATCTGGCAGAAGGTAAACTTGTTCCTGACGAACTTACTATTGACTTAGTTTGGGACAGATTAGATCAAGAAGACTGTAAAGAAGGGTTTATGCTTGATGGATTTCCAAGAACTATAGAACAAGCGAACGCGTTGACTAAGGGACTTGAAGAAAGAGGCATAAAGCTTGATAGCGTTGTAAACATAGACGTAGATTTAGAGGTTCTTATTAAAAGGCTTGCAGGAAGAAGAGTTTGCTTAAACTGTGGAGCATCATATCATGTGGACAACAAGCCAACAAAAGTTGCAGGAGTTTGCGACAGATGTGGTAGTGAAGTTGTTCAAAGAGAAGACGATAGGGAAGAAACAGTTAGAAATAGGATCGAAGTTTACCAAAAACAAACCGAACCCCTTATTGAGTACTACAACAACCTAGGATTAATATTCAATGTGGACGGAACTTTGACACCAGATGAAGTATTCTCTCGTGTTAAGGATCATCTTACACAATTAGAACAAATGTAATTCCTGGGAGATACGATGGACCAATACAAACAGTTAGTTGAAGGTCAAGTGGTTAGATCCCTGTCAGGACGAGATAAAGGAAAATTCCAAATAGTTTTAAAACTCTTGGACAATAATTATGTACAGGTCGTAGATGGGAAAAGAAGGAAACTTAAAAACCCTAAGAAAAAGAAGATTAAGCACTTACAAAAGACCAACAGTATTTTTGAATTGACAGAATTTTCTAATGACTGCCATATCAGAAAACTGCTTAAAGAGTTTATGGACGATAAGGAGGTTCATTAACGAATGGCTAAAAAGGATATAATCGAAGTTGAAGGTACGGTTGTAGAAGCACTACCCAATACCATATTTAAAGTTCAACTTGAAAATGGACATGAAATAACAGCGCATATCTCCGGAAAACTAAGGATGAATTACATTAGAATTCTTCCTGGAGACAAAGTAGTGGTAGAATTGTCACCGTACGATTTAACTAAGGGAAGAATAACTTGGCGAAACAAGTAGTAGGAGGTTAGCATGAAGGTAAGATCATCAGTAAAAAAGATGTGTGATAAATGTAAAATCATTAAACGTAAAGGACGTATAATGGTTATTTGCGAAAATCCTAAACACAAACAAAGACAAGGTTAAGGAGGGACTATAAACAGTGTCAAGAATTGCCGGGGTAGATTTACCCAGAGAAAAAAGAGTAGATATCGGGCTTACAGCTATTTATGGTGTAGGTAGAGCTCGTTCATTAGAAATTCTTACTGCTGCCGGCGTGGATCCTGCAACTAAGGTTAAGGATTTAACAGAAACAGAAATGGTAGCTATAAGAAATGAATTAGATAAATACGAAATCGAAGGTGACCTACGTAGATCGGTTGCCATGAATATTAAGAGACTTAAAGAGATTAACTCATATAGAGGAATTAGACATAAGAGAGGTCTTCCTGTAAGAGGACAAAACACAAAGAACAACTCTAGAACTCGTAAGGGACCTAGAAAATTAGCTCAAAAGAATAAGTAAGGGAGGGATTTAGTTGGCACAAAAGAAAGTTAAAACTCGTGGTAAGAGAAGAGTTAAAAAGAATATAGAAAAAGGTCAAGCTCATATTGTATCATCTTTCAACAACACAATGGTAAGTTTAACTGACCTTCAAGGAAACTTAATTTCTTGGGCATCTGCTGGTCAATTAGGATTCCGTGGTTCAAGAAAATCCACTCCTTTTGCAGCACAGGAAGCGGCACAAGAAGCGGCAAAAAAAGCTATGGAACATGGACTAAAAGTGGTTGAAGTATATGTAAAAGGACCTGGTTCAGGAAGAGAAGCTGCAATCAGATCATTACAAGCATCAGGACTTGAAATTAGTCTAATCAAAGACGTAACTCCTGTTCCACATAATGGTTGTAGACCACCTAAGAGAAGAAGAGTTTAATACAAGTTATTGTTAATATAGGATTAGATCCTTAACTCAACGTACTTCATGGGAGGCACAAATTATGACACAAAACTTAATGGCTAAAATTGAAATAGCAGATATTAACGAAGTTAAACATCAGGGAAAGTTTGTTATTGCTCCTTTAGAAAGAGGGTTTGGAACAACGCTGGGGAACGGATTGAGAAGAGTTCTTTTGTCTAATCTTTCCGGGGCTGCAGTTACAAAAGTTCATATACAAGATGTACTACACGAATTCTCTACAATAAAAGGTGTTTTAGAAGATGTTTCAGAGATTATATTGAACATTAAAGCCATAGCGCTTAAGAGTTTATCCGATGAACCTGTCAATATAGATATTGAGTTAAAAGGACCATGCATCTTCACAGCTAAAGACATTGAAAAAGATGTAAACATTGAAGTTGCAAACGAAAATCATCATATAGCAACTCTTAATGAGGATGCAGATGTAAAGATGAGTCTTCAAATAGAAAAAGGAAAGGGATATAGAGTTTCTGACTTGAATAAGTCGGAAGATGATCCAATAGGTTTCATTCCAATAGATTCAACATTCACACCAGTTACAAAAGTAAATTTTGAAGTAATAGAACTTGTATCTAATCGTGAAAAATTGGAGCTTGAAGTTTGTACCGATGGAACTATTACTCCTCAAGAAGCTGTATCTCAAGGAGCACAGATTCTTTCAGACTATCTTTCTCTATTTATAGACTTACCTGAATACACTTTTGAAGAAGAAGTAGAAGAAGACGAAGAAGAGTCTGCTAAAGAGGAATTACTATCTACAAGCATTGAAGAGCTTGATCTTTCCTTAAGATCTTTTAACTGTTTAAAGAGAGCCAATATAGATACAGTGGGAGACATTGTATCCAAAGGCGTTGAGGAATTGTGTAAGATAAAGAATTTTGGCAAGAAGTCCTTTGACGAAGTGGAGAGTAAAATCCATGAAATGGGCTTAGAATTTTCAGACGAAGAAGATTAATAGGAGGCGTAAATGGCAAATCTTAGAAAACTTGGAAGAAGAACAGATCATAGACAAGCTATGCTTAGAAACCAAGTTCAATCACTTCTTGAAAATGGTAGAATCGAAACAACAGTTACTAGAGCTAAAGAGACTAGAAGAGTAGCTGAAAAGATGATTACCCTTGCAAAGAAGGGCGATTTACATTCAAGAAGACAAGCTTTGGCTTATATATATAAAGATGAAGTTGCACATAAACTATTTGAAGAAATAGCTCCAAAATACAGCGAGAGAAACGGTGGATACACTAGAATACTAAAACTAGGACCTCGCATGGGAGATAGTGCAGAAATGTGTATATTAGAACTTGTTTAGTTTAAACTTGACAAGAAATTAATAAGATAATAATATAACTTTGAAACAACTGTGGCTTAAAATTATCCGCGGCAAAATAATTTTAAGGAGATAATAATATGGCAAAAATGATGGATCCTAGATTTAAACAAGCTAGAAGACTTGGTTTAAATGTTTCAGGACATCCAAAGGCTGAAAAGAGAATGGGAAAAGGCCTTGGAAGAGAAGATAAGAAATTAACTGAATACGGTAGACAATTACTAGAAAAACAAAGACTTCGTGCATATTACGGAGTAATGGAAAAACAATTCTTCAATTACTTCAGAAAAGCATATGCATCTCAAGAATCTACAGGTGATGCATTAGTTAAGATGTTAGAGACAAGACTTGACAACCTAGTTTATAGAGCAGGTTTTGCTTCATCAATTAGACAAGCAAGACAAATGGTTGTACATGGACATGTTCTAGTAAATGGCAAGAAGGTAAATATTCCTTCATTTGCAGTTCAAGTGGGAGATGAACTTGAACTTAAAGAAAAATCTAGAAAAAATGAAATGTTCAAAGAAAACTTTGAAACTAATTTCAGTTATTCTGTTCCTTACATTTCAAAAGCAGAAGGTTTTAAAATCAAATTAGACAGAATGCCTGAAAGAGACGAAGTGCCAATAGAAATTACAGACTCATTGGTAGTAGAATTCTACTCAAGATTAGTTTAATTATTAAGCCGGGAAGTATATCTTCTCGGTATTTTTATATTTAAAAATAATCTGTATATACATAAGAACTTGAAAACAAACACTAAAGTATTCTATAATTGTTTAATAAGACATGATTAATAAAAGGAGATATTCATGGAAGACAGACTTTATATAAAAATACAAAGACTAATACATGAAAATGATAAAACAGGATTGAGCGATTATAACACTCAGTTTTATTTCGGATCAAAGGAAGATGTGGATAGATTTGACAAAATTATAGAACAACTTTATGGTATGAAAGATATAAAGACTTCCGATGAGCACTTTACTATAAAAATAAAATCATCCAACTATTCAATAGAAATGAAATCGCCACTTAAATACGATAGACAAATTGTAAAAATTGAAAAGCTAATAAGTGGAACAGTAGTTGAAGGTTTAAAATTTGTAGAAATAGATAGAGAAAAAATAAAAAAACAATTAATTGATCTTGTTAACCAAGCAAAAATTGAAGAAGTATTCCCAAGTGAAATTGAACAAAAACATCCTCATGTTATACAAGGAGGTTTTAATCCACCAAATAAACCACAAAGAAAATAAGGAGGAAACATGAAAAAAGGTGTAATAATAACAGCTATTGCCATAGTTATCATATACCTTGGAGGGTTTATAGTATTTAAAAATTATTCATATCCAAGAACCACAGTAAATGAAGAATCAAGAGGTTTTGTAAGAGTAAAGGATTTAAAAAAACCAAATTATGAAGACTATAAACTTCAAGTAATTGGTAAAAATGATAAAGAGGACGAGTTTAATCCAGAAGAATTTAACTTTACAGTAACCGAAAAGAAACCAGTTGCTATAGAACAAAATGAGATATTATGGCCTATAGAAATTTTAAAAAAACACGATATAGTTATTGAATATAATTACAATTTAGAAGAAGGAAAATTAGAAGAAAGTATAAAAGACTCTAACCTAAATCAAGACGTGGAAAAATCAAAAGACGCAGAAGTGGAACTTGTAGGAGACAAGTATGAAATAATCCCTGAAAAAGTTGGGGATGAATTAGATTTAGAAAAAGTTAAAGAGAGTATCATAAAGGCGTTTATAAGTAAAGAAGACAAAATTGAACTAAAAGAAGAATATATATTACCAAATATTACAAAAGACAGCGAAGAGATAAAAGCGGAATTAGAAACAAAACAAAAACTTTTCTCCACAATTTTAACTTTCGACTTTGCAGATAGAAAATTTGAGCTAAAAGGTGATGAACTAATATCATTCTATGATAAATTACAAGAAGGATACGTAATAAATAGAGATAGAGTGAGAGAATATGTTGCAAACCTAGCGAAAGAAACAGATACTTTTGGAATAGATAGAAAGTTTAATACCACAGGAAGAGGAGAAATTACAGTTGGTGGAGGAATATACGGTTGGCAAATGAATGTAGACAAGACTACAGATAAAGTTTTAAAAGCCATGGAAGAAGCCAAAAGCCAAGAGATAGATATAGAGTACAGATTGAGGTCTCTCACCAGAGAAACTGACGATATAGGAAAAACTTATATTGAAATAGATTTGACAAGACAACACTTGTGGTTTTATAAAGACGGAGCATTAGTAGTAGAATCAGATGTAATAACAGGTGCACCTTGGAGTGAAACACCTACAGGAGTATTTAAAGTTTGGTCAAGAGAAACAAACAGAATGCTAACAGGAGAAGACTACAGTTCACCAGTATCTTTCTGGATGCCAATTAACTGGGGAGGAGTAGGGTTACATGACGCTTCTTGGCAGAGTAGTTTTGGAAAAGATTTATATAAGACAAGGGGATCACATGGCTGTATAAATTTACCGTACGAAGTAGCAAAGAAAATTTACACAGAAGTTAAAAACGAGACCCCTGTAGTAATATACAAATAAATAATTGACAAAGAGAAAATAACTTGATAAGATAATTAGGCACTCAACGAAGTGCCTTT
>JAUNLT010000008.1 GCA_030532135.1 Lagierella massiliensis | reverse complement strand
CTATAGAAGAAGGACTACGTTTTGCCATTAGAGAAGGTGGAAGAACAGTAGGAGCGGGTGTTGTTACAAAGATAATGGAATAATCTTAAAAATTAAAGAGAGCATAGGCTCTCTTTTTTTATGACAAAAATTACAAAAAATATTTAATATTCATAAACTCTTATAATTAAAACCTTCTATCTTTGCAACTGATTTAGATAATGTTGTATAATAGTATTAATTGTGGAGGTGTGAATTATCGAAAATCAACATAAAAACTCAGATAATTTAGAACTCTTTATATCAGTATTAAGGTCTATAACATTCGGAATGATTGCAACAATATTTCCGTTTGTATCCTTTTTATTATTTTTTATGCCAGCACCAGCAATTTGGCTTGGCGTAAAAAGAGGAGTTGTAAGAGGTGTTTTATCCACTGCAATAGTTTCTATAGTTATGGGACTAATTGGAGGATGGATTTTTACGGCATTGTATTTATTAATTGTCGTACCTATGGTTGTTATTACAACAACATTAATAAAAGATGAAAAAGAAAACTGGAAAATTATCTTAATCAATATATTGGCATTGGCATTAATAGGTATTATCTTCTATTTGAATTTTACTTATATAATGAAAATTGACGTAATAGGAGAGGTTTCAAATACCATTGATATGATAGCCAAAGATTTAGTGGAAGTAGTAAAAACTTCTGGAATGTCAGATAGTATGCTAAAAGAGATTGATATAAAAAGACTTGTAGAACTTGTAAAGATAAGTCTACCAGCAACTATTGTGGTTTCAGGAATTTCAATGGTTTTTTTATCATATATTCATTCACTTAACATGTTAAAAAAAGATAGACATAAAATATCTCAAAAATTTAGATTTATAGACATAAGAATGCCTATTAAATCTTTGGTGCCAATACTAATTGGAGCAGTATTACTAATGATTGCCTACTATTTAAATTGGAATTATTTTGAGTTGTTTTTCATAAATACCATTTCAGTTGTAGGGTTTTTGTTTATGGTGTCAGGAATTTTTACAGCAGACTATTATTTTATAAATAAGATTCCTAAGTTTTTAAGAATCTTGATTCCAACATTAGTAATAGCATTTTTTGGGGGATCCTATTTTTATATGATAGTTGGTCTATTAGACACATTTGTTAATTTTAGAAAGAGATTTGTGAGGGTGGAAAATGAAAAAATCTAATATTTTTAATATAACTGACCAAATACCTTTCTATATTGCAATGGGAATACTATCAGCTACAATATTTTATTTTAATAGAATATTAGGGGTCATAGCGTTTGCTCTTACAGGATTTTTAGCCATATATGAGGTTAGAAATGTAACTGAGAAAAATGAAAAATTAGAATTGTATATGGAAAACTTTAATGATAAATTTGACGAAGTTACTAGAAGAGCTATTTTTTCAATGCCTTTTCCGTTAGCCATATTAAATGCTGAAGGAAAAATAATTTGGCATAACACCAATTTTAAGTCCTTAATAGACGAAGATGAACCTACACTTAATTTGATAATTTCTGAAGTTTTCCCAGAAGTAGAGGTAGAAAAACTATATCAAGAAAACAAGTATATTCTAATTAAGTATAAGGAAAAAAATTATAAATTATATGTAAATACATTTGTAGACAGCAAATCTGAAAAGAACATTCTTATTTATGTTGTAGAGTGTACTAGGGAAAAAAGACTTGAAGAGATGCTTCTTAATGAATCCGTATCTGTTATTAATTTAAATGTAGATAATTATGACGAATTAAGTGAAAACACAGACGATTCAAATAGACCAATGGTATTTGCAAAGATAGATTCTATTATAAATAATTTTGCATCAGAACTTGAGGGTTTTGCGATTAAATATGAACAAGAGGACTATACTATAATTATGTCCTATGAAAATTTAATTAAAGCAATTAAAAACAAGTTCAATATTTTGGATAATGTAAGAGATATTGCTGAAGGAAACAGAATTCCTGCAACTTTGAGTATAGGAGTTGGAACATTAGAAGAAAATCCTCTTGAAGCCTTTAAGTCTGCAAGAACTTGTCTTAATATTGCTCTAGGGCGAGGTGGTGATCAGGCAGTTGTAAAACTAGAAGACCATTATGAATATTTTGGTGGTAAAAACCAGTCGGTTTCTAAAAACTCAACTGTTAAAGCTAGAGTTATGGCAAATGGATTGACAAAACTTTTAGAGCGTTCCGGGGAAATGTTTATTATGGGACATAAAAATCCTGATATGGACTCCTTAGGATCTTGCTTAGGTTGTATGGAACTTGCAAAAAAGCTTAATAAAAACTTTTATATAGTATTAGATAGGGTAACTCCTGCAATAGAAAAAGTATATAAAGCATTGATTGAAGATTACCCAAAATCTTCAGATTTTAATATTAAAGATATTTTTATAAAACCAAACGAAGCCATAAGCCGTTGCAAAAAAAATTCATTAGTAGTAGTACTAGATCACCACAGAAAGAGCCACTCGGAGGCTCCGGGACTATTGGATATTTCAAAGAATATTATTTTAATAGATCACCATAGAAGAGGGTCAGATTATATAGATAATGCGATTCTAACATATTTAGAGCCACACGCATCTTCTACATCAGAGCTTATTACAGAAATATTATTTTATTCAACAGATAGACTTAAAATTCCTAATATAATTGCAGATGCTCTGCTTGCAGGAATAACTGTAGACACAAAAAATTTTATTCTGCAGACTGGAGTAAGGACTTTTGAAGCTGCATCCATACTAAAAAGGCAAGGTGCTGATAGTGTTAGAGTTAGACAACTCTTTAGAAATGACGCAAATACAGTGAGGTTAAAAAGTGAGGTAGTATATAACTCTGAGATTTATAGAGACAAAATAGCAATAGGTACCTTAAAAGATTTGTCTAATGACAATATCTTAATCGCAGCTCAAGCGGCAGATGAACTTCTCAACATGAACAATATTGAAGCATCTTTTGTGGCAACTAAAGTTGGAGAAAAAATTCATATTTCTGGAAGAAGTTTAGGAGATATTTCTGTTCAGCTTATTTTAGAAAAACTAGATGGAGGAGGACACTTAACTTCCGCTGGAACCCAAATGGACATTCCAATGAATGAAGCTGTGAATGAATTGAAAAAAGTGATTGACGAATATTTAAAGGAGGACAAGGATGAAAGTAATTCTGATAGATGATGTTAAAAAATTGGGGAAAAAGGGAGAACTTGTGAACACAAAGACTGGTTATGCAAGAAACTACTTATTTCCAAATGGACTTGCAATTGAAGCTACTAAAGAAAACTTAAATAATTGGGAAAAAGAGCAAGAGATTATAAAAGCTAAAAAAGAAGAAGAAAAACAAGAAGCTTTAAAATTAAAAGAAGAGTTAGAAAAATCCAAATTGATTGTAAAGGCAAAGGCGGGAGAAGGAGATAGACTTTTTGGTGCTGTAACTGCAATGGACATTTCCAAAGCTTTAAGAGAGCAAAGGGGAATTGAAATAGACAGAAGAAAGATAGAGTTAAAAGAAAATATCAAGAATTTAGCTTCTATTACAGTTCCTGTAAAACTTCATCATGAAGTAAATGCGGATTTAAAAGTGGAGGTTCAAAAACTGTAAAATGGAAGAAAATTTGGGAACTAAAGTTTTTCCAAATGACATAAATGCAGAAATGTCCGTTTTAGGATCTATGATTTTGAATAAAGATGCCATAGATACTGCAACGGGCATTTTAAAATATGAAGATTTCTATGTTGGAAAAAATGCAGAAGTGTATAGAGGAATAATAAATCTTTATGAAAAAGGTGAACAAATTGACTTTATAACACTTTCCGATGAACTTAAAAAGGAAGGCAAACTGGACTTTGTAGGTGGGATTGAATATCTGATGACACTTACAGAGATGGTTCCAGGACCTACTAATGTAGAAGCATATGCAAAAATAGTTAGTGAAAAAGCTACATTACGCTACTTAATTAGAATATCTGATGAAATCATGAAAATGTCATATGGAAATCAAAAAGCGATGAATGTTTTGGAGTTTGCCGAAAGCTCCATATATAAACTGAGTCAGTCAAACTCTAAGACTGACCTTGAAAAAATTTCCCACCTACTAGGTGAAACTCTAGATCAAATAAATGAAATGAGTTTGAGAGAAGGTGGTATTACAGGAATTACAACAGGACTTACAGACCTTGATAAACTACTTTCAGGATTGCAAAAGTCAGACCTTATTTTAGTAGCAGCAAGACCTTCTATGGGGAAATCTACACTAGCTTTAAACATGGCACTAGCTGCGGCTTTAAGCAAAAAATCAGTTGCTATATTTTCGCTAGAAATGAGTAAAATGCAATTAACTCAAAGATTTTTAAGTTCATTATCCCATATAAATTTACAAGATATAATTAGTGGTAAAATTCCTGAAGATTCATTTGAAGCCTTAGGACAAGCTATAAACATATTAGAAGAAGCACCCCTTTATCTAGACGATACTTCTTCTATTTCACTTACAGAGTTAAGATCTAAAGCAAGAAAACTATCCTCAAAAGAAGGATTAGATGTGGTTATTATAGACTATTTACAACTTATGACAGATGGCTCGGGAAAAGGAGAGAATAGGCAACAGGAAATTTCAAACATTTCTAGGGGGTTAAAGGGACTTGCTAAAGAACTTAATTGTCCTGTAATTGCATTATCTCAATTATCAAGGGCTGTAGAACAAAGATCAGATAAAAGACCAATGTTATCAGATATGAGAGAGTCGGGAGCGATAGAGCAAGACGCAGACATAGTTATGATGATTTATCGTGACGATTATTACAACCCTGAAACAACTACAAGACCTAATATTACAGATCTTATTATTGCAAAACACCGAAATGGACCTACGGGAGTTGTTCAAATGTATTTTAATAAAGAACATTCTAAATTTACAGATGTAGAATTTGACTATACAGACACAGAAGCATATGGGCAAGAATAATAAATTAAAAAAACAGGATAATAAGATTATTATAAAAGATAATGAGCTTATAATTTCAAAACTTACTTTACAAGATGCCATATATATGAGAAATTGGGAAAACCATAATAACGCTCTTTTTGAAGACTATAATTTTAATGGAAATAACGAAAATTTTCAAGTAATTTGGTATTATTCAAAGGGAATAGGTTATAAAAATAAATACTATGCTGTAAAACTTTCAAATGAATTAATAGGATATATAGCAATAAAGGCAATAAAATATCTAAAAAAAACTTCAATACTAGGACTTGTATTTAACCCTGCTTATACTTCTCAAGGTTTTGGATATAGATCTATGATGCTTTTTTTAGACTATTATTTTAATGAATTTCATATGAATGAAATGACTCTAGATGTAAACCAGTTTAATTACAGAGCGATTAATCTTTATAATAAACTAGGATTTAAATATCAGTATGAGTACTTAGGTGTTTTCGAGAATCAAAACATTGATTTTAATGACCCGATTTATGAAAAATATAAAGAAGATTTTGTAGTTCAAAACGGAAAAATATATTCAATTATACACAATATGTCGATAGACAAAAAAACTTTTATTTAGGAGGTGTAAGATGACTTTTAAAATAGACGAATTTAATATAGATCTTGGAGAAACTTCTATTGAAAATCTATTTTTAGATTTATTTATGCCACTAGCTTCAGGTGATGATGTAAAAGTTTATTTATATCTATTTAGACAAGTAAAAAAACTTGGTAATGGATTTAAGTACGACAAAAAGCTGATTTCTAGAGATTTAAACATGACAGAAGATGAAATTGAAAAAAGTTTAAAGCACTGGTTAGAAGAAGGAATAATTAAAAGAGAATTAAATCCTATGACAAAAGAGTATAACTATACTTTTTTATCCATAAGAGAATTGCAACTTGGACAAAAAACATTCTATGAATACGATAAAAGAGACGATAACCCTATGAGCTTAAATGAAAATCAACAAATGTTTAATTGGATTGAAGAGTTTTTACAAGTTCCATTGGGAGTAAACCCTATTAATGAAATTACAGAACTTCAACAAGAGACAGGCATAGAGTCTGAACTTATTAAGAAGGCGTTTCAATACTCTTTTGAAAAAAGAGGTAAAAAAAATCCAAACTATGTTATGGGAATACTTAAGAATTGGGTGGCAGATGGAATAACAAGTGTAGAAGACTTTGAAAAAATGGAAAATGAAGAAAAGACTAGACGTAAAAATATAAAGAAACGAAGATCTTACTACAAACCTTCAAACAACGAACAAGCTAATAAAAATACTGAAAAAAGCCCTGAAATGATGAATTTAATAAAAAAACTTCAAGATAAGAAAAGGAATTTAAACGATGAATGATTACCTTAAAGTTGGAAAAATCTTAGAAAATAGAAGACATCATAAGGAAAAAATTCAAAAAGAGAGACTAGAAGAAGTATTTAAAAAGGTTCCAGAGTATAAAAAAATTACAAATAGAATTGAAAGATTAAATATTTCACATTTATACGAAATGAAAAATAAGTCGGGTAATGAAGAAGAATATTTAAAAAAAGTAAATTCACTTAAAGAAAAAAGAAGAGATATACTTATACAAAGTGGATATCCTGAAGACTACTTAAACAGAGAATACTTTTGCAATATTTGTAAAGATACGGGAGAGATAGAGGGAAGAATTTGTACTTGTAAAAAAGATTTATTAGTAAAGGAAAAGATTAAACAGTCTTCACTTCACTCTGGAGTCAAAAATGAAAACTTTGAAAACTTTGACTTTGATTTGTTTTCAGATGAAAAAAAAGATTTGGAGCCATTAAGTCCAAGGGATTTGGCAAAAAACTACTACGAAGAATTTAAAGAATACTGTAAAAATTTTTCAAGTAATTCCAAGTCATTGTTCATTACAGGACCTGTAGGCACTGGAAAGACCTACTTCTGTAATTGTATTTCACATGAATTAATAAAGAAAAACTTTAATGTTGTATATCTTACATCTCAAGACTTGATGAGGAAACTAAAAAATTATAATATAGGATCTTTTGAATTCGAAGAAAAAAACAGACAAGACTATGAATTGATTGTAAACTCAGACTTACTTATTATAGACGATTTGGGATCGGAACAAATAAGTAATTACAATATTTCAAACTTCTTTAACCTTATAAATGAAAGATTAATTAGAAAAAAACCCGTTATAATCTCGACCAATATTGCATTTAACGAGATTAGAGATATATATGACGAAAGAATTTATTCTAGACTTAAATCTTATGAGCTCTGTTTAATATACGGAGATGATTTAAGAGATAGAGTATATAAATAACATGGATTATACTTCAAGATGGATCACAGAATAGGACATACCTATAATAAATTGTGATCTATATTTTTGAAAAAAATATATAAAAATAAGATTAAAGATTATAAAAAGTAGGAGTTAAGATGGACAAGACTATAAAAAAACTAGAGATTACAGATCTTACAGAAGATGGAAAAGGCGTGGCAAAAAAAGATAATATAGTTTATTTTATTGAAAATGCAACAATAGGCGAAATTGTAGATGCAAAAATTATAAAAGAAAAGAAAAACTTTGTAGAAGCAATAAAAATAGATTCTGTAATAAAAAGTCCTTACTATATAAATCCAACTTGTACATATTTTTATAATTGTGACGGCTGTAATACCATGGACATTGAATATGAAAAAGAGTTGGAACTTAAAGTTCAAATGGTGAAAAATAAACTACAAAGAATTGGAAAAATAGAAATTTCAGACCTTAAGATCATAAAGTCAAAAAATAGAATAAACTTTAGAAATAAAATAGAACTTAAAGTAGATGAGTTAGGAAATGTAGGATACTATCTTTCAAGAAGCCATAGACTAACACCAATAAATTCATGTGTTATTACAGGGATAAATACAAATAATTTAATTCCTACCCTAAAAACTCATATAAAAGAATTGTCCTTAAAAGGTTACGATAGAAAGACTAAGAAAGGGCAGATAAAAAATATAAGCATTAGGGAAAATAAAATAGGAGAATTACAACTTACAGTTACCGTTAATGAATACGATAGACAAATCGAAGAGTTACTAAGCAAATTAAAAGACTTTGAAAATTTAATAGAAATTCACTACTCAATAAATAAAGACAAAAACACAGAACTTATGAAAGAAACAAAGTTATTTTATAGAAGAAAAGAATATACAGATACAATCGGCAATGTAAAATTTAAAATATCTCCAAGATCATTTTTTCAAGTAAATAGAGAAATGACTAAAAAACTATATGATGAAGCAGTTAGGCAAATGCACCTAAATGGAGATGAAGTTATACTTGACTTGTACTGTGGAATTGGAAGTACAACCCTATACTTTGCACAATTTGCAAAAGAAGTTATAGGAGTTGAAATAGTTAAAGATGCCATAGAAGATGCCATAAAAAATAAAGAATTAAACCACATGACAAATGTAAAATTTGAGCTTGGAAAAAGTGAAGATCTAGTTTCAAAGTATCTAAACAAGGTAGACATATTAGTTGTAGATCCCCCTAGAAAAGGCCTCGATAAAAAACTCATAGAAGAAGTATCAAAATCAACCATAAAAAAGATAATGTACATTTCATGTAACCCAGGAACCTTAGCAAGAGATGTAGCATATCTCAAAGATTTTGGATTTACAACTGAAGAAGTTAAATTGGTAGATATGTTTAGTAATACAATGCATGTTGAGACGGTAGTATTGATGTCAAGAAAATAAGATAATAGACTGTAAAAGTGTTGAAATCAATGGCTTTTAGGATTTTAAAAGAAATCTTAAAAGCCATTTTTCTATTTGAGAAATACTTTGTGGGAACATATCAATGGCAGAAATCGTAGGGGTGTATAGACAGTATGGATATATGTAGGGAGAAAGGACACTATAGATAGTTGAACAAATAAAAAGAGCTAGTCGATTTTAATCGGCTAGCTCTTTTAGCTAAAAAGGTATTTCATTATCGTCTGGGGAATAAAAGCCAGAGTTAGAGTCATTAGTATATTTTTTATTGTATTCACTATGGTCACATAAGATTCCGTCTATAAAAAATCTTGTTTTTGCTCCACAAGTTTCACAGTATCTGGCATTACTTGGATTATGATGTGTTTCACCAACTTCATCATAACCGTTAAAACCTTGAGTGTAAATGCCTTCGCAATCGTTATATAAATTTGTACCACAAATCCTACAAAATTCAGCGTTTTCACTAAATTCCTCGTTTCCACATCTAGGACAAATTTTTACTTTCATTGTTGACTCGTCAAAATCTACACCATCTTCATAAAGCATATCTCGTTTACCTCTCTCTTCGTTGCTTTCTTTAATATATTGCTTCATTATTGTTGGGCTTCCGCATTCTGAGCAATAATAGTCAGTTAGTTTAACTTTATGTTCTTTATTATTAGAACACAAGTTAGATATAGGAACACCACATATTGGGCAGAACTTCGCTTCCCTATTGAAGTTTTTATGACCACAAATAACACAAACATCATATTTTTTAGGACTTTTATTGTCTAATAATGGTTTGTAATTGAAACCAAATGATTGTGTATTAGATCCACAATTAACACAAAAGCTTGCATTATCCTCATATTCAGTTCCACATTCAGAACAATATATTTTAAGAGGTTTAAACCTAAGTTTAAAGAAGTTTTTCATTGTGTCTGAAAAGTCTTTTAAATCTCTTAAAATATAATTTAATCTTACTTCTGCAGCATTATAAGTAATTTCAAATAACTTAGATATAGTAAAAGGATTTTTCTTTTTTTCAAATATCACTACTTGTTCTGCTAGAGGAGCTGGTGTTAACAAATTTCTAGCAAAATTGTTTGCTTCTTTTTCAAGCTCATCATACTTATATTTACCAAGACCTTTTCTGGATAAAATTTCTTCTCCATACATTTGATGATGGCCAATAAAAATATGCCCTAGCTCGTGAGCTATAGTAAATCGAATCCAGTTATCGGTTTTATCTACATCATTGTAATATATAATGTATTGATTGGTATCAGGTCGATAACAACAAGCGCCTAGATCACTGTCAAAAAAATCAATAACCTCTTCCAATGAGAAGTTATCTTCATTCATAAAATCTGAGTATGTTTTTACGCTAATCTCATTGCTGAAAGCTTCTATTATTTTATTCAAATCAACAGGAATTTCAGAAATATCGGCATCTTCCAATAATTCACAAGATCTCTCTAAAGAAATCTTATAATCTGGGGCATACCTCACTATTTAATATCCCCATCTGCATTTCCAAACTCTTCTTCAAAATGCTTTTTTAATACTTTTAACATTTCTTCTTTTTTCCCTTGATCCATGTTTCTTGCAGCTCTTTGAATAATACGAATTTCTGGTTCATCATCTATTTGCTTATTTAATGCCAGTAAATAGTTATAGTCGATTTGCAAAACTTCAGATATTGCTTTAAGAGTGTTATTATCTGGAGTGATTCTATCATCGTTTTCAATTCTTGATACCGTAGAATTACTGATTTTTACTTTTTTTGCCAATTCACGCTGAGAGATTCCAAGTTCTTCACGTCTATTGGATATAACCTTTCCCAATGTATCATTCATAAAACTCCCTCCTTATAAATATATTATAGCACAAATGTTGCATCTAATCAACAGATGTGATATAATTAATGTTGAATAGATAGAACGGAATAACGAATATTTTTAGCTTGAATGTTCCATCAAATCAACACAAGTAGAGAGTTATTCCATTAAAAGCTAAAATCAAAAGAAAGGAAGATGTTTATTAAAAAAATACAAGAAGTAAAAGATGCAAATAATAAACTTATTTGCAAAATTGAAGTAATGACTGGGATATTACAAAATATCTATAAAAAACAAGAAATTAAAGTGAAACTTGAAGTTGGACAAAGTATTCAACTTGCCAGAGGTGGATTTGTCACCTTAGTTAAAAGAATAGATAAAACAGAGTACGACATAAATAGTTTCAAAAAAACAGCGTAAATTTTAAGAGCTGCAAGACGGCCTAATTTATCTTAACGGATAAATTAGGTTTTTTTATTAAAAATTATATCAAGCCTGATTAGCTATAAGGGCGTGAGATACACATATAAACTAATTTCAATCAATTTTGAAAGAAGTATATGGAGTACCTCTAGTTTCTTATAGCTTTTTTTAGGTAAAAAGACAGCTATACTCCATTAACTGTAATTAAAACATGTATTTCTCGCTCCTTGCTATCAGACAAGAAAGCGAGGAATATTTTGAAAATTAGAAAAACTAGATCTGACAAAAGAACGACGTATATTTATGAATTTGCAGATAGAACAAAAGTAGAACTAAAGCCAGGTGAAGATGGAATCACAGAAGTAGACATCAAAAAACTACATGCTCTAGATGACAGTGAAGTCTATAATAACAATAAAAATTTAAGACCGGAGAGAACTGAAGAAGAAAAATTTGAAATAGAAAAATGGAAACAAAAATTTATAAGTAAGTTTAAAGATAGACATGGATATGAGCCTAATAAAGACATTGTAAAAGGTGCAGTTGAGGATGCATTTCCAAGAAACTATAACTTATCTCTTGATTTCGATAATGACGGAGAAATTGATCCGGATAAAAGACTAATCGCATCCATCGCAGACAAGGAATCGAATGAATCATTCGAATGGTCAGAGCATATGGAAGATATACTGTCTTTATTAACAGATAAACAGAAATTAGTAATCAAGCTCATGTATGTAGATGGATATAAGCAGTCAGAAATTGCAGATTTAATGAATATATCATCAGCTGCAGTCAAGAAACATTTGGATAAGGCAAAAGAGAGAATCAAAAATAATTTCTAAAAATTTTAGGACGGGGTTAAAAACTCGTCCTTTTTATTTGCCTGTGATTTGTAAGGGAGATGACCCTTGCAGAAAGGAGGGAAACATGAAGCACAAAGTAGTCATCAATGTGACATGTGAAGAAGGACAAAAAATCCAAGTCCTTAAAGGTGCAATTAGAAGTCTTCCAAACAGAATTATTAAATTACTGTTCGGAGAGTACAGACAGGTCTATTTATTAGAACCAGGAATGACAGTTGATTCGGTGGATGTTAGAGAAATCGAGAAAGGAGAAAAAGATGTCAAGAATAAAGCTACTGATGGACGTAAAGGAAGATGCAGAGAATCTTGCATCTAGCATAGGGGTTCTTCTAACAGCCTTGGAAAGTGACGAGGTAGTTGAGGATGTCAAGCAGGAAGAACAGACCTATGAACTGGAAGAAGTAAGAAAAATATTAGCAGATAAATCAAGGGATGGGTTTACAGATAAAATTCGAGAACTACTTCAAAAATACGGGGTTAAGAAACTATCAGATATAGATCCAAGCAAGTATAGAGACTTAGTCCGAGATGTGGAGAAACTCTAATGAGTGATCATGCAATACTATCAGCCTCAAGTAGTTCACGTTGGATTCACTGTCCTCCAAGTGTGAGGCTTTCAGAAAAATATGAATTTGAGGTTAGTCCTTATGCACTTGAGGGGACCTCAGCCCATGCTCTAGGAGAATATAAACTTAGAACTTTGTTAGGTCAAAACGCGAATGACCCAAGAGAAGACCTGGATTTCTACAATGAAGAGATGGAAGAACTCACTGAAGGCTATGGGGCCTATGTGATGGAAGTTGTTTCTAAGTACAAGAATCCAGGAGTCTATATCGAAGAGAGGTTAGACCTATCGAGATATGTTAGAGAGTCCTTTGGAACTGCTGACTGCATTGTAGTTGGAGGCAAAGAACTTCATGTAATAGACCTTAAGTACGGTCAGGGTGTATTAGTGGATGCCAAGGAAAATTCACAACTCATGTTATATGGACTTGGAGCATTGACCTTATTTGATGGCATCTACGATATTGAAAAAATTATTCTCCATATCTACCAACCCCGTAGGGAGAACATCTCAACCTATGAAATAAACACTGATGACCTCTACAGCTGGGGCGATTCCATTAAAGAGATTGCAGAACAAGCATATAAAGGCGATGGAGAGTATTCCTGTGGTCCTTGGTGCAAATTCTGTCCATCTAAAAATAGATGTCGCAAGAGGGCTGAGGAGAACCTGCAAATAGCCAAAAAGGAATTTACTCTTCCTCCGGAATTATCGGATGAAGAAATTGAAGAGATATTACCTCAGCTTGACCTCCTGGAAGACTGGGTGAAGGATATCAAAGCTTATGCACTAGAAAAAGCACTCAAAGGTCATAAGTGGCAGGATTTCAAGTTAGTAGAAGGAAGGTCAAATCGTAAGTATCGAGACGAGGATGAAGTTGTTAAGAAGGTTAAGGAACTGGGATTTAATCCCTTTGAGGAAAAATTACTGGGCATTACAGCCATGACCAAGCTATTAGGCAAGAAAGTCTTTGATGAAAATATCAGCGACTTGTTAGAAAAACCAAAAGGCAAACTAACTTTAGTTGGCCTTGATGATAAAAGAGAAGAAGTAATTATTGAAAATATAAAAGAAGAATTTGGAGGATTTAATAATGCAAAATAAGACAAAAGTTGTAACAGGTGAAGTAAGACTCAGCTATGCAAATGTGTGGGAACCAAAGTCGATTAATGGTGGTAAAGAAAGATACTCAGTATCTGTCATTATCCCAAAGAAGGACCAAAGAACCATTGATAAAATAGAAAAAGCAGTAGAAGCAGCTATTGAAGAAGGCCTATCAAAGTTTAATGGTAAGAAACCAAATAAGAAGGTAATCAAGCTACCACTACGAGACGGTGACACTGAGAAAGATGATCCGGCTTATGAAGATTCATATTTCTTAAATGCCAACTCAATGACTGCCCCTCAAATTGTAGACAAAAATGTAGAACCTATCCTTGATAGAAGTGAAGTCTATTCAGGAGTTTATGCTAGAGTGTCTCTTAATTTCTATGCCTATAATGTAAACGGCAATAAAGGGATTGCTGTGGGCTTGGGAAATATTCAAAAATTAAGAGATGGCGAACCTTTAGGAAATATGTCTACTGCAGTAGATGACTTTGATGCAATTGATAATGATGATGATTTCTTATCATAGGGAGGATGTTCATATGAAAATGATAGTTGAATTTCTAGTTGTAGGTATTTGGGCATTTGCTTTCTACCTAATGGGATATGTGAATGCTCAAATTAACGAAAGAAGTAAAAGAATAAAAGAAATTTGCAGAGATATTGAAAGACGCCTAGATAAAGTGCATGAATCGCTTCAAGAAACTGACAAAATATTAAAAAGAGTAAGTGATAACAATGAAGAGAATGTCAATAGACATAGAGACATATAGTTCTATAGACTTAGGCAAGTGTGGTGTATATAAGTATGCCGAGAGTGAGGATTTTGAAATCCTCCTCTTTGCCTGTGCTATTGATGATGGAGAGGTTAGAGTTATTGATTTAGCAAACGGGGAGACAATACCTCATGAAATATTATCAGCACTTAGTGATAAAAGTATAGAAAAGTGGGCCTTTAATGCAAACTTTGAAAGGGTGTGTCTTTCTAGATTTATAGGAGAAAAATTAAAACCTAATGGTTGGTACTGCACCATGGTTTGGTCTGCCTATTTAGGACTTCCCCTATCTCTTGAAAAGGTAGGAGAAGTATTAAAGCTAGATAAGCAGAAAATGACCGAAGGAAAATCTCTCATTAGATATTTTTCTATTCCCTGTAAACCAACGAAAACTAATGGAATGAGAAATAGAAATTTACCCCATAACGATAAGGAAAAGTGGTCTACTTTTAAAGAATATAACAAAAGAGACGTTGAAACAGAAATGGCAATAAAGAATAAACTATCAGCTTTTCCACTTCCTAAGAAGGAGTGGAAAAATTACTGGATCGATCAAACGATTAATGATAGAGGAATTTTGATTGATGAGGTTTTATTTGATACAGCAATTCAATTAGATGAGCGTTTAAGGAATGAAAATATGAAAAAAGCCATAGAACTAACAGGGCTTGAAAATCCAAACTCACCTCTTCAGCTGAAAGAATGGCTAAATAAAAAAGGACTTCAAATAGAATCTTTAGCTAAAAAAGATGTAGAATCTGCTCTTAAAAATGCTAAAGGAGATATAAAAGAAATCTTGGAACTCAGGCAAGAACTATCAAAATCATCGGTTCGGAAATATGATGCCATGAAAAATGTAAAAGGCAGTGACAACAGAGCAAGGGGACTCATCCAGTTTTATGGAGCAAATAGAACTGGGAGATATTCGGGTAGACTTATCCAAGTTCAAAACTTAGAAGGTATGGGTTTTACTGTCGTACCCTTTGGTCAAGGCTTTAAGGATATGAGCCCTCCTACAAAAGAACTTATGAAACTACCCCTTGAAAGGAAACTCGTCCATGGAGGCCATCCAGTTCTAAGATGGATGATGGATAATATCTTTATACGAACTGACCCAGCTGGAAACATTAAAGCAGATAAAGAAAAATCCACAGAAAAAATAGACGGTGTTATTGCAACGATTATGGCTTTAGATAGGGCAATAAGATGTGGGAATGATACAAATGAATCCGTATATGATGATAGAGGGCTTATAGTGTTCTAAATCTGGTATAATGTAATTTACATTATTATCATAAGAGGAATGTTATGTTATTAGATCCAGTAGTCTTTAAAAATTTTATATAAATTTTAGAGCAATGAATTTATCATATGTACTTCGTCTTTTCTGTAAAAAGTACAATCAGTGATAAAGAGATGATATATAAAATAGAAACAAGAACAACTTAACATTTAATGAAAAATATGTTATGTTGAAGTTAATAAAAGCAGTTCGTGAAATAAAACTATCAAAAAGTAAAACAGTTCAACCACTTAGGGTGGGGCTACTTGTCTCGCCCTATTTTGTATTTTTCTTCAAAGAAAGGGGGGGCGTATGTTATGAAAAAATTTTTAAAGATTTTTATTTTTCTTGAAGTTATACTCTTTGCATATATTTTTAATACTTCTATTTACAACATTTATGAAAAGAATAACATCGCTACTGAGAATTTAAAAGGGTATGTTTTGGAAGAAACATCGCCAGAAATTCTCGGCGAATTTTATACAGTATTTACAGAAGAATATTCTCAAAACAAATTAGAACTCATTAACAACACGCTCACTTCAACAGATAAATCTGTTTATGATTTATATTGCTATCCATTAAATGAGTTTACACAAAAACAGCCTATATCTTCTTCTATTTTGTTTCAATATCATGAATTGCAAAAGGAAGATTTTTTAGATAGTGTTGGTGTATTCTATACAGATTTACCAGCTGACGCAATCAAAGAGATAGCTTCTCAACTGTCCGTCGCAATAAATAACTTTGAAAGCGATGCTATTCCGTATAGTATGGTGTTAGAATTGAATCTTCTGAATTTTGTAATCTTATTTATTGTAATTCTAACCATATACTGTATTTATACGTCTTATAGTTTGAAAAAAATAGGTATTAAAAAAAGCATGGGCTTTTCTACTATACATATTTTAAAGGAGCAAATTACCAGTATAATAAAATATTTTTCTGTAATATGTTTAGCATTACTATTCTTGTTAAATTTATATTACGCATTAACTAACAGATATGATTTTTCTTATCTAGCGACAAGTGTAGTGTTCTTTATTGGTGTTTTAGTTATAAATATACTTTGTGTTTTAATTACAAGTATTTTAATTAAGTTTGTTTCTTTAGAGGCAATGATAAAAAATAAGACTTTAAATAGCGGTACAAATATTGTAGTTCAGGCTATAAAAATAATTTTTTCGGTAATAATTGCTATTACTATTATTTCATTGCTGAATCAGAAAAACTCATTTAGACAAAGCCAACAAGCTGTTTTAGATTATAAATACCTGGACGGATATTATACCGCTAATGGTTTTAATTCCTCGGAGTATGACTATGCGTTAGCAAACACAGACATATTAGAAAATTATTCTGAACAAACATTAGAAATGTATAATCATAACCATTCACTACTATGTGATTTTAGGACAGAGGGTGCTTTGCAGACATCACGCCCCTATTATGAACAACAACTTGTTATCGCAAATAGAAATTATCTGAATGAATTTTCAAATATCCAGCTCAGTGGAAAATCATTGGAAGAAGATATATTTAGTGAACCAACAGTATTGGTTCCACATAAATATAAGAATGATGAAAATTCTATCAACGAATATATTAAGCAAGAATATTTCCGATTGATGAATTACAATCAATTTTATGGAATACCAGAAGAAGAAAAAACTATTGATAAATTTAATGTTGTTTATATAGATGATGATTCTACGATAAAAGTTAATACAGAGAATGGTTTTTCAGATATGGCTAATCCTATTATCATTGTTGATACAGGCAATTTTGCAGGACTTTACTATTTGGATTCTTTAAATACAAGGTGTCTATTTTTTCAAATGGAGTCAAGAGAAGATTTTTCTTCTTTATTATCAAAATATGATTTAGAGCAATTAGTTACACCTGGAACATTACTCACACCTTATTTAATGCAACTTGAAAATGTGACATTCGTTCTTAAAACGCTCACTATGTTTATGATTGTCTTTATAGTGTCTTTACTGTTTATTTTATATATTTCAAATTATGTGGACATTTTTGTAAATCGAAAGAGATATGCGGCAAAAGAGATTTTAGGATTCTCTCATTTTAGAACACTGAAAAATCGGTATATTTTTTGGGGAATCGAACTCATTATATCAGGCGTATTAACTGCTATAAATTATTATTTTGCTTGCCTTTTTGCGATTATACTTATTGACTACATGTTCTGCGAATTGCTTTATAGAATTTATATCTCAAATGCTTTATATGAGATTGAAAAGGGGGCATAAATATGTCATTGATTATATTGAAGAACGTCAAAAAAGAATATGGGAAAAATCAGGTTCTATTTGAAAATTTATCTTTAGAAATAGAAAAAGGCGAATTTGTGGGGCTTGTAGGAAAAAGTGGAGCAGGTAAAACGACACTTTTAAATATAATAGGATTGATTACTGATATATCTGAGGGAACAATCACTATTGACGGTCATCAAAATTTATCTATGAACAGTAAAAATGCTATGATTTTGAGAAGATATACAATAGGCTATATGTTTCAAAATTATGGACTAATAGAAGATGAGAGCGTATTGTGGAATTTAAAATTAGCTCTTGAATATAAAAAAATAAAAAAAGAAGAAAAACTGAAACTAATCAATAAGTATTTAAAGCAATTTGAGCTAAGTGACATGCTTAACAAAAAAGTATATCAGTTAAGCGGTGGAGAGCAACAGCGAATTGCAATTATTAAATTGATTTTGCAAGGAAGTCAGATTATATTAGCTGATGAACCAACTTCTGGACTTGATAAAGAGAATGAGTTGATAGTGATGAAACTTTTGAAAGAATTAAATGAAAAGGGCGTTACTATAATCATGGTTACTCACAACATGAATTTGTGCGATTATTTTTCCAGAGTTATAAACGTAGAAAGCTTTAGATAGTTTGTTAAAGGGAGATGTGCGGTTTAATTATACGTGCAATCTCCCTTTGTATTTCGTCATATCAAGACTCATTCAGTCGTGGTAAATTCGTTGTAAAATGTTTTTTTGTACTTCAAAATGTTTGAAAGTATAGTTTTTATGCAGATAATCTAAAATTAGATATAAAATTTAGAAGAAATACTTGAAAAAAATGGTAAAATAAGCGCATTTGAAAAAGAGTAAGGTGAAATACTTGGAAGAGTGATGATTACACTAGGAGATATACCAACAAATTTAAAAAGGGTATAATAAAATTAAAATTATTATTAGGAGGTACAGAAAAGTGATTAATATAGATAATTTTCTAAATAACTAAGAGAGGAAAAGAAATCCTCTCAAAAATTATAGGAGGATTTATGATATATATACAAAACTTAATAAAAACTACACCTGAAAGAAAACTTTTTGAAATTGAAAATCTATCAATGAATGAAACTGATAAAATAGCATTGATAGGTGAAAATGGGACAGGTAAAACAACTCTTTTAAGAATAATATTAGGACTTGATAAAGATTATATTGGCCGACTAAGAGTAGATAGAGAGCCAGGGTATTTATTAAACTACGATATCAAAGATAAGTATTTTTCTGATGAAATCTACTCTAAATCACATTTAGATAGGGGTGACAAATATAGTCCGGGGGAGTATCAAAGATTAAAGCTGACAGAATTACTATCTGATGGTTTTAAGTTTCTTTTAATGGACGAGCCTACATCTCATTTAGATTTCATGCAAAAGGAAGAACTTATAGAAAAGTTAAATTCAAGAAAAGTAGGTTACCTTTTAATTTCTCATGATCGTGATTTCATAAATAAAACTTGTGGAAAGATTCTAGAATTAAAAAACGGGAAAATTGAAGAGTATAATGGGAACTATAAATTCTATCTCGATGAAAGAGAGAAAAGACAGAAATTTCAAGAAAAAGAATATTCAAATTTTATAAAAGAAAAAAGAAGGCTTGAAAGTCTAGCTATCACTATCAAAGAACAATCATCAAAAGTAAAAACTACACCTAAAAGAATGGGTAATTCGGAAGCAAGACTTCATAAGATGGGTGGTCAAGAAAACAAGAAAAAACTAGACAAACAAGTTAAATCTGTAGAATCAAGAATTAACCATTTAGAAGTGAAAGAAAAGCCTAAAGATGAAGTAAAAATACATTTATCCATCCCGGATAGTAAAAGAATACATTCTAAAATATTGATAAGAGCGGAGAATATAAGTAAAGAGTTTGATGATAAAATATTATTTGAAAACGCCAACTTTCAAATTAAAAATAATTCTAAAGTAGCACTTATAGGAGAAAACGGAAGTGGAAAAACCACCCTTTTAAAGATGATTCTCAATGAAGAAAATATATGGGTGCATCCAAATCTTAAAATAGGTTATTTTAGTCAGATGAGTGATATTTTAGAAGAAGATGCTGATATCTTAGAGAATGTATTAAATACATCTATATATAATGAGACAACGACAAGGATTGTCCTTGCAAGATTAGGATTTAAGACCAAAGATGTTTACAAGCTTATAAAGGTTTTAAGCGATGGAGAAAAAGCTAAGGTAAAATTGGGGAAAATTTTAACATCTGACTTTAATTATCTTATCTTTGACGAACCAACCAACTTTTTAGATATAAGAGCAATAGAAAGTTTAGAAAATCTATTGGAATCTTATGATAGACCATTTATATTTGTAACTCATGATGAAGAGTTAATAAATAACATTGCAAACACACTTTTGATGATAGAAGATAAAAAAATCACCAAATATTATAATAGAGTTGTTCAGATCTAAAATAATACGAGGTGATTTAATGGCCAATAAAGTTAATTCATTACCCCATACCAAATGGTTTTGTAAACATCACATTGTCTTTAACCAAAGTATAGACGAAAAATCATATATAATCAATACAGGGAAAGCCTTGGAGAAATTCTAAGACTGCTATGTAAATGTAAAGGAGTTGAAATAATAGAGGGACATTTAATGCCAGATCATGTACACATGTTAGTAAGCATACATCCAAAAATATCTGTATCAAGTTTTATGGGATATTTAAAAGGGAAAAGTGCATTAATGATGTTTGACAGACATGCAAATTTAAAATATAAGTTTGGCAACCGTCATTTTTGGGCAGAAGGGTACTACGTGAGCACAGTAGGTTTAAATGAAAAAACAATTTCGAAATATATTAGAGAGCAAGAACAACATGACATAGCAGTAGATAGATTGAGTGTAAAAGAATACGAAGATCCATTCAAAAAATAAATATAAACCCTTTGAGGGTTAAGCTAAAGTGTCAAAAACAATTAGGTTTGAACGAAGTGAAAAACCAGCGCCTTGAGACGCTGGGTGGTATCACTCGGGCTTATAGCCTATGAACAAACCACCTGTATACGGGTGGTTATGATTTTAGATTTATCCAGTATCTTATATTTTCTTAATTATCTATTGCAGTAATTGTAGATTTTATTTTAAGACCTTGACTTGGTGCATACGAGGTGCATTCATAGGAAGACTAACATCTGTTTGCCAATGTCCGTCATCGGCGGTAAAACTGATGGTGATATTTTGTCCATCATAAGTAGCCATATCATCAGGAAGTCCAATGATGTTTACAGATCTTACTCTATATCCAGGATCTGCTCCTAAATGCATATTAACATCTACAAAGTCTTTTAAAAGAAGAACAACATAAGTTTCACCTATATCGGGTAACATATTAGGATCTAAATTTTGGTAGTCAATCATTTCGTTGTGATTAAATACTTTTACATCTCCTGAAACTACCATTTTTCCTGCGTCTCTTTCTGCTTGAATTTGATTGTCTAAAGAAGTTTCTCCTACTTCATCATCATTTTCTGAAATGATTTTATCTCTATATTCTCCATATGGAGTGGAGGCTAGAGTTTCTAGGATTTTTCTATTAGCGATATCAACAAATTCTATTTCAAAAAATTTATCTACAGGAGAATCATTTATATTTCCCTCCCAGGTAATTGTTCTTTTTAATTCAAGATTATCGCTTTCAACTAATGAGGTAATTTCTTCTCTTGTCAAATCGCCTGTCCCTGATGAAAAATTAGTATAAATTAAAGCATTACGACTTTCATTTTGAGTTAAGCCCCCTCTAAATCCGCCAGTTCCTGCAACTCCAGTGGTTAAAACTTCATCTGATGTAATTTCCTTAGTAAAATCATCATTTGAAGAAAAGATTTTAACATTAGAGAGTCCATATTCTGTGTTTTCAGAAACGAGTAATTCTGGTGTATCTGACTCATTCATATTGACAAGAGCATAAGTATAATTAATATTTTCTCCTTCAGAAGAATCTGTAAATTTATAAGAGTTTATATTATCTAAAACACTGCTATATAAATTCGATAATTTTTTATAATCTTCAGTTGACTCGGGTTCTTCTTTACTTATGTCAGTTGTAGTGGTTGGTTCTACTGTTACTTCGGTAGAACCGGTGGTTTGTTTTGGCGCACAAGCGGTTGATGATATTAGTACAGCTAATGCAATAAAACCGATTTGGATTTGCTTTTTATTCATAATCTAATTACTCCTTGTAGAATATATATTTTTACTTATTAAATTTTGCATGAAGGATCTTTTCAATCATGCTTAATGTAATATTTATAAGGCTTTTAAAATCTATACAATCTCTCACAAATATTTAAAAGAAAACCATATAAGTGATAGTAACTAATAGCAATACTTAACTTAAAAATCTTTTATTTTAATTTCATTTCAATAAGTAGGTAGAAATTTGAATTACTTGATACCCTATTTCATATTTGTTAAGAAAACACTTAAAATACTTTTTATTGACTTCAAGATGAAGATAAATAATATATATTTTATCAAATTTTATTTAATCCTACAATAAGATACAAAAAGATTATAATTGGCTTATTATAAGATATATTATCTTTTGGATACTGTGAAAAAAGATGTCACAATACATTGACCTAGTATTTATAAGCTTATACATTTTTATTTATAATTAAATTTAAAAAAATACCCCCTTACTAATTCGTAAAGTAAGGGGGTATTTCAATTCTAGATTATTAATTTTTTATATATTTATTGTACCAGTCGTTTATCAACCTAATATGACTTCTTTCTTCTTTTTCAACTTTTTCAAAGATTTCAGGACTAAAGTTGGGCATTAATCTTCTGATTTCACCAATAAATATTATGGTATCTTTTTCTAATGTTATAGCTATTTTGTAAACCTCATTAACATCAGAAATATTTTCGTCTATTTGAAAATTAAATGTATTTTCTACTAGGGATTTTAGATATTCGTTGTATTCGTTATCGTAAGATTCCCTACTAGTGTTTGAGTTTGAAGTTTCAACTTCTTTTGCTAGATTTTTGTAAAGTTCTTCGTGGCCAAGTTCTTGTTCAGCTAAGAATTTGAAGAATTCTCTAATTTCTAAATTATCGAACTTTTCGCTGGCTTTTATATAAAAATTGTAACCATTTTGCTCTAGTCTAACTAGGGATTCAAGTAAATCTTTTACTCCAAAAATTTCTGTTGACATATTAACTCCTTACTTCCAAGCCTTGTGATCTTCAATAGGCTTAACGTTAATGTTTGTTCGGTATTCTTTTTCTGACCAGTTAACCCTATCTGCTATGGTACATTCTGGATTTAGGTCAACGTCTTTTAACATCATTTTCTTAAAGGTTGGAAAACCTACTCTATCCATTAAGTGACCACCGTGTAGGTATAGAGGTTTTCCGTCTAGTACATATTTAGAAAATTCTTGCCAATTACTCATCATTTGTAATATTGCATCTTCTGACATGAATTTGGCAAACATAGTACCCATTCTTGGATATTGTTTACCAGTTCTACCGCCAATCATAACTGTCCATAATTTTTTTTCGTCTCTTCTCCAAGCACTTGTAGGGCATGCAGTAACACATTCTCCACATCCAACACAGCAGCAGGAGTCTTTGTCTATTTTAAAGTTTTCGTTTAGAGATAAAACTCTTGTAGCTACAGCTGTACACTTGTCTGAACAAGCGCCACAACCAATACAACGGTCTATTTCATAAACAGGTACTGTAGCACCAATGAACCCAAAGTCTGTAAAGTGAGCTTTTGCACAGTCGTTTGGACACCCAGCTATGGATATCTTAATGTGGTAAGGGCTTGGGTAGATGACTTTTTCCAGTTTACGAGCAAGTCTTTGAGTATTTTGTGCAGCTTTAATACAGTGTACACCACCGATACAAGCTGTAATATTACGGGGTCCGATAAAGGGATATCCTTCGTCAGTTACATCCATACCCACATCGCATAGTTCGTTTTCTATGGCGTCTATATAGTCTTTAATATATTCTTTAACTTTGGGTACATCTTCATATTTAATTCCTGGAACGTCAAAGGTTTGTCTATTACCAATATGGAAATCTCCATTTCCCCAAGTTTGGCATATGTATTGAATCTCTGAAAGCCATTTAGAGTCAACAACAGCGCCAGGAACTCTCAATTGGAGCATAAACTCTCCAGGAACTTTAGACTGTCTAAAACAGGTTTGTCTCAATTGCCCTACATCTATATCTCTTGTCATATTCCCTCCTTAATCTAATAATTCTTTTGCCTTGGTGTAATTAAAAACGGGACCATCTGTACAAACGTATGTATCGTTTATTCTGCAGTGTCCACACTTTCCAACTCCACAAGACATTCTTCTTTCAAAGCTTGTCCAGATTTTTTCTTCTTCAACACCTTCTTTTAAGAAAGCAAGAGCTGTAAATCTTAACATAACTGGAGGTCCTACCATTAAACAAGCGTAGTTGTCTTCAAAGTTTTTAAAGGGAATGTCTTTAATAAACTCTGTGACCATACCTTTTTTGAAACCTTCATATTCTTCCGTATCTAGTGAGTAGGTGGTTTTGAAATTTTCAGCTTTACTCCAAATCTTTAAGTCATTTTTAAATAGGACTGAATTATGGTTTTTAAAACCCGCAATAAGGTGAAGGTCTTTGAATTCATTGCTATTATTTCTTATGTATTCAATTAGACCTCTGACAGGAGATAGTCCGGTTCCTCCTGCTACAATTACCACATGTTTGCCTTTTAATTTGTCTATTGGCCAACCATTTCCATAAGGTCCCCTTGCAAAGATATTATCTCCAACTTCCTTTTTGAAGATTTCATTAGTAACAAGTCCTACATTTCTTATTGTAAGATCAACAAAACCTTCTCCGATTCCACTAACTGAGATTGGAGCTTCACCTGTTCTAGGAATGGATAATTCTAAAAATTGTCCAGGTAACATTTTTTTGTCATATTCAATTCTAAAAGTCCATTCTATATCAGTGTGTTTTTCTATATTGATTATCTTGTAGGCTAGAGGACGAACAGGATTATCTTTTAATGAAAAATCTCTAACTATATCTTTTTCCATACTACTTATTCTCTCCTTGTCTAATTCTTATAAGGGCTTTTGAAACTTTATTTATAGTTTCAGGAAAGCTTATAAGTTGAGGGCAGTGAGCTGAACAACGTCCACAACCTACACACATAGCACCATCGTTAAACCTACGATTATGTGCATAAATTTTATGTAATACTTTATATCTATACCTATCTTTTATAGTAGTTCTAAAAGTACCACCACCGGCAACTAAGTCAAATTCCTTTGTCATACATGAAGCGTTGGTTCTTCTTCTTTCTCCAACATTTGCATTTAGAGTATAAGTTATATCCCTAGTTGTAAAACATGTACAAGTTGAGCAAGAAGTTGTACAAGAACCACATCCGATACATCTCTTGTTGTATTCGTCCCACATAGGGTCTTTTGCTAACTTATTAGCTTCTTCGTTATCTCTAATTTCAGGAAATTCCACTGAGAAAGTATTTTCTTCAGGAAATTTCAATACAAATTCTTCGTTGTCAAATCCGTTTAATAAGTTTTCATATTCTTCGTCTTTTAATTTTAGGTTTAAGCTATTGTCATCGTTAAATCTAACAGCCAGAGTATAGTTATCAGTTTTATTGGAATTTGTGCTAACACAGAAACAGTGTTCGTCAAGAGAATTAGGACATTCCATAAGGGCATAGTGAACCATTTTTTTACGTCTCTTGTAGAAAGGATCCTCAACATTCCCATTTTTTAAGAACATATCGTCAAGATACTTTATTGCATTTATATCACAAGCCCTAACAAAAACTAAAACTTTTTTCTTATATCTTTCACTTGTTTCAGTATAGGAATCTTCATTAAAATAAAATAAAGTCTCTGTAATAGGTGTCAACATTTCTTTTGGAGAGTAGGTTGATTTTTCTTTTACTTCTAACTTTCCAAGACTATCTAATTTTCTGTACATAATGGCGTCCACATCACAATATCTGCCACCTCTAATTTCTCTAACAGGTCCGTAAATATCGAATTCTTTAGATAAAGATCTAAAAAGTTCTTCTTTTCTATCGTCTGTTATTTTATAGTCAAATCTAGACATATTACCTCCTATAATTTTATTGTACAAATTTATTATAACATGTGTAGTTTATCAGATGAAAATTTTTTTAATAAATACACAACTAAAAATTTAATTGTTTATTTGTTATAATGAAAGTATTTGCTATAGGAATAAATTTTTTTGTTTATTTTAATAAGAGATTTAAATTATCAAAGTTGAAAGAAAAGTTATAAAACTATTACTATTAAACTTTAAAAGAGGTTTTAATTTATGAGATATTTACCAGTAGCCATAGATTCTAGAGGAAAAAAGATTAATATAATCGGAGGGGGAGTTTCTGCGTTAATCAAATTAAAAGGCTTTTTAAAAGCTGAATTTACGATAAAAGTTTTAGCAGATGAATTCTTAGAGGAATTTTATACTTTAGAAAATAAATATAAAGATAGACTAATTTTAATTAAGGAAAAAATAACTGATGATTACGATATTTCTTCTTGTGATTACCTAGTCCTTGCTACTGATAATTTGAAGTTAAATGAGACATTGACAATTAGAGCAAAATCTCTTAAAGTTCCAGTTCTAAATACTTCTAGTCCTAGCAAATCGGATTTTATACTAAATAAAATTATAGAAAAAAACGACATAAGTTTTTCCATTTCCACAGACTCAAAAGCTCCAGGGCTTAGCAAGTATCTAGCTACTGAACTGTCAGACTTTTTAGATGGTCTAGACTTTGAAAAAATTGACTTAATTATAGACTTTAGACAAGCCTTAAAAATGATTAATTGCAAATCTATAAAAGAAGAGATGATTAAGGCATATGTAATGGAAAAAGAAGAATTAAGGAGTAGTATTAAAAATATTTATGAAAATAAGAATAGGAACAAGGGCGAGTAAACTTGCAATTATACAGGCAGAAACCATAAAAAACTTGCTCGACAATAGAGGATATACAACAGAAATAATAAAAATCACAACATCAGGAGATAGGGTTTTAGATCGACCGATCGACCGAATCGGAGGATATGGAGTTTTTTCCAGAGAAATAGAAAAACAACTGCTGTCTAAGGAGATAGACCTTGCAGTACATTCCCTAAAGGACTTGCCTAGTATCCTTCACCATGGATTAGAACTTGCAAAAGCTGTTAAAGCACATGACCCTAGAGATGTTTTTGTAGGTAAAAAACCTGTAAATTCAATTGAAGAGCTAAACAACAAAATAATTGCAAGCTCCTCTGTGAGAAGAAAAGCTCTTATGAAAGAGCATTTAAAAGGGATAACTTTTACGAATATAAGAGGAAATATTGACAGCAGACTTAGAAAGGTTAGAGAAGAGAAAATTGATGGATCAATCTTTGCTAAGGCTGGACTTGATAGGTTGGGAGTAGATCAAGACTACTTTATTTTAGATCCAGAAATATTTATACCGGCACCCTGTCAGGGAATTTTAGGGGTGGAATTTCGAGAAGAAGATTCATACTTGAGAGATATTTTTGAAGAGGAGTATGATGAGTTTTCCAATTTTAGGATGGAAGTAGAAAGAGCTTTTCAAAAGGAACTTTCTGCAACTTGTAGTTCACCTGTGGGGATATATACTAAGTTAAATGGGGATAAAGTAGAGCTTTTCGGCTGTTTTAAAAAAGATGATGACGATTATTTACACTTAGATAAGATAAGTGGTTCAAAAAGAGAAGCAGTATTTCTTGCTAAAAACTTAGCAAAAAAATTGAGGTCAAAAAATGAATAGAAAAGTGATTATAGCAGGTGCTGGAATTGGAGATAAGGAAAATATTACATTGAAAGTTTACAAGGCACTTCAAGATTCAGACACGATTATCTACGATAGACTTTTAAATAAAGATATATTAAACGAATTTATTGGGCAAAAGGAGCTTATATATGTAGGGAAAAAAGCTAAAAATCACACACTAAGTCAGGAAGAAATAAATGAACTTATGGTAGGGAAATATAATGAAGGGAAAAAGATTGTTAGACTTAAAGGGGGAGATCCCTATACTTTTGCCAGAGGAAGTGAAGAGGCCATTTTTCTTAAAAAAAGAGGAGTTCCCTTTGAAGTATATCCAGGACTAAGTGCTGGAAGTGTAGCTCTCAATACGGCTGGAATCCCCCAAACCCATAGAAATTTATCCACTTCAGTTACCTATATTACAGGCCATAGACAAAATAATAAAGAGGACTTTTTTGAAAAGTATGCAGAAATACCGGGGACTTTAATATTTTACATGGGACTATCCAATATAGAAAGGATTGTACAAGATCTTTTGTTGGGAGGAAAAGATCCTAATACGGATATAGCTATAATTTCAAGGGGTGGATATAATAATCAAAAATTTTTTAAGAGCAAGTTAAATAGAGTTCTTGAAGATATTAAAGGGGAAAAATTTCCTTCCCCGACTATAATAGTTATTGGTAAAGTGATTTCTCTTAGGGAAGAACTCAATTATTTTGAAAATAGGGTACTATTTAATAAAAATGTGCTTATAACTAGGTCTTTTAAAGAGTCTTTACTTCTTTCTGACAGTCTAATAAAATTGGGAGCCAATGTAATAAACGCTCCTACATTTTCAATTAATTTTAAAAACTTAGATCTATTATCAAAAGATATAGACGGATTTGATTATGACTATTTGATTTTCACATCAGTTAATTCAGTTAGAATATTTTTTAAAATTTTACTAGAAAAATATGATATTAGAAAAATTGGAAAGGCTAGGATAGTTGCAATTGGTAGTAAGTGTAAGGAAGTTATAGAAACTTACAATTTGAAGGTAGACTATTATTCAAGGGAAGGGGTGGCAGAAAAATTATACGAAAAACTTTTTTTAATTATGAAAAAAGAGGATAGAGTATATTTGCCACATTCAAATCTTAGTAGGGACTTTATAATTGAGGAATTAGCTAAACATTCAACATTAACTCATAGAATAGTCTATGACAATGAGATAATAAGGGAAAAAGTAGACTTTGAAGGACCAATTGACGCAGCTTTATTTATGTCCTCATCATCAGTACACAACTTTATAGAAGTCTACGGTAAAAAAGCTTTAATAGATGCAGATATATTTTCTATAGGAAATATTACTACTCAGACACTAAAAAAATATGGAATTAAAAATATAAATCAATCGGAGATAGCTAGTTCGGCTAGTCTTTTAGAAAAGATGGAGAAATATTATGAGAATGAGAAGAATTAGAAATTCAAAGATTTTAAGAGAAATGACAGAGGAAACCTCTTTAGAAATTAAGGACTTGATTTATCCCTTATTTGTGGTTGAAGGTGAGAAAATAAAAAAAGAAATTCCTTCAATGCCGGAGGTTTATCACTTTTCTTTGGACATGTTAGAAGATGAAATAAGAGAGTTATTAGAATTAGGAATTAAAGCGGTTATTCTTTTTGGTATACCAAATCACAAAGATAAATTTGGAAGTGGGTCGTTTGAAAAAGATGGAATCATCCAAAAGGCTGTAAAGAAAATAAAATCAATATCAAAAGATATTTTAGTTATTACAGATGTGTGTATGTGTGCTTATACAAGCCACGGACATTGTGGAATACTTGATGAAAAAGGAAATGTTGTAAACGATAAAACCATAGAATATATTGCAAAAATATCCCTATCCCACGCAAGGGCAGGAGCGGATGTTGTAGCTCCTTCCGACATGATGGACTTTAGAGTTGAAAAAATCAGACAGGTTTTAGATGAAAATGGTTTTGAACACATTCCTATAATGGCATATAGTGCTAAATATGCTTCAAATTTTTATGGACCCTTTAGAGAAGCTTCAGACTCTGCACCTACTTTTGGAGATAGAAAAACCTATCAGATGGATTTTCATAACAGCGATGAGGCAATTAGAGAAATTTCTCTAGACCTTGACGAAGGTGCAGATTTTATAATAATTAAGCCAGCACTTTCTTATTTGGACATTATACGAAGAGCAAGCGAGGAATTTAATACGAATATAGTTGCATACAATGTTAGTGGAGAATACTCTATGATAAAACATGCCATAAGTGAAGGGATTGTAAAAGAAGATATAATCTATGAAACTTTAATAGCAATTAAAAGAGCAGGAGCTAAGTTAATAATAACTTATCACGCTAAAGAGCTGGCAAAGAAATTAAAATAGCAATAAATAAAAAACCCTCATACTATAAAATAGTATGAGGGTTTTTATATGATTTTATCAGTTATTGTAAGCAGTTATATTTTGTGTTTATAATTTATTAAAGAAAAGTTTATATTGCATGGATAATCATTACAGTTTATAATAAAACATATTACGAATAAATTTAAAATCTATTTGAAAGGAGCGATATTAATGAACAATTATAGCCCCGAAGGGCAAGAACTATTACAAGGTCTATATATAGTCAAAGGATATTTAGATAAGGCGAATGAAAAATTTAATGAGTTCTGGAAATTAGAGAGACAATATAGAAGAAATTTTCGACATATAGCCCATAATAAAAAAATTGAGCATATTGAAAAAATTGGCTTGACTTCATCGGGGGATAAGTTTCTTTATAGTCTTTACGTGGCAGGAATAACTTTTTCAGTTATAAACTCTTTAATATCTCTTTTAACGGGCAATATTATTAACCTTATATTTTGTTTACTAGTTACCGTGCTTTTTATAAAGGGTAGAATTAAAAGCAACAAGAAACATTTAGTTATTGGGGGAATAGTACTTGCCTTTATGGTATTGGATTTTATTAGGAACCAAATAAGACAAACTTATTTTTTTATTAAAGTAGGAAATTATTCAGCGATTGCCTTAGGAGTAGTTGCAATACTATTGGCTGTCATAATAGGAAGTATTATTAGTCGTAAACTTTTAAAAAAATATAATTTTCATATTGATACTAAAAATCAAAAAATAGATGTACAGAATTTAGATATTGACAAAGAAAATAAAAAAATAGATGAAAAGAATAAACAGATTGACAAAGAAAATGAAAAAATAGCTGAATACAATCGAGAAATAGATCTTAAACGTCAAGAGATTTCTGCAGAAATTAATGCAATTCACAAAGAAATGTTAGACAGAACAGAAGCGTGGTTCCCGCCAGATTATTATTCTTTAGATGCGGTTGAAGAATTTATTTCCTATGTGAGAAATCATAGGGCAGATACTGTAAAAGAGATGATGTCTGTATTTGATACAACTAATTATAGAAAAGAATCTTTAAGAAACCAGCAAGAAATAAACGAAAAGTTGAGTCAATCTATTAATAATCAAGAACAGATGATGGAATATCAAAGACAGGCAAACACTTTACTTGTTGGAAATATGATAGCAAATATAGCTACAAGTATTAATACTGGAGAAATTGCAAGAAATACCAGAGAAACTGCAAGAAATACTAGAGAGGCTGCTAGTCATTCAGCTACAATAGCAAGAGAGGCACAAGCCATGTCTAGAAGAATTGGAGCAGATAGATACAATAGTTTTTAACTAGAGTAAATTTTTTAAATTTTAGCAATTAGTTTCTTTTAGATAGTACGTTAAAAATATTCAAATAAAAAATCTTAATTTTAATGATTTTATATGATAATTAATGAAAAATCTCCTTTTCAAGGGAGATTTTTTAGTTTGTTTTAAGTTATAGTATAATACATCTTTATTTTAAGTTTAAAAAGGTAATTTAACTAATAGCTTATAGCTAAATTTTCTCAGATATACAAAATAGACAAAGCATATATGCGAATAAGCTATTTTCGGCTTTAATATTTAATTACTAGCTTAATACTGTTTTATTTTTATTAGTATTTTTATTTTTTTATATCACAAATACTCTATCGATTTTGTTTCTTAAAATTTGACAAATTATATTTCAAAAAATAAAATTTTAATTAAGCTATATGGTTTTTAAATTGCAAATTACAAATGGATAAATGCTAAATTGAAAAGTTATTAAAGTGAAGATTATTAGAATTTGGCTATATAATAGAAAATTTCAAAATTAAAGCCGATAATTTCCACAAAAACATTGATTATTATATTAAGTTAAATGGATTACATAAGGAGGTGTCTTTTTGGAACTTTTCATAAAGAATTTTAACGAACTGACAACTGAAGAACTTTATTCTATTTTAAAGCTTCGTGTGGATGTTTTTGTAGTTGAACAAAATTGTCCTTATCCAGAACTTGACAACCGTGACAAAGACGCTGTTCATGTATATTTGAAAGAAGAAAATGAGATTGTGGCATATTTGCGTATAATGGATAGGGGAGTTGAAAGTGAATATGTATCCATAGGTAGGGTAATATCTGCAAAACGAAGACGTGGACTTGGAACTTATATTATGAAAGAAGGTATCAAGGCTTGTAAAGAGATATTTGATGCGGATATAATTTACATTGAAGCCCAAACTTATGCAAGAACATTTTATGAAAAAAGTGGTTTTAAACAAGTGTCGGAAGAGTTTTTACTTGATGACATTCCCCATATAAAAATGGAGCTTAAAATTTAATCTTATAAATCATTTGATTTTGAGCTTGTTTTGTCTAATAGTTCGGAATAATTTAAAATTTTAAGTAAGATAAAATTATAGGATTTAAATCATGTGAATTAAATGAAAAAATTTAATTTTAAAGATATTGTAAAATAAAAATAGGTATCTAGTTGCTTTTGTTAAGCAAAGGATATTAAGATAAGTTTATTTATTATATTAATCTAGATCTAAAATAAAAGAAACCACATATGTGGTTTCTTTTATTACATTTTACTTTAAATTGTATCTTATAAGTCTCATACCATTTAATATTACAACTAAAATACTTGCTTCGTGTACAAACATTCCTATGGACATGTTCATCCAATTGCTAAATATCAACGATGCCAATAAGAATAGTACCGTTCCCACTGCAATTATGATATTTTGTACCATATTTTTATAAGTGCTTTTTGCCAAACCGTAAGCGTGGGGTAGGTTTGTCAAATCGGAATTCATAAGCACCACATCGGAAACTTCAATGGCAACATCTGTTCCCGATCCCATAGCTATTGCAACATGGGATAGAGCTAAGGAAGGACTGTCGTTTATTCCGTCACCGACAAAGGCTACAATATGGCCCTTGTCTTTCATCTTCTTAACAAAATCTGCTTTATCTTCAGGGAGTAGGTTTCCGTAGGCTTCTGTAAGTTCAAGTTCGTCTTTAATATTGTCTACAGAGCCTTGATTGTCCCCTGAAAGTATTATTAAATTTTTTGCTCCAAGTTCTTTTAATTTTTTTAGTTTTTCTTTAGCTGAAGGTCTAACCTTATCTCTTATTCCAAATATTCCTCTTAAGACATTGTCTATGGAGATTAAAATAATGGAATTTCCTCTTTTTTCATAGGAATTAGCTAAATCTTTTACCTCATCGCTGACAAAAACACCGTTATTTAAAAGGAATTTCAAGTTCCCAATTAAAACTTTTTCATGATTAACTTCTGCCTCAATACCTCCACCTTTTATTACATTGGTGTTTTCAAGAGCATATAAGTTTCTTCCTTCTCCGTATTCTTCAACTATTGCATTTGCAAGGGGATGATCCGATTCCCTTTCAACGCTCACTAGGATGTCTTTTATATAATCTTCATCACCGAAAAATCTTTTTTCTAAAACTTGTGGTTTCCCAATGGTCAAAGTTCCAGTTTTATCAAAGATAAAGGTGTCGGTTTTTGAAAAGTTTTTTATAATCTCGCTACCCTTTAGAAGTACTCCGTTTTTAGCACCATTTCCTATTCCTGCAACATTTGAAACGGGAACTCCTATTACTAAGGCTCCAGGACAACCTAGAACAAGTATTGTAACTGCAAGTTCTACACTTCTAGAAAAGATATATACAAGTAATGCAATTAACAAGGTAATAGGGGTGTAGTACTTTGAAAAGTTGTCGATAAATTTTTCTGCCTCAGACTTAGAATCTTGGGCTTCTTCTACAAGTTCTATTATCTTTCCAAAAGTGGTGTCTTCACCAACTTTATTTGCCTTTATTGTTATAGTTCCATTTTCTAGAATAGTTCCAGCAAAGACATTTGAAGTATTTTCTTTTTCTATGAAATTGGATTCTCCAGTAATACTGGATTCGTTTACATAGCCTGTACCAGAAACCACTTCCCCATCTACAGGTATTTTACCTCCGGTTTTTACAAGTAGAATATCACCTATATCTACCTCGTCAATATCTACTTCTTCATAATTGCCATTTTCCATAAGTTTAAAGGCTGTATCCGGGGCAATCTCAGAAAGAGCTTTAATGGCAGAACGAGTCTTGTGTAAAGTTCTCTGTTCCAAGTACCCTCCAAACAAGAAGAGGAAACTGACAATTGCAGACTCTTCATAATTTTGAATGATAAAAGCACCAAGTATTGCTATGGTAACCAATACATCAATACTTACAACTTTTACTTTAAGTGCTTGAAATGCCTGAATTATAATTGGAATTAACCCTATAATCGAAGCTATGATAAAGAAGTAATTTGTCAAGTTGTCTACTTTAAATAAAAAGCTATTAAATAGGGCTAATACAACTAAAACTCCACTAATAAAAGTTATTTTGTTTTTATTTTTGAATATAAATCTTTGCATAATATACCTATTTACTTTCGTACAGGTTATTAAGCTCTTCCAATACTTTGTAGATTTTTTCGTAGGTTTCACAGACATCGCCAGGAACTTTGTAATTTTCTGTAATATTTCTAAGTTTTTCAAATTCCGTATCTAAACTTTTTTCTGTGTCCATCTTTTCTTTAATATCCTTATATACTTTAGAAACTTCAAAAAATTCAGGATGATGAGCACCGTGAACTCTTTCTACTATGGGTACCAACATATCCAGTTCCTTAAAAGTATCTTTATTAAAACCATATTGTTTATTCATAAATACCTCCAGTTTTTATAATGCACTAAAATTTTAAATTATCTAACGGTGGATTTTTCTACCACATATCCAACTTTTTTAATAGAATCTTCGATAGTTTCTATATTTGTTTTTTCCTCATCAAAACCAAGTTTTACTTTACTTGCATTAAATAATACCTTAGCACTATCCTTATCAACCCCATCAACACTCTTAACTGCTGCCTCTATCTTAGCTGCACATGATGGACAAGCCAAATCTTCTAATTGTATTGTTGCTTTTTTCATAATTTAATCCTCCTATAATTTTTTCATTTTTTCTTTGTTTTTAACTATAATTTTTTTATAAGCTTCAAGCTCAATATTGCCTTCAGCTTGAATTTCATTTAATTTTCTAGAGATGGTCTCTCTACTTAAATTAATATCTCTGCCAATAGTTTCTCTACTTAAGGTTATTATATTAGTATTTGTCTCTTCACACTTATTAACCAAGTAACCCTCTAGTCTTTCCTTTGGATTTTTAATAAAGAGCAATTTCTTTATAACCATGGACTCTTTGAGTTTTTTTCCTAGATTTTCAATGAGGGTTTTTGCAAAATCAGGATTTTCCATTATATAAGGAATTAGATGTTCCTTTGTCACACTACATACCATGGTTTTACCAATGCTTTCTATATACATATTGTAATTTTCATCAGTAAAAATGAGTTCTTCTCCAAAAGTATCATCTTCTTCTAAAATTCTATAAATATACTCAACACCGTCTTTGTCATAATTAGAAAGTTTTAACTTTCCTTCTTTAACAATTATTATTGAGTCGACTTTGTCATTAGGAGTAAAGAATATTGTCTTATCTTTTAAAGGTATGTGTTTTGAATGAGACATAATCTCAAGCTTAGTATCCATTGGTAAATCTTTAAAAATATCTATGCTCTCTATACACAAATTTTCGTGACAGCAACTTTTCTCTTGAACCAACTTTTTCCTCTCTTTCTAACTTAATTTTATCATCTTTAGGATATAATTCTGTGAATAGAGTCACAAAAATCGTGAAAATAAGAAAAATCTTTAAAATACAGTGTAAATAGGATAAAAAATAAGATTTAAAATAGATAATCATAATATTTTAATATGATCCACATTTAAAGTTAATCGTATTTTCTTAAATTATATTATAACTTTAAAAGTATTATAATAAAACAAACATAATATGGAAAACAAAAATAAGATTAAAAAGGATATAGATTTGCATTTGTATTTAGATAATAATTTTTTCGTTAATATTTTTTGGAAATTTAGTGTTAAACAATTTAAAATTAGTACTACTTATTGAATTGAATAGGTCAATGCAAAAATTAAAATAATAATGTTTACAAGAAGAGTAAAAGCTGTAACAAAATATAGAAAGTATGAAGTCCACTTAGGAGGTTTTACATATCTAATTGCATAAGCGTCCTTTGGATTTTTAGGATTGTAGTAAACATCAACCTTTGAACCTATAGGAAAGAGCTTAAGTAGGGGAGACTTTGTTACTTTAACAAATGAGTTATTAGAAGAGTTTATTATAAGATTTTCAGGTAAATTATCTTTAGAGTTTAAATTTGTAGAAAAGTTTGTAGTACCACTATTAAAAAAACCGCTAAGATTTTTTGTGAAATAGTATTTAAATTTAGGACCTACGACTTTGTAACTTATTCCGTCTACATAATACTCTATGGATAAAATTCTAATATCACCGTACCAGTAATTAGAAAGACCCTTTACGATACCTATAGTTTTTTTGTTACAACGTTCCTCTTTTTTCATAGGTTTATATCCTAAAAAATAACTTAACACAGTTAGTACAATTACAAATGATAAAGTGAAGAAATAGAAAAAATAAAGTAAAAAAACCATATAATGTCTCCTTTTTTTATTTATAGTATCAATTATATTTTAAATTTTAGTGAAAAGCGTGTAAAATAGCATAGGATTTTCTAAAATGACAATTAAAATTTGATTTTGTCTTAGAAATATATGCAATTATCTTTAAATTGACAAAAGAAGTATTTAAAGATTTAGAAAAATAATATATACTCATATAGTTATGCTTTCAAAATTTTACATTAATAATTGAGAGTTTTATTTTTAGTAAATATTAGTTACAAAATATGGTTAATATTTTATTTTGAAAAACATTTTTTAAATTGGATATTTAACAAAATAAACATTGACAAAAAGATATAATAGGTATATAATGTCCAAAAAGAAATATCAATATGTTAATAATAATTATTTTTACAAAGAGAATATTTTATATGTTGATTAACATCTCTATAAGAAATCTTAAAAATAGTAAGAATATATTATAGCTATTGATAGGGAGATTTATATCGTATGGAGGATGATATAGTTATGAAAAGGAAAGAAGATAATAAAAATTCGAGAAAAGTTTTAATACCAATATATCTATTAGCCATTTTATTAATTGGCTCCCTTGGATATTCTTGGTGGGGAGGTACTATCAGTGATCCTGGAGACGAAGTGGCAAAAGCACCTGTAATTACTATTGGAGAAGGAAAAGCAGTTGAAACTACAATTAAATTAGATAATATAGCAGAAGCAACAGGTAAAAAACTTGTTCCTGCTGGAAGAGTTGACCAAAGTGTAGGCGATATTAAGGAAAATACTGATACTTATAAATTTAATATTCCAGTAAATTGGAAAGAAGCAGACGGAAATGGACTTACAAAAGGTGTTGCAGGAACTATTACTGCTACAGCTGGAACTGTTAATGCTGGAAATGGAGATTCAAGTCTTATTAATGTAGAAGTAGAAACAGGTCAAGCTATTACACTTGATGGCGGTACTGTAAATGTGCCTGTAACTGTAACTATGAAAGAGCCAGAAACTAAAGAGGCTTATGATGCGATAAAAACTGCAACTATTAGTTTTGACGTTACAATAAGCGTTGCTCAAGTTCAATAATGAAACGAAAAACATTTATTTCGTATATTTTTTTAATCTTTAATATTATTTTTATTTTTTTTATTGGATTAAATTTATACTTTCCAGAAAAGGTTATGGACGTTTTTAAGTTTAGGCCTTTTATTATAGTGAGTGATAGCATGTCCCCGGTTATTGAAATTGGGGACATTGTTATTATTACAAAAACAAATACTAAAGAATTGGAAGTTGGAGATATAATTTCTTTTAGATGGGATGATAAAAATATTATCCACTATGTAGCAGATATTAGAGAAAATGAAAAGAAAGAAAGAGTTTTTAAAACTAGAAACGAACAGGCAAAAAATCCTTCAGAATGGGATTATTGGAGTATAGACGAAGACAGCATCAATGGTAAAAGTAGTTTTAAAATTCCTAAGCTTGGTTATCTAGGTCTATTTTTACGATCTAGACAGGGGATGTTTTCAATACTTATTTTAATTATAGTTTTTTTATTGCGTCAGTTGGTGATAAAATATTATGAAGAAGATTAGAAATTTTATATTCTTATCAGTAATATGTGTACTGAGTTTGCCATCAGCTTTTGGATATTGGAAAGGGTCCTATGCTTCTGCTAGTAAGAAATCTGAACCTTGTATTATCCAGATAGGAATATGGTATGTGGAACAAGATCCTTTTAAAACAGGTGATGATCCTACGGTTATTCCCGGGGAAAATTATGTTCCAGATAAACCTTATTCTCCAAACGATGTTATACTAGGACCTGACGGGAATTTTCATGAAATACTTGTAGATGTGCCAGAGGGTACAGAAATTGATTTTGACAATCCAAATACCAATATATTCTCTCCCATGGTGTGGACTGAAGATACTAAATATTACAGATGGTTTCACCACTACACAAAGGGTGATTTTGTTTGGTTTAACGGTTTTCTATACAGGTATAAATACAATATTAATCATAACCCAAATACAATTGATCAAAAATCTCCTGGGGAAGATAATAATAATAGAAGGTGGGAGTACATGCCAAATGCACCTACAGATATGTGGATTAGAACCAAGGTGTACATGGTTGGAGATGTTGTTTCCTACGGGGTAAATGGACAAGCACCCTATTTACAATATGTATGTATAAAAGACTACAGTGCAAATGACCATCCGGTAGCATCTCCAATTTATTGGAAGTTAGTAGAAGAAACGCCTGAACCTTCTGAAACATCAAAAATTTCATTAGAAAATAAAGAAAAAGATAAAGATAAAGACTTAAAAATTTTAAATGACGAGTCTAATATTGAAGAAAATTCCGAAGCTGAAACAATAGATAAAAATGAAATCGTAGATAAAAGTGAAAAAATAGTAAATGATAATTTAAGCAAAATAAATTTAAAAGAAGAGATTGAGATTAAAATAAAAGAACTATCTAAACTAATTAAAGAAGTCGATGATAAGTACAATTCTTATGATATGTCTTCTGAGGATGAAAGAATCTTAAAAGAAGCTAAAGAATTAATTGTAATGACGGATTTAGAGGTAGAAGATTTAGAAAGAATTTTACAAGAAGTAGAAAAACTGATAGTAAAATTAAATTCCACAGATAGTGATAAATTCCATATTTTACAAAATCCTTAGAATATAATTGATTTGTTTAGTTTACGATTAAAAATAAAAAGAGAGTTAACTCTCTTTTTATTTTTTATTCCCATATAAAATTTATATTATTAAATAGTAAAATAAAATCCTACACTTTTAAAAGTGTAGGATTTTTTAATGATTAGAATAATTTGCAAAGTACAAATTAATTTTGGCTGCTTTCAATTCCTTTTTTTGGAGAGAATTTTGATTGTATCAACACATCTCCTGGAAAAATTCTCGTCTTACCTGATGGAATTATGGTTTCTATTCCACGTTTGACAAGTATAATACGATTTGAGTGCATTTGTGGAATTTCTGAAAGGGTTCTATAACAGTATTGTTTCTGATTCTCCACGACGATTTCTCTTAAAACAAGGTGCTCCCTATCGTCAAAACTTCTAGCAGCTAAAACTAATAAATCTCCAGCCTTTAATATGGTTTGTCCTGTGGGAACAATGATTTTCTCATCACGTAGGATCATAGCTACTAATAATTCTGATGGAAGTCTTAAGTCTTGTAAAGTTTTATTACACCAGCTGTGAGTTTTATCTAAATGAATTTTAATAAAGCTAATGTCAGTATCTTCTTGATAGTGGTTAAATGTGTGGTTTACGTCAGCGTTTTGATCTATCATAGAAAGCTTTTTAGCTACTCTTGGCAATAGAGTTCCCTGTACGGATATGGACATAATTACCATACAAAAGACTAAGTTATACAAATTATATGTAATATCTATATTGCTTAAAACCGCTCCTATTGCAAATACTATGGAAGCTGCTCCACGTAATCCTGCCCAAGAGACTAAAGCTATTTGAGAAAGATTTGGTCTAAAAGGAGATAGGAGCATAAAAGACACTACAGGACGTACAACAAATGTTAGTGAAAGCATGAGTATAAGTGCTGGAATTATAACTGCCGGTAGATCAACAGGTGTTACTAATAGACCTAGTAGGAAGAAGATTTGATATTGTGCAACACTGGTCATAACATCGAAAAAGTGAATGAGATATTTTTTATTTGTCAATCTTGAATTTCCTATCCAAATACCACATAGATAAGCACTTAAGTATCCGTTCCCATTAAAATTTGTCGGTATCGCATAAGCCAGTAGCATTATGGCGAGTAAAAAGATGGTGTGACTTTCCTGTGTAGGTAGGAACTCTTGGCGTAGAAGTTTTACAGCTAACCAACCCATTGCTATACCACAAAATACTCCTATAGCAATTTGTTGAGCTAATAAGAATGGAACATTTAAGACTTTTCCACTTAGTAATGCAACAGCAACAGTTGTAAGCATATAACTCATTGGGTCGTTAGATCCTGATTCAACTTCTAAAAGAGAGTCTGTACGATATTTAAGAGCTAGTTTTTTAGACCTAAGTACATTAAACACTGATGCGGCATCGGTAGAGGAAATTACTGAACCAATTAGAAAACTTTCTAACCATGGCAATGAAAGCAAAAAGTGTGCAAATAGTGCAACACCTCCAGCTGTTGCTGCTACACCTAATGTGGACATAGTAACAGCAGGTATTAGCACAGGTCGAGCGACTTTTATATTAGTTTCAAATCCACCGTAGAACATGATGAATATCAAACAGATGGAACAGATTACGTTGACTACTTCGTAGTTGTTAAATTCTATTCTCAATATTCCGTTTTCTCCAAATAACATACCGAGCATTATAAAGATCAGTAGTGAGGGAATTGTCAACTTTTCTAAAAAACGATTTAATAATATACAAATAAAAATTACACATCCCACTAAAAGCAGAGGGCCATTCAAAAATATCACCAGCCTTTCTAAATTCTATAATTTATTAAAGATATATAACTTTATAACTTATTAGATAAGAAAATCATTTACTTATTAATAAATTGTAAAAAAATGGTTTGTCTCTCATCTAAACTGTTTTATAATTATATATATGTCATTTGACAATTACTCAAATTATAAGACAAATAACCTATTTTTTCAACTCTAATAATAAGGTAGCACGTGTAAATAGAGATTTTGTATTTAACAATATGATTATTTTATGGTAAATTATAATTAACAAATAATGCAATTAAAACTTAAGAGCACAAAGACTTTGATTGTTAATTTAATTCTTTTATTTGATGAAGAAAACGCTTTAGATTGACACAAAGGTAGCGGAAGTATATAATAAGCTCGTTATTGATTTATTTAAATATAATACTAATTTAATAAAATCTACTATTTTAAGTATTTAGGAATTTAAAATAGTAGATTTTATTAAAAAGTTCGAGAAAATAACTCTAATTAAAGATATTTTCAAAAATGCTACAACAAATATGTAATGTACTTAGATTAAATTTTTGGGAATTAAATTAAATAAGAACTGCTAAAAATTTTTAATTTATAAGATAAGAGACTGTGTTAAATTATATATGTTTTTTAAATTTATAATATTTTATATGATTTAATTAAAATTAATTTTAAAATAAGATTTGTTAAACTTGTTAAATTATAGAAATAATTTTGTACAAGAAAAGTAAAATAAGATAAAGATGTATAGACTGTTAAGGAAGAGCTAGATGAATAAAAAGCATTTCAATAAATTATCAAATAGAAGACCTATGAAAATAATGGTATTACTTTTAGTGATTCTTTTTCTAACCATATTTATTTCCATTCTTTTGGGAAGGTATGGAGTTTTCTTTTCAGAAACTATAAAAATACTATTTAGTACCTTTTTACCTATAAAACAAACATGGACTGAAAATATGGCAATATCTGTTATAAATATCAGACTACCTAGAATTTTAATGGCTTGTCTTGTGGGAGGTTGTCTTGCAGTTGCTGGTACAGCATATCAAAGTGTTTTTCAAAACCCCATGGCTGCACCGGATATTTTGGGAGCATCGTCGGGAGCTTGTTTTGGGGCTGCGCTTGCAATATTGTTAGGGATGCCTGGAGCTTTGGTTACGCTATTTGCTTTTATTTCCAGTTTGATCACCATAGTATTGGTTTATATAATTGGAATTAGAACAAGGGGAAATCAAATTGTAAATATTTTACTTGCTGGAATTATGATTGGTTCAATTTTCTCTGCGGGAACATCCTTTGTAAAATTGGTTGCAGATCCGAGTAATCAACTTCCAGCTATTACTTATTGGCTTATGGGTAGTTTGTCAGGAACAAGGATGGCAGATGTAAAATTTGTGGTTGTACCAATGATTATAGGAATTTTACCGATATACATAATTAGGTGGAAGATGAATATTCTTACTCTAGGTGAAGAAGAAGCAAAAAGTTTAGGAGTTAATATAAAAAGACTTAGGCTTGTGGTAATACTAGGTGCAACTTTTATAACTGCCGCCAGTGTTTCTGTAAGTGGCATGATTGGATGGGTAGGACTTGTAATCCCTCATATGAGTAGAAGACTTGTGGGTAATGACAATAGATATTTAGTTCCCACATCCATGTTATTTGGGGCTATTTTCCTACTTATAGTGGATGATGTTTCTAGAAATTTACTTCCAACGGAAATTCCCATAGGGATTCTTACAGCATTTATCGGAGCACCGTTTTTCTTATATTTAATGACGGGAAAAGGAGAAAGACGATGAGTATAGAAGTGAGGAATTTGAGTTTTTCATATGGGGAAGGTTACAAAGTTCTTAAAAACATAAACTTTAAGCTAAAAAAAGGTGAATTTATGTCTGTTTTAGGATGTAATGGAGCGGGAAAAAGTACTCTTTTTCGATGTATTCTTGGTATTTTATCTGAATATAAGGGAGAGATTTTATTTGAAGGAAAAGATATAAAGAAACTATCACAGAGAGAACTTGCTAGCTATGTAGCTTATATACCTCAGATTCACAGACCAACTTTTGGTTATAGTGTTGAAAATATGGTTCTTATGGGATTAAATAGAGAATTGTCCATTTTCAAGATGCCTCAAGACAAACATTTACAAAGGGTTCATTTAGCACTAAAACAAGTGGGAATAGAAGAACTGTCTGAAAGGAATTTTGCTCATCTAAGTGGAGGGGAACAGCAACTTACCTTAATTGCAAGAGCTATTGCTCAAGACTCAAAGGTATTTATTATGGATGAACCCACATCTGCTCTTGATTTTGGAAATCAGTACAGGGTTATGAATAAGATTAGAGAACTTGCAGATAAAGGTTATTCGGTGCTTATGTCAACTCACAACCCGCAACATTGTTTTACATTTGCAGATAGCGTTTTAGCTTTACATAGGGGAAAGGTAGAAAGTTTTGGAGATCCTGAGAAGGTTATAAATCACGACTTAATAAAAAAGCTTTACGATATTAATGTGAAAATTGAAGAGACTGAAAGTGGGATGATTATAAATCCATACTTTGATGGTATAAGCTAAGGTATTAATTAATTTAAAACAATTAAGGAGTTATTTACAGATGTCATTTTTTTGGAAACCTGAGTTAATAAACTTTATGAAGGATGCTTCAGAATATGGTGAATATAATAAAATAATTGTCGATGAAATAAAAGATTGGATACATCCCAATTATAATATATGTGAAGCTGGTTGTGGACTTGGATATTTGAGCTTAGAACTTAGAAATTTTGTAAATTCTGTTACAGCTGTTGATATAAATGAAGAAGTGCTTGAAATTTTAAAGAAAAACTGTATTAAAGAAAAAGTATCTAATATTAGAATTGAAAATTGCGATACTAGAAAAAGTCTTCCAAAAACAAGTTTTGACAAGAGTTATGACGCACTAGTGTCTTGTATGTACGGAGGAGTTGAAAATGCAGTAAAAATTGCAAAGCGAGAAGGAATAAGTCGAGTAATATCTGTGGTAAGTACTACTGGAAGACATTCTTTGTCTAGAAAAACAGAAGAAAAACCTAGTAAATTTGAGGTTGGTATAGAGTATCTTAATAAAGTGGGATTAAAGTATGAGTGTAAGACTAAGTCTATTGAATTTGGACAGCCATTGCGTAGTCAAAGAGATGCAGAAATCTTTTTAACTATGTATGGAGGCGAAAGCACTGGTCCGATAAGTAAAAGTTATATAGATTCTAAGGTTAGAATTAACAACTCAAAAGAATATCCGCTCTACATTCCAATACAAAGAGAAAGAGGTTTTTTTTATATTGAATTATAGAAAGGAAAGAATTAGTTATGAAAAGAAAAGCAAAAAAAATTTTTGCAATAATTATGTGTCTGGTTTTTATTCTTCCACTTGTGGGATGTAATTCAGGCAAAGAAGTTTCTGCAAATAATACAGAGACTAAGGTTTTTACAGATTCGCTAGGTAGAGAAGTTGAATTACCAAAGGAAATTCAATATATTGCAGTAACTGGGCCTATGGCACAAATTCCACTATTTGCACTTAGCCCTGACAAGCTTGTGGGAATTGCAAATCCTTGGAATGAAAATGCTACAGAGTACATTGATAAGAAATATCTTGATTTACCACAATTGGGACAGTTGTATGGTGGTAAGGGAGAGATGAATTTGGAAACCCTTCTTGGAACTAAAGCTCAAGTTGTAATTGATGTGGGAGAAGCAAAAGAGGGAGCTAAGGAAGATTTAGACAATTTACAAGAGCAAACAGGCATTCCTTTTGTCCACGTAGACGCTTCTCTTAAGACCATGGGTGATGCTTTTATAATGTTGGGTGATCTTTTGGGAATGGAGAAAGAAGCAAAAGAATATGCCGAGTACTGTGACAATATTTATAATAAAACTTCTGAAATTGCTAATGGTGTTGATAAGAAGAAAGTGCTTTATATTACTGGAGAAGAAGGACATAATGTAATAGCTAAATCTTCATTTCATGCTGAATTAATAGATATGTTAGCAGATAATCTGGCAGTGGTAGATGAACCTTCTTCTAGAGGAACAGGAAATGAAGTTGATATGGAACAAATACTTTTGTGGAATCCAGACTATATAATTTTTTCTCCAGATAGTGTTTATGAAACGGTTGCAGAAGATGACAATTGGAAAAATATGACAGCTATTAAGAATGAAAATTATTATGAAGTTCCTGACGGACCTTATAATTGGGTAGGCTCACCTCCATCAGCACAAAGGGTACTTGGAATGGTTTGGCTTGCTCAAACTCTATATCCAGAGGAAAGAGTATTTGATCTTAAAGCTGAAACAAAGAAGTTTTACCATATGTTCTATCACTGTGATTTGACAGATGAACAGTACAATGAACTTGTAAAATAGATCAAAGAGGTAATATATTTACATGATATAAATTATATATCATAGTATTAAAATCCAATTAAGGGTGTTAATATTTGTAATAAGATACTTAATATTAGAAGGGCAGTTTTAACTGCCCTATTTAATATTAAATTTAAGAGTAAAATAAAGGTGAAAATTTGTGATAATATGAATAGACATTTATTTATAACAGGTGAAAAAGGTATAGGAAAATCTACTCTTCTAAAAAAGATTGTAGAAAGAGAAATTACAGGATCTAATGAAAAGAAAAATATTTCAGGATTCCTTACAAAAAGGATAGAAGACAAAGAAATAAAAAGGTTTATGGTACATTTGTTAAATATAAATGGATCTTTTGAAAATATTGAAAAACCTTCGAAAGAAAATATTTTGTTTTATTGTAATGATGTTAATAGGGCCGTAAATTCAGCCTATAGGTTTGATGTTTTAGGCTCAAAAGCTCTTTCTAGAATACACGACAAAGATATTGTAATTATGGATGAGCTTGGTCCTTCAGAGAGCAGAGCTTTAAAATTCAAAACTGCTATTTTTAATGTTTTAGATGGGAAATATGGAAATGTTACAGTTTATGGAGTACTACAGAAAGCAGATTCAGATTTTCTTACAGAAATATCACAAAGAAAAGATGTAAAACTCATTAAAATGACAATTGAAAATAGAAATGAGTTATATAATAAATTGTAAGTATTAGAAATTATAAAATACTACATCATAGAATTTTTAGTAACACAATTAAGATTAATAAAATATAAAATAAAGAGCATTTTGCTAAGTATATCTAAATTTTAATAAAAAAATATTTAAGAAATTAAAAAAGAGCCAATTTTTCAAAAAGGCTCTTTGTATATCTGCTTAAAAAGATATGAATTTTTTCTAATTAAAGTAGTTCAATTGTGATTTTTTGAAAAAATTCTTTGTCTGGATTTAAATAATATATATTTTTTGAGTTTTTTACGAAGGCAACGCCATTATAAGTTGGTTCAATACATAGGTATTTGTCTATTGAATCAGACCAAATCGCAAAAACATTGACATTTTCTCCTCGTATTGATAAATTTTTTCCATTACAGGAAAATTGAACTGAATTAGTTTCTAAAAATTGGGTTTGAGGTAATTTGTCCTTTTTAATTTCAAAGTTTGCTATATCCACTTTAAAATTTTCCAAGTAAAAATAAGGGTGAAAAGCAGGTGCCAAAGGCACTGCGTGATCAGATTTATTTTTAACTCTAAGTTGGGCGTTGAGACTATTTTCATTTATACTGTATTCAATAAAAAAATCTACGTTTTTATAATTACCAATTCCTATGGATTTTAATTTGACAAATTCATTAGAAAGGTATAATACTTCAAATTCTAAATCTCTTATAAAGCCATGGGAAGGTAAATCAGAAATTTCATCTACACTGAAGTTTGGGCAACAAGGGTGCATACCACCTCTGGTTTTAACTTTACCTTGAATTGTAATTTGAGATTTAGGATAAAAAATAGGTTTACTATCAAATGAAAATTTCTCTACATAAGCTCCTAAGCTATTAATTTTTACATTAATTTTGTTATTTTGTAAAACTATTTTCATAACAGCTCCTACAAAAAGGACTTAATTCTTTACTTTGAAGAATTTATTAAATCTTTTGAAAAGTCTACAGTTGCCTCTAATGAGCTTTCATCAGGCATCCAATTTACTTTTATTTCTGTATCTATCAATTCAAAACCTGCTTTTTCAAGATTTTCTCTTAAAACTTTATTTCCTTCACCAGACCATCCGTAAGATCCAAATACCCCTGCTACTTTGTCTTTAAATTTCAGTTCTTCAAGAAAGTGCATCCAACCCGAGATGGTAGTTATTGCAGATCTTCCCACAGTTGGAGAACCTACGGCAATTGCTTTAGACTTAAAAACTTCAGTCATAATATCATTTCTGTCATAGGTAATTACATCCATTACCTTTACAGTAGTTTCAGGGCTTAATGTACTTATATCTGTTGCAATTTTATGGGCGATTTTTTTAGTCGCTCCCCACATAGAGTCATATATTATGGTAATCTGATCTTCTTTATAGGCATCAGCCCATTTAGCATATTTTTCCACTATCTGCATTGGATTATCTCTCCAAATTGCGCCGTGGCTTGTAGCTATCATATCAATAGGTATATTCATTTTTACAATCTCATCAATTTTCTTAGTGACAAATGAAGAGAATGGGTTTAGTATATTTGCATAATACTTCATAGCTTCTTTCCAAAGAAGGCAATCGTCAGCTTTATCATTAAACAGTTCACTAACTGCATAATGTTGACCAAATGCATCATTAGAAAATAGGATATTATCTCCAGTTAAGTAAGTTGCCATACTGTCAGGCCAATGGAGCATTACCATTTCAACAAAAACTAATTGTTTTCCATTTCCTATATCAAGTGTATCCCCAGTTTTAACAACTCTATAATCCCATTCAGGGTGATGGTACTGTCCAATTAAAGATTTTTTTGCGTTTGCAGAACAGTAAATAGGCGTGTTAGGTATTTCTTTCATTAAAGCTGGCAGAGAGCCACTATGATCTGGTTCTCCATGGTTAATTACAATGTAATCAATTTCTTTTAGATCAATTTCACTTTTAAGATTATCTACAAACTCGTCTTTGTGAGGAACCCAAACCGTATCAATTAAGATGGTTTTTTCTTCTTGAACCAAATAGGCGTTTTGACTAGAACCATTGTGGACAGAAAATTCAGATCCGTGAAACTCCTCTAATTCCCAATCAATTTTTCCGACCCAGTACACATTGTTTTTTACTTTCTTTTTCATAAACTTAGCTCCTTATCTCTCTAAATTTTTTAAACATAATTGAATTTTCTTTAAAAATATGAACAAATACATCTTTAGTTAGTTCATCTAATTCGCTATAAGTTTTCTTAAAAGTTCTGCAAGCATCTTCTGGAGGTGTAAAACCATCAGTTAAAGAAATCATTTGCTTTATTATAATTCCAGCACTTTCGTGATCATCTTCAAGTTCGTCAATTTTTTTAATTATTTCTTCGTTGGGGTTTGGATTGTTTAGTATTAAAGGGAAAGATATTTTTTCTTCTTTTACAAAATGTTCTTCAAGTTCTGTCTTTAAAGAACCAAATAATTTGTGAAGTTCTAGAAGTTCTTCACTGTGGTTGTCAAAGTGGACTATCAAAATTTTGTTTAAAAGAGGATCGATAGAGTTTAAATAATCTCTTTCTTTTTTATGGTGGTCTACGAGTATAGAATCTATCATTTCCTTAAAATTAAGAGTTTTAAATTCTTCTAAAGTAACCATTGACTGTGAAGGTTTGGATGATTTAAGTTCTTGAAAAGCATCACTAATCATATCTAGTAAATCTTCTGCTTTTAAGCCTTTTTCCTTTGCAACTTCTTCAATGGTCATATATCCATTGCAACAGTAATCTATTCTCTTTTCGTTAAAATAGTCCATCATCTTACTTTCTTCATTTACAATTTCTTCGAGTTTAGTTTTTATATTCATAATAATTCATCTCCTCTACTATTAATAACTGATAACTGTTATTAATATAATAAGAGAGAATAGATTAAAAATCTGTGTCTAATATCACAAATTATATTTTTGAAATTTCCATAAGGAGAGGAATATTTTTTAACTTGATTTTTTTATAGGCTATTAAATCTATTAATCCATCTTTTTCTAATTCAGAGATTTTTCGAGAAACGGTTTCTCGACTCATATTTATCGAAGAAGCAATATTTTCTTGATTAAGCTCTATAATAGGATTATTTATTATCGTGGATCTGTAAAGAAGAAAGGCTGCTAATCGTTTATATGAATCTTTAATAGATAAAATTGCTAATAATTTTTGAGACTTATATAATTTTTCTGTTAAGTTTTCAATCATTTTTATAGAAAAAGAAGGATTATCTATAAGTATATTTTTAATTAAGTCTTTGTTTATAATACAAATTCCTGTTTTTTCTAAAGTTACACCGTTCACTTCAAATTTTTTATCCAAGAAGATACCGTCTTCACCTATAGTATCTCCTGTAATATAGATATTTTCTATGTATTCGTTGCCTAGTTCATCATAAAGATTAGTTTTAATTTTTCCATATCTAATTATGATGATTTTGTCTACTTTGTCATTAGAATTAAATATTTCTTGATTTTTTTCATAATCTTTATGAATAGAAGATAGGAATAGGCTTTTACTTGTGGATAGGTCAAGATCTTTAAAAAGATTAACTTTTGAAAGACAAGAGCCGTTTAAGCTACATTCAGTACAAGTTTTCAAATTAAAATAACCTCCAAGTTTTTGAATACCCTTTCATTTAGTATACATTGAAATATTAGATTATTCAAAGAGGATTTATAAAGCGAAAATAGCTATTTATAATTTTATTTAAATTATTAATATTTATTTCTGTATATGTAGTTCATTAAGGGGAGTTTTACTAAGAAGAATTACTTTTAAATAATTGAGATAAATTTTTATCAAATTTCTTGATTAGTATATTAGTATATGCTAATATACTAATGGAGGTTATTATGAAAGTTGGTATTGAACATAGACAAAGTATTGTAAAGAATGCTGAGATTTTAAAAGCCATAGGAAATCCAGCTAGATTATGTCTTTTGGAAAAACTTATAAAAGAGGGACCTACAAAAGTCACTGATATTACATCTTGTATGGATATAAGCCAATCGGCAGTTTCTCAACATCTTAGAAAACTAAAAGATATGGGAATACTTTCTTGCGAAAAAAAAGAAAACAGAGTTTATTATTTTTGTGATAGAGAAGATATTAAGAAAATTATTTCTTGTTTAAATATGGAGGTATAAATGAAAATAGTAGTTATAGGTGGGGTAGCAGGAGGCGCAACTGCAATAGCAAGACTCCGTAGATTAGATGAAAACGCTGAAATTATTCTTCTAGAGAGAGGAGAATATGTAAGTTTTGCAAACTGTGGTCTTCCTTATTATGTAGGGGGAACAATAGAAAATAGGGATTCGTTATTTGTAACAACAGATAAAGATATTTCAAAAAAATATAATGTTGATGTAAGGGTTAAGAATGAGGTTATAAAGATAAATCCTGAAAGCAAATCTCTATTGATAAGAGATTATAACAAAGGAGAGGATTATGAACTTTCCTATGATAAATTATTAATGTCAACAGGATCAAAACCTCTTGTGCCAAATGTAAAAGGTATAGAAAATGACAATGTATTTACACTTTGGAATATTCCTGACGTGGATAGAATAACTGATTATGTAAAACAAAATAAACCTAAGAAAGCTGTAATTGTTGGTGCAGGATTTATTGGACTAGAGATGGCAGAAAATTTACACGATCTTGGTATGGATGTTTCTGTAGTTGAAAAAGCAAATCAGGTTATGCCTCCAATTGATTACGATATGGCGAAACTCGTTGAAAATCACATGGCAAATAAAGGTGTACATTTGTATTTAGATGAGGAATTTAAAAGTATTGACAATGATGGGAAAACTTTAGTATTAAAGTCTAATAAGAGAATAGATACAGATATTATTATAATGTCAATAGGTGTACGTCCTAATAGTGAATTGGCAAAAGAAGCTGGACTTTCTTTGACAAAAAGTGGTCATATTGAAGTTAATGAAAATATGCAAACTTCCAATGAAGATATATATGCTATTGGTGATGTTATAGCTGTAAGAGACTATATAACAAATGAAGTTACAGCGGTGCCCCTTGCAGGACCTGCGAATAAACAGGGTAGAGAGGTTGCACAAAATATTTTAAATATAGGTGATAAAAAAGTATATAGAGGAACCATGGGTACAAGTGTTGCAAAGGTGTTTGATTTAACAGTGGCATCTGTGGGACTTAATGAGAAAACTTTAAAGAATAACAATAAGATCTATAAGAAAGATTATTTTGTAAGTATTATACATCCAATGAGTCATGCGGGATATTATCCAGGAGCTACACCTCTTACATTAAAGCTAATATATGGTAATGATGGTATTGTTTTAGGAGGTCAAATCGTTGGTTATGAAGGGGTGGACAAGAGGATTGACACTATTGCAACTACAATTCACTTCCATGGGACTGTAAATGATTTAAGTGAACTAGAACTTGCTTATGCACCTCCGTATTCATCAGCAAAGGATCCTGTAAACTTTGCAGGTTATACTGCAAGAAATGTACTTGATGGTTTATCAGATCCTGTTTTATTTGAGGAATATAAAGAAAACAAAGAAAAATATACTCTTTTAGATATAAGGGAAAATCCAGAGGTAGCTTCCGGGAAACTTGAAGGGGCTGTTCACATTCCATTAACAGAGTTGAGAAATAGAGTAAATGAACTGGACAAAGATAAAAATTACATTGCATATTGTGCAGTAGGACTTCGTGGGTATATAGCAGAAAGAATACTTAAACATCATGGTATTAAAGCTAGTAACCTAGTGGGGGGATATCGTACTGCCATGGATTTGTCAGATAATGCAAATAACTTAGATAAATCTTTTAGTATGACAAGTACAGAGCAGGATAAATTTCAGGAAAAATCAAATGAAACTTCTGACGCAAAAGAAGTTAAAGTTTTAAATGTTTGTGGAATGAGTTGTCCAGGTCCAATAGTTCAAGTATCAAAAGCTATGGAGAATTTGAAAAATGGAGAAGTTTTAAAAGTAACAGCTACTGATCCAGGGTTTGTTAGAGATATTTCTTCATGGACAGAAAATACTGGTAATAAGCTATTAAATCGCGAAGAAAGTAAGGGTACTTTCATTGCACTTATAAAAAAAGGTCAAGGTGAAGAATCTGATAAAATAGGGAACTTAAATAAAAGTTCTGCCTCTAGTAAAGAAAAGACCATGATAATATTTGATGGTGATTTAGATAGGGCGATTGCATCATTTATAATTGCAACAGGTGCAGCTGCCATGGGCAATAAGGTTCATATGTTTTTCACTTTTTGGGGACTATCAATTCTTAGAAAAGAGCAATCACCAAAGGTTGAAAAAGACTTTATGGGAAAAATGTTCTCTTCAATGTTGCCAAAAGGTTCAAAAAAACTATCCCTTTCTAGAATGAACTTTATGGGAATGGGTTCTAAGATGATTCGTTCCGTTATGAAAAAGAAAGGCGTTGACAGTTTAGAGGACCTTATACAACAAGCTCTTGATGCAGGTGTAGAACTTACAGCTTGTCAAATGACCATGGATATAATGGGACTAACACAGGAAGAACTTATTGATGGTGTAAATGTTGGAGGAGTTGCAACAATGCTTGCAGATAATGACAAATCCAATATGAACTTGTTTATTTAATGGTTTTAAATCATTAAAAAATAAAATAGTTAAATGGGATAATTAAAATATATAAAATATATAAGCACTTTACTATTATAGTAGGGTGCTTTTATAATTTAAAACCTAAATTGCTTTTTATCCTTCAAATAATTTATAATGGAATTGTAGTAATTTTTCAAAGACGTAAGCGTAAAAATGATTTTAAATCGGTTGTTTATCTTTAAACTTTTCTAAAAACTTTTAAGTCAAATTTGTTTAGTAATAGTAATCATAGTTATAAAGGGGGAATAAATGAAGTTATTTTTTAAGATAGTACTTAGAATAATTATAATATCTGCAATTATTACTTTTATGATTTTTTTAATTAGGATTTACAATGATAAAAAGTATAAAAAAACTATGGAAATGACAACTCCAGAATACTATAATGATGTAACTAATTTGAGTTTATATCCATCTTCAGTAGAAGGCGTGGACTTAACCTATGTGAATGAGGGAAGAGTGCAGGGCTTTAGATTTAGTCCAAAAAAAAGACTATTTAAAGGAGTAGTAATTTGTTACGGAGGCTCTGAAGGTAGCCCAAGTTTTGAGGAAGCAGAAAGATTGGCCAAGGAAGGATATGAAACATTTGCATTATTTATGTTTGGAATGGAAAACCAACAAAAGACTTTGACTAAAATTCCTCTAGAGCAATTTGAAGAGGTTATTAGTTATATAAAACAAAATGTTACCGATAATCTACCAATTACAGTAATGGGTGCATCAAAAGGTGCAGAGTATGCGCTTAATCTTGCAAGTAAGTATGAAGAAATAGATAATGTAATATTGAAAGCTCCTTCAAGTTATAATTTTTCAGGACTAGATTTTAAAGATTATGGTTCATCATGGACTTATGAAGGTAAAGAACTACCTTATATTGATTTAAAAAAATCTTCATTTGCAACTTTTGCAAAAACTGTGATTATACCATCAATTATAAATTCTCCAATAAGTTATAAGGGAACTTATGATAGTGCTATTAACAAAGATATATTAAACTATGAAAAACTTATTCCAGTTAAAGATATTAATGCCAATATTTTGATAATTGCAGGTGGTAAAGATGCCATGTGGAATAGCTCAGAAATGGCAAATATTATAAAAAAGCAAAATGAAAATGTAGAGGTTCATATATTTAAAGAAGCTGGTCATATCTTTGTAGGAAATGGGATTATAGAATCAGATGGACTTAAAATAAGAGTAGGAGGATCTCTTGAAGACAACAAGAGAGCTGAAGAAGAGTCGATAAATATAATCAATGATTTTTTAATGAAAAACCATAAAAATTAATTTTTTGTAATTTAAAAGGCGGTGTAATAACCGCTTTTTAATATGAAATTAATTTATTTTCTAATGTGTTCATATACATATATCTTGCAAGATTTTCTAAACGACTTAATCTTTAGTTGGGAAATTTATAGGTACAGCTAAATCTGTAAAAAGCAGATTTCAAATTACTCTACTTGATATAATATAAATAATAGATCTTAATTTATCTACCTAGGATTAGAAATAGAACCATGTAAAATGTGGATATAAAAAATTTTGTTTAAAATCTATTTATTAAAGGCAATTAAAATGTTATTTGGAGTAAGTGCTAAGGGGGAGTTTATGATAGTGTATTTTTCAGGAACGGGAAATTCTAAGTATGTGGCAGAACTGGTTGGAAAAAAATTAGAAAATAAAGTGCTAGATATGAACGAAAGAATTAAAAATAAAGATTATAGTCCTATTGAGGTAAATGAAAATCTCATATTTGTTGTCCCCACATACGCATGGAATATACCTATTATTGTAAAAAAATTTATATTAAAGACAGAATTTATCAAAGTTAAAAATGTTTGGTATATTATGACCTGTGGTGACTCCATAGGAGATGCAAATAAAAACAATAAAATTATAAGTGAAAAGAAAAATTTTAAACACAAGGGAACTAAAAAACTTCTAATGCCTGAAAATTATATTGCATTATTTAAGGTACCAAGCATTGGAAAATCGAGAGAAATTATAGAAGATGCAAAAATTATTGTAGATGATATTTGTAAAGACATATTAGATGATAAGAGTTTTTCAAATGAAAATGGTGGATTTTTGAAAAGTCTACAAAGTGGTATGATAAATAAATTGTATTATAAGTTTATTGTAAACTCTAAGGCCTTTAAAGTTAAAGACAATTGCATTGGTTGCAGAAAATGTGAGATTTTATGCCCTACTAATAATATTGTAATGGAGGATCAAAAACCAAGATGGGGTAACGATTGTACACATTGTATGGCTTGTATAAGTTATTGTCCAGTAGAAGCCATTGAATATGGAGTATGGACTAAGGGGAAAACTAGATATAATATTGAAAAAGTAGTAAAGTAATTTTAAGTAAAATACAAATTTAATCATAGTAATTTAAAAGATAGCCCGAGAAAATCCTCGGGCTTGAATATACGGTCATGTATTAATTGATTTTTTAAAATTTCCTATTCTATAACTATCCATCTTTGATCTTTTGGTGCTTCTAGATATTCTGTTTGCAAGAAATGTTCATTTATAAGGTCGTGACTGCTAGAAGTTATCAAGCGAGATTTTTTCTTTAAGTCATCATAAGCTAGATTTAAAAAATTATCGGAATTATTAAAGTGGAATTTATAAAGACCAACTTTATATTCTTTATCTAAATCTATAGGTTCATTTTCATATTCAACGTTTAAAATTTTATTTTCCTTTAGTGAATATTCCAACTTAAATCCCTTTGAGTATTGATAAAATTCTGTTTCTTCGCCATCATAGGCTTCTTTGCGATGAATGTGTTCTAATGCCTGAAGAAGCTGACTACCTGTCATGATTACGCTATAAATTTCTTCGTTGTAAGGCATACACTCAATTAGATCTTTAAATAAGACTATAGGTCCAAGATTTTTCCTTATACTTCCAGACCCTAATAGCATTATGTCTACCAAAGTGTTTTCTTTTAGGATATCAGCAAAAAGTCTTCCTAATTCTGTTTCCCTATCTCGTCTTGGGTGAGTATATTCATCTAAGAATCTAGTTAGATACCTATTGTATTTGTCATCTGTTTTATTCTTATAAGAAGTTATTATTTCTTCTAAAGCTATATCACGGGGACAATTTTCATTATTTATTTCTACTAATTTCCAATCGAAGCTAGATATACAATTATTATCTGTATCAACGACAATATCAAATCTTCCAATTTGGTTTGTTCCTACAGCAGCTTGTACAATAGGAATATTATTGACAATTACAGGCTCATCTAGCTTAGTGTGACTATGACCACCTATAATAATGTCAACACCCCACCTAGGATCTAAAATCTCAGCCAGTTTCTTATCTTCCTCAATACCTATATGGGTTAAAAGCACAGTGAAATCAATATCTACAGTCTTATAACTATTGCAGATTTTACCAACCTGTTCCGCCGCTTCCCAAACATCAACTAGAGATCCTACTAATAAATCTGCCTTAGTATGAGACAAGACTTCTTCTGTTAGAATACCAATAAATAATATGGACATACCATCAATATTGATAATTTTATGAGATTTAAAAAGTCTTACATCCTTATTTACTATGTGCATATTAGCATTTATTATTGGAAATCTTGCACACTTTTCTAAAAACAGCAAATGAGCAATTCCGTAATCTACTTCGTGATTTCCTAGAGTCACAACATCTGGAGCTATCATGTTCATTATTTCTATTGTGGAAATACCCTTAAATTCACTATCAATTACAGAGCCTGTAAACATATCTCCTGCAATAGCGTAAATAACGTTTTTGTTTTCTTTTCTAGTTTTATTTACATATCCAGATAGCATGGAAACTCCACCAATAAGTTTTTCATCTGTGTTTTTTGCATAAAAATCTCCATGCATATCATTTGAATGTAAAATGGTAAGATTTTTATAATTACCCATAAATTAACCTCCTTTTTGATTACAAACGTTTTACTAAAGTATTTACCTGGCTAGATTTAAACATATTGCTCTATTTGGATTGTTAAAGCAATAATTTTAAATTTAAAATTCCTTATAAGGAGATAAAAATTTAAAAATTATTCATTATTATAAATATTATACCAGAAATTATAGATTATGTATAAAATTTTAGCGAAAAATTAGGAGCAAACTACATCTATAAAAATATATGTGTACAGGTTCTGTAGGTTTATTAAATTCTAAATTTTCAGTAAATAAAAATGTATAAATATAATAAAATTGTCTAAAATATTTAGAAAATTAATACTATAAATGAAAAATGGGCTATTTTATTTTGATACAGTTTGAATAAATGGAAATATTTATTCTACTATGAATGATGGGAACTTTAAGACTTCACTAGCACAAATGAGAAAGAGCTAAAACTGGAGAGAAAAGCACAAGAAAGAAACGAGTATATAGTCTCTAGACTGTAGTAGAAATTTTTACGAAAAAGTATTTAAAACTTATAGGATATAAAGGAACTTGAAGAAGTTTAAAATAGTAATGTAAATTTTATTGGACAAACAGAAAAACAACACGAAATATTAAAATATCAATATTTAATGAGGTTATAGAATAAAAAACATATAAAACCTAATAAAAAATAGAAAAATAATACATGTATTAAACAGATAGTTATATTTCTAGTAACAATTTCTTTACATATAAGACTATAAGATAGTATTAAAAATTACTATAATTATTCAGAAATAATTCTAAAGGTTTAAATTCTACATTAAAAAATTCAATTACTTCTTGACATTAAATCAATAAAAAAATAAAATATAAGAAATATTAATGTATTTTTATAAAATTAAACTATGTATTTATAAAAACAAAGCAATGGTATTGTGAAGGTGAAACTTTTAAATAGATAAAAATAATGTTTTATAAAATATAGACAAGTTGAAAGCAGTGGCTTTTAAATTAAAATATTCAAAATTACCTAAGAGTTTAATAAAACTAAAAGTTCAATTTTTATATAATATTTTCTTATAGAAAGGAAAAAATAAAATGAAATTATTTAAGAAATCTTCGAAGTTAAATAATGTTCTTTATGATGTTAGAGGACCTGTTATGGATGAAGCTAATAAAATGGAAGAGAGTGGAATTCACATTTTGAAACTTAATATAGGAAATCCTGCTCCTTTTGGATTTAGAACTCCTGATGAAGTTGTTCAAGATATGAGTGCACAGCTTAAAGACACGGAAGGATACTCAAATTCAAAAGGACTATTCTCGGCAAGAAAAGCAATAATGCAGTATTGTCAGTTAAAAAATATTCCAAATTTAGATATTGATGACATCTATACTGGAAATGGAGTAAGTGAACTCATACAGATGAGTTTGCACGCGCTTCTAGATGACAATGATGAAGTTTTAATACCATCTCCCGACTATCCTTTATGGACAGCTTGTGTAAATTTAGCTGGAGGTAAGGCAGTACATTATATTTGTGATGAAAAACAGGACTGGAACCCTGATATTTCAGATATTGAAAGTAAGGTTACCGATAAAACTAAAGCAATAGTAATTATAAACCCTAATAATCCTACAGGTGCTTTATACCCAGACGAACTTTTAAAGAGTGTAGTTGAAATTGCAAGACGGCACAACTTGATGATTTTTGCCGATGAAATATATGATAGGCTTGTGATGGATGGTCTTACACATACGTCCATTGCAAGTTTAGCTCCCGATTTATTCTGTGTTACCTTCAGTGGCCTTTCAAAATCACATATGATTGCAGGATATAGAATAGGTTGGATGGTTTTTAGTGGAAATAAGAGGATTGCAAGAGATTACATAACGGGTGTAAATATGCTTTCTAATATGAGACTTTGCTCAAATGTTCCAGCACAATCCATTGTACAAACAGCACTTGGAGGACATCAGTCTGTAAACGACTATATTGTGCCCGGTGGCAGAATTTATGAACAAAGGGATTATATCTACAATGCATTAAAAGATATACCGGGAATTTCAGTTGTCAAACCTAAAGCAGCATTCTATATATTTCCAAAAATGGATGTTAAAAAATTTAATATTGTCAATGATGAACAGTTTGCGTTAGATTTGCTCCATGATAAAAAGATACTAATTACAAGAGGTGGAGGATTTAACTGGTCAAATCCAGACCATTTCCGAATAGTGTATTTACCGCGTATCGAAGTATTGGAAGAAGCCGTAGAAAAAATTTCCCATTTCTTTTCCTACTATAGGCAGTAATTTTATTTGATTAGAGTAATTTATCTCATAAAATAATATCTAAAAATCTCCTTGATTTAAAAAGGGGATTTTTTATTTGACAAATATCGAATATCGATATATACTTAAACTATCGATAATCGATATTGGAGGAAGCCATGATAAAATTCAGATTTTTAACATATTCAAATTTCGGACTTTTTGAAAATTGGTATAAAGAAATGTCAAAAAAGGGATATGAAATTAAAAGACAAAAATTTTCTTTTATACATTTTTTTGAAAAGACAGAACCAAAAGAAGTTGATTATAAGTTTTCAATTTTACAAAATGAATCTAAATTTACAGCTCTGTCAAAAGAAGAACTTAAAGAATTTGACAAACTATCAAAGAATAGTGGATGGAATTTAATATATAGATCTTTTAATATGAATTTATATAAGTTGGAAGAAGAATACGAAAATTCGCTGTATAATGATGAAACTGAAGAAATGTGTATATTAAGTGAAGGGGTAAAAAATGAAATAATTTCTCTTTCAATTCTTTTTGTTGTAATAGCACTATTAAATTTCTTTATGTTAGGAAATTTTATTTCTACTGCTCTATTTTATTCTAATTTTACTATATTTGCATTTCCTGCCTTTGTATTATTAGGTATATTCAATATTTTAGGACTAATTGATTATTTGATATTTAAACGAAAAAATAGAAAAGCAAATAAAATATCAGATATTAAATTCAGTAAATTGAGTTATTCAAAAGCATACATAAACCTTTTAATAACTGTATTAATACTGGTTACAATCTCAATAATTTTTCAGATTATAGAGTTAATTCCTTTACTTGGAGGAAAGGTGTTATTAGGATGGTTACCAAATGTACTAGCTATTTTTCTTATATTTCTTTTTAGGAAGAAAATTAAAACAAGTGTCTACAAAACTAAGACAAAAAAGAAAATTTTCACAATAATTATGGTGATAGTATTAACATTTTCTTTTATTTTAACGGGTGTTTTTTTTACAAGTATGGATAATAGACAAATAAACTCTCAATATATTAATGGGTATAAGGTGATGGAGCTTGGAAAGAGTATTTTACTAAGCAATCACAGACTCTATAGTCAAGAGAATTCGCAAGAAAATTTAGAAAAAGTTATAGAGATTTCTGTTTGTAAAAGTGAATATTTAGCACAAAAACTCTTTTCTCGTCATATAAAAAATGCTAAAAATCATCCTTATCAAAGAGATTTTGTAGAAGATGTTTCAGGACAATTTTATTTTGATAAAACTTTTAAAACTTCATCGGAAGATGATTTTATTATATTGCAAGGTAATGTGGTATTAAATGTCACTGGAGATATTAATAGTGAAGAAGTTCTAAGAGATTTAAGGTTTTTTATGGAGAATATAAATGGCTAGAAATCAGTTCCAATACTTATCCGAACCCATGTTTTATATTCTGCTTGCTCTTAATGATAAGAGGAATGGTTCTGAAATTACAGATTGGGTTTATGGGATTACAGATTCTAGAATAAAATTAGCTCCTGGAACTTTATATGCTTTACTTTCACAATTTCTTGAAAAGGACTTGATAGAAAAAGTAAAATCAGAAAAAAAAGGAAAGTATTATTTAATTACAAAAGAAGGAAGAAAATTACTAATTGAGGAAAAGAACAGATTGCAGTTATTGATAAAAGACTTTAACGATAATTACTATTAGTTTTTGTTGGAAAACATTATTTAAGGGTATATCTAAAATATGTGAAAGAAATATAAAGGAGCATTTTAATGAAAGATTTTACATTTGATATCTCTACAAAGATTTTGTTTGGTAAAGACCAAATAAAGAATTTACCAAAAGAAATAAAAAAATATGGTAATAGGGTACTTTTAGTATATGGTAAAAATAGTATAAAAAAATTGGGAATTTACGATGAAATTGTCAACATATTTAATAAAGAAGATATAACATTATTTGAACTTGAAGGAGTTGTACCAAATCCAAGAATTGACAAAGTTAGAGAAGGTGTTTCTTTAGTAAAGGAGAATAATATTGACTTTGTTCTAGCAGTTGGAGGAGGTTCAGTAATTGATACTGCAAAACTTATAGCTGTCTCCTCAAATGAAGTATTTGATCCATGGGATATAGTGATAAAAAAAGAAACTGCAAAATCGGGATTGCCAATTGGAGTTATTTTGACACTTTCTGCTACAGGTTCTGAAATGGACGATTCTTCTGTAATAACAAATGAAGAAACGGGACAGAAACTAGGATGGGCAAGTAGTTTTGCAAGACCAAAGTTTGCGATTATGAATCCTGAGTACACTTATTCAGTAAACTCTTATCATACTTCTGCAGGCATAGCAGATATTATGAGCCATACTATGGAAAACTATTTTACGCTAAATGATGGAGCTTATTTACAAGATAGGATGTCAGAAGGCGTTTTAAAAACTTGTATAAAATATGGACCTATTGCTATGGAAAATCCGAAAGACTACGATGCTAGAGCAAATTTAATGTGGGCAGGAAGCTGGGCAATTAATGGACTTTTAGATTCGGGTAAAGACACTGCATGGTCTGTACATCCAATGGAGCATGAACTATCTGCTAAAAGGGATATCACTCATGGAGTTGGACTTGCGATTTTGACTCCATATTGGTTAGAGTACTGTTTAAATGAAGACAATGAAGAAAAAATTGCTGAATTTGGATACAATGTATTTGGTTTAGAAAAAGGAAATTCATTTAGAGAAGATGCAAAAAATGCCATTGATGAATTAAGAAAGTTTTTTAAATCTATAGGTATTTCTCAAAGGCTTAGAGATGAAGGATTTGAGAGAGAAGAATTACCTATAATGGCAAAAAATTGTATGAACAATAGACCAGAACCTGAGATACGTGGGTTTGTACTATTAAAAGAAGAAGATGTTTTAAACATATTTAAAAATGCTTATTAAAATTTGAAAAACATAAAGACCACTGGAAATTTTAAGGTGGTCTTTATGTTTTTTTGTCTAGAATGCAATTTTATTTATAAGTGCTATGCCACAGAGTATGATGGCTGCAGGAACATAAATATATTTTCCAAGGTAATACCATTTATCACCATAAATTTTTGAAGAAGAAGTATTTATTTCATTCATCAATTCATTCTTATGTAATATCCAGAACCAGGATATTGCACCAAATGTTGCTCCAAGTGGGATGATGTAGATGGATACATAATCCATCCAACTTCCCCAAGCTTCTATATTTTCCATGAAAACTCCAGGTATAAAACAAAACAGTCCTAAAAATACTAAGGTAATTGGTCTTTTAAGTGCAGGAAACTGATGTAGTAAGGATTCTAAAACTACTTCAAACATATTTTGAAGAGACGAGATTCCACCAAATAATATCGCCAAAAATAGGATAATAGCAAAAAATTGCCCCCCTCTTATTTCTTGTAAAATTCTAGGCAAGGTTACAAATAAAAGATCCGGTCCTCCAGTTTGATTTTCTCCAAAGGAAAACATAGCAGGAACCATAACCATAGCTGCAACTATGGCTGCAATCGTATCAAAAAACCCCGTTTTTTTAGCTCCGTCTACAATATCTTCTTTTTTACTTAGGTAAGCACCACATACTATCATTCCACTTCCTGTAATAGAAAGGGAGAAGAAAGCCTGTCCCATGGCAAAAACTATAACTTCTGGATTTTTTAAACTAGACCAATCAGGATTAAGCATAAATTTATATCCTTCAAGGGCGTTTTCTAAAAAAGCCACTCTAATTGCAAGAATAACAAATAATATAAAAAACAATGGCATCATTAACTTGTTAGCTTTTTCTATTGAATGAGCTCCTGTGACGCAAGTTAACATGGTTATTGCAATTACAATAAAATGATAAGGTATTACTGAAAAGGGCATGTGAGCAAAAGAATTAAACCATTCTCGTGAATCTACAGTAAACAAAGTTCCAGTTATAGATTGGGCAAGAGATTTTAATACATATGAAATTATTACTGCATATCCAATTGCTATGCACATGGATCCTAATAAAGGCAAAAATCCTAAAGCTTTTCCAAATTTACCAAGACCTCTGTTATTCCAAGCGAACTCATAGGCACCTAAAGTTCCTGTTCCAGCACGACGACCGATTGCATATTCGGCAGAAAGAGCAACGTAGGAAAATAAAGATATAAAGATTAAATACACTACTAAAAAGGCACCTCCGCCATTTGATGTCAATTTGTAAGGAAAACCCCAAACATTTGCCATTCCTACTGCAGAACCGACAGTTGTTAGGATAAAACCCCATTTTGACTTGAACTTTTTGTGATTCATTGAGTCCACTCTCCTTTTTTTAAAATATTGAATTTATTATACCACATTAACGCGTAAAAATATTAAAATTCAAAAAATTTCTATATTTAATTTGAGTTAAATAAGATAATGCTCTATGTATTGATAGGATTTATATCTTATTATAAAATAAACATAAAGATTATAAAATAATTAAACAATCGACCCATAGCTTATATTGAAGTTAAGTTAGTAAAATTTTTTTTGGTTTTAATATAATATGCTTGATCTGTTTTAATCTAATAGATTTATTTTGGAGGAATAGAATTTGAAAATATTAAAATATCTAATTACTTTATTAGTAACTATTGTTATGATTAAACTATTAAAGGAGAGCAACAATAAAAATATATCAAAATCATTAAGAATGGCGTCTATTTTGATTGTGTCTGCAATTAATGTAGTAGCGATTATAGCGATGGTTTCATACTCTATCTTTGGAAAGGGCGAACCTATAGTAGGAAGGATTCTCATGATGTGCTTTGCCATTATTTGTACATGGTTTGTATATAAAAATATAAGAAAATATCTCAATACAAATAAATTAACACAATAAGATGAAAATAAAAAAAGTAGAAATAGTTAGTCTTTCATCGGGGGTTTTAGGTGAAGACTTTATAGAACATGAAATGAATATTGGGATAAAAAGACTTGAAAGTATGAACCTAGAAGTCCTTTTTTCAGAAAACTCCAAGAGAGGCATTGAATACTTAAAAGAGCACCCGGAAAAAAGAGCGGAGGATTTAATTAACGCATTTAAAGACGAGTCTGTAGATATGATTCTATGTGCTATTGGCGGAGAAGATACCTATAGACTTTTACCATATCTTTTTGAGAATGAGGAACTTAAAAAGTTTATTAACCAAAAGGTTTTTTTAGGTTTTTCTGATAGTACAATTAATCATTTTATGCTACACAAATATGGAATAAAGACTTTTTATGGACAAGCTTTTCTTCCAGATATATGTGAATTGGAAGATGATATGTTACCTTATTCAAAAAAATTCTTTGAGGAGCTAGTACAAACGGGAAAAATTACTGAAATTAGACCAAGTGGAGTATGGTATGAGGAGAGAGAAGATTTTTCTATAAAAGCCATTGGTAAACCAAGACGGGTACATGAGAATAGAGGTTTTGAACTTTTAAGAGGAAATTCAAAATTTTCGGGAGAGATATTGGGAGGTTGTATAGAATCTATATACAGTTTATTGGAAGAGAAAAAACATCCTAAGTCTGTTACTTTATCAAATAAGTATAAAATATTCCCAAGTATAGAAGATTGGAAAAACAAGATATTGCTTTTAGAAACCAGTGAAGAAAAACCAAATCCTAAACGATATGAAGATATGATTAAAAAACTCCAAGATAGGGGTATATTTGATGTTATAAGTGGATTAATTGTTGGAAAACCTCAAGATGAAGACTATTATGAAGAATATAAAAAAGTGCTTCTTAAAGAAATTTCAAATGAAAATCTAAGTATACTTTATAATTTTAATGTTGGACATGCTACTCCAAGATGTATAGTTCCTTTTGGGGTAACATGTGAAGTTAATGCAGATAAACAAGTGTTAAATTTTAAGTATTAACAATTTAGATGGGTAATTTAAACAAGAAATAAAACTATGTTGTGATTTTTTCAGAAAGGTTGAAGTTATGGCACAAAATAATAAATATGAAACAATAGAACACCCACTAAAGCCTTTATTTGACAAGAATTCAAAGATTTTGATCTTAGGTTCATTTCCTTCAGTAAAAACTAGAGAATATGGATTTTTTTATGGGCATCCTCAAAATAGATTTTGGCCTGTTATGGAAAAGCTATTTAATGTGAAACTGGGTAGAGAAATTGAAGAGAGAAGAAAGTTTTTACTAAAAAATCATATTGCAGTATTTGACTCCATATATCAATGTGACATAATCGGTTCTAGCGATGCGAGTATAAAAAATGTAATCCCGTCAAATCTAAAGGAAATAGTGGAAGTTGCAAATATTAACAAAGTATTTTGCAACGGAGGGACATCATATAAGTACTATGAAAAATATCATAGAAAGAAACTTGGTTTAGAAGCAATTAAATTACCTTCTACAAGTCCGGCTAATGCCAGATATAGACTTGATGATTTAATACAGGAATGGAAAATCATATTAGATTTTTTCAATTAGTATATTTTAAAAGAGTAGAATATAGTAATTTCTCGTTGTAAATATAAAAGGAGAGGGTATGGACTATATTAGAACTATTAATGAACAGAGGTTTTCACTTCATGACTCTCATATAATAGATTTTAAATTGTTAGGAAATGACTTGTACTTATACACAGATTATGGTTATGCAGACATTGTCTTAAATAATATGGTAGATGGAGATATTATCATAAAAGATGTGCAATTAGAAGATTCTTATGTATATATTATGGAATATGAAAATGTACTTTGTGGAAATCCTGGTCTTTTTAGAGGAGAAAAATTAACTTTAGAAAATTTTTTAATAAATTATAAGGACAATTTAAATATTGACATTGTTAGCGATTACGAAGGATATAAGACGGTATTTTTAAATGGATATTTATCAAGAGACGATAAAATCTATGAAATACAGCTGGAAATTTTTTATTTTGGAAAATTTATTTATAGAGTGAAAGAAGATGATGTATAAGATAAGTAAATTCTTATACATCATCTTTTTTTAATGTTCAGTTAATGTTTGGATAATACTGTATAAAGGTTGCTCCTTTATAATTTTTTGTAAAGGAGGAGTTTATGAAAAAAATAATTTCATTTATTTTGTCAGTTTTAATGGTTTTAAGTATTTCTAGCCAAAGTTTTGCACAAAATAAGTACGATAGGAAAAAACTTGAGCAGAAGGTGGATAAATATATTGAAGAGAGAAAAGAAGGAACAGCTTCTATATCCATGGGTTTTTTTGAAGATGGGGAAGTTTTATTTAAAAAACAGTACGGTTTAATTGATGTTGAAAATAATGTCCCCGTATCTGAGGATAGTGTATATGAATGGGGCTCGGTTTCAAAAAGCTTAATATGGGTTAGTATAATGCAATTAGTTGAAGAAGAAAAAATCTCCTTAGATGAAGATGTGAAGACATATTTTCCTGAAGATTTTAAAAAGGATCTAAAATTTGAAAAAAAAGTCACCGTTTTAGATTTAATGAACCACCAAGGAGGTTTTCAGGAAGTTACATATCCAGTAGAGTTCGAAAACAAAGAAGAAATTCCAGAATTAAAAGAATTGCTTTTACTATCACAGCCACCTCAAATTTATAATCCTGGAGAGGTTACGGCATACAATAACTGGTCATCAGCTTTAGCTTCATATGTTGTAGAATGTGTTTCTGGTGTAAAATTTTATGAATATGTAAATGAAAATATTTTTAAAAGGCTTGAAATGGACAAAACTTCCATAAAACCTGATTGGACAGACAATGACTTTGTATCGGAAAATAGAAACAAATCTAAATCCTATGCTTATTTTGACGATTCTAAGGAAAATCTTGGAAAGAGTATTTCCTATATAGGACTTTATCCGGCGGGCTCATGTGCTGGGACTTTGGATGATTTTTTAAAATTTGCAGTGGAATTTACTAAGAGTGATTCAGTTCTTTTTAAACAAAGAAAAACTTTAAACTATTTCAAGACTCCAAGTCTTTACTATAAAGATACAAAAGTGGGAAGAAACTTTCATGGACTTTGGTCAATAGACTACAAAACGCAGTTAATCGGTCACAGCGGTAACACTCAAGGTTATACCAGTAGTTTTTTCTTTAATCCAGAGGATAATTCAGGATATTTAGTAATGACTAATGAAGTGGGAGAAACCTCTTATAATTATGGATTAGGAGAACTTTTTTACGGAAAACCAGAAAAGGTTAATGTGGAAGATAATGACATAACGGGAGTATATTTCAGTAAGAGAACAATTGAAAAAGGCTTTGCGAGATTCGTTAAATATTTTTCGGGAATTCTTCCAATTTCTAAAACAAAGTCCAATACTACATTTAAAGTATCAATTGGTAATGCAACTATAAAAAGTATAGGAAATGGATTTTATAGGTTTGACAATGGTAATGGACTTTCCTATAATCTCCACAAAATAGCAGGAATTAAATACTTTGAAAACTATACAACTGATTATGAAAAATTTAAAACTCAAGAATTAGTAATTGCAGTGATTCTTCTTTTAAGTATGGTAACAATGCCTATAACACTATTAGTAAATACTATAGTACAAGTTGTAAGAAAGATTAGAAGAAAAAAGAATTCAAAGTATGTTTTAATAAATCATTTGACTATGCTACTTTCAACTTTTATAAGTTTAACGTTCTTTTATTTATGGATGTTTACAGACAATTATAATCCAAATAAAATTAGAATAATATCAATTATATTAATTATATTTTCTGTGATTATTTTGTTAAATTTAACATATCAGTTATATAATAGGCTAAAAGACAAGAATAAAAAAATTGATTTAATTGGAGGAATTTATCTTCTAACTTCAGTTATTTCAGTATTATTCTTTCAACTTTACAATTTTTGGTCTTAGAGGAAAAAATGGAAACTAAATATAAAATTCTAATATGTGATGATGAACAGGAGATTATAGATTTATTAAAATTATATTTTGATGCTGATAAATTTGAAATATTCGAAGCCATTGACGGAGAAGAAGGTCTTAAAATACTACAAGATAATAATATAGATGTGGCATTAATAGATATAATGATGCCAAAACTCAATGGTTTTGATTTAATAAAAAAAGTTGGAGAAAACTCTGATACACATTTGATTATTCTCTCAGCCATGGATTCTTTAAGTGACAAGCTTAAAGGTTATGACATCGGAGCTTGTGACTATATTACAAAACCTTTTGAACCTTTAGAAGTGTTAGCAAAAGTAAAATCTAGGCTAAAAGATAGAGAAAAATCATGTTCCAAGTTGGAAATTGACAACTTAACATTGGATTATCACAATTTCACATTAAAAGTTTTTGAAGAAGTTATTGACCTTACCAAAGTTGAATTTGAGGTTTTAAAACTATTCATGGAATCTCCTAATAGGGTTTTTTCAAAAGAACAAATATATGAAAAGGGATGGGAAGAGCCATATATTTTAAATGAAAATTCCGTAAGAGTCCTTATAAATCGTTTGAGGTCTTTAGTGGGATCTAAGAGAATTCAAACCATAAGAGGTCTTGGTTATAGGTTTAAGTCATGAAAAATCTAAAGAAAAAAACCATAAGACTATTTTTACTTTGTCTAGTTATTTTATATATCACAAATTCATTTATAGACAGTTTTTTTGAAATATATCTTAGAAAGTACCCTGATAAGTCAATGGAGTTTTATATTATAGGATTTTTTAATATCATTAGCAGTATCTCTGTCATATCTATCATCACAGTATATTTTTACAAAAAGATGAGTGAGTACTTTAACGAAGAGATGAAAAATCAAATGGAAAAACAAAATTTTTTATATAGCTCCATAGCCCATGACATTAAAACACCAATGACACTAATAAAAGGTTATTCGGATGCTCTTTTAAATGAGAAGATAAAAAAAGAAGACTTAATTCAAACCTATATAAATATAAATACAAGAACAGATCAAGTTACTAAGCTTTTGGAAGAACTTTTTGAATATTCTAAATTGTCCATGAATACTAATAATGAAAACTTTGAAGATTATAATATTTCTGAACTTTTAAAAGATTGTATTATAAAAAATTACGACTTAATTGAATCTAAGGAGATGGATTTAGAAGTAGAAATAAAAGACTTTGTTTTTTTATATATCGTTACTAAAGATTTTAAGAGAATGATAGAAAATTTAATTGTCAATGCAGTTAAGCATAATGAGAAAAACACAAAGATACGCGTAGGACTTTATGAATATGAATCTCATATTACTATAAGTGTAAGTGATATGGGGGAGTTAATTTCAAATGAAGACAAAAAAAAGATTTTTGACCCATTTGTAAAAAAAGATGAATCGAGAAAGACGGGAAAAGGGTCTGGACTTGGTCTTGCCATTGTAAAAATGATTGTGGAAAAGCACCATGGGAAAATTAGTATTGAAGACAATTATAAAGGGTATAATAAAGCCTTTATAATTAGATTTAACAAATAGATAGTAAAAGAAAATATTTAATTAAAGCCTAAAGTTTAAAAGTATTTAATCTTTAGGTTTTTTTATTTTTGTATTTAAAATATTTATGAATATAAATTCATGGTAATATAGAGTTAAAGATATAAAAGATTAACCTCTTAATCATGAAGAATAAATTTGAAATTTATTAAAATTAAAATATAAACAATTATTGATAATTAAATTAGGAGATGAAATGTATAAAAATTATAAAGTGGAAAGTTCTTGCGGAATAGATTTAGACGTAAACTACTATGAAGAGAGGGGAGACAAGGGACTTATTCAAATTCTTCATGGTATGCAGGAACATAAAGAAAGATACGATGAATTTGCAAAATATCTTGTTGAAAGGGGATATAGGGTAGTTATTCATGACCATTTGGGGCATGGAAAAAGTATCTCAAGTAAACACCCTCTAGGGGATATGGTATCCCTTTACAACCTTATAGAAGATATACATATTGTTAGGAATAAATTTAGTTTTGACGATAATTATATTTGTCTTGGTCATAGCATGGGTTCTTTTTTAGCAAGAATCTATGCAAGTAAGTACCCTGTAAAAACTTTGATTTTAAGTGGAACAGGAAGTCCCTCATCGGTTCAGTCAAGACTTTTAAAAATACTCTTAAAATTTCAAAATAGAAAAATACCTCTTGAAAATATTCAAAGGCTTGTTGTAGGACCTTATGAAAAACACTTTAAAAACCCAATGGACTGGCTATCGTTAAATCGGGAAAATCAATTTAGTTATGCGAAAGATCCCCTTTGTGGAAAGCCATTTACTAGAGAAGGATATGAAGTTTTAGGAGATATAGTAATAAATTTAAATAAAACTGATACCTTTAAAAAATGTACATCAGATAAAATTTTCTTAATATCAGGGGAAAGTGACCCGGTGGGCGATTTTGGAAAAGGGGTTAACAAGGTATATAAATCATATAAAAATATTGATAGAGAGTTAAGCTTAAAAATTTATCAAAATATGTCACATGAAATATTAAACGAGATAAATAACATAGAAGTATATAAAGATATATTAAAATTTTTAGAAAAATAATCTTAAAAATCTAAATTACATGTCATATATTAAAAAAGAGTATAGAATTCTATACTCTTTTTTGTGAACAAAAATAAATTTACTTGGGTATATATCTTAATGGGTGATATTATGAATATTGATTTTTTAAGAGAATTTGTAAAAAGAACAGGGGTAGGATTTGTAAAGTATTTAAAGGCAATTGTAATAACATCTTTAATAAATTTCGTAATTTTATTATTGGGGCTTAGATATATTGGAGTACCCTACTATGGATTAATTGCATTTGTAATTGCAGTGGTTGACTTAATGCCAATACTTGGTTCTGGAATAGTTTTGATACCCTGGTCTTTAGTAGTACTTGTACAAGGAAATGGAAAGTTTGCACTCTCATTAATAGTCATATACCTAATTACACTAATACTTAATCAAGTTTTAGAACCTTTAATACTGGGAAAATCCATAGGGTTAAAACCTTTGTATACACTGGGAATTACGGTGATTTTTATGGTAATTTTAACACCAGGAGTTGGAGCTATTGTTGGAGCGTTGGTTTCAATAATGCTTTCTGTTTACTTAGATATGAAAAAGAACAGAACTACTAGAAAAGATAGGTAAAAAGTATTTAGTTAATACTCTATTTAGAAATGAGTTTTTATATTGAAGAAAACAATGATAAGTGAAAGACTTTAAACGCTTCAGAAACAATAAATGTAAATACTTTATATCGATTTGTATATACATGGTGGAAGTGATCCTATTTTATTTAATATGGAGATTAAATTCTTAAAAGAAAAAGGGTTTATAATTTATATAGTTTAATAATATAAACCCTTTTTTATTATTTTTTATCGAAGAATTTTATAAAACTATCAACTAGTAATGAAATAATATCAATTTAATCAATAAATAATTGCGTGAATAATATAGTGAAAAATAGTGGTATTAGGAGGATAAGATGAGTAGGTTTGAAAGGATTGAAGATATGGAGGAAATTCTTGACAATCATGAAGAGATTTTAAATAAATTCAAAGATGCTTTAAATTTATTTATTAAAAGTCAAGAAAACTTTAATAAATTAAGAGATTATTATGGGTAAGACAAGTACTTTGATGACTATGATTCTTATAACAATTCAAATTTTCCTGAAAATTTAAAATGTGGTGTTTTAAGTGAAGACAGTGTATATAATCTAATTTTAAAAAATCATGACTTAGCTATTTCAATGATGGAGTCAGGTCTTGAAATTATAAAAAATTATTAATTAAAAATGGAGATATTAAATTGAAACCTTTAAATTTTTATATTGTTATTTTTTTCTTATTCTCATTTTTGGGGTGGATAACAGAAGTAGTTTTAAAATATTTTCAGTTTCATAGGTTTATAAATAGAGGATTTTTAATAGGACCTTACTGTCCTATTTATGGACTGGGAGTTGTAATCTTAACATTATTGGAGGAACTATTTTCACCGTTAGGATCATCTATAGGAACTGGTTTTCTAACGGCTGTTATAGCTTGTGGAATTTTAGAATACATAACTTCCTATATTTTTGAGAAAAGATTTAAAGCAAGATGGTGGGATTATTCTGATAAGCCGATGAATCTTCATGGTAGGGTCTGGATTGGAAATTTGATACTTTTTGGAATTTTTGGTCTTGTGATAACAAGGTTTTTTAACCCACTCATTTATAGAATATACCTTAATAGTTTTGATAAATTAATTAAAACTAGCATTTACATTTTGTCTTTTCTATTTATGCTTGACTTTGTTTTTTCACATTTTATAATGGAACTCTTAAAGAAAGGTATTGAACAAAGTACTTCTGATAGGAGTGAAGAAATCGCTTTAGAGATAAGAGAACTTTTTAAAGATAAGAACCTGTTGTATAAACGTATAATAAGTTCATACCCTGAAGTCCAGTTTAGGACTAAGAGAGTGAAAGAAAGGATTAAGAAAGATAGAGAATATATACATCAACTTGCTGACAATAAAAGAGATGAACTGGATATGCTAATTAAAAATAAAAAAGATATAGCTTCAAAAAATTTAATACTAAGTAGAACAATTCAAAAAGATATAATTGAGAAACAAAATGAATTAATTGAAGGTCTAGTAAGAGGATCTTTATCAAAAGAAGATATAGAAATATATAGAAGGGATATAGATGAAATGAAAAAACTTTTAGAAAAAAGACATATAAAATTATAGGACGGAACGTGAATATTATTTATAATAAATTCCCATAGTTTGATTTAATTAAGGAAATAATCATAAAACAATCAGTAACAACCAATATTTTAAGTTGTTACTGATTAAGATAATTTAATATATAGTCCAGTGAATCTACATTTTCGTCTACGGGTATTTCAGGATAAGTTCCGTTTAAACTATTTAAATAACCATCCTCATTCACTCCAGTGCTATAAGGAAGTGAAATAATTAGGTGAGAATTAGGTAATTTTATAAATGCATCAATTGGAGATATTCCATTTCCTGAAGTAAAAGTTCCAACTGTTACGCCAAAACTCGTCCTATTGGTAATTTGACTTAAGAAATCAGCAGCACCTTTTGTGTTTTGACTTTGGATTACATATATTTTTCCTTTGAAATTATAATCATTATTCCCATCGTGTCTAAAAGTATAAGTTTGGAAAAGAGGAAACTGTTCAATCTGATGGGCTTTTTTAAGTTTAACAAAATTTTTGGTGTCTTTAAATTGTTCTTCAACTTTTATACCAGATATAATATTTAAACTATTTAAAAGATTTTGAAAGTCAGATGTACGTTGTAATAAGTTAAAAGAGGTTACATTGATATTCTTAGAGAGTGGATTAATTAAGTTTTCTACTGCATAGTCTAAAGAATCTCCATGCCCTTCTCTAATATCAATGATTAAGTAAGGATAAGATTCAACTTTTTGTAAAAATTGTTTTATTTTTTTACCATCTTCAATTTTAAACCTTTGATTAAAGTCATCAATTCTTATAATGGCAACATTATCACCTTGATTATCCAGAATTAAATTTGAGTTCTTATCTGTTTCTTCGCCTTCGCTGTTCTTGAACTCTTTATATACTTTTAATACATCTTGATTAGTAACGATTTCGTGTATTGGAGAATCGTTACTTGTAGAATAAATATTGTATAAATTTAAGAAATCTGGATATTCTAATATATCTAAATTCTCATCTGAAAATTCTTTTAAATAGGACTTAATAATGAATTTATATTCAGGCAAACTTAAATTATGTTCTAGTTTTGCTGTATAAATTTCTTTTAATTTATTAAAGTCGATAGAGCCTGAATTTGCAATATATGGATAGTTTACATAATTTTTTTCAATAGCTTGAGAGATAAAATCAAATTCCTCTAAGGATTCATCCTTTGTAAGAATATAAGTCTCTTTTTTCTCGCTAGATTTATCTTCTTTTTTTGTATAGGGAAGAAAAATAGCGAAAAGCATAATTAGAAAAGTTATGACTATCACAATCATAAATCTTTTTCTATTCATAAGATCTCCTTTATATTTTAATTGTACAAAAATTCACAAATTAAATTAATAATTTATACTTTATATTAATACCCAAATATTCAAAAAATATTCACAAAAAAACGATTTATTTTTAAAATTGCAACTTTTATATATTATTTGACTTAACAAAAATTGAACGATAGAATATTATTATAGATATAATTTAAAAGGGGGTAAATATGGATTTAAAAGGTACAAAAACTGCTCATAATCTTATGATATCTTTTGCTGGAGAATCTCAAGCTAGCATGAGATATAAATATTATGCAAAGCAAGCAAAAAAAGATGGATACGTTCAAATACAAAATATATTTGAAGAAACAGCTAGAAATGAAGATCAACACGCTAAAAGATTTTTTAGATTCCTAAATGAAGGTGGATTAAAAGACGAAGCGATAAAAGTTGAATGGGAATATCCTGTATTACTTGGTACAACAGCTGAAAATCTTCTTGCAGCAGCTGAAGGAGAAAAAGAAGAAAATTCAGAAATGTATCCTAATTTCGCAGCTATAGCTGAAGAAGAAGGTTTCAAAGATATAGCTTTTGTTTGGAGAGAAATTGCAGAAGTTGAAGAAGCTCATGAAACTAGATACAGAAAACTTTTAAAGAATATCGAAGAAGGAACAGTTTTCGAAAAAGAAGAAGTAGTTAGATGGAAATGTAACAATTGTGGTTATATACATACAGGAAAAAAAGCTCCAAATAAATGTCCTGCATGTGATCATCCAATAGATCACTTTGAATTGTTTAAAGAAACTTATTAATTTTTAAATATCTATAAAAAAATAAAAAGCATGGTTTTAAAACCATGCTTTTTGATTACTGTAATAAAATTTTATGTGTTTCTATTTTTTTATTATTTTATTTATGATTTTTAACGAAATTATATAGAGTTTTCACAGGTATTCCAGTTGCACCGTAAGGGATATAGTCAAATGCAGAATCTGTGTAGGCGGGACCAGCTATATCCAAGTGTGCCCATTTTTTATTTTCGACAAAGTGTTCTAAGAAAAGACCTGCTGTACTTGCACCACCATAAGGACCTGTAGAATTTATAATATCAGCTCTTTTTGATTTGAGTAAATCTCTTAAAACATCAAAAGATGGTAATAACCATAAATATTCGCCGACTTCTTTTGAGGACTTTTCAAGTTCATCATATAAGTTATTATCATTTGTAATAACTCCTGTAGTCTTTTCGCCAAGAGCTACCACACATGCTCCAGTTAAAGTTGCAAGATCCACAATAGGTTCAACTTCTGTCTTAGTTGCTGCATAGTAAATAGCATCTGCTAGAGTTAGTCTTCCCTCTGCGTCAGTATTATCTACCTCAATAAAAGTTCCCTTCATAGAACCTATAATATCTCCGTTTTTATAAGCTTTTCCAGAAATCATATTTTCGCATGCTGCAACAAAAGCAATGGCATTTCTTTGAATTTTATTTTTAGCAAGCGCATACATGGTTCCAATTACAGTAGCTGAACCGCCCATATCAGCATGCATTGTGGACATTCCTTTTGCTGATTTTAAAGCGTATCCTCCAGAATCGTAAGTAAGTCCTTTCCCCACAAGTCCTATAGGAGTTTGTCCCGGAACTGGCAAATATTCCATGATAATAAATTTTGGTTCTTTTTCAGAACCTTCTGCAACAGCGAGAAAAGCCTTCATACCAAGGTCTTCTATTTCTTTTTTATTTAAAACTTTGACATTAACTCCTACTTCAGAAAGTTTTTCTTTAGCTGTATTGGCTAGAGTCTCTGGATACATATCTATTGCAGGAGTATTAACCAAGTACCTAGTTAAGTTTACGCCTTCAATTAGATTCTCAACATATTTAAAGTCGTCTAAATTCAATTCTTCCTTAAATTTTATATTTATTGATAGTTCTAAATCTTTTTCATCAGTATCAGTTTTGTAATTATCAAATTTGTATTCTGATTGAACTATACCTTCAAAAACATTCAAAATAATATCTTTTGAAAAACCGTCGTCAAAAGATACTTCGAAATTAAAAATATTGAATCTCTTAATTTCATTAGTTAACTTAAAACCTAGAGTAATGAGTTTTCTTGGGCTTTCATCGTCTTTGTCAATTATAATAAGATATTCAGGTATATTATTTTTTTGGCCGATATAAGCCTTAAAATCTCCTAATTTTACGAATACATCTTCATTAAAAGTGTTTTTATCAACGGTTGAAACAGATTTTTGATTTTTTTTAAAATAAATTCTTGCTTTGGGTTCTATACTTTCATTTATATTGTATTTCATATAATCCCTCCTTATATTGATATTGTACACCATTTAATAAAGATTGACACTGTAGTTGATAATTGTTAATATTTATAAAAGGTGAAACTATGAATAAAAAAATTAGCATTTTAATAATAACGTGTATATTGACATTAAGTCTTGTATCTTGTAAAAAAATTAAAACAGCAGGGGTTTATGAAGCTACGGGAAAAGGAAGATCGGGACAAATAAAAGTGTCAGTTACTATAGATTCCAAAGGAGAAATATCGGATATACAGCTTATGGAATTTGAAGATAATAAAGAGTTTGTAGAAAAAGCTTTTGAAGAAATAAAGAATAATATTATTAATGAGAAAAGTTTAGATATAGATACAGTATCAGGAGCAACACAATCTTCTAAGGGTATTTTAGAAGCTATTAAAAATGCGGTTAAAGAGTCTGAAAAAGAGTAATTTACTCTTTTTTTATTTTGCTATGCTATACTAAAACTAAGGGTGGGTATGATATGAAAGCATTAGATAAAAAGGAAGGTAATAGACTAGCGATTTTAGTAGTAAATGTAACTAGGCAATTAGTTAGAAATGGAGCGGAAATTTATAGGGCTGAAGATACAGCGAGAAGAATGTGTGCAAGATATTCTAATATAGAATATGTAAATATATATGCTACATATAACATGGTAATGGTTAATTTTTCCTGTGGAGGAGAAGATTTTTTTACTATGAGAACCTTTCAAGGTGTTGAATATAATTTGCAAAAAGTTGCAAGGGTAAATGATTTTTCTAGAAAGTTTACAAGTGGAAGCATTACTATAGAAGAAGGAATAAAGTTAATAGAAAAAATATATTTGGAAGAAGACGATAGGATTTTGGCGCCGTCGATATATGCTGGATTTGGTTCTGCATTTTTAATATATTATTTCAATGGTGGAATTCAAGATTTTTTAATAACCTTAATTGCAGCATTTTGTGGACAATGGTCATTAATTAAATTTGGGAAAAGGGGATTACCCATATTTGTTAATACCTTACTAGGATGTGCAGTTTCATCTACTATATGCCATATTCTTATGAGACTAGGCTTCGGAACTTCTATAAACATTATAATAACAGGTGCGATTATGCCGTTTTTACCAGGAATTTCCTTTACAAATTCCATTAGAGATTTTTTATCAGGGGATATGTCCTCAGGTCTTTACGGTTTAGTGCAGTCTTTAATAATTGCCGCAGGAATGGCTATAGGAGTAGGGATTACATTTTCTTTTTTTAGCTAGGAGGAAATATGAACATCTTAATAAATACGATTATGTCAGGATTTGCAGCTGTTGGATTTTCTTTGGTGTATAAAGTGCCAAGGAAAAGTTTGTTTGGTATTTATTGTTGTGGTGGAGTTGGAATGTTGACGTATTTGCTAATGTGGGAAAAAGGAAAATTCACATTTGGCGCATATCTATTATCATCTTTGGTAATAGGAATAACTGCGGAGATATTTGCAAGAATTAACAAACTTCCTGCTACAGTTTTCTTAGCCCCAGGACTTATACCACTAGTTCCAGGACTTGCAATTTATAATATGATGAATGCATTTGCCTCAAAAAATATTACAGATGCAGTATATAATATAGTTAATGCAGGAAATTATGCCTTGGCACTTGCACTTGGTATTGTGCTATCCTCAATATTTTCAAGGTCAATGAATAACTATAGAACTTATTTTAAAAACGTAAGAAATAAACGAATGGAAAAAAACAAAAATAATAAGATTAATAAAGAAATCAAGTAAAATAAATATTTGTAATATGTAAAATGCCATAGGTCATAAGTGTTGAAAACAAGCCGATAGCATATAAATATTAAGAATGTTTTAAAAATACAAAAA
>JAUNLT010000021.1 GCA_030532135.1 Lagierella massiliensis | reverse complement strand
TTTCAATATATTCCAGCCTGACTATGTGGTTTTTGAAACTGCTCAGTATGTGTTTAACGACAATTATTACAACAGGGACTTGATGAAGGGGATTTCATTTAATCCGCCGCTTATGAACGAAGACTACAAAGTGGTTAAAAGCTTAGATGAGCTTGACATAGAAGTTCAAAATGGAGAACAGGTTTCAGTTTATAGCATAGTTGTGGATGGAGATTATAGGTACGGATATGTGAAGATGGGTGATGTGGTGCTTGACTTAAAGAAGGATGAGGACATTTGGAGGACTTCTTTCGACAATGAAGATGAAGACACTCTTGAAGTTATCTTTGTGGATGCTAATGATAATAAAGTTTTATATAAGTAAGAGGACTCTCATGCCATATGGTGGGAGAGTTTTATATGGTGGTTATGTATAGCTGAGGGTTTCACATAATACTATGTTATTTGTCATTGCATTTAATACAAAGATTACATGGAATTTACAAATATTTCCTAGAATTAAAATAATAGTAAAGGAGTGCGTATGAAAAAAGGATTAAAGATTACATTAACAATTATTTTAGTTTTAGTCCTTGTTATATTTGTAGGATTTACATACTTTGTAGGTAAAGGTGTTTTTGATGGGATGACAAATGTAATAAGCAGAGAAGATACTGTTAAAAACATATCTTTTTATGAAGATGAATACAGAGATTTGGAAAAGGAATACAAGGTTGAAAAGTTTAAGGTCAATTCTGAAAACAACGACCATGAAATCCCGGCTATCATCGTAAGTTCCCATGGTAAAGAAAATGAGAACATAGCGATACTTTTACATGGCATTGGGGGAACTAAGGAATCCATGAGTCATGTGGCAAAGTTATTTATCGATATGGGATATGACTGTCTTATTTTTGACCAAAGAAATTCAGGAGAGAACATGGCGGATTATAACACCTTTGGAGTTCTCGAGTCGGATGATTGTTTGGACATGATAAACTATGCAATAGAGCATATGGACTATAGAGGAAAACTTTTATTATATGGCGAGTCTTTAGGAGGAGCTACTGCGACTATAGCAGCGTCAAAGGACGATTCAAATATAGATTATATAATACTTGATTGTCCCGTTTCGGATTCCTATGTATTTGCAGATGAGATATTTAATAAAATTGAAAAGGAACAGGGCTTACCTAAGTCGTATATGAAATTTGCAGGAAATATCTTCTTAAAATCGAAACTTGGATTTACCATGAATGAAATAAACTCTGCGGACTACATAAGAGGAAAGGAACTTAGTGAGGCGGTGCTGATAATAAACTCCAAGGCAGATAAAGTAACTCCATATGAAATGGGAAAAGAGATCTATGACGCCATCAAAGGAGACAAAAAAGAGCTTCATACGGAAGAAAACTACGGGCACATTAAGTTTGCACAGGAAAATCCAAAAAAGTTTAAAGAAGTGATAAAGAACTTTCTTAAAAAGTTTCAATAGGATATGTATTAAAAAAGTCCATCTAAATGAGGCTCTTAATTAAGAATTTTATTCCTTAATGGGTTTGTAAATTATTTTGTGTATCAATCTAAATCCTGAAAAGGGTAAGGGTTGATATATTTTTTATGTATCAGCATATGTCCATTTCTATAGAAATGGAGCTTAACATAATTTTATACGACTTTAAAAAACTGTCAAATTTCCATGGAAATTTACAGTTTTTTTCTATATATTTTTCTTAATTCAACCTCCCTTCAAAATATATGGATAATTGAGATAGTATTTGATCCCAACCACGTATCCTAGAGGTCCATTTGCTGGAAGCATCTATCATAGCTAGATAAAGACTTTTTTGAAGTGCATAATCATTTGGAAATATGGTCTTATTTTTTGTTGCTTTTCTTAGTTGTCTATTAAAGTTTTCTAAAGCATTTGTTGTATATATTAGTTTTCTTATTCCTTCTGGATATTTGAAATAGGTGAGAAACTTATCCCAGTTATTTTCCAATTTCTTACACACATTGGATATTTCTTGCCCCACTTATCTTCAAATATGTCCAAATTGGTTAATGCTAATTCTTCTGTTGATGCTTTATATACTGATTTCAGGTCTTTCATTAATTCTTTTATAT
>JAUNLT010000007.1 GCA_030532135.1 Lagierella massiliensis | reverse complement strand
TCTTCTGTTGATGCTTTATATACTGATTTCAGGTCTTTCATTAATTCTTTTATATATTTGCAGGATACATACTTTGTGGAGTTTCTTATCTGGTGTATTATGCATTTTTGGATTTCTGCCTTTGGATTCATTCCAAGTATTTCTTTAAATCCTTCTAAGTTGTATACTAAGGTAATTTAGACCGCTTCTTTGACTACTATGTTGTTTTCTCTTACATGATAGTGAATAGCATCTAAAAACACTATAGGGTAGACTTTTTCTAATGGTCTATTTTGCCATTCTTCTATGGTTGGTAGTATTTTGTTGGTTATCTTTGATACCATTGTATCTGATATTTCAAACCCATAAATATCTTTAATATGAGATGATATATCTCTTGTTGTCAGCGTATGCCCCAACCAATAATGACCAACGAGTTTACGAGTTGTAGACATTATTAGGTGAGGGTATTCCTTTTGCATACATTGATATTATCTGATTTTCTATGTTAGAAATATCTTTTTCATATTTTCTTAAAGCTTGAGGTTCAAATGTTTCTTCTCTGTCCCTTGGAATATTTAAATCTATATTCCCATAGGATGACTTAACTGTTTTTTTGCTTGTACCATTTCTTGTGTTAAGTGATAGTGGCTTTTCTCCGTATTCATAGTCTAAGTGTTCATCAAGCTCTGCTTTTAAGAGCTCTTCCATTGTATAGCCCAAAAGTTCTTTTAGTACATCTTGAATATCTTGTGCATTTTGAGGTGATATTCCTCTATTAACATTTTTGCTATTTTACTTCCTCTTGACTCTGGACTTTTTCTTGGCATAAAAAATCCTCCTGATTAGTTTTTCTCTACCCTAATCAGGAGGTTTCTATACACAAAATATTACACAGTCTCTTTTAAAAGACTATGATCAAATAGAATCATAGCCTTTTATTTTGCCACCTAAAAACTCTTCGAATCGGTTTACTAAAATCCCTAATTAAGAGCTCCTAAGTGGGAATTTTTTAAATCATCTCTAAAAAGGCAGTGATTCTAGTATTTAATTGACCAATATCAGATCTACCATAATCGGTTTCAACTGAAATATAAGGAAGATTTTTTTCTTTATTTACAAAATTCTTAATGCTTAAAGATTCTACTTGAAAAGGTTGACAAGCTTGTAAATGCATATCTACAACTCCATCAACGTTAAATTGATCAATTAGTCTTGATAAAAGTTCCTTTCTATTTGGGTTTGGTGACATACAAGCACATCCTATTTGCAAGTATTTTTCAGCCATAGCCTTTATTGGATTATTAGTATTTTCTTGGACATTTTTATCGATAGCTTTAGCACCACCACAATTTTCAAATGACACAACTATTCCGCCATTATCTTCAACTGCAGATATAACTTTTTCAGTAGCGCCACCTATAGGACATCCTGTAATTAAAATTCTTTTTCTATCTGAAATGTTTTGACTTTCAGATAAAACTTGCTTTTTAAGTTCTTTTAACCTATTAGGTATACCTCTTTTGTCAAATTCAAAAGTAATGCCATTTAATACATGCCAAAGATCAAGTCCTGTTATCGGAAGTTTTTTACTTTCCATAATCTCATAAAAATCTTTGACTGCTGATCTTTCAGCATTTTTTACCTTAATAGCATTTTCAAGATCTTCATTAGTAATTTTGACATTAAACTTTTCCTCTAATAATTCTTTAACTAAAATAATTTGTTTTTCCCACAGCTTTAGCCCTTCTTTAGAATATTTATTAGGTAATTCCATAACATGAGTAGGTCTATACTGTCCTAAGTACTCATACATTTTTTTCTTGCCATCACATGTTGTCTCTCCAATAATTAAATCTGAAAAATAAAAGAAAGGACATTTATTTGTCATAGCAAAACCATAACTAGATTTAATTAAAGGGCAAAGATTGGAAGGAAGATCCCTTTCTGCATCTGAAATTGTTTCATCAGAAGTAGAACATAAAGACACAGTTGTTGCTCCTGCAGCAATTGCAAGCTCTTGTGGGAAAAATGTACAAAATGTTCCTATTAGTGGTATTCCCTTTTCTTTTTGTTCTTTAACCTTGATAAATGCGTTTTGTCTACCTTCAGCAAAATCTTGAAAAATTTCTGGTAACTCTTTTCTAATTTCTACAGTCATCTAAACACCCCTTTGTTCTGTTCTATATTATTATATACTAAAAATTAAAAATTAAAAAAAATTCACAATAAATAATAGAATTATAACAATTATGATAAACTATTCTAAGGAGGTAAAAATGTATAAAGCATATATATTTGATTTAGACGGAACTTTGATAGATAGTCTTGAAACCATTGGAAACCTATTTAATAAACACCTCAAAATTATGGGGTATGAGCCTTGCGATATGAATCTATATAATAGTTTTGTTGGAGATGGAGCAAAAGTTTTAGCACAGAGAGCTTTTTCTCATATTAATATTAGAGATGGACTCAATTTAACAAAAGAAGAATTAGATGAAAAAGTATATGAAATTTTGCCAAATTATCTTTATGAGTACAATAATAGAGATGACGATTTTACAAAACCATATGAAGGAGTAGTAGAAGCTTTAAACGAACTAAAAAGACAAGGTAAGATATTGGCAGTATGTACTAATAAGCCAATAAAAGCAGCAGAAAAATTATTAGATAATATATTTGGCAAAAATTTTTTTGATTTTGTACAAGGAGATAGAGAAGGTATTAGATTAAAACCTCATACAGATATGGTTGATGAATTTAAAAAAGTTTCAAAGATTAAAGATGAAAATATAATATACTTTGGAGATACTTCCACAGATATGATAACAGCAGTTAACTCCAATGTTTATCCAGTTGGTGTAACATGGGGATTTAGAACAGAAGAAGAACTTTTAAAGTATGGTGCTAAATCTATAATTTCTAAAACTGAAGAAATTTTAAATTTTTAATAGAAGCGCTATTGACAATCATTATCAATTAAGTTAAAATTAGTTTAGATAAAATTCAAAACACCCCTTTTGAAGAATATCTATAAGGATTTTAATTAATCCACTTAGCGGATAAACCCCCTTATCCGCTTTTTTTATGCTTTAAGATGATTAATTATTAACATTATACGTCTAAATAATTAATCAATAATGAAGAATATAAGTAAAATTTTAAATTTATATGCTTATTACCTCAATACCATTTTTTTCTAGAAAATCTACTACAATTCCATTTCCTTTTACTAGGTTACCAGTAAAAGTTCCATCGTATATTTGACCTTTGCCACATGATGGGCTTTTAGATTTAAGAAAAGCTTTCTTAATATTAAAAAGATTACATAAATTTAAAGTCTCTTTTGCCCCTCTTAAAAAATATATAGTCTTATCTTCACCATCAATATTTATAACTTTATCACCTTTAATTTCACAAGGTTTTCTAGGTGTAGAAAGTCCAGAAGCTTGTTCAGGACAAAATGGAATAATTTCATATTTATCTTTTAAAGCATCATATACATTAAATTTTGAGCTGTTGCCATCATACCTAGTATGAAGTCCAAGCATACAAGAACTGACTAAAACTTTTTCTTTCATAAGTTTAAGCTCCTTAAAAGTTCAGGAAGAGGCAAACCGACTATATTGTAGTAATCACCATATAGTGAATCAATTAAAACTTTATCTACCTCTGCAATATTATAGGAACCAGCTTTATCTAATGGAGATTTTGTACTTACATATCTTTCTATGAAGTCGTTTGCTAACTTGCTATCCTCAACGAATTTTACAAGGGAGACAACATAAAAACTTTTATAAGATAATGAATTTTCCATTAGGCAAACCCCTGTACAAACGTAGTGATATTTACCAAGTAGATTAGTTAATATGTTCTTTGCATCCATTAAATTTTTTGGTTTACCAAGAAGAAGATCTTCAGTTATGACAACTGTATCAGCTGAAAGAACCAGTGAATTTGAGACTTTTTTACAAACGGCTTTGGCTTTTTCTTTAGCAATTTCTGAAGTTAGTAAAAAACGGTCCTTTAAAAAATTACCTGTAGAATGATTATTCAAATAGGTCTTTATTATTTGTCTTTCATCCACTTCTGGTTTTATAATTTTAAAATCATCTATAAATTCTTTTACTAGCTCTATCCTTCTTGGAGACGAAGACCCAAGTACAAAATTTTTAAAATCAAAACTATCATGATCTTCCACAATGAAAGTACCAATATTATCTAAATTAAAAATCATAAGTCTTAAATCTCCTCTTGATATGATTTAGAAATCCTTAGGATATTTTCAAATAGATCTTTTGAATATTTAAAATTTTTTTTCTTTGAATTTAGTTTTAATTGCTTGTAAATTTCAATTTCCCTATTTGTATCTAAAATATCCATATTTAGTTTTCTTTTTTCTAATCTAATTTGTTCAACAATTTCTAGTCTTTTTATAAATAATTTATTTATTTCAAAATCTATAAAATCAATTTCACTTCTAAGTTCATTAAGTCTATTCATATATTCTCCTTCTACAAAAGTATATCATAGGTTTCAATAGTATTATATTAATTAAACAAATCTCATCTAGGTATGATATTATATACATATAAACAAGAGGAGGTATTCATGTTAGTATCAGCAAAAGAAATGTTAGAAAAAGCATATAGTGAAAATTATGCTGTTGGTCAATTTAATATTAATAATTTAGAGTGGACTAAAGCTATTTTAGAGACTGCCCAAGAGGAAAATTCACCTGTAATACTTGGAGTTTCTGAAGGTGCCGGTAGATACATGGCAGGCTTCAAAACAGTTGTTAAAATGGTTGAAGGAATGGTTGAAGAATTAAATATTACAGTTCCCGTAGCAATACACTTAGACCATGGTACCTATGAAGGGGCAAAAAAAGCAATAGATGCAGGATTTACTTCAGTAATGTTTGATGGATCCTCTTATCCAATAGATGAAAATATTGAAAAGACTAAAGAGATATTAAACATTGCCCATGGAAAGGGAATTTCTGTAGAAGCAGAAGTTGGAGCTATTGGCGGAGAAGAAGATGGAATAGTTGGAACTGGAGAAATAGCAGACCCTAAAGAATGTAAGATGATTGCTGACCTTGGAATAGACTTTTTGGCAGCAGGTATTGGTAATATTCACGGAGTGTACCCAGAAAATTGGAAAGGATTAGATTTTAACGCCTTAGAAGCTATTAAAGAAGAAGTTAAGGCATTACCTCTTGTTCTTCATGGTGGAACAGGAATACCAGAAGATATGATAAAAAGAGCAATAGAATTGGGAGTTTCCAAGATAAATGTAAATACCGAATGTCAATTAGAATTTGCCAAGGAAACTAGACAATACATTGAAGACGGTTTAGATAGAGTTGGGAAGGGTTTTGACCCTAGAAAGTTGTTAAAACCTGGAACAGAAGGTATTAAGAGGGTTGTAAAAGAAAAAATGGAACTTTTTGGTTCTATCAACAAGGCATAATTTAAGCACCTTAATAGGTGCTTTTTTTATGTCAAGTAGTAATATAATAGTAATTATTTAAAGAACAAATCAACAAAAATTAATATTCCTGCTATAATTTAAGAGCATGTAAATAAAAAACATTAGGAGGATTTTATGAAATACGATGATTTATACAAAGAAAAAAATGAAAGAATGAAGTATTTTTTTGAAAGTTCTAAATTAACATCTTCAGTTATGACTGCGATAGGTTCGAATATGCTAAAAGGTAATTTAGAACTTAAACAAAAAGAGTATATAATGCTTGGAATTGCAATTGCAATAAGATGTCAAGACTGTATTTTAGCACATGTTAAAAATTGCAAAGACCTTGGAGCTACAGAGCAGGAAATTAGAGAAGTTGCAGAGTGTGCAGTTGCTATGGGAGGATCCCCTTCCTATGCGTATGGTTCTTTAGCCTTAGATATATATAAAAATATATAGTTTCTATAAATAAATAATCTTAAGTAAAGTTTATCATATTATAATAAAACCTCCAATTCAAAGATTTCATTTAAATTGGAGGTTTTATATTAAATAGCAATTTTCTTTTTCATTTGTATTTCTTCATTCAAAACTTTAAGTTCTTTCCTCATAAATATATATGTCAAAATAAATGACAAAACATCTGATATAGGATATGTTAACCAGACCCCGTTTAAACCTAGAAATCTTGGCACTATTAAAAGTACAGGTAACAAAATTATCAACTGTCTTGATAAGGATAGGATTACACCACGAACCGCTTTTCCTGTAGCTTGGAAATAATTAGCTGATATAATTTGAAAGCCTAATATTGGATTTGCAAGTGAACTTAGTCTTAAACAAGCAACAGCTCCAGGCATAACCTTGTCTATATCTTTAGCATTCATTATAAAAGCTTTTATTAAAACTTCAGGAATAAGCATCATTGCAAGATAAGTCAAAGTTAGATAAATTGTAGCAACGATGGTTGCAAGCTTGAAAGCTTCTTTAACTCTTGCATATTTTTTCGCTCCATAATTATATCCTATGATTGGTTGGCTACCTTGATTTAGACCAAAAACAGGCATAAACGCTAATGTCGAGATACTTTGCATAATACCCATTGCAGACATAGCTTGATCATTTCCAAAGTTTTTAATTTGCAAATTAAATATAGTTATAACTAAACTTGCAGCAAGTTGCATGCCAAAAGGAGCAAGGCCAAGTGATAAAATTTCTTTTATTAGTTCGGATCTAAATTTCAAATTTTCCTTTTTCAATTTAATGGAAGTTCTTTCTCCAAAGAAGAAAACTAAAACCCAAATCATGGAAAGCAATTGTCCAATTATAGTGGCAAGAGCTGCACCTTTAACACCAAAACCTAATAGGATTACAAAAACATAATCAAGTATTATATTTGTTATTGCACCAATAAGCATTGTCCCCATAGCAGTGGAGGGGCTACCTTCGCCTCTTATAAAAAAGTTAAGACCAAAGCCAATTAATTGAAATGGTATACCTATTGCAATTATACTTAAATATTCTACAGCAATAGGTAATAGTTTTGAGCTAGAACCTAATTTTGATAAGATTTGTTCAGGATATAGTAATAGTACCAATGTTATAACAATTGAAAATACTATTTGAAGTACAAATGATTGGCCAAGTATTTTTTCTGATTCTTTAATTCTTCCTTGACCCATTCGAATGGAGGATAAGGAGTTTCCACCCATTCCTATTAACATTGAAAATGCCATAATAATAAGGCTGACAGGATATGTTAGATGTACACCAGCAATGGCAAGAGAACTTACTTGTCCTAAAAATATCTTGTCAATTACATTATATAGTGCATTTACTAACATTCCGATTATCGCTGGTACAGAAAACTTGAAGAGTAGTTTCTTTATATCTTCTGTACCCATCAATTTATTTTTATCTATTTTTTCCATATTTCACCCCTCTAGAAATTATTTTTTATGTTAAATACAATAATAAATTGTATCAGAAACAAAGTTATTTTACAAAGAATAAGGGTAGATAATATATAAATACATTTTTAGAAGGTTAAAAGAAAATGAAACTCTTATTACAATCAAGTGACGATTTTATTATTACTACAGTTAAAGCTATTTTAGAAGACAATAATATAGAATATTTAAAGGGACATTTAAATATTCTAGGACATTTGAATATTTTAGGAGCAGAAGTTGTTAAAAATGATTCTATTTTTGTAAACCATGAGGACTATGAAAGATCCTATAAATTAGTTAAACAATTTATAGATGAGGAGGTTGAAGAAGATGGTTAATATATAATTTAAATTATGTTTTGTAAAAAACTAACTCTAATTATTTTAGATATGAGATACAATAATAGTAACGCTAAGATTTTTATACAAGCGTTCTCAATAAATTAGGAGGAGAATATGAAAAGAAAATTTATTAAATTTATAGCCCTTGCATTAGGAGCTACTATTACGTTGACGGCATGTAGTAATAAAGGTGGGAATGAAGAAGGAACATCTTCAAAAACTGTAGAGTCTGAAGGAATTAAATCTGAAATTACTGTACAGGTGGAAAAGGATTGGATGGAGTATTACCAAATGGCAGCTGACAAAGTACTAGAGAAAAATCCTGATTCTAAGATAGAATTTAAAGAGATAGGATCATTTGATCATCTAGATATACTAAAGAGTACAGATGCAACTAACCCTGATTTTGCTGATGTCTTTGCACTTCCACTAGACAGATTTACAGATCTTGTAAGTCAAGATGTTCTAGGAGGATTGAATGCACCGGCAATGGCAGATGAAATTGGAGGATATGAAAACTTTGATGAGAGCCTGGGTGGATTTTTTAAAGATGGAGAAGACTATTTAGGTTTCCCATATAATATAGAGACACTTATAACATTTGTAAATAAGGAAAATTCACAAAATGAATCTATAAATTATGAAAATGCAATAGAAATTAATGATATTAAAGATCCTGCAAATGTTTTACTTCCTTTTTTTGATGCATGGTTTGGTGTAGCTGCTACTAACTCTGCAGAGGTAAGTTTATTAAAAGAAGAAAATGATAAATTCGAATCAGATATGGTTAAAGACTTTAAAGATTTAGATGAGGACCAACAAAAACTTTTCGAATCACTATATGAATATTGGAAAAAACACAATGAAGCCAATTCTCCACTATTTTCAGGAGAAGATGAAGGTTGGGCATATATAGGTGATCAATTTACAACAGGTGGAAAAGGTGTTATAAGACTTGGAGGACCTTGGGAACTAAATGACAATGTGGAAAAGGCAGGAGATAATCTTGAGATTTTTCCAATTGACCACTTAACTATTAATGGCAAACCACTTGTTCATTGGCAAGGTGGTTGGGCTATGGCAATAAATGCTAGAATTGAAGAAGACTCTGAAAAGAAAGCACTTGCAGAAAACTTTATTATTGAATTATTAAGACCAGAAAATGCTGAAAAATTATTTAAAGCAACAGGTAAGATACTTCCTAATGTTTCAGCAGAAGAATATGATAAGACGGGACTTACAGATTTAGATAAATTAGTTATTAAAAATGTAATAGAGTCTTATGAAATATCTGAACCAAGACCAATATTTAAAGAATATGGTAATGTATGGGATACGTGGAAAAATGCAATCCTATCTTGGAATAACGTTAAACCTACAAATGCAGAAGAAGCATATAAAGAGTTACAAGCATCTTTTAATTCTATGATGGAAAATATTGGTAACTAATACAGAATTGTTAACCGGGGATTTTCCCCGGTTAATGTTTGGGAGTAAGAGTTGAAAAGTGAAAAATATATTATAAAAGTTTTATTTACAGCTATATTGATAATAATTTTTGCTTCATTTGAAGCGTTTATTAAGGCAAAGTCTCAAACGCTATTTCTAATATTTCAAAATAGAACAGGTTTAAATATGGGGGAGTATATAAATCTTATAATGTATAATTATCTTCTTGATATTTTAGAACCTGTAATTATCAGTATTTTTTTATTTTTTATTATGAAGAAAATGAAGATGAATCGTTTAATAAAATTCGTGCTTTGTGGCATGGTCATAGCCAAGTTAATTTTAAAAATTTTCAAATTAGAATTTAACTCTATATTTTACTACTTAGGAATTTTATTATATATAATGCTTTTCTACTTTATTTTAAAAGTACCAATCTATAGTGAGGGCAAGAATAATGTATAAATCAAAAATTAGAGATAGTTTTGGAAATATCTATGAGAGAAAAAATCAATTTATAATAGATTCAATAAAAAACGGAGAAAAAGATGTGGACAAAAATTCACATCCCTATAATATACAATTAAAAGAATTTAAATCTAAAGAACAAAAGCTTTTAAAATCCTTAAAAAATCTAGATTTTAAAACAGATGATAAAGATAGTCTAGTAATAAAAAAATTGAGGATGAGATTAGCAAAAGCTAATGAGAAAGTTGGTTTTTACAAAGAGTATTTAGATCTTACCTATGATGCAGTGCTTGAATATGAGATTGCAAATATAGAAAAAAAACATATTCCAAGTATACTGTCTCATTATGAAAGTTTGAATGAGAAACTAGATATAAAAACACAGAGATTAAAAGCTCTAGATTCTTCTAAACTTAAGGAGAAAGAAGAAGAGATAGCATTACAGAAAATAGAAACAAAGAAAATCTATAATTTGAAGCTAGAAGAAATTAATAAAAAATACAAAGAAAACCTTATTTCAAAAAAGGCTCAAAAAGCAGAAACAAAGATTGTTAAAAGAGAATTAAAGGAAAATATATATCAAATAGATCTTCAAAAGGAATCTAAATCCCTTAAAGAAGCAATTGAAAATATAAAACATAGAAAAAAAATCGATATAAATTCTATGAAAAATGTTATGGAGTCAGATATATCAAATATAAGAAGGCGTACTCCAATTGAAGTCTTAGACAAGAAACCTAAATATAGTTACCTAACTTTTTTATTACCAGGGCTTGGTCAGATTTTAAATGGACAAAAAATCAAAGCATTTTTATTTTTCCTCGGTTCATTATTTATATATCTTGTTTCAATTCCATATGCATTAGGTTTTGGAAACTACCAAGGTGAAGGGATTTCAGGACTGATTACTTTAGCAGAAAATGGGAGAAGACTTGATAGATCTATAATGTTTATGATTGAAGGAATTATTGCAATAATTCTTGTGATTTTAGCTATATTTATTTTTTATATGTCTTTTAAGGATATTAAAAAAGTTGAAGAAAATAAAATAGAAGGTATTAGACCTAGAAATTGGTTTGAAACAAAAGAGGTAATTTCTAATGAGGGATTTCCATACTTGGTATCATCTCCTGCATATTTACTTACGATTTTCATTGTGCTAATTCCTATAATTACAGCAATCTTAATCTCCTTTACTAATCTTGATCCAAACCACCAATCTAAATTCACATGGATTGGACTAGACAATTACAAGGTATTATTCTTAGGTAGAGGGGTTGCAGGTAAGGCCTTTTGGCTTATTTTAGGTTGGACTTTAATCTGGACAATAGGAGCAACGTCATTGGCAATTCTAATAGGTTTTGTATTGGCTCTTTTAGCAAATCAAGAGAGAATAAAAGGTAAACCTCTATTTAGAACTATATATTTACTTCCTTGGGCAGTTCCAGCTTTTATTACTATAATGTTTTTCTCGTTAATGGTAGGAAGACAAGGACCTATTACACAGTTATTTAAAGATATATTTAATATAACACTTGATATAAAATCAAATCCAGGATTGACAAGATTGTCATTAGTTCTATTACAGGGTTGGTTAGGTTCATCCTATATATTCTTATTGTCAACGGGAGTTTTACAAGGCATACCTAAGGATTTGTATGAAAGTGCAGACATTGACGGTGCAACGGGTTTTCAAAAGACGTGGAGAATTACAGTACCTTTAGTTCTTTTTCAAACAGCTCCTTTATTGATTAGCCAATATACATTTAATTTTAATAATTTTTCTATTATATACCTATTTAATGGAGGAGGACCTTTCAATCCAAGCAAATATGGGAATTTAGCAGGCTCATCAGATATTTTAATTTCCTATATTTATAAGCTTACAATGGAATCAAATTATCAAGCTCTAGGTGCAGCTATAAGTATTTTGATTTCAATAGTTTTAATGTTTTTTGCATATCTTGGATTTAAAAACACTAAGGCATTTAAGGAGAGTTAAATGAGTAAGAAAAATAAACAGAAGAAATTACACCTGTCCGATAGTCAACCGTTAGATACTTTAGGAGTAATCTCTCTTGTGATAAGCTATATAATTTTAATAATTTGGGCTGTACTAATCATATGGCCACTTGCTATAATGATAATCTCTAGTTTTAATGGAGGACAGGGTAGATACATTTCTTTATCTGGAAACTTTCAGTTTTCACTAAAACACTTTGAGTATTTATTTAAGGAAACATATTTCTTTAAATGGGTTAAAAACACAATAGTAATTGCAATGTCGACTGCTATATTAACTTTAATAATAGTTTCCTTTACAGGATATGCTTATTCAAGATATAGATTTAAAGGCAAGAAATCCAGTTTAATGGCAATAATGTTGATACAAACTATTCCAGCTTTTGCAGGTATTACAGCATACTATGCAATTCATTCAATAGTAAGTGGAATAATACCAGTTTTTTCTAGAACGATAATGCTAATATTAATATACTCAGGGGGAGGAATAGCTTCGAATACATTTATTTTGAAAGGCTATATAGATTCTATTTCTAAAGAACTTGATGAAGCCGCAAAAATAGATGGTTGTTCAAATTTTCAGTTATATAGATTGATTATAATGCCAATTGTAAGACCTATGCTTGCTATAATAGCTCTTTGGTCATTTATAGGACCATTTATGGATTATATGTTGCCAAAGATATTATTGACAAATCCTGCTGAATACACTTTAGCTACAGGACTTTATACGCTTATAAGTGATGTTAGGACCATGAATGCACCTGCATTTGCAGCAGGGGGGTTATTAACAGCAATACCTATAATTATATTGTTTATAAGTTTACAAAATCAATTAGTTTCAGGACTAAGTAGTGGTTCAGTAAAGGGCTAGGAGGAAATATGAGAGTTTTATTAAAAAATATTGGTAAAAAATATGAAGGTAGAGATAAATTTACTATAAGAAATATAGACTTAGAGATAAAAGATAAGGAATTTTGTGTCATACTTGGCCCTTCAGGTTGTGGAAAGTCAACGCTCCTTAGAATGATAGCAGGTTTAACATCTATTACAGAAGGAGAACTTTATTTTGGAGACAAGTTGATGAATAGGGTATTACCTAAAGATAGAGATATTGCAATGGTGTTTCAGTCCTATGCACTGTACCCTCATTTAACTGTATATGACAATATGGCTTTTTCCTTAAAAATGAAAAAAGAGAGAAAAGAAGTAATACATGAAAGGGTTATGGAAGCAGCAAAAATTTTACAAATAGAGGAGTATTTATACTCAAGACCATCGGATATTTCAGGGGGTCAAAGACAAAGAGTCGCTCTTGGAAGAGCGATGGTAAGAAAACCCAATGTATTTTTAATGGACGAACCCCTATCTAACTTAGATGCTAAACTGAGAGAGCATATGAGAGTGGAACTTGTAAGACTTCATAAAAATCTTGAAACTACTTCAATTTATGTAACTCATGATCAAACTGAAGCAATGACAATGGCAGATAAGATAATTTTACTAGATAAGGGAAAAATTCAACAATTTGGAACGCCAAAAGAGTTTTATGATAAACCTGAAAATTTATTTGTTGCTGGTTTTATAGGTTCTCCAACCATGAATATTGTAAAGGGAAAGATAGAAAATAAAAAATTTATATCAGATTTAAAAGACATAGAAATTAAACCTAAAGAAGAAGATTTAGAGAAGTTAAAAGACTATGAGGGGAAATCTGTTTACATGGGAATAAGATCTGAGAGATTTATAGCAGAAAAATCACAAGAGAATACATTTAAAGCTAAAGTTGAAGTCATTGAAATGTTAGGAAAGGAAAAACTGCTTCATATAAAAACTGATAAAGGGCAGGAAATGATAGTTTCTCAACCGGGACATTTCTTATATGAAACTGATGAGATTCACTATTTTACATTTGATTTAGACGCACTTCATTTCTTTGACTCTGAAACTACTAATAGAATAAATTAGTTGAGGAAAGATTATGTTAGATGAAAAATATAATTTTAAAAAAATCAGCGAAAATCGTTCAGCTGGGGTTTTACTTCATATAACTTCACTTCCAAATGAATATGGGATTGGAAGTTTAGGTGAAGAAGCTAGAGAATTTATCAGAAAACTTTCTGATGCAGGACAAACTTGGTGGCAAGTTTTGCCAATAGGTCCTACAGGATTTGGAGATTCTCCATACCAATCTTTTTCAAGTTATGCGGGAAATCCATATTTGATAAATTTAGATTATTTAAAAAACGAAGGACTTTTAACTGAGAATCATTTAAATTATGTGAAAAGTCTATATAATAGTGAAGTTATCGAATTTGGTAAACTTTATAGCGAGAGATTTGATACTTTAAGAATTGCGTATAAAAATTTTGATAAATCATCACTTGAATTTGAATCATTTTGTAGAGAAAATAGTTTTTGGCTTAATGACTATGCTATTTTTATGACATTAAAAGATGAAAATCAAGGAAAACCATGGCAAATGTGGGAAGAAAAGTTTAAGTATAGAGATGAAAATGTTCTTGAAGAATATGAAGAAAACAATTTTGAAAATGTAAATTTTTATAGATTTTTACAATATCAATTTTTTAGCCAATGGAAAGGACTTAGACAGTACGCTCATGAAAATGGAATAAAGATAATTGGAGATTTGCCAATTTATGTTTCAGAAGATAGCTCTGACTGTTGGTCAAATCCGGAGTTATTTTCTTTAGACGAAGAATTAAGACCTGTATGGGTAGGAGGTTGTCCGCCAGATGGTTTTTCCGAAGATGGACAGCTTTGGGGAAACCCTTGTTACGAATGGCCTAATCACGAAAAAAACAACTACGACTGGTGGGTTGAAAGATTTAAGTGGCTATTTTCAATTTTTGACTGTATTAGAATTGATCACTTTAGAGGTTTTGAGTCATATTGGAGAATACCTGCAGGAGACGATACTGCAAAAAATGGATCATGGGTTGATGGACCTAAAATGAAATTATTTCAAAGATTGAAAGATGAATTGGGAGAACTTCCAATAATTGCAGAAGATTTGGGTTATATGACTAAAGAAGTGTATGAGTTTAGAAAAGAAACGGGATTTCCAGGCATGAAAATACTTATATTCGCATTTAATCCTGATGCTTCCTCTGATTATTTGCCACATAATATAGAAAAAGACTTTGTGGTGTATGCGGGAACTCACGATTCAGATACTGTTATGGGCTGGATAAGTGAACATGATATAGACGAGGTTAATTTTGCAAAAAAATATCTAAATTTGACAGAAAATGAAGGTCTAAATTGGGGATTTATAAGAGGTGGCATGACTTCTGTAGCAGAAATGTCAATTTTTCAGATGCAAGATATTTTAGGTTTAGGTAATGAATCAAGAATGAATTATCCGGGAACAGCTTCTGGAAATTGGGTTTGGAGGATGAAAAAGGGACAATTTACTGATGAATTAGTTAAAAAATTAAGATTTTATACTCAAATGAGTGGAAGAATTAAAAAAAGATAAAAAATGCAGATTATCCTGCATTTTTTTCTTTTAAATTTAAAGACTTCTTAGTCCAATTTTTTAAGCTGTGATAGATAGGATCGCTTTCAAAAAGTTCCGATACAATAAGTGAACTTATAGAAACTATAACCATGGGCAAAAGGGACATTGCACCTCCTGTCATTTCAAATACGAGAACTACAGCAAGTATGGGAGCACGTACAACTGAAGCAAGAACCCCTGTCATACCTAGTACGTGAAATGCGGGCATTAAATCTGGGAAATAGGGATTTAGTAAGGTTGCAAATATATTTCCAGTTAATGCACCAAGTACAAGTATAGGTAGAAAAATTCCACCTTGTGCACCTGATCCGTAGCAAAAACAAGTGTATAGTAGTTTTAATAAAAGCATTAATAATAATATTTTAATTGAAAAATTTTCTTTTGGTATGATTTGCACCAAGTCATGACCACCACCAAGTAAATCAGGAATAAAAATAAATATTAATAAGGCAAATATACTAGCAATCATTGGTTTATATCTTTTTCTTATGTTGATTTTATTAAACAATTTAAGATTTAAAAGTAAATTATAATTGAATATTACTCCCACAATTCCAGTAAACATACCTAATATAATAAATAATAAAATGGATTTTGTGTTAAATTTGATATTAGAAAGTTGTGAAAATGAGTTATTATATCCAAATACTTGTTTACTAATAAAATCAGCCACTACACAGGAAATTAACATTATTACCAGAAGTCTTTGGGTAATGCGTTTATACATCTCTTCAATGGCAAAGATTACACCAGAAAGTGGGGCATTAAAGGCTGCTGCAATACCTGCACCTGCTCCTGCTGCAACAAATATTTTAGTTTCGGTGTCTTTTTTTGTTTTGTCTGAAATAAGTTTTCCACAAGATCCGCCTAGTTGAATGCAAGGACCTTCCATTCCAAGTGAAAACCCAATAAAGGAACCTAAGGAACCACCTATAAACTTAGCTAAAATTACTTTTATTGGATTCATATTAACTTTAGATTCTATTTCAAGTTGTATTTGGGGTATTCCACTGCCAGAGGATAAGGGTTCATACTCTAATAAAAGACCAATTATGTATCCTAGAAAAAGAATAACTAATGAAAAGATTATGTAGGATAATATATTTCTAGATTGAAATAGATTATTTCTTAAATTTCCAAGAAAAGTAAGAGCATATCGATACCCTACACAAATGACTCCAGCCATTACACCTATTATGACTCCATAAAATCCAGTAAATAATACTTTTTTCTTCATATAATCACCTATATTAATTTTAAACTATATTTTACTTTTATTAAAGGCTTATCAATTATTAATAGGGTAATAGATATATAATATGTTCTAGTTAAATATTATACTAGATTAAGATAGTTTTAAACAAAATTCAAAACTATTGTCTTAAATTTTTTTAGTACATTTTTGTAGGATAAAATGTTATGCTTAATTTATAGATAATATATACAAGGAGAGTTAAATGGAATATATTGAAAGAATAAAAAGAGGAGAAGAAATTTTTTGGGAAAATTCTAAGAGAGGAAAAGGTAATAAATCTGATCTGGGGTTAAACTTTGCAGGAGTTTTAGAAGCAGAAAACATTTTGAGAAAGTTTGCTCCTTATATACTTAAAGAATTTCCTGAAACTATAAGTACTAAAGGGATCATAGAGTCTAAGCTAACAGAAATTCAAAATATGAAACAATTACTCAATGATAAATATAATAGTAATATAGAAGGTAGACTTTTTTTAAAGCAAGATAATGACTTAGCTGTTGCAGGATCTGTTAAGGCCAGAGGTGGTATATACGAAATACTTAAATATACAAATGATTTGTTAATTGAGAATAACTTAATTAAAGAAGACGAAGATTATTCTAAAATTTCTTCCAAAGAAATTAAAGATTTTCTATCAAGATATAAAATTCAAGTAGGTTCCACAGGAAATCTAGGACTTAGTATAGGAATTATATCTAGAGTTTTAGGTTATAAGGCTACTGTTCATATGTCTAGAGATGCAGCATCTTGGAAGAAAAAACTACTTAGATCTTTTGGAGCTGAAGTAGTAGAGTATGAAGGAGATTATTTAAAAGCTGTGGAAAATGGAAGAAAACTTTCACAAAACGATAAATTTTCGTATTTTGTAGATGATGAAAACTCCCTTTCATTATTTTACGGTTATGCTTCATCTTCTTTTAGACTGTTTAAACAAATTTTAAAACTAGATATAAAGGTAAATAAAGACAGTCCTTTATTTGTATATATTCCATGTGGTGTAGGAGGTGCTCCTGGAGGAATAACCTATGGACTTAAAGAAATATTTGGGGATGATGTTCACGTGTTTTTTGTAGAACCTACTATGAGTCCTTGCATGCTTTTGGGAATGGAAACTGGAAAACACAATAAAATTTCCATATATGATTTAGGATTAAGCGGAATAACCCTCGCAGATGGTCTTGCAGTAGGAAGAGCTTCTGGATTTGTAGGGAAGATAATGGATGAAATGCTATCAGGTATTTTTACTATTTCAGATAAATTCCTATTTGAATATATGAGAGATTTGAAAAAATCAGAAGATATATTTATTGAGCCTTCTTCTGCGGCGGCTTTTCAGGGAGTTGCTAAATTTCTTGAAAATGAAGAATTAAAAAAATATTTAAATAAAAATATTCATACAGACAAAAAAAACATAAATCATATTATTTGGTCGACAGGTGGTAGGTTAGTTCCAGAAAATCTTAGAAAAGAATATTTAAATAAATTCCTTTAACAAGTTTAAGCGATGTATTAATAAATAAAAAAGCAAAAAAATATTAAAAAAGACTTTACAACTACGTTGTAATAAAGTATAATATGAATATCATCTTAAGATTTCTTCTATTCATATTTCTCTTTGAATAAGAGGCAAAAGCTAGGGGGACCTAGCTTTTTTGCCGTTTAATTATAATAATGTGATAAAATAGCTTAAAGGAGAAGTTTATGAAGAGATTTTTTAAGTTCACAATACCATCAATCTTGTCTATGTGGGTTTTTGCTCTATATACCATGGTAGATGGTTATTTTGTATCTAATTATGTTGGCGAATTGGAATTCTCTGCAGTTAATATCTCCATGCCGGTGATTACATCTTTTTTTGCAATAGGAATATTACTTAGTATAGGTACTCAATCAAAAGTTGGAATGTGTTTAGGAAGAAAAGAAAATTACAAGGCAAACAGTGTATTTTCAACGGCGGTTATGGGAGCTATAATTATAGGTCTTATTTTTTGTTTATTTATTTATCTTTTCTTAGATAGAATAGTTATTCTACTTGGAGCATCAGGTCAAACGATTAATTATGTAAATGAATATTTAAGAGTTATAATTCCCTTTGGAGTATTTTTTATTTTAAGTTACCAGCTTGAGATACTTGTAAAAATTGATGGGTCTCCTCACATATCTGCCATATCAGTTACTATGGCTGCAATTTCTAATATACTTTTAGACTATTTATTTATAGTTGTATTTCATTTAGGAGTTAGCGGGGCAGCAATTGCAACAGGTATAGCTCAAACCATTAGCACAGTAGCTTTTTTGAGTCACTTTCTAAGAAAAAAAGGAAGATTGAAATTTGTAAGATATTTGAATTTTTCTATACTGAAAAAAACTATACCTTTAGGTATAGGAGATGCGATAGCAGAAATAGCACTAGGATTTACAGTATTTTTATTTAATACTAATTTACTTAAAATTTATGGACATAGTGCACTTGTAGCATATACAGTTATTTCTTATATATCTGTTTTTATTTCAGTTACCATGACGGGAGTAGCACAGGGATTAGCTCCTATATTTTCGTATGATTATGGTCAAAGAAACTATAAGAGAATTAAGAAATATGTTGAAATTGGAATAGTATCTATAGTTTTAATTGGAGGTTTTTTTATAATTATAGCAAACTATTTTTCTAAACCTATAGTAGATTTGTTTTTGGATGAAAATTCACAGATTTTAAAAGAAACCATGAATGCATTAAAAAGATATGCGTGGGCATATCCTTTTGTAGGACTTAATGGCTTGTTGATTACTTTTTTTGCTAGTTTAGCAAAGGGGAGAATAGCTACAGTACTTTCTATCTTGAGAACACCTATTCTTATTAGCATAGTAATGTTTTTTACTGTAAAATTTTTACCTGATCACATGATTTGGTATGTGCTGGCATTTTCTGAAGCATTAGTATTTCCTATAGGATTTTATTTCCTTATTAGATATATTGTAAGTCCTTTAAAAAACAAGATTTAAAAATAAAACTTCCCTAATCTAACAATTAGGGAAGTTTTATTTTTAAACTAATTTAATTCTTTGGAAAACTTTCTTTCCTTTTTGTATTATAATTTCATTATCAGAAAAATCATCTAAAGAAATTTCTTGCTTAAAGTCCTCGACGGTTTTTCCGTTTAGTTTTATTCCTTTTTGCATAACTAACCTTCTTGCCTCACCATTAGATTTTGTTAATTTAAGTGAAGTTAATAGATTTAAGATACCTACACCTTCACTAAATTCATCTTTAGACATTTCTGTTGTGGGCATATTTTCATTAACTGCATGATTAGAAAATAAAGATCTGGAAGTTTCCAAAGCTTTTTTGGCTTCTTGTTCACCGTGAACTAACTTAGTTATTTCATATGCTAAAATTTCTTTAGCTTCATTTATTTTTGAACCTTCTAAACTGCCAAGTCTTCTACATTCTTCTGTAGGAAGGAAAGTGAGCATTAGGAGGAATTTTTCAACATCTAAGTCGTCAACATTTCTCATATATTGGAATAGCTCATAAGGACTGGTCTTCTTTTCATCAAGCCACACAGCTCCTTTTTGAGATTTTCCCATTTTAACACCTTGAGCAGTAGTTAAAAGTTTAAAAGTCATGGCATAGACTTTATCTTGTTCCAATTTTCTTACTAAATCGTAACCACCTAAGATATTAGACCATTGATCAGAGCCTCCCATTTGAAGCTTTACACCGTATTCTCTATATAGTTTTAGATAGTCATAAGATTGCATTAACATATATGAAAATTCAAAGAAAGTAAGCCCATCTTGCATTCTATTTTTATAAGCGTCAAGAGCCAACATGTGATTGACATTAAAGTGAACTCCTATTTCTCTCATAAATTCCAAGAAATTTAGATTTAATAACCAATCTGCATTATTGGCAATAATTGCTTTATTGTCTTCAAAATCTATAAATCTTTGAAATTGATTGTAAAAACAGTTGGCGTTGTGGTCGATTTGCTCTTTAGTCATAATCATTCTCATATCAGATCTTCCTGACGGATCACCAATCATTGTGGTTCCACCACCAAGTAAAGCAACAGGAACGTGACCGTGTCTTTGCATTCTCATCATAACCATGATTTGTATAAAGTGACCTATAGTTAATGAGTCTGCAGTGGCATCAAAGCCAATATAAAATTTAACAGACTCTTTACCAAGTAATTCTCTTAATTCATCTTCGTAAGTAGCTTGTTCAAAATAGCCTCTTTCTACTAATTCATCAAACACATTATCGTGTTCTAACTCATAATTTACCATAAGAAACCCTCCAAATAAAAAATCTTCCAAGTTGAAAGGACGCTAAACCGTGGTACCACCTTTCTTTACTGGAAGTCTTATTGCAATGTAGGCCATTTGCGAGCCTTGGACAAAGGAAGTTGTAATTTCTCTTAAAAACGTTACTATTTAAGGTACTAAAAATCCACAAATCCATATTCATTTAATGGTATTATAACATAATTAATGAAATATTCAAGGAAGGATTTCTCCTTCCTTAGTTTACAAATCATTTATTGCTTTAACAAGTCGATTTAGATGTTCTTTTAAAACATCAGTTGGGAGTGCAAGATTAAATCTTTCATAACCAATTCCTTCTTGACCAAAGTTTTTACCATGGGTTGTAAAAATATTAGCTTTTTCAATAAGAAAATCTTCTAATTTATCTCCAAGCCCTAGAGGATTGAAATTAACCCATATTACGTAAGTGCCTTCTGCTTTTGAATATGGTAAATTTAATTTACTAAAAGTTTTTTCACACAATTTAAAGTTTTCGTCAATGACTTTAAGTAATTCATTTAACCAAGGAAGACCTTCTTTATATGCGCATTCACAAGCTTTATATCCAAGAATGTTTATAGATGTAGAATGCATTTTTACAAGTTCCTCTTTTAATTTTTCTCTAATTTCTTCATTTGCTACTATTATATTTGAATTATTTAATCCTGCAATATTAAAAGCTTTTGAAGGAGAAGAACAAGTAATTAAATTATTTTCTAAATCTTTAGATATACTTGCAAAAATATTATGTTTATTACCTGGTCTTATTAGGTCCATCCATATTTCATCAGAAATTATTATAATATCGTTTTCTAAACAGATCTTCCCAACTTTTTTCAGTTCCTCAATAGACCATATTCTCCCAACAGGATTATGTGGAGAGCAGAAAAGTAAAACTTTATTATTTGAATCTTTACAAGCCTTTTCAAAAGTTTCAAAGTCTATTTCGTATCTTTCGTCATTATTTATTAAGGGAACGTTTACCTCTTTTAAATTATTTGAATTTATCGCATTAATCATAGGTGGATAAATAGGTTTAAATATAATTACACCCTCACCTTCGTTGCAAAGTGCTCTAAGGGCAGCAGTAAAAGCATTAACAACGCCAGGGCTTTGTACTATCCAATCGGTTTGGATTTTATAATTATGTTTTTTTAAAAACCATTCTTTAACTGTTTGTAAATAGTTATCATAGGGCATGGTATAGCCGAGTACTCCATGGTCTAAAAAATTTTTTAAACCATCTACAATGCATGGTGGTGTGTGAAATTCCATGTCGGCTACTGACAGAGGAACCACTTCTTCACAAACTTCTTCGTCTGTTTTATACATTAATTCCCATTTTGCAGATCCCGTATCTTTTCTGGAAATTCGGGATTTAAAATCGTAATCCATAATGCCTCCTTATATTCTTTATATAATAATATTCTAACATATAAGAATTAAATGAAAAAATTTGTTATATAATTCTAATTTCAGAAAAATTGATTAAGATGATAGAATATAGATAAGAATATCATATAAAAAGGATTTGACATGATAGTAAAATTAAAAACAGATGTAGATAGTGAAAATGTAAGAGATTTAATAAGTTGGTTTGAGAAAAAAGAACTTGAAGTAGTAGAAACAAGAGGTGACAATTCTACAGTTTTATCAATAATAGGAGATACGCGATGGATTAATGAAACTTCTGTTAAAGCTTTTGACTGTGTAGATAATGTGTTTAGAATTCAAGAAGCATATAGGGAGGCAAATCTCAAGTATCACAAGAAGCCATCTACGATAAAAGTGAAGGATGTAAGTATAGGAAGTGGAAACTTCGTTGTTATAGCAGGTCCTTGTTCTGTAGAATCTCGAGAACAAGTTATAGAAGTTGCAAAAAAAGTAAAAGAATCAGGAGCAAATATATTAAGAGGTGGAGCATTTAAACCGAGGACTTCTCCGTATTCTTTTCAAGGTATGGGAGAAAAGGGAATAGAATACTTATTAGAAGCAAAAGAAATTACAGGACTACCTATAGTTTCTGAAATTATGGATATAGACGATCTTCCATATTTTGAAAATGTAGATATGCTTCAAGTTGGAGCAAGAAATATGCAAAATTTTTCCCTCTTAAAAAAACTTGGAAAAGTGGATAAACCTATCTTATTAAAGCGGGGTCTTTCCGCTACCTATGAAGAGTGGATAATGTCTGCTGAGTATTTAATGTCATGGGGAAATCAAAATATAGTTCTTTGTGAGAGGGGAATTAGAACTTTTGAAAAAGGAGTAAGAAATACCCTAGATATTACTTCAGTACCTTATTTACGACAGAGAACTCAACTTCCTATAATTATCGATCCATCCCACGCGTGTGGAGATTGGGAAATGGTTGAACCACTCTCTTTGGCAGCAACTGCTGTTGGCGGAGATGGACTTATAGTAGAAGTTCACAACAATCCCGAAAAGGCTCTTTGTGATGGAGCACAGTCTTTAAAACCAAAAAAGTTTGATCTAATGATGAAAAAAATATCAATTTTAAAAGAGGCTTTAAAAGAGATAAATGAACTTGATAATGAATAAAGATATAGATATAAGAGTTTCTAAGAGTTACAGAGTCCACCTTGGAGAAGATAATTTTAATTTTGTATTAAACTATATAACTAATTCTCAAAAAGTCTGTGTAATTACTGATGAAAACGTAAAAAAATATCATTTAAATACAATTTTAAATATTTTGAAAGGTAAAAAAATTAATTACTTTATATACTCTTTAAAACCTGGAGAAGAATCTAAAAATTTAAAAGTGGTATCAGATGTAATGAACTTTTTATGCCAAAGACAATTTAGTCGCTCTGATTTGATTATAGCTCTAGGAGGAGGAGTGGTTGGAGATTTAGCAGGATTTTGTGCAGCAATATACCAAAGGGGTATTGACTATATTCAAATACCAACAACTCTCCTTGCGTGTGTAGACTCATCTGTTGGTGGAAAGACAGGGGTAGATTTACCAGGAGGAAAAAATCTAGTAGGTTCTTTTAAACAGCCGGTAGCAGTTATTATAGATACGAATACATTAAAAACATTACCTATAATTGAATTTAATAATGGAATTTATGAATGTATAAAATATGGAATTTTATTTGACAGAAATTATTTTGATATCTTTTTAAAAGAAGATTTTAGCGTAAAGTCAAAAAGGCTTAAAGAGGTAATAGAAAAAGCTATTAAATTTAAAGAAAGTGTAGTGATTGAAGATGAAAATGACTTGGGTAATAGAAGGTTATTAAATTTGGGACATACATTTGGACATGCTATAGAACAAGCGTCGGGATATAATATAAAGCATGGCTATGCGGTTGGAATAGGAATTGAAATAGTGTCAAAGATAAGTTTTAATAAGGGATTTTTATCTCAAAATGAACTTAATGATATTTTAGAAGTAATAAACAAGTATAAGTTAATTGATTATCCAGCAATTAAAAAAGAAGATCTTTTAAAATATATCTTTCTAGACAAAAAAATTTTTGACGGATATCTCAATATTATAATGGTTGAAAAAATTGGGAAACCCACCATTAAAAAAATAAAATTAGACAGTTTGGAGGATTTATTAAAAATTGAAACAAAATATTTTAATTAAACCTAAAAAGCTGTCTGGAAATTTAAAAGCAATCCCATCTAAAAGTTATGGACATAGAATGATAATCTTATCTGCTATTTCACAAAAACCATCACAACTTATTTTAGACGAATATAATGAAGATCTAAAAGCAACTTTAGGATGTATAGAAGAATTAGGTGGAAGATATGAAATTTTAGATAATATACTTAGAATTTATCCTATAAAAAAAAGAAAACAAAAACCTATTCTAAACGCCAAAGAGTCTGGCTCTACTCTAAGATTTATTATCCCTATTGCAACAGCAATTTATGAATGTAATAAAATTGTGGCAGAGGGGAGTTTAAATAATAGGCCAGTGGAAGAACTTACCAAGGCATTAGAAAAAAAAGGTGTATACTTTAAAAATCATATTTTGCCTCTAGAAACTAGTGGAAAGTTTACAGGTGGAGAAATTGAAATTGAGGGGAATATATCATCACAGTATATCTCTGGAATTTTATTATCTGCGCCTTTGTTTAAAGAAGATACTAGGATAAAGTTAAGAAGTGGACTTGAATCTAAATCCTATGTAGATATTACAATTGACGTATTGGAGAATTATGGAATTAATGTTACAAAGTACGATAACGGTTTTTTTGTTAAAGGTAACCAAGTTTTAAACCCTAGAGAGGAAATGATTGTGGAAGGAGACTGGTCTAATGCATCACCTTTTTTAATAGCTGGAGCTTTAGGAGGGTTAATATCTCTTACAGGATTGAATTTTAAAAGTGTTCAAGGAGACAAAGTAATACTTGAAATTTTAAAAGAATTTGGTGCAAAAGTTGAAGTTACAAACCGTGTGCTGGTTACTTCAAAAGACAAAAAGCCTTTTAAAATGGATATAAATGAGTTTCCAGATCTTTTACCTGTATTGTCAATATTATCTTGTGGTGCTGAAGGAAAATCAATTTTCACAGGGTGTCACAGACTAAAACTTAAAGAATCCGATAGGTTAAATAATACTAAAAGACTTATTAATTGTCTTGGAGGGAATGCAGAAGTAATAAATGACGCTTTAATTGTTCATGGTAAGGGTTTTTTAGAAGGTGGAAAAGTACAAGGTTTTAATGATCACAGAATGGTTATGGCAGCGTCAATTGCATCAGTAATAGCAAAAAATGAGATAGAAATAGAAGGAGCTGAGGCAATAAATAAGTCATATCCTAGATTTTTTAAAGATTTAAAAAAATTAGGAGGAGATTTAATTGACTTCGATTATAGGTAATAAATTTAAAATATCTATATTTGGAGAATCCCATGGAAATTGTATAGGGGTTGTTATGGATGGGATTCCAAGTGGTGTTGAAATTGAAATGGAGAGCCTGAATAAGTTTTTAACTAGAAGATCACCAGGTAATTCAACCTATACAACAAAGAGAAGAGAAAAGGATATACCAAAGTTCATTTCAGGATTGATGGAAAATGTAACCACGGGATTTCCCATTTGTGCAATAATTGAAAATGAAGATAAAAGGTCTAAAGACTATGATAATCTAAAAAATATTTTAAGACCATCACATGGTGATTACACTGCATTTTTAAAATACCAAGGCTTTGCAGACCTACGAGGTAGTGGACACCTTTCTGGAAGGTTGACAGCTGCAATTTGTATAGCGGGTGGAATTGCAAAACAACTTTTAAATAAAAAAGAAATTTACGTAGGAGCTCACTTGTATAGGATTGGGGAAGTATTAGATGATGGATATGATTTTGTAAATTTGGAAAAAGAAATTCTTGAAAAGACAAATAATTATAATTTTCCTACAATTTCATCAGATGCACAAAATAAAATGCAAAGGTTAATCGAACAGACTAGAGAGAAAAAAGATTCCATAGGTTCAATAGTAGAGGTAGGAGTAGTTGGAATGCCTAAAGCAGTGGGTAAACCTATTTTCAATACTGTTGAAGGTAGACTTTCTCAAATGGCATTTTCAATACCTGGTGTAAAAGGAATTGAATTTGGTATGGGATTTAAAGCTTCAATGTTAAATGGATCTTCTCATAATGATGAATATACAGTAATAGATGATGAGATTAGAACAGTTACTAACAACTCTTCAGGGATAGTTTCTGGAATTACAAATGGTATGCCTATTGTATATAGATGTGTATTTAAACCAACACCGTCAATTGGGAAAATGCAAAAGACAATAAATATTAGAACTAAAGAAAAGAAAAATCTTTTAATTGAAGGAAGACATGATCCTTGCATTGGGATAAGGGCTGTACCTGTAATGGAAGCGGCAACTTGTATAGTGCTTTTAGACATGCTTATGGAAGAGGGATATTATGTATAGAAATACTTTTGGATTGGTTGGAAAAACTCTAAAACACAGTTTTTCTCCAAAACTCCACAGTTATTTAGGCGATTATGAATATAAATTGTTTGAGGTTTCAAAAACACAGTTAAAAGAACTATTTTTAAAAAAGGAATTAAAAGGCCTTAACATTACAATGCCCTATAAAGAAGAAGCCATGAAATACTGTAACAAGTTTTCTCCTGAAGTTTTCAAGATAGGTTGTATCAATACGGTGCTTTTTGATAATGAAGATATAATAGGATTTAACACAGATTATTTTGGAGCCATCTCTATGTTAAAAGACATAGACATTGAGATTAAAGGAAGTGAAGTAGTTGTACTTGGTGATGGATCTACTTCAAAGACGATAAGAGCTGTTTTAGAAGATATGGGTGCAAAAGATATTATTACAGTATCCAGAAAAACGGAAATTAAGTATAATGATTTAGAGAAGTATAATCATGCTCAAGTTATAATAAATACAACTCCGGTCGGAATGTATCCTAATAATTTAGAATCCCTCGTAAATTTAAAAGATTTTCCAAATTTAAAAGCTGTTGCAGACGTTGTTTACAACCCTTTGCGAACAAAACTTATCTTAGATGCTCAAATGTTGGGTCTAAAAACGGCTACAGGTCTTAAAATGCTTGTAAATCAAGGTATTGACTCATCAGAAATATTTATTAATAGGAAATTTGAAGATGAAGAAAGAGAAAGGATTTACAATAAAATTTATAGAGATGTTTCAAACATAGTTCTTATAGGAATGCCTGGATCGGGAAAGACATCAATAGGAAAAGCTGTTGCTAAAAAATTAGAAAGAAGGTTTATTGACCTTGATAAAGTGATAGAAGAAGTAAATCAAATGACTATTCCAGGTATTTTTAATCAATATGGAGAAGAAGGGTTTAGAGAGCTTGAACACCTAGCTTGTATAAAGTATGGTAAAGAAAATGGGATTGTAATATCTACAGGAGGAGGAGTTGTACTTGATAAACACAATTACAATCCTTTAAAACAAAATGGGATTGTAGTTCAAATAGAAAGAAAGCTAAACAAACTTGCGACAAAAGGAAGACCTTTATCTAAAGGGGGTTATAAGGACCTTGTAAAACTTCAAATATCTAGGAAAGGGCTGTATAGAGAATTGTCGGATTTTAAAGTAGTAAATATTTACCATCCCGATTGTGTTGAGGATATAATTAATGGATTCAATGAAATTACTGATAATTAATGGACCTAATATAAATATGTTGGGTGTAAGAGAAACTAGTATTTATGGCAATATGTCTTATAAGGATCTTTGCAATTTGATAGAAGAATACTGTAAAGAAAAAAATATTAATATAGAAATTTTTCAATCTAATCATGAAGGAGAGATTGTAGATAAAATTCAACAGGCAATTGAAAGTGTTGACGGAATAATTATAAATCCAGCTGCCTATACACATACTTCTATTGCGATTTTAGATGCACTTAAAGCTGTGAAAATTCCTGCAGTAGAAGTACATATATCGGATATTAAAAACAGAGAAGCCTTTAGAAATATTTCCTACATTAGAACTTATTGTGAAAAGTCAATAGTAGGATTTGGGGTCAAAGGTTACTTTATGGCAGTAGATTATTTTATAAAAAGATATTTACAACAATAAAAACTTTTTTATATCCTTTATTAAAAGCTAATACAATAGCAGAATTAACTAAAATGAGAATTCTTCTAGGGTTATTGTTGTTTCTATTAAAGAGAACGAAATTAGGAAAATTGAAAATGTTAAGACAAGACACATTTAATCATTAATTTGTTTAAAGGTGTTATAATAGAAATTTTCATAAGAGATATATTAATGGAATATATTTAATTAAAATTTCAAAAAACAACAAAAAAGCAGCGAGTCTTATTAGGCTCACTGCTTTAAATTTCTTTATTGAGGTATTTGAAAATGAGTTTCTTCTCTGAAGTTATCAACAAGACCATCTTTAGTTAATCTTATCTGACCTCTTATCTCTTGTGTATCTAAATTTGAATTATCTCTTGAAAATTCTAAATCAAATTTAAATTCATAATATTCGAAATCAGGAGAAGCTTTTTCAGGCTCGATTTTATTTACCTGTAAATTTGACATATGGATATCAATATTGTCTTGATTTTTTGCAAATCCTAACCAAATTAGTGGATTGGTTCCTCTAATAGAATTATATCCTTCTTCTGTCATTAATGGAGTAAATTTTTCTTGTAAATATTTTTCTAGTTCATCTTCCGAATTTACATTTTCATCTACACCTTCACCTAGAGCTTGACCTTCTTGTTTATAAACTTCATTTTCTTCAGGAATATAAATTTGTTTAAGAAAATTCTCGACTTTTTTACTATTGTCTTCTTTAGCACAGGAAGTCACAAAAGGTATTAACGCAAAACATAAAGCAAAAAGAATTATTTTTTAAATTTACTAGATAAAATCATATTATTTAACTCCTCATCTTAAAAATTGGTTCAAAAATTTGCTATTTGAAAAAATATTTAATTCAATATTTATCTAATTGTAGTAAAAAAACAGTCTAACTTTTATTTAGGTCTTATTTACTAAAATTTAAAATCTATAAAATATTTGATTAAAGTGTACTTATAATACATTCAAATTTTCTGTATATCATTTAATATATATATATATATATACTGTATCATAGTTAATGAAAACATACAAATATTTATTAATAAACTTAATTTAACTTTTTGTTAGAAATTCTTCTCCACAGTTTTTGCAATGAATTTTAATCTTACCTTTCCCTTTAGGTACTCTCATTTCTGTTTTACAGTTTGGACATTTTAAATACTTATACTTTTTTGAATTTAAAATTTTATTTTTATTTTTAGAAAAAATACTTATAAACTTATTCCTCAAATTCAAATAATCTTGGTTTTCTTTATTTCTTTGTACTTTATCTCTAGAAAAGATAATGAAATTTGAATATAATATACATCCAATACCAAATAAAGACAAAAAATTACCAAAAGTAGATCTTTCAAAAAACAAGGCTATTATCCATATTAATAAACCTATGGAAGATAAGAATCTAGAAAAATGATTTACTCCATTTCTACCTTGCATAAATTTAAAAAACCAGTTTTTCATACTAACTCCTTTCTTGTTTACACTATTTATTTTACCAAAGAACATATTTACTGATATACTTAGAATATATAAAATAGAGATTAATTTAAGCTTAAATTAAAAATAAGTAGGATATAGAAAATAAATTGAATCTATATATAGAAAATATTTGACATTTCCGTTTATTTAATATAAAATACTATGGTGTTAAAAAAGATTGTCCCAGTCCTTTTTAACAATATTCACAAAATCGCCTAGTGGCCAAGGGTGCGATTAATAAATGCTTGGTGGGAAAACAGTCGCTATTTGACGGCGATGTCTAAATGGTCAAAAATATTGTAAAGAGGAAGGAAGACAGATGAAAAGCTTTAATACTACAGCAAAAGACATACAAAGAAAATGGTATGTGGTAGATGCTACAGACAAAGTTCTTGGAAGACTTGCAAGTGAAGTTGCAGCTATTCTAAGAGGAAAGAATAAGCCTATATTCACTCCAAATCTTGATACTGGTGACTATGTAATAGTTATAAATGCAGATAAGATTAGAGTAACAGGAAACAAAAACAAGAAAAAAATCTATAAGAGACACACAGGTTATCCTGGTGGCCTTAGAACTTCTACTTTCGATGAACTTATGGAAAGAAAACCTGAAAGAGCAATCGAATTAGCAGTTAAGGGAATGTTACCTAAGAATAAATTAGGTAGACAAATGTACAGGAAATTAAAAGTTTATGCCGGTGAAAACCACGGACATGAAGCTCAAAAACCTGAACCTTTAGATTTAGTATAGGAGGAGAATACATGGCTGATATTCAATATTTAGGAACTGGAAGAAGAAAGACTTCCGTTGCAAGAGTAAGATTAGTTCCTGGAAATGGAAATTTTATTGTAAATAAAAAACCTATTGACGAATATTTCAATTATGAAACTTTAAAGGTTATAGCTAAAGAACCTCTAACATTAACTGAAAATATAGACTCTTATGATGTTCATGTGAATGTTAAAGGTGGAGGTTATACTGGACAAGCAGGAGCAATTCGTCATGGTGTTGCAAGAGCACTTCTTCAAGTTGATGAAGAACTAAGACCAACTTTAAAAAGAGCAGGTTTCTTAACTAGAGACCCTAGAAAAGTTGAGCGTAAAAAATACGGTAGAAAGAAAGCTCGTAAGAGCCCACAATTCTCAAAGAGATAATATACAAAAGCCTTGGATATATTTCCTTGGCTTTTTTTATTGGCATAAAGATAAAGAATGTGATGGGGCTTACATCACATTCTTAGAAAGGATAAAGGTATCTAAAGTAATTGTTTTAATAAATTATATTAATAGATAAATATTAAGATATATTATATTATAATGTATTATTTAAAAATTTTCAAGATTATTTTAAAATTTTCATTTAAATTGTGTTAAAATAATCTTGATATTATTTTTAGGAGAGGGTTATGAAAATTACTGTAATAGGCTGTGGAAGATGGGGATCTTTTATTGCTTGGTATTTAAATAGTATAGGTAAAGATGTAACTTTATATGGAAGAAGCGAATCAAAAAGATTTCAAAGATTTCAAAAAAGTAGGGAAAATGACTATATTAAACTTCCTGAAAGCTTAAAGCTATCTTCGGATATATCCGTAGTGTTGGATTGTGAAACTATTGTTATCTCTGTTGGTGCGCAGACATTTAGAAGTTTATTAAAAGAACTAAATGAACTGTCCATTAGAAATAAAAAAATAGTCTTATGTATGAAAGGTATTGAAATAGCTACAAGAATGAGGTTATCAGAAGTTTGTAAACAAGAACTTCATCCTTCTAATAAGGTGGCAGTGTGGATAGGTCCTGGTCATGTACAGGAATTTTATAGGGGTGTTCCAAACTGTATGGTAATTGACAGCGAGGACGAAGAATTAAAGAAGTACCTAGTTCATGAGTTTTCTTCTTCACTAATAAGATTTTATTATGGAACAGATTTAATAGGAAATGAACTTGGAGCGGCGCTTAAAAACGTAATAGGAATTGCCGCAGGTGCCTTAGATGGCCTAGGGCTTAGTTCTCTTAAGGGAGCTCTTATGAGTAGGGGGACTAGAGAAGTTTCAAGGCTTATTGAAAAAATGGGAGGCAATCCTTTCTCAGCTTATGGCTTATGTCACTTGGGAGACTATGAAGCTACTGTGTTTTCAAAATACTCTAATAATAGAAAATTTGGCGAGGCGCTAGTTAAATCTGAAGATTTTACAAAGCTTGCAGAAGGGTATTACACTTCTAAAGCTATCGTAAGTTTAAAAGAAGAGTACGGTGTAGATATGCCTATAACTCAAGCTGTATACAATGTTTGTTATGAGAATGGTGACCCTAAAGAAGAAATTGAAAATTTATTCCTAAGGTCATTAAAAGATGAATTTATAGAGGGAGAGATTAATGACTAAACAATTTATACCTATAATACTTGGAACAGATATTAACTCATATGGAGTTGCAAGATCTTTTCATGAGGCTTATGGAATAAAATCAATAGCTTTTGGAATGAAACCTCTTCCTTTTACAGCTGATTCTAAAATTGTAGATGTAAGAACTTTTAATAATTTTGATAGTAGTGAAGTATTTGTAAGAGAACTTGAAGATTTTGGAAAGAAAATGCTAGGAAAAACACTTCTTCTTATTTCTTGTTCTGATGGATACACTTCTTTACTAACTGAAAATGCAGATAAATTAAAAAGGTACTATACTTTTAATTATATTCCGAAAAATTTACAAGAAAAATTAGAAAATAAAAAGGATTTTTATGAAATTTGTGAGAAATACAATTTGAATTATCCTGCAACTTATATTATTGATAGAGAAAGTAAAGACAATTATAAAATTCCTTTTGAGTATCCAGTTGCAATTAAGGCGAATGATAGTATTGAATTTTTAAATTTAAAATTTCCTGGAAAGAAAAAAGCTTATAAAGCAAAAGATGAGATGGAATTAAATCAAATAATACAAGACGTGTATGCAGCGGGATACACAGGTGAGATGATAATACAGGACTTTATTCCAGGAGATCACTCTACCATGGGAGTGTTGAACGCTTATGTTAACAGCAAGGGCGAAGTTAAGATGATGTGCTTTGGTAAATGCCTTCTAGATGAATGTCTACCAGAGGGAATAGGTAATTACAATGCACTAGTTACAGAAGGAAATGAAGAATTGTATTCTATGGTAAAGAGCTTCTTAGAAAAGATAAATTATAGAGGATTTGCAAATTTTGATTTTAAATACGATAGAAGAGACGGGAAATATAAAGTTTTTGAAATAAATATTAGACAAGGTCGTTCCAGTTACTATATGACGGCTGGTGGATGTAATTTTGTAACATTTCTTGTAGATGACTTAATTGATAATACAGATAAACCAATTTACAAACATACAGAAGAAGGTTTATGGATTTATGTGGATCCATTTGTGTTAAAAAATTATTGTAATAAAACGGATTTACCAAGGGTAAAAAGGCTTTTAGAAAAAGGATTTAAATTTACTCAATGGTATGAAAAAGATAAGAATTTTAAAAGATGGTTAAATTACTGGAGACGAAGACTTGCCACGATTAAGTACTATCCGAAGTTTCAACCTGAGAGAGAAGAAATTTAATCAAGGACTGAGTTTTTCAAGTGCTCGTCTGCTGTACAAAAAAAGGTTGTGTCGATACTGTGACACAACCTTTTTTGTATTCATTAATTTTTATTATACTTTAATCTTAACCATAAAGTTCTTTATATCTTTCCTCGGTAGATTTCAAATACTTTTCAATGGATAGAATCTTTCCTTTATTAGTGTGCACATTTCGTATTGCCGTGTCTAGCTCTTCACTTGGAATGATATATTCATCATTTATCTTTTCATAATTTAATGAAACATCCGTTTTTAAAAGATATTTTTCTACAGCAAAGGAATGTAGATTTTCCTTTAATATTTTCCCCTTGGATAAAAATAGTATTTTATCTGTGGTCTTATCCACTTCGGATAGTGTATGGGACGAGAGAATTACCATTTTTCCTTTAGATTTAAGATAGTGAAGATATTCTCTTAGGGTTATGATTGAACTAGGATCAAGTCCGGTAAGTGGTTCATCCATCATATAAATTTTGTAATCTCCAATAAAAAAATATGTTAGCAGCATCTTTTGTCTCATTCCTAGAGAATAGGTTGATACTTTCTTTTTCATAAAGTCTGATACCCCAAATATCTCAAGAGTTTCTTTAAAGTCCTTGTCACTTACCTTTTTTAAACTCTTCGCAAGTTCCAAATGATCCAGTCCTGTAAGATTATCATAAAGCATATTAAGATTTCTTGCGTAAGACAGCTTTTCGAAAATTTTAAAGTCACTATGGTCCATATCACATATTCTTACATTTCCCGAATCCTTCTTTACAAAATTTGCTATAATATCCATTAAAGTTGTCTTTCCCGTACCATTTGGTCCAACCAGTGCGTATATATCGGGTCTTTCTATATTTAGACACAACTGGTCAAGAACAACCTTTTGACCATAATTTTTTTTAAGATTTTCTATTTCTATCATAAATACCTCCTATTTAAAATAACATTTCCAATAGATATAAAAATTATGCTTTCTATAATCATGACAAGACAACCGGTAACAAAGTTTATGGTTGGAGTATTATTAACAAAGCTTATTCCTCCATTCACAAATAGCATTGAGTCAAAATAATTAAAGGGGTTTATTACAGATAGTTTTCCTAAAAGGCCCATATTAGCAATAGACATACCAAGGACTATACATATTATAGTAATTACACTAGATCCCTTAAATCCTGTAGAAAATATCATAAAGATAAAACTTATTAAGGTAACCGCATAAAGAATAGTAGATAGTATCACTTTTGGCAAAATGTTAATAACAGCAATGTTTCCACCTATATATTTTACATCAGAACTTAATGAAGCATAGGTTATTAGAGGATATTTTGGTTCACCGAGTCCGTCTTTAATAAATCCTATTCCAAATATCAGGATATATACAATTATTATAGATATAATACTTAATACTAAGGCGCTTAAAAACTTTGTGAGAAAAATCTTGCTTTTTGACTTTCCTGAGGACAATAAAAGAACAGTCTTGCTCTTTTTTAAATCTTCACAAGTTTTAAAAGATATAATGGAACAAATTAAGAAAGTTATTAATGGTATAAAACCTATGTCATGGGCTTTTACAAATTGTCCCATTGCTCCACTATCTTCAAAATTTCTAAAGTACATATTGTTTAAATACAAACTACTAGGTTTTTTTAAAACGAATAAGTTGTCGTATACACCAGTTATATTTAATTCATCATCGGGTTTTAAGTCATTGTCTAAGAAGTATTTTATTCTATCGACAACATAGTTTTGATTTGTATTGTAATTATCTTCATCGCCTATAAGAACAGCATCACCTTGAATATTATATTTTAGTAGACTTTTTAGATATGCTTTAGGATTTTTGTCTTTTTTAGGATAAGTTTTTTGTATATCTTCTAGTAGACTTATGGTTTGTTCTGGATTATTTAACATATTATCCCGATCTATTCCTTTAAATTCTTCTAAGAAATTTTTTTGAAATTTAATCAATACATCTAGATTTGTAATAGCGTCGTTTTTAATTTTTTCAGGTGATTCGTTAAATGAAAAAGGTATTAGAAGACTTAAAATTACAATTGTAACAAAAAAAATATTTATAAAAGGACTCCTTTTAATTTTTACAATCTCAAAGGATTTTAAGTTTTTTATATTTTTTGAATTATAATATTTATTTAAGTTAAACTTAGATTCTCTTCTATATCTAAATATATAATTTAGGCAAGAGAATATAGCTACTAAAGCTATTAATAAGATTAAATTTGTATTCCTTGAGAGTATTTTTATTTGATTAAAAGAAAAATAAAGTTCTAATTCTATAAATTTTTCTTGTAAAAATATAATTGAAGATACAATTGAAAAGGTTAAAACAGTTGAAATTCCAAAATTTAAAAATTTCCTAAACAGTTTGTAAATTAAGTACATTGTTAAAAAACAAAGTGTAGTTGTAAGTAATAGTTGTAAAAGAATAAGTATATAGGAATTATGGTAAATCCCAAAGTTACTATTAGGATCAATTAAACTGAAAGAATTTCCAAGTAGTACATCATAAGTGAGGAGTTCTCTGAAACTTCCGAAGGGATTTCTCCTTAAGACAGAGAGTACACCTATACCTAAGAAACAAGATATAATTATAATTGGTGGTAAAAATGTTGTCATAGCCAAATCGAGTAGATTTATTTGGGGAAATTTATAAGATCCATCATCTACTTTAAAGTTGAATTGTCTAGACTCACTTATAAAGATTGCAAATATAAGCATTACGACAATAAATATTGAACTGAATAATAATTTCCAAGTACTTTCAAAAAGACCTAAGAAAGTTTCTCTAGTGGGACTTATTTCTATGTTATTATCTTTGTGATATTTGTAAACATTTAAAAAGTTTACAATTTGATTTTCTTTGTCTGTAAAATATCTGTTATATAAATTTTGGTCAAGTTTATCAATGAAAGAATCTTCCATTGTTTGAAGTTCTATGAAAACATCATAAGCCTTATCCATATTTGCGTAATATGAAGAGTCGTCAAAAGAAAAAGTATTGCCATATGCTTCTTGAACAATGTAATAAAAGCTTGTAGCTTTTTCATTATAAAGGGTAATTTCTTCTTTTAAATTATTGTCTTTTAATTTATTTTTAGACGCTTTAAGATTAGTTAGATGGTAAGGTAGTTGTTCCAGAGTTTTGTCTAGAACTGTAATTGACTTAATTGAAGATTGTTTTTGATTAACTGCATATATAATAGAGATAATGGCGAAAAAAAGACATAGATAACCCCAAATTTTATTTTTGAAAAATTTATTAAAACTGAACATGGGTACTCCTTTCTGAATATGTATTTATCGATTAAAAGATGATAAGAGGGGGAAGATTTTATATACCTCCTATACCTATTCCACCACCGGAGGATCTTGCCACTGTTCCTGAAAAATTCCAGAAAATATAATCTCCTTCTACATATGAATATCTAGAAGCTCTCTTCAGATATCCTCCAAAACCATCTTGTTGATAAGGGATAGAGGCAGGAACTCTTGTTCCTCTTTTATATTTTCTAGTAATACTTACATATTTAGTTTCAACAGCAGTAACACTTCCTTTATTTTCTTTTACATAACCATTAGAAATGGTTGTTAAAGGTACTGAACCAATTAATAATATTGACATTGATATTGCAATAGTTTTCTTTATTAAAGTTTTCACATTTCCTCCTTGAAAATTATTCAAATTAAAATCACCCCCCCTTAATTCATCAACTATATTATATCACTGAAATTTAACTGTTTATCAACCTATAAGAAATTCATATAATAATCTTTTATAATATTCAGTAAAAGTATTGACTTCTTTATAACTCTCACTTATAATATTAGAGGTCAAGGAGATTGCTTGACAGACAAGAGGTTATAATGGAAAAATTAGTTGAAGTAGGAATACTATTTGACTATTATGGTTCTCTTCTTTCAGAAAGACAAAGATCCATGGTAGATAAATACTATAACGAAGATCTATCTTTAAATGAAATTGGAGATATATATGGTATATCGAAACAGGCAGTTTCTGAAAATATTAAGAGAGCTGAGAAAAGACTTTACAATTTTGAACAGAAATTAAATCTAAAAAAAAGATCTGAAAGAACTTTGGATTTACTAGAAGAAATTAGAAAAGATTTTGACAGCTTAGATAATAATGATTTGCCAGTAATTATGGAGTTAAAAAAGAAGATAGATGAATTTATAAAGGAGGATATGGGAGAGTTATGATATTTGAAAACTTATCTGATAAGTTACAAAGCGCCCTGTCCAAACTTACGGGAAAGGGAAAGATTTCTGAAAAGGACTTAGATTTAGCTTTAAGAGAAGTCAGACTTGCCCTTCTTGAAGCCGATGTTAACTACAAAGTTGTTAAAGATTTTACTAAAAGTGTAAAAGAGAGAGCCCTTGGAGCAGATGTTATGGAATCTCTTACTCCAGGACAACAAGTTATAAAAATAGTTAACGAAGAGCTTACAGCTTTAATGGGTGAGGAAGAGTCCAAGATTACTTTTTCTTCTAAACCACCTACAGTTATAATGTTGTGTGGTCTTCAAGGAGCAGGTAAAACAACCCATGGAGGTAAACTTGCATTACATTTAAAAAAACAAGGTAAAAAACCTCTTCTTGTGGCATGTGATATTTATAGACCTGCTGCAATTAAACAGCTTCAGGTTGTAGGAAATTCTGTAGAAGTTCCTGTGTTTTCCATGGGAGACCAAATAAGTCCTGTGGAAATTGCTAAAAAGGGGGTTGAACACGCTGAATCTAATGGATTAGATATAGTCATTTTAGATACGGCGGGACGACTTCACATTGATAATGAACTTATGCAGGAATTACAAGATATAAAAGAAGAAGTTTTACCTAATGAGATTCTTCTTGTAGTGGATTCTATGACAGGGCAAGATGCTGTAAACGTAGCAAAAACTTTTAATGATAGGCTAGATATCACAGGTACTATCCTTACAAAACTTGATGGAGATGCTAGAGGTGGTGCTGCTTTATCTATAAGAAGAGTAGCAAAAAAACCTATAAAGTTCATAGGTGTAGGTGAAAAACTGGATCAATTAGAACCTTTTTATCCATCTAGAATGGCTTCTAGGATACTTGGTATGGGAGATGTACTATCTCTTATAGAGAGAGCAGAAAGTGCGATTGACCAGAAGAAGGCTAAAGAGCTTGAAGAAAAAATTCGTTCTTCAAAATATTCTTTTAATGATTTTTTGGAGCAACTTGAACAGATCAGAAGTATGGGACCTTTAGAGGAACTTTTAGGTATGATTCCAGGAGTTAATTCAAAAGCTTTAAAAGGGCTTTCATTTGACGGTAAGGAAATAGCAAAAGTTGAAGCTATGATTAAATCCATGACCATGTATGAAAGGGAAAATCCTGAAGTTATAGATTCTTCTAGGAGAAAAAGAATTGCAAAAGGTTCAGGTGTTACAGTTTCAGAACTTAATAAACTTTTAAAACAGTTTAAAGAAACTAGAAAAATGATGAAACAATTTGGCAACATGAGTAAAGGAATGAAAAAGAGAGGTAAAATGAGAATGCCTTTCTTTAGATAAAATTTGGAGGTATTTAAATGGCAGTAAAAATAAGATTAAAGAGAATGGGATCAAAGAAGAATCCTTTTTACAGAATTGTAGTAGCAGATATTAGATCACCAAGAGATGGTAAGTTTATAGAGGAAATAGGTTTTTACAACCCTCTTACAGAGCCTAAAATTGTTAAGGTAGATCCTGCAAAAGTAAATCAATGGATTAAAAATGGTGCAAAACCAACTGATACTGTGAATAGACTATTTAAAGCACATGGAGTGTATGAATCAAATAAAGAAAACAACGAAGCTAAGGAAGAGTCTTCAAAAGAGGTAACTGAGTAATCCTTTAGGGGGTATTATGTTAGAATTAGTTGAACTAATTGCCAAAGAACTGGTTACCAAACCTGAAGAGGTTAAGGTTTCAGGAAGGCAAGAAGGAAATACCTTTATAATTGAGATCAGAGCAGACAAGGATGATCTTGGAAGAATTATCGGAAAAGAAGGACGTATAGCAAAAGCTATAAGGACAGTAGTAAAGGCTTCTGCTATTAAAGATGGAATTAAAGTAGCAGTTGACATTCTTCAATAATATGGAATTTATAAAAGTAGGATATATAACCAATACCCATGGTATCAAAGGGGATATAAAAATCTACCCGTTAACAGACTATCCAGAAAGATTTCTAGAAGATATTGATTTCTTTATAGATAAAAAATTTAAAGTTAAAATTACAAAAGCTAGATATTATAGAGGATTGATATATGCAAGTCTTGACGGATATGACAATATTAACAAGGTTCTTAGATTTAAATCAAAGTATATTTATGTAAGTGAAGAAAACAGAGTATCTTTACCTTCGGACACATATTTCATTTCGGATCTCGAAGGGATGGATGTAGTGGATAGGGGAAAGATCGTAGGGAAGGTTGTAGAAGTGTTATTCAATTCTACTAATGACATTTACAGATGTACTTCTAATGATGGAAAAGAATTTTTAATTCCTGCTGTAAAAGCCTTCATAAAAGAGATAGATGTAGAAAACAAGAAACTACATGTAGAACTGATTGAAGGAATATTATAATGAAATTTAACATTTTAACGCTTTTTCCTGATTTCTTTGATGTTTTAAATAATTATGGAGTAATAGGAAAAGGAATAGATAAAAAAATCATAGAAATAAATAAAGTAAATATTAGAGATTTTACTATAGATAAACATAAAAGGGTTGATGATGAACTTTTTGGTGGTGGAGCTGGAATGCTCATGACACCTCAACCTTTATATGACAGTATAAAATCTGTTAGAAAAACGGGAGTTCCTGTAATTTATTTATCGCCTCAAGGTAGGGTTTTAAATCAAAAGCTTTGTAATGAGTTGTCTAATTTAGAGGAGATTACTCTTATATGTGGTCACTATGAAGGAATTGACTCTAGGATTGTCGATGAATATGTCGATATGGAAGTTTCTATAGGAGATTACTGTCTTTCAGGTGGCGAAGTAGGAGCGTTGGTACTTATAGACGCTATTTCAAGGCTAATTAAGGGAGTTCTAGGAAACGAGGAGAGTCCAATTACAGATTCTCATTATAATAACTTGTTACAGCATAATATTTATACAAGACCTAGAGATTTTAAGGGGTTAAAGGTTCCTGAAGTTTTATTTAGTGGAAACCACAAACTTATTGAAGAGTGGAAAGAAAAGTCAGCGTTAGAAAACACTAAAAATAAAAGACCTGATTTATATAAAAAATATTTAGAAAAACATGGTCCTAATAAGGGATTTTAGGAGGATAGAATGGATATAATAAAACAAATAGAAGATGAGCAACTAAGAAAAGAGGAATTTGATTTCCGTGTTGGAGATACTGTGGTTCTTGATTACAGAATCAGAGAAGGTGGAAAAGAAAGACTTCAAAAGTTTGAAGGAACTGTTATTAAGATTCAAGGTAGTGGAGTAAGAAAGACATTTACTGTTAGAAGAATTGCTTATGGTACAGGAATTGAAAGAACTTTCTATGTTCATTCCCCAAGAATTGAATCATTAAAAGTAACTAGAAGAGGAAAATCTAGAAGAGCAAGACTATTCTACTTAAGAGACAGAATAGGTAAGGCAGCTAAGGTAAAAGAAAAGAAAAACTAAGGACTTAGGTCTATTACAAGCACTCATTTTTGAGTGCTTGATTAAGTTAAGGGGGAATCATGACAAATTTAAATATAAACTGGTATCCAGGTCATATGAAAAAGACCATGGACTCCATAAAATCGTCTTTAAAACTTATAGACGTTGTACTAGAATTGGTAGATGCAAGAATTCCAATTGCATCAAGAAATCCCCTTTTAGATGAAATCTTAGGGGATAAGCCAAGAGTAATTCTTTTAAATAAGATGGATTTAGCAGATGATAAAATCAATAGCAAGTGGGTTGAACACTTTAAGAGTAAAGGATATGAAGCTATATTGATAGATTCTGTCAAGGGAACCAACTTAAATAAAATCGTACCTATTTCAAGATCTCTTTTAACGGATAAGTTTAAAAGACTACAAGAAAAAAATCTTGAATCAAAAAGAGTTAGAGCTATGATAGTAGGTATCCCAAACGTAGGTAAATCTACTTTAATTAACAGAATTGCTGGTAGAAGATCTGCAAAAGTTGGTAATAAACCTGGGGTTACAAGACAAAATCAATGGATAAAAACCGGGAGAGATTTTGAACTTCTAGACACTCCTGGGGTTCTATGGCCTAAGTTTGAAAACGAGAAGATAGGCTTAAATTTAGCTTTTACAGGAGCTATAAAAGATGAGATTATGGACAGTGAAACACTAGCGTTTAAATTAATTGAAAGACTCGTTGAATTGGACAGAACAATCTTAGAAAACAGATATGCGATTGATACAAGTGGAAAATCCACTATTGAAATTATGGAATCCATTGGACATAAGAGGGGATGCTTAATGAAAGGTGGACTCTTTGACTATGAAAAAATTGCAAATATAGTATTAGATGAATTTAGAAAAGGAGTATTAGGGAAGATTTCTCTAGAAAGGCCTAGCGATCATAATGGAAGATAATATATTAAAAAAATATATTGGCAAACTTATATGTGGAGTTGATGAGGTTGGAAGAGGACCTCTGGCAGGACCTGTTGTAGCTTGTGCGGTGGTTATGGGAGATGTTAAAATAGACGGGGTTAAAGATTCTAAAAAGCTTTCTGCAAAAAAAAGAGATATCTTGAATAAGGAAATCGTTAAAAAGGCAAAGGCAATTGGAATTGGGGTTGTAGATGAAAAAGTTATAGACAGGATTAATATAAAACAAGCTACAAGACTTGCCATGAAATTAGCGGTAGAAAATTTAAAAGACAAAGAAGGAAATACTTTTAAGCCTGATGTAATAATGGTAGATGCAGAGACTATAGACACTCAAATTGAACAAGTTTCATTAATTAAAGGTGACGACCTAATATACGAAATATCCTGTGCATCAATAGTAGCAAAAGTCCTTAGAGATTCTTATTTCATCGAGCTTGATAAAAAATATCCTGGATATGATTTCATAAACAACAAAGGGTATGGAACTCAAAAACACAGAGAAGCTTTAAAAAAGCTAGGTCCAACACCTATTCATAGAATAACTTTTTTAAAGAAAATACTTGGAGAGAAAGTTGAAAACTAGAGATATTGGAAATTTTGGTGAAGATATTGCAAAGGCGTATTTAGAGAAAAAAGGATATACTTTAATTGACAGAAATTACTCATCTAGTTTTGGAGAAATTGATTTAATTATGAATAAAGGAGAAGTTTTAGTTTTTATCGAGGTAAAGCTTAGAAAAAACTCAGACTTTGGTAGACCTAGAGATTTTGTAACTTCTTCAAAACAAAAAAAGATTTTGAAAACAGCTTTAACCTATATGAGTAAAAAACAACTTCAAGAACTTCAACCTAGGTTTGACGTAGTAGAAATTTTAACAGATAATAATTATATTGAACATATTGAAAATGCATTTCCATAGGAGGTAATATGTTTAAGGTTGGTGTAATTACAGTTTCAGATAAAGGCTCAAGAGGTGAGAGGGTAGATGAAAGTGGAAAGGTAATTTCAGAAATTCTCGAAAGAAATGGATTTAAAGTGGAGTACTATAACATCATTCCTGATGATTTAAGTACTATAGAAGATGAATTAATAAATTGTTGTGATGAAATTGGGCTGGACTTACTTTTGACAACAGGAGGAACTGGATTTTCACCTAGAGATGTTACCCCTGAAGCGACAATTAAAATAATGACTAAACCTGCTTTTGGAATAGCTGAAGCAATTAGAATGTACTCATTGAGCATTACTAAAAGAGCGATGCTTTCTAGAGCTGTTTCTGTAATAAGAAATAAAACTTTAATTGTAAATCTACCTGGAAGTCCAAAGGCTTGTAGAGAATCTTTAGAGTATATAATTGATGAATTAGATCATGGATTAAAAATTCTCCTTTCTATGGAAGGCGAATGTGGGGAAAAATAAATTACTTTTCAATTGTATGTAATGTACTAAGATGTTATAATAACAATAGATTTATAATACGGGAGGAATGTTTATGATTTCAGCTGGAGACTTTAGAAAAGGAACAACTTTTGAAATGGACGGTGACGTTTGGCAAATAGTTGACTTTCAACATGTAAAACCTGGAAAAGGAGCAGCATTTGTTAGAGCCAAAATAAGATCCGTCATGACCGGCGCTAATAAAGACACTACTTTTAACCCGTCAGAAAAATTCCAGGAAGCTAGAATTGAAACAAAGGAAATGCAATACCTTTACAATGATGGCAACCTATACTACTTTATGGATCAAGAGACATATGAACAAATTCCTATTGAAAAAGAAGCTGTTGAAGATGCTATCATGTATATTAAAGAAAATGATAATGCAACTATCAAATTTTATCAAGGGAAGCCGTTTAACGTTGCACCACCTAACTTCGTAGAGTTGGTAGTTACAGAAACTGAACCTGGAGTTAGGGGAGATACAGCTACAGGAGCAAATAAGCCTGCAACTGTTGAAACGGGAGCGACTGTACAAGTGCCTTTATTCATCAACGAAGGTGATGTTATAAAGATAGATACAAGAAGCAACGAGTACTTATCAAGAGTATAGGAGAGTATAGGAGGGTAAAATATGAGAGATCTATATGAAAATATTGCTTACTTAAGAGGACTTGCTGAGGGTATTTCAGTAGAAGAAGAATCTAAAGAAGGCAAATTATTGGTTGGAATTATCGATGTCCTAGAGGATTTAACTGCAGAAGTTGAAGATCTAAGCTATGACTTTGAGGATGTGGAAGAGTATTTAACCTTCCTGGATGATGATTTGTCAGAAGTTGAAGATGTACTTTTTGACTTTGATGATGATGAGTTTGACTTTGATGAGGACTTCGACTATGAAGAATTCTTAGATGAAGAAGACTTTGAAGACGAAGAATAAGACGAAGAATTATTAGTTAATTAAAATCCCCTACACTAGTAGGGGGTTTTAATATTTAGGCTAGAAATAGCACTTTGTAATTGACAACAACACCCGTTTATGGTAAAGTATTCGGGTATGGATATTGTCCATAACTAATTTATGGAGGTGTAGCAATGAGAGATTCTGTTATTTTAGAATGTACTGAGTGTAAAAACAGAAACTATACTACTTCAAAGAACAAGAAGAACACTACTGAAAGAATTGAGATCAATAAGTATTGTAAATTCTGTAAGAAACATACTCCGCATAAGGAAACAAGATAGGATAGTATTGGAGGGTTTAAATGGCTCAAAAAAATACTGGTAAAAAGTCTTTTACCAAAGGTGTGTTGGCTGAATGGAAGAAGATTATATGGCCTACACCAAAGGAAGTATTTAATTATGCTATTGTCGTGATTTTAATATCTTTGGCAGTTGCATTAATTGTATTTGGTTTAGATTCACTTTTCCATTTTCTTTTTAGTTTATTTATTAAGTAGTTAGACTTTAAAGGGGGAATCTGAAATGACCGAAGAAAACAAAACTATTAGCGAACGTGAAAAAGAAGCTAAATGGTATGTTGTACACACTTATTCAGGACATGAGAATAAGGTAAAGGTAAATATTGAAAAAATGGTAGAAAACAGAGGACATGTAGATGATATCTTCCAGGTAGTTGTACCCACAGAAGAATATGTGTCCACAGTTGGCGGCGTTTCAAAGAAAAAAGAGAGAAAACTCTTCCCAGGATATGTTTTCGTAAAGATGATAATCAATGATGTTTCTTGGTATCTAGTTAGAAATACCAGAGGTGTTACGGGATTTGTAGGCCCAGGTTCAAAACCTGTACCTTTAACTGAAAATGAGATGAGAGCTTTCGGTGTAGGATATGTTCCAATAGTGGACATAGACGTGGAAGTTGGAGATAGTATCAGAATTATTTCAGATGCTTTCAAGGATGTTATAGGTACTGTAGAAGAAGTAAATATGGAAAAGAAAAAGGTAAAAGCCTTAGTTTCTATTTTTGGTAGAGACACTTCAGTAGAAGTTGATTTTTCCGATATTGAAAAGATATAATTTGAATATTATGATTTAATCATTTAGATATATTCCAGTGGGAGGGAATACCCCGCCAAAACCACATTAGTTAATTAGGAGGACTAAAATGGCAAAAAAAGTTCAAGCAATTGTTAAATTACAAATTCCAGCCGGAAAGGCAACACCGGCACCACCAGTAGGTACTGCACTAGGACCTCACGGTGTAAACATTATGCAGTTTACAAAAGAGTTTAATGCAAAGACTCAAGATCAAATGGGAATGATCATCCCGGTTGTTTTAACTGTATACCAAGACAGATCATTTACTTTTATTACAAAGACTCCACCTGTTCCTGTTCTAATTAAGAAAGAATTAGGATTGGACAAAGCATCAGGAGTACCAAATAAAAATAAAGTAGGAACTTTAACTAAAGAACAAGTTTCAAAAATAGCTGAGATAAAAATGCCTGACTTAAATGCTGCATCTATAGAATCTGCAATGAGCATGGTTGCAGGTACAGCAAGAAGTATGGGTATCACCGTAGAAGATTAGTGGGAGAAAAAGTTCGTTAATACCACAAGGAGGTTTATTATGGCAAAAAGAGGAAAAAGATATCAAGAATCAGCAAAATTAGTAGATAAGACTAATTTGTATGATATTTCTGAAGGAATAGATGTATTATTAAAAACTGCTAAAGCTAAGTTTGATGAGACAGTAGAGCTTCACGTTAAGCTTGGGGTTGACTCAAGACATGCAGATCAACAAGTAAGAGGAGCAATGGTTTTACCTCATGGAACAGGTAAAGAAGTTAAAGTGTTGGTATTTGCTAAAGGAGCTAAAGCTGACGAAGCAACAGCTGCAGGAGCTGACTATGTAGGCGGAGAAGAACTAGCAGATAAGATAAAAAATGAAAACTGGTTTGATTTTGATGTAGCTGTAGCTACACCTGATATGATGGGGGTTGTAGGTAAAATTGGTAGAATATTAGGACCTAAAGGACTAATGCCTAACCCTAAATCTGGAACAGTTACATTTGAAGTAGAATCTGCAATCAAAGATATTAAAGCAGGTAAAGTTGAATATAGAACTGATAAAGCTAATATAATACACACACCAATTGGTAAAGTGTCATTTGGCGAAGAAAAAATTAAGGATAATTTAATATCACTTATGTCTGCTATTATTAAAGCTAAGCCAGCTTCAGCTAAAGGAAAGTATTTAAGATCTGTTTCCATTGCATCTACAATGGGACCAGGAGTTCACTTAAATCCAACTAAATTTGTTGAAAAGAGTAAATAGATGACTATAACCCCTTAATATTTGATTAATATATTTTAATTTATCGAATATAAGGGGTTTTATTAGATTTATAAGAAACAGAGGTATTAAATTGTTCATTACATTTGAAGGACCAGATGGGTGTGGAAAATCCACTGTGTTAGAAGAGGTAAATAAAGAACTTTTAAAATTTAATATAGAAACAGTTAAAACTAGAGAACCTGGTGGAACCCCAATTTCTGAAAAATTAAGACAAATACTATTAGACGAGAATAATAAAGAACTTACAGATATAACGGAAAGTCTATTAATTGCAGCTTCTAGAAGTCAGCATGTAGAAGAGTTAATAATTCCTAATTTAAAAGAAAATAAGCTTGTTCTTTGTGATAGATTTGTTATCTCAAGTTTAGTATATCAGGGATATGCAAGAGGTCTTGGTATTGACTGCATTAAAAAATTAAATGAATTTGCAACAAAAGGGCTAAGGCCAGATATAATTTTGTATTTTGATGTAAGTCAAGAGGGTATTATAAAAAGAAAAAATTATAGAAATATATCCGATAGGCTGGAAAAAGAGGAAGTTAATTTCCACAAAATGGTATATAAAGGGTATAATTACATTAAGGAGAGATTTAAAGACGATGATAATTTCTATACAGTAGATGCAAATAAGTCTATTGAAGAGGTTACATCACAGTGTATCTCAATAATTATGGATAATTATAGGAGGAAAAAATGAAACTTATAGTTGCAATTGTTCAAGATCAGGATTTATATTTATTGAGGGAGGATTTAGCTAAGAAAGACTTTAGAATGACTAAGTTATCTTCTTCAGGTGGATTTTTAAAAATAGGAAACTCTACTTTACTAATTGGAGTTGAAGATGATAGACTTGAAGAATGTTTAAAAATTATAGAAGAAGATTGTAAATCCAGACAAGCAGACTCTTCGCTTTTAAATATTTCTGCACCTGTAGATTCATATATCCCGTATCCAGTAGAAGTTACTATTGGTGGGGCAACAGTTTTCGTGTTAGATGTAGACGAGTACTATAGATTTTAGGTGATTTAATGAAACTTATGATTGCAATTGTGGAAGATGATATTTCTTTTGATATAATCAAGACTCTTGCCATTAGCAAAATTAGATGTACTAAATTGGCATCTACTGGGGGTCTTTTAAGGAAGGGCAATACCACATTGATGATCGGATACGACAAAGATGATGAAGAAAAAATATTAGGAATATTGGAAAGTCTGAGTAAAAATAGACTTAGAAATCCTGAAGATGAATATTCCTATAATATTAATGCGTTTACTTTGGACTTAGAACAGGCAAAAAGGACTTAATGTGTTAGACAAGATACTAGATGTACAAGTAAGAGAAAATAATTTAAGTCATGCATATATTTTTCAGTCTTATGACAAAGATATATTAGAAAAACAAACTATTGAATTTATTAAACTGGTTCTTAGGGATAAAAAAAATGTAAACTCGTTGGAAAATTTTTATAATCCAGATCTATTTAAGATAAAACCAGAAGGAGCTGTAATAAAAATTGATTCTATTAGAGAAGCTATTAAATATTTACAAACTCCTCCAACTAAGATGGACTACAAAATTGTCTTAATAGAAGATGCGGAAAAATTTAATAAAGAATCTGCCAATGCTCTTCTCAAAATTTTAGAAGAACCTCCTAGTTATGGAATTTTAATTCTTACGACTAATAATGAAATGTCAATTATAGATACGATTTACTCTAGGTGTCAAATTGTAAACTTCTTTATTAATGAGTCTAATTCTTTAGAAAGTTGGAAAGAAATTAATGATATTTTGGTAAGCTGTTTTAAAAGGGACTTGCTTATAATGTTTGAAGAAAAAGAATATTTAAATAGTCTAAAATTTGAAGCTGATAAATTTTATAATTATTTATATTGTTTTTTCTATGATCTTTATTTGTATAAATCTAAACTTGAGAATAAAGCTAATTATATTATTCCTAAAAATATTAACATCTATAAAAAAATTAATAATTTTTCTATAGAAAATATTTATAATATTTTAGAAAAAATTACTTTTATTTTTAATAATTTTAGAATGAATTTAAACTTTCAGCTTTCTTACGAGGAGCTTTTATTATATATAATGGAGGAACAAAATGGTTAAGGTCGTAGGTGTACGATTTAAAAAAGCGGGAAAAGTCTATTATTTCGACCCTAACGGATATGAAATCGAGTTAGAAGATCCTGTTATCGTTGAAACTGCAAGGGGAATAGAATATGGAAACTGTGTAAAAGGTATAAAAGAAGTTCACGATGATGAAATAGTGGGAGACTTAAAACCTGTACTTCGAATTGCAGATGAAACGGATAAGTTTATTAATAGAGAGAATATTAAGAAGGCTAAAGATGCTTTTTATATTTGCAAAGAAAAGATTAATGAGCATAAATTAGATATGAAACTAGTAGATTGCGAATATACTTTTGATAACAATAAAGTGATTTTTTATTTTACTTCAGATGATAGAGTTGACTTTAGAGAACTTGTTAGAGATTTAGCGTCAATATTTAGAATGAGAATTGAATTGAGGCAGATAGGCGTTAGGGATCATGCAAAAATAGTAAGTGGTCTTTCAAGTTGTGGGCAGGAATGCTGTTGTGGAAGATTTTTATCAGAATTTGCACCAGTATCTATTAAAATGGCAAAAGATCAATCCATATCTTTAAATCCAACCAAGATTTCAGGTATGTGTGGAAGACTTATGTGCTGTTTAAAATATGAGCAAGAAGGATATGAAGAAAAATTAAAAAGAATGCCTAAAGTAGGGACTAGGGTTACTACAAATTTAGGAAAAGGTGAAGTTATAGCAACCGATACATTGACAGAATTTTTAAAGGTCAAAATTAAAATTGATGATGAGAATGAAGAAATATTTCCCTTCCATCTAGATGAAGTAAAATTTAAAAAGTAATATACAGTAATTTTGAACTTTCACTTCTTGCATTTATTATTAGTTTATGCAATAATAATACTATGATAAATGAAAGGAGTGAAAAGAATGGCACATTTTATTACTGATGCTTGTATCGCTTGTGGTTCTTGCCAACCTGAATGTCCTGTAGATTGTATTTCTGAAGGAGACATTTATGTAATTAACGCTGATGAATGTACAGATTGTGGGGCTTGTGCGGATGTTTGTCCTACAGATGCTATTGAAGCTCGATAATTAAGTACATAAATATTTTTAAATGGAGCCTATGGGCTCCATTTTTTAGTATATGTTATTTATTATAAACATATGAAGATGGAGGAATTATGGGAAAAGAAAATGTTTTATTAGTAAATGATTGGCCAGGCTATTCAAGGGTAGCTCTTTCTGCGATGAATCCAATTATGTATTATATGGGTTATAGTGTTTTGAGTTTACCAACTATGATTATATCTAATACTTTAGACTATGGAGAATTTTCAATTTTAGACACATCAAATTATATGCAAGAGGCATTGAATGTGTGGGAAAAATTGAAATTTAGAGTTTCAGCTTTGGGGATTGGGTTTACTACTAATGATAGGCAAATTGATATTTGTGAAGATATCATTAACAACAATTCTCAAAAACCATTTGTTATGGTGGATCCTATTATGGGAGATAACGGAGATTTATATAATGGCGTTGGTGTTGATAGAATTAAAATAATGAGAAGATTAATTTCGTTTGCAGATTTATCCATACCAAACATTACAGAAGGATATTTGTTATTAGAAGAAAAGTTTAATAGAACAGATGTTAAGAATAAAGGTGAATTAAAAGATTTAATTGATGGAATTAGAGACTTAGGTTCTAAATCAGTTATTATAACTTCTGTAAAAGATATACAACAAAATCATTATATTGCTGGTTATGATCATTTAAATAAAGAATATTTCCAAATTCCTTATGATAGAATTGATGTTAATTATCCTGGTACTGGAGATATTTTTTCTGCGATAGTAATGTCACATGTACTAAAGGGGTATTCTTTGAAAGAAAGTTCAATTAAAGCAAAAAATTTTATAAAAAAGGCTATTGAAGATTCTGAAAAAAGAGATTATATAGATAGAACTGAAGGATTAAACATAGAACAACATCTACATTTATTAAAAGAAGATTAATTAAGAAAGCTTAGCTTTCTTTTTTTATCTATGTACAAAATATAAAATAATCTAGGTGATAAAATGTTAATAAAAAATTATATTCCAGGAACTAATTTACATATATATTCGGATAAGAAGAAATTTTCGTTTGGAGTTGATGCTATTCTAGTATCTTCTTTTGCTAATTTTAAACAATCTGATGAAATTCTTGAAATAGGTTCTGGTACAGGTATAATTGCTTTAAGAGTACAAGGGATATATAATACTAAAAAAATTTATGCTGTAGAAATTCAAGAAGATAATTACACTATTCTGTTAAAAAATATCGCGACTAATAAATTAGAAGATAAGATTATTCCAATCTATAATGATATTAATAAATGTTATGAGATAATAAAAGACAATAGTTTAGATGGAATTATTTCAAATCCACCTTATTTTAAATATGGTTGTGGAATTGACAATAAAAATGAAAATCATTTAATTTCAAGATATGAAAAATATATGACTATTGAAAATATATTTGAGTTTTCTAAAGAAAAATTGAAACAAAAAGGAAAATTATATTTAATTAATAGACCCGAAAGACTTGTAGATATGTTATACCTTGGGAGAAAATTTAATATTGAACCTAAAAGGATGATTCCTGTTATCTCAAGAGAAGGAGAAAAGCCTCAATTTATTCTGATGGAATTTATAAAAGAGGCTGGAGAATTTTTTACTTATGAAAAACCTCTAGTTATTTATGGTGATGACGGTTATAGAAAGGAAATAATTGATATTTATGATGGAAAAAAAGTTATATGTAATTCCAACACCAATAGGTAACCTTAAAGACATAACTTTGAGAGCACTTGAAGTATTAAGATGTGCAGATATTATTTATTGTGAAGATAGTAGAAATACAATTAAACTTTTAAATCACTACGATATTCAAAATAATTTGGTTTCATATCATGAGCACAATGAGAAGAGCCGAGTAGAAGAAATAGTAGATAATTTAAATAAAGGAAAAACTTTAGCTTTAGTTAGCGATGCGGGTATGCCTGGGGTTTCAGATCCAGGACATGTTATTATAGAAGAGCTTATTAAAAAAAATTTACCATTTGAAGTATTACCAGGTGCATCTGCAACTATTACAGCGCTGGTGCTGTCAGGGTTGGATAATAATAGATTTACTTTTTTAGGCTTTTTTCCAAGAAAAACAAGTGAAAGAAATAATTTTTTGGAAGATTTAAAATCTAGAAAAGAAACTTCAATAATTTATGAATCAGTCCATAGGATTTTGGAATGTCTTGAAATTTTATCTACTAATTTTCCCGATAGAAAAGTTTCTGTAATTCGTGAAATGACAAAGATGTATGAAGAAGTCAGCAGAGGCACTTTAATTGAAGTTTATGAACAGTATTTAAAAAAAGAAAAAATTAAAGGGGAATTTGTAATAGTACTAGAAGGATCTTTTGAAAAAGTAGAAGATTTAGATATTTTGGAATTGTTACAGGTAGAATTGGATAAGGGTCTTACAAAAAAATCTGCAATAAAAGAAGTTGTAAAAAAGTATGGACTTAAAAAAAATGAAGTTTATGAGTATAGTCTTCGACTAGGTGATTAATTTGAATGATGAAATTGTTAAAAAGCTTAAAAATTTAAATAACGAGTTAAATAGAAAGTATTTTTTATTAGATTCATTAAGTATTTCTGAAAAAAGAAAAATCTTATTAGAATTAGGGAATTTTTCTCATATTATTCCAATGGATAAGAAAGAATTACAAGAATTAGAAAAACTTGGAGGAGTATATGCTGTCGATGGATCGACAAATAGATTTGGAGGAGCTTTTCCCCACTATATTCAGATATTTCAAGGCATTGCTATCAAAGATTTAACATATAAAAAAGAATCTGTAGAGATATACTGCCCCATTTTAGAAGAAACCGATATTTATGAAGAAAAAAATATAGTAGAGAGACTTCTTGCTAAGGTGGAACTTGATGTTGCCATTAAAGCATTAGATGAAAATCCAAAGATGATAATTATGGACGGGTCTTTAATTAGATATAGAATAATTTGTCCTAATACTTGGGAAAATTTTATTGACATACTTTTAGAAAAACAGGTTATCGTAGTTGGCGTAATTGAGGATATTAAAACTAACTTAATATTTGAAAATATTAAAAAAGATTATGATATGGATTTTTTTTATGATAGAGAATTTTTGTTTAATTGCCTAGAATATGGGGAGTGTTTTACTCCTCTTATTACAGATAGGGGTAAAAATAATTATGGTATTGTTTCATCTTTTTTTAGGACCTCTACAGATCCTACAGTCATTGCCGTAGACATGTTAGAGGATCAAAAAGAGAATCGTGAATTTATTCATGAGCTGATTCTTTCTATAACAGCTAGAAAAAGTAGAGGAATTCCTTATATCCTAGATTTAGTAGATATGAAAGCAAGAATTACGAATAAGAATATAAAATCTCTTTGTGAATCCTATATTTCCAAGGATAAGTTTGAGTTGTTGTTTCATTCTCAAAGAGATAAGAGAGGTATGTAATGGATATTAAAATTATCGGAATAACAGATCAACAAGAGGCATTTATTGGGTCAAATGACTGGAAGTTTAGAATTAATGAATTTCTCATGATACAAGACCCTATGGGTGATATATTAGGAGAGGTTGTAGAAGTTCATACTTATAATAGATATATTAATGTGCCAAAAGAAGGAGAAATGTTAAATTCTGAGCTAATAGAAAATTTAGTGGCACTAGGATTTAATTTAGAAGAAGATACAATCTATTTGGGAAAAATAAGGCTATTAGAAGAAAACAATTATCCTATTGAAACGGGTTCTTCTTGTAGAATTCCTGAGTTCAATGAAGTAAAAAAGTATTTCATGACCTCATCAATAGATAAATCCCTAATAGTTGGAGTAATAAGAAATACAGATGACATTTATAAAAGCTGTCCCGATAGTTTAAAATACATTTGTGAAACTTTGGAAGATAATAGTTTTAGAAAACAAACAGAACTACCTTATCTTCTAAATTTGCATGGGATGCATCAATATCCACATATAGGAATTTTTGGAGGCTCAGGTTCTGGAAAATCATATGGTCTTAGAGTTGTGATTGAAGAACTTATGCAAAAAAAGGTTCCAGGTATAATACTTGATCCTCACTATGAAATGGATTTTACTATAAGAAGTAAAGAAAATTATGGAGAAGATTATAGCTCTAGTTTTTCAAAGTTCGTAATAGGTGAAAATACAGGTATAAAATTTGAAGATATAAATACAAGACAGCTAAAGGCATTAATAGGTACTTCTTCTAAGCTTAGTGAAGGAATGGAATCTGTAATTGAAACACTTCATAAACCAAAAGATTCTCTACAAACTTTTTTGACTAGACTTAATCACTTAATTGAAGGTCAAAAAATTGGTAGTTTTCAAAAAATTCAGGAAATTATTCAAGAATCTGAAGGTGTTGAAAGAAAAGATTGGGAAAACATACTTTACGTATATAAAAAATACAATGACAAATGTCCTCCAAGTTCTGTATTTGGAGTAAGCTGGAGATTTAATAGGTTGACAAAACTAGGGATATTTGAACATGACTCTAAGCTTTTATACGATTGTGTTAAAATGGGTAAAATTGGAGTAATACAAGGTTCTGTAAAAATAATACAAGTATATGCAACATATATTATTAATAGTCTATACAATCTTAGGAGAGATTATAAAGACAGTGTAATAAAAAATGAGGATGTTCAATATTTTCCTCCATTTTTTGTAATTACAGACGAGGCTCATAATTTTGCACCACAAAGTTTTGATGGCGGTGATTTGAGTTCCAAGTATATACTTAGAGAAATTGCCCAAGAAGGAAGGAAATATGGAGTATTTTTAATTCTTGCAACACAAAGACCGTCCCTTTTGGATAATACAGTAACAGCTCAATTAAATACAAAATTCATATACAGAACCACTAGATCGACAGATATTCAAACTATTAAAGAAGAGACAGATTTATCAATAGAACAAACAAATAGACTTCCTTATTTAAAAACAGGAGATGTGTTCTTATCTGAGTCTGCTATAGGCAGAACCATGTATGTTAGAATTAGAGCTTCCCATACTTTAACACCCCACGGGGAAAATCCATTTGAAGAGTTGATTAATAGACAAGCAGAAGCTACATCTAATATAATGAATATATTGAGTGACTATTTACCGATAAACGAATTAGGAATATTTGAAACGTGTAAGGAAATTCAAGAAGATACAGGTATTGTATATACTGTTGATCAATTAGAGAATATTTTAGAAGATTTAACACAAAAAGGATATTTAAAAAAAGTAAAAGGACTTATGGTGAAATATATTTTAAATGAATAGAATATTTGAAGAACAATTTAAATTATACAGTTTTGATGAAAGGTCAGGAAATGTATCATTGTCAAAAATATTTAATATCTTATGTGAGACTGCTTACAAACACTCAAAAAGAGATAATAATGAATATTTTGATGATATGTTTTGGATAGTTTATCGTTGGGATATAAAATTAATAAGGAAACTAAAAAGTAATAGCAGTGTTAAAGTTAGAACTGAAATCACGGGAGTTAGAAAATTTTTTGCTTTAAGAGATTTTACAGTCTATAATGAAAATAATGAAGTATGTATAAAAGCTAAATCTGAATGGATTTTATTGTCTAAGTTAAAGAGAAGTCCATCACGTATTCCAAACTCATATTTGAATTTCTATAATATTGGTCAGGTTAAATCCCATATAAGTGATTTTAAGGTCGATGATAATTTAGAATTTAATAATTCATATAAAAGAAGAATTGGTCCTTTAGATATTGATTTAAATAATCATGTAAATAATGTTGTATATGTGGAGTTAATGTTAAATTCTCTTGAACCAAATATGAATGTTGAAGAGATGTCTATAATATACAAAAAAGAAAGTTTTTATGGTCAAGTTTTAAATGTAAAAAGGTCAGATATTATAAAAGAAGATGGAAAAGACACTATCCTTTTCTTGATTGAGGATGAAGGTAAAAATTTAAAGACAATAGGTAGAGTGTTGTTAGGAGATAATCATGAATAAATTTATATCGTATATGTTGGCATTTGCAATGGTAATAAGTGTTTTTGCACCTAGTACTGTCAAAGCTAAAGAAAAAGTAGTTTCTGATGATTTATTAAATAAAATTGAAAAAGATGTAAGTATAGATGTTCTAATTACTTTCGAAGATGAAATTGCAAATAATGAAAAAGTAGATCTATCTTCAAGTAAAGGAAATCAAATTAATCAAAGAAAAGCTTATATTGAAAATTTGAAAAAAAATGCAAATATTTCTCAGAAGAAAGCTCTTGAAATATGTAAAGAAAATGTAGAAAAAGTTCACGAAATAGAGAGTTTTTATATTACTAATACCATAAGAGTAAAAGCCTTTGGTTCGGTGATTAAAGAAATTTTAAAATTAGATAATATAATTGAAGTTGCAGAAAATGGAGAAGTGCAATTAGAAAATGCAAGTTTCTTACAAAATACAGATAAATCGTCTGTATTTTGGGATTTAGAAAATATGAATGTATTTAATTTAAGGGATAAATACAAGTTATATGGAACTGATATTGTCATAGGCTTTTTAGATAGTGGAGTTGACTTAGAAGGAGATGAATATAAGAATCCTGAAATTTATGACAACTGGAGGGGACATACTGAAGGGGCGTCTACATCTTGGTATGATGTTTTTGAAGAATCTCAATTTCCGATAAGTTCTGGTCAAGGGCATGGTACAGCTGTGGTATCTACGGCGGTTGGAGAAAATATAGGAGTAGCTCCGAAGGCAACTTGGATTTTAGCTAGAGCATTTAAAAGTCAAACTACTAGCAATAGCAATATACTGAAAGCTGCCCAGTGGTTTTTGGCACCAGGGGGGAGAGCCGATTTAGCTCCTAATATTGTAAATAATTCATGGGGAAAAACAATATTAGATAGATGGTTTGACCCAATGATAAACGCATGGATCAACGCAGGTATAATTCCTGTTTTTTCTGCAGGAAACACGGAATATTTCAATTACCTTGGTAGCATTGATTATCCAGCTGCACTTTTGGATGTAATCTCTGTTGGTGCAGTTGATAAAAATAATTTACTTGCGGATTTTTCTGGTTTGGGTCCTTCACCACTAGATACTACAAAGTCTGTTATAAAACCAGATGTTGTTGCTCCAGGAGTGGACGTGTATGCTGCAGATTTAAACAATCACTATGCCTATTGGTCTGGAACATCTTTTTCTACGCCAAAAGTATCAGGGGTAATTGCTTTAATATTACAAGCTAATAGAAATCTAAATAATGAAGATATGAAAAATATATTAACTCTTACAGCAAGTCCTTTAAAAGATGAGCAATTTAATACAAGTCCAAATATGGGTTATGGACATGGTATTGTAGATGCATTAGCTGGTGTTGAACTTGGACTTAATTACGATGAATTTACTAAATCAAGAAGAATAAACGGATATAATAGGTCAGAAACCTCTTTAGAAATATCTAAAAAATTTTATGAAAACTCTGATTATGTATATATAACTAATCACTTCTCGTATGCAGATGGATTAAGCATGGGTTCACTTACAAAGTATGAAAATGGACCGTTATTGTTACTTCCAAATGACAAGTTGACTATTAATGCAAAGCAGGAACTTATGAGATTAAATCCTAAAAAAATTATTATCATAGGTGGAGATGCTACTATAGGAAGAGAGCTAGAGGAGGAATTAAAATCTTTTGCTGAAGTTGAGAGGGTTAAAGGTTCAGATAGAATTGAAACCTCTCTTGAAATTGCAAGAAAGACAAATGTAAAAGAGAGTAAAGAAGTCTTTTTGGTAAATGGGTATGAAGAAGCGGACTCTATAAATATTGTATCAGTATCAGCTAGAGAAGGAATTCCAATTGTATTTTCTAAAAAAGACACTTTATCACCATCATTAAAGAATTTTTTAATCGCATATGAAATTGAAAAAGTTACAATAATTGGAGGCGATTCCACAGTTTCTGAAAGTATAGAAGTTGAATTATCTGATTTAGGTGTAAAAAATATTGAAAGACTAAAAGGTAAAGATAGATTTTTAACGGGAGCAAAAGTTAATCAGGTTTACTTTGAAGAGTATAACCCGCTATTTTTGGCTAATGGATATAATATTGCTGACGCTTTGTCTGTGGGGCCTGTTCTTGGAAAGTTAAACTCCCCATTACAAATTGTACAAATGGATAGTATAAGTGATGATATAAATGAATTTTATAAAGACAAATCAATACTAAATTATTATGTGTTGGGAGGAAGGAGTTCAATATCTTCCAATAACATGTATAATATATTTAAAATGGTAAACAAGTAGGTGTTAAGATGACTAGAGAAATACTTGGAGAAGAGCAGTTTCACATAAAGTTAAAAAAAGGAGATATAGGAAAATATGTTTTACTTCCTGGAGATCCGAAAAGGTCGAAATTAATATCTAAACACTTTGAAACTCCCGAACTTATTTCGGATAATAGAGAATATTGTATATATAATGGATATTTAAATGGCGAAAAAGTTACGGTTTGTTCAACGGGAATTGGAGGGCCATCAACTGCAATTGCAGTTGAAGAATTATGCAATATTGGAGCAGATACTTTTATAAGAGTAGGAACTTGTGGAGGTATGGATCTAGATGTTAAATCTGGAGATATTGTAATAGCTACAGGGGCAATTAGAATGGAGGGAACTTCTAGGGAATATGCTCCCATAGAATTTCCCGCAGTTTCAAATTTTGAAATTTGTGATAGCCTTGTAAAGGCAAGCCAAGTATTGAAACTACCATATCATACAGGAATTGTCCAGAGTAAAGATTCTTTTTATGGTCAGCATAGTCCACAAGATAAACCTGTTTCCTATGAGCTTGAAAATAAATGGAAAGCTTGGTTAAGGCTTGGGTGTTTATGTTCAGAAATGGAGTCTTCTACATTGTTTACGGTAGCGTCATATAGAAGAGTTAGAGCAGGTGCTGTTTTTGTCTGTATAAATAATCAGGAAAGGCAGAAGAAAAATTTGTCAAATAAAATTATTGACGATGTGAATATAGGAATTAAAACTGCTATACAAGCTTTGAAGATACAAATAGATAAGGACAAGAAGTGTGATTAGTTTTCACACTTTTTTTGTAAGTGTTTTATAATTGTAGTACATGAATGAGGTGAAATATGAAAAAAGGAATAAAATTTGTCGTATCTTTTATTTTGATTTTGGCACTTATGACAGGATCTTTCTTTCTTGGAAATTACGTTGCCATCTCAACTGGAAACAAGGTAGTTTTGACAAAAGACGACTATAGTATATATTCTAAAACAGATCAGATGAAGCAAGTAATTGATAAGTATTTTTTATTTGATGTTAAGCAGAGAAAATTAGAAGATGAGCTTTATAAGGGATTATTTAGAGGGCTGGAAGACCCATATTCTGAGTATTTAACAGAAGAGGAATTTAATGCCTTTAAGGAGAGCACTAGCGGCGAATACAAAGGAATAGGAATTTACATTACTGTTACAGAAGATAATTTAATAAGGGTGGTTTCTCCTATTAAAGAATCGCCAGCTTTTAAAAAGGGAATTAAACCTGATGATATTATATATTCTGTAAATGGTAAAGTTTATCCAGGAGATAAGCTCAATGAAGCAACCGCCATAATGAAAGGTCGTGATGGCGATGAGGTTAAACTCGTTATAAAGAGGAAAAACTTATCAGGTACTTATGACGATATAGTGATGGATATTAAACTTGAAAAGATAAATCTTATGACAGTAACATCTGAAGAAATTGAAGGACTGGGTTATATACACATCTCTCAATTTGGAGAGAAGACATTTGAAGAATTTAAGAAAAATTTTGAAGAACTTAAATCAAAGAATGTAACTGGAATAATTTTAGATCTTAGAAACAATCCTGGAGGTCTTAAGGATAGTTGTGTAAATATCGCAGATTATCTTTTACCAGAAGGACCAATTGTCAAGACTGTTGATAAAAATAAAAAAGAAGAAGTTGATATGTCTGATGATAAAGAAGAAACACTTCCTATGGTAGTTTTAATTAATGGAGGATCTGCTTCAGCATCAGAAATATTGGTTGGAGCAATTAAAGACTATGGTAAAGCAAAGGTAGTAGGAACTAAAAGTTTTGGAAAGGGGATAGTTCAAACAATAGCTCCAGCTAAGAGCTTTGGCATTAAGGATAACGGTGCAATAAAATTAACTGTTCAAGAGTACTTTACCCCAAATGATAAAAAAATTCACGAGATAGGAGTAAAACCAGACATTGAAGTAAAATTATCTGAAGATGCTATAAATTTTGGTCCAGATTTTATGGAAAAAGATAATCAATTAAAAAAAGCGATAGAATTGTTAAAATAACTTAGGAGTTTAGATGATGAAAAAAACTAAAGGTTTTATGTTCTCCATATCAATTTTACTTTTGATATTAGTAACTGTAATTTTCATTAAGGAACATATATCCTATTCTAAAAATATTTCTAAAGTAAAACAAGTTACAACGGAAGAAAAAATAAAGGAAACCACTGAAAATAAAAAAGAGACAAAGTCTACACAAGAAACTAATTTATCTAGTTCTTTAAATTTAAAAGACCCATATGAAAATTTAATATTTGAAGCAGGAGAAGTTAATTCAATTATAAGGAACGAGGAAGAATATACCGGAGAAAAAGTTGTGTTTCTAACCTTTGACGATGGGTTAGATAATATTTCTACACCTCGAATAATGGATATTTTAAAAGAGCATGAAGTACCAGCTACTTTTTTCTTACAGGGACAGTATATTAATGAAAACACTAAAGATATTTTATTGAGAATGTATAGTGAAGGTCATTGTATCGCAGCACATAGTTTTGGGCACGATTATTCTTTTCTATATCCAGGGAGGGTTGGAAATACAAAAAATATATTATCAGATTTTAATAAGATACAAGAAAGAGCCAGTTTATACTTAGGAGAAGATTTTAACTTTCACACATGGAGGTATCCAGGCGGGCATATGTCATGGAGTAATCTCGAAGAGGCGGACCGGGAGTTAAAAGCTTTAGGAGTAGACTGGATAGATTGGAACAATATGACTGGAGATGCGGAACCAAAATCTAGAAGGCCTTCAAATGTAAACGATATGGTTAATAAAGTAAAGATATTAAACGAGGCTTCAAGCAATAATATGCAGGTTATTTTAATGCATGACAGCAAAAATAAAGAATTGACCATAGAAGCACTTCCGCAAGTTATAGCCTATTTTAAAGACTTGGATTATAAATTTGGAAAATTCAAATAAAAGAAACCGATATATAGTATATCGGTTTCTTTTTTTCCACAAGTAGAAAAGATAAAAAGCAAAGTCATTGAATATTTAATCATGTTAAACGCCTAGATTAATCATTTGTAACAAATAATATACATAGTATTTGCATAGAGATAGACACTATATGTAGTATAGTCCACATATAGTGGTTGCTATATATAGAGATATGGCTTAAAATTATATCAGGTGATATTATGAAAGTTAAAAAAAGGGATGGAAATTTAGTAGAATTTAATAAGGAAAAAATTATAATAGCCATTGAAAAAGCTATGAATTCAAGCACAGGGCTATATGAAGAAGGACTTGCAAGTAAAATTGCACACGAGATAGAAGACTTTGCAAAAACCACTGGTAAGATAATGTCAATTTTTGACATTGAAGATCAAGTTTATTATAAGTTAATTCAAAATGGCAATTCAGCAACTGCTAGAGCTTATGAAAATTACAAAGCTGTCCAGACTTATAAAAGAGAAAAAAACACAACAGACGATAGTATTATTGGACTTCTAGAAACTGAAAATCATGAATTGATGAAGGAAAATTCAAATAAAAACGCTTATATCGCTTCAACTCAAAGAGATTTGATTGCAGGAGAGGTTTCTAAAGATATTGCTAGAAGAAAGATGATTCCTGTAGATTTGATACAGGCTCATGATGAAGGGGCAATACATATTCATGATATGGACTATATTGTACAACCTATGTTTAACTGTTGTCTAGTAAACATGAAAGATATGCTAGATAATGGAACTGTTGTCAATGGCAAGATGATTGAAACTCCAAAATCATTTCAAGTTGCATGTAATGTTATGACTCAGATTATTGCTCAAATTGCAAGTAATCAATATGGTGGACAAAGTATAGATATAAAATGCCTAGGAAAATATCTAAGAAAATCGTATGAAAAGAATCTTAACATGGCACTTTCAGTAATAAAAGATTTAAGTTTAGCTGAAAAAATGGCTGAAGAATTGACACAGAAAGATTTGGAATCTGGAATTCAAACAATTCAATATCAAATTAATACTTTGATGACAAGTAATGGACAAGCTCCTTTTGTAACCTTATTTATGCATATTGAAGATGGTGATGAATATGAGGATGAGGTTGCAAGAATTGTAGAAGAAATTTTAAAACAGAGAATTCAAGGTATTAAAAATGAAGTGGGCGTTTATGTAACTCCAGCATTCCCTAAACTAATTTATGTACTTGATGAAAATAATATACACAAAGATAGCAAATACTACTACCTAACTGCATTATCTATAAGATGTACTGCAAAAAGAATGTATCCTGACTATATTTCCGCAAAAAAGATGAAAGAAAATTATGAAGGAAATGTATTTTCTCCTATGGGATGTAGAGCGTTCTTATCTCCTTGGAAAGATGGAAATGGAAATTATAAGTTTGATGGAAGATTTAATATGGGGGTAGTTACTCTCAACTTACCTCAAATAGGTATTCTTGCAGAAGGCAATGAAGAAAAATTCTTTAGTATATTAGAAAAACGACTAGATCTTTGTAAAAAAGTTTGTATGTTGAGGTATGAGTTATTACAAAGAGCTAATTCCGACTCAAGTCCTATACACTGGCAACATGGAGCAATTGCAAGACTTGAAAAACACGAGTCTATCCAAGATTTATTAATAAATGGATATGCTACAGTTACTTTAGGTTATATTGGAATTTATGAAGCAACTCTTCTAACTAAAGGTGTAAGTCATACAGATCCAAAAGGAAGAGAATTTGCACTAAAAATTATGGAAAAATTAAACGAAAAAATTAATCTTTGGAAAAGTGAAACAGGATTAGGTTTTGCACTATATGGCACTCCTGCAGAATCTTTAACACATAGATTTAATTCAATTGATAGGAAGAGATTTGGTATTATAAAAGATATTACTGATAAAGGATACTATATCAATTCATTCCATGTGGATGTTAGAGAAGATATAGATGTGTTTTCTAAGTTTGAATTTGAGTCACAATTTCAAGACCTTTCAAGAGGAGGATGTATTTCTTATGCAGAAATTCCAAATATGGCTCACAATCTGGAAGCTCTTGAAACAATGGTTCAATATATATATGAAAACATTCAATATGCAGAATTTAACACTAAGTCTGACTATTGCCAAGTGTGCGGATATGATGGAGAAATCATTTTAGACGATGACAATCATTGGACTTGTCCTCAATGTCATAATCAAGATACTTCCAAAATGAATGTAACTAGAAGAACATGTGGATATTTAGGTGAAAACTTTTGGAATGAAGGTAGGACAAAAGAAATTAAAGAAAGAGTTCTTCATATATAATGAGATTTGCACAAATTAGAGAATATGATGTGGCAAATGGACCTGGTGTTAGAACAACTATATTTGTAACAGGTTGTACCATTGGTTGTAAGAACTGTTTTAATTCTGAATATCAAGATTTCAATTATGGAAGTATTTGGACACAGGAAGTAACGGATAAATTGATTGAAAATCTAGCAAAACCACAAGTTGAAGGTTTAACCATATTGGGGGGAGAGCCCTTTGATAATGCTAAAGATTTATCTGAAATTGTTCCATATATAAGAAAAAATACTAAAAAAAGTATCTGGATATACTCGGGATATGTATATGATAAGTTAATTCTTAATGAAGATGCAAAAACTATATTAGAAAACTGTGATGTACTTGTTGATGGGCCATTTATAGAAAGACGAAAAGATTTAAAGCTTAAATTTAGAGGATCATCAAACCAAAGAATAATAGACTTAAAGGCTACTTTAAAAGCTAATAGAGTAATTAATTTAAATATATAGAGATAGGAAATCCTATCTCTTTTTTAATTCTTACAAATTTATTAAATTAGAAAAAAATTCTTTACAAATTTAGCCTTAAATGTTATTATTAATGTATCAAAACTCTAGTACACTAAGGGAGGTACATTATGAAAATTATGAAAAGAGAAGATGTTTTTAAGAAGATGGGTTTTTGGAATAATTTCTACTTAATTTTAACCAGTTTAAGTGCTATATTTAGTGTGTTTAGTATAGTAGATACATTTATTACCAAATCATCAGTTAAGCAATTGGAAGATCTTGGGATTGATTCAAAAGAATTTATGCCTACAACTTTTGATAAAGTAATGCTAATCGTAACAACAGCTATTACAATTTATTGTGTAGTTATGGCATTTAAGAATCGAAAGAAAATAATTGAAAGATTAAAGGTAGATATTATACCTTACGCTTTAACTTTAATTATGGCAGCATATAATTTTATATTGGGAATTGTAGTTGCTGTAAGACAAGCAGGAAATTCATCTGGAAGTGGAAATAATATTCAAGTGACTTTGAAAGATACAGAAACTGGAGTGGTTACAGCGGCAATTATAATAGCGGTGGTAACAGGATTAATTGTACTTATAATTAAACTACTTCCAGCTATTAGAATGTTAATTCTTAATTCTAAGGTAGATAAATATCCCGATGAAGAGGAAAATTTATATGAGCAAGAAAAATAAAATAATTTTATCTATAGTGGCTGTAATTTTAGTTACAGCCACTATTATAGGCATTTTTATGCCAAAAAAGAAAGATAAGAAGGAATATTCACTTTATACTATAAAAGAAAAAGAAGGATTAACTTTTGTTGGTAATTCAGTTCCTGTAGATTCAAAGAGCTTATTTTTTGATCCTACAAAGGGCGAAATTATAAAATACTATGTTAATGACAAGGATGAAGTTTTAGCGGGAGCAAACCTATTTATGTATGAAAATCCTGTTATAAAAGAACAAATTGACGAATTACAAAGGCAGATAACAAGTGTTAATAAACAACTAGGATTTTCAAATAAAGATTTATCCAACGCTAAAAGAGACTTACAAAATGCTAAGAATAGTCAATACAATGTGTCAAAAAAACTGGAAGAAACAAAAAAATCTTTAAATACAGATGATCCAGAAGAACTTGCTCAAAAACAAGCTGAAATACAACAACTTCAAATGGAACTTGAAGCGTCAAAACAAGAAGTTAATATGTATGAGAGTCAAATAACTCCTGCTCAAAGGGCAATTTCTGAAACAAACTCTCAATTAAGTGGTTTAAAAGATCAATTAAATAATTTAAAAAATAAACAATACATAACTGAAAAAGCACCTATTTCAGGAGTAGTTTATTTAAATAAAGATTCTGCAAACCAAGGGCCACAAGCTACAGAACCTGTTGTAAAGATAGTTTCAAAAGAGTGTAAGATAGTATCTAATATAACTGAATTTGACTATGATAAGATAAAAAAAGATGATAGGGTTGATCTTACAGTAATTGCAACTGGAGAAACTCAAAAAGGGAAGGTAGACTTCTTATCGGATATGCCAAAGGAAATTGCACCAGGAATTACAGATTCTAACGAAAATTCTATGTCTGAATTTAGTTTTTCTGTACTACCAGATGGATTTATACAATATGGTTTTTCAGTAAATATAAAATTAAAAGAAGACGGACTATTTATACCAGAGTCATCTGTTTTAGAAGAAGATGGCAAAACATATATATTCACAGTTAAAGACGGTAAAGCTAAGAAAAAAGAAATAAGTTTGATGAAAGAAAATGGAGCATATAAAATTCTAGATGGATTGAAATTAGGCGATAAAATTGTTGAAAATATATCAGGAATAGTTGATGGTCAAGAAATAAAAATAAAAGATGAAAATTTAAATACTGAACAATCAACAGAAGATTCTAAGAATAAAAATAATTCTAATAAAGAAGAATCAGGATCAATAAAATTAGAAGTTGAAAATGAAGACAATAATACGAATTCATCAAAAGATATAAATCAAAAGGAAACTAATGGTAATGATTCAAGTCAAAAAGGTTAATAAAATATATATTGCAGGAGAAGAAAAACTACATGTCCTTAAAGATGTATCATTTAATGTTCAAAAAGGTGAATTTGTCGGTATAATGGGTGAATCCGGTTCTGGAAAATCTACTTTAATGAATATAATAGGATTTATAGATAGAAAATTCTCTGGAAATTATATTTTTAATGGAAAATCAGTGAAAAATTTAAGTGATGATGAAATGTCCAATCTTAGAAATAGGAGTGTTGGATTTGTTTTTCAAAATTTCAATTTAATTGAAAATTATACAGTTAAAGAAAATGTTGAATTGCCACTTTTATATGGAGGAGAGAGTCCTAGTAAAGTTCTTGATAGAGTAAAAGAAGCTTTAGATTCTGTTGGAATACTCGATAAAATCGAAAAGTATCCAGGGCAGTTATCAGGTGGACAGAAACAAAGAGTTGCAATTGCAAGAGCTATTGTCCATAAACCATATTTTTTGCTTGCTGATGAGCCAACAGGAGCTTTGGATTCGGTTACTTCTATAGAAATTATGGATATTTTTAAAAAATTAAATAGTGAAAATAATACAACAGTAATTATGGTAACTCATGATAGGTCACTAAAATCCTACTGTTCCAAAGTGCTTTTTATGAAAGATGGAGATTTGGAAGAAAGGATGGATATATAATGAAATTTTCAGTGCTTTTTGCAGATGCTTTTAACGCCTTGAAAAGAAACAAAAAAAGATCCATCTTAACCATGTTGGGTATAATTATTGGAATTGGGGCAGTAATTACAATAATATCTATAGGTAATGGATTTCAAAAATATGTTATGGAAAACTTAACTAATGACGGAGAACAGAATTTATCTATCGCCATTTCATTTATACCTAAAAATCCAAATATGTATGAGGATAAAAACATAGTTTTTTACAATCAACAGGATTTTGAAAATATTAAATCCATTGAAAATGTTGAAAGTGTAAAACTTGCAGAAGATTCATATAATCCTAATGTTCATAATGTGGATTTAAAAACAAGAAATGGCAAAGTAACAACTTTTGTAGAAACTGTTGAGCAGACGGATAAAGAAATAGTAGAAGGAAGAAACTTAAATTTACTTGATAACGATCTGCAGGAAAGAGTGTGTGTTGTTTCTGAAGAATTTGCAAAGGAAATTTTTGAAAATTACAATTCTATTATTGGATCTACTGTTGAAATAGCAGGATTGAGTTATAGAGTTGTAGGAATTTATAAAACAGGAGAATTTACTTTTGGAATTGGAAATATTAATGCAGATCTTGCAATCCCAAAAAACACATATAATATTTTTAAAGATGAAAAACCAAACTCTCCAGCTATTGAAGTTTTTGTAAAATCAGGTTCAAATGTTAAAGAAACCGCAAAAAAAATTGTAGATAAGTTATCAGAGACAGGTTCAATGAAAGATTTAGGATCCTATAATTTTTTCGACATCTCTGAGGTTATGGAAGGAGTATCGAAAGTTCTTAGTCAAATAACTTTATTTATAGCGTTAATTGGTGGTATTTCTTTGTTTATTGCAGGTATTGGAATGATGAATATGATGTTTATATCAGTATCTGAACGTACAAAAGAGATAGGAATAAGAAGGGCAATAGGAGCTACAAAGAAAAATATTACTGTCCAGTTTTTATTAGAAGGGGTAATAGTAACAGTTATTGGTGGAATATTTGGATATTTATTTGGACTTTTAATGGCAATGGTAATTTCTGTGTTTCTACCATTTAGTGCTTCAGTTGAAGTTGGACCAATACTTGTTGCACTTGGAATCTCACTTGCAATAGGTATAGTATTCTCATATGCTCCAGCAAAGTCAGCTGCTAATAAAAATGTAATTGAAATTTTATCTTAAGTTAAAACCAAAGCTTAGAGCTAGTGAAATGTTCTAAACTTTGGTTTTTTATAATATACAATTTTTAAAAAAAGAAAATAAATGTTATAATTTTAATGTTATAGTTTAATTTGAATTTAAATGAGGTATTAAATATGAAAAAATTGTGGGGAAAATTTATTCTAGGATTAGCAGATGTTCTAGATTTTTTAATAGGTGGTTTAATAAAGTTAGTTGGATCAGTAGTTGATGTAATTACTAGCCTTGGAAAATCATTACTTATGTTGTTAGGAGTTCTAGCCTGTTCAGGAATAATTTTTTTGTTACCACTTGTAATAATATATCTTCCTGTATTAATTTTTCTATTCTTCTTTTTCATAATAATCCCTTTATTAGGTAGAAAGTTTATAAGTTACTTAGAATTTCTTCACTATTCTGCAGTTGAATATCTAAGAAATTATGGTGATTACCTTATAAATAATAAAGAAAATTACAAGAGCTATGAAGAATTTAAAAGTGCATATAGAAATAAGAAGGCAGAAGAGGAAAGAAGAGAAAGGGAAAGACAAAGGGCACAAAATCAATTTTGGGAAGAAATATTTAGGAATGTAAATAGTTCTACTTATAATAAAAACTGGAGTAGTACACAGGGAAATTATAGTAGTTACTATGGTCGAGGTGCAACCTATTCAAATCCATATGATGATTTTAAAAGAAAATACGAGGAGAGTTGTAAAATTTTAGAAGTTCCACTTAATACAAATGTGTATGAAGTAAAAACAGCATATAGAAAGATGGCAAAAAAATATCATCCAGATTTAAATAATAGTCCTAAGGCTTCTGAAATGTTCCAAAAAGTAAATACTGCATATGAGTTTTTAACGGAAGAAAATATACAAAGATACAAATCATATGTAAACTAATATAAAACCTAAGCCAATATTGGCTTAGGTTTTATATTAGTTTTTATCAATAAAGTTATATAAGTACTCTTTCAAGAATTTTGGTTAAATAAAAAACTCTAATCCTTGAAAGAACAGAGTTCAATCTTCTAAATTTTGATAAAAAGAGATTTTTAAAATATTAAAAAGTTTTAGTCATAAAAGATACAGCTAAAAAATTAGATTCCTATATTAATAGATAAGTCTAATTTTATATGTACATATATTTTTGATATAATTTTAAGAAGAGAGGAGGAAATTATGGAAGATTTGTTTTTGAAATGTATTGAACAATTTGGAAATCTTGGAATATTCTTCTTAATATTTATTGAAAATGTATTTCCACCAATCCCATCAGAAGTAGTTTTAGGAATGGGTGGAATATTTATTATAGAAACTAATTTAACTTTCATATCTGTTCTCTTTTCTTCAACTTTAGGATCTATAATGGGGGCATTAGTTCTATATTATATAGGAAGGCATCTAAATAGTCCAAATGTTCGAAAATATTTTATTGGAGAAGATAAGGTTTTAAAACTTGGGCAGGATAAACTTGAAAAGATTAAAAGTATATATCAAAAATATGAACGGGTTTCCATATTCTTTTTAAGAATGGTCCCTATATTTAGATCGATTATTTCTATTCCTGCAGGTATGTTTAAAATGAATATTTTGGAATTTGTAATTTTAACAGGACTTGGTTCATTAATATGGAATTCTATAATAATATATGCGGGAATGACTCTAGGTGATAATTGGGCTTATATAAAGAAGATAATAAATGATTACACTCTTATTGTAATAGCTTTGCTTTTAGTAAGTACTACTATCTATTTCTTCAAAAAATATAGAAACAAAAAGTGATCTAAATCATAGTAAATTGTAAAATATTAAAAATTTTTAAAAAGATTTTAAAATTAAAAACCAAATAAGTTTATTTAATAACAAACATTATATGTTTGTATAAATATAATCAAAGTCTATTTTATTTGAAATTTTACAGAATTAGCATACTTTTTCACTCTAAATCCACATAGTTATTAAACTTAATAAAAATTAAGTAATTTTATTGAGTTTAGCTTTAAATTAACGTATGTATTTGCCTATTGATTAATTAGTGGTTTTTACAGTTGAAATGGCAAAAAGTTATGTTATAATAATCAATGAGTTCTACAAAACATTGAATAGACAAGGCTTTGAGAGAATGTTTTATATTTATAAAAATTTAAATCGTTTTCTTGGGGAACCAGGAAATTATAGTTTTGTAAAATTTAAAATTCTTATTTATATTCTTAAGGAGGAATAACGTAATGAAAGGAAAGAAAAAAGTTCTTTCACTTGCACTTGCAGGAATGATGTTATTTGTAACTGCTTGTGGTGACGGAGCTGACACAAATGGTACCGATGCAAGCGGAAACCAAGCAGCGGGAGGAAATAGCGGAGAGCAAGTTTTTAACACTTTAATAAACAGTGAACCAACAACTCTAGACGCTCAAAAGGGATCAGATGTTTATGGTAATACAATTATAAACAATATAACTGAACCACTATTGAGAATGGCTGAGAATGAAGATGGTTCAAATGAAGTTATACCTGCTGCAGCTGAAAGCTATGAAGTATCTGAAGATGGATTGACATATACTTTTAAATTAAGAGAAGGAATGAAGTGGGAAGATGGTGAAGCACTTACTGCTAATGATTTCGAATATGGAATTAAAAGAGCAGCAGACCCAGAAACTGGTTCTGAATCAGCTTTCCTATTAGATCCAATCAAAAACTTTAACGACGTAAACTCAGGAAAATTACCAGTGGAAGAGCTAGGTGTTAAAGCTATAGATGAAAGTACATTAGAAGTTACTTTAGATGCTCCAGCATCATACTTTATAACACTTGTACCATTTAGAGTAATGTTCCCTGCAAGACAAGACGTAGTTGAGGAACACGGTGAAAGATACGGTGCAGAAGCTGAATCAGCATTATCTTGTGGACCTTTCAAACTAGCTGAATGGACTCACAACTCAAGACTTACTCTTGAAAAGAATGAAGAGTACTGGGATGCAGAAAACGTTAAGCTACAAACTGTTAACATTCCAATTATGACTGATACAAACACAGTTATGAACTCTTTCCAAGTTGGAGAAGTTGACGCAGTTAGAACAAATATTCCTGAATGGATATCTAAGTTTGAAGGAATTGAAGAAGTTGAAAGTAAACCTGTTAGTCTTCCATCAGTAGACTATTTATCAGTAAATCATAAAGATGAATTACTTTCTAACGACAAGGTTAGAGCAGCTATAAACTTAGCTATTGATAGAGAAGGAATTTCTTCACTATTATCCGATGGATTTAACCCTCCAGCTCAAGGATGGGTACCAAATGGAATCCAACAAAATGGTAAAGAATTTAGAGATGAAGCAGGAGATTCTTATAAAGAACTAAGAGAAGCAAATGAAGATCCTAAAGCTTTATTAATTGAAGGATTAAAAGAGTTAGGTTTAGGTGAAGACCCATCTAAAGTAGATTTAACAATTATCTACACTAACTCACCAATTGTAAAGATGACCAACGAATACATTCAACAAAGTCTAAACACAACATTAGGACTTAATGTTAAGTTAGAGACTATGGAATGGCCAATTCTTGCTGGTAGAATCCAAAAAGGAGATTATCAACTAGGTTACCTAGCATGGACAGCAGACTACAATGATGCATCAGCTATGTTATCACTATTTAAATCTAATGCAAACGCTGTTAACACAGGTTGGGCAAATGAAGATTACGATAAGTTAATTGATGAAGCAGCTCAAGAAACAGATCCTACAAAAGCATTTGAACTATATAAAGAAGCAGATAAAGTACTTGTAGATGAATCAGTTATATTCCCTCTAATAGGAGCAAGTACTAACCAATACTATTATGACTATGTAAAGGGAATGGCTACAAGCTCATTCACTACAACAGGATTTAAAACAATTGATACTTCAGCTAGACCTTAGTTGAAGGAATAAAAAAATAATTCAGGTGGCGAGAGCCACCTGATTTAGGAGGTTAAGATGTTAAAGTATATAGGAAAAAGATTTTTTTACATGGTTTTAACATTATTTATTATAACCACTGTAACTTTCTTTTTAATGCATAACATTCAGGGTGATCCAATCTCAGCCATGGGTAAAACATTACCACCACAAACTATAGAAAACTATAGGAAAAAGTATGGTCTTGATAAACCGGTTCCTGAACAATATGCAATTTTCTTAAAAAATGTATTTACAAACGGTGATTTAGGTTCATCTATTAAATACCCTGGTAGAGAAGTATCAAAGGTTATTGAAGATACAGCCCCTGTATCAGGAAGAATTGGTGGACAAGCCATGATCGTAGGACTTGCGATTGGTATCATATTAGGTATAATAGCAGCATTAAATAGGGGTAGGTTGCCTGACTACATAGTAAGCGTCATTGCTATTCTAGGAGTTACTATCCCGGTATTTATAATGGGTTCACTATTACAATTGTTCTTTGCAGTTAAATTGCAATGGTTCCCAACTTCTGGTTTCAGACCTGGCGTCTTCAAATATACAGTTTTACCATCCCTTGCAATGTGCTTTGGTTCCATTGCAACGTATGCAAGATATATGAGAAGTAATGTACTTGAAGTATTAAATGAGGACTATATTCTTACAGCTCAAGCTAAAGGTGTTTCAAGATTCAATATAATCAGAAAACATGTTTTGAGAAATGCAATTCTTCCAATTATTACAATCATTGGACCGCAAATAGTAGGAATATTTACAGGTTCTTTCATCATTGAAAGTATGTTTGGTATCCCGGGACTTGGATTTTACTTTGTAAACGCTATCCAAACTCGTGACTACCCAATGATCATCGGTACTACAGTATTTTATGCAGCATTATTTTTAGTTGCACAACTTTTAGTTGATATTCTATATACCGTTGCCGATCCAAGAATTAGAGTAGATAGCTAGGAGACGAAGATGGAAAGTTTAGATAAAAGTAAATTTAGGAGAGTACCAAAGGACGAGGGAAATGCTGAGTATATTGCAAGACCTGTCGTAACTTATTGGTCCGATGCATGGAGAAGATTTAGATCAAATAAAACTGCCATGTTGGCATTTATAATATTAGTATTTTTAACAGTTATGGTAATTATAGGACCTATGATTTCCAAATATGACTTTAAGAATATTGTTGGAGCTCCAAATACTAAACCAAACGCAGAATTTTGGTTCGGTACTGATGAAATAGGAAGAGATGTATTTACTAGACTTTGGAAAGGTGGAAGAATTTCCATATTCATAGGTATAGCTGGAGCTGTAATTGGAACTGTAATAGGTTCAATATATGGAGCGGTTTCTGCCTATTTTGGAGGAAGAGTAGATAATATAATGATGAGAATAGTAGAAATACTTTTTTCATTACCTTATCTTTTAGTAGTTATAATAGTAAGACTTGCTCTTAACTCTGATGGTATTTCCACACTAATTATAGCGATGACTATAACAGGATGGTGTGGTCTTGCAAGACTTGTTAGAGGACAAATTCTATCATTAAAGCAACAGGATTTTATCTTGGCTGCTGATGTACTAGGAGTATCAAATAAAAACATTATATTAAGACATTTAATTCCAAATACATTAAATGTAATCTTGGTATCCATATCATTTGATATACCAGGATATATATTCAGTGAGGCGTTTTTAAGTTATTTAGGACTTGGAGTTGCACCACCAGAAACATCTTGGGGTGCTATGGCAGCTTCTGCTCAACAAAAATTCCAATTCTATCCTTATCAACTATTCTTCCCTGCCTTAACAATAGCATTAACAATGCTATCATTTACACTATTAGGTGACGGTTTGAGAGATGCTCTAGATCCAAACCTTAGAAAGTAGGTAATTATGACAGATAAAAGAAATATTGAAAATAAAGATGTAAATGAGATTCTTGATGACTCATCTATTGAAGCTACTAAAGTAAAGGCTGGAACTGCGTATCAAGATGAACGTGAATTAGAGGAGTCAATAAAAAAAGAACAGGATATTACAACTAGAAGAAAAGTTATAGATGTAAAAGACTTGGGAGTTTCGTTTAACACATATGCAGGAGAAGTAAAGGCTGTAAGAGGTGTTAACTTTGACATATACGAGGGAGAAACTCTTGCAATAGTGGGAGAATCTGGTTCAGGAAAAACAGTTGCTGCAAAGGCAATTTTACAGATACTACCAAAACAATCAGCAATTATTAAAGAAGGTTCATCTATCAAGTATTTGGACGAAGAAGTATTAGAAATGTCTAAGAAAAGAGTTAAGGAATATCAAGGTTCTGATGTAGCTATGATTTTCCAAGACCCAATGACTTCCTTAAACCCAACTACAAAAATAGGTAAACAAATTGCTGAATCTCTTGAACTTCATACTGACTTATCAAGAGACGAAATAAAAAAAGAAACAGTAAGATTACTAAAACTTGTAAATATACCTAACCCAGAAGAAAGAGTAAACCAATATCCTCATGAACTTTCTGGAGGTATGAGACAAAGAGTTATGATAGCTATTGCATTGGCTTGTAACCCTAAAGTTATCTTAGCTGATGAGCCAACAACTGCATTAGATGTTACAATTCAGGCTCAGATTATTGACTTATTAAGAGAACTTAAAGAAAAAAACAATACAGCTACAGTTTTAATTACTCATGATTTAGGAGTAGTAGCTGATTTTGCAGATAGAATTCAAGTTATGTATGCTGGTGAAGTTATGGAAACTGGAACTGTTACAGAGATATTTGGTAATGGTAAACATCCATATACATGGGCATTATTGTTATCAGTACCAAGACTTGACTCTAAAGATAAAGAGACTCTTTATGCTTTAGGGGGAACACCACCGGATTTACTTCTTGATATTCCAGGATGTCCATTTGCACCAAGATGTGATTATGCTATGGAAATTTGTAGAGAACAAAAACCTCCAATGCATAAATTTTCCGAAACACATTGTAGCAAATGTTGGTTACACCACGAATTGGCTCCTGAAGTAGAAAGACCATACTAGAGGTGAACTATGAATAGAGAACAAATAAAAGAAAATAATAGAGAAGTTCTTGTTGAGCTAAAAGAGTTGGACAAGTTCTTCCCAATAGGTAAAAACAAAACAGTTAAGGCTGTTGAGGGTGTAAACTTAAAGATTTATAAGGGTGAAACAATAGGTCTGGTAGGAGAGTCAGGTTGTGGTAAAACTACAGCTGGAAGAACTGTTATTAAAGTATATGATCCTACTAATGGACAAGTTCTTTATAAGGGAAAAGACATTACTAAATTTAATCGAGAAGAGCAAAAATCTTTTAAGAAAAAAGCTCAAATGATTTTCCAAGACCCATATGCTTCATTAGACCCTAAGATGACTGTGGGAGATATAATAGGTGAAGGTTTAAGAGTTCACTTTAAAGAATTAAAAGAAGATGAAATTCAATCAAGAGTTACAGAGCTTCTAAAGACAGTTGGACTAAACTCAGAGCATGGTGCAAGATTTCCTCACGAGCTTTCTGGAGGACAGAGACAAAGAATTGGAATTGCTAGAGCTCTTGCGGTTGAACCTGAATTTATAGTTTGTGATGAGCCTATTTCCGCACTGGATGTTAGTATTCAAGCACAAGTAGTTAACCTTTTGATAAAATTACAAAATGAGAAACATTTAACATATTTATTTATTTCTCATGATTTATCAATGGTTAAACATATATCTGATAGAATAGGTGTAATGTACTTAGGAAGTATGGTTGAAATTTCTCCTAAGGAAGACTTATATTATGCGCCACTTCATCCATATACTAAAGCGCTTATTTCTGCAATCCCTATACCTGATCCGTCAGTTAAGTCTAAAGATAGAATTAAATTAGAAGGAGAAATCCCTTCACCAATTAATGCTCCAAAAGGATGTAAATTTAGTTCTAGATGTAGATATTGTATGGAGATATGTAAAGAGAAAAGACCTGAACTTAAAGAACTAAGAGACAATCATTACGTTGCTTGTCATTTATATAATAACGGCTTAGAAGAGGGACTTAAAAAACTTTCAGAAGATTAATAAAAATAACCTTAATTAGGTATCTATGAAATAGATTACTTAATTAGGGTTTTTTATTTTAATTAGAGTAATTCTTTACAAATTGATACGAATAAAATTATCTAATCAAAATAATTTTTCGTTATATTTTAAGTTTGGTAATGCTTTGTTTTATGCAATTTATAGAAGTATTATAGTTAATTTATAAATATAAAATTAGGTAATAATAAATTGTTCTGACTATACTCATATTTAAATAATTCAAAAAAAGCTTTTATTTTAATTTTAATGTGGTATAATTTACTTAAGTGATTAGGGAAGTTATACAAGAGATTTTATGAAAACATTTCCTCGAGTATTAACTAAACGATTTCATAACTAATTGCTACATATTATTCATAGGAGGAATCATTAAATGAAAAGTAAGAAAAAAGTTCTTTCTCTCCTTTTAGCATGTAGTATGCTATTTGTAACTGCATGTAGTCAAGGAAATAATGATGGAACAGATGGTAACGTTAACACAACAGACGACGCAGTATCTGAAAGTGGTAGTTCAGAGGGTATGTACTACAATACGCTTCTTGATGCGGAGCCTAACACTCTTGATGCTCAAAAAGGATCTGACCTTTATGGTAACAAAATCATTAATAATATTAATGAACCATTATTGAGAATGGGAGAAAAAGAAGATGGTACTAATGAAATACTTCCTGCAGCAGCAGAAAAATATGAAGTATCTGAAGATGGTTTAGTTTATACTTTCCACTTAAGAGAAGGTATGACATGGGAAGATGGAGAGCCTCTTACAGCTAAGGACTATGAATATGGAATTAAACGTTCTGTAGACCCTGCAACTGGTTCTGAATCAGCATTCTTACTTGACCCTATTAAAAACTTTGCTAAGCTAAATGGAGCTGAAGGTGAAGTTAATATGGACGAATTAGGAGTAAAAGCTATAGATGATCTTACTCTTGAAGTTACTCTTGAGAATCCTGCTTCTTATTTCCCTACATTAGTTCCTTTCAGAGTTATGCTACCTTGTAGACAAGACTTAGTTGAACAACATAATGAAAAATATGGTGCAGAAGCTGACACAGTTTTATCATGTGGACCATTCAAAATTTCAGAATGGACTCATAACTCTAGAATTACTTTAGTTAAAAATGAAGACTACTGGGATAAAGACAATGTTAAGGTTGAAACTGTAAACCTTCCAATCATGACTGATACAAACACTGTAATGAACTCTTTCTCTGTAGGAGAAGTTGATGCAGTTAGAACAAGTTTACCTGAGTGGGTAGAAAAGTTTAAAGACATGGATACTGTTAAGAATCAAGAAGTATCTATTCCATCAGTTGGATATCTTTCAATTAATCATGATGATGAATACTTAAAGAATGACAAGATTCGTCTTGCAATATCACTAGCTATAGATAAACAAGGTCTTGTAGATATGGTTTCTAAGGGAATTCAAAAACCTGCAACAGGTTGGGTACCTGGAGGAATGGAACTTGATGGTACAGACTTTAGAAAAGACAATGGCGATACTTATGAACAATTAAGAAAAGATAATGAAGACTTAAAGGCACTATTTGTTGAAGGACTTAAGGAACTTGGAAAAGATGAAGATCCTGCAAAAGCAGACTTAACTTTAATTTACACTAATGCTCCTCTAGTTAAACAAATTTGTGAATTTATCCAACAATCAGTAAACTCTACTTTAGGTACTGAGATTAAACTTGAAACTATGGAATGGCCAATACTTTCAGGTAGAATTCAACAAGGAGATTACCAACTTGGTTACCTTGCTTGGACAGCAGACTATAACGATCCATCAGCTATGTTGACATTATTTATGTCTACAGCTAACGCAGTTAACACTAACTGGGAAGATCCTAAGTATGACGAATTAGTTAGAGATGCTATAAAATCTAAAGATCCTAAAGAAGCTCTAGAAAAATATGAAGAAGCTGAACAAATATTATCAGATCAAACAGTTATAATTCCATTAACTCATGGTGGTTCACTACAATTCTATTATGACTTTGTAAAGGGAATTACATTTAATGAGTTTACAACAACTGGATATAAAACTATTGATACTTCAGGTAGAAAATAGTATAATTTCCGAAAAATATAAATAAGAAAACTGATGGATTTGAATCTACTAAAGAGTGGGTTCAAATCCATCTTTTAATTCTTACAATATTCTTACATTTTATTTTGTATGAAATTTTGATTGTTAAATTATGTTATCATATTAAATGTAAGGAGAGGACATGGAAAAAATTAAAATATTTTACAGAAAATACAAAAATTACATAAGAACAATTCTTGTTTTACTAGTAATTTTTATTTCAGCAATGATAATAAAAAGAGAAATAGCAGGAATTAATTTAAATGAGTTAAAACAAATACTTTTGGAAACGGATATTAAAGCAAAAGTTTTTTTTATAGTATTTGGTATATTTGCTTTTTCATTTGCAACTATTTATGATTTTTTATTAGCTAAATATTATAAAATGAACATTCCTATAAAGGAAGTTTTTATAATTGGTTGGATTTCCCAGTCGTTTAATAATTTTATTGGATTTGGAGGAGTTGCAGGTTTTACAATTAGAGAGTTAATGTATGACAAATATAAAGTAGATAAAAAAGTAATTAATAGGATTTTATTTATAGTAATATTTTCTGACATGATAGGTCTCTTTTCATTGGGTTTACCATCGGCTATAGGTCTTATACAAAGAGGTAAATATAAATTAGTACCAATACTATTTATAATGTTTATTATGGTAATTTTATTTATTTTTATTGATAAAATTGACTTATCAAAATACATAAGTGATGAAAGGTCTATATTTATTCGTGCCCAGAGAAAATTGAGACTTTATATTTCCATACAGTCAACCTTTGAGTGGTTCTTAGCGGCACTTTTTTTTGCTTTTACAATTAGATACTTTGAGGACAATATCTCTATTTTGACTGCTTGTACAGTATATGTAATTGCTACAATTGTAGGTATTATATCCTTAATTCCAGGAGGTCTTGGTTCTTTTGAAGCATGTTGTGTATTTGTTTTTAATTTAATGGGGTATAGCACTCCTAAAATAGTCATTTCACTATTGATTTGTAGGATTTGTTACACAATTATACCTTGGATAGTAGGACTTCTTCTTTTAGTAATTTCTACTAAGGGTCAAACAGATCAAAATGATGTAAAAAAACAAAATGCAATCAGTACAGTATTATCATATTCAGTATTAGCAACAGGGGGACTTATTGTTGTCTCTATGATATTGCCACAACTATTTATTAAAATAAAGTTTATTACGAAACTATTTCCAAATTATATGCTACTACTTAACAAGAGATTTACTCTAATTTGTGGTCTTTCCTTAATGGCATTAGCATCAGGAATTAAAAATAGGGTAAAAATAGCTCATAGAATGGCTATAATTTTCTTAATTATCTTATCAATGCTTTATTTAATTATGGGTAAGGGATATTTAGAAGCTGTAATTTGTACGGTATTAACAGTAGCACTGTATGTTAATAGAAGTTATTTTGATGGACTTACAGAAAATCTATCCTTTAGAAAATTCTTTAAAATAACAATTACAACTTTTATAATTTTTATTCTTATTATTCTTATTTACAATATAAGAAATAGAGTAAATTTCTTATATGGAATGGAAAAATTTAGTATTTATTTCATTAAAAATAATTTAGTACATGTGCTATTTCCACCTATGGTAACTCTTGCGATAGCCTCTATATTTTTAGGAGTTAAGAGAAAATATATGACATTTGAAAAACTAAATTCTGAAGATTTAAAGAAATTTGAAGACTTTTTCAAAGTAAATTCATTTGTTGAAAATACACATTCTTTCTACCTTAGGGATAAAAATATTTTTTTTAATTCAAAAAAAACGGTTATGTTTTTATATAGACCATATAGAGATAAAATATTTGTTCTAGGAGATCCTGCTGGAAATGTAAAAGATTTTGATGACGCGCTTGATGAATTTATAAAAATGGCTTCAAAAAACAAAATGGATGTGGTTTTTTTTCAAATTACAGGAAAATATCTTGAAAACTTTGTAAACCAAGGATTTTCTATATTAAAAATTGGCGAAGATGCGAAAGTTGATTTAACAAACTTCTCAATGGAAGGAAAGAAGTTTAAAATTTTAAGAAGAACTTTAAACTCTATGGAAACTAAAAATTTACAATTTAAAATACACAATCCACCATTTGCTAAAGAGTTTTTATTTGAACTGAAAAACATTTCAGATGAATGGCTAGATCATCGTAGAGAGATGCAGTTTTCTATCGGTTTTTTTGATGAGAAATACTTACAAAAAGCTCCAATATTCACTATAGAAGACGATGACAAGATATATGCATTTGCAAATATGTTTCCACTAAAAGGCACTAAAACTGTATCTATAGATTTAATGAGACATTTAATAAACAGTCCTGATGGGGTAATGGACATGATGTTTTTAAATATTATAAAATGGGCAAAAGAAAACGGATATGAAAAATTTGATTTGGGAGTAGCTCCACTGTCTAATGTGGGAAATAAAATTTATTCTACAAACAAAGAAAAAACCGTTAAACTGGCTTATAAATATGGTAACAAGATATATGGTTTTCAAGGATTAAGAAGATTTAAAAATAAATACACTCCTGAGTGGTCATCTGTGTTTTTAGCATACAAAGATGATCTTCAACTACCAGACACTTTAATAAAACTGGTAAATGTTACCTATGGTTATGGTAATAAAAAAGATATTAACTATTTAGAAGAAATAACCAAAGAATTTACAGAAAGGAATCTATTATGATTATTAAAACACCGATTTTGAAAACTTATAATTCCATTGAAAAGAATTTAGAAAATCTAATTAAATTAATTAATAGTATAGATAGTGTGGATTTAGTATTGTTGCAACAGAGGTTTTTTCAAGGTACATCTTCTTTTAATTTTAGATATATACATGACTCTAATATTGCGATTTTTCAAAATGGATTAGAAATTGTAAAAATTCAAGAAGCTTTAAAGAATAAGAATTTTTGTTTAGGATTTGGATATTATGAAAATTTTAAAGGAGGACTTTATAATTCTTTTATAGTCTTACATCCAAAATATGGTAAATTATTAAATTATAGAACTAATTCCATAAACTGGAAAGCTGAAAACGCCTGTGCAGACTATAGACAAGGACATTCCTTTTATAGTTTTAAGTGTAAAGGTAAAGAAATTGCACCTATCACTGCAGAAGATTTTTTAGATGAAGAAAATTTACCTAAATTAATTGAAATGGATTGTGATGTAGACTTATATTATGTAACATCAATTTATAACTTAGATTTTAGTATTAAAAAATTTCTAAAGATTTCTGAAATATTAGATAAACCTATTCTATTAGTTGAAATAAATAAAATTAATTCTTATGCTAAAATATTAAAACATGGAAAGATAAGACAACTAAGAAAATTTAAAAATAAAATACAAATATAGATTAATAGTTTTGATCATAATTAAATAATAATATTAAGTTATGTATTATAAAAAATTTCATTAGTTAAAAATGTTTGTTTTAACTAACTATAAGTAAATATATAGATTTATAGTAAAGAATTTTATTATAATATACTTTATAGTACATTTATAAAAAAATAATAAATTTAAAATTCAAGTAAAAACACAAAGAATTTGTTATCTTAAAAAACTCTTACATTATGTGAGAGTTTTTTATATCTGTGTATTTTCTTACAAGTTTTAGAAATAATTCGACATTTAGTTCTTCTTTCTGAAACTTAGTAATAGCTTCTAAAGTTCAGCTATTTTCTTTTAAGTGTTTTTTTCTTCCTCATCATAAGACATAGCTATCTTTTCACATCCGTAATTAGATTTTTTTATATTCAAGCTGTTTTATCTTCTTTATATATAATTTCTATTGATAAGCATCTCCTGTGATAGTTATAAAGTGATTAGTAAAACGGAAACATAGACTTCAACTTCTTCTGTATTTATTATATAAAGATTAGTGTTGTAGATAGTGGCATCCGACAAAGAGATAAATATTCTAAAATCCTTACCACTTGGATTAAATATAAATATCCATTCTTTTCATTTTTTAAAAGAAGAGATATCTTTCATATTCTCTAGGTCATTTTCTATGTATTTGATTAATATTTTTCACTAGCAATGAAAAAGACGATTAATTATCCGTTTTAAGAAATTTGTAAATATTACGATGTAAAATGTAGTATAATATTATAGAAAAACTATACAAAGTGAAATATGTTTAGAGGTGTAATATGGGATTTTCCTATGATAAACTATGGAAAAAATTAATTGACGAAAAAATGAATAAATTAGACTTACAAAAAGCTATTGGAACAACACCTCGAACCATTGCTAAAATGGGACGAGATGAGAATGTAAGTATGGAAATACTTGGAAGAATTTGTAAGTATTTTAAATGTGATATATCAGAAGTTTTGGAGTATAAAATTG
>JAUNLT010000001.1:139838-272519 GCA_030532135.1 Lagierella massiliensis | reverse complement strand
CGAGTGACAACTTCTATATGATATCACTCATATTTTAGTATGTCAAGTCCTTTTTAAAATTATTTTTTATATTAAAAAAAGGCAACTCATTGAGTGCCTAATTATAATATCAAGTTTATTTTACTATGTCAAGACTTTTTTAAATTTTTTTTAAATTTTATTTATCTCGTTAACTTCTTCTTAACAAATGTAGCTAATTCCTTAAATTCTTCAACTTTTAAAAAGCTTAGAACAAAACTATATGAAAATATTCCTATAATTGTTAGCATTGCAAGTCTCAGTATAATCGCCGTTTTTCCTTCTGATAAGAAAGTAATTAATCCTATATTCCCAAAATATACTATTGCTCCCATTATAGAAGATGCAAACAATACTTTTACTAGGTTCTTTAAATAGTATCTCAAATCTAATTTTTTAATTTTATTTTTTAGCAAAAAAATAAGAATTGCAGTTTCTATAATGCAAGAAAAACTAAATGCTAATGCTACTGCTTTATAGTCTAATCTATTTGTCAAAATAAAACTCATTAAAATATAAATTCCACTTGTAATTATTTGATTTACAAAAGGTGTCTTAGTATCTTGAAGTCCAAAGTACACGCGATTCAAATATATTCTCAATCCTGCTGCTGTAAATCCTATCGCGTATAATTGGAGTGCGTTAGCAGTTAAGTATGTGTTTTCTCTTGTGAATTTACCGCCTTCATATATGAGACCTATTAATGGTTTTGCTAGTATTATAACACCAAAAGTAAATGGAATAAGTACCATGATTGTTGCAACTATACCCTTATCTACTATTTTTCTTATGAATTTTTCATCTCCTGAATTAAAAGCCTCAGAAAGAGAAGGATACAAAACAGTGGATACCGATGTTACAGATAGGGAAAGTACTGCTCCGAATAAATTATATGAAGTTCTAAGTACTGTTTTACTTCCTTCTGTAAGTCCCGAGATTATTGCATTAATAATCGCATTAGCTCCTTGTGATATTATTTCTTTTGATGTTAAAGGTATCATCAGGTAAAATGTTTCCTTTAGATACCCTCCTTTATTATCTATTATAAATTTATGTTTGTATTTTTGTTTTTTTAAGAAAATAAATAAAAACAAACTTTGAAACACTGCTCCTGCAGTAGTTATATATGCAAGATCTATTATATTAGTATACTTACCTACCAATATAAGACCAGTGTAAAATGTAAGGTTTACTATAATTCCCAATGCGGCAAATGGAGCAAATATATTTAATGAATTTAAATATGCCCCAAAACATGAAGCAAGTCCTAAAAAAACAATTGATGGTGCAATAATTCTAACCATTCGCACTGTAATTTCCATATGTTCTTGTGGAAAGTTTGGAATAATAAGTTTTACCATATACCTGGCAAATATTAATTCAAATATAACTAATCCAATATTTATTATAGTAACGATATTTACAATCTTGCTAAAATAATTTTCCCTTTCTGAGAGTCCATATTTTTCTTTCGCCTTTGACATTAAAGGTATTATTACCAAGTGAATCGTAGTATTTACAACTACTGTTAAAATTAATGCTATTTCATTGGCATAATTAAATGCGTCTGTGTATACAGATTGACCATAAAAATAGCCAATCAGGGATTGTCTTAATATCCCCATCATCTTGGAAATAAGTCCAATCATAAATATCATTACAGAAGATTTTAAAAAATTCGGTTTCATCATATCTCCTTTTTAATGCTAAAGAAATTGTATCATAGACAAATCTAATACTCAAAGGTATTATATAATTACGAATATTAAGGAGGATTAAATGAATACAAAAAAAATGGTATACAGTGCAGTAGTTCTTGCACTTTCAGTTGCAATTCCCGCACTATTTCACTTGACAGGAATTCCAGGAAATATTCTTCTCCCAATGCATTTGCCTGTATTAATAGGCGGGTTATTGCTTGGTCCAGTATATGGATTAATAGTTGGATTAATTGCTCCTATTCTGAACTTTTTGCTAACCAACATGCCTCAAGTTCCAATTCTTTATATAATGATTTTTGAGCTTGGTGCATATGGTTTTTTTTCAGGCTTTCTATATAAAAAAACAAAAAAGTTGTTCATATCTCTTTTATTAGCGCTTTTATTAGGAAGAATAGTTGCAGCATTTACTGTTTTTATCTTAGTTCAAACCATGTCAGGCTTTGCTCAAAATCCAATGCTTTGGTTTAAAGGTTCTTTTATTAAGTCTTTCCCAGGAATAATAGTTCAACTATTACTAATTCCATTAGTAGTTTCTAGAATTGAGCTGAGTATGAAATCAGATTTGCATTAATAAAATAAAAAGAAAGGTATCTTAAGATACCTTTCTTTTTATTTTAAAACTTAAGTTTAATTATCTAACATAATTTAATGGATTTGTATGAGCTCCATTAACTCTAACTTCAAAGTGTAAATGTGAACCTGTTGAGTTTCCTGTAGAACCCATTAAAGCAATAGTTTGACCTTTTGAAACTGTACTTCCAACAGGTGCAACAAAGCCTGACAAGTGAGCATAGTATGTAACTATACCGCTTGGATGTTTAACTTTCATAAGGTTTCCGTAACTTCCACTGTATCTTGCAAAAATAACTGTTCCAGATTCAGCTGCAACTACAGGAGTTCCTAATCCTGCAGGAATGTCTATACCTGAGTGAAAACCAGTATGGATTGAAATTGATCTATATCCATATCCACTTGATATTCTTCTATGTCCTGGTACAGGCCAGCCTAATATTCCACTACCTAAATTAGATGTATAAGAATCTTTGTAATTATTCTTAGGCGCTTCAGTTTTAGAATTTGAATAGTTTACTTTAGATTTAGCTTCATTTGCTTTTCTTGCAGCTTCTTCTCTTTGCTTTCTTAAAAGAGACTCTCTAGCTTCTCTTTCTCTTCTCTCTTGCTCCTGTCTTTCTTTTGAAATACTTTGCTCAAGAGCTTCAATTTCTGATTGTAATTTAGAGATCTCAGCAAGGTTTGCTTCTTGTTCCCCAGCTTTTTCAGTAATAAGTGCTAACTTTTCAGCCTTTGAATTATAAAGTTCTGCATTTTTACTGTCTAAAGACGCTTTCGTAATTTCTAAAGTTGTCTTTTTGCCATTTAATTCATCTTTTTTTGCATCAATAAGTAATTTATTATCTTTTAAATCATTTATTAAATCCTTGTCATATTGAGTTATAAACTTCATAGTAGAAGCTTTACTTAGTAAGTCCTCAACATTTTCAGAAGAAAATACTATATCTAAATATCCTACTTGGCTATTCATATACATTACAGAAACTCTATTTTCAAACTCTTTTTGATTTTCAGAAATCTTTTCTTCAAGTTCCTTAATTTCTTCTTCTGTTTTTGATATGTCCATCTCCAATTGAGTAATTTGTGATTCAAGTTCACTAATCTGTCTCTCGAGTTCAGCAATTTTTGAATCTATATCAATAACTTCGTTATTTAATTGTTCTTTTTCATATTCTAAATAATTAATATTATTTCTTAAATCGTCAACTGATTGGATAGCTTTGTTTTTTCTAGTTTCCATTTCATTAATGGATGATGCAAAACTCTTATTCACTAAACAAAAGCAAGATGTCACAGTTATTGACGCTGCTATTGAAAATGTCAATAACTTCTTTCCGTAATTTTTACTCTCCAATTTTATCCTCCCTAAACCTTTAAATATCTTCTAATCGATATTAATGAACCTATTGTACCAATTCCAACTCCCAAAGTCAAAAACACTATTAAAATATCTAATTTCAAAAATTCCACAGGTATCATATAACCTGCTAATGTCCTAGTTATAGAGTCTGAAAATCTAGTAAAGATAAAATCATATCCAAAATAAATAATTGCATATGCAAGCAATGACCCTATCAGCCCAAACACTAGACCTTCTACAATAAATGGTCCTGTAATAACCCTATTAGTTGCACCAATATATTTTTTTATCTCTATTTCTTTCTTCCTAGCATATACCGTTAACTTAATAGTGTTAGAAATAATAAATATAGAAATAATTACAAGTGCTCCTACAGCGATTGCCCCTCCTATGTGTACATAGTCGGAAATCTTCATGACCCTTTCAACTGTGTCTTTGTAATATTCAACCTTTACAACACCATCAATCCCATTTGCCTCTTTTGCAAATTCAGCTGCATCGTCTAGCTTGTCCAGTGAGGCTACAAAAGAAGGTGGTAGTGCATTCTCCAAACCTTCGAGTATATAACTATCTGACTCTCCAATTGTATTCTTATATTCTTCTAAAGCTTCTTTGCTAGATTTATACTTTACAGTTCTTATATATTTGCTATTTTCTAATATTTTCTGAACTTCATCTATTTCACTTTGCTGAGCTTCCGGATTTAAATACAGTATTACTTGATCTACTTTTTCTTTTAAATCTACTACATATTGATTAAGTGTCAATGCAGATATTAAGATTGTCCCTAATATACTTAAAGCCAACATTATAGAGATTATAGATGCGAATCCCATCGCCCTATGACTCCATAGACTCTTAATACCTTCTTTTAATGTGGCAAAAAATACTCTAATTTTCTTCATAGCCACCACCTATCTCATCTCTTAAAACTTTTCCTTTGTGTAGGTGTATGACCCTCTTAGAAAGTTTATTGACTATATCTTTTTCGTGGGTAATCATAACAACGGTTGTACCCTTTTTGTTTATTTCTTCAAGAGCATTTACTATTTCCCAAGAAGTTATAGGATCTAAATTTCCTGTAGGCTCATCTGCAATAAGTATCTTCGGATCTACAATGAGTGCTCTTGCAATAGAAACTCTTTGTTGTTCACCACCTGAAAGCTCATTAGGATATGCCTTTTGCCTATCTACTAAATTTACAAGCTCAAGTAGTTCGGGTATTTTTTTCTTAATATGCTTTCTTGAATATCCTAATATTTCCATGGCATATTGCAAGTTTCCATAAACAGTTTTATTTTCCAAAAGTCTAAAGTCTTGGAATACTACTCCGATTTTTTTCCTTAATATGGGAATTCGCCTTGCTCTAATTTTAGTTACATTTTCTCCAAACATAAGTATATGTCCAGAGGTAGGACTTTCTTCCTTTAACATAATCTTTAGAAGTGTAGACTTCCCTGCCCCACTTTCTCCTATTATAAAGACAAATTCTCCAGAATCTATTTCTAAATTTATATTATCTAAAGCGACAATATTCTTTTTATATACTTTGCTTACATCTATAAGTTTAATCAAAGCATCACCTCTTATCTCACTCAATTAATTATACCACAATTATTTCAATTAGTTACAAAATGGTTACAAAAATTTATAAGAAATTTATATATTTCTTTGAATTCTTACATTTTTTTAATATTTTGTTTTAAAGCCTTAAAATCAGGTATAATAAATTTGAGGTGGAATTATGGACAAAAAAACCATTAGAAAAGAAATTATAACTAAGAGGGATGAAATTCCTTTTGATGAAAAAAATGAAAAAGATGAAATAATTGTAAAGAAGTTTTTTGATCTAGATTTGATTGAAAAACACGAAAACATCTTCTGTTATGTAAGTTTTGGTTCTGAGATTTTTACAGGTTCAATACTTGCTGAAATTTTAAATCAGAACAAAAACCTTTATGTTCCTTATATAGATAAGGAAATCAATCGAATGCGCCTTTGTCAAATAAAAGATTTAAATGAGGATCTTGAAAGGGGCCATTACGGAATTCTAGAACCAAAAAAAAATTTACGAAAACCTATAAATAATGATATTATAGATTTGGTCATTTCTCCGGGAGTGGCTTTTACAAAGGATAAGAATAGGATAGGATACGGCGGTGGATACTATGATCGCTTTTATTCCAGTTTAAATTCTAACCCCCTAAAAGTAGTACTGGCTTATGAACTTCAAATCTTGCCAAGTCTACCTGTAGAGCCATTTGACATCCCCGTAGATATGATAATAACTGAAAAGCAAATCATACGTTAACAGGAGGAAAAATGAGAAATATAGGTGTAGTAGCTAGAGGTTTAAGAACTCCCATAATAAAAAAAGGTGATAATTTAAAGGATATAATTGTAAACACTTTAGATAAGGTTAATAGGGAGGACAATATCGAATTCAAAGATATGGATGTAATTGCAATTACTGAGTCTATTTTAGCTCGTTCACAAGGAAATTATGCTACAATCGATCAAATTAAAACTGATTTAGACAAAAAATTTGATGACGAAATCGGTGTAGTTTTCCCTATTACAAGCAGAAATAGATTTTCCATAATTATGAAGTCTATTGCAAAAACCGATAAGAAAATTAAAATTTTCTTCAACTTTCCTTCCGATGAAGTAGGTAACGCTTTATTTGACAAATCACTTTTGCTGGGAAAAGATATTAATATTTATAATGATATTTTAAATGAAAAAGAATATAGGCAACTTGTAGGCGAAAATAATCTCCATATTTTTACAGGAATTGACTATGTTGATCTTTATAAAAGTTATAGACCTGAAGGAGAGATAGAAGTCTACTTTACTAATAATCCAATAGAAATAGCTAAACTTTCCAAGGAATTGCTCGTTTGTAACATTCACGACAGAGTGTATTACAAAGAAACTTTTAAAAAACTTGGTATAGATAATGTATTAAGTCTTGATGACATTCTATGTGAGCCAGTTGACGGAAGTGGCTACAATGAACTTTACGGACTTTACGGATCAAATCTTTCTGGAGAAGATTCTGTTAAACTCTTTCCTAGAGACTCCCAAAAATTTGTTGAAGAATTACAAAAAGAACTAATTCAAAAATATAATGTAAACTTTCAAGTAATGATATATGGGGATGGTGCATTTAAAGACCCTATTGGTAAAATCTGGGAATTAGCCGATCCAGTAGTTTCTCCAGGATATACAAAAGACCTTGAAGGAACTCCTAATGAACTTAAAATAAAGTATATTGCAGATACGGATTTAAAAGATTTAAAATCAGAAGAAGCTTTAAAAGCTATTAAGGATAAAATATCACATAAAGAAAAAAATCTTGTGGGAAATAAAGCCTCTCTTGGCACAACTCCTAGACAATTAACTGACTTGTTAGGTTCTTTATCTGATTTAATCTCAGGTTCAGGAGATAAAGGAACACCTGCTGTTTTAATTCAAGGATATTTTGATAATCTAGCTTCAAATTAAAGAAAAGACTATTGAAGAATTCTTCAATAGTCTTTTTTAATTCTAAAAATTTTAATGTTTTTCTCTTTTAAAAAATAATATGAGAATAAGAGTCAAAACCCCTATTATAACTATGGATCCTCCTGGCTTTAAGCTCAAATAAAAGGATGTTAAAAGTCCTAAAACAACATATGAAACACCAAGAACAACCGATGTTTTAACTGTTTTTTTAAATGAATTAGATAGCTTAATCGCACCTGCTACAGGTAAAATCATCAAAGATGAAATAGTCAAAACCCCAACTATCCTTGAACCCATCCCTATTGAAAGTGCAGTAAATACCGTTATCAAAAAATCAAGTCTTTTAACAGGAAGTCCAGTAAGCTTTGCACCTTTTTCATCAAATATCAAGTAAACAATTCCGTTGTAATACTTGATATAGAAAAATATTATAGTAATTGTAATTAAAAAAATTATTAGAAGTTCTATATTACTTATTGCTGCGATGGAGCCAAACAAAAAAGAATTTAAACTCTTTGATCCTGGTATAAAATCAGAAAACACCGCAGCAAGTCCAACCCCTAGACTAGTTACAATAGCAATTGCCATATCTGCATTTTTAGGAAACTTCTTTCTCAAAAAATCTATAAAAATAGACGAAAAAAGGCTTGCCAATATGGATCCTACCACAGGGTTTATCCCTATAATAAGTCCAAGGGCAACCCCTGCAAGAGAACTGTGAGAAAGGGCATCCCCTAAATTAGAAGATTTTCTACTGACCATTATAGTTCCCACTAGAGGTATAGATAAGGATATAAGTATCCCCGCCATAAAAGACTTTAATATGAAATCATACTCAAATATGTTCATTAAAATTCCTCCAGTTTTTTATCTCTTACTCTTATAACCCTAGAAAAATAAGGTTGACAAAACTGCATTTCATGGGTTACTACAATAATTGTAATATTATGTTTTTTATTTAAATGTTCAAGTATGCTAAATAATATCTTCTTACTCTCTACATCAATTCCTGCAGTCGGCTCATCAAATATAAGAACTTCAGGATTATCAATTAGTTCTTTAGCGATTAATACTCGTTGTTTTTCTCCCCCAGACATATTATTGAAATCATAATATTTCTTCTCTTTCATCTTAACCATTGAAAGAACATTGTCTACTTTTGAGTTTATCTTTTTATTGGAAACCTTAAAAAACCCCATTTCTTTATAAAGATTTAGGGTAATCACCTCTTCTGGAGTTATGGAAAAAGATAAATTCTTTTCTGAAAATCTCTGTTCTAAATATCCTACCGATATTTTATTTCCTTTGAGATCTTTTCCAAATACAACTTCTCCTTTTCTAGGCTTTAATTGTCCAAGAATAAGCTTCAATAAAGTAGTTTTACCTTCACCATTATCTCCAGTTATTCCAATAAAATCTCCTCTATTAACTTTTAAATTTAAATTAATTAAAAGATCTTTCTTGTAACCAAAAGAAAGATCTTTTAACTCAATAACACTATTCATTCTTTAAAAGACTCCAAAATATTATTATAGTTTTCTTCCATTAACGTTAAATAATTCTCTCCATCATTAGATTGTTTATCGGTAATAAACTCTAAAGTGTGTATTGGCATAATTTTCCCACCAATCTCTTGAGCTATGGTATTTGGAACTTTTGCAGAGTCCTCTCCCTCGTAAAATACAGTTTTTATACCTTCATCTCTTGCTGTGTCAACAATATTTGCAATTGTCTTTAGATCTGGTTCAGAGTCAGAAGTTATATTCTCAATAGGAATTTGGACAAGTCCATAATCTTTTGCTAAATAAGCAAACGCCTCATGAGGAACAATTATGTGTTTTCCTCTATATTGATTAAGACTATCCGAGTACTCTTTATCCAACTTTTCTAATTCAGCTACTAATTCTTTATAGTTTTTCTCATAAATATCTTTATTATCAATATCAATATTAGATACAGCATTTAGTATGTTCTTTGCAATTATCTGATAATTTTTGATAGATAGCCATATATGCGGATCATATTCTCCATGCTCATGATTGTGAGTTTCACCATGATCATGTTCTTCCCCTTCTATAGTTTCATCTTCATGGTCATGATCATGTTCTTCCTCTTCTATATTTTCATCTTCATGGTCATGATCGTGATCATCCTCATCTGTTTTAATCAATTCTACTCCGTCGTTTACTTCAACGATTTTTTCTTGATCAATTACTTCTTTTGCATCATCTAGCCATCCTTCAAGCTCTAAACCATTTATAATAATCATTTCTGAATCTTTAAGTTTAGATATGTCTTTTAATGACGGCTCCCAATCATGCACTTCTACTCCCGCAGGCATTAAAGATCTTACCTCTATTTTGTCCCCTACAATATACTTTGTAGCAAACTCTATAGGGTAAAAAGAAGTGTAAACCACTTTGCCATTATTTCCCTCATTTTTAACGGCTGTAGTGTCTTCCACATTTCCCGGCTTTGTAGCACAGGAAGTTATCATTAACATAACTAATAAAACTGATAGTAATTTCTTCATGTCGCCTCCTAAAAATTAAAGTTATGTATTTTTAAGTCGGATCTATTAAGATATGACGACGCAAAATTTCTAAATTCATCCACATTACCAGAAGTATAAATTTCTAAATGTCCAACTTTTCTTGTCCTCTCTTCTGGAAATATTTCAAGAACCATTTTTGCTAATTCATAGGAAGGATTTACAATTTTATTATCTTTTCCGAAGACAAGCTGAATTTCATTTTTAATGTAAGGATAATGAGTACACCCTAATACAATAGTGTCGTAATCAAACCCTTGAATTTGCTTTTTATACTCTTCCAAAGCTTTTAAAATCCGATCAGTTTTTTTGATTTCATCTACATTAGATTCTATTATTGGAACCAGTTTTGGACAACTAATCCCTTTAATAATAACTTCATTATCTAACTTATTAATACACTTATCATAAAGCTTCCCCGAGATAGTACTTTTAGTAGCTAGTACAAGTACCTTTTTATTAATTGTTTCTCTAACAGCCCCCTTGGCTCCAACCTCTCCTATTCCAATCAAAGGAACATTAACCTTGTCTTTTAATTCTTCAAGAGCATGTGTAGAAACAGTATTACAAGCTATTACTACTGCTTTAACATCTTTTTTTAGGAAAAAATCAATAGCATTTTTTGTATATTTTATTATTTCATCTTTAGATTTATCTCCATAGGGAATTCTAATATTATCACCAAAATAAATATAATTCCCATTAGGAGCAAATTTTAATATCTCTTTTAAAAAGGTTAGTCCACCATAACCTGAATCAAATATTCCAATAGCTTTACTTTTCATATCTTCTCCTGATAGTCTTAGTATTAAAAACATATTTATACTTGTCTTTCAAGCTTAAATAAGCTTTATTACAATCTTCAAAAGAACTAAAAATACCAAATACCGTAGATCCAGATCCAGACATTAAAGATACAACAGCATTTTGTTCGTAAAGTTGGTCCATAATAATGTTGATTTCTGGACAAATTTTTTCTGAAACTTTTGTCATATCATTAAAAAAATAGTTCTTGTCAATTAATCCTCTATTTAAAGAATTTATCAATATATCCATCTTTGGTTTATTGCTTATCTTAATATTCGAGTAAACATATGAAGTTGAAACCTCACAACCGCTATTGATAATCAATATAGGCAACCCTTCTAAATCTATCATATCATAGAAGTCAACCCCTCTACCTTTTGCTCTAAGAGTTTTATTCTCAAAAAAATATGGAACGTCTGAACCGATATTACTTGAAATTTCTTCAAGTTTCTCTTTACTGAGACCTAATTTCCAAATCTCATTCAACGCTTCCATCACACAAGCACAATTAGAACTTCCTCCTCCCATACCTGCTGCCATGGGAAGATTTTTATTTACTGTTACTCTTATTCCCGGATTACCACCATATAATCCTCTGAGGCTGTCCCAACCTTTATAAATTAAATTACTTTCATCTTTTGGAAAACCATCTAAATCACAAATGATTTCCAATTTATGAGAATTTGTAACCTCTATGGCAATTTCATCATAAATGTCGACAAATTGCATAATAGTATCTATATCATGGAACCCATCATTTCTCTTGCTTAACACTTCAAGTGAAAGATTGATTTTTCCATATGATTTTTTATTCATCCTTAACTCCATTTGTTTTATCGGCAAAAAAAACGACTAAAAAAGTCGTTTTTTAATCTTAGCATAGTTGTAACTCCACTGTAGAAGTGAGTAAATCTGAATAGGTAAATGAAATTGTTCTTTCTTGTTCAAATTCGTTAGTTATCTTTATAGTAAATAAACTGGGAAATACATTTTCAATTATTCCCGTCTTTGTGATAACCTTATTTCTTCCTTTATCGGCTTTAACAACTACCTTTTTACCAATATTTTCTTCAACTTGATTTTTCAAGACTTCTAAACTCATATATTTAGACAATAATACCCCTCCTAGGCGTATATAAAATACCAAACTTCATCTATCATTCCGACTTTAAAGTTAACTATACATAATTATTTTACTATATACACCTAAAAAGGTCAAGTTTAACAAGCTAACAACTCTATATCTACGTGTTTATTTCTATTAAGTTTTATGACAATTCTACCTTAAGACCTTGAGAAAATCCCTCAGTTATATAATCTACTGTTGCATTTTTATATGCGTCTTTAATTTCATCATGTACTAAAAACTTAAATCCTGAACTCTCAATCACAAAATCTCTGTCAGTTTTATCTGAAGGTGAAACCGTAAATACAAAATAGCAACACGTACTTGCACCCACATCAAATCTTAAATATTCTTTACCTGTAGATTCTAACATCTTATTAAGTTTTTCTACTGCTGTATCTGTTACTGTTACTTTCATTTTATCTCCTCCTATGTATTTTTGAATTTATTATTTAATTGTATTATCATATGTTTAGGAGGTTATTATAATGATAACTAAGGATATACTGATAAGCGATTTGATTATGTCCTATCCTGGTGCTGTGAAAATTCTTATTGACAATGGTATGCCTTGTATAGGCTGCCCTTCCAGCTTAAAAGAAACGCTGGAAGAAGCTGCTCTAGTTCATGGTCTGGATATTGACAAACTAATTAGGGAATTAAACAAATAGTTTTTTCCCTATACATAAAAAATAGATTAAGGAGATTTTAAAATCTCCTTATGTCTATTTTATTTCTAATAATTGTCTTAATTTAGGTTCGTCAAATCCTACAATCTCTTCATTCTCAACTATAATAACAGGAACTCCCATGTGTCCCATTTTCATAAGCTCCATTCTAGCCTCTGTATCAGTTGAAATGTTTCTTTCTGTGAACTCTATATCATTACTCTTTAAAAAATCTTTTGCAGCAACACAATATGGACATGTGTTACTTGAATATACAACTACTTTTTTCATTTAATTCTCCTTTCAAATTCTATTATACCCAGTGTTTTTTTATTTAATCACTTCTTGAAATTTTTTTGTAATATTAATAAAATCTTCCATAGATAAATTTTCCGCTCTTGCGTTTTTTGATATATTCAATTCTTCTAAAATAGCTCTAAGCGTCTCTTTGTCAACATCTACAAAGCCTGTAGTCAATGAATTTACTATGTTTTTCCTTCTTTTTGTAAAACCCGACCTTATAAAATCAAATAGCAATTTTTCATCTACAGCATATTGTTTTTTTTGTAGCTCTAAAAAAAGTATTGCAGAGTCTACGTTGGGACTTGGCATAAACACTGTCCTTGGAACTTTTAATAATATTGAAGGATTGCTATTGTAGTTCAAATACAATGTCAAAGAGCCATAGTCTTTGCTGTTTTTTGTAGCTACAACTCTTCTTGCAACTTCTTCTTGAACCATTACCGATATTGTCGAGAACAACTCTTTATTATCGATTATTTTTTCAAGGATGGGAGTAGTTATATAATAGGGCAAATTTGCCACCACTTTAAATTTTTTTCCCTCGGCTTCTTCTTCCCAAATTTTCTTTAAATCTACTTTTAAGAAATCTTCGTTTATAATTTTTACATTATTAAAGTCTTTGAGTGTATAATCCAACACTTTCATTAGTCTATTATCTTTTTCAATGGATACTACTTTTTTTGCATTTAACGCAAGCTCTTCTGTCAAGGTACCAAAACCAGGTCCAATTTCAAGTACTATGTCATCTTTAGTTATTCCCGATTTAGAAACAATATTTTTTACTATATTTCCATCAATTAAAAAATTTTGTCCTAGACTCTTTGAAAATGAAAAATTGAATTTCTTTAATATATCTGCCAAGTAAGAACTTTGATAAAGTCTATTTCCCATGATATTTTAAAATTACCTCCTCCAATTTTTCTCTACTAATGTTGTAGTTATTGAGTCTTTTCAAAAATTGTTTACTGTTAGAATAGCCTATGGAGAGTTCATTTCCTACAAATAACCTAAGGTCCTTTGAATTATTTCCTGTTAAATTATAGTTAATCAAATCTTGAAAGCAAAACTCTTCTCTCTTCTGTTCATGCACTGCCTTTGCATTTTCTAAGGCTTTCAAAATATCCTTAGTTTTAGCATTTTCAATTCCTATATCATCATCTCTTAAGGATAATTCCCTTGGTAAATAAGCATTTTTGACACCGGGAATCCTGTTATTTATTATCTTTCTAATTTTTTCTCCCGCATAATCAGGATCGGTTAAAACTATAACCCCTTTTTCTTTTTGAGCTTTACTTATCCTTTTAAAAAGATCTTTTGGGAAATGATAACCACCTGTTGCTATTATTTCACAATCTACAGCTTTTTTAACTGCCGTTATATCATCTTTACCTTCTACTACTATAACTTCTTTAATCATCAAACCCTACACCTTCCAATGAAAACAACTTAATAGTATTTTCTCTGGAATTTTCAATAATTTCATCAATTGAAATTTCTTTTAAATTAGCCAACATATCCGCTACATATAGCACATTTGAAGGATCATTTCTCTTACCTCTATTAGGAACTGGTGTAAGGTATGGCGAGTCAGTTTCAATTAAAAGTTTATCTAGAGGTATTTGTTTTGCCATATCTTTGACATTTGTAGCATTTTTAAAAGTTACAGGACCTGCAATAGAGATATAAAATCCAAGCTCCATAAACCTTTTTGCCATTTCAATAGAACCTGTATAACAATGCATAACTCCTGAAACCTTGCCCTTAAACTCATTTAAAATATCAAAGGTATCACCCATTGCTTCTCTGGTGTGAATAATTACCGGCAATTTTAACTCAACGCTTAATTGTAACTGCTTTTTAAATACCTCTTTTTGAATTTCTCTAGGGCTATTGTCATAGAAATAGTCAAGTCCTATTTCTCCAATGGCAACAACCTTAGGGTTTTTGGCAAGCTCTCTTAATTTCTCCAAATCTTTTGATTCAAAATCTTCTGCTTCATGAGGGTGAACTCCAACTGCCGCAAATATATTTTCATACTCTTTAGAAAGTTCTACTACTCTTTTAGAACTCTCCATATCGGAACTTGGGTTAATCACATACTTTACAAATTTTTCCTGCAGTTTTTGAATAACTTCTTCCCTATCTACATTAAATTTTTCGTCATCTAAATGAGCATGACTATCTATCATCTGTTTCATTAGGATATTTTCGCTCCATCTTCAATATCTTCCAAGGTTGAAAGTAAAGTTAAATCGTCTTTGTGATCCGCCGCAAGTATCATGCCAAAAGACTCTATCCCTCTCAATTTAACAGGCTTTAAGTTAGTGCAGACAACTACTTTTTTACCTATTAAGTCTTTTTCCTTATACCACTTCTTAATACCTGATACAATCTGTCTTTCTTCATCTGCCAACTTAACTTTTAATACTAAAAGTTTATCGGCTTTAGGATGTTTTTCAACATTTATAATTTTTCCAACTTTTAATTCTACCTTGTCAAAGTCTTCAATTGTAATCTCTGGCTTTCCTTTTTCTTTAACCGTAACTTGTTTTTCTTTTTTTCTAGATTTTATCAATTCTTCATTTGCTTTATTAAGTCTTTCAACCTCTTTTTCCACATCAAGTCTTGGGAATAAATTTTCAGTCTTTTTAACCTTAGTTCCCGGTTCAGTTAAGCCAAATTTTCTTGCATCGTCCCAATTAATCTCTTCTTGTCCTATTTGTTCTTTTATTTTTAGAGAAGTCTCAGTTATAAATGGATAAATTAAAATATTAACTATTCTTAAAGACTCAATCAAATTATATAAAACTGTTGATAATCTTTCCTTGTCACCGTTTTTGCCAAGAACCCAAGGTTGTGTTTCGTCAATATATTTATTTGTTCTTCGAATTAATTTCCAGATGGATTCAAGTGCATAGCTAAAAGATAAATTTTCAATATGACCATCTACTTCTTTTACTGTATTAATAGCAAGAGATATGAGTTCATCATCTATTTCTTCTTTCTTTATAGGCTCTTGGATTTCTCCGTTAAAATATTTTTCAACCATAGTAACTGTTCTCGATACTAAATTTCCCAAATCATTAGTAAGATCTGAATTTATTCTTTGAATAAATTTCTCATTTGTAAAATTCCCATCATTACCAAATACAAACTCCCTAAGTATAAAATACTTTAACGCATCCATTCCATATAGATCTATAATAGGTTCGGCATACGCCACATTTCCCTTTGACTTACTCATCTTATCATCATCAAACAAAATCCAACCATGAGCCATTATAGATTTTGGAAGGGGTAGATCTAGTGCCATTAGAAGAGCAGGCCAAATTATTGCGTGAAATCTTACAATTTCCTTACCTACAAGATGCACATCGGCTGGCCAGTATTTTTCAAATAAATCTTTGTCTTTACCATATCCTATGCCTGTTAAATAACAAGTTAACGCATCAATCCATACGTAAATTACATGTTTATTGTCAAATGGCACAGGAACTCCCCAATCAAATGAAGTCCTCGTTACGGATAAATCATCTAATCCTTCTTTCAAGAAGTTATTTAACATTTCTTTTCTTCTTGAATCTGGTTTCAAGAAGTCAGGATTTTCTTCATAAAGTTTAATAATTCTATCGGTATACTTAGAGAGTTTAAAAAAGTAAGTTTCCTCTTCATGATATTCAACAGGTCTACCACAATCAGGGCACTTACCATCTACAAGCTGTGATTCAGTCCAAAAAGCCTCGCAAGGAACACAGTAATTTCCCTTGTATACGGATTTATATATTTCTTTCTTGTCATATAATTTCTGAAAAATCTTTTGAACATTAGCCTCATGCTCCTTTGAGCTAGATCTTACAAACGCATCGTAATCTATTCCCAGTTTTTGCCAAAGTTCTTTAGCTGAATTTACTATAGGATCAATATACTCTAAAGGTGTTTGTCCTGATTCTCTTGCCTTTTCCAATAGTTTTTGACCATGTTCATCTGTCCCTGTTGTGAAAAACACGTCATATCCCTGAATTTTTTTTATTTTTTTTAACGTATCTGCAATGAGTGTAGTATAAGTATGACCCAAGTGTAGATTATCACTAGGGTAATATATAGGTGTTGTCAAATAATAACTTTTCTTTTCCATTTTTTCCTCCAATAAAAAAATCTTCGTCTCATATAGAGACGAAGTAATTCGTGGTACCACTCTAATTCAACTATTTCTAGTCCTCATCAATCAAAACTCATAGGCCATTTCTCCTTCTATCTCCTCCATCTTTCACCACCCGATGGCTCTCTCGTCTCAAATCAAAGGTTTCTCCTAATCACAGTTTTATTCAATTGTATTCATTTTACTATAATAAATTCGTTTTTTCAAGTTGAAAAATTTATACTTTTAAAACAAAGTCTTTGATTTTAAACTCAATTAATAAAAAACGTTCCATAAATATTTATAGAACGTCTAATTTTTTATTCATCTGTAGATTTCTCTTCGTAAGTAATCGCGTTAACAGGGCAAGTCTCTACTGCCTTGACTATACTTTCTTTATTCAAATTCCCGTCTTCTTTTACTATCGCCTTTCTTCCTTCCATTTTAAACGCTTCTGGATAGTCTTTTGCACAAAGACCACAACCTATACAAGCGTCCTTATTTACATTAAGTCCAGAGCTACTTTTAAATTTATTCGGCAAATCTTCGTCTTTTATAATCCTTCCAGCAATCCAAGAAAATATTATTATGGATATAATGGTTAAAACCCATCTAATTCCCATAAATTTAGGTCCTAAAAATTTTGCTTCATTTACAAGCATTGGAATCTTAATTACAGCCCATGAACTCAAGATAATTACTATATTTCTAATAGATGCTCCCTTTTTATGTAACATAAGGCACATGGGAAAAGCAGCATAAATAGGTCCTGCGGATATACTTCCTACTACAAAAGAAAGTATTATTCCCTTTGCTCCAGATTCAACCCCCAAGAAGGAAACTATCTTTTCTTTAGGAACCCACAAATCTAATAATGCCGTTAATACAAAGATAATGGGCATAATTATTAGCATTTCCTTAATGAAGTATCCACTAGATTTTATAGAATTTACACCCATTTTAGGATTTATAATAAATAAAGTTGCATATGTTAAGACTAAAACCACTATAAATAAGTTATTTTTTATCTTTTTAAAAAAAGTCATATGATTCCTCCCATTACAATTGCAATAATTATTGCAAAAATAAAACTAAGACCATTTCGTATAAATGTAAACTTTGCTCCAAATGTCTTCTTTTCCAAAGGCAATGTTACTACTCCTACCATTGTAAGTGTGGTCAAAAACGCTACAGATGGCATTATATCCACTCCAGCTTCGACCAGTGTTCCAACCAAGGGAAACGCAACAAACGGTGGTACTAGAGCGACAGTCCCTAAAATAGCTCCCCCCACAGTAGCTAAGAAAACTGAATTATTTCTAATAAAAGTGGCTATATCCTCTGGTGGAATTATAGTGAGAATTAAACCAATGGCAAAGATTATAGAAAAAATACTTATAACCATTCCTCTTCCCATTCTAAAAGCCTTTTTTAACGCCATTACCGTCTTATTTTTATCCTTAGTTAGGGAAATTCCTAAAAATATGAGTGTCATAACCCATATACCTAATGTAAAAATGTCCATTTTTCCTCCTTCAAAAAAATCTTGTATTAACATTATAAATGAGCTTTTCATAAAGAGATAGACACCTATGTTTCTTTTTGATAAAATATTTTAAATTAGGAGGAAATTTAATGTTAAAAACAGTCAAAAACATTAACTTATTTAAATCTGTTGAAGAAGAAAAATTAAGTTACTTAATTAAAAAAAATGAAATCTATTCAAAATCTTATAAACAAGGAATTACTATATATAATGAAAATGAAAAATGCACTGGGATAGATATAGTACTTTCTGGAAGTTTACAAGCTTATTCTCTATCAGAAAATGGATCTTCCATGATCCTTTTTGAATTTCCACATGGAAAAACCATAGGAGCAAACCTCCTTTTTAGTCCTAGTAATTTTTACCCCCATAATATATATTGCATGACCGACTCTAAGGTTCTTCACATTACCAAAAAAGCTATTGAATTTCTTCTCACTAATTTTGAATTTACTCTTGAATTTATCAAAATGTTATCCGCTAACTCCAACAGATTAAATCATAAAATTAGTATGGTTACTCAGAAAACTCTTAGGGAGAATCTTCTTGACTATCTTAAACAACAATCAATTCTTCAAAATTCAAATCCCATTATACTTCCAATTAGCAAAAAACAATTAGCTGATCTTCTTGGTGTACGCCGCCCGTCTTTATTTCGAGAATTAAAAAAGCTCAAAGAAAAGGGCATTGTTCATGTGGACAACAGAAAAATTTATCTAAATTATTTATAGCCTTTTGTAAAATAAAAAAACCGGATACCCGGTTTTTTATCATCAAATCTTCAATTTGTATTTTTTATTCAAACATATAACTTTTTCTTTATAAAGTAAAATAGTTATACAAATCTACACCTTAAATAGTCATAAATCAGAATATTTTATTACAGTTAATTAAGACTCATATGAAATTTTGCCAAGTTTTTCTTGAATAGGAGTGTAGCTTAAACTTTTAGCCATTATTAAGAATAGCAGTATTCCAAATCCTCCTTGTACCATATCTGATGGTATTGACGCAATTCCAACATAAATTGTGCCTGCAAAAAACATATTAGTAATATAATAACCAAATACCATAATAAGTTCTGCTACAACTAAAGCTAATATAGTGTTGAATCTAAGTCCTTTAGCCTTTCTCTGAGCAAGTCCTACACATAATCCCATTGACCCCTTAATTATAAGAGTCGGTATTGCATAATGTGCATATCCCCCAAAAATATCTGCAAGTGCCGAACCAATTCCTCCTGCCATTAGACCTATGTATGGACCAAATAAGAAAGAGCTTAAATGTATGAACGCATCTCCCAAGTTTAGATATCCTCCTGACCTTGGAGATGGAACTGTAATAAACATGGTTCCTATTGTTACAAGTGCTGTCATCAGTGCAGCATAAACTAAGTTTTTAGTATTTTTCATATAATCACCTCATTAAGATATTAACAGTTTTTTGACACCTTTAATAGTAGCAGAATTGACTTTTTAAATAGGGTCAGTTAATCTTTTATTGAGGTGAAATATGAAACTTTTTACAATTTATTTTAATAGAGATTCTTATCTTTATGAACAACTTTATGATTATATCGTAGAAAAAATATATGATAAAACTTTAAAACCCGGTGAAAAACTTCCCTCAAAGAAAAAACTTGCAAATCACTTAAATATATCTGAAAACACTGTAGATAAAGCTTATTCCCAATTACTAATAGAAGGTTATATATACTCAGTGGAAAGAAAAGGTCATTTTATAGAAAAATTGCAACTTCCAATTAGGCCTATGAAATCTAAGTTAATTAAAGATCTAAATTTGGAACAAGAAAACTATCTCTACGATTTTTCTTACGCTGGTGTTGACTCTGAAATATTTGACAGCACTACATTTATTCAAGCCTTTAAAGAAATTTCAAAAAATCCAAATTTTTTTACAGATAAAAGTCCTCTTCAAGGCTCTCCTAGACTTCGTGAAGCAATAAGAGATTATCTTTTTTCATCAAGGGGATTTTCATGTAGCATTGATCAAATGGTAATATCTTCGGGAACAGAAGGACTGTACCAATTACTTTTTCAGCTATTCAATAAAAAAATTAGAATTGGTTTAGAAAATCCAGGATATCAAAGAATTGCTAAATATATAAGACAAATTAATTACAATTACTTTCCTATATCTCTTCTTGAAGATGGTATCGATATTGATGAATTAAAGAAAAAGAAAATAAATCTTGTGTCTATTACTCCTTCACATCAGTTTCCTAGTGGTATAATTTATCCAATGAAAAAACGTCTTGAGCTATTAAAATGGTCAAATGAATATAATTCGTTTATTGTAGAGGATGACTATGATTCAGAATTTAGGTATCATGGTAAGCCAATTCCTGCATTGAAATCTGTTGATACTAAGGAAAGGGTAATATACATGGGATCTTTCTCCAAGTCTTTTTCTCCTGCCCTTAGAATTTCATACATGATTTTACCATCCTATTTAATGGAAGAATACGAGAAAATAAAACATATATATCCCTGCCCCGTATCAAACTTCACTCAAGAAGCCTTAGCAGAGTGGATAAAAAGAGGAGATTTTTATAAACACTTAAATAAAACAAGAACACATTATAGGCAAAAAAGGGATAAAATTGTAAAGTGCATCGAAGATTCTAATTCTAATGTTGAAGTTTACGGCATGGACTCGGGTCTTCACATGATTTTAGAAATAAAAGACAATTTAAATATAAATATTTTTAAGGAAAATCTTAAAAAATCTAAAATAAAAATAAAATTATTAGATGACTACTATTATGATAAAAGTTTAGTAAATCATAAGTTATTACTAGGTTTTTCTGTTTTACCAATTAATAAAATTGAAGAATCTGTTGATGCTTTATTTAATGCAATTAAAAATTCAATTCTATAAAAGTGCATGGTTAAATTTTCCATGCACTTTACATATATTTACTAAAAAGCTGGTACAACCGCTCCTTTATACTTATCTTTTATAAAATCGGCTGATTCTTTAGATGTTAGAACCTTTACCAATTTTTTAATATTTTCCAAATTTTCATCTCCATTTCTAACAACTATACAATTTACAAAAGGAGTATCATTTCCTTCAATTGCCAAAGAGTCTTCTAGAGGGTTCAATCCTACTTGTAATGCGTAATTTGAATTGATAATTCCTAAATCTACATCTTGATATGTGTTTGGAATATTTGCAGCTTCAACAATTGTAAACTTCAAATTTTTATTATTTTCTACAATATCTTTTTCTGTAGCTTTAATGTCATTACTGTCTTTTAATTTTATAAGCCCTTCTCTTTCTAGTAATTGCAATGCTCTAGCACCATTTGACACGTCGTCGGGGATAATAACTTCTGCTCCATCAGGTAGTTCCTCTAGAGATTTGTATTTTGTAGAGTAGATTCCCATTGGCTCTGAATGAATTTCACCAGCTACCACAAAGTCATAGTCAAACTCTTCTTTCTGTTGCTCTAAATATTGCTTATGTTGAAAATAATTTGCATCGATTGTCTTTTCTTCAAGAGCTGTATTTGGCATTATATAGTCGTCAAATGGAACAATTTCAACTTTTATTCCCTCTTTTTCAAATTCTTCTTCTAAGCCTTCTAGAATTTCCCCATGGGGTACAGCAGTCGCTCCCACTTTCACAATATTAATATCTGTACTATCTTCTCCATTAGAACTTTCACTTACATTTCCATTTTTACAGCCTGTAAGTACAATTACAGATACTGCCAATAATGTATAAAATATTTTCTTTTTCATATTTTCTCCTTATTTTTTATCTATTTTTTTACTAATATATGTTCCTATAAACTGTACCAACTGGACGATTATTATGATTACAAAAACCGATGCTAAAAGTACATTGTACATTCTTCTTTGATAGCCATACCTATATGCTAATTGTCCAAGGCCTCCACCTCCAAGGATTCCTACCATAGCAGAGTATCCAACTATATTTATAATAGTCATTGTAATTCCTGCAACAACCAACGGCATAGATTCTGGTAAAATTACCTTTAATATTATCTGTGAATTTGTTGAACCCATAGACTTTGCCGCCTCAATAAGTCCTTTTTCTACCGATATGAAATACCCTTCCATAAGTCTTGCCACAAAGGGAATTGTAGCTATTGAAAGGGAAAGAATTGACGCTTGTGTACCTGTGGACCTTCCAATCAAAAGTCTTGCTAGGGGAATTACAAGAAGAATCAGTATTACAAAAGGTATAGATCTAAAAATGTTTATTATGGCATCTAAAACTCTATAGAGTTTTGGCAATTCCTTAATTCCTCCAGGTCTACTAATAGTCAAAAGAATTCCCAAGGGAATCCCTATTAAAATAGAAACCAATGTAGTTGCAAATACCATATAAACTGTAGTTAAAGTTTCAGGGATAATTAATTCTAAAATGTCCTTTATTTCCATCATAACACCTCTACTTTTACTTTTCTTTCTTCTAAGTAGTCAAGTATCCTTCCTATTTCCTCATTATCTCCAAGCACTTCCACAATCATATATCCCATGGACTCTCCTATTACAGAGTTTATTTTACCTTGTATTAGATTTATCTTTGTATCAAAATTTCTAATTAAGTCTGAAATTACTGGATCCTTTGAATTGTTCTCGTTATAAGAAAGTCTAAGAAGTTTTCCCTTTGTCTCAAATTTTTTCCATGTCAATGATTCATCCGGCTCTATTAAATTTTCAATAAAAGAAAGAGTTGTTTTATTCTTAGGATTTGTAAAAATTCCTTTAACTGTATTTTCTTCAATAATCTTTCCATTTTCCATAACTGCAATTCTATCACAAATATCCTTCGCAACTTCCATTTGATGAGTAATCATTACTATTGTAGTGTTTAATTCATTTACAATTTTTCTAAACAATTCCAATATTTGTTTAGTATTCGCTGGGTCAAGAGCCGATGTTCCCTCATCACTTAAAAGTACTTTAGGTCTTGTAGAAATGGCTCTTGCAATAGCAACTCTTTGTTTTTGACCCCCTGATATTTCAGAAGGATATGAGTTTTTCTTATCAGTTAAATCCACAAATTCAAGTAATTCATTAACTCTTCTATCAACTTCTGCTTTAGGTACATTAATTATTTCCAGAGGATAAGCAATGTTTTCATAAACCGTTTTTTGATTAAAAAGGTTAAATGACTGAAAAATCATAGATATATCTTTTCTTTCTTTTAATAATTCCTTATGACTTAGCGAAGTAATATCTTTCCCATCTATAACCACCTTTCCAGAGGTTGGCTCTTCAAGTCTATTTAAACATCTAACAAGCGTAGATTTTCCTGCTCCACTTAGTCCAATTATTCCATATATTTCACCAGGAGCAACTTCAAAGGATATATTGTCACAAGCTTTAAATTTTTTATCTCCAACATTAAACTCCTTAGTGAGATTTTTTACTTTAATCAAAGTAAATCCTCCTCATTATGTATTTTTAATATAATAATTTGAGTATAAAAAAAAAGACCTTTAAAGTCAACGAACTTAAGGCCTTTGAGTTATACATATTATTTATAGCTAGATATTAACAAGTTTTTCCATTACTTCTCCAATGTCTTCATTAAATGAATAATCTGCCATTCTATCGTAATTTGTAGAAGTCTTATTTATTAGTACTAATGCATCGCCCTTAAAGTACTCTATAAAACTTGCAGCTGGATAAACTGTAAGGGAAGAACCTCCTACTATAAGAATTTCAGAATTTTCAATTAAATTTATTGCTTTTTGTATATTATCTAAATTTAAAGATTCTCCATAAAGCACAACATCAGGTCTTATAACTCCACCACAATCTGGACAATTAATAGAAAAATCTTTTTCTTTAACTTCTTTCAAATTCATATATCTTCCACAATTAGTACAATAATAATCTCTTAAATTACCATGTATTTCCACTACATTTGAACTACCTGCCATCTGATGAAGGGAGTCAATATTTTGAGTTACAATACCTTTTAGCTTTCCCAAGTCTTCAAGTTTCTTTAAAGCTAAATGGCATTTATTAGGTTTAGCTTCTTCGTATATTAGATTGTTTTTTACATATTCCATAAACTCATCAGGATGTTGGGAAAAAAATTCATGACTAAGCATATATTCGGGACTATATCCCTTATTGTTCTTCTGATTATAAAGACCTGTTGCGGATCTAAAATCTGGAATTCCAGAAGCTGTAGAAACTCCTGCCCCTCCAAAAAATACAATATTATTACTTTTTTTAATCTTTTCTCTTAATTCTAAAATATCATTTGAAGTCATAGTATACCTCCTAGTAGAACTTAACTTCTTCAAACTCTTTTCCATTGAAATAAAAAATTATTTCTTCACATTTTCCCATATATAGTTCAAGCATTTCATCCATTGATGCAGACTTGTTCTTTTCTTTTATAAACTCCTGTAAATCCATCCAAAAAAGTTTTCCCTCAACTGAATTTTCTATTAATTTACCTTTGAAATTTTCTGTGTAATATAAATGTGACAAAAGTCTAGTATCTGTACTTTTATCATACCACTGAACAATCCCCTTTAGTTTCAAATCCCAAATATCTAAATTGGTTTCTTCCTTAATTTCCCTTACACAGGAATCATATATGGACTCTATTTTTTCCACATGTCCTCCAGGAAAGGTCAATCCTTCCCAGCCTTCTTTAATTGGTTTATCTAAAACTAAAACTTTATTGTCTTTGGGATTATAAATCATACACATATTAAGTATTACTATTTCCATATTTCACCTACCAAAAAAAGATGGTATTACCATCTTTTTTTATTATTGTCTATATATTCATTATATTCCACTTGATTGTAATATTTCAAATATCTGTCATTTATTAATACACCAAGATTAAATAAAATTCCTCCAGCCACAGAATTTAAATACCAGGTGTTTGGCAGAAAGTAAAGTGCTGCAAACCCTAAAACTGTACCAAATCTACTTAAATATATTGCTGGTTTTGATTTTTGTAATTGTTGAACATAGAAATTATTCTTTAAAATAATATATCTAAAACCAATACTTAGTATAAATACAAAAAATGAAAACACTGCTACAAATAAGGTTTCTCTTTCCATATAGTAAATATACATCTGTTGAAATAAAAAGATTGTTGCTAAAATTTGTAAGAGTAAACTAAACTTTCTTAAAATGTGAATATTTTTTTCCCTTAAAAACCTTATTATTAATGCAAATAAAAATCCTATTATAGTAGGCACTACCCAGCCAAATGACATATTATACAAAGGAATATTTGTACTTGCAAAATTTAACGCTCCTTGAATAAACTTTGTGTTTTGAATTCCTTCAGGAAGTACACCAAAAGAATCAAAAGTTGCTGCAATTCCTGTAAAAAGCAGAGTTAATCTAAAAACTGTCATATCCTCTTTAAATAATTTTGAACTAAGTACCAATATTATCATTACAATAGCTAGAGGATACAAAAATATAAGTACTGGTAACGATAATTTTATTATTTGATTAAGTCCCACATTTGATATTACAAATGATATTAAAGAAATTAGTACTGCAAATTTTTTATAACTTATTTTTGGAAATATTTTATTAAATTCTTCAGAACATGCTGTAATCAGTCCTGTCGCAGTTTTTAAACAGGCAACTGTAACAATGACAGCAAGTAAAATCTGTCCTCCAGTTCCAAAAAAATATCTTGAAATTTCAGATAATGCTATTCCTCCGTTTTCAGAAGGATTTAAGACTCCTAAACTTGAAGCACCCATGTAGATTAAGGCACCATATATCACGGACATCAAAATAATTGTCACAATACCCGATTTTATCGTATACTTTACAATTTCTTTTGGTTTTTCAACTCCAATACTTCTTATAGAATTAATAACTATAACAGAAAATGCAAGTGCGGCTAATACATCCATAGTATTATATCCTTCAATAAAACCTCTGGAAAAAGCTGCAGCTTTGTAAGTTTCAGAAATTTCTTGAATTGACGGATTTCCCATAGGCTGTAAAAATGTAAATATCAACAATATAGATAAAACTCCCAGAAAAATTGGATTTAAAACTTTACCCACATAGGTCATAATTTTAGTTGGTTTTAATGAAAATAGGAATGCAATAAAATAAAATAAAAAAGTAAAAACAAGTAGTACAATCCACTTTCTTTCCTGCATAATATAACTTGACATTCCAACTTCAAACGAAGTTGTACTAAGTCTTGGAAGTGCAAAAAAAGGACCTATTGTCAAATAAAGAGCAATAGTAAAAAAATAACCAAAGCCTTTTCCTATTTTCTTTGTCATATCTAACAAGTCTTCAGACTTGCTATATCCAACTGCCAATACACCTAAAAAAGGCATTCCTACAGCTGTAATTAAAAATCCAACCATAGACGGTAGATAATTGCCTCCTGCAAGTTGTCCCATCAATACGGGAAATATTAAATTCCCTGCACCGAAAAATAGCCCAAACAACATGGAACCAATTACCAAGTAATGTTTACTTGATTTTTTCAATTCATATTCCCCCTCTTTAAATTAAGATAATCTAAGATAATTTTAAATTAAATTATACTCTTTTATTATATAATAAATTATTGAAGTACGCATAAAATTCAAATTCATAATCAATTTAAAAAACTAAAATGCAATATTAAAATTAACTTGATATAGAAAGGAAGACCTTAATGAAAAATAAAATTTTTATTTTAATTATACTAATAATATTTACTTTTACCCTTAATTCATGTAAAAGTAAAAATTATATCTCTTTAGAAACAGATACAAATTACGATTCCAATGCTTATATAGAAATAGTAGAAGATAGTAAAGTTTTTAAAAAAGGTAACCTGAAATTTAATAAAGGTGAGAAACTATTAGAAGTTATGAAGAGAAATTTTGATGTGGAAGAAAAAAATGGATTTATCATATCAATTGATTCAAAATCCCAAGACTTAAGTTTAAATAAGTACTGGTTATATGATATAAATGGAAAAATGGCTGAAGTTGGTGCAAATAATTATATTTTACAGGAAAACGATGAAATTACTTTTAAACTAGAAGTGTTAAAAGATGGAAAATAAAAAAATTACTTTACTAGGTATAATTGCAGGGGTTACCATTGCTGGAAGAATCTTTTTGTCACAATTTCCAAATATTCAACCGGTTACTACAATTCTCTTATTTGTTGCAATTTATCTTGGAATAAAGGAAGCTATAATAACAAATATATTGGTTGTTTTTTTATCTAATATATATCTTGGCCTAGGTCCTTGGACTATTTATCAAATAATAACTTATGCTATTATCATCGTTTTAGCAAGTTTATTGTCAAGCTCTAAAAAATTTAGAGATTCTATCTTTTTTCAAGTGACCTTTTCAATAATATCGGGATTTATTTATGGCTTTATTATATCTGTTTTTACTGCAACTACTTTTTCAAAAACTACTAATTTTATATTTTATTACTTAAACGGACTTTACTTTGACTTATTACATGGAATAGGAAACGGTATTATCTACTTTTTAATCGTTCCTCCACTCAAAAAAGCATTGGATAGGTATTTTATTTGACTTTCTTTGACCTTTGCTTTATAATATTTTTATAACAGTAATGAAAATTTCAAGGAGTTGATATCATGTTTAAGAAAATTTCACCAAGAATAACTAATCCATTACAAGGACAATTCAAAGACCTCTATGGCATGATGGATGATTTTTTCAGCGAGAATATTAATTTAAGTGCAAGTACAAATTTTAAAGTAAATGTCTTAGAGTCAAAAGATTCTTATTTAATAGAAGCTGAATTGCCAGGCTTTAAGAAAGAAGATATTAAAGTCTCATTAAATGATGGACAGCTAAATATTAAAGCTGAAAAGAAGGAAGAAAATAGCGAAACTAATGAAAAAAAGAACTATATTCATAGAGAAATTAGATATAGTCAAATGTCTAGAACACTTTATTTTGAAAATATAACAAGAGATAATTTAAAAGCAAAATTAGATGATGGGATACTTTCCATAACAATTAACAAACTCGACCCTAAAAAAGATCAAGATTATGTAGATATAGAGTAACTAAAAAGGAGCAAATAAAATTGCTCCTTTTAAAATGCATTCCAAAACATATAAAAACCTATCAATAAAACTAAAAGTCCAAGCACGTTGTTGAGAATTTTTCCAAACTTTGAATAGGTTTTGCTATTTTTCATTTTTTTAACATAGGATACGGAAGTTCCTGACACAATTATCAGAAAACTATGTCCTAAAGAATACATTAGCATTAAAAATATTCCCCAGGTAAGGTTTCCCGTTCCCGACAGAATTCCTAAAAGTGCAACAAGCACTGGTGTTGAACAAGGAGATGAAAAAAAGCCCCCAACTATCCCTGCTATAAATGCACCAATAGCTCCTCTTTTTTTATCCTTCATCATGAGTTTTTTTGATGGGATAAAATTGTATATGCCCCATGTTTGAAGAGCCATTAAAATCATTAAAATCCCTAATATTACATACCAAATTTTTGAAGTTGATCCAATGAGCATTCCTGCAAATATTGCAAGCACCGACATTGATACAAATGTCAAAGCCATACCCACTGCAAATAGCACCGAATATTTAAATGCCCTTTTTGTATCTTTTTCTTCTACACCTGATACATAAGAAATAATTAATGGAACCATGGATAAACTACAAGGTGTCAAAGAGGTTAAAATTCCAGCAATTAAAGCCAATATAGGTGCAATCCACACATTCTCTCCAATTATAGATGCTATTTGGCTAAGCCAAGAATTTATCATTACTCTTGTACTCCCATTTCTTTTGATATTTCAAGTAATTGCTCTTCACTCAAAAATCCTTGATGAATTGTAAAAAGATGCTTTTTTGTCACATTGTGATTGTACACCTGAAAATTATATTTTTCCATAATTTCTTCACTTGGCTCAAAAGGTGTTCCATCTGCATTATAGAAAACTTGAGTTGGAATTACCTGTATTGGTACCTCCTTTGCCGCCTCCCTATTTAAATCTATATCAACATATTTTACAAAGGCTTTTTCAACCATTTTATCATGAAAAGATTCAAATTCAGGCGCCATTAACCTACAAGGTGCACAAGTGTCTGAACCATAGTCTATAATTACTGGAAGTCCTTTTTTTGCGTATCCTTCTAAATCGGGTAAACCACTTTCTATTAGAAGAGCAAATTCACCTTCAGATTTATCTATACTATCTTCTGATTTCACTTTATTTGTATAATTTATAGTGCCATTATTCTTTATAAAGTACATTCCTACAAGAACTAATACAATAACTATAGGCAAAATAATTTTTATTTTTTTATTATTCTTCATTTTCCCCTCCTAAAATTATTATATTTAATTATAGCATATAAATTGAAATGAAAACAGTTATCACATAGCAATAGCAAATGAAAATTTGTCCTGTAATTCTAGAAATTTTTTATTTTTCTAAATAATCAGGAAATTTTCGCACTTGATATACTGTCTCATCCTGAAGCTCATTGAGCAAATTTTCTCTCTGAAGTTCTTTCAAATCTTCTCCCGTAGCCGAGGTTGGTTCTCCATAATATTCAGGCCCATTATTGTACCCTTTACTAAACGTAGATTTACCTAAAAACCACTTAATAAATCATGACCATAGTAGTTTATAACCTTAATATTTTCTTTACCTGTTTTTAATACAAGTCTTATCTTAAAACTATCATCACTATCTTTATATACTTTTACAGAAGCGTCATAAATATATTCATCATTAGCCTTAGTTACTCTCTCATCAAGAATCACACTCTCCGATGTGTTGTTTCGCATATTCATTTTAGTATAAACCTCAGCAGACTTCTGTCTTATATACATCTCTTTGTTAAACATTTCGTTTTCAGGGACCAAGTACTTGTCATATACTTCCTTGTAATCATAATCCCCATCCCCTAAAATATAATTTAGAACAAAATCATGAGAAAAGTTTTTAATTTCCTCCTCTGAATATTCTTTTTTATATTTAGTACAATTTACTAAAAGTAGAGATAGAGTTATTAATAACACAATATTTAAAAATTTTTTCATTTTTTCCTTCCCTTTTTGAAGTTTTTTTGAAAAACTAATCCTACACACTTAAAATATAAAACTTATATTTTAGCTTTTAGAAAATTATCCGAAGCAACAAGATAAAAAGCTCTTGCCCATGATCCTGATTTTGAATGATTAAGGGGATAAGACTTAAGTCTTAAACTTATATCTTTTGTGCTATTATCTTCTTCTAGTCTCATTTTTGGAGGAGCTGTTAATTGTTCTTTAATATTTTCAAGGTTATGAATTTGAGCTTTTTTTAACTCTCTTTCAGAATTGTATATAGTTTCTTTAGGTACACGCTCAGACTCATCTTCTGATTTTACAGGTGTAATTCCCTTAGGCTCTAATCCATTAAGATAGTATTCAGTCTTAGAGCTAAATTTTGTTTTTGACTTGGTAGATGTTTCTATTAAAGGCTTTAAATTTAAAGCTTCTTTATTTAATTTTAAAGATATTCCATCGTTTAAACCAACCAAATCAGTAATAAATAATCTTTTATTGTCATTTTCTACTGTTACTATAACATTACGACTTATGCCTTGAGGTGTTCTTTCTTCGTCTTTTGAATCATATTTTGATTCAGAAGCTTCCCATATTTCATCAAAACAAAGTTCAACTCTGTAAAGATTACCTATTTTTTCTTTTACTTCCACTTTATTGAACTCATGCTTAAATAAGGTAATTTCAAGACCATTATCTTTAAAATCCCTTACTGTGGAATGATCTACCGCATTCCTTATTTCCATCTCTTTGTTAAAAAGACTCTCTTCTTGTTTTAAGTATTTTTCAGATAAATCTTTAAATTCCATCGGTTTTAACGATTTATAAGTTTTATCAATAAATTCTTTAGCAAATTCCATTACTTCCCTATCTTTTACATCTACGTTGTACTCTAAACTTTCAGCATATGCTTTATGTCCTAACGGAATAAGAAAGCTAAGTATAAGAAATGATACTATTATCTTTTTCATCATATTCCTTTCACCTCCCTCTTTTTTATCATATCACTATGTATAATTCAAAACTACCTTAATTATAAATCTTAAGAATTTTGTAATAATTAGAACTCCTCACTAACCTTTCATAAGAATAAAAAAAATTTCAAATTAATATTTTTGAATATTAAAACGACCATTGTTTTAAAATGGTCGTTTTAATATCTTTCACATTTGCACTTTAGCGTTTTTTATCATTATATAATTTACAAAAAAAACTCCTTGTCGTTCTACCTTCTGTTCTTTAACAATATTATAGCCCATTTTTTCAAAAAAAGGTTTTGTAGTAATGGAAGAATGAGTAGTAATCTCCCCTTCGACAGCTTGTTCCAGTTTATTGCAAATAGCAGTTGCTATACCTTTTTTCTGGTATTTATAGTGAACATATAAGTGGTCAATGTAACCTGTTTTATCTATATCTCCAAATCCTAATTGGTCTTAGATTTTTATACATTTACTGCTAGAAAATCAATTAAAAAGTTGTCATTCTCTGATTAATGAACACAAATATAAAAAGGGGTATCTCTACACCCCTTTACTCTCATCAATTGCATTTTTTAAAGTATGCCATGCTAGTACTGCACACTTTACCCTTGCAGGCATGGTAGATATATTTTTAAACACATAACCTTCGTCTAACTTTTCTTCTAGCATATCGTCATCTGTCTCTTCTCCTCTAATCATCTTTAGGAAAAGATCCAATTTCTCATAAGCTTCATCTACGCTTAATCCTCTAATTTGATCGCACATAATTGAAGTAGAGGCTTGACTAATTGCACAACCTATTCCTGTGTATGCAATATCTTTTATTTTATTGTCTTCAATATCAACTCTAAGGGTTATATCATCACCACAACTAGGGTTATGTCCCCTTTCTTCCATCGTATAAGGACTTAGCTCTCTTTTGTTGCTCTTATCTTGACTATGTTCCAATATCACCTGTGAATAAAGTTCATTAAGATCCAAATCCCATTACCTCCCTAACTGTTTTAAGTTTCTCTATAAAGTATTTTGCCTCTTGTAAATCATTGTAAAAATATGGACTTATTCTATTAGATGCGGGGACTCCTAAAAATTTACCCAGTGGTTGGGCACAGTGATGACCTGACCTTATAGCTATTCCATATGAGTCTAAGATCGTTGCTACATCATGGGGATGTACTTCATCTATGGTGAAGGCAATTACCCCTTCCCTTTTTTTATAATCCTTTGTTCCAATTATATTTACATGATCGATTTTCATCATTTCTTCTAGTAGATATTTCATAAAATCTTCATTTTTTCTTTGAAGATAGTCATATCCCACATCATTTAAGTAATTGATTGCAGCTTTTATTGAAACTGCTCCCTCTACATTTTGAGTTCCCGCTTCAAACTTCGCAGCTCCTTGGGCAAATGTAGTGGTTTGTTCCTCTACATATTCAATCATATCTCCGCCTAGTAAAAAAGGTTCCATCTTTTCAAGATATTCTCTTTTTGCATATAATACACCTATCCCCATGGAGGATAGCATTTTATGTCCAGAGAAGGTATAAAAATCACAATCCAAATCCACAACATCCACTGGAATATGTGGAACTGCCTGAGCACCATCAATAACTGTAACCGCTCCTACTTTCTTTGCAAGTTCCATAAGTTTTTTTACCGGCGATTTTGTTCCAAGTACATTAGAAACGTGGTTAAAAGCAACAATTTTTGTGTTTTCGTCTATTTTCTTAAAGTCCTCTTCTAAGTATTCTCCACTTTCTTTATCTATATAGATATATTCAAGAATTGCACCTGTTTTTTGGCAAACCCTCTGCCATGGCACTATATTTGAATGGTGTTCTGCAATAGTTATAACTATTTTGTCACCTTTTTTAAGAAATTTTTCTCCATAAGATCTTGCTACTAAGTTTAAAGCTTCAGATCCATTTTTACAGTAAATTATACTTTCCTTAGACTCTGCATTAATAAATTTTCTTACAGTTTCTTTGGACTCTTCATACTCTCTAGTTGCTTCCATAGATAACAAATGGGCAGCCCTATGAGGGTTGCCATTAAAGTTGGAATAGTACTCCTCTACAGCCTTTAACACTTGAATAGGCCTTTGAGAAGTGGCCGCATTATCAAAATAGACAATGGGCCTTTCCTTTACTTTTCTATTTAAGATTGGGAAATCTTTTTTAAAGTTTTTCATTAAATCATCTCCAACTTTTCATCTAGAGAACCTACTATGAATTTTTTTAAATCTTCGTTTGATATCATATCTATAATGCTTGAAAATGATCCTTCAACAATCATTTTTTTTGCTTCAATTTCAGAAAAACCTCTACTCATAATATAAAATAATATATTTTCATCAACTTGTCCTGCTGATGCTGCGTGATTTCCTGAGACATCATCTTCACCTGCTAGTAGTATAGGTATTGCAAAAGACTTGACTTTGTCATTTAAAAGAATTACATTTTCTTCTTCGTCTCCCTCTGATCCAGAACAACCTTTTACAAAATCCAAAGTTCCTCTAAAATATTTCTTCGCAATATCCTTTAATGCTCCCCTAACTTGATAATCTCCAACAGTATTTTTACCGATAAACTTAATATCATTATATAAATCTGTTAAAGAATCTCCTTCTCCAATATAAATACATTTAATATCTGCTTGAGACCCTTCGCCTTTAAGCTCTGATACATAGTGATAAAGTGTCTCTTGTCCTTCAAGATTTATAATTAGATAATTTATTTTGCTACCATTTTCAAGTTCAGTATACCTATGATCTATGTGTCTTTTAGACTTTTGCCTTTGAACTTTAGTTATATTTATAGTGGAGTTTCTTTCTCCAAATACCCTAGTTAATATATTTGAATATCCGTCTTCTTCAATTCCATTAAAATCTAAAGTCAAATTTACCGTACTATTTTCTCCTGCATATACCGTAATATCTGAAATAATAGTTTTGTTATTTTTATCCATGGAAAAATCCAAGTACACATTAGCAGTTTCATTTGGTTTTGTTATTAAAAATTTTTTAAAATCAGTTTTTGTTAATACTTCATCTAAGGATTCTCTACTCGCTCCTTTAAAAGACTTTGGAAGATCAAGTTCTTTTTTAATAGAATCCTTTAAAAATTCTTTTCCTTCCTTTATTGGATCCAGTTTATACGAATAATCTTTTCTTTCTATATCTTCTAAAGAGACTGAATTTGCCTTTGTCCATCTAAAAGTTAAGACTGGAAGTTCGTTATATATTGCCATATTTCCCTCCTAACCTATGGTACCTTTAAGTTCAAGGTTGATTAAATTGTTCATTTCTACAGAATATTCTAGTGGTAAAGCCTTTGAAACCGGTTCCACAAATCCCCGTACAACCATTGACTTAGCTTCATCTTCTGAAATTCCTCTACTCATTAAATAGAATATGGTCTCGTCAGAAATTCTACCTATTTTTGCTTCATGTCCTATATCTACATCGTCATTTTCAATAATTATAGCTGGTATAGTATCTGCTCTGGATTCATTGTCAAGCATTAGAGATTCGCAGTTTGTAGTAGCTTTTGAACCATACGCATTTTTACCTATGTGGAGCAATCCTCTATATATAGCATTTCCTCCACCTTTTGAAATCGACTTGGTATTTGTATTTGAAGTTGTATGTGGCGCTGCATGGACTACTTTTGTTCCAGTGTCAAGTTCTTGTTCTCCTGTAGCAAATGTAACTCCTGTGAATTCACTGTGAGCATTTTCTCCTCTTAATATACTCATCGGGTATAGATAGGACACTCTAGAACCAAATGATCCACTAACCCATTCAATTGTACCGTCTTTGTCTACCAATGCCCTTTTAGTATTTAAGTTGTACATATTCTTTGACCAATTTTCAATGGTTGAATATCTTAAATAAGCACCCTCTTTTACATGAAGTTCAACAGCTCCTGCGTGAAGGTTGTTTACATTGTATTTAGGTGCTGAACACCCTTCTATAAAGTGACACCATGCTCCTTTTTCCACTATGATCAAAGTATGTTCAAACTGTCCAGTTCCTGGAGCATTTTGTCTAAAATAAGACTGAATAGGAATATCTAAATGGACTCCCTCTGGTACATAGACAAAAGAGCCTCCTGACCACACCGCTCCATGAAGGGCAGCGTATTTGTGATCTGATGGGGGAATAAGTTTCATAAAATATTCTTTAACAATCTCAGGATATTTTTTAACTGCCGTATCAAAATCGGTATAAATTACTCCCTGTTTTGTCAAATTCTCTTGAATACTATGATATACAACTTCAGAGTCATACTGCGCTCCTACTCCAGCAAGAGATTTTTGGTCAGCTTCAACAAGCCCCAGCTGATCGAATGTATCTTTAATGTCTTCAGGTACGTCATCCCATGAGTAATTAAGGTTTGAATCTGGTCTTACATAAGTTACGATATCATCAACATTTAAATCTGAAATATCTGCGCCCCAAGGTGGATTTTCTAATTTTTTATAAATTTCAAGGGATTTTAATCTATGTTCAAGCATCCACTCAGGTTCGTCTTTTTGTTTAGATATTTCACGTATAATATCTTCATTAAGACCTGCTCTTGTCTTGTACTTGTATTTAAATTCATTTTTTTTATCTAATAACTCTCTATTGATATTATCAATTTGAGTTCTTTCTTTACTAGGCATTAAATCACGTCCTTTTTATATGAATCAAATCCGTTCTTATCAATATCATATGCTATGGACATGTCTCCTGATTTTACTATTTGTCCATCCACAAATACATGGACATAGTCAGGGGAAATCTTCTCTAAAAGTCTAATTTGATGTGTTATAATTACAATCGCATTATCTTCATTGTGAAAATCATTTACACCTTGAGATACAATTCTTATTGCATCCACATCAAGGCCTGAATCCGTTTCGTCAAGAAATGCAAGAGTTGGATTTAAAACTTTTAATTGAAGAATTTCATTTTTCTTTCTCTCTCCACCTGAAAAACCCACATTCAAATATCTTTGAGAATAAGAAGGATCTATTTCAAGACTTTTCATATGTGCTTTTAATTCTTTATTAAATGTTAGAATCTTTTGTTTTTCTCCAGTTATTTGAGTCTTTGCAGTCTTAAGAAAATTTTCAACAGAAATTCCAGGAACTTCTATAGGTGCTTGAAAAGACATAAAAATTCCTTCTCTAGCTCTTTCATCTACAGCTAGATCATTTATTTTTCTTTCTTTATAATAAATATCTCCTTCACTTATTTCATATTTAGGATTACCCATAATACAGTTTGCAAAAGTTGTTTTACCTGCACCATTAGGCCCCATGAACACGTGAATTTCTCCAGCATTTATAGTTAAATCTATTCCCTTTAGAATATGATTGTCTTCTACTTTAGCATTTAAATTTTTTACATTGAGTAGTTCTTTCATGTAAACCTCCTGTTGTATCCTACCTATTTAGTAGGCTATAAAGTCGTATTTATTCGTTAAATCTCTCAATTACATATTATAGTACATTTCCTAAAAATAGAAAAGGTATAGGGTATAAATCACCCTACACGTCCTATTTTAAATATTATTTTGCAAGTATTCTCTAATTTTCGATATTAAATATAAAGATCCTGTTACTACTACAGGTTCCTCTTCATAACTATTATCTATGGCGTGTTTTATAGCTTCGATTGGATCTTCAAATTTATATATCTTGTCATTTCTATACTTTTTAAGCACTTTATTTGCATCTTCAACAGTCAACTGTCTACCTATGAACGGCACTTCTGTCAAATAAAATCTACAATTTAAATCTTTTAATTTATAAAAAATTTTTTCATACTCTTTATCTTTTAATATTCCAATTACTAAATTAAATTTCTTTGGAATATTTTTTGTTACATACGACAAAAATCCATCTATTCCATCTTCATTATGAGCTCCATCAAATAATATATCCTTATTTCCATATTTATACCACTCTAATCTTCCTGGTAAAAAAGCTTTAGCAAGTCCCTCTCTAATGTTTTTTTCTGTAATTTTATATCCATATTTATCTTGTAAAATTAGTGAAGCTTCTAATGCCATTATAGAATTATATATCTGATTTTCACCATTCATAGATATAAAAATGTCTTTAAAGTCTTTATAAGTATAAGTTGAACCTCTAATGTCGATTTCTTTAGTCCCTATATCTTCAATATTAATTGTTTTAAATTTTGCATTTTTCTCAATACATTTCTTTTTTATTACTTCTACAGCCTCTGTTGGGATTGGATAGGACAACACAATATCATTATTTTTTATAATTCCAGATTTTTCAGTGGCAATTTCTTCTATTGAATTTCCCAAAACACCAATGTGATCAAGTCCAATATGTGAAAATACGTCAATTAATTTATGTGAAAATACATTTGTGCTGTCCAGCCTACCCCCAAGCCCTACTTCAAATATGGCAATATCTACATCTTCTTTTAGAAAATATTCAATGGCTACTATTGTTGAAGCTTCAAAAAAAGATAAAAAGTTATCTTCATCAAAATTTTCTTCCCAATTCTTGCAAATATCTAGTAAATCCTTTGAAAATATTTTATATTCTATGAATTTGTCATTTATCTTAATCGACTCATTGTCTGCTATTATAGAAGGACTTGAAAAAAATCCGACTTTTAAGCCATTATTTTCTAAAATGGACTTTATAAAGGTACCTGTTGAACCTTTACCATTAGTTCCTCCTATTTGAATTACTTTTAATTTATTTTGTGGATTTCCTTTGTAATTTAAATACCCTTTTATTCTATCCAAAGATAAATCCATGCCCTGTTTAGGCCAATTTTCTTTTATTTCATAGTATCTTTTCTCAAAAACCGTTAAGTTTTCTTTATTAATCAAATCTTTCATAACTCAACCTACTTATCCAATTATCGCTACTTAGATTATACCTTAAAATTTATCCTAAAAATAACTTTAATCTTTACACTAAAAAAGGATAAGTTCTTTTTATCTTAACTTATCCTTTTAACTGTTTCTGATACCGAGCCTAGATGAACTTTTTGGTTCTATCACCTATTATCAAATCCTTTCATATAAAATTTAAATAATAGTTTTGCTCTTTTTAAAGGTTGTTCTTTTAGTTCTTTTTTTGTTCTTTTTATTTTTACCCTTAGATAAATCTATCTAGATTTTCCAAGCTGAAATATCTGTATATTTCTAAATTTACTATCTTTAATTAAAATAGTATTCAAATTAGTCTATTCAATTGTCAGTTCAAACTCGTTCTAATGTGATCAAATCAATCTCACTAGACTTTTTATTGCTAGACTCGGATATCTGAAACTTAACAAGTATTGATTTCTGACTATACAAATTACCTTTCATAAGTTAACCTTATATTCTGAAATAATTTGATTTCATTTAAAATTGAACTCGACTTTCAACTTCGTAATACTCATCAATATCTTGTTATATATTATATACCCATCAAAAAATTTTAAAACATTTTCTTTGTGATATTCTAGCATTTCTTTTAGAAATATTACATTTTCTTAATTATTTATTCTGTCTGCTATTTCTTGTGCCTTCTTGTAAATTTCTTTCTCATCAAATCCTATATTAAATTTACCGTCTCTATATAAAATATTACCATTTATCATAGTCAATTTAATATTTTCCTTACTACCACTATATACCAAATTTTTAGAAATATTATTTACAGGTTGCATATTAGGACGATTAAGGTCAATTACGATTAAATCTGCTTTTTTACCTTCTTCTAGTACATCACAGTCAAAAAGTCCCATGGCATGTGCAGAGCTTACCGTTGCCATTTTTAAAACCTCATTTCCATCAACTAAGGATGCATCCCCCGTTTTAACCTTAGTCAATCCTGAAACTAAAAACATTTCCCTAAACATATCAAGTGCATTGTTACTTGCAGGTCCGTCTGTTCCAATTCCTACTGGTATATCCATATTCATAAATTTATGAACTGGAGCAATTCCTGAAGCTAGTTTTATATTTGAGGAAGGGTTGGTAATTATATAAAGTCCTTTTTCTTTAAAGATTTTTAAATCTTCTTCGTCTAAATATACACAGTGATATCCTCCACCTCCCTGATCGTATATCCCAATTTCATCAAAGAGTTTTGTCGGAGTCATACCGTATCTTTCTTTACATCCCTCTACTTCAGCCTTTGTTTCTGAATTATGAGTCCAAACAGGAGTCTTATATTTTTGTGATAGTTTTGCAATTTTTTCAAGAAGTTCTCTAGATGTGGTGTATTCAGCATGAAAGCCTAATTTGTATGAAATTAGACCATTGTATTTTTCATCATTGTACTTTAAATAAGATTCTTCCATTTGCTCTATTGAAGAAACAAAATTGTTTAAAGCACCACAAAGCACCGTTCTAAACCCAGTATCAAATGACGCTTTAACTATCATGTCTTCGGGAAAATACATATCGAAATTTGCTGTTATCCCAGAACTGAGATATTCCATAATCCCAAGTATGGATAACCAATATACATCGTCTCCTTGTAATTTGGCTTCCCTTGGGAAGATATGTTCTGTTAACCATTCTTGAAGAGGGTAGTCATCAGCATTTGACCTTAAAAATGTCATCGCTGTGTGGGTATGGGCATTCTTAAAACCTGGCATTAAAAGATTTCCCTTCAAATCAATCTCTTCATCCCATCTTATATTGGATTCTTTATTTTCTCCAATATAGCTAATTTTATCTCCTTCGACCCAAAGTTCTTTTTCTTCAATTTCAAAGTTATTTTTCATGGTTAAAATTCTACCATTATAAAATCTAATATTCATATTATCTCTTTCCCTTATCGTATATTTCACCTAAAGCTCTTGGAGCTCTATTGCTTTTACTAAAGAAAATTAAAAGTAGCAAGGTCAATAGATATGGCAATACCATTATCAAATCAGAGTAGCTACTTGGTAATTCTAAAAGCTGAATTACTTGAAATCCTGCAGACTTGGCAAACCCAAATAAAATACAAGCTCCAAGTGTAGGAATTATTGTCCAGTTACCAAATATTAACGCAGCAATTGACAAGTATCCATAACCCATAAATAGTGCAGGAGAAAAGTTTGTAGAGATTGAGTATGCAAAACTTATTCCCGCTAGACCTGATAGTGCTCCAGAAAATAAAACTGCAATAAATCTTGTCTTTGCTACATCAATTCCTGCTGCATCTGCTGAGTTGGGATTTTCACCACAAGCTCGTAGATGAAGTCCATACCTTGTCTTATAAAGTGTATACCAAGCGATTATCGCCATTATTATAATAATAATTTCAAAAGGATATATCTTTGAAAAGAAACCTCCAATTATTGGTATTTGAGAAAGATAAGGTATTGTAATTCTCTGTGATACATCCAAAATGAATTTATCTGACGGATTGTTAAATACCACTTTGTTAATTTGCTTTGTCAAGAAAGTAGTTAGTGCAAGTGCAAGTATGTTCACTACAACCCCTGAAATAACTTGATCTGCTTTAAATTTAATGGATAGGAGTGCATGAAGCATAGAATATATCATTCCAGCAATCATCGCCATTAAAAGAGCTAGATAGTATACAGTATTACCTTGAAGTCCTAAAAAGTTTACTGCCATTACGGCAAACAAGGCCCCTCCAAAAGCTCCAAATCCTTGTAATCCTTCGAGTGCAAGGTTTACAATTCCCGATTTCTCAGAATATATTCCACCAATAGCCATTATAAAAAGCGGAAGGGCAAAAGACATTCCATCGATAATTATTGTTTTAAGCATTTTCTTCCCCCTTTTTTTCTTTGTTTTCTTTAAGGGCTGTTTTTTCCATGCTATTCAACTTATACTTGAAATATGCGCCACAAGCACTGAATAAAAGAATAAGTCCTGTTATAACTGCAGATATTTCCCTGTCAACTCCAGCCTGTGAACTCATATAATTTCCACCCTCACTAATTAAATTTATTATAAAGGAAGCAAATACAATGCCTATAGGACTTGAGTTCCCAAGTAGACAAACGGCTATTGCGTCAAATCCTACAGCAGGTAATACATTTGGACGAATAGAACCATAATATCCTAAAAAGTAGGTTACCCCAGCAACACCAGCAAGTCCTCCAGATATAAACATGGTTTGAACAGTCTTTCTTGAAACGTTAATACCAATATACTTTGATGCAAGGGAACCTGCTCCAACAGATTTTATTTCAAATCCCGTTACAGTCTTATCCATTATAAATTTAATTAAGAATACTGTAATAATCGCAAGCACTATTGCAAGGGGTATATTGATCTTAAATCCGCCAATTCTCATATTCATAAGTGTAAGTCTTGCATTTTGTCCAATATTTTTAGATTGTCTACTTACAGGGTCTACATATTTTGTATTTATAAAAAAAGCTATTACATATTGTGCCATGTAATTTATCATAATTGATGAAACCACTTCATTTATATTAAATCTGTACTTTAAAAAACCTATTAATCCACCTACAGTAGCTCCTATAATAAACCCAATAACTATAACAAGAGGCTTTGCAACATATGCACTTAATTCAGAGTATCCTATTAAAACCGTAGTTACAAATCCTGCAACTAACATTTGCCCAGAAACTCCTATATTAAATAGACCTCCTTTTAGTGCAACCATAACTGCAAGTGATGCAAATATCATAGGTGTTAATGCATTTAAAAAATCTGCAAAATCGGTCACCATTGATTTACCTCCAGCATACCTTGCCTTTGGTGCAAGTCCCGTTCCTTGTAGTAGATTATAAAAAGCTGACAGTGGATTTTTACCTAGTATTAGCAAAATAATTGAAGCTACAATCAAAGATAATACAATTGCAAATAGAGGTATTAGTATATTTTGTTTTTTAGGATCGTAGATTGCTCTTTTTTTACTCTCTGTCATTTTCTCTTACCCCCATCATTGCAGCTCCCACTTGAGTACTTGTAAGCTTTGAAGCCTCTTTGATTTTAATAATCTCTCCATTATAGATAACTCCAATAGTGTCTGCTAGGTTCATTACCTCTTCAAGTTCTAGTGAAATCAAAAGTATTGCCTTGCCTTTTTTCCTCTCTTCTAATATATATCTGTGGATATTAGTCACCGCTCCAATATCTAAACCCCTTGTAGGTTGAACGTAAATTTGAAGTGGTGAATCTTGCTCAATCTCTCTACCAATAATTGCCTTTTGTTGGTTTCCACCACTCATGGAACGTACTATAGTCTTTCCTCTTTGTCCCGATCTAATATCATATTTGTCAATCAAAGTATCACCATATTTTTTTATAGTTTCAAAATTTAATATTCCAGATTTTGAAAAATTTTCTTTATAGTAATTCTTTGACGATAAATTCTCTTCTAATTCAAAGTCCATTATGAGACCAACTGAATGTCTGTCTTCAGGTATATATGAAATTCCAGAGATATTTCTATCCCTAATAGAAGCATTTGTTATATCTTTGCCAAGAAGCTTTACACTTCCTGACTTTACATTTATCATTCCCGCAATTGCATCTGCAAGCTCTACTTGGCCATTTCCAGAAACTCCTGCAATCGCAAATATCTCTCCCTCTCTAACATCAAACGAAACGTCTTTAACAACCTTTACTTTGTCCTTATTTACCACATTAAGATTTTTAACTTCTAGAATTTTTTTTCCAAACCTAGGATTTTCCTTATCAATAGTAAGTTCAATCTCTTTTCCTACCATCAATGATGAAAGTTCTTTTTTACTAACCTCATCTGTTTTTACAACATCTATCAATTTACCTCTTCTAAGAATTGCACATCTATCGGCTACTTTTTTTATTTCATCAAGTTTGTGAGTTATAAGTAATATGGTTTTTCCTGATTCTTTTAAGGCTATAATTATATCCAGTAAAAATTCTATTTCTTGAGGTGTTAAAACAGCAGTTGGTTCATCAAAAATAAGTATTTCTGACTCCCTATATAACATTTTTAAAATTTCTACCCTTTGTTGTACGGATACATTTAAATCTTCTATTTTAGACTTAGGATTTACTTCAAGACCATACTTAGTAGAAAACTCTTCTACTTTTTTATTTGCTAAGTCCATATCTACATAAGGAAATAGTCCTAAAAATTTCTTTTTAGGCTCAATACCCATTATTATATTCTCAGCTACAGTATAATTAGGTACTAGCTTAAAATGTTGATGTACCATACCTATACTCAATTCCGTCGCTACATTAGGTGATGTTATTCTAACCTCTTTACCATTTATTAATATTTTCCCATCATCTGGTTCATACATTCCGAAGAGCATACTCATAAGAGTGGATTTACCTGCTCCGTTTTCGCCTAGCAGTGCAAATATCTCACCTTTTTTTACCTTTATAGTTACATTGTCATTTGCCACTACTCCAGGGAATCTCTTAGTGATATTTTGCATCTCTACAATATAGTCTGCCATTTTTCCCTCCCATTTTATATGTAGAGGTTACCCGAAGGTAACCTTTAAATTTATAGTCCTTTAAATTGTTCTGGGCTGTCTTCGCTAAAGTTTGATGGAGGTACTATATTACCATTCTTCACTTCACCATATGCTTCTTCCAACATTTTAATTGTGTCTTCAGACAACTGATGTCTTCCTTCTTCTTTTACATATCCTGTAGAATCAGTATCCGCTTGTAAAAGTGCATTTTCACCTTTGAAAGAACCTTCAGCTATTGCATTTAATTGTTTTTCAACATTCATGTGCATAACTTTTAACACTGAAGTAAGTACCACGTTTCCTGAACCTGTTTTACCATCATCAAATTGATCAACATCGCAACCTATTACCATTACATCATTTGCTTCCTTAGCAGCAGTAAATACACCATTTCCTGATCCACCAGCAGCAACTAACATAATGTCAACGCCTTCTTTTATTAATGCTTCTCCAACAACCTTACCCTTAGCTTCGTCATTGAAATTACCTACATAGTTTCCGCCTACATCTTCACCTGTAACATCTTGACCAGCATATGATGGAAGTTCCACTATTTCAGCTTTAGCACCTAAATTTTTAACAGCGTAATTAACTCCTGCTTCAAATCCATATTGATAGTTTACATTTGATGGGAATGCAATACCATTAACTACAGCAACTTTTCCTGTTTTAGTTTCAAGAGCTGCACTTACACCAGCAAAAAATCCTGATTCTTGTTCAGCAAATTGCATAGCATAAACATTTTCAACTACCTTCTCTTCTCCACCTACTGTAGGATAGGAGTCAACTAAGATAAACTGAGTTTCAGGATTTTCTTCAGCTATATCTCCTATTCCTGCAAATTGGAATCCACAACAAACTATAACATCGTAGTCAGCTACAATATCTGCAACTTGTTTAACACTAGCAGCAGGGTCTCCTGTAGGCTCTTGTACTGGAGTAACCTTAGATTCTGGATGATTCTCAATAAATGCTAGTACTCCATTGTAATTATCTTCGTTGAAACTACCGTCATCAACCCCTGATGGACTTGATACAATTGCTATATTAAGTCCTTCTCCTCCGTTTGTTTGAGCATTAGTTGCTCCTGTTGATCCTGTTTCAGCCGCAGGTTTACATGCGGTGAAAGCAAAGGATAGTACAAGTAATACGGCTATTAGTGCTATATTCTTTTTCTTCATTTTTTTACCCCCTATTTCATTATTTCTCGTAAACTCTCTTCAAATGGAGGTTTACAAATACCTTTTTCTGTTATAATCCCAGTTATTAAACTGTGATCTGTCACATCAAAAGCTGGATTATATGCCTTAACACCTTCTGGTGCCATAGGTTTTTCATACCACTTAGTCCTAATCTCGTCTTCTGGCCTAAGTTCAATTTTTATATCATCTCCTGTCTTAGTATCTAGATCCAACGTTGAAGTTGGTCCTAATACATAAAACGGTATATTATAATGCTTTGCTAAAATTGCAACACCACTTGTTCCTATTTTATTTGCCACATCTCCATTTGCTGCTATTCTGTCACAGCCTACAAGTACAGCGTCCACTTTCCCAGACTTCATTACAATACTTGCCATATTGTCGCAAATTAAAGTAGTGTCGATTTTTTCTTTATGAAGTTCATAAGCTGTAAGCCTTGCCCCTTGTAATAACGGTCTCGTCTCATCTACAAATACGTGGAAATTATATCCTTTTTCTTTACCAAGTATCATTGGTCCTAAGGCTGTTCCATAAAGGGAAGTTGCCATCGGTCCAGCGTTACAATGGGTTAAAAGTCCCATTTCATCTTCTAGTAAAGACAGTCCAAATTCAGATATTTTTTTACACATTTCAATATCTTCATTCTGAATTAAAACCGCTTCAGCTCTAAGTTCACCTACTAAAACTTCAATGTCTTCACCTTCGAAATTTTCTACCACTTGATTCATTCTCTTTAATGCCCAGTACAAGTTAACTGCAGTAGGTCTTGAAGAGTTTAAATACTGTAAATCCTTTATGAATAATTCTTTAAATCTTCCCAAATCGCTAGTATTGTAATTTTTAGCAAGTACATACATAGCATAACCGCCACAAATCCCTATAGCAGGCGCTCCCCTTACCTTTAAGTGAAATATTGCATCGTAAATATCTTTAGCATTAGTAAGTTTTATATATACTTCTTCATTTGAAAGTTTTGTCTGATCCAAGATAATAAGTTCATCTTTATCGTTTAAATATATATTATTAGGTCTCATTAATCCTCCTATAATTTAAATCCAACCTTAAATTCTCTTGAAGAAAAGGCTTCTTTGTAATCTTTTAAATCATAAAATTTAATTTTTGGAAAATTTACATAACCTTTAGTTAAAAGATTTAATGCAGGTTTAAATGGTCCACATCTTGAACCGGATATTTTTAATTCTCTAACCACAATTTCAGAAAGGTCTATTTCTACATTTTCTGTATATGTAGATTTAACCACTATTTTACCCCTATTTTCAACAAGTTCTAAAGCCTTGTGAATACCTGTGGGACTTCCTGTTGCATCAATTACAATAGGGTAGGTGTCTTTAGTGTCAAGCATTGTGTTTGCAAAAGCTTTAAAGTTTAGAAGTTTTTCTTCATGCTTTCCCAAAACATTTATTTCACAACCTGTCAATGCTATAACTTGTCCAATCATATAAGATAATCTTCCATCACCTAATAATAAAACTCTAGTATCAGGTTTTATGCTCTCCAGCTGTAAAATCTCTAAAGCAGCTGCCAGAGGTTCTGTAAATAACGCTTTTTCATCTTCCAAATCGTCATCTATAATGTGAAGAAGTCTATTTGGCCAAGAAATATATTCAGCAAATACTCCATCGTGTTTATTAATCCCAAGTACCTGCCTATCTAAGCAGTGGTTTTCCATTGCACTTAAGCAATATTTACATTGTCCACAACCTTTATTAATCTCGCCAACAACTCTTTTCCCAAAAAGACCTTCATCATCTGTTTCAACCACTTCCCCTACAAATTCATGACCTAAAACACCCTTAAAATCAGGTCTATATCCTTTTAAAATCTCTCTATCCGTATTGCATATTCCCGCATACTTAATCTTAATCAGGGACTCATTTGAAGCTCTATGAGGCACTTCATAGTTATTTTTAAATTCTAAACTATTTCCATTAAAATACAATGCTTTCATTTTAAATTAAATCTCTCATTTTTCCTATAGAAATTCTTACTATTTCTTTAAAAATAGGAGCAACTATTTTTGCATTTTCATTAACCTCTTCATGGGTTAGTGGGTTTTTAGAAAGTCCCGCTGCCAAATTACTGATAAACGAAATTCCACAAACTCTCATTCCCATGTGTACTCCAGCCATTGCCTCTACTGTTGTTGACATTCCCACAGCATCGGCTCCAATAATAGATGCCATTTTAACCTCTGCAGGAGTTTCAAAATTTGGTCCTGAAGTTTGAAGGTATACCCCTTTTTTCATCTCAAAATTCACTTCTTTAGACGCACTTTCTATTTGTTTTATTAACTCTTCATCATAAACATGTGACATATCTGGGAATCTAGTCCCCCATTTGTCTTCATTTTCACCAATAAGAGGTGATGGCACAAAAGTACTTATATGATCTGTTATTATCATCAGGTCTGCAGGCTTAAAGCTTTCGTTACACCCTCCAGCAGCATTTGTTAAAAATAAAACCTTTGCCCCCATTTCTCTCATAAGCCTAGTTGGAAGAACCACATCTTGCATTTTATAGCCTTCATAATAATGCACACGTCCTTGCATAATAACAGTAGGTACACCTTCTACATATGCAAACACAAATCTTCCTTTATGCCCTACTACTGTAGATTTAGGAAATTCTTTTATACTGTCGTAATCTATAGTTTTTTCTATTTTTAGATCTTGAGCAAAATCTCCTAAACCTGAACCTAACACAAGTGCAAGTTTTGGTTCAAATGGAATTTCATCTTTAATACTCTCATAAGAAGCTCTAACTTTATCGTATGCTTTTGTCATATTTTCCTCCTTATTTGTCTTTATTACATTATATAACAATGGGCTTGAAAATTTCAAAAATTAAATAAATAAAACATATATCTTTTGATTATATATACCCTTAAATTTCATTACTATAAGAAACCGTTTGTTTATCCACTCCTTTAACTATTTTGGTTTATATACTATAATGTTTTAGAATGAATTTTAGGAGTTAGTAATGAAATTACATAAAAAATTAAACTTTGTTCTTTTTGTTCTAACAATAATATTGCTCCTACTTATACTTTTTTTCTATCTTCTTATTATAAATAGAGATGTTTTTGTAGAAGATATTTATGTAAAGGAGTTTAAACTTAGACGAGACAACTTTTCTAAAGACTACTTAAAACAAGCGGATAATCTTTTAAACAATAAGATTATTATTCCATCTAAAAAAGATTATTATTGGACTTATCGCGGGAACATGAATGAATTTAAAAATAAAAACAGATCAGATCAAAGGTATTTATATGCTTTTTTCATGTTAAATGATTTAGTAAATGCCTACGAACAAACAAGTGATACGAAATATTTAGACAAGGGGTTTTACTATTTAAAAGACTTCTTTAATCAGTGTCCTTACAAGTTCGACCCTGTCAATAATATGCCTTGGCATGATGAGGCATCTGCTCAAAGGCTTATGAATTCTGTAAGATTTTATAAAGCTTCAAAACACCACTTAGGTGATGAGGATTTGAAATTAATAAGAAAAAATTTAGAATTTACCGCAAAAAAATTATCCAGTGAAATGTATTCAGGTTTTAATAATCATGGAATGTTTCAAGACCTTTCTCTATATATCTACGGAAAGGCTTTTAATAAAAATGATTTTGTAAAACTTTCATCTCAAAGACTAGAAAAATACTTTCTAGGTTCTTTTTCAAAAGAAGGTGTTCACTTAGAAAATTCCCCTGAATACCATTTCGAAATGCTTTACATGTTAAAAGATTTTTTAAATATTGCACAAAGAGAAGATTTTGCAAAATACGATGAATTAAAACAAGTTTATGACAATTCTTTAAAGTATTCTGTAGCGATTAGTCTTCCCAATAATTTTTTGCCCAATATAGGTGATACTGCTAAATTAAAATATGATCTAAATGACTTTTACTACAGTGAAGATATAAAAAAATTTTCTAATGATATAAGATTTAAATTTTTAAATTCCGGTTATGATATTTATAAAAATAAGAAAAACTATCTTGTTTTTATTGGTCCATCGTATCTATATTACCACCACCATAACCATGATTTGTCTTTTTGGTTATATAAAAACGGAAATATTTTTACAGAGTCGGGTAAGTATGGATATGATTGGTCAGACCCAATAACTAGAAGCATAAGAGATTACCCTGCACATAACAGCGTTGTTGTGGACAATGAAAATAGTATTTCTCCCGATTTAAATGATGGCCAAATGTATGATTTAGGTAAAAATAAAATGGCAGCAAGCTCTAATCGTTCATCTTATGCAAAAATCTATAGGGAAATTAGCTATAATGACGACTTCACAGATATAAAAATTGAAACAAAATTAATTCCAAAAGACGATAAAAACCATAAATATGAATTATTCTTTCACTTAGACCCCGCAATATCAGTAAAGTACTCAAAAGATAATCCAAAAAAATTAATCTTATATAGGAATGGCAATAAAATAGGATATATAATATCTTCAGAAAAATTTTCTTTAAAAGATGATTTTTACTACGAAAAATCTTATGCTGAGGGGAAAAAAACAAAGGTGATTTATATAAATACAGTGGGAAAAGAAAAGAACATTATTATGGATATAAAATTAAAATAGGAACTTTCATTTAAATAAAAGTTCCTTCTATATCTTCTAAATTTTTATTATCTCTTAAAACCTTATAAAAAGTTCTGTGATTTGCAATTCTTCTAGGAAGTAATTTTTCAACCATCTTGTCATCAATCTTGTCCATCATATTCTCATACTCTTTAATAGACAATCTAGAGAAAAATTCCACATAGCTCTCCTCATCAAAAGCCATGCCCTTATGTCTATTCAACTGCATAAATATATCAAAATCCATTCCTATTTTCTGACTTTCAAATATTTTAAATAGCTCTCTTTTTTCCTTTCCTGAAAATTTGCAATAAGTGTTTATCAGGGAGTCTGGCAAAAAAGCACTGGCTTCATATAAATAAATATCTGAGTTAAAATTTAGATTTCTAATCGTCTTAGCAAATATATAGTTTGACCACCTATGCTCATAATGTGCATCAAATGGGTTTACAATGAAAATTTTATCATAGTTTTTCCCTTTAAGGTATTTTTCCAACTGTTCTATAGCCATATTCGTGTATTTATTAACATTGTTATTTTCTGCTTCAATAATCTTTACAGATCTTATCCCTAAGCTTTTTGCCATAATCTTTGCCTCTTTAGCTCTGGTAATTTTCATATCTACCCCATTTATAGGTTTACATGCTGAGGAATCTGTTAAATAGATTAAATCCATATTCTCATTAAATTCTCTATTTTGGAGTAAAAGACCTCCCATCCCAATAATTTCATCGTCAACATGAGGGGAAATTAAAAGTGTATTGCCTAGTGGAATTTCTAATTCAATTAGTTTGTTTTTAAAGTGTTTGTTTTTATATATTTTTCTAATATTAAAGATATTCATCCATTTTATCGGGTAGTATAGTATTTTAGCCACATAATCTTTCCACATTTTTAATTATCCTCCAAAGCTTTCTTTATGTTTATTAATTTGCTTATTCTTTTTCCCTTCTCAGATTTAAAATAGTCTAAAATAAAAATATTGTCAAAACCTGTAGCATATCCAAATTTCCAAGCATATCCGCCAACTCCAAAATTAAATTTGTCATGGAGATTGTTTTTAAAAAGCTCCTTAAACATAAAATAAAAAATTCCATTACTTAAGCTATATTTGCTGTATTTTGGATCATATGCCGTATTCCATGAAATTAGTTTATCATCACTTATATAACAATTTCTATAAACTATTATCTTTCCCGTTTGTAAATCTCTAAGTATAAAAACTCTAACCGACTTAGAATTTAACTGAATATTTTTAATAAAGTCTTCTCTTTTTCTATCTTCATAAATAGAATATCTTTTTGTTCTACCAGCTTGTTTTAAATAATTTTTCTCTGCAATGTGAACTTTTTTAATCTCATCATAAAATTCTTCAGTAATATCATCAACAATCTCAAATTTTACATCAACTTCTCTTAAAAGTTTGTTTTTATATTTTCTTGTATTGGCAGGAAAGTTCTTTTCAAATTCTTTAAAATTCTCATATTCTCTAAAATCCAATTCAGGTACCATATTTTGATGATAAAAAGAAAAACTATATTTTTGATTTTTAAGAATATACTTACTTAGGCTAGTTTTTGGCAAAATATTATCAAGAGATATTCTGTCCACATCTAACTTTTCTATATATTTAAAGATATTTTTCAACAGTGTATCTTCGTTATTTAATGAATTGTCTAATATAAAGTTTTTAAAATCTCCTTCCAGTCCAAACTTTAACTCCTTCCAATTAAAAAAAGAAATTTTTCTTGTCACAATCTTTAAAGGCGCTAATAGAGAAGGCCTATTATTATGATACATTAGCAGATAAAGTATATTTTCATCTTTAAATGATCTTAAGTACTGCTTTAAAAACTGAGGAGAATAAAATATCTCCTTTTCTTCACACTTATCCCAAAGATATACAATATCTTTAAAACAATTCTCAAATTCCTCTATTGTCTTAATTTCCTTTACTTCCATTTATTTCCTTTCCCCACTAATTCTTTTAAACTCCTTCTCTTCAATATAGCAAGAAGAAATAGACTTGTAAAAGAAATTAGCATTCCCTCTTTAAAACCTTCAGACATATATTTTAATTCCACATAATTTTTCCCCGGTTTTCCATCTATTCTAATGAAACTATCATAAAATTCTATCGCATTTGTCTCTTTTCCATTTACATATACTTTCCAGCCTTCACTATATGGAATTGATGTAACGATATTGCCTGATTGTGAATCTATTTCAAAACTTACATTTTCTTTATTGATTCGAACATTTTTTGCTCCATTTTTCAATGTTTTTTCAATACCTTTTAAAAAGGCCTTTTCATTTAATTTAAATACTCTAAAGGAAAATTTTCCTTGGTCCTGGTTATCAATATTTACTTTTACAGTAACTTTATCTCCTTTTTTAAAGGGTATTCCTCCTACTATATTCTTGTTTTTTATATCAAAAGTATAATTACTTCCACTGGAAATAATTGTGAATTTATCATCTTTAATGTGATCTGAATCAAAATAATAGTATCCGTCTTCAGCTATTTTATAATTTATAAATAAAGAACCTGTTTCTTCTGGCAAGATAAAAAATATCTTATCTTCATAAGAATTTCTCAATTCAATATTTTCAGACTCAACATTAACTCTCTTTAATTTACTAAATATATCCTCTTCTTCTCCCGTCAATACGCTAAATAAATTTTGTTGATTTTCAATATTGTCATATTTAAAATTGTCCTTATAAATATCTCCTTTAGCTTCAAAAGCCAAAGGAAGTGCATATTTATTTTTAAGAAGTCTTACCTTATTGCTTTGTAAATAGGTTTCAAATCCAAATAAATCTAAAAAATTATCTTTTTCATATAGATATCCAATATTTAAAAAGCTATTTATAACAGGTGTTGTATAATTATAGTAAATCCTATTTCCAGACGGACTTGAACTATGTCCCATTTTTTCTAAAAATATAGAAACCCTCTTATCTAATGTTGAAGAGAAAAGTGAAAGTCCGTTATACCCATAAAGGGCTGGATCATTAAATGTAAATCTATCCATACTTTCAAATCTCGTAAATTCTTCATTAGAGGTAGCTGCTTGTAAGTAGGCCATTTCGTCTTTATATTCAGTAAATTCATAATAGTCAGTGCTACCTCCTGAATTTAATCCCACAAATCCATTTACTACAAGCTCCAAAGTTAGAACTAGATTAAATATCAATTTTGCATTTTTATATTTGCTGAGTATAAGATATATAATCAAAATGTATATGGTTAATAATATTAAATTTATTACCGACAATTGCCATGGTCTTTTAAGTCCTAAGTAAAACACTATTCCCAGGGATGTTAATCCAAAGACTATTAAAGTCTTTAAATTTATACTTTCTATGTTTATATATGTTTTATAACTAAGTATCATGATCATAAAGGACAATATGAAAGTAAATCTTGACGGTAACATATTAGAATATCTAAACCCATGCCATATATAGTCTAGTACATTTATATTTGTGCTTAAATATAAAAATAAAATATAAAAACTTACTAGGACTTTCTCCCTTCTTAGTATTCCCTTAGCAAAGAAGAATATAAAAAAGAACAAAATAATTAAAAGTCCACTGTAAATATTTGGAAGTCCGTCCCTAACTGTAGAGCTATTGAAGGCTAAAATATTTGCGAGAAGTTCTTTGAAATCGTTGATTAGCTTTATATTTTCATTAAAGGGCTGTGGAGTTTTATATACTTTTGTAAGTCCAATTGCTGTAGGAATTAACAAAAAAGATGATAAAAGAGCGGCAAAAATAGAATAATATAAAGTTTTAAATCCTTTTTTTATAATTATTTTAAATGAAGTTCCAAGTATTATATTGTATCCAAAATAAAATAATACTATCGATATAACTACAAAAATTGACATATAGTAATTGAATAAAAAAGTTCCCATTAGACAGAAAAAGTAAAGTCTAAAGGAATTTCTATTAACAATATTTTTTACTCCTAGCATTGTAAGGGGAAAAATTATAAGCACATCCAGCCACATTATATTCCAATAATAACCACAAATGAAGCCACAAAGCGAGTAGATTAACGAAAACGCCACCAATGAATAAGTTCTTTTATGGTAAATATTATATAGATATATACTTGCTGTTAGCCCCATTAATCCTACTTTTATTGCAATCAGAAACTCAAAAAAAACAATTACATAATCTTCAGGAATTGCTATAAGAAAAATATTAAAGGGTGACATTAAGTAATATGCAATTAACCCTATAAAATCGGAGCCTAATCCCATTGAAAATGTGTAGAAAAATCCCCCACCATTTAAAAATTTTTCTCTCAATACTAGAAAGAACTGATAATATTGGTGATATGCATCAACTATTAATATTTGTCCGCTTCCTATTGGATAGTACATATACGCTATATATGTAATTATAAATGTAAAAAAAGGGATTAAAAACGCTATTACAAAATAAAAGTGTTTATTATCCCTTAATTTATTATAAAATTCTTTCATAGCTTCCCCCCTATTGTATTATACTTTAAAATAAATTAGTTTGCTAAATTTATATAGGGGACTGTGTTAATAATTAAATTTTTTTATACTGTCCAATTCTCTTTCTGAACTTATGAGCTCCTATAAAAACCAGTAATACAATTGCTCCAAAAGTAACGGTTGATTGAACTAAAGGAGCTAGGTTTGCTTTCTCTCCAATAAAAAATTTCAAGTATTCTTCACTGGCTATATGGTAAGTTGGCAATGTTAACTTTCCTATTTTTCCTATAAATTTTGGAAGGGATTCTGTAGGTATTCCCATAAGTCCTGATGTAACCATGGTAAAGAAATAAAACGACATTGTAACTGCATAGGTTGAACCAAATTTTCTAAATGCGTAGGCAATACCATGAGCTAGTAATAAAAATAGAGCAGATAAAATGTAAAATAATACTATTGATACTAAAGCTCCTTTAATTGACGGTTTCTCTACTTCCATTAAAGAAATTGAAACGATACAAAACAATATTAAATCTACTGATATATATATTAAATTCGCAACAAGTTTTGCTAAAAAAAGCTTTTGAGGACTATTGCCAAAAAGTTCCAATCGTAGGGGAATTTCTTTTTCCAATGAATCTGAATATAAAGAAGCATATCCTATGTACATTGCAGAAAAGGGAATTACTACAGCAAAACCTAAGAATAAACTTGTGTGTGCCATAGACATATATTGTTCAGGTACGTCTTTCATTGCATATTTTCCAACTACTAATACTAAAAACAATGGCAATGCTAGTCCAAATATCAAGAATAAGATATTCTTTAGCATGATTTTAAGTTCCATAATTACAAGAAATTTAAAATTGTTTTTCTTCATCTCCAAGTCCTTTCTTTCTCAAAGCATTAATATACATAATTTCCATATCATTTGAAGATCTTTCAAAATCAATATTCTTATCTACCAAAACCCTTAACAGATTAAGTTCTTCTTCATCGTCGTTAATTGATATAACCACTTTCCCCTTTGGACCATGGATCCTATTAAAGCCTTTCATGATATCTTCTTGATATTTTTTCTCTTCAAAAGAAACTACCCTATTCCCACAGTATTTATTGAATAGCTCTTTTTTATCTCCATAATCCACTAAATGTCCATTTTCTAAAATCATTACATTATCTACAAGCCTTTCAAGTTCATCATAATAATGGGATACCATTATTAATGTGTCTTGTCTGTCTTTATACCAAGTCTCTAACAAATCCATAAGATTAGTTCTAGTTTGAAAGTCCAGACCTGAAGTAACTTCATCAAAAATTGTTAGTGGACTTTCTTGTGCCAGTACAAGAATTACTGTAAGTCTTTGTTTTTGACCCCCAGATAAATCCCTGTAGGTTTTTTTTAACGCCGATTTATAGTCAAAAAATTCTATTAGTTCCATTATTTTTAAATTATTTTCTATTTTAGTACCAATTATTGCTTCTATAACTGTTTTTACGTCAATAGTATCAGGATAGTTGTTATTTTGCATATGAACAGCTATTTTTTCTTTAGGTATAGTTTTTACAATATTCCCCTCATATGGGACAAGTTCCAATATGGCGTTTATTAGAGTTGTTTTTCCTGCACCGTTGGATCCCAAGACTCCAAGCTTTCTATTTTTATCAATTCTTATCTCTTGATCTATCTGTAATGCAGTAAAATCACCATATTTCACCTTGAAATTGTTAATTCTAATCATTATACACCCTCCTTAATTCTGTTAACACGCCTTCACCACAATTTTCTACACTTATTTCTAAACCTAAAATATCACAGTAGTACTTAGTAATATAAAGTCCTAAACCTTTGCTTTTACTCTCACTTGTCGATACAAATGGATCCATTATAGATTCTTTGATAGCTTCAGGAATTTTAGCCTTTTCATTATAAAAAGACACCTTGTCTTGTTTTAATTTAATTGTCACTGAACCATTATTTTCTGTATAATTCACACAATTTTGTAAAATATTATCAACTATTTGTTCAAAAAATTCATAGTCTACATTCCAATTAGATTTACCTAATAAGCTAAAAGATAAATTCTTTTCATCAGCCTTGAATTTATACCTCTCTATTTCCCTATCAAAAAATTCTTTCAAATCCAAATCCATATAATTGGGTTTTCTATTTTCTTTAGTAGTTATTAGAATTTGTTGAACCATATTGTTCATCTCCAACAACTCTTTCTTCATCACCTTCAAATACTTGTCCCTATCCTCATATTTCCCCAGGTTGTTAATCATCCCATCACATAAAAGAATTGATGCGGCAAGAGGAGTTTTTAGCTGATGTGTAGCAGACCTTGTAAATATGCTTTTTCTTTCCGATTCCATCCTCAATTTTTCTATACTATCCCTTAGAGTTTTTTCCATCACAACTAAATCTCTGGCAAGCAATGCAATTTCATCTTTTCCTTCAAAATTTATTTCTTGGTAGTTGGGAGTTTGAAATTTTGAATCTTCAACAAAACGCTGAATCTTAACTATAGGATTTACAAGCTTTCTTGAGTAAAGTTCAGATATTAATAAAACAACTACTATCAACACTAAAACTATCATTGGTAAACTCTCTAATACCACAGGAAGTAAATCGTCAATTCTTGGAGCAATAAAAGAACTTAAAGTAACTTTATACATATCCTTGTCATTTGTTAAAATACAATAATTTATATAATCAGCTAAATTGCCATCTCTATACCTAAATACTAAACTAATTGTATTATGATTTACCTTCTTAAAAGAAGTATAGGAATTCTCATCACTTATGGAAAAACCTTCGCTCAATTTTAAATTTTGTTCAATGCCTTCAATCTTAACATTATTTTGAAAATACTCTCCCATCTCTTTAAGATTTTCCTCTATGATTTTAGCTTTTTTTTCATTTGTTAAGGCATTTACACCATTTTTGTCAGGTTTAGAAATCATCTCAATATTTTTTAAATTCTCTCTAATAGGTGTAGAAGATATATCAAAATATCCATTTACCCCAGGAGATTTAACGTCAATTCGGTTGAAATCTTTATCCACTTCAATGTATAATCTACTTCCAATTTTTGAAAATTCTACAGATGGATTACCTTTTATATCTTCTAGGTGCGACTGTTCAATTTCCTTTGCAGTAGTAGAAATACTATGTTCCACATATAAATTTGGCAAAAGAAAAGCTAAGTACGAAATTAAAGTAACTAATATAAACAAGACCAATAAGCTACTATACAATAAATTTTTTTTACCTAATTTCATTTGATATAAATTTATATCCAACACCAATAACGGTTTTGATATACTCCTTTCCCAATTTTTTTCTAATATTTTTAATATGGGCATCAATTATCCTATCGTTTCCTATATAATCATCATTAAATGCCCCCATAATAAGCTGTTCCCTACTTAGTACCCTATCCTTATTTTTATACAATATTTGTAAAATCAAAAACTCACTTAATGTGAAAAAAATCTCCTTGCCGTCCATAAATACCGTATAACTTCCATCATCTAATATAAATCTCTCGTTTGATATTTCTGTTGGCTTTATCCTTCTCAATAATGTCTCTATCCTCTTTAATAGAATTAAAGGAGATATGGGCTTTATTAAGTACTCATCTGCATATTTATTAAAAGCAGAAACTTGTGTATTAATATCATCCAGCGCCGTTAACATAATAACACCCATATCTTTAGTTAATGGATTTTCTCTAATTTCAGAAAGCACTTCCATGCCATCTTTCCCGGGAACCATAATATCTAAGATAGCTATGTCAAGCTTTTGATCTTTCAGAATTTTAGATGCAATATCTCCATCTTCCGCTTGAAAAACCTCATGTCCTGAAATTGTAAGATATTCAACCAAAACCTCTCTAATATTTTTTTCATCTTCTAATAATAAAATTCGTGCCATATCTAACTCCTTATATTTATAATAGCAGTCCCATATGAATTTCGTGTGAACTTAACATAATAATTCTGTGATAGTTTTATTTATTGCTAGTTAACTTTATTATATAAAAATAGTGCAAGAAAATACGTTTTCTCTTGCACTATAAAGTCAAAATTAAATTGTAATGATGGTACCTTTTCTATCAATTAACTTTCCATTATTTAATTCCAGTATTTTATATCCTCTTCTTGATAATAAATCAATAATAAACTGGTCGTGAGTAACGTGAATTATAGTTTTTTCATTTAAAACGTCTTCGATAAAATCAATAAACTCTAATTTACTTTTGTGATTTAATGAACTTGTAGGCTCATCCATAATTAAAAATTCGGGATCATTAATTAAAGCCCTTGAGCTTACAACTTTTTGCCTTTGTCCCCCGGACAATTCCTTAGCCTTATTATAGATAACATCTTCCATGTCAAAATTTTCAAGCATTTCTTTTATCCTTAGCTTTCTCTTATTTCTGCTGTATTTTTTAGAATACAATAATGGAATTAAAATGTTTTCGTACACGGTTTCATCTTCCAATAGGTTGTAGTCTTGAAAAATAAATCCAAAGGTTTCGTTTCTAAGTTTTGAAATATAATCTGAACTTAAAGTGTGCACATCCTTGTCAAAAATTTTGTATTGACCTTGAAAATTCCCATCGAGAAGTCCTATTATCTTTAACAATGTGGTTTTGCCGGTGGCATTGTCCCCCACCAAAAGAATTTTATCACCCTTTGAAATCTTAAAATTTAATTCATTTAAAACTGACTTCTTAGACCCATCTACCGTCTTATAACTCTTACTTAAGTTTGTTATTTCTATCAATTTAACACCTCGTAACCCTGCTACTAAAATCTAATTTTGACAGGTTTAAATATATGGCCAGTTCCCCCAGTATAAAAAATGCCATTAATGTTATTATTGCAATCAGTAAAACTGTATCAAAATTAAATCCATTTAAAACATAGATAGCAATAAAATTTAATACCATTGGCATAAGTACAAATATACTACACCTTTTGAAGATGTCCTTTATTCTCGCACCAAATATTATGTGGATTCTGAATTCTTTTAACATTTTCCCAGTAAAAAACTTTAAAAACACCAGATATGCCATAGTCATGAAAATTAGAATTAAAACATACATTAAAACCATATATTTAAGCAAAAAATCCTCAGAATTATCAAAGCTTCGGCTATTTCCAACTTGTAAAAACTCATGCTGACTTTCTTGATTTTTAAAAATCTCCTCAAAATCTTTATCCAAACTCAAAAGTTTATCTTCCTCGGAAAAACTCAGTTCTGCGATAAGTGAAATTATTTCGCTATTATTTAACCCATAGCTCATTAAATCTTTATATTTCGGATCAATTACTTTGACTATTTGATACCCTTCGTCAAAAACCGCCATCTCTTCCACTAGAGCACTATTGAGTTTGTCATTATCGATACTTTTCGCCTTTATTTTATGATCATTTATATGTTCAATAGAATCTTTAGGAACATACCAGAAGTACCTATCCTTAGAGCCTTTCTCATAGTTTCCCATAAAGACATGTACATAAAACCCCAACTTTGATGAAAGTTCCTCGCTGTAAAATGAAGTTCTCCCACCCTTATTTAAAACATTAGCCAAATCTTTTAAGTAATAATCAGAATAGGTTGTTTCCAAATCCGTGGTTTTTAAAGGCACAGCAAAATAATTAACTTCAGTTTTTGTATCTGAAAGAAAAATATAGTACAGTAAATTACTGGATGATGAGACTATTATTACCAAAGATACAAATGTCATTATCGAAAACAAAATAAATGCCTTTCTAAATTTAATTAAATCCTTCAGTCCATATTTTATGAAATCCATTTATTTTCTCCCACGATAACTTTTATAGTACATGGATACAACCATGCTCGTAACTACAATTAAAACTGCAAAAATCAGGAAGCATGAAGATTTAATTATCAAGTCCAAATTTAGTAAATTCATCTTAATATAATTCAAATATAAAGTAATAATCGCTGTGCTTAAAAAGCTTACTAATAATAATGATAAAAAAATCTTAGGTAATACTTCATATAATATACTTTTCAATCTCCCACCAAAGGTAACACTTAATAATATAAAATTTTTGTTTTTAGAAAAATCTATAAACACTAGGTAAAGAAAAAGTATAATTAGAACCACTTGTAACTGGTATATGAAACGTCCATTTTTGCCAAGATCCCTATAAGATAGTATAAGATCTTTTAAAGTTAATTCACCGGGCGGCATTTCTTCAATCTTCCAGCCTGAATTTAATAGATTATTAATAACAAAGTCAAAATCACCATCTTCAATTTTTTCAATATAAAGTCTACTTATATTTTCTGATTTTATTGAAAATAAATTCTTAACAAATTCCGCATCGCTTTTGTCAAAAATATAAGAACTTGGGTCAAAGATATTTATGATTTCTGAATTAAATTTCTGTTCTAAGTTATCTAAGGTCTTACTTGAAATTCCCCTGTTTACTATAGGTTCTATGGGCTTTTTCAATATTCCCACATTTGTATTGTTTTTATAGTCATCTTTAGAAAAATATCTAAATACATCGGGACTGGTAATAATGGTTGCTAAATTATAATAGTGCATAGTAGGATCATAAAGACCTATAATTTCAGGAGTTTTAGTCTCCCCCACGACAGAAATATAATCATATTGTTTTAAAATCTCCAGATCAAACTCTTTTTTTACATTGTCATCTTTAATTAGAATTTTATACTCTTTTCCAATGGAATATTTACTTTCATCGGGATAAGCTCCTGCAATGAAGTTTAACCCTAGAATTATTAATTGAGTCACTATAAAAAAAAGTATATAAATATTTTTGCTTAGTTTAGTAGACACTTTCCTTCTCCAGTTTTTCTTGTTATACTCTATGATTACGTTTTATAGCAGATATACCACTGCTGTGTTTCTTTGACTATTCAGATTAGAACTGGAAGTCTGACTACTTAAGTACTAGTCTTTAAGGATATCTACACCCTCTTCTATCACTTTAAAACTTTCAACGATATTGGTATCTAGTAAACCGTCCAATGTAATTATCAGCAAGAAAATTATCCAGATGGTATCACTTTAAGAACATTTTTAATTTCTACTCCTTTATGTTTCTATCAGACCTCAATTCTAATCCACTGACTATACAATATCATATTTCTTTTAATTTCCAACTATTTTTTTGTATTATTTATTATAAATATAAATCTTGTTGTTATTTATTGTTTAATTTTATTAAGATAACAGTCTAATTTATTCATTGAAAATTATATATAAGTCGTCCGCCTTTGTTTTAAATAGTCAAATTATTTATTTCTTTTGAAATACAAAAAGGACAGTTTTAAGACTTGTCCTGGTCTTTGTCTTCTTCCTAAAGACGCGAAATTCCTTGTCATGTTAACCCTATCGGCGTGGGATATGTAAATAAAAATACACCAACAATTTAATTGTCGATGTATTTGAAATTTAAAATTATATTTTTGTCATATTTAGTTAAAAAATTACAACAAGAATTAAAGTCCTCATTGAGAGTAAAAAGGATCTTTGTAGATATATCTATACATGTGTTTGTATAAGTTTTATTGAAAATTAAACTTGTCATAAATCTACTCCTGATTTAATAAGACATTTAATATCTTTCATTTTTATTGTACTCTGAAATTTTAAATTTTACAATAATTATACTTTAAACCTAAGTAAAAATCAGTTTAATTTATATGATTTATATTTTAAATTAATTTTAAAAACCCCTTTCCAGTTAAGTAGAAAGGGGCAGTAAATTTTAAATAATATACAATTTTATAGATTTTGTGTAATTAACGCTGTAGCTTCTATTTCAATTACTGCGTCTTTTGGAAGTTTAGAAACTTCTACTAAAGCTCTTGCAGGTTTGTGATCTTTAAAGAACTCTTCATAAACTTTATTAATCTCTGAAAAGTCGTCCATGTCTTTTACAAAAACTCCAACTCTTGCAATATCTTCTAGTTTTCCGCCTCCAGCTTCAACTATTGCAAGAACATTTTCAAGACTTGTCAATGTAGCTTCTTTTATTTCAGTTTTTAATTCTCCATCTTTAACGGGAAGTTGTCCTGAAACTAAAAGTACTTTACTATTTTTTTCTCCTACAGTGCCTTGTGAATAAGGTCCAATAGCTTCAGGTGCCTTATGCGTTTTAATAAATTCTAATCCCATATTATTTCTCCTTAAATTTATTTCCACAATCTTTCCAGATTGTAGTATTCTCTAGCCTCAGGGGTAAATACATGAACTATAATATCCCCTAAATCCTCAAGTATCCAGCTACCTTCACTATAACCTTCAACTCCTATTACATTCATTCCGTTTTTAAGAGCAACATCTTCTACCTCATCGGAAATTGCTTGAGTTTGATTAGCTGTATTTCCTGTGGCTATAACAAAATAATCAGCTATTGCCAGCCCTTCTTTAAGCTTTATAGCTACTACATCCTTTGCAATTTTATCTTCACAGGCTTTAACCACTAAATCAATTTCTTTCACCAATACCTCCTAATAAAAAGTTCCTAAGTTCTATACTTTCCGGTGCAATTTGTCTATCATTTTCAATCAAATAATTAATCGTATTATTTAGACTTAAGACAATGGCTTTGTCCATGTCTATTAAAGAAAGTTTTCTTATATCATCTACACCATCATAATCTCTGTAATCTTCAGTTTTGTCCGCCAAGTAAATAACTTTAGAAAGTTTACTCATATTTAAACTTCCTGTAGTGTGTTCCTTGATGGAATTAAGTATATTTTCATCTTTAACTTTATATTTTTCTCTTGCTACTATCATACCCAATAGGCAGTGTTTCAAAAAAGGATTTGTATATTGACTGTTTTTTTTATCTTTTAAAAGTTCTTTAAACTCTTTAGAATATTTCTTTTCATATTTTTCTTCCTGCCCTTTAGCACAGTCATGAAGAATACCCGCAATCTCTAACTTTTCATTATCGAGTCCATAACGACTTCCAATTTCCATAGCTTTTTTAGACACAGAAACACTATGTTCATATCTACTCTTTGATAAGTTATGTTTTAAATCTTTTATAATCTCTGCTTTATCAATCATATAATCCTCTATCTGTAATATATTCATACACTTTATCTGGTAGATAATATCTTGGGTCTTTACCACTTTTAAAACCTTCTCTAATATAGGAAGAAGAAATATCTAAATATGGAATTTTTATCCAGTCTACATCATATCCTTTATGTCGGTACCTAAGTATCTTATTTTCAATTTTTTCCGCATATTTTGTATTTCTATTAACTACTATTAGCTTAACTTTGGAAATTAACTCTTTATACTTATACCATTTTTCAATTTCCATAAAAGAATCTTCTCCTATTATAAAATAAAGTCCCGTACATCTATATTTTTTTTCTAGGTATGCAATAGTTTCAACTGAATAACTTCTAGATTTTTTTTTAATCTCATAATCTTCTATTAAAAAGTTTTCATTGTCACTTATTCCAAGCTCCACCATTTTAAGCCTGTCCTCTCTACTTACTTGTAAAGACTTATGTGGTGGATTTCCTGACGGGATAAAAATAATCTTATTTAAATTTAAATATTCTTTTACTTCCTGTGCAATTATCAAATGTCCTAGATGAAGTGGATTAAAAGTTCCCCCAAAAACGCCAAAATTATGGCAATTCAATTTTCTTTTCCTCCGATTGTCTATAAATTGTTAATTTTGACCCAATAAATTGAACAAAATCACAATTTAATTCATTTAGAATTTTTTCAATCATCTCTTCTCTATTATCCAGATTATTATCTAAGATTTTTAACTTAACTAGCTCTCTCTTATTTAAAAGGTCATTAAGTTGTTCTATTGTGTTTTCTGTAACACCGCCTTTGCCTATTATTAGCAAAGGGTCTAAATTATGAGCAATACTCTTTAAATAAGATCTTTGTTTAGGATTAATCATGCTACCTCCTATCCTAAATAATCAAATTCCATATCACCTACAATAACAGTGTCCTTCTCTTGAATACCTTTTTCTTTAAGTTGTTCAAAAACCCCTTTATCCGTAAGAATTTTTTGAAAATGTCTTAAAGATTCATGGTCTTCAAAATTAGTCCTATATACTAAATGATCTATTAAAGGACCTGTTACAATAAATACTCCATCTTCTTTTTTAATCTCGTAGTCAGGTTTTTCTTCCTCTTCAACCTGAACATAAATTTCATCATAAGTTTGAGATTTTAAATTAGTTTCCTTTAAAGCTTCATGGATTTTGTATTTTAAATTATCAATGTTTTCCGTGGTTGCTGCCGATATTGGAACTATGTCTGAAACCCTATCTGAAAACACTTCTTTGAGTTTTTTAAGTCCTTCACTTGCTCCAGGCAAATCCATTTTATTGGCAACAATGATTTCTTTTTTATCTGCAATTTTTAAATTATAAGAAAGAATTTCTTTTCTTATAATATTGTAATCTTCAATACAGTTTCTACCTTCTGAACCTGAAACATCTAATACATGAACTAATACCTTAGTTCGTTCAATATGTCTGAGAAAATCAAATCCAAGTCCTACTCCTTCACTAGCTCCCTCTATTAGTCCCGGAATATCTGCTATTACAAAAGATTCACTTCCCGAAACCTTAACTACTCCAAGATTTGGCTCTAAAGTTGTAAAATGATAATTTGCTATTTTAGGTTTAGCTTCGGACATAATAGAAAGAAGAGAAGACTTACCAACATTTGGCATACCCACAAGTCCCACATCCGCTATCAATTTCATCTCAAGCTTAATGGTTTTTTCTTCTCCTTTTGTTCCCGGCTCTGCAAACCTAGGTGCTTGTCTTTTAGAAGTTGCAAATCTAGCATTTCCTCTGCCACCTCTACCACCTTTACAAACCATTACAATTTGATCTTTTTCATTTAAATCGAACATTACCTTATCGGTGTCAAAATCTTTAACGAGAGTACCTACAGGAACCTTTAGATAAAGATCTTCGCCTTTTTTACCAAACATCTTCTTAGTTCCACCATTTTGACCATTTTCAGCTTTATAATGTCTTCTATATCTAAAGTCCATTAGAGTTGTAACCGATTCGTCTGCCACGATGAATATATTTCCCCCATCGCCTCCGTCTCCACCGTAAGGACCTCCAGAAGGTTCAAACTTTTCCCTTCTAAAAGATACAGCTCCATCTCCACCTTTACCGGCTTTTAATTCTATTTTTGCAATATCTATAAACATTTTATTTTCCTTTCAAAGTCATTGATACTTTCTATTATAATAACATAATCTCATTAGAAAATAACTCTAGAAAAATAAAAATCACCGAAAATCGGTGATTAATTAAGCTAAATTCTCTTTAGGATAAACAGAAACTTGTTTTCTAGTTTTTCCTAATCTTTCAAATTTTACAACGCCGTCAACTTTTGCAAATAAAGTGTCATCTCCACCTCTACCTACATTGTTTCCTGCATGGATTTTAGTGCCTCTTTGTCTAACAAGGATATTTCCTGCTAATACAAACTGTCCATCTGCTCTTTTAGTGCCAAGCATTTTAGCTTTACTGTCACGACCATTCTTAGATGAACCTACTCCTTTTTTGCTGGCAAATAATTGTAAGTCCAGTTTTAACATCATTGCACCTCCTCAGTTACAATTTTAATGTATTTTCCGTATGAATCCTCGACCAATGTCAAGGCTAATTTTAAACTTTCTAATATTAAAGCGGTTTCATTTGTCTCTTTTTCAGTCAAATTTGAATAATTTACATTTAACAGGAAATTTCCTGTTTCTACTTCATATTCAAGATAATCGTCCACTTTAACTATTTCGGTTAATGTATTTATAGTATTGGTAAGATATACAGAGATAGCGGAACAGACAATGTCTTTTCCATGATCTGAAAAGTCAGCATGTCCCTTTACTGAAACATGATAAATATGACCTTCTTTGTTCTTTATAATCTTTCCCTTAATCATATTAACCTTCTATTGCTTCGATTTTAACTTGGGTAAAAGGTTGACGATGTCCTTTTTTCTTTCTGAAGTTTTTCTTAGGTTTAAATTTATAAACAATTACTTTCTTGCCTTTGCCTTGAGCTTCAACAGTTGCTTTAACTTTTGCTCCTTCAACTACAGGCTTACCAACCTTTAAATCTTCTCCATCAGAAATTAATAAAACTTTTTCAAATTCTACAGTGTCTCCTTCATTAACATTAAGTTTTTCAACTCTGTAGCTTTTACCAACCTCTACGTTTAATTGTTTTCCACCAGTTTCAATTACTGCGTACATAGTGCACCTCCTCATTATTAAGACTCGCCGACACAGGTGCTTTCGCTTTAATACCTGGATCGTGCGGTTACACACTTGAATATTATATATACAATATCATTAAATGTCAATAGTTAAACCTGTTTTTGTAAACTCTAAAAGACCTAATTTTGTAATACCATGAAATTTAATTTTCTCATATCCTTTTAGTATATTGTTAATATACTTTAAAAGTTCTGTGTATTCAGACTTTTTTAAAGTTATACAGTCTATAATGACTATACCTTGTAAATCCAAAACTTCCATAGCTCTAATCGATTCACTTATCGCGTCCATATTTAATTTAAGAAAGTCAGAGTTTTCTTTTCCATTAACGTCTATCACCGTTAATGCTTCAGTTTTTTCTATTATTATATTTCCATTATTTGGTAATGGTAATACTTTTCTTTGTAAATTAACAAGATCTTCTTCTATTGATTGATCATGTGTAAATTTATAGTATTTATCAAATCTTATATCTTTGTTAGGCAAATATTTTTTAAGATACTTTTCTATATCCTTGTCATTAACATAAATAGGTTCTTTTACCCCTTGTAAAGTAGAGTACAAGTTTTTATAAGATACAAATAGCTTTCTTGGGATAGGTAAAAATTTTGATTCTTCAATGATTTTTTTATTAACATTTTTTAAACTTTCGTATTCTTTTTTTATATCAAGAAAATCTATGCTACCCGCGTTAGATCTAAACACTACATTGTAAATTTCACTTTCTAATGCTTTGTTGTAAAGTTCATTTTTGTCTTCGTTGGATAATTTTTTTGAAAAATTTATTCTCTTTTTATTAGGATAATAAACAATATACTTACCAGGGATTCCATAATTCATAGTGTATTTGTCAAGCTTTGTACCTTGAGTCTTCTTATATAGTCCTACAATAACTTCATCTCCAGGTTTCACTTTTCCAAGCACTTGTTTTTCATCCAAAAGTCCCTTTTTACCATCTTCTAAAGAAATAATATATCCGTTATAGTTAGGCATTTTTCGCTCTATTATAGAAATATAAATACCTTCACTTTCAGAAATTTTAAATAACCTTTGAAGTTTTCCATTATTAATTAAACCTAAATATAAAAGTTCTTTTTCATTTTGAATAAAAAACCTTCCCATTATTGCACCTTTGTAGAATCCTTTAAACATTCTCCCATAATTTCTCTAATCATTGGAGTAATATTTGCACTGGTTCCTGCTTGAGTAACTACTGCCGCAATTACATATTCAGGATCATCATAAGGTGCAAAGCCTATCATCCAACCATAATCTGAATATGGTTGCTTTGTAACCGGATTTATAAATCCTACTTCTGCTGTTCCAGATTTAACCCCCATCTCAAACGGAAGTTTTCCTAAAATTCTACCTGTTCCTCCTTCTTCCGCCGCCATCTTAGCTCCTTCTCTTATAACTTCTAGGGAATAAAAATCATCTATTTTTATTTTTTCACCAGTAGGACTATTTTTATATATTACCTTTGCAGTATTTGGATCTTTAACTTCATCAACAACTGAAACTTTATTTTTTATTCCTCCATTTGCAATAGTTCCCATATACCTTGCCATTTGAAGTGGACTGTAAGCGTTTTGTCCTTGTCCTATTACTACATTCAAGCTATCTCCTACTAACCAATTAGATTGGTCAATGTAATTGTATTTAATTTGCGATGAAAAATTTTGCTTTGAACTATCTATAACTTTACTAGTATCAAACCCTAGCTCTTTTAGTCTTCGAACTATTTCTGTTTCAGATGGAACTTCTTGTTCGTCTATCCACTTAACCATAGATTGAATTTTACTTTCCAGTTCTTCATTGGTTGTATTTTTGTCAATTAGATATTTCTGTGCATTTTCTTCAAGGAAATTTTGGTATAGACTTCTATAAGTTCTCTTTTTAATCTGTCTATCTGGTAATGTTCCCGATGTCTCTCTTGGTATATTAATATCAATATTAGTCTTTTCACCAAGTCCTAATATTTTCGCATACCTTGCTACATCATCTACATTTAATTTATAACTCCCACCTTCTTTAGAACCATTATCCACACCAAGAGCCAAGTTGTAAAAATAGTAGTTACATGAATCTCTTATGGCTTCTCTTGTACCTTCATTACCATGAACACCTCTATAAAGTCCCCATATAGCATCTTGAAAAATTCTTCCTCCTACCTCAATATACCCTTGACATTTAATAGTAAAGTCAGGATCTAGTCCTGTCTCAAGCCCTGCAAGAGAAGTTGCAAGCTTAAAGGTAGAACCCGGTTGTATTGCAGATTGTAATGCCATATTTAAAAGAGGTCTTGGTGCAAGTAAATCTCTCTCGTCTTTTGGGAATAAATTTTTCCAATCAGAGGCTGAAATTCCCGTCGAGAACATATTTAGATTTATATCCGGTGCATTTGCAAGTGCGACTAATTGTCCCGTCTTGGCGTTTAAAACTACAACAGAACCTGAACCTGCATCTTTGTACTGTCCTGTACTATTGGATTTTGCAAGGTTAACATCGCCCCATTTAGAATTAAATACATTATCTGTTTGTAAAGAATTAATAGTTTCTGAAAGCGCCTTTTCTGCAGTTTTCTGAATTTTCTTATCAAGTGAGGTATATACGTCATTTCCCGGTATAGGTTTTGTTTCTCCTAAAACTTCTGTTATATTTCCCCTGTTGTCAACAAGAACTCTTCTACTACCATTAGTACCTCTTAATTGTCTCTCTTGACTTTCTTCAATTCCATTTTTGCCAATAAGTGAAGCTAAATTATAGTTTTCATCAGATAGATAGTCTTCTTTTTCTATCTCTGTTGAAATTTTTCCTATATAGCCAATAATATGAGAGGCTAAGGAACCACCAGGATAGTATCTTATAGGCTCAGAATCTACTATAATTCCAGATCCTAGCGGAAATCTTTCTTCTATTGCTGAAAAAGTAACTTCTGATAAATTATAAGTCAAGTCTAAAGGTACATACCTCAAGTCTCCATGTTTATTGATTAAATCATAAATTTTTATTATATTAAACTGATCATATTTTGAAAAGTTTTGTAGATTATAGTACTCTACAATTTTTTTATATAAATCTTTCACAGAGTTTTCTTTTCTATTAAGATTATATTTTTCATACATATCAGAAATATTTTTCTCATAACTATATTCCCAATCATTTACTGATATTGACGGGATTATATTTTTATTTGTATTTATACTCTGTGCAATATATTTTATATTCTCACTTGTGATAAATTCACCAAGAAGACCATTATCTTCAAGTAGTGCTATCAACATATCTTCGGCGTTAAGATCGTATTTACCGTCATCTGTATATTGAATATTTGCAATGGGGTTGTTAACATCTTCCTCATCTACCACTACTTCTAAATTGTGTTTTATATTGTTTTTTTCTAAGATTTCTAATGCAAACTTTGCAGGAACTACCACCTGCTGTTCCGAATTAGAATTTATAGTAACATTTGAAATTAAATCGTGAATTGAAGATTCTCTAACAATGGTTACAAAATCATCTTTTGGATTAGAATCTTCAGTAATATCAGTATATTGTTTAGAAAGTTTCGCTTTAGTTTCCCATAATATAAGCTCATCTTGAAAACCAATTGAAACCATCTCTAAATTTTCTTGTAAATCTCTTTCTTCTAAAACTTCGTATACAAGCTTTCTTCCCATAGGATGGTTTAAAATATTTCTAATTATTCCTTCATCGTCTTGAAGCACTCTTCCTAAAAAGGAATAGGGACTTTCGTTTTCTATATAAGAGTTTTCTCTTAAGTAAGTTGAATTTTCAGCATTTTCTTCAAATTCTACCCTGTCACTTCCTGCCATAATTGGTAAGTCTTCACCTTTGTTATTTAAGGACTTAATCACTGTATTTATTACCTTGTAACTATACCCATCCTCATTTACCTCTTTGTATATGATCACAGGTAGCAACTTATTATCTTTTACAATCCTTATCATCTTTTCTATTGGATTTTCTTCTTCTAAATAAGAATCTTTGTGTTTATACTTTATTAAATTGACAGATAGTGAATAGTCCGAATTTATATTGGATCCATCTAATTCCAAAAGTCTTGATAAATCCCTTAAGTTCTCGTTTCTTTCATCTTGCGTTAATTCTAAAAAGTCATTTTTAAGTATACTTGCTGTAAATACTGTTTTATTACTTGCAAGTATTTCTCCGTTCCTATCATAAATATTTCCCCTTGGAGCAACTATTTCAATATCTCTTATCCTCGCATTGTCCGAAATATCTCTATAATAATCTCCTTTTATAATGGTTAAATAAAATAATTTTGAAAAAAGAAGGATCATAAGAATACTTAAGATAACCTTAGTTAAGAAAAGTCTATCCTTTGATTCTGATCCTTTAAATAGTTTCTTAAAAAATTTTCTCATATTTTCCTCTACAATCTAAATCTTGGAAATTCAAATATTTTATGAAAAATTACATAAATCGGAATGTATAATACACAGTTTAATACAAGTTCTATAACAGATGGAATAATCAGAGTTTTAATGTTAAAAGAGTCTTTTAACAAACTTCCTATTATAATGGTAATAATAAAAGCCGATATGGTTGAAATGGCAGTTAGAAAAACCCCTGTTCTCTTATCTTCTTTGTTAATTCCCATCTCAGAATTTCCAATTAAAAATCCAATTACAAAGTAAATCAAAGCCTTAACTCCAAGAACATTTCCAAATAAAATATCCTCAAATAATCCTATAAGAAGCCCTGAAAATCCTCCCGTATACGCTCCAAAACCTAGAGCCAACGCCACAACTATAGGTATTGTTAAGTTTGGATTTATCCCTAATATTTTAATTCTATTAAAAATAACTGTTTGTAATAATAAGTTTAATATTATTACCGCAAATACTTTAAATTTATTCATTACTTTCTTCTCTCATATTTTTAAAAACAAGCACCCTGTAAATATTGGTAAAATCTACTGGAGAATTTATTACTATTTCTTTTCTCGCTTTAGTTTCATCTTTATTGACTTCTATTACTTGACCAATATATAGTTCTGGAGGGTAAGTTCCTCCAAGTCCTGATGTATATACTTTGTCTCCCACTGCAATATCTGCTGAGGTATCATACATATAGCCATTTAATTGCATATTATTTCCACCTTTTATAATCCCTATCGCCCCTGTTCTAGAGGTCTTAAAGGAAGTTCCCTTTGTGGAATTTGTAATAGAAGAAACTTTTGCATAATTATACCCTACATCAGTAACCACACCTAAAAGTCCTTTAACTATTGAAGAGTCTTCTCCTATAACACCTTGTACTACTGCGTCATTCACTTTTATATTGTCCTTAGAACCTTTATCTATGGTAAATCTATCGTATAGATTTGAAGAGTCAACTCCTACAACACCTGCTTTTATCAAAGACTCATCTTTTTTAGAGATAAGTTCGTATTCATCTTTTAAGTAACCTTGGTTGTCAATCACCTTTTGCATATTAGAATTTTGATCTTTCAAAATTAAATTTTCTTTATTCAATCTCTCATTTTCTTCCCTCATAGCTTTAGATCCGAATATAAATTCAATACCATCTATGAATTTTGAAGAAGTAAAGTAAAATACTTTAGAAACGGGAGTTGTAATGGAAGACAGTACATTTCCTCCAAAATCTACTACTTTACTATTCCCGTTACTTGTTGCAATTAGTGAAATCAAAAATAGACATACCACAATAAAAACAGAAATTTTTCTCTTTTTGTTGTTATTTCTAAAATCTCTATAAATCATTTTTATTAAATATGAACCTCTTTCTATCTTCTAATAGTTTAAGAGCCTTTCCTATACCTATTCCAGTAACCCTTGTAGAATTTTCAACAACTATTGCATTTATTTCTAGATTTTCCTTGATATATTCAACAAGTCCAGATAATTCTGCCATGCCTCCACAAATTTTTACCCCATCATAAATAACTTCTCCTGAAATCTCTGGGGGAGTTTTCTCCAATACATCTCTTATACAACTATAAACTTCATTTACAATTGGTATAATACAATCTAGTAATTCAGACGCTTCAATATTTGCCACCTTTGGCATTCCAGAAATTAAATCTTTTCCACTAATAGTTGCAGATTTGTTCTGTTCATCTGTTTTTAACGTACATATATTATTTTTTAAGTATTCTGTTATTGTATCTCCTACGATGAAATTATGATGCTTTTTGATATATCTTTTAATATTTCTTTCAACATCATCTCCACCATACTTTTTAGAACTTGATGAAACCACTCCTGCAAGAGAAACAACTGAAACTTGAATGGTTCCTGCACCAATGTTTAAAATCAAATTCCCTTTTGGTTCATTTATATCTATGCCCATGCCTATTGCTGAAGCTATATTTTCATCAAGTAGTTTAACATCTCTACAGCCAGCATATATTACAACATCTTCTACAGCTCTCTTCTCTATATCAGTTAAAAATGAAGGAACTGTTACTAAAGCTCTTGGCTGAACAATAGAAAAACCTGAAGAGGCTTTTTTTATGAAAAATTCAAGCATTGCTCTTGTAAGTTCAAAATCTGATATTACTCCATTTTCAAGAGGTCTAACTGCCATTATATTTTCAGGAGTTTTACCTATCATATTTTTAGCTTCAATACCTACTGCAAGTACTTCATAGGTCTTAAGATCTATGGCAACCACGGAAGGTTCGTTTACCAATATATTTCCATCTATATCCGATATGACCGTATTAGAACTGCCTAAGTCAATTCCGATATCCTTTGGAAAAATTTTTATAAATGATTGCATAATTCGCTCCTTAAAAATATGATTTTTCTTTAAAACTCAAATACTTATCATCTCCAATTATGAGATGATCTAAAACTTCTATCCCTAAAAGTTTTCCCGACTCTACAAGTCTATTTGTAAGCCTTATATCGTCTGTACTAGGTGATGTATCACCACTGGGGTGATTATGTAAAAGAATTATAGACTTAGCACTTTTTTTAATTGCTGGTTTAAAAACTTCTCTTGGATGGACCAAAGATGAATTTAGTGTTCCTATTGATACAACTTCTGCCGATATAATCTTATTCTTTGTATCAAGTAATATCACATAAAAGTATTCCCTTAATTCTTTGGATAATTTGTGCATGAAAATTTTAGCTAATGATTTAGGACTATTTATTTTATAATGATCCTTAATCGACTGTCTAATATTTAATCTTTTAGCAAGTTCTATAGCAGCTATTAAAGTACATCCTTTGGACAATTTTATGCCCTCAATCTTCATCAATTCTTCTAGTGTAATGTCATTGTAATTATTCTGGTTTTCAATCTCCTGTAGTACTCTAGATGCCAGTTCTACTGCATTGTACTTTTTTGTTCCAGTTCCAATTAAAATGGCAACAAGCTCTTCAGATGTTAAAGTTGAAGGTCCATAATCACGCATTTTTTCCCTTGGTTTTTCAAATTCTGAAAAGTCTTTAATTCTTCTATTAAGGCAATTTTCTTTTTTTCTATTAGAGTTACAAACTTTTGATAATTCAGAATTTTCAGTTAATTCTTCATTATCTTTTAGAAAATCAAAAACTTTTTTAGTTTCTAGTATTGTATTATCTTTCAATTATAGCACCTTTTTTAGCCTTTCAGACACAAACCCCGAAGTACGTCCAACAATATATCCCGTTACAACTCCCATTAAATTTATAATAGGAAGATAATATAAAATCTTGAAATTACTTAAAATTATTGACGCTGCCAACAATTGTCCTAAATTAAAAAACAAAGCTCCTATTTCACTCACACCTATTAAACTGAAAAATTTTTTAAAGTATTTATAGGCAATGTGCATAGATACTAGTGCAAAAATTGTACCTGTGAAACTATAAGGTAGAGAAGAAAGCCTTCCGGATAGTAAAAATATTAAAAATGATTTTGTAATACCAACTGTCAAGGCCTCCTTTAATCCAAAGACAACTAAAGTTACCATTAGCACTATATTAGAAAGTCCCAATTTAACGCCTGGAACGGGAATTGGAATAGGTATTATATTTTCAAATAGGGATATGATAAGTGCAAAGGAAATTAAAAGTGCAAGTGTCACAGTCTTTTTCAATAGTTTATACCATCCAGTTGATCTGAATTTTTATCGCTTTTTATTTCTACAACTACCTTATTTGGAATACAAACTAAGACTTCCCCTACTCTAGATATGTAGCCTTGTCTGATGCAGAGTTTATCGGGACAGTCCGCTTTTATCATTTGTATTTTTTCTTCCTCTATTTCAATTACATTTGTTCCTTCTGCCGTGTCAATCTTGTACTCGTATGAGTTATTTCCCGATGCAAATGTAAGTCTTTTGTATTCATTTCCTTCAACTTGTACTGAAATATATTTATTTCTATCATCTCTTCCTGCAAGATACAAAAAAACATATGACATTACAGATAGTAAAACAATAAAAAAAATAAGTACCTTATCCCCTTGTTTCATAATACAACCTTCCTTTTTCTTAGTTTAGTGTATCATATCAGGGTATATTTTAAAACTATATAATATTAGATAAAAGCCTTGATTTAAATGAAAATAGTATATAGTTTATTACTATTATTCTTAAAAATATAAAAACTGACCGATTAATCGGTCAGTTTTCTTAGTTTGGTAATTTAAAAATCTTTTCGCTGTAATCCCTTATTGTATTTTGAGGACATTTTTCAATACATATTCCACAATCTACACATTTTTCATGATCTATATGCGCAAGGAATTTATCAACTTTTATTGCATCGTGAGGACAGTTCTTTTCGCAAATCTTACATCCAATACAACCTACTTTACAATATCCTCTAACATTTTTACCCTTATCTGTAGAACTACATAAAACTTCTGTTTCCTTATCATAAGGCATAAGAGTAATTAAATCTCTTGGACAAATTTTTATACACATTTCACATGCAGTACATTTTTCCTTGTCCACTTTTGCTACACCATTAATAATATGTATGGCGTCAAATTGACAAACATCTACACAAGTCCCACACCCCAAACATCCAAACGGACATTTTTTATGTCCTCCTTGCAAAGCATTGTCAGCTCTACAGTCTCTAATTCCTGTATATTCAAACTTATCTTGAGCAAGGGTTTTGTCTCCTGCACATCTAACTACAGCAACTTGTTTAGAGCCTGTATTTGCCACTTGTCCCATGATTACAGCTAGCTTTTCCACTACTTCAGCCCCTCCAACAGGACATGAATTTATGCTAGCACCATCTTTTACTATAGCTTCAGAAAGTCCATCACAACCTGGAAAACCACATGCTCCACAGTTTGCTCCAGGCAATGCCGCTCTGACTTCTTGAACCTTAGGATCCACTGGTACATGGAATACCTTTGATGCAAACCCTAAGAGTACTGCAAATACCACTGCGACAGCTCCTAAACTTCCTACAGCTATTAGAATTAGTTTTATATCCATTTTATCCCCCTATACCAATCCTGAAAAACCTAAGAATGACATAGCCATTAACCCAATAGCAATCATTGCGATTGGAACACCTTCAAAAGGCTTAGGCACATTTGCCAACTCAAGTTTCTCTCTTATAGCCGCAAGAAATACTATGGCTATAAAGAATCCTATGGAAGAACCTACCGCAGACGCTAAAGTCTCAATTAAATTATATCCTTCTTGTATATTTGCAATAGCAACCCCTAGTACTACACAGTTAGTTGTAATAAGAGGCAAAAATACTCCAAGTGCACTATACAATCCTGGCATAGTCTTTTTTAATACCATTTCTACAAATTGCACAAGGGATGCTATTACTAAAATAAACACTATTGTCTGTGTAAATTGTAAATTGAGAGGTTCTAATATTAAGTACTGAATTGCATAAGTTACAACCGATGCAATTGTAATTACAAATGTTACAGCAAGTCCCATACCTGCAGCAGTTTCCGTCTTCTTTGAAACACCAATTAAAGGACATATACCTAAAAATTGTCCCAATACATAGTTGTTTACAAGAATGTATAAAATAAGTATTTTAAAAATATTACTTAACATATTAGCCTCCCTCTACTTGCTCTCTTCTTTTCTCATAGTTATAAAGTTAAACGCAGCAAGTATAAAACCTAGAACAATAAAGGATCCAGGAGCTTGAGCAATTATTCCTATAGGTTTAATCCCATTACCTGAAAGTAATTCAAAACCTAATATTGCACCAGACCCTAAAAACTCTCTTATGAATGCCAGAATCACAATTGTAAGTGTATACCCCACTCCATTTGCAAAACCGTCAACTATAGATGGAAGTACTTTATTCTTATTTGCAAATCCTTCTGCTCTTGCCAATATTAGACAATTTACTACTATCAAAGGAATAAATATACCCAGTTGGCTATAAAGTGCCGGAGTGTATGCTTTCATTACCATATCAACTATTGTAACAAAGGAAGCTATAACAACTATATAACAAGGAATTCTTATTTCATCTGGTATAAAGTTTCTTAAAAGAGAAACCACTAAGTTCGATAGAGTAGCTACTGCAATTACTGCAACTCCCATTCCCAATGCATTCATAGTTGTAGTACTTACTCCAAGTACAGAACAAAGTCCCACAAGTTGTATTAGAACTGGGTTATTTGTTATAATTCCACTTTTTAAAATCTTTTTCACTCTAATCCCCCTATCCTCTCAACTCGCCTAGTGCTTTTACAGCTCCATTTAATCCGTTTAGTATCGCCTTAACAGAAATGGTAGTTCCTGAAATAGCTTGAATTTCATTATCGGCTGACGGGTTATCTGAGCGAACCATCTCATTTGACATGTTTTTTCCCACTACAGATGATATAAAAGGTTCTTCTGACACTTGAGAGCCAAATCCTTTCGTTTCAGAAGATTCTAGCACTTGGTAACCTACTATATTATTTTCTAAATCTACCCCTACTACAAATGTAATCGGTCCACCATAACCACCTTTTCCAATGGCTTTAATGACATATCCAACTTCAGATTCATTTTTTGAAGCAATAACAATATCAGCGATATTTTCATTGTTCTCAATTATATTGTCATATTTTGATTTGTCTTGTTCAGAAAGAGGGGTAAAAGAATCTGCCTCTTCAAAAACTTTTTTCATGGACATTTCATATTCTGACTTTGCTCTTTCTTCAACTATAGGTGAGGTAAAACCATTTACAATTGAAAGACAAGTTGTAGCTACAGCAGTTATTATAAATAGTTTAAAAGCCAAGGTTAATATTTTTTTCATTATTTCTTACCTCCCCTTCCAAAAGGTGTAGGCATTGTCAGCTTCTCAATTAACGGTGTTGCACAGTTCATAACCAATATAGAATATGAAACCCCTTCTGGTAATGAACCAAAAACTCTTATAGAAGCCGTTATAAGTCCACATCCAAAAGCAAAAATAATTTGTCCTTTCTTGCTAACAGGAGCAGTTACATAATCTGTAGCCATAAAAATTGAACCTAGCAAAAGTCCACCTATAAGTACATGTTTTATTAAATCCTCTGCAGGTACTCCAAACAAAAATAAAAATACCACAGTAGTTAAAATATAAGTAAAAGGAATTCTTATGCTTATGACTTTTCTAACAATAAGATAAATTCCTCCAATTAAAAGTGCTAAAGCTGAAACTTCACCTATGGTTCCTCCCATATTCCCTATAAAAGCATCCATTAACTCAACTTCTCCTCCAGCAAGAGGTGTTGCTATGGAAACTGCATCAGTTCCAGGAGATACAAAATTCGCCATTTCTTTAGGCCATGAAGCCATAAGAGCTGCTCTAGCAGCAAGTGCTGGATTCATAAAGTTTGCACCAAGTCCACCAAATAATTGTTTTGTTATAATAATTGCAAAAATTCCACCAAATATCACCATGTATAATGGCATTGTTACAGGTACATTAAAAGCTAGTAAAAGTCCTGTCACAACAGCCGAAAAATCACCTATTGTTATAGGTCTTTTAGTCAATTTTTCAAATGCGTACTCTGAAAGCACACATGAACATACAGAAACCAAACACAAAAGTAACGCTCTAATTCCAAAGAAGTAAATTCCAGCAATTAGTGCAGGTGTAAGAGCTATAATTACATCTAACATTACTTTAGAACTTGTTATTGACGATCTAATGTGAGGAATAGCGGATACTGCCAACTTCCCTTGAAGATTATCAACAACTTCTTGTTTTTTAATATTCTTCTCCACTATATTCTCTCCTATCTCTTACTTGATTGAGCTCTAAGCTCTCTCTTTCCATGTCTAATGGCTTCAATCAAAGGTCTCTTTGAAGGACATACATAAGAACAAGAACCACATTCAATGCAGTCCATGATATACATATCCCTTGCCTCTTCAAATCTATTATTTAATACATTTAATTGAAGATATAAAGGCATTAAGTTAATTGGACAAACATCTACACATTTACCACATTTTATACACGGAGTTACCACAGGAGGCTTTGCTTCTTCTCTATTTAAAATAAGAATTCCTCCAACTGCTTTAATTGTGGGAAGGTCTGATCTAAACTGACTTTCTCCCATCATAGGACCGCCAATTACAATCTTTCCCACATCATTTTTAACTCCACCACAAAAATCAAGTACTTCACTAATAGGAGTTCCCACTTTAACAAGCAAATTTGATGGCTTATTAATCGAAGAACCTGTAACTGTAACTACTTTTTCATATAGTGGCTTACCCTCTACTACAGCTTCATAAATAGCACTTGCCGTACTAGAATTTATAACTTGAACACCTTGTGTTGTACTTCTTAATGAAGAAGGCATTTTCATCTTCAATATAGAATCTATAAGTCTTCTTTGATCCCCTTGAGGATATTTAGTTTTTAAAACCGATACTTCAACATCGTTAAAGTTTTTACAAACTTTCCCAATAAGTTCTATTGCTTTAGGTTTATTAGATTCTATACCAATATATCCTTTTTTGGCTCCCATCGCCCTCATAACTATTCGTAGACCGTTAACCACCTTCTCAGGATATTTTTCCATGGTTTTCTGGTCACTGGTTAAATAAGGCTCACATTCTGCACCATTTACAAGAACATAATCTATCTTGTCTTCAGGTTTAGTTTTAATTTTTACATGAGTTGGAAAACCAGCACCACCTAAACCTACGATTCCAGCTTCTTTGACTCTGTCTACAATGACATTAGGATCTAACTTTTCATAATCATCATTATAAGGAGTATAACCCACAGTTTCATTTCCATCATTTTCAATAACAACAGCTTTAGTATGTACCCCTGTTACCGTGGTCAAATCTCTAATTTCCACAACTTTACCCGAAACACTCGCATGAACAGGAGCTGTGATAGTTCCTGGCGCCTCTCCAATCTTTTGCCCCATTTTAACTTCATCTCCAACTTTAACTAGAGGACTACATGGAATCCCTGTATGTTGATGAAGGGCAATTATTACAAACTTTGGAGTAGGCCCATTTTGAATTTCGCATTGATTGGTTAATTCCTTAAAATCATGCATATGAGTTCCACCTTTGAAGGTTAACTCAATCTTACTCATAACACCCCTACCTTTCAAATATTGTTAAATAAAATAAGATAATTATTTATATTGATAATATCTTTTCCTATTTCCCTATGTAAATCATTATAACATAGATTGTCCTTTTAAATTTTACAAAAAAAGACTGATTAATTCAAATTTATAACAGTTTTTTGTCCAATAAATTATTAAAATCCTTATAAATAAGTTATTAAAATTTTAAAACCTAGACTTAAGAAAAGTTTATATTTTTATTTTTTGTGCATATAATATAAAATACCAGAACTAATATCTCTATCAGTCCTGGTATCAGGTTCAACTTTATGGGGTCGTCCCACTTCTTTTGGTCTTTTAATATATTTAAATTATATACAGTAAACTTTTCCACAACCTCAAGCCTCTTAAAATAACCATCTTATAAGGCAATGGTGCAGAGGAAGGGATTCGAACCCTCACGAGAATTTTCTCACTACCCCCTCAAGATAGCGTGTATACCAGTTCCACCACCTCTGCAAAACTAAAAGTCTCTTAAAAATTCCTTAATTTGTCTAAAGTAATTGTCAAGCCAAACTTTTGGGCGATCATGCATTCCATTTTCAAGTTCTTCACCTTGATAGAATGTCTTATAAATTTCATAATTTTTCTTTACTTTTATATCATAATATCTAGCTTCATCTATGGGAATATTTTCAAATCCTTCTCCACCTTTTCCTATAAGTCCATCATCTAACCACTTTTGAACATTACCCATTCCACCATTGTATGCAATAATAGCAAGATCTGTATCGCCAAAGTGATTTAAAAGGTATGAAAGATAATAAGTCCCAAGTTGTATATTAGTTTGTGGATCTTGAAGAATTTCATCCGAATACTCAATTCCCATTTTTTCACTTATCCACTGACTAGTTTTTGGTATTAACTGCATTAATCCTACTGCATTCATGTGTGAAGTTGCGGAAGGGTTAAAATTACTTTCTACCTTTATTACTGAAAGCACAAGTAGTGGATCTACATTGTACTCCTGTGAATATTTATTTATCTCCTCCACATACTCAACAGGTCTTGTCATAGTACCATATCCCACAACAGCAAATGATGCAAGAAGTATAACAATAAGTAGAGCAACTATAAATTTTAGAAGTCCTTTAAAAAACTTTTTCATATTAAATTCTCCTCTATTAAAAAGAGTTTTAGTTCTTTCAAAGTAGTTTCAAGATCCCCATCATTTCGAATTACTTTAGTAGGCGTTTTTTTGAAATTTCTCCAAACTTTGTTTACAGAAATGATCTGTAAAGCTTTTTCTCTAGAAATACTTTGTCTTTTTATCAATCTGTTAATTTGTATCTCTTCGTTACAATCAACAGAAATTATATCATAAGGCATACTCTTTAGTAAACTTTCTTCTATAAGTGAGTAAAGGGGGATTTCAAAAAATATAATCCCCTTATCCTTTCCCTTTTTTACAATTTCTTCAATTACAAGTGGATGAATCAACCTTTCTAGTTTTCTTCTTTTTGTACCATCATTAAAAACCAATCTAGACAATTCTTTTCGGTCTATAAAAAAATTTTTATCGACTATGTCTTCATTTTGAAAAATCTCTTGAACTTTTTCAATTACATCAACATTCTTATATAGATTGTGAACCACTTCATCACTACTAAAAGTGTTAAAACCAGAATTTTTTAAGAAATTTATAATTGTAGACTTCCCACAAGCAACTCCACCTGTAATTACAAATTTTCGATTATTTTGATTCATACCAACTCTTACCAGTACTAATGTCAACCTTTAATAAAACATTTAATTTTACTGCATTTTCCATAGTATCTCTCAAAAGTTCTGTTACTTCTTCAAGCTCTTCACCAACAGCCTCTACTATCAATTCGTCATGTACCTGAAGAAGTAATTTGCTTTTTAGTTTTCTCTTCCTAAGTTCTTCAGATACTTGAATCATGGCAATTTTTATTATATCTGCTGCAGAACCCTGTATTGGAGTATTTAATGCTATTCTTTCTCCAAATCCTCTAATATTGTAATTTTTTGAATTTAGCTCTGGAATATATCGCCTTCTGTTCATTATAGTGTGAACATATCCCTTTTCTTTTCCTTCTTCTACAATATCTTCCATATATTTTTTAATTCCCTTATAGGTATCTAAATAATTGTCTATATACTTTCGAGCTTCTTTTCTAGTAATATTCAAATCCTGTGACAAACTAAAATCGCCAATTCCATATACTATACCAAAATTTACAGCTTTAGCATTTGATCTATCAAGTGGAGTAACTTTATCTAAATCCACGTGAAACACCTCTGAAGCTGTTTTTGTATGAATATCTACACCCTCTTTAAAGGAGTTTAACATTACCTCGTCATTTGCCAAATGGGAAAGCACCCTAAGTTCTATTTGAGAATAATCCGCATCAACAAGAGTATTTCCATCTCCACTTATAAAAGCTTTCCTTATAAGTCTACCTTCCTTGGTCCTTACAGGAATATTTTGTAAATTAGGATCTACCGAGCTAATTCTACCTGTTACAGCTATTGTCTGTGTAAAAGTAGAATGTATCCTACCGTCTTCTGATATTAATTTAAGTAGACCTTCAACATAAGTTGATTGAAGTTTTTTAATAGTTCTAAATCTAAGTATTTTGTCAATAATCTTATGCTCTGGTTGTAACTTTTCTAAAACTTCAACATTCGTAGAATAACCTGTTTTTGTTCTTTTAATAACAGGTAAATTTAATTTTTCAAATAAGATTACACCTAGTTGCTTTGGACTATTTACATTGAACTTTTCTCCAGCATCTTTATAAATAGACTCTTCTAGTTTTGAAATTTCTACATCAAACTCTTCTTTTAAATGTATTAAGTAATTCTTATCTACTTTAAACCCTTCATTTTCCATCTCAGCTAATACTCTTACTAGAGGATTTTCAATTTCGTAGAAGAGTTTTTCCATTTTTCTTTCCTCTATTATCTCTAACAGAGGTTTTCTCAACTCTTGACACACCGTTAAATAGCCCGAGATGTAATTTAGAAGCTCTTTTTCATTAACATCCTTTAACCCTTTTTTCTTAGCTCCTTTTCCAAACACATCTTCATTAGATAAAATGTTTATATCTAGATATTCCTTAGCAGTTTTGTAAAGTTCATAATTTGTTTTAGATGGATCTATAAGATATTCCATTATTGAAATATCTTCATAGTCAAAAGAAATATTTACACCGTTTCGTAAAAGAAAGTACAAATCAGATTTTATATGGTAACTTAAAAAAGTCCTGTTAGAATTTTCCAATAAACTTGAGAAATTAGATAAGTCCTCTCCTTTTTCAAGCTCCAAAATCAAGACCTCGTCTGTGTCATTTCCCTTAAAAGCAATAAATTCAGGTTTTGAATGAATATAATTATCTCCATTATAAAAAATATGGAAACTTATAATTTTATCATCTTTTAATTTATTCTCTACTTCAGCAAACCCCTCAACCTTTATAGGATTGAAATTATCCTCAAGTTCAACTTCTTTTTTTTCACCAGGAAGTTCTTTTAAAAAAGAATTAAATTCCAACCTTTCAAAAATATCTCTCGTCTTTTCCACATTGGGTTCTTTAATCTTATATTCTTCTAATTTTCTCTCAAGAGGAACTTCTGTAAAAATAGTTCCAAGTTTTTTACTCAAATATGCCATATTTTCATTTTCTGTAAGATTTCTCTTCAAAGCTTTACCAGAAACTTTATCTATATTTTTATAGACCTCTTCAACACTACCATACTCTTTTATAAGTTTTAGAGCCGTCTTTTCTCCAACTCCTGGAACTCCAGGTATATTATCAGAATTATCCCCCATTAACCCTTTAACATCAATTAGTTCAGAAGGTTTAAGCCCATACTCTTCTTTAACTTTTGACAAATTAAACCTTTTTGTTTGACTAATTCCCTTTACAGTCAAAATCACATCTACATTTTCATCGATTAATTGTAAATAATCTCTATCACCAGTTACTAATATTACTTCGTATCCTTCTTTAGAAGCTACTTTTGAAATAGTCCCCGCTATGTCGTCAGCTTCATAACCTTGTTCTTCTTCATAACACACATTCATAGCTTGTAAAATATCTTTAAGTATACCAAACTGAGAAGATAGCTCCGAAGGCGCCTTGTCTCTATTTGCCTTATATTCCTTATAGTCTTTTACTCTAAATGTGGGACCTGATTTATCTAATACTACACAAATGTAATCAGGTTCATAAGTTTGTACAGCCTTATAGTACATGGTCAAAAAACCATATACTCCATTAGTAAAAACACCATCTTTAGTCGTTAAATTCCTTATTGCATAAAAGGCCCTGAATATTAAACTAGACCCATCTATAATCATAAACTTTTTTTTCATAAAACCCTCCACATTAGTTCTATTATATAATATGTAGCCAATTAAAGAAAACTCTAAACATTGACTATTACTGATTTTGTTATTATAATATTATCATATGGGGATGACTTTGGTTTCGACGGGGACACTGAATTTGGAATAGCGAGTCGTTTTCGTCTAAAAACGTAAAAAATGGACAAATAAATATAAACGCTGAAGATAATTTAGCATTAGCTGCCTAATTAAGGCGGTAGTCCACTTCGGTTTCTTGCACACCGAAGTCTGACTTCAAATTTTTGCAAGACACTGAGTAAAGACTGTTTCGACTTTACTTAAGTACTAGAAACTACCTATTACATGTATTTGCTTGTCGTTTATTGTAGTAGGGAATAAAATACGATAAGCTGCACTCGGAGAAGTTCCCTTGGATGTGTTTTCGGACAGGAGTTCGACTCTCCTCATCTCCACCATTAAAAATATTATACTGAATAATTTAAAAAAGAACGGTTTAAAATAGCCGTTCTCTTTTATTTCACTTGTATAAAGTCGTCTATAATTGTATTAAATTATTAAAAAAAGCTGGCAGAAAGTTGGTAACTTGGTTGGTAGAAAGTTGGTAGAAAATTATATATCTAATCGTTGTTATAGTTTGGATTTTCAGCCTTATATATTCTTATTAATTCTTCAACTTCCCCTATGTTTTTTTGCATATTTTCTTGCAAAAGTCCTAGCATTACTTTTAGCTATTTGGTACCTAGCTTTTTCCGGGTTTCTTTTTTTCAATTACTACTCACCCTAATCTGGGCCTGTGAAGTTTTATTTTCCATTTTATACCCTCCTCCTGCTTAATACTCATAAATTTCTTTACGTAATGTACTTATGTTATTGCACGCGGTTTATATAAAGTCAATACTTTTTAATATTTTCAATATCCAAACTATTTAATTTGTGTACAGTTGTAATTTATTCATCATTTAAGCCTATTTTCTTCAAATCTTCCGTCTTCATTTCTACTCCTTTACCTAAGCTTTTTAAGTCGTTGCTATGACTTGGTTTAATAATTATAAGTTTATAAAACTATTAAGCAGTTTTAAGACTTGCTCTAGTCTTGACGGAGTATATAGGATTCGAACCTATACGACTTATAAAGCCCTAATTGTTTAGCAAACAACCCTCTTGATCGTTTGAGTAATACTCCAAATAAAAAAGACAGTTTATAGACTTGTCCAGGTCTTGACCTACACTTCGGTAACTTTCTTAAGGCTGAGAAATTCCTTATTATTCTCCACTATATTTAAACATAAGCTTTTCCATACGGTTAAATAGGTATTAAAAAAGCACCTCTAATTTTAGTATTAGTGTGCCTTTTATTTATCTTCTAGCCATTGTTCAAATTCATATCCACGTGCTTCTAATTGACTTTTAATAGAATCAACTACAAAGTTGTATCCATCTACTACACCTTGGTCATATAAATTTGAAATCTCTTTTTCATATTCTTCTTTTCTTTCTATTATTTGTAATATGATAGTCCTTAATGTATCTTCGGACCATTTCCATTGTTTATTACTATCCATTGTATTTTATCCCTCTACTTTTTAACTCGTCAATATTTTCATTTAAGTTTTTTTCAAAAATTCTAATTTCTTTTCTCCAGTGATTTATCCTTCCCTCTTTAACTTTCTCAGGTACACTAAACCAATCTGAATAATAATTATGTAGATTTTTGATTTTTTCTTTGTGACTTTTTATTTGTTTTTATAGCTTTTTATACCTTTTCTTAAAGATTTTGGAGCTTGGTTTTTTATATCTTTGGCGGCAAATAATTGCAAATCCAATGAGATTATTCCTATATGCTCATTATACTCCTTACTTATATTATACCCCGTATTTTCAGCTTTTTGAACGATTTTAGAAACTTTATCTAATTCTTTTTTATTGGTATTGTACTGTATATTATGATAATTCTTTTTATCGCCTACTACATCAAACATAACCTTACGATTTCGGTATTTTGTAGTATCTTTTTTAAGTTTTTGTTTTATATTCTAAGCTTTCATTTAGATGTTTAAGTAATACTTTAAATAAAAAATATAGTTTAGACTTATCTATGTCTTGATACTTCCTAAGGCTGTGGAGTTTCTTGTTAGTCTCCACTATATTTAAACATATTTTCATACGGAGAAATGAGTATTAAAAAAGCACCTCTAACTTATTACATCTGTAAATAGCTAGTGTGCTTTTATTAGTACCACATAATAGTACAATCCTTTATTTTTCTTTCGCCTTTTGCCATCTCTCTCAAAGCAAATTTTGCATGAGCTAAGTGTGAATCGTATTCTAATTTATATCCTACTTTTTTACCTGTAAAAACATTATTTGTAATATCAAATTCTATTTTTGAAAATTCAATAGAATCCTCAGGGTAGTAATCTGCATATATTTTATTATTTTCTTTTCTTACGTTTTTTAAGATTATCATAATATTTGTATACCTCCTCCTTATAGTTGTATTTTTTAGATGCTATAATATATGATTTTTAAAATTCAATCGATTTTATATCTTCCATGTTTAAAGCTATATTTCTATTGTCTTTTATAACATGTAATGTATCAAATTTCATATCTTCATCATCATATTCTGATTTCAAGACTATTCCATTACCTTTACATTTCCATTTTTCACCATCTTTAAATGTAATTAGCATATTATCAGCCCATTCAACTTTTGCCCAATCAATCAAATTTATCACCTTCTATCGGTATAATATGCGTTCCTCTCTTACTATAATACATTCTGCCTTTTGTTGTTTCATATCTAATGTTATTTTTTACATAAAATCCAATAATCTTATGAAAATCAAATTCTTCTTTTCTTGATTTTCCACTATTTGTTGATATTACTATCTCTTTCCCATAATATTTATATATTAGTTCCTACACTTCGTCATAAGATCGTATTAATAATCCTTGCTCTCCTAATCCCTTTTCCGTATGGATTCTTAATATTGACGATATTGTTTAGTTCCATAAATATGTTTTTCATAATGCTCTCTATTTGCTTCTAGTAATATTTCACCGTTCAAAACCTTTTTTGTTATTTCTTGTAACGAAGAATGGGGAGGTATTTTAACTACATTTTTATTTATATTATACCCTGTATTTTCAGCTTTTTGAACAATCTTAGAAATTTTATTTAATTCTTTTTTCTTGGTATTGTACTGTATATTAGATATTTGATAATTCTTTTTATCTCCTACTACATCAAACATAACCTTACTATTTTGGTATTTTGTAGTATCTTTTTTAAGTTTTTGTTTTACATTCTAAGCTTTCATTTAGATGTTTAAGTAATACTTTAAATAAAGAATATAGTTTAGACTTATCTATGTCTTGATACTTCCTAAGGCTGCGAAATTCCTTGTCAATCTCCACTATATTTAAACGTATGCTTTCCATACGGTTAAATAGGTATTAAAAAAGCACCTCTAATTTGTATATTAGTGTGCTTTATTCAAAATTTATAACTATTTCATTATCTTTGATTTCAGGCAGTACCCATATGCAATACTTATCCCATTCTTTTGGAATACTTCTGTCGAGATATAGCTTTTCAAATTCTTCAGATTTCTCAATAGGTATATTCCAACCGAATAATTCATCGATTAACATATCTTTAAATTTAATATCTACACATTCTCCAAAGTCCATAAAAAAGACAAACCCCTTTTTGTTAGCTTCTTTTTGTACTTTTTCAAAAAATTTAACAAAATCTTTACTTTCTTGGGTTCTTAACCCTTTCATTGTCTATACCTCCTTTCAGGGATTGTAATAAACTCATTGTCTATATTAACTAATACTACATCTTCGCCCTTTATATAGGCCGTAACTATGTTATCTTGCCCTCTCCATTCTATGTTGTTTCTTATTTATTCATGGTTGTTTACAATATCATAAATTATATATTTAAATTTATCTCTTTCTTGCTCTGACTTTATGTCAAGACCATAGTCCTTCATGTGTTTAGACGCTTTCTTACCAAATTGAGATTTAGATAAAACAAACTTTTTGTTTTCAAGTATTACTTTTTCCTTATTTATATGATACCCTGTATTTTCAGCTTTTTGAACGATTTTAGAAACTTTATCTAATTCTTTTTTCTTGGTATTGTACTGTATATTATGATAATTCTTTTTATCGCCTACTACATCAAACATAACCTTACTATTTTGGTATTTTGTAGTATCTTTTTTAATTCTTTGTTTTACATTCTAAGCGTTCATATAGATGTTTAAGTAATACTTTAAATAAAAAATATAGTTTAGACTTATCTATGCCTTGCTATTTCCTAAGGTCGACATTTTATATTTCACTTCTAAGCGACTTCCACAAAATGGACAGTCCTTTAATTTGTAATTATTATCATAAATTCTTTACCTCAACTTTGGTCAATATTTAAAATAGATAATAAAAAAGCACGTCTAATTTTTATATTAGTGCACTTTATAATTCTAATATTTCTATATCCTTAATTGTTGATATTGGTATCATATCTGGCTCATTGTAAAATCACAAAAAACATGTCTTCAGGTTCTACAATGTTTTCTCCAATCTCTAATCCATTTCCAGAAGCAATTAGTTCGGTATCATCTTTTAATGTTACTTTAATTTTTTTGCATTTTCAGCTTTTTCCCAATCAATCAAAATACTCACTTCGTATCGGTATAATATGTGTTCCTTTTTTACTATAGATTATTTTTCTGTTAGCCTTTTAATACTTAACATTGTTTAACACATAATATATAATTATTCTACCAAAATTAACAACCTTTATTTTCTTTGAGATTTTAAAATTATAATATTTTGTCTTATTTAATCTCATATTAAAAAGACAAGGATTTCCTTGTCTTTAAATACTTTATTTATGGATTCTTGTTCCTGTTAAACCTTTTAATCCATCGGAAGCTTTTTCTAATGAAGTTATTAAAGCTTCTCTTCCTTCTCTAGAATTTGCAAATCCCATTGAAGCTTGAACTTTTGGCAACATGGATCCTGGTGCAAATTCTCCTCTATCAGAGTACTTTTGAGCATCTTCAATTGACATTTCTGATAGCCACTTTTCATCTTCTTTTCCAAAGTTTATAGCAACTTTTTCAACAGCAGTTAAAACTATTAACTTGTCTGCATTTAATTGCTGGGCAAGTACAGATGATGCAAAATCCTTATCTATAACTGCACCGATTCCTTCTAGTCTATTTTCTTTTTTAACTACAGGAATACCTCCTCCTCCACATGCTATAACTACACTATCTTCGTCAACTAGTCTTCTTATACTGTCTATTTCAACAATTTCAACAGGTTTTGGAGATGCTACAACTCTCCTATATCCTCTACCTGCATCTTCAACTACATCCATTCCCTTTGCCCTTGCAACTTCTGCTTCTTCTTTTGTCATAAAAGGTCCAATCGGTTTTGTAGGATTTTCAAAAGCTTTGTCATTTTCGTCTACTACAACTTGTGTAATAACTGATACTACTGACTTTTCGATATTTCTGTTTAATAATTCTTCTCTAATTGCACTTTGTAAATCATAGCCAATATAAGCTTGACTCATTGCAACGCACATTTCTAATGGCATATCTTGGAAATCTGGATTTATTTTTTTATAGTCGGCAAATACATTATTTAACATGCCAACTTGAGGTCCGTTTCCATGGCTGATTACAACCTTATTTCCATCTTCAATCAAATCCACTATAGCTTTTGCAGTTGAAACCACTGCCACTCTTTGGCTCTCTAAGTCGTGTCCTAAGGCATTTCCTCCAAGAGCAATTACAATTTTATCCTTCATATAATCCTCCTAAATTTATTTATACCAATCTGGGTAAATATCGGAAAAGTTTCCATATTTTTCCAAAAGGTATTCGATTTTTTCATTAAATACTTCGCAACTAAGTTTATTGAAGTATTTTAAATCCTCAAAAAGGTATTCAACTATGGTGTATATAGCAATAGTTTTAAAAAATAGTATTGGGGATTTATCTTCAAAATAGCCTTTTATTAAACCTTTTGCATATTCCTTATCCTCTGCATCAAGTAAATTTAAGCCTTTAAATTGATAATAAGGGTCTGCTATATTCTTTACACTAGGATTTATATTACTTAATCTATTTTCATTATCGACGTAAACGTCAAAAACATTCTCCATATCTAATAGGAAAGTAGGTTTTCTATCTATTATTAAATGTTTATTTTCGGTTAAATAGTCTAGTAATATATAGTCTTTAGATCCTGAATATCCACATAGATAGTAATTGTGAAAAAATAAGACTATTTTATGACCAAAGTCCATTTCCCATTCTTTTTTTGTTCCAGATTTAAATTCTTCATGGTATTTTTTTAGGAATCTTCCAATTTGTATTCCAAGTTCATAGTCTTTTCTCATTACTTTTTTTCCAACTCTCCAAAGAATAAAATACAAATTTTTCTCCTCAATCTGTCCTATAATATAGTTTGGAGCAATTTTTTGACCTTCATTATATATCTTTTTTAATTTTTCTATCCTATCCTTATAATCCTTTAGGTCTTCTTTGGAAAAGGTTTTTATGGAATAAGGATCTCCATATTTTAAAACTATTTCGTACTCATTATTTCCTTTTTCTAAAATAGAATCAATGTCTTCCTTAATATAATTTTTTATAATTTCGATTAACTTATCCTTAGTCAATTTTCTACCTCCTATGTAATGAGGAAATACAAATTAATATTAACATATTTCACTATTTTTTTAAATACTTTCCTACGTTAAAAAACTAAAAGAATCAACAAATGTTGATTCTTTTATAATATTTCTATTATATTTTTTTATTCCACTCACTTTCAATACGCTTCTCTATATCTTGTGTAGTTTTTAAAGCCAATATTTCCTGAGTGAATTTTTCTCCTTCTTCAAGAGTTGTATTTCTAATAATGTCTTTTATTTTCGGCACTTTAGGACCCGGAACTGAAAACTCATCAAGCCCCATACCTAAAAGCATTTTGGTTGCTTTTGCATCTCCTGCAAATCCTCCACACATACCTGTCCACTTTCCATGTTCATGGGACACTTCAATAACTCTTTTTATTAAACGTAGAACTGCTTTATTGTAAGTGCTATATAGTTCTGAAATTTTCTCATTTCCCCTATCCACTGCAAGTACATATTGAGTTAGGTCATTTGTTCCTATACTGAAAAAGTCCACATATTCAATTAAATCGTCAGCTATTACAGCACTTGCTGGAGTTTCTATCATTATTCCAATCTCAATGTCAGGATTAAAATCATCTCCTCTAATTCTAAGATCTTTCATGACTCCGTCAATAATGGCTTTAACTTTTATAATTTCATCAACTGATATTACCATAGGTAAAAGTATTTTTACTTCCCCAAAGGCAGATGCTCTTAATATTGCTTTTAATTGCGTTTCAAAAACATCTTGCATATCAAAACATATTCTAAGTGCCCTCCATCCTAAGAACGGATTTTCTTCTTGTGGAAATTTAAAATAAGATAGGGACTTATCTCCTCCGATATCGAGAGTTCTAATTATTAAAGTATTTCCATTTAACATTTTAGCAGCTTGTGCATATACTTTAAACTGTTCTTCCTCAGTTGGGAAGTGAGTGTTTTCCATATATAAAAACTCTGTTCTAAAAAGTCCTACAGATTTTGCTCCCTTGTCTATTCCCTTTTTTAAGTCCTCAAGATTACCAATGTTTACTGCTACCTCTATTTTTTTATTGTCTGGAGTTATAGCATCCTCATACTTAAGCTTTTCTAGTCTTTCTTTTTCTTCTTTAAGTTTAAAAGACTTATTTCTGTAATCTTGTAATATTTCTTCATCGGGATTTACAAAGAGTTTTCCCTCTTCATTATCAATTATTAACATATCTCCATCTTTTACATGAGAAGTAACATTCTTCATACCAACTATAGCAGGTATTCCCAATGTTTGGGCTATAATTGAGGTATGAGCTGTTTTTCCTCCAAGGTCCATTGCAAAACCTATTACATTGTCTTTGTCCATGGATGAAGTATCAGAAGGAGTTAACTCGTTTGATACAATTATACTGTTCTTTGGTAATGGTGATAGTCTTCTAGGTTCAAGGCCTTTTAATATATATAGTAATTTTTCACCAATATCTTTGTAGTCAACCGCTCTTTCTTTTAAATATGGATCATCTAAAGCTTCAATCATGGAAACCATTTCCAAAATACTATCATCTAAAGCCTTTTCTACATTTTGATTAGAATCTATCTTATTGTTCACAGTTTCGATAAGAAACGGATCTTCCAACATTCCCATATGTGCGTCTACTACGCCTTGTTGAGCTTTAGTATTAACTTCAAGCTTCTTTAGGTATTTAGAATATTCGGATAAAGCATTTAAAAATTTTTCTTTTTCCGATTCTATTTGATTATCATTTATTTTTTCTATTTTCGGTTGCAATTTTTCTTTTAAGAATAGCACGGCTCTACCAACTGCTATTCCATCCGATGCAACAACGCCTTTCATTATTTTTGACATAAACCACCTTAAAAAAATAAAGGATGACAATCATCCTTTACATATATAAATATTAATGTTCTTATTCTGACAAATTCTCAATAAATTCAACAAGTTTATCTAAGTTTTCTTGTTCATTTTCTCCTGAAATTCTAACAGTAATTTCAGATCCTTTGGATACGCCTAATGCCATTACATTAAAAATACTTTTTGCATTAGCAGTTTTACCATCTTTAATAAGTTCAACTGTGCCTTCAAAGTTCTTCACAAATTGGACTAATGAAGCTGCAGGTCTAGCATGTAAGCCAGTTTCATTTTTTACAACTAAGGTTTTTTCTACCATGATTTCCTCCTAAATTTTATCCTTACAATTAGTCTATCACTTGAATTAACTATTTTCAACAATAAACTAATCTAAATCCTTTACCGTTTCTCTTACAATAATACTGCTTGGAAGAGTTGTATGTTTATCCATTGGTTCATCATCTTTTAGGTTTTTTATTATCTTTCTTACAGCAACTGCACCATAGTCATAATAAGGTTCTCTAATTGTCGTAAGTCTTGGCCTATACAAAGATGAAACTTTAATATCACCAAAACCAACTACAGATACATCCTCTGGAACGTTTTTATTATGATCATAACAATAGTTTAAAAATCCGATGGCTAACTCATCTTCTGAAAAGAAACAGGCTGTAATTTTTTCATGCTCAATTAACTTCCAAATTTCTTCCCCATATTTATAACCTTCTCTGTCGGTTACACCATCAACAGTTGTCTCTATTGGATAGTATCCATGACTATTCATAGCTTGACTATATCCTTTTAACTTTTCAAGTCCAATATTTGCATTTTTGTACTCTTTAATAAATAAAATCTTTTCATGTCCCTTTTCAATCAAAAATTCAGTCATCTCTTTAGACGCATTTGAATAATTGACTTGAACAGAGTAAGTATCATCTGTGTCATAAAACTTATCCAAGTGCATATAAGGTGCTTTATGACTGTTAAGCATATATATAAGTTCAGGGTTTGCATCTTCAGAAACTAACACTATCCCTTCAACTTGTTTTGTAAACATGAAGTTTATAATTTTTTTTGCAAGATCTAAATCACCGTAAAAACTCGATAGCAAAATATCGTAATTATACATTCTACCAACTTCTTCAATACCTCTAATCATCTCTGTCATATAAGATATTGCAATATCTTTTACTACGACACCAATCAAGTTAGATCTTCTCATAACTAGAGATCTCGCAAGTTCATTTGGCTTGAAATCAAGTTTATTAATAGCGTCAAGTACCTTTCTTCTAGCTTCCGGACTCACAGGCTTTGAATCGTTCATTACCCTAGAGACTGTGGAAATAGAAACTCCTGCAAGCTTTGCCACATCTTTTATAGTAGGTGATGACATGTTATCACTCCTTTATATTAGTAAAAACTTTAAGTTTATAATCTGAAACCGTTATATCAACAGGTAATTTACCCCCACCTTCTCCATCAATATCCAAATCAATATCTTGATCAGAGCTTATCTGAATATCCTTAGAATGATAGTAGACGACTCTATCGTCATCCACATGCTCTCCTGAAAGTATTTTAAAAAATATAGAAGCTGCATCTCGAACATTACCTGTACTTTTAATTATAATAAAATCTAAATATCCATCTGTTACACGAGCCTTTGGTGCTATTTTTGAAAATCCACCAATTGATGAAGAATTAGAGACCAAAAAGACAATAGCATTATCTTCATGTTCTTCCCCGTCTAAGATATACCTCATCTTAAAACTTGATGAAAGAGCATCAGGAACAGCTTTAAGTCCTTCGGCATAATAAGCAAGCCTACCAAAAACAGACTTTAAGGCTTTATCTGTCTCGTGGGCAATACTTGCAATTTTACCTCCCGCTACCACATTTATAAAATATTTATCATTGGCTTTTCCCAAATCCACTGAAGTGTAAAAGTCATTTACAATAAGCCTTACCAAATCCTTTATGGATCCATCAAGTTCAAGGTATGTGGCGAAATCGTTTACAGTACCAGTGGGATAAATTCCCAATTTCATATTACTTTTACATTTAGCCATGGCATTGACTACTTCATTTACAGTACCATCTCCACCACATGCTATTACTATATCAAATCCGTCTTCATTGGCTTTTAAAGTCTCATTATAAGCACTATTAGATTCTCTAGTGGGTGAAAGCTTCACTAAAAAAGACAAGTCTAACAACTGTAATGCTAAATCTGTAGCTGCTTTCTTTGACAATTGATGACCTGAAGTAGGATTGTAAATTATATTAATTTTTTGCATAATTCTCACCAATAGAATATTATCAAATATTCAAATATTTATCAATAACTATATGTAAAATTAAAGGAGAGCCAAGCCCTCCTTATTTATTATAATCTTCTTATGACTGATACAACGGAATTTAAACCATCAAAAAACGCTGATTTTATTCCCCTTTTAGGGGCAGTTAACTTTCCCCTAATGCTGTCAACTCCATCAACTACCGATTCAGCTACAAACTCTACTGTATGAGTAACATCTGACACAACACCATCTACATTGGTTGAAACATTTCCCGCTGCATTGGTGATTTTTCTAACATCCGGCGATATATCTTCAATCAATCTGTCTGATTTTCTTGTAATTCCTGAAACATTTTCAGTAGTTTCTCTTATACTACGCAAAGATGCATCAATGTCATTACGGTTTCTTTCAATGGTATTTCCTAGTTCCTTAACTATTGCAACAAGCTTAAACATGAACACAGTCAAGGATATTAGAAAAGCCGCTAAGCATAAATACACCAATATAAGAAAATATGCTTTTAAATCCATTATCTATTTCCTTTCTTTAGTTATGCTTAGGATTACTTATTTTTATTTGCTTCGTTTTCTACTTTATCTGCAGCTTGTGAAACCTTGTCCCCAGCTTTCTTAGTATCTTTTTTTAATTCTTTAGAAGCATCTTCTGTTTTATCAGCAACCTTTTTTCCAGCTTCTTCAACTTTGTTAGCAGTCTTATCTGCAAATTCTTGAGATTTATTGGACACTTGTCCTGCAACCTTTTCAAGCTCAGTATAACCTTTATTTTTCATTTCAGCGTATTTGTCCATAACATCATCACTTAATTCTTGAGTTTTAAATGCAATTGTATCTTTAGCATTTTCAAGTTCATCAGCTAACATATCTTTTTTTTCTTTAGTGTAGTCAGCAATGTCTTTTCTAGTTTCTTTACCAGATTTAGGTGCAAATAAGATACCTACTGCTAAACCTGCAATCGCACCTGCTGTTACAACTGATGCTTTCTTAAAGCTATCTTCAAGACGTTTTAATCTCATTTCTGTTTTAATTTCTCTAATTTTTTGTTCTCTTTTGTCATCGATGTAATCTAATATACTCATGCATACCTCCATATAATTACGGAAAATAAAAAAACCTCAGCGACTCCTGCAAATTAACAACCTTCAGTATGTGAAGGTGGGTTGACTGTCTTAAATCTCTGAAGTCCACTTATAGAGGCTTTCCATCAAAGTAAGAACGTCCGTCATCCCTTATAGTAAGTGTAGGTATAATATAACAGGATCTATCACTAAGGTTATCCTAATTATACAAAACTTAAAGGATAATTTCAAATCCGCGTGATTTATTGTATTTTTATTCCCTACGCTTAATTTATATATACCCAAGTTAATAAATCTAAACATTATTTTAAAATTTCTGATATAATTTGTATATTAAAGGAGGTCATTGCCTTGAGTGAAGAAAAGATAATAAATATTATGACGAACAATAAAGAAAAGTCCAATATTATATCTGAAGATTTAAAACATAAATTTGAAGCTTTAGGTTATAAATGCTCATATGATTTTAACGATAATGCCATTTTAAATATATGTGTAGGTGGAGATGGCACTTTTTTAAGAGCTGTTCATAAAACTGCCTTCTCAACTATCCCTTTTGTAGGAGTGAATACGGGAACCCTTGGTTTTTTTCAAGAAATATCTGTACTTGAAGTGGATAAATTTATAAAAAATTTTCAAGCAGGAGATTATGAAATTGAAAAATTGGATTTACTTCAAGGAGAAATCTTTTCAAGAGAGCATAAAAAGTACAATCACAAATCACTTAATGAATTTGTAATACGTTCTGAAGATACATCTATTATACATCTAGATGTCTTTATAGATGATAATCACCTAGAGACTTTTGCTGGAGATGCCCTTCTTGTTTCAACCCCTTCAGGTTCCACTGCATATAACTATTCTGCAGGAGGAGCAGTACTTTATAGAGCTTTAAAAGGGTATCAACTTACTCCTCTAGCTCCTATCAACTCAAAGGCCTATAGGTCACTTCTCAATCCTCTTGTAATTCCTTCTACTTCTATTTTAACGATTAAAAGAAGGCCTGAAGACAAATCTAAAACTCTTGTTATAAACGATGGTTTAAATATAGTTTGCGAGGACTTTGATAGTATAAAAATTAAAAGTTCAGATAGTTGTATAAATAAACTTCAATTTAACAACAACTGGTATTGGATGAATATAAAAGATAAGTTCATATAAAAAAACAAGGTTTATAAACCTTGTTTTTTTAATTTCCTAAACCTAAATTTAAAGCTTTCCTAATTGTTTCTCGGGCAATTGGTCCTGCTGATTCATCTCCTCCTGTGTTGCTATCTTCTAGAACCACCGCAACTGCAATACTAGGATCTTTTGCAGGAGCTGTAGCAATAAACCAAGCATTTGTCGACTTCTTATCTTTGATTTCTGCAGTTCCAGACTTTCCAGCAACCGTTACAGCTCTAAGACTTGCCTGTGAGCCATCAGCAACTACTGCCACCATATTAGATAGTATTTCATTTGCTATTTCAGGAGTTGTGACCTTAGACAGTATCTCGGGATTTTTCTTAAACTGAACCTCTCCTTCAGGATTGGTGATTTTATCAACTAAATAAGGTTGCATCATAATGCCTTCATTTGCTATTGTTGACATTACCATTGCCATATTTAGGGGAGTTACTAAGGTGTTTCCTTGACCAAATGAAGTTGTAGCAATATTTGCAAGATCTATTCCTTCATAAAAACCATTTTTAGACTTGGTAGTTGTCAAATCAAAGGGAAATTTTTCTCCAATAAAATACCTTTTTGTAACATCACTTAAAATTTCCTGTCCTAGTTCAGACCCAAGTTTACTAAAGTAAACATTTGAAGATTTTACAAGAGCTTTCTTAAGATCTGTTCGACCATTCACCATTCCATTTATATTACTTACTTTATATCCCCCTATTTTAATGGAACCTTCATCTTCAATTACTAGACTTTCAACCTTATTTGGATTTTCTAAAATTCCAGTAGCTGTTACTACTTTAAATACCGATCCTGGTGCATAAAGACCTTGAGTTGCTCTATTAATAAGTCTAGCCTCTTCTTCGTTTTGTATAATATCTTGCCAATCAGCAGTTATGGTATTAGGGTCAAAAGTAGGATATGAAGCCATAGCATAAATTGCTCCAGTCTTTGGATTCATAACTACAATAGAGCCTCTATGTTCTCTTAAAAGTTTCATAACATGACTTTGTAGAGCTGTATTTGTTGTTAAAATCAAATTATTACCATCTTGCTGATTCTCTACTAATTTCTTTAAATCTGAAAGAGGAGTAGACTCTTTTATATTTAAAAGGGGCTTTGCAAAAGTTTTTTCAAGTCCAGATGTTCCATAATTTTTAGAGTTAAATCCAGTTACTGGTGAATATATTGAACCATAATTGAATTTTCTATAATTATTGTTATTACTGTCTGTTTGGGTTTCCACAAGCACATTTCCATCAGCATCATAGATAGTTCCTCGTTTTACTTTGTTTTCATCAACCCAATGTCTTCTATTGTACTGACTGTATTCTCCTTTTGCTATATCTTTAGCCTTTGCTATTTGAAAATAAGTCATGTAGAATACAAGTGCTAAAAACAGCCCTAGGAAGACAGATAGTACCACTATTATTTTTTTATTTAATCTTTCCATTCATCCACCATCTTTTCATGTATATCAGATGAGCAATACTGTAGTATTCCTAAAGAAATAAAAGAAGTAACCATAGAACTTCCCCCATAACTTACAAAAGGTATAGTGATTCCTGTCATAGGAATTAATTTTAAAACTCCACTTATCATAAACACAGCTTGAAATGCAAATATTATGGATATTCCAAGAGCAACATATTTAAAAAATAAATTTTCCTGTTCCATGGATATTTTAAAACCCCTATACACTAAAATCATAAATAACATTAAAACGCCCATCCCCGTAAATATTCCCATTTCTTCAACTATTGCAGGAAATATGAAATCGGAACTGGCTACTGGAATTAAATCGGGACGTCCCAGTCTAAGACCTGTTCCAAAAAAACCTCCAGATGCGAGTGCAAAAAGGGATTGGACTATCTGATATCCTCTATCTTGGACAGATTTCCAAGGATCAATCCAAATATCAAATCTAATTCTAATATGAGAAAATAAAAAATATGCAGTTATTCCCCCGACCGCTGCGAGAACTAAATTTGACAATAAAAAGTATTTCCCATAGTCGAAAATATACACAAATATAATATAAACCATAAAAAATATTACGGCAGAACCTAAATCTTTTTGTATAAAGAAAAATCCAATGAGAGTATAGACAATTACCATAAATGTTAGTGGCTTTTTCTCTTCAATCAAAAAGTGATACTTTGAAGTTTTTTTCCCTGTTAACAGGTTTTTGTTCGTTTCAAAAGACGAAATAAAAAAGATAAAAAGTATCTTAGTAAGTTCTGAGGGTTGAAATGTAATATTGTGAATTAAGACCCAGTTCTTAGCTCCATATTTTTCAAACCCAAATACCATGGTAATAAAAAACATAAATAAACTTGCAAACAAGTATAATGGAGTTAAATTTTCCCAACCTTTAAATGATTTTAGTATGAAATAAGTTATATAAAACATAATAATTCCTATTAAATACCAAAATATTTGCCTTGTTCCCTCATATGGGTTAAGTCTAAATATCATTACCACTCCAATACTAAACAGCATTGAAGCAACTAAAAGCAAGTAGTTGTCTCCGTCAGTAACTTTCACAATTAGTCTATTTGCTATATTTACACCAACAATAAAAGAAATGAATAATATGGTGTTTTTCAATGTGAAGTTTTCTCCACTGGATACAAGTACTAAACTCATTGTTAGCACTTGAAACCAAAATAAAAGCGTAAGAGGATTTTTTACAGATTTTTTTGAAAAACTAAAATCCTTACTTAATAGCTTATTAAAAAAACCAACTTCATTTCTTCTCATTTTTTTTTTATTTTTCATCACTGTCATCACCATTTACAAACAAGAACTCTACTTGACCAAAGTCCACCAAGTCCTTGTCTCTAAGTTGCACTATTTTATCAACTCTTTGACCATTAACATAGGACCCGTTTGCAGACCCTAAATCTTCTAGATAGAACAATCCCTTTTGTTTAAATATCCTAGCATGATTTTTTGAAATAAATCTGTCCTTTAAAACTATCTTGTTACTATCAGATCTACCAATTGTAGTGCTGTTTTTTATAAAATAATGTTCTTGTATTTTGAAAGGCAATCTCTCTTTTCTATTAATTAATTTTAAATAACTGTCTGTAGGTGTATTTAGACTACTAATACCCTTAATGTCTAGATATATCATCTTAATAATATTAAAAATGAAATAGTATATTATAATCACAAAAGCATATTTAAAAATCATAGCTAATAGATCATATAATTTCATATTTGCAGTTAATTGAATAGAGAAAAACTTTTCTAATAGTTCAATAATAAATTTCATATTTGCTCCTAAATTCCCAGTACTAATATTTTACACGAAAAACTTAAATTTTCCTATAATTTAGACTTTTTGTAATATTTAAATTCTAAAAATATTTGGACTTGTCAAACTCAATCCTACCATTGTCCAAGGACTTTATAATTGCTAAAGACTCTATTTCATAACCCTTTTCTCGAATTGAAGATCCTCCTTTTTGAAAGCCCTTCTCTATCAATATACCAATCCCTTCAACAGTTGAGTTAGATTGATTGCAAATGTCAATTAACCCCTCAAGTGCTTTTCCGTTTGCTAAAAAGTCATCTATAATTAAAACTCTATCCCCAGATTCAAGAAATTTCTTTGAAACTTTAACAAAATAGTTTATATCTTTTGTGTAACTATAAACCGTTGTAGAATAAACTTCTTCTCCAAGGGTTTTAGAATTATTCTTTTTTGCAAAAATTACAGGCTTTTTTAAATATATTCCCACTGCAAAGGCAATTGCAATTCCTGAAACTTCCAATGTAAGTATTTTATCTATATTTTTATCTTTAAATCTCTTAGCAAATTCTTTTCCAATTTCCATAAAAAATAAAGGATCAATTCTATGGTTTACAAATCCATCCACTTTGAGTATATTTTCCGAAAGAACAACTCCTTCATCTAAAATCTTCTTCTCTAATTTGTTCAATTTATCCTCCTTGACAGAATAAATAATACTATAGAATATATTATATCAAATAATGGATAAAAAAATGGGAAGACTTGTGTCTTCCCTTATGCTTTTATGAAATTTTATCAATTTTACCAACTGTGCTCTTTTCGAATAAGTCTAATTTCTTCTCCGACTCTTTCAAACTATTTCCTTTAGAGTATATATAGATTTTGACCTTAGGCTCTGTACCTGACGGTCTCAACGCATACCATGATCCATCATCAAAGTAATACTTAATTACATTTGATTTTGGTATTCCCGTTTCATCCATTAAATAGTCAACAGTTTTAACAAGTTTTATATTCTTTATTTCTGTTATAGGGTTATTTCTAAACTCTTCCATTATTCTAGAAATTCTCTCTTGACCTTCTATTCCTTCTAGGACTATAGAAATGAGTCTTTCGTTGTAATATCCAAATTCCTGTCGCAATTCTTCTAGCACATCGAGAAGTGATTTTCCTTGTTTCTTATAGAATGCTGCCATTTCACATATTATCATGGCAGAACTTACTGCGTCTTTATCCCTTACAAAAGTTCCATAATTATATCCTATACTCTCTTCAAAACCATATAAGAATTCTTTTTCTTTAGTTTTTTCAAACTCATTTGCAACACCACATATATTTTTAAATCCTGTGAGAGTTTCAATAGTTTCTATATCATATTTATTGGCAATTTCTTTACCCATATCACCAGTTACAATACTTTTTACTATTACACCGTTTTTAGGAAGCGTTTTGTTTTCATATCTTTGACTTAAAATATAATTAATCATCAACGCCCCAATTTTATTTCCATTTAAAAATACATAGTTCCCATTTTTATCCTTAACTTCTATTGCAGCCCTATCCGCATCAGGATCTGTTCCTATAAGCATATCAGCATTGACTTTTTTACCTAAATCTATTGCATATTTAAATGCCTTTGGATCTTCCGGATTTGGATATCCAACTGTTGTAAAGTCAGGGTCTGGATTTTCCTGTTCACTAACCACAAATATATTTTTAAAACCCCTCATTTCAAGAATATCTCTTACATATTTATTTCCAGTTCCATTTAACGGTGTATAAACTATATTTATTTGTTTGTCTAGTTTATCCTCGTCATTAATAGTTAGTGAAAGCACATCCTTCATGTACTCCTTATCCATTTTGTTAGAGAAAAACTCTATTAGTCCCTTTTCAATACCCTCTTGTAGTGAAATTGATTTTACCTCATCAAAACTTTCAATTTCCTGAATGTTTTTCTCAATCGCCTTTGCCATGTCCTCTAGAATTTGAGAACCTTCAGCCCCATAGGCCTTATATCCGTTATACTCCTTAGGATTATGACTTGCTGTAATCATAACACCTGCATCACAACCAAAATGTCTTACCGCATACGATAATAGAGGCGTTGGTCTTATGTCATCGGATAGGTAAACTTTTATTCCATTTCCAGCAAATACTTCTGCAGTAACTTGAGCAAATTCTTTTGATTTATGTCTAACATCATAAGCTATGGCAACCGACTTCTCATTATTATCTTTTAAATCCAAAATTGCCTTTGCAAATCCTTGGGTTGCTTTTTTCACCATGTACTTATTCATACGATTTGTACCACTTCCAAGCTTTCCTCTAAGCCCTGCTGTCCCAAATTGTAAACTTTGATAAAACCTATCCCTTATTTCCTCTTCGTTGTCAGAAATTGACGCTAACTCCTTTTTTGTCTCATCGTCAAACTCATCGCTATTTAACCAATTTCTGTAAGTTTCCTTATAATCCATAAAATCCTCCTAACGAAAATATGCTATCCCTTTGTATAAAGACTTGCTCTTTATCCAATAAGACAGATTAACCTCAAAGAAATCCTTCCCATTATATAGTTTTGCAAGTATATCCTCTTCGGTCTTTTTTATTCCTACAATTAAATTCCACTGTTTACTAATAATTTTATCTTTGTTATTCCAAGATATCATTAGAACAGGAGTATTATAATATAGTCCAGCTTTAATATAGTGATAAACCGCATCTTCTCTAAAAAACCAAGAATTTTTCATAAAGTGAAGTTTTCTTCCCCTCTTTGATGTAAAGCTTCTAATTCTATGAGCCATTTGAAATACAGTAAAAGCTTTTTTATTAAAAATTTTTTTAAAATCTCTTAATGCTTCTTCATCACTAAACAGGTATTTATACTTATCTATCTTTAAATATAGATAATATAACATAATAAATACTTCCAAATTTCCATCAAACTTTTGAGTCTTCTTATTTGCAAATAATTTGTTTTTATTTTTTATAAAATCTTTATCTTCTAAAAAGTCCTTAAAGTCATCTAATGTCTCATTATCCATCTCAACACCCTAATTTATAAACGTAAGTTGTAATTCTTGGAATAACCATATTGTCATTTAACTCTTTTGTACCCTTGTCTTGTCCATTTTCGTCAAAAATAAGTTTTAAGTCTTTTAATTCAACATCTTTATAACACTCTTTTACATGATCATTTAAAATCCTATTTTCAAGTACAAACTCTCCTCTACCGCAGTTGTGTAAAATTAAGAGCATTCCCCTTTCTCCTAATATGGTATAACCGATTACACTATTTGGTAAATTATATATAAAGTATAAATTTCCAGCAATTTCTTCATAACTTTTAAGCATGTATTCACTATATTTTTTTCTCAAACTAATAAGATTTTTAACATGGTTATTAAGATCTATATTTCTCTTTTTAAAAGACCAATCCACTTGATTTACTGAAATAGGACTGTGATAAGAATTATGATCCATATTTTTTGAACGTGAAAATTCATTACCTGCATGAAAAAACGGAATTCCAAAAGCTAGTAAAATAATATTAAATGCCATTTTACTAATCTGATTAAAGTCACTTAAATCAGATGGATCTAAAGACTTTGCAAGTTTATCTGCTAGTATCAAATTGTCATGGGAGTTAAAGTAGTTAATACTTTCCATGGGATACATTGTCAATCCCTCATAACCATCTAGAGAAACGATACTTCCCATAATTCCAATTTGAATCTTTCTTTTTAAATCAAACCTACCTTGAATATAACCTTTTTCAGTACCGTCATTATCTCCTTTTATAGCATCCCTAAATTCGGAATTAAAAATTGAAAATCCTCTTCCTTTTTGAGAACCAGGTAAAGTCTGACAGTTTATAGGAAGTGTAGACGACCAAGCCATCCAAGGTTCCCCATATATTAATATATTTGGATTTATCTTCTTTAGTTCCATAACTAAATTATCCACAGTTTCCCTATCCATAAGTGCCATTAAATCAAATCTAAAACCATCAATTTTATATTCATCAACCCAATATTTTAAAGAGTCCATAATAAATTTTCTCCCAAAATCACTTTCTGACGCAAATTCATTGCCACAACCAGACCCATTAGAAAATTTATTATCTTTATCCATCCTATAATAATAAAATGGATTAAGTTGGTTAAAATTAGAATCCAAAGTCCTAAAAGTATGGTTATAAACCACATCCATGACAACTGATATATTATTTTCATGTGCTTTCATTATAAGTTGTTTAAGCTCTTTAACCCTCTTTATTGGATCTGTAGAATCGGTTGAATAAGATCCTTCAGGAACATTGTATAATTCAGGATCATATCCCCAGTTATAATTTTTGTCATTGTCAAAGGCCTCGTTATTCTCATCAACCGTTAGATAATCAAATATGGGCATTAAATGAAGATGAGTAATTCCAAGTTCTTTAAGGTGATCTAACCCTGTCTTAACATCTTGATATTTTGTATTTTCTTCTGTTAGTCCCAAAAATTTTCCCCTATAGTCTTTTTCTATACCAACGGATTTATGATAAGTAAAATCCTTGACGTGAGTTTCATATATAATCGCATTTTCAGGTTTATTATTAGGTACTTTATGATCTTTAAAACCTACAGGATTCGTCATCTCTAAATCAATAATACAAGACCTTCTACTATTAGGGCATGCACTTACCCCATAGGGATCTGTAACCTCATACTTTTCATCAATTAAATAGTTATAGTATTTCAAATTTAAGTTCTCACTAATAGAAATTTCCCAAAAACCATTATCATCTTTAATCATCTCAAATTCTCTTCTTGTAGATGAATTACAATCGTCATATATTAGAAGTTTTAAACTCTTTGAATTTGGAGACCAAACTCTAAAATCACTTTTAAACTCACTATAAATAACACCTAATTTTACATCTTTAATATCTTCGTACATAATCTCCTACTCCAATACAAATGGTCCAGAAAATTCTCCACATAAGGAAATATTATCCATAGCTCTTTCAACCCATTTGTCCTTATCTCTATAATCAAAAATCATCTTTTCAAAGCTCTTATAGTAGCTATCATATTCTTCATAAAGCTTAAAACTATCATTGTACTTTAAAATTAAGCCATTTATTTTTTCAAAACAATCTTTCAATTCAACAAAATTGGAACGTCTTATTTTTTGAATTAAAATTTCTAGTCTCTTATTTTGACAATCTTCATCGTAAACATCATCTTCTAAGACTTCTACACTCTCAGTTGATATGTTTCCAAAAAGATAAATTCCACTCTTGTTCATTTCTCTTAATTCTAAATTAAGTCCTGTGGTACTTCCGTGAACAACCGCTCCATTTAACATATACTTAAGAATATCTCCACCCACAAGCTCAAGACCGGGAGTTGAAATTTGCTCCACTATATTACACCCTCTAACGAGGTTCATAACTTTTGACCTATCTAAATCCTCTATAAAGACTATCTTTAGCTTTTCTTTTATTGACCTATCTTTATTGACAAGATCTTTTAAGATATTTATATATTCAATTACATATTTTGAAGCTAGGTACTTAGGTGCCGATAACCCTCCTATAAAATATGTAATATCTATCATATCTATATTGGAATTTTCAATTAGCTGAAAATATTTTTCAGTTAAGTAAAGACAGGTTAAAAACTGTCTTCTCCTTTCTTGAAAAGTACGTAAACTCATAATGAAAATAGACTTTGGATTAATTATAATTTCATACTCTTTGAAAATATCCTCTTTGATTTCAAGCTTATTTAAATCCTTTACCTTCTCTAATTCCTGTAATAGATTTTTATTTTTTATCTTTGTCAAATCTTTAAGACTATTTGGTTTATTTAAAATTTCTTCTTTTAAATTTTTAGTTAAAATATTATATAGTCTAGGATTTATTTCCCAAAGCCAAGGAGATAGATTTAAAATATTTTTATCTATTTCATATTGTTTAGTATTTATAAAGTGTTTTTGCTTTTTTTGCTCAAACTCTCTTTTTTGCATCTTCGACAAGGGCCTTACATCTTGAATTAAAATTGGCACGAGTTCATTAAAGTCATAGTAGTCATAGTTTGATTGGTATATTTTAAAACTATTTAATATGAAATCTAAATAACCCTGAATATCCGGACAAACCTCTTCAATTAAAGATTTTGACCAAATCTTTGAATTATTTAAAAGTTTTTCAAAAGTTCTATACTCAAAATTATTCCAGATTATATCCAAAGTTTCCTCTTTAGATAGATTGAAATTTTTACAAAATTCCATCATAAATACAGGTATTGTAATTAAAGTATGATTTTCATTTAAAAGAACTTTAAATTTACCTTTAAAATCTCCTCTGACACCTTTTAATTTCAAGTCTCTAATCATATCTCTAACTCCACATTCAGCTAAAAAATATTCTTGAGACAACCTAATTTTCTTCCCTAAGTAATTAACATCTTCCATATATAAAAAAGAGGAAAGTGCTTTAGTCAAAAAATAATTCTCTAATTCAATTAAACCTTCCCCCTCAATCAAGTTCATTGGATTTAAAAGTCCTTCTCCTTGAGATTTAAATAACCTTAAAGTGTTTATAGTCTTTGAAGTATTTCCTACAATTGGCAAATCGTAAGAATAGGATTTTACAAAAAGATTAGATACTTTGAACCTATCTACTTTATTTCTCTTAATTTCCCAAGGAAACCCCTCATCAACCCAACTTTCCGTCTCTTCTACCTGCATATTATTTACAATTTTTTGTTTAAATCTACCATTGTCATATCTAAGTCCATAAGCTTTTATGGGGTATTTACATCCCGACTCCAATATAAAATTTGATAAATCTCCTAAATCTCCTTCTCCAAGCAAAGGAAGTTTATCAATTTTAAACACTTCTGAAGCATTATATCCTAATATTTCTAAACTTTCTCTTACGGTATTTTCAATTCCCAAGTACCTTAAATTTTTATTCAAAAATTTCCCTGTATTATATTCAAAAGAAAAAATATAGATTTGTTTTTGTGAAAAAAGCCTACCCTTAGACTCTCTCCAAGAATAGGCGAACATCTCCTTGATGTTTTTTACCAAAGCTTCATAAACATCTTCATTTGTTATTTCATAGGGAGTTAGTGCCATTCTGGTAAATAACTCTTCCTTTAACTTATTAGCCAACACAAACTTGTCCATTTTATTCATAGACTCCTATGGCTCTTTTATATAATTTTAAGTATTTTTTTGCCGACTGTTCCCAATCGTTTTTTTGAGACATGGCAGATAATCTAAGTTTTTTCATTACCTCTTTCTCTTGATAAATTTCAATTGCTTTTTTTATGGTAAATAGAAGTTCGTGTGCATTAATATTTGCAAATGAAAAACCTGTTCCCTCCATTGTAAACTTATTAAAAGGCTTTACTGTATCTTTTAATCCACCAGTTTCTCTTACTATAGGAAGAGTAGCATATCTCATTGCCATCAACTGTGAAATTCCACAAGGTTCCGCAAGTGAAGGCATTAGTAAAAAATCTGCTCCCGCATAAAGCATATGGGATTCGTCATTGCTATAATAAATCCTTGCTGCAAACTTATTTTGATATTTATCTTGAAAATACTTTAATGAATTTTCATACTTACTATTGCCAGTTCCCAATACTATAACTTGAATATCTTCAAAATAAAGTAATTCATCCATAATGTGAATGAGTATATCAAGCCCCTTCATATCTACAAGCCTCGAAACCATTACAAACATAGGAACTTCTTTATTCTGTGGCAGATTATACCTTTTTTGAATTTCCAACTTATTCAATGACTTTTCATCTAAACTGTCTTTATCGAAATTTTTCTTAAGAAACGGATCTGTTTTTGGATTCCAAGTCTTATAATCTAATCCATTTACTATTCCATATAATTTATAAGAGTGTTTTCTAATTATTCCATCAAGACCCTCTCCATAAAACCCATGTTGAATTTCTTGTGAGTAGGTGTTTGAAACCGTAGTTAAGATATCACAAAAGACGATGCCACCTTTCATAAAGTTTACACAGTCATAATATTTAAGTGCTTCCTCATTAAAATATTCAGGTGATAAGCCTGCAAATCCTAATACATCAGCTCTAAAAACCCCCTGATATTTCAGATTGTGTATTGTAAAAATAGTTTTTATGGATTTATAGTATTCATCTCCTCTTTCAAAGTCTCTAATAAACACATTGACCATTGCAGTGTGCCAATCGTTACTATGAACCACATCAGGCTTAAATCCTATTACTTTTGGAAATAAAGTTACAGCTTTTGAGAAAAATAAAAATCTTTGAGCATCATCTTCTTCTCCGTATATTTTTTCTCTTTTAAAATAAAATTCATTGTCTAAAAAATAGAATGTAACTTCTTCATGGATAAGTTTAAAGATTCCACAATACTCATGCCTTAACCCAATATCTACATAGTAATAGCCAATATATTGCATTTTATCTCTATATTCGTTTGATATTTGTCCATACAAGGGAAGTATAACCCTGACATCTTCACCCATAGTTTTTAATTCCAAGGGTAAAGACCCTGACACATCAGCAAGTCCTCCTGTCTTAATAAAAGGATATGCTTCAGAAGTACAATAAAGTATATTCATCTTAATTCTCCACCACGAAGTATTTTTCTACTACATATGGGGCTGTTCTTGATCCAGCAATAGAAACTTCTTCGCATATACAAGCTCCCTTATCCGTAATTGCATTTACAACAACAGCATCCCTTTCCACTTTTGTCTTTTGAAATAAAATGGAATTTTTAATAACAGCCCCTTGTTTTACTTCTACTCCCCTGAAAATTATAGAATTTTCAACATATCCGTCAATCTTACAACCATTTGCTATAAGTGAATTATTTATCTTTGCATTTTCTCCATAAAATGTAGAAGGTTCATCTTTAGACTTAGTCAAAACCACTCCATTTTCATAGAAGAGTTTATCATACAAATCTTGTTCCAAGAGTTTCATATTAGCATCGTAAAAAGATTTCAAATCCCTTATAATTTCAACTCCTGTATCTTCTTTATAAATACCTACTTTTAAATCTGTAAGATTATTTGAAATTGCTTGAAGTAAAGTCTTAGCATCTGACTTTTCAACGGATTTTTTTACTAACTTTATAAATACTTCCTTTTTCATAAATCCGTCTCTAATAAGCATAGGAAAACTTTCTTCTGTTCCCAAATTGGTTCCAATCTTTTTTAAGTTTCCATTTTCATCAAATATTAATTTTCTTTCACCAATATACTTTCCAAGGCTATCTTCCTGCTCCACATAAAACAAAAGCACATCTAAATCTTCATAAACCATCCTATCATAGGCTTCTGTTAAGTCTTCTTTATCAATAACCATTGGATCTACAAAGTATAAGTACTCTTCTTTAGCATCTTCAAAAAACTTCAATGTTTCAAAGAACATTCCGATTTCAGCACTATCTGCTACGACAGAACTTTTAACCTCAGGAAATATTAAAAGTCCATTTCTTCTTCTATTTAATTCCCATGATTTTCCATTTCCTATATGATCTAATGTGGATCTTAGATTACTTCCACCGTATAGCAATACATTTGATAAATCATTATTTGCCAAATTAGACAAAGTAAAGTCTATAAGTCTATACCTTCCTGCAAATGGCAACATATATGCAGGCCTGGTCTTGCAAAGTGAACTGAATTTGTCATTTGATTTTCCACCTATTATTACACCAATACAATCTTGCATAATTGCCTCCTACTCTTCGCTAATTCCTTCAGATGAAACTAAGTAAATACTATTTCCGTCTGGATTTCCAATCTTAGTTTCTTCTTCTATTACCATATCCTCTGTAATAACTGCATTGTATATTTTTGCATTTTTCTTTACTTTTACATTGGATAATATTACACAATTTTCTACAACCGCTCCCTCTTCCACTGTAACTTTTGAGAACAATACAGAATTTAAAGCTTTTCCATATATTACACAAGCTTCATTTACAAGAGATTTTCTTACAGTTGCTTTTGGTGAAATGTAGTGGGGTGGCAAGTCTCTGGACTTTGTAAAAATTCTGAAGTTTTTATCATATAGGTTCAATTTTTCATCGTCTTCTAATAAATCTAAATTAGCTTCCCAATACGATCTTACAGTTCCCACATCTTTCCAATAACCTTCAAATTTCCAAGCGTATACAGGATTGTTGTCTGAAATTATATTTGGAATTATATTCTTACCAAAATCATGGGAAGAGTTATCATCTTTGTTGTCATTTGTAAGATACTCTTTTAACACAGGCCAATTAAACATATAAATTCCCATTGATGCTAAATTGCTCTTAGGATTTTCAGGTTTTTCTTCAAATTCAACAATTTTATTCTCTTCATCAGTATTTAATATTCCAAATCTAGAAGCCTCATTCCAAGGAACTTCCCTAACAGCTATTGTAACAGCAGATCCTTTTTCTCTATGGTATTTTAAAAGCTCATTGTAGTCCATTTTATAGATATGATCTGCTGAAAGAATAAGAACATATTCAGGAGAAAGGGATTCAAGATAATTTATATTTTCATAAATTGCATTAGCAGTACCCTCATACCATCTTCCTCCTTCTTCTGTGTAGAAAGGTGAAAGTATTCTAAGTCCTCCGTTATTTCTGTCAAAATCCCACGATGCTCCATTCCCTAAGTGGGCATTTAACGAAAAAGGTTTATACTGAGTTAAAACTCCTATATCCATAATATCAGAATTAGACGCATTACTTAGTGCAAAGTCTATTATCCTATATTTCCCACCAAAAGGTACTGCTGGTTTGGCAATATTCTTTGTTAAATCCTTAAGTCTTGAGCCTTGCCCTCCAGCAAGAAGCATTGCGACAACTCTTTTCTTAGCTCTCATAATTTCCTCCTATTTTTTCTTCTTAATAAACATTGCAGATAATGGTGGTATATCAACTCTTAAAGAGTTCTTTCTACCGTGAAAGCTTTCCAAATAAGTTTTAATAGGTTTATTCCTTTGTAAATTACCACCGTATTTTTTCATATAACTATTAAAAACAACTTTATAATTGCCTTTTTCTCTAACCCCAATTGGATAGTTTTTTCTCTCCACAGATGTAAAGTTATAAACACATATTATCGACTCTTTATCTTTTGAATACCTTTCAAAAATGAAAACCGATTCGTCTTTGTTTTCAACTTCAATCCAGTCAAATCCTTCATAAGAATCTTCCACTTCCCAAAGAGATTTTTCTCTTCTATAAAAAACATTTAAATCCTTAAAAAATCTTTGGTATTTTTTATGCAATTCATATGATAGCACTTCCCACGTTAAACTTTTCCATTCATTCCACTCATCAAATTGAGCTATTTCATTTCCCATAAAATTTAGTTTTTTGCCCGGATGTCCATATAAGTACATCATCAATAGTTTCAAAGCTGAAAACTTATCTTCATACTCTCCCGGCATTTTATTTATCATGGAACCTTTCATATGAACTACTTCATCGTGACTAAAAGGAAGAATAAAGTTTTCGTTAAAAGCATACATCAAACTGAATGTAATTAGATTATGATGATCTTTCCTATATATGGGATCCATTTTTACATATCTTAAAGTATCATTCATCCAACCCATATTCCACTTAAAGTCAAAACCAAGTCCATTTTGACTTACAGGTTTCGTAACATTAGGCCATGGCGATGAATCTTCTGCTACAATAAAAGTATCAAAAAATTCTTTTTTAACTATAGAATTTAATTCCTTTAAGAAATTTACACCAGTTACATCTACATTTGAACTGTTGGGATTTCCAACTTCTCCTTCAATTCTGTGGTGAATTATGTATGCTACAGCATCGACTCTTATTCCATCTATATGATAATAATCCATCCAGTATAAAACTGATGATATTAAAAAGTTTCTAACTTCATTTTTGCTAAAATCAAAATTAACTGTACCCCATTCCCTATTTACAGAGTTTTCGTAATTAGAAGATTCAAATATTGAAGTTCCGTCAAACTGTCTCAAAGAAAAATCATCTGGACAAAAATGTCCTGGAACAAAATCTAAAATTACCCCAATATTTCTCTGGTGAAATCTGTCCACTAAGTACATAAAATCTTTAGGAGTTCCAAACCTAGAAGTTGGTGCAAAGTATCCAGAAATTTGATAGCCCCAAGAACCGTCGTAGGGATGTTCCATTATTGGCATTAATTCAACATGGGTAAATCCCATCTCCTTAACATAGTCCACAAGTTCATCAGCAAGTTCTACATAAGAGTAAAGACTTCCATCTTTTTTCTTTTTCCACGAACTTAGATTTACTTCATAAATTGACATTGGCGAGTCTGTTGTACTTAAAGTCTTCCTCTTGTTCATCCACCTCTTATCATTCCAATTATATCCTGAAAGGTCATAGTACTTTGATGCAGTTTTTGGTCTATTTTCAGCGTGAAATGCAAAGGGATCCGCTTTAAATTTAACACTTTCATCCTGTGCTACTATTCGGTACTTATAAGAGTCATAAGTGTTTACTTTATCTAAAGTTATAGTCCATGTTCCCGTTTGTCCTATTGGTTTCATGGGTAAACTTAAATCGTCCCAATTATTAAAATCTCCCACCAAATTTACATATTTTGCATGGGGCGCCCAAACCACAAATCTAAAATACTCTTTATCTCCTATATAAACCTTATGAGCTCCAAAAAATTCATAAGCTTTTAAGTTCTTACCTTGATTAAATAGATAAGCATAAGTTGTTAAGTCGTTTTCATAGAAATATTTCATGTCTATCCACCCCCTATGTAAAATAAAATACACTTTATATTATTATACCCTTTATATGTAAATTTAAAGTATTTTATATTTAAAATTAATTTAGATTTTTATTTTATTATTTTATAATTCCCATAAAGAAAAGGGACTCAAGTAAAACTCGAATCCCAAAATATCTATTTTTTATTCCATAAATTTAATTTTCGTGGGAGAAGTCATTATAAATATTCATGATTTCATTTTGAATATTATGAATTTTTCTCCTTACTTCAGAGTACTGATCATTAGACATTCCCTTTAAATCCTCCAAGAAGTCTTTTTGTTTTATACTACTCAAATTCTTTATTAAGTCTTCAACTTCTGTTTCAATCTCAAATGAATTTTTAACCTTTTCATATGCGGTATCAATTGTCTGACTTCCTGCTTTTAGTGTTACTTCATCATACATTGACGGAATAATACAATCGAGATTTAATTTTGTCTCAATTTCTCTTTTAAAGTCTTCTTGAGCCTCTTCTTCACCATGCACAATAAAGACTTTTGGGTTTGTTTTAAAATTTTCCATCCACTTAAATAACATATTCTTATCCGCATGACCTGAAAATCCATTTAAATCGTAAATTTCAGCATTTACTTTAATTTGTTCACCAAGTATTTTTACATCTTTTACACCATCTAAAAGTATACGTCCAAGAGACCCATTCGCTTGATATCCTACGAACACAATTGCATTTTTCTCATCCCATAAATTGTGTTTTAAATGATGTCTAACTCTACCAGCTGTTGCCATTCCCGAAGATGAAATAATAACTCTAGGAAACTTCACCTTGTTAAGGCTAATAGATTCATCCACAGAAGATACATATCTTAAATTTTCAAATTCAAATATATTATCTCCACTACGAATCATGTTTTGAGCCTTTTCATTAAAGAAGTAAGAGTTTTTTGTAAAAGCTTCTGTAGCTCTCACTGCAAGAGGAGAGTCAACGTATACTGGAACCCTATTATGGTACTTAATATTATCGTCATAATCGTAGTAACTATTTAAATCATATATAATTTCTTGTGTCCTTCCTACTGCAAAGGATGGAATTATTACAGTCCCTCCTCTTTGAGATACTTCATCTATGATTTTAACTAAATTTTTTACAGAATATTCATACTCTGGATGTACTCTATTACCATAAGTGGATTCTACAATTACATAATCTGCTGACTCGATGAATTCTGGATTATTGAGTATTGGCTTATCTGGCATTCCCAAGTCCCCTGAAAATACAATTTTTGTAGTATCTTCTCCTTCTTTAACCCACAGTTCAAGACTCGAGGATCCAAGTATATGACCTGCGTCTCTAAATCTTACAGAAATGTTCTCATTAATTTTCATTATATCGTTATAGTAACAACCTTGAAAATTTTTCATAACATTTTTTGCATCATTTTCTGTATACAAAGGCTCTAGGGGTTTTTTCCCAGCTCTTTGTCTCTTTCTATTCTCCCATTCAAAATCAGATTCTTGTATTTTTGCACTGTCCAATAACATTATTTCACATAAGTCCACTGTAGGCTTTGTAGCATAAATTGGATTGTCATATCCTCTCTTATATAAAAGTGGAATCCTACCACTGTGATCAATATGGGCATGAGTTAAAATCATAAAATCTATTTCTTTGGGATTAAATCTAAAATCTTCTTTATTGAGTTCTTCAAGTTCCTTATTGCCTTGAAACATTCCACAATCTATGATAAATTTCTCATTTTGAGTTTCTATCAAAAAATTTGATCCTGTTACTTCTTTTGCTGCACCTAGAAAACTAATCTTCATACTATACTCCCCCTTTAAATAAATATACCCAAATCAGATTATTATAAATGAAACTTTATATAAATTGATATTATTAAAAAAGACCTCACCCTATTGGGCAAGGTCAAAACTTTACACCGCTTCTTCAAACTGACTATTGTATAAATTATAGTAAAATCCTTCTTGTTCCATTAGCTCATCGTGATCTCCACTTTCGATAATGTCTCCCTTGTCTAATACTAAGATTAAATCGGCATTTTCAATAGTAGAAATTCTATGGGCAATTACAAAAGATGTTTTTCCCTTCATCAATTTGTCCATAGCCTTTTGAATTACAAGTTCTGTTCTAGTATCTACATTACTTGTAGCCTCGTCAAGTATAAGCATTGGAGCATCTTTTGCCATAGCTCTGGCAATTGTTATAAGCTGTCTTTGTCCTTGAGAAATTGAAACTTTCGAATTTAATACCGTATCATATCCATCTGATAGTGCTTCTACAAAATGATGTAGTCCAATCGACTTTGCAATCTCTATAACTTGTTCTTTGGTCTTGTTCGAGTTATAAGATATATTTTCATATACAGTTCCCTCAAAAATCCAAGTATCCTGTAAAACCATACAGAAGAGATCTGCAATATTTTCTCTAGTAATATCTTTTATGCTTACACCGTCTATAAGGATTCTTCCATCGTCTATTTCATAAAATTTCATCAATAAATTTACTATGGTTGTCTTTCCAGCTCCAGTAGGTCCAACTATAGCAACTTTTTGTCCAGATTCAACTTCTACAGAGAAATTGTTAATAATCTTTTTATTAGGATTGTATCCAAATGAAATATTCGAAAATTTTACATTCCCTTCAACTTCTTCAGGGTTAAGATACTCTTTTTTGTAGGATTCGTCTTCTAGTTCCTCTTCATTTAAAAACTCAAAAACTCTTTCACTCGCAGCTGCTGCCCCCTGCATTGTGGTTGCAATTTGTGCAAGACTTGTAAGGGGGTGAGTAAATTGTCTTATATACATCATAAATGAAACGATAACTCCAAATGTTATGACATTATTAGAAACCAGTCTAGCTCCAATAATTGCAATTGCAACATATCCCAAATTACCAATAAAATTCATTACCGGGTGCATAAACCTAGATAAAAACTCAGCTTTCCAGACAGAATTATATAATCTGTCGTTTACCTTGTCGAATTTTTCTGTAACTTCATCTCTTGCATTATAGGTCTTAACTAGAACATGAGCTTCATATACTTCTTCAATATAGCCATTCAACTCACCTAATGTTGACTGTTGTTTAAAGAAATACTTTTGGGAGAGTTTCATTATTATAAACATAATAAGAAATCCTATTAATGTTGCTCCAACGGCAGCTCCTGTCAACACCAGATTAGTCGTAGACATCATATAAAGCGATCCTATCATAGATGTGATTGCCCCAATAAAGGAACTCATTCCCATATAAAGAGTCTGTGAAATTAAATCTACATCATTTGTAACTCTACTTAAAATATCTCCAGTACTATTGTTGTCAAAATACTGTAGTGGAATTTTATTTATTTTTATAGCAATTTTATTTCTAAGTCCTCTAGAAAGCTTTTGCACTACTGTCACTATGATAAATTCCTGTGTATAAAGGAAAATAGCTCCCATTAACATATACACAATAGCCACCGTTGCAATGCTTTGGATCATTTCTAAGTCAATGTTTCCATTAATGGCTTTTTTTACTTCATTCGATATATCTCCCACTTTTTTTGGAGTCATTAAGAATAGTATATTAGCAACAAAGGCAAGAATTAACGCAAAAATTGTCGGGAATTTATAATCTCTAAACTCACCCAATAAATTTTTCCACGCTTTAAAGAAATTTTGAGGCTTATTTTTATTTAATTTTACAGCTTTATTTCTCATCCTCATCCCTCCCTTCATCTTTCATGGAAAGTTGAGTGCTTGCTATTTCCCTATACAATTCGCAGGAAGCCATAAGTTCATCGTGAGTTCCAAGCCCCCTTACTTCTCCTTCATCTAAAACTAAAATCTTATCTGCATTCATAATCGTACTAACTCTCTGACTAATAATAATCTTAGTACTATCTGTTGAAAAGTCCTTTAGTGCAGATCTTAATGACTTATCTGTTTTTAAGTCCAAAGCTGAAAAAGAATCGTCAAAAATCATAATGTCACTATTCTTTACAAGTCCCCTTGCAATAGAAAGCCTTTGTTTTTGTCCACCTGAAAAATTAGTTCCCCGCTGTGAAACAGTTAAGTTTAATCCTTCACAACTTTCATCCACAAAGTCTAGAGCTTGAGAAACTCTTAAGGCATTTAACATCTCTTTTGTAGAATTTTCTTCGCCTTGTCCAAAACTTAAATTAGATTCCACAGTACCTGAAAGTAGAAGAGCTTTTTGAGAAACATATGAGATGGTATCGTAAAGAGCACTTAATTTATAATCTCGTACATCAATCCCGTTAACCTTAACTACACCACTATCTGCATCATATAATCTCAAAAGCAATCTTATGATTGATGACTTCCCCGAACCTGTGGGACCGATAATTCCCATTGTTTGACCTGGTTGTATTTTAAAAGACACATCTTTCAAAATGTCCTCTCTATTCTTATAATATGAAAAGGTTACATTTTGAAATTCAACCAAACCTTTATTTTCCTCAACCTCAGTTATATGTCCTTCTTCTATTGAAGATTTCTCACCTAGTAATTCTTTCACCCTTTGTACAGAAACCATAACCCTTGGCATCATTACAAAAATAAATGAAAGCATCATAAATGACACTATCACTTGCATTGCATATGAACTAAATACTACCATGTCACTAAATATTCCAAGTCTTTCTGTCATGTTTGAATTTACTATAATATATGCTCCTGTCCAGTAAATTGCAAGACTTAAAACATTCACCATGGTACGCATAACAGGATTTAATACGGCCATGGCACGTCCTGTATACATTTGATTTTCCATTAATAAATTATTAGAGTTAAAGAATTTCTTTTCTTGATATTTTTGTCCATTAAATGCTCTAACTTCTCTTATTCCCTCAAGTCCTTCTCTTGTAACTCGGTTTAATCCATCAATTAATTTCTGAACTTTTTTAAACTTTGGTATGGAAAGTTTTGAAATTATGACAACCACAAATACAATCGTAAGAACCCCTAAAAAAGTCATAGCTGTCCAAGTACCATTTTTATCCATTATTTTAAAAATCGCCATCGTTGCCATTACCGGTGCTCTAACCATTAACTGTGCACCCATAATCAAAAGGTTTTGAACTTGAACTATGTCGTTAGTAGATCTGGTAATTAAACTGTCTGTTGAAAAATCGTGAACTTCTCTTTCAGATAATTCATTTACCTTATCAAAAACTGCTCTTCTAAGTCTTTTAGAAAATCCCGCTCCTACTCTTGAAACCAAAAATCCACAAATAAATGCCATTACTAAAACAATTATCGCAGCTGAAATCATATAAATTCCATATTGTAAAATCTCATCAAAATTTCCATGACTTTGAAGAACTTCAGTAATGTCTTCCATATAATCTGGGATTTTAAGTTCTAAAAATACTCTAAAAAATATTAAAACGACGTTAATTAAAAGAAAAACCCAATCCATCGGTCTTAAATATTTTAATAACTTCTTCAATTAATCACCTCTTCTCAAAAATCTCTATACTATATATATTCCCTATTAAATTCTAAACCAATCTATCCCTACAAGAATAAACATGATATCTTTCTCCTCTTGTAAAACCACAAATAGTAATATTGTACTTTTCTGCCATTTCTATTCCAAGACTTGTAGGTGCTGATTTTGAAATAAATATAGGAATCCCCATCATCGAAAGCTTATTTATTATTTCAAATGGAATTCGTCCTGAAAAGACCATAATCTTATCATGAACTGATATATCATTTAAAATGCAATATCCCATCAACTTATCAACTGTATTATGTCTGCCAATATCTTCCATATATACAATTATTTCGCTTCCATCAGATAGACCTGCACTGTGAACACCTCCCGTCTTAGAAAAAAGATTTGCCCTTTTTTGTAACTTTTCCATTAGACCAGTAACCCTGTCTAAAGGTAGAGTTATATCACAATCAACTATCTTGTATTCCCTTTTTGCCCTTTTTATTTTTTTACTCAAAGATACTTTAATCAAGTCTTGTACAATCGAGATGGCAAGAATGTCCTCTTTACTATCTAGAAAATTTCTCATCCACATGTTTCCAACTACAAGTTCTTTCACATTAAAAGGAGAGCAAGTTAAATCAAATTCTACTTCATCATTTACAATTACATTGTATTTCTTTTCTTCAACAACAGTTTCAATTTCTTCAAAAGTACTTCCTTGATTATATGTTAAAACCCTATAATTTAAAGTTCTATCTCCCATACTCTACCTCCTTGGCAATTCTTAAAAACTCCATTTGTGCCTTGGTAATGTACTTGTTTTTAGGATAGTAAAAGCATATGTTTCTATCATTTTCATAATCGTCTAATTTATAATAGTTTAACGAGTCGTTTTCTCCAACATTTCTAACTAGATAATCCGATACAAAAGATATTCCAATTCCATATGCTGTTAAATTGTAGGCTGTTATCTGTTGTTCCAATTCTAAAATCACTTTAGGTTTAATTCCCTCAATTAAAAATTTCTTATCAACTCTAGTTCTAGTGTCGTTTCCTTCTTTTAAGATTATAAATTTTTCTTCTTGAAACTTAGAAAGTGGAACACAAGATACATTTTCCTTTTTAAATTCTCCAGATAAAATTGATTCATAACTTATAGTATAACTTTCCAACCCTAAATTAGATTTAAAATTTTTAGGAACAGCTAAGATAATTGTATCTTTACACTGAAACTGGCTATTATAATTTGTTTCATCATACGGATAATTGTCTATAGCAAGGTCTATCTTACCCTCAAATAAATGATCCCTTAACGTGGAGGACTTTGCCTCAATTATATCAATATTAATATGGGGATAGTTTTCAATAAATTTTGATACGATTGCAGGAAGCATATAGGAAGTGTATTGATGAGTACCTCCCACAGAAATATTTCCTGCTTTTAAATCATCCACATCATTTATATATTGGGAAAAGTGTTTTTCAAGTTCTAATATTTTTTCAATAGTTGTAATATATTTCATACCTATATCTGTTATTCCTATAGGTTTTGTTGATCTGTCAAAGATTTCATAACCTATTTCATCTTCAACTCTTTTTATAGTTCCACTTAGAGATGGTTGAGATATAAAAAGATTTTTAGCAGCTCTTGAGAAACTTCTCTCCTTATACACCTCATAGACATATTCATTTGCATTAAACAATATAAGCACCTACCTATACTTCCATATGGATATTTGTATTTTTTTCTATACTAGTCTAATCATATAATATAATTAGGATAATAAAAAGAGTTTAATCATTATTAGGAGGAAAAATGATAGATTTTAGAATTGAAGCTGATTCAGTTGGCGAATTACAAATCCCTAAAGACGCTTATTATGGAGTTCAAACTTTAAGAGCAAAAAACAATTTCCACATAACAGGAAATAAAATGCACCCTCTTTTAATAGAATCTCTAGCAGATGTAAAAAAAGCATGTGCTATAACTAATATAAAGACTAAGGCCTTAGATGAAGAAATAGGAAATGCAATCATTGACGCTTGTGATGATATAATAGACGGAAAATATCATGACCAGTTTATAGTCGACCCTATTCAAGGTGGCGCAGGAACATCTGCAAACATGAATGCAAATGAAGTTATTGCAAATATTGCTCTTGAAAAATTAAATAGTATAAAGGGTAATTACAACTTAGTTCACCCTAATGACCATGTTAATTTAAGTCAATCTACAAATGATGTATTTCCAACCTCAGGAAAAATTACCGCAATTAAATTATTGTATAAATTAAAAGAGGAACTTGAAGAACTTTACAAAGATCTTATGGTAAAATCCATAGAATTTAAAGATATTATTAAAATGGGTAGAACTCAACTTGAAGATGCAGTTCCAACAACCCTAGGAAAAGAATTTCAAGCTTACTCTTGTGCAATTAAAAGAGATTTAAAAAGAATTGACTATTCTATAGAAGAATTAGAATATGTAAATATGGGAGCAACTGCAATTGGTACAGGAATAAATGCTACAAAAGCTTTTATAGACAATATTGTGGTTGAACTTGACAAGGTTTGTGAACTAAACCTTAAACCTTCAGAAGACTTAGTTGATGGTACTCAAAACCTTGACTGTTACGCATTTGTATCTGGCAATCTCAAGACTTTAGCTATAAATCTGTCTAAGATTTCAAACGATTTGAGATTAATGAATTCTGGCCCAAGAACAGGTCTTAGTGAAATTTTCTTACCAGCTAAGCAAAATGGATCCTCCATTATGCCTGGTAAAGTCAATCCTGTAATACCTGAAGTAGTAAATCAAATTTCTTTCAATGTGATTGGAAATGACATGACCATAGCTATGGCATGCGAAGGTGGACAGTTGGAACTTAACGCTTTTGAACCTATTATATTCTATAATTTATTCGAGTCTATAGAAACTTTGACAAACGGAATAAACACTTTTAGAACAAATGCCATAAAAGACTTAAAGGCAAATATAGAAAATTGTAGAAGACATGTGGACAACTCCATAGGCCTTATAACAGCAGCAAACCCTTATATTGGATATGAAAAGTCTGCAAAGATTGCTAAAGAAGCTTTAAGAACCGGAGAAACTGTAAAGAGTTTGTTGGAAAAATATGAATTATTTGACGAAGAAAAAATCGACGACATATTAGACCCAGCTCATATGTTAGAATCTAAATAAAACTTTTATGTAATTTAAATTGCCCTATAAAATTATAGGGCAATTTCTTTGTTTTTGAAGATATAAAAACCTATACCTCCAAAAATCCATATTTAAACTCCTAATAAAAGAAAACAACCACTATAAAGTGGTTGTAGACTTTTTAATCTTTTTTAGACTTTCTTAAAGTAATTGCATCTTCTGCATCATCTTGAAGAATCTCTTCATTGTAGAACTCGGAATTTTTCTTTAACTCCTCATTAAAATTCTTATACCCCATCTCTTCTGTAAGAGTTTCCTTACCTGAGTAGAGATTTGTTCCAAGTCCCATTCTGTCTCCCTCTATTTCTACTCCTATACTAGCTAGAATAGTTGGATACATATCAAATGATGTAGCTATTCTATTTTTATTGTGATTAGCTTCTATAGGAGCGTTGATAAATGTATTAAATACTGTCCTATCATATCCTTCAATCATATTTTCCTGATAGAACTTATCTTGCATACCAAGATGATCACCTAAAATGACAATTGTAGTATTTTCATAAAAGTCTTGTTGCTTTACCCAATCTATAAATTCACCAATCTGTTTAGATGACTGGGCGTGAACATTCTCATATTGTGTAGGAAACTTTTCAATGTCACCAGGTTCTAAGTATCCGTCAGTGAAGTGTGTATTAACAGTCTCAATTACAAAATTAAATGGTTTATCGTCATTTGCAAGCTTAGTAATTTCTTCTTTTGACCATTTAAACAACTTACTGTCCTCATAACCCCACCAAACCTTGTCTTCATAGTCCATATAACCATTTGCAACCGCATGGTACAAGTCAAAAATATCATAATTTCCATGGTTCTTGAAGAACTGTCTCTTTCCTCCAAATTCTGATTTAGAGCCCATTATAACTTCATTATTGTAACCCTCTTTCCTAAGAATATCTCCTAGAGCGTACGCTCCATTTAGGAAATTGGTAGATTTGTATTGATTGTTTACAAATCCTTTAATGGGAATCCCTGACATAATACCTGTCATACCCGCGATACTCCAAGAGGTTCCCTCTGTTTGATAAAAGCCTCCTAATTTGTCGGTATTAGAAAACACAGTATTCTCAAGAGCTAACTTTTCTAGTTCAGGCATTATTGTATAGTTCCAGCCACCACCGATATCTTTATTCATAACAGAATTTTCTATAGATTCTGCAATGATCAATATTAAATTTCTTTTCTTCTCAGGAAATTTCAATTTTACATTTTCAGGTCTTACATATCTTTGTTCTATCATCTCCGAATCTTGAAATACGGCTTTTAAGTACCCGGGTCCATCTAAAAATACATAGAAAGATAAACAAGACACTATAAATACCCCTATTGGATATATGGATTTAATTCTTCTAGAGACTTTAGTCCTAAAGCCTGTTTTTTTCCAAACAATCCATATGGGTATGAGTAATACAGCCATAATACCCAAAAAAGGTGCAATATTTAAAAGTATTACTCTTCTAATAACATTTGGAGCAGTACCTTGCACTCCCCCCTTTATTTGAAAAATCAAATCTTTAATACCCTTATTCCTAAAGTTTAAAGTTAAATAAAGAGTAGTCAATATTAGGAGAGTGGACAACATCATGAGAATTACTACGAAAGTAATTTTAGGTTTTTTGTTTTTATTTTTCTTCATTTTTACCATCCATTCTTTAGTATATTCCTAACAAACTAATATTTTAACATAAATCTAACTATAACTTAACTTATCTGCAAAAATTTTACAAAATTTTTCATGTTAATTTTACACTGGTCTATTATTATATATTATATACCATAAAATGGAAGAAATTATTACAAAAATCTTACGATTTTTGTAATTTGTATAAATTTTATGTTTTTTTGTGATAATCTTAAAATTTTTTTATTATATTTTTACTTATCTTTACATTCTTCTAACTCTTGAAGTCTTTTTATCCCATGTTTAATAAATTCTCTTAAAACTTTAACCCTTGCATATCTTTTATTATTTCCTTCAACTATAATCCAAGGGGCGTAGTCTATGTCTGTTCTGTCTAACATCTCATTCATAGCTAAGATATACTCATCCCACTTTTCTCTATTTCTCCAGTCTTCTTCCGTGATTTTATATTGCTTGTCAGGGTCTTTTTCTCTTGCCTCAAACCTCTCCAATTGGGTGTCTTTATCTATAACCACAAAAAATTTTAAAACTAAGGTTCCATGATTGTAGAGTTGTCTTTCCATATTCAAAATTTCATCATAAGCTCTCTCCCATTCATTGTCTTGAGCGAATCCTTCAATTCTTTCAACCATCACTCTTCCATACCATGAACGAGAAAATATCGCCATAAAGCCATCTTCAGGTAACTTTTTATAAAATCTCCAAAGATAATTATAAGAATTTTCAGTTTCATCCGGTGCTGAAATTGAATGTACTCTATATAGCCTTGGGTCCATCTTCTTTACAAGTCTTTTTATTGCTCCATCTTTCCCCGCTGCATCTACCCCCTCAAAAACTAAAACAGAAGATATTCCATTTATATAAAGTCTATTGGAAATATCTGAAGCCTCTTTCTGTAAGTCTTTCAAAACTTTGTCATACTCCTGTTTACTCAAACTCTTGTCCATATCAAGTTTTTCAAGGGGTTTGTTAATAGGTTCATAATCCCTATTTATTCTTACTCCCTCTTCCCTCTTAGTAGAGACTCTTTCTATACCCTTAGCCAATTCTTCTATGACTAGACCTAAGACGTCTTTAGAAGCAAGTTTTCTATCCGTTGAATCTACAATATTCCAAGGTGCAAAATCAAAGTTTGATTCAGTTAAAACATCAGTTATATGTTTTTTGTACTCTTCATAATTTTTATTTTGTTCAATGTCAATTTTATCCACATAAAAAGCATTATATGGAGAATTTAAATGTTCTTCTATAGTTTCTTTTTGTGTTTCTTTCGATATATTCAAAAATACTTTTACTATAACTGCATAATCGTCATATAACATTTTTTCAATATAGCTTATATAGTCAACCCTTCTTCTAGTCTCTTCCTCCGACATATTTAAATCTGACATGACTTCAAAATAAAATGATCTGTCAAAGACCTTTGTATGACCCTTTCTAGGTATTTTGTTCCAGAATCTAGTAATAAAAGGATATTTATTCTCTTCTTTAGAAGGTTTGTCAAATACATTGACATCATAGTACTTAGGATTCAACTCTTTGACTAAATCATTGATTACAAACCCTTTACCTGAAGATTCAAAACCATCAATGATAATCAAAACAGGAATCTCTTCAGACTGAGCAACTCTCATAAGTCTAGCAAGTCTAACACCTAATTCTTTTCTAGAGAAGTTCTTATATTTTTTTAAATCTCTCACTTGTAATTGTTTCATCAATATCACCTCAAATTCTCTTGAAAAATTTCCTTATAAATATTAAAAGAATCTTCATTATAGGAAATAAATATAATTTTAATTTCACTTTTGTAATCTTTTATAAAGTTTAGAACCGCCTTTAAAGAAACCTTTGCCGCTTCCCTTTTCGGATAACCATATACTCCCGTTGAAATCCCCGGAAAAGCTATTGACTTTATATCGTTTTTTACAGCCAATTTTAAGGCGTTCTCATAACAATTTGAAAGGTTTTCTTCAGGATTTTTATCCTCTTTATAAATAGGACCGACCGTGTGTATCACATATTCACTGGGCAAATTATAACCCTTTGTAATTTTTGCTTGTCCAGTATTACATCCATTTAATTTTCTACACTCTTCTAATAATTTTACTCCAGCAGCTTTATGAATTGCTCCATCGACCCCACCTCCACCTAGTAGAGTTTTATTAGCTGCATTCACTATTGCATCTACATCTACTTTGGTTATATCTCCGAGGCTTAAAACTAAATTTCCCTTTTCATAATTAATCCTCAAAATATCCTTTAATTCCTCACTTAAAAAATCCCGATTCATTACACCCCCCCCAATTCTAAAAAAAGAGCCCTTAGGCTCTCCAATTAACTAAAGTTATATTATTTAATACCCTGTATTTAAATGGGTAATCTATTTTTCATTCTTGGCTTTTGCTTTATACTTTAAGGAATTTTTATATGCAAAAATAGAAAGAAGAAGATAGTCAAAAAAGAATATCAGTAAAAGAATAATAGCAATTCCTGCAATGAGACTAAAACCAGACTTATTTATGGATCTTAGTACAAAAAACAGTCCTAAAAAAACAAATAAAACTGTAAACACATACTTAATTGTTATTTCTGAATACTCGTTACCTAAATGTTCATAATTATTTTCTGGATTTTCAGGTTTTCCCTTCGGCGACTCAATAACCAAAATCTCTCTATTCTTATGAGAAAAAGTACTCTCTAGTTCTTCAGCTCTTTTACTAAAAGGTCTTAAAAATCCAAAATCTCCTGTTATCATTCCACCTTGATCTAGTGGTAAATGAAAATATCTCTTACCTGCTTTTCTTAAATAATTTTTGTAAACCTCTAACTCTTTTATACTGAAATCTCCAATATATAAAACCTCATACATAAAATCTCTATTGTCTTCTTTAAAGATATAAGTGTATTTGTCTACATTAGCTAAAATATATCCCAAATCTTCCCATTTATTTAACCAGGGGGCTACTTGATTTACTGGGTCTAAAAAAATCTTTAATTTTCTCATATAACCTCCAATTAATAAAATATAAAACCTTATATACATTATAATTAAATATTTGGAAAATTACAAAGGATTAATAAAAGTACATGTTAAAAAAGCCTATTAAAAAATAGACCTATAAAAGATATGTATTTGATCTAAATATCGTTTTCAATAAAATCAACAAGAGCTTTCAGAGCTTCTTCTTCGTCTTCTCCAGAGCAGGTAATAACGATTTCATCTCCTTTAAACGCGGCCATACTAAGTATAGACAAAATACTTTTCCCATCGTAACTATACCCGTCCTTATTTAAAGTAATTTCTGATTGGAATTTTACTGACTTTTGTAAGAATAGTGCCGCAGTACGGGCATGTAGTCCCTCTTCATTTCTTATAATAACCTTTTCCTCTACCATTCTTTACTCCTCATATTATAAAATCCAAGGGAAGACAAGCTTCCCTCGAAATTTAGTACTCTATAAATCTTTCTCTCTTACATCCACATAGTGGACATACTTCTTCTTCTCCTGTTAATGATACAAAACCACATACAGGACATAAGTAAATTTTGCTATCTTCAAGGTCTTTACCTTGATCTACTAATTCTTTAGCTTTTCCAAATAACTCTGCGTGGATTTTCTCAGCTTCCACTGCAAATCTCATAGCTCTTATAGCTTCTTTTTCTTCTTGCATTTTTGCTACTTCAATATATGCAGGGTACATTTCAGTATATTCAAAAACTTCTCCCGCTTTTGCCCCTTCAAGGTTTTCTGAAGTAGATCCAATTCCAAATCCTGCCATACTCGCTACTAAGAAGTCTCCTTTAACATCTTTCATAGCTTTAAAGTGTAATCCTGCATGGATTTTTTCTGCATCAGCTGTACAATGGAATAATCTTCCTACATTTGGAAATCCTTCTTTTGTAGCTACATCTCCCCAAATGTCATATCTGTTTCTAGCTTGAGATTCTCCACCAAATGCTGATCTTAAGTTTGCTTGTGTCATATCTTTCATTTACAAAACACCCCTCTTATTTATTTTTACAGTACTATACTACCATATTTAATTAACAGCTTCTAGTACTTAATACAATTTTGTAATGAATACATAAACCAATTATTTTACAAACTACCATCTCTTATATTTTAACACTAACATGTGCAAAGTCCAAATTTATTATAAGTTTTAATAAAATAAAAAATCTAATTTTCTCTCTTTAACCTATCTTCAATAGCTTTCTTTCTCATAGACTCTTCGCCCATCTCACTTGAGTCTAGCTTTTCAATCCAGTTTAACGATTTTCCCGTACCCCTTACTACAGCAAATTCAGGATTTTCTGCAATTTGAACTTTAATCCCAATTCTCTCCTCAATCTTTTTATCTAACCCTTTTATCAAAGAACTTCCTCCAGTCATAATTGCCCCTCTTTCAAAAAGGTCTGCTGCTAGTTCAGGAGGAGTTTGTTCAAGAACCGAATGAACAGACTCAACTATTTGATTTAAAGGTTTCATTAAAGCTTCGGAAATATCGTTGGAAGTTACAAACACGTGCATAGGAAGTCCATTTATAAGATTTCTTCCTTTTACTTCAAATAAATCATTGTCGTTTGGAGAAGATGCTCTTGCTACATTTATCTTAATCTCTTCAGCAGTTCTTTCTCCAATTATCATATTATATTTTTTCTTGATATAATTTGAAATGGCCTGATCACACTCATCTCCTGCCACAGGAATTGACTTATTAATAATAATTCCGCCAAGTGCAATTACAGCAACATCTGTAGTTCCACCACCTATGTCTATTATCATATTTCCGCCCGAATCAGATATATCTACTCCAACTCCTATAGCGGCTGCTAGAGGTTCCTCAATTAAATATGTGTTATTTGCTCCAGCAAGCCTAGAAGCTTGGATTACAGCTCTTCTTTGCACCTGAGTTATTTCACTAGGAACACATATTATCAAATTAGGCTTTATAAAGGATCTTCCAACGGCTTTTTCTATAAAGTACTTAAGCATTTTTTCGGTTGTATTAAAATCTGCAATTACACCATCTTTCATAGGTCTTGTCGCTATAATATTACCTGGAGTTTTTCCAAGCATTTTCTTAGCCTCCCTACCCACTGATATAACCCTTCCTGTGTAGCTGTCCATTGCAACAACAGAAGGTTCATTTATCACGACTCCCTTTCCTCTCATAAAAACCAGAACTGAAGCTGTACCAAGGTCTATTGCTATATTCTTTCTAAAATCTGCCATTTCCTTCTCCCTTTCAAAATACTAGCTTTAATATATCACAAAATCTACCTTATTATAAGATTTAAATGCAATTAATCTATTATGTAATATTATTTCCTTAAATAAAAAACTGACCTTCACAGTAGGTATACTCCACATTATAAGGTCAGTTTAAAAAGAGTTTTACTATTTTTTTACTAATTTAAATTCAGTTCCAAAGTCGTTGCTTTTATGGTTAGATCCTTCTCACCAGTACCAAATGTTTTATTTATATCTCCCATGCCTTCATATGAATTGCCTGCACTTTCAAAGTCAATCATAATTCCACTTAAATTCACATCATAATTGTTTTCTTGTACAACTAAATCACATACAGCAGTTACTCCCTTTATATACATATCAATTGGTTTTACAGAGTTACTAAATACTTCTACATTCGCCCCATTCAGTTTTAATGATTTAAGATCTGTGTTATTTTCAACTTCCACATTTGCACAGTCCATGTTAATATTTAGCTTTGAAGCGTCTTTTACATATATATCAACTTCCATATGTCCTTTTTTTTCAGTACTTAAAGTCATTGTATCTCCTGATACACTATTATTTAATACACCTTTGTTGAGTGAAACAACTATTTTGTCTTCATCAGATTTTAATACATTACATTTAGCACTTGAAGATATTATGTTAATATTTTCTATTCCTTCAAGTTTAAACGTCTCTTCTTTATACATATGTCCCAACTCCTTTATTTCATTAACCTTTAATCCATCCTTGTCAATAACTATTTTACTTTTACCATCTCCAATGTTTATATAAAATCCTTTGAATTTTACATCCTTAAAATTTTTATCTTCAAATTTTTTTAAATCAAATATAAAAAACGAAACCATGGTAAGAAATGCCAATATGACAAACACCATAACCATTTTAAACGTCAATCCTCTTTTTTTCATTGTCTACTCCTTTTCCATCTGTAAGTACGATACTTGTCTCTAATCTTAGAATACAAGAACACCACAACAGTGAATATAAGTCTTATTGCAAGAATACCTAATACCAATGCCGATAGTGCGAATAGAATTTTAGTTAATGGATTTAACATTGCAAATCCAGGACCTACATTAACAAAATCTACAAAAGGAAATAAAGTTGCAACTATAGTTATAGTTCCCAATATTACAGAGGAGACTCCCATGGCTATAGCTGTAATAACTAAAGCAAATATAATTGACCCTACTGCAATTATAACAGATCCCCAAATAGGCGAGCTTATTACTAAGAGAAATACTAAAATCCAATTAATCGAACCTCCACTATCCCTTAGAAAACTCTTATGTCTAAAATTGTTCTCATGCTTATTTTCATAATTTAAGTATTCATGTGCTATTACCTTTGGAGAACCCAGAGACTCACTAATTTCTTCCTCCGTCTTTCCATGGGAACCCCCTTCTTGAAAGTGTAGATTATATTCATCTAAAATTTCATCAACTACACCCTTGGGTAATTCTGATAAATAATACCTTAATAGGTCCATAAATTCGACCTTCTTCATAACAACCTCCCTAGTAACTTTTCAACCCCTGCAATAAATTTTTCCCACTCTTCAATTTGTACTTTGAAATTTAGCTTCCCCTCTTCAGTTAAAGTATAGTATTTTCTAGGGGGACCTGACTCAGACTCTCTCAAGTAAGTATTTACAAGTCCTCCTTTACTAAATCGCCTCAATAGGGGATAAATTGTACCCTCAGAAATGTCCACATAATTTGATATTTCTTCAACAAGTTCATATCCATAACAATCTTTGTCATTTAAGAGTGCAAGAACCAACAACTCAAGTACACCTTTTTTAAATTGTATGTTCATATCTACCTCCTGTTCACATTATATTACATAGTACCTTTTAATGCAAGATACCATTTTAAAAAATATAGCTTGCTATATGTTATATGTTTTAGAAAAATAAACCCTCACCTTAAATTATAATATTTTTTAATAATATTAGTTTGAATCTTTTGCCTTAATTACTTAAATTATCTATACTTTTTGTTTTAATTATTTAAGTAGTATGATTTGCATAAAAAAAGAAAGCCATTCTACACCTTAGATAGCTTTCTTTTACTATTTAATAAATTTAAAAATTTGAAGTTTTTATACTTCTATAAATATTTTTTTAACTCCTCTACCTTGTCAGTTTCTTCCCAAGAAAAATCTACATCTCTTCTACCAAAATGTCCATAAGCTGCAGTTTCTTTATAAATAGGTCTTCTTAGGTTTAAGTTTTCAATTATAGCTAAAGGTCTAGTATCAAAATTCTTTGAAACTATCTCTGAAAGTTTTTCATCACTTACTTTTCCCGTACCAAAACTGTCAACAGATATAGACACTGGTTTTGCTACACCAATTGCATACGCTAGTCCAACTTCAGCTTTTTCACAAAGTCCTGAAGCAACTAAATTTTTTGCAATATATCTTGCCATATACGCTCCCGATCTATCTACCTTTGTAGGATCTTTGCCAGAAAATGCTCCTCCTCCATGTTTGGAAAAACCACCATAAGTGTCTACAATTATCTTCCTACCAGTAAGACCCGCATCTCCCATAGGACCACCTATTTCAAATCTTCCCGTAGGATTTATATAAAACTTTGTCTTTTCATCAATTAAGTTTTCAGGAATTGTCTTTAAAATCAACTTCTCCTTTATATCTTTTCTAAGTTCTTCTGTAGTAACTCCAGGGTCATGTTGAGTTGATACAACTACCGCATCAACCCTCATAGGTTTTCCGTCAACATATTCTACAGTTACTTGAGACTTTCCATCTGGTCTTAAATAATTTAAAACCCCTTCTTTTCTCAAAGAAGTTAGATTTCTAGTAAGTTCATGAGCAAGTGAAATAGGAAGAGGCATTAGCTCCTTTGTCTCATTACAAGCATATCCAAAAACCATACCTTGGTCACCTGCACCAGTTTTTGCATATCTATCGTCTTCTCCACCTTTAAATTCCATGGAATCGTCAACACCTAATGCAATGTCCTGAGATTGTTCACTTATGGATGTAAATACTGCACATGTCTCAGCATCAAATCCATATTTACCCCTGTCATATCCTATTTCTTTAACAGTTTTTCTTACTATTGTAGGAATGTCTACATAAGTCTTTGTTGAAATTTCTCCAGCTACAACTACAACTCCTGTGGTTGTCATAGTTTCACAAGCAACTCTCGCGTTAGGGTCGTTTTTTAAAATTTCATCTAGTATAGCATCTGAAATCTGATCACAGATCTTGTCAGGATGACCTTCCGTTACAGATTCCGATGTAAATAATTTTTTATTCATTCTGTCCTCCTAATTAAATTTTTTCCTTATACAATTATAAGGTCTTTTTCAAACCTTGATTTTCATAAAAAAAACCTTGCTGAAAAGCAAGGTTTGAAATCTTATTTTTCAGAAAATCTGCAGGAATTAGCACCTAATTTAATAGGTTGCCGGGTTTCACAGGGCCTTTCCCTCCACCACTCTTAATAAGTAAATATTTAATTTAACATTATAACTATATCACCACTTGAAAATTTTTTCAATTATTTTTTTC
>JAUNLT010000001.1:98690-139828 GCA_030532135.1 Lagierella massiliensis | reverse complement strand
CAATTAATACCACACAATAAGAAGATACTCCTTCTTCTCTACCTTCAAAACCAAGTTTTTCAGTTGTCGTAGCTTTTATAGAAATATTTTTAATTGAAGTGTTTAAAGCTTCTGATATGTTTTTTCTCATGTCTTCAATATGTGGTGAAAGCTTAGGAAGCTCACACGCAACTGTACAATCTAAATTTCCTATTTTAAATCCTTCTTTATCCAAAACTTCATAAACTCTTTCAAGTAATACCATGGAACTAATGTCTTTATATTTCATATCAGTATCAGGAAATAACTTTCCTATATCTCCAAGGGCCATTGCTCCTAGGATAGCATCCATTATTGAATGAACTAATACATCCGCATCAGAATGACCTAAAAGACCTTTTTTATATTCAATCTTCTTTCCACCTAAAATAAAGTTCCTGCCCTCAACCAATTTATGAACATCATATCCAAAACCTATTCGCAACTTTCATCCTCCATCTTTGCAAGTATCTCACCCATGACTAAATCCTCTTTGGTTGTTATCTTGATATTTTCGTAATCTCCTATAAATAGCTTAACTTTTTGTCCTATCACTTCCATAAGAGATGAGTCATCAGTGACTTTTATATTTTCCTTAAAAGCTTTTTCATACCCTTTTAATAACGCCTCTTTATTAAATATTTGAGGTGTTTGTGCCTTGTAAAGCTCTTCTCTTCTCGGGGTAAAAGAAATATATCCATTTTTTACACTTTTAATAGTATCTTTTACAGGAACACATACCACTACCGCACAGTCTTGTTCGAGTTCTCTTATTGCATTAACTATGGTATCTTTTTTTACAAAAGGCCTTACACCATCATGGGTTATCACTACTTGGGAGCTTTCTGAAACCTTCTTTAAGCCGTTAAAAGTTGACTCTTCCCTAGTACTACCACCCAAGGTGAATTTCAATTTATCTTTAAAATCCAATAAAATCTCTTTTGACCTTTTCAACTCATCTTTAGAAACTACTATGATAATCTCCTTTATGAAATCAAAACCATAAAACTTTTCAACTGTGCGATGGATTATCTCCCTATTATTCAATTTTAAAAACTGTTTAGGCAAACAAGATCCCATTCTTCTTCCAGAACCTGCTGCCGTTATAATAACAGAAATATTTTTATTTATAATCCAATTATCCATATGTGAATTATACCATATGTAAAAGGTAATAAAAAAAGGAAACCCTAAAGTTTCCCAATTTTAAATCTATGGTCCTAAAAAATAATATCCTACTGCCATAACTATAAAAAAAGATAATGCTAAAAGTAAATTTAGAAATGTAAACAAATAATCTTTTTGTCTAATTGAACTTATAATACCTATTATTCCCAATACGGGACATATAAATACCGTGCTTAGACCAACTGGTTTAAGACTTCCAAATAAATTAAAATTACTAAAAACTAATGAAATAGCAAGTATAATAACCCCTAATAGAAATATATACCTACTAAAATTTTTTTCGGTGATCACTATAACCTCCTATAATTTTAATAAATACAATACATAAAACTAATTCATCTTTACAAATATCATCTTTCCAGCAGCTGTCTGAAGAACCGATGTGACTGTGGTGTCAACAGTTTTACCAATATGTTTTCTACCATCTTCTACAACCACCATGGTTCCATCAACCAAGTACGCTAAACCTTGGTTTGACTCTTTACCATCCTTGATAATAGTAACAGTCATTTGCTCTCCTGGAACTACTATTGGTTTCATAGCATTTGCTAATTCATTTATATTCAATACTTCTACTTTTCTAACTGCAGCTACCTTATTCAAATTGTAATCGTTAGTTAAAAGTTTTCCTCCAGTATCCTTCGCCATTTGTAAAAGTTTTGAATCAACTTCTTTAATCTCCCTATACCTTTTATGGGTAACTTCAACAGGAAGAATCGAATCCTCTTGAATCATTTTCAAAATATCCAGACCTCTACGACCTTTTTTTCTTCTAAGATCATTTTCAGAATCTGCAATATGTTGCAATTCTTCTAAGACGAAAATGGGAATTAAGATTTTTCCATCTAAAAATCCCGTATCAATAACATCTTTAATCCTTCCATCTATTATAACAGAAGTATCTAAAATCTTAATTGTACCTTCTTCTTGTTCCTTCAAAGGTCTATCCATTCCCGATTTTATTTTTTCGATAATACCAGTAGCATCTTTAACCCTTTGCATTCCAAGTCTAAGTCCTACATAACCTAGAGATATGTAGATTATAATTGATAATATAATAAAAGGAACGTTTCCAACAATTGGTAATTTGATTTGAATAATCAACATAGAAATCAAAAACGCCACAAAAAGACCTAGTACCGTACCAATTGCCGTACTTATTATTTCCTGGAGAGTAAGCTTTTTTAAGTAGCTTGCCGCCCTTTCAGAAGAGTTCTCCAAGCTCTTTAATAACCTTGGGAAAAATTTATAAAAAATAATAGCAAATATTATAATACCAATAACATAAATCCCAATTCTATAGTACTTTGGCAATTCAGAAATAACCTTTATCTTATCAATTAAATAAACTACGGTAAAACCGATTATGCCTCCCAAAAGAGCCATGAAGAAATTAATTACTTTTTTCGCCAATTTCAAACCTCCTTTCTTTAAATATTTTTTTAATCTCGATAATTCTATTTTTCAAATATACTTTCAATTTCATTCTCAACTTGAGAAACTTTTTTACTACATACTACTGCAAGTTCAGAAATAAGCATTTTTTTTGAACTATGCAAAAGCTTTTTTTCAGCCATGGACAATCCTCTATCCAAATCTAGAGTATATAAATCTCTAAATACTTCGGCAATTTCTTTTAATACTCCCGTCCTTAACTTTTCAAGGTTTTGTCTATATCTGGCATTCCAATTAGATGTAATTTCCGCATCTTCAACCTTTAGCGTTTCAAATATTTCGTCTATATCGGATTCTGTTACTATATCTCTGATCCCAACATCATTTATCTTGTCAACAGGTACAGATATTTTCATTTCACCAACAGGTATGGACAGAATAATGTATTCTTTTTCCACTCCAAGAACGGTCTTGAGCTTTTTTTCAACGATTACTCCAGCACCATGCATTGGATAAACTATTTTATCTCCAATATTAAACATTTTTTCACCTCTACTATCATTATATTATATAATTCAAGTTTGGTAAATATAATATTACATCAAAAAATCATTTTTTTGTCAAGTGTTTTTATAAAAAAAGACGCCTTTTTACTTTTTTAATAGTAAAAGGACGTCTTTTTGTAAATCTCAATTTACTTTATTTCAGAAACATCAAATCCAATATCTTCAACAGCTTCCCTAAATATTTCCTTTGATAAATCTTCAGTATGTTCCACTTTTACAACCTTAGTTTCAAGGTCTACTTCAACATTTGTAACTCCTTGCACCGTTTGTAACGCCTTAGAAACTGAAGCTTCACAATGTGAGCAAGTCATTCCTTCAACTATTAATACTGTTTGCATAATACCTCCTATTTAAAACTTTTTAATCTTAGAGAGTTAGTCACCACAGAAACGGAACTAAACGCCATCGCAGCTCCTGCAATCATAGGGTTTAGCAATCCTACTGCTGCTATTGGTATTCCAATTACATTGTAAAAGAACGCCCAGAATAGGTTTTGTTTAATTGTTCTCATGGTTCTCTTTGAAAGTTCTATGGCTTTAACAACTGAATTTATATCTCCATTTATAATGGTAATTCCCGATGCTTCTATGGCAACATCAGTCCCTGTTCCTATTGCAAATCCTATGTCAGACTCTGCAAGTGCAGGAGCATCGTTTATTCCGTCTCCAACCATCGCTACAACTCTTCCTTTAGTTTTTATCTCTTTAATTTTATCAGATTTGTCAGATGGAAGCACCTCGGCATATACTCTATCTATATTTAATTCTTTAGCGATAGCATTTGCCGCTTTTTTACTATCTCCAGTTATCATATAGGTTGTAATTCCCATATTGTGAAGTTTTTCAATTGCCACTTTTGAGCTTTCTTTTATCTCATCTGCAACAGAAATAATACCAATGAGTTCCACCTCATCAAATAGCATTAAAGGAGTTTCCCCCTTTTCTTGAAATTTTTCAATTTCATCAAGGTCATAAGACACGTTTTTTTCATCCATCAACTTCTTACTTCCTATAAAGAATCTCTTACCTTCAACTTCTCCAGTAACCCCAAGTCCTGTTAAGGAGTTAAAGTTTTTTACTTCTTTTTCGTCTATGCCTTTACTTTCACAGTAGTTTACAACCGCTTCACCTAGTGGATGTTCCGATGTTTTTTCAAGTGAGTAAAACACCTCAAGCATTTTTTCTTGTGAACCGCTCCAGTAATTTACAACACTTTGAACCTCTGGTTTTCCTTTAGTTAAAGTTCCCGTCTTATCAAATACACAGTCTTGTATGTCACAAGCCCTCTCTAAATACTCTCCCGATTTAATCAATATTCCAAGGTTTGCCCCTCTTCCTGTTCCCACCATTATGGCAGTAGGTGTTGCTAGACCTAGAGAACATGGACAGGCAATAACTAAAACTGCAACCGCGTGCATTACCGCATCATCCAAAGACCCTTTAAAAATATAAGTCAATATAAAAGTTAAAACTCCAATAGCTATTACAGTAGGAACAAATACACCTGAAATTTTATCTGCAAGTCTTTGCACAGGCGCCTTGTGTTCTTGTGCTTCTTCAACAAGTTTTACTATTTGAGAAAGCATTGTGTCCTTTCCCACATTTGAAGCTTTAAATTTAATAAATCCATTTTTATTAATCGTACTTCCAATTACGATATCTCCTTCGTTTTTTTCAACAGGAATTGACTCTCCCGTTATCATAGATTCGTCTACATTTGTATTTCCGTAGATTATATTTCCGTCAACAGGAATTTTCTCCCCTGGTTTTACATGAATAATATCTCCTACAAAAACTTCTTCTATTGGTATTTCAAAGGTCTTTTCTCCCCTCTCAACCACCGCAGTCTTTGCCTGAAGCTCCATTAATTTATTAATCGCATCAGTGGTTCTTGTCTTTGCTCTTTTTTCAAAATACTTTCCTAAAAGAATCAAAGTTATAATTACCGCTGAAGACTCATAGTAGAGTTCAGAAGATCCAATTACAGTATGATATAGGGAAAAGAAAAATGCTGCAGATGTTCCCATTGCTATTAGAACATCCATATTTGCTCCTCCACCACGTAGAGAATTAAATGCTCCTTTGTAGAATCTTCTTCCTATAAAAAATTGTACTGGTATTGCCAACAATAGTTGTACATATCCGTTTTGTAATATTGTGTGAACTCCTGCCATGTGAAAAAACATCGCCGAAAACAATGGAATTGTAAAAATGGCAGAAATTATTAAATCTCTTTTTAGTTTCTTTAGTTCTTCTTCATCTCTGTTAATAACATTGTCGTCATCTTTAAGAACACTTGCTGTAAAACCAGCTTTTTCAACTTGTGAAATAATCTCTTCTTCTGTAACAAGACCACTTTTAAATCTTACGACACCTGAATTTGTCAAAGAATTTATAACCACATCTTCAACAGGAAGTCTTTTTATTAACTTATCCACCCTTGATGAGCAAGCTTCACAAGTCATACCCACTATGTCAAGTCGTACTGTCTCAAGGGGAACTTTAAATCCAGTTTTTTCTATTTTCTCCGGAATCTCCTTTATATTATTTTTTGAATTTAATTCAACAGTAGCAACCCCTGTAACAGAATTTACATTGACACTTTCAACTTCCTCCATCTTTGAAAGAACTTTTTCAATCCTCTTGGAACAAGCTTCACAAGTCATACCCTGAACGTCTATATTTAGCTTTTTCAAGCAATCACCTCTTTCAAAATTTGATAATAATTATTAGTACAATTATATTATACCATTTTAGTGCAATTTATAAAAAGCCTTCTTCCTAACTTAATATTTTATTGTGTAATCGTAAATATAAAAAATTAATAAAAAGACATTAATTCTTTATAGTGCTATACTATACATATATATTTAAGGAGGAAAATATGATTAATTGGAAAGAAGATCGTAACCTTTCCCTACTTGCAGACTTTTATGAGTTTACAATGGCAAATGGTTACCTCAAGGAGAAGGTTCACGACCACATCACTTATTTTGATTTATATTTTAGGTCAGTCCCCGACAATGGAGGATTTGCCATATTTGCTGGCCTTGAACAATTTATAGACTATATTCAAAACCTTCACTTTGAAGAAGATGATATAGAGTACTTTAAAAGTAAAAATATCTTCTCTGATGAGTTTATTGAATATTTGGAAAATTTTAAATTTGAATGTGATATTTGGGCAATGGAGGAAGGAACTGTAATCTTTCCCAATGAGCCACTTATAATAGTTCGAGGACCCGCAATACAAGCACAACTTATCGAAACCATGTCGCTTATACTTATTAATCATCAAACTTTAATTGCCACAAAAACAAATCGAATAGTTCGTTCTGCACAGGGCCGAGCTGTTATGGAATTTGGATCTAGAAGAGCTCAAGGAGCCGATGCTGCAACTATTGGTGCTAGAGCTGCCTATATTGGAGGGGTTGTAGGCTCTGCCAATGCCTATGCAGATAAACTCTTTAAAGTTCCAGCTCTTGGAACTATGGCACATTCTTGGGTGATGATGTTTGAAAACGAATATGAAGCTTTTAGAGCATATGCTGAAACTTTTCCCGATGATACCACATTGCTTGTAGATACTTATGACAGTTTAAAATCAGGTATTCCCAATGCGATAAAAGTTTTCGACCAAGTTTTAAAACCAATGGGAAAAAGACCTAAGGGAATAAGACTTGATAGCGGTGATATAGCGTATCTCTCAAAAGAAGCAAGAAAAATGCTTGATAAAGCAGGATATGAGGACTGTAAAATCGTAGCTTCCTCCGCACTTGATGAATTTAAAATAAAAGATATGTTGGATCAAGGGGCAAAAGTTGACTCCTTTGGGGTTGGTGAAAGGCTTATCACCTCTTCATCCCATCCTGTATTTGGAGGGGTTTATAAACTTGTAGCAACCGAAGAGGACAAAGTTATAACTCCTAAGATAAAAATTAGTGAAAATGTAGAAAAGATAACCACTCCAGGTTTTAAACAAGTATTTAGATTCTACGATAACAAAGACAACAAAGCTATTGCCGATCTTGTTTGTCTACACGATGAAGAAATCGACGAATCTAAACCTATTGAAATATTCCATCCTATTCACACTTGGAAGAAAAAAACATTAGAAAATTTCCATGTGAAAAAACTTTTAGTTCCCATTTTCAAAAGTGGAAAACTAGTTTATAATCTACCTACTTTAGAAGAGATAAGAGAAAATAAAGAAAAAGAGGTAGCTACTTTGTGGGAAGAAGTCCAACGTTTTGAATTTCCACATATCTATATAGTCGACCTATCTGAAAATCTTTGGAATATGAAAAATGAATTAATACAAAGTACAAAACACTAAATAAAAAAGCTATCTCAAAGGAGATGGCTTTTTTTATTTAAATATAATTGGCGATAACATTTTAAATAAGAAGACTATAGCTAAAATTATCATCAACGGTGAAACTTCCTTTTTCTTTCCCCCTGCCAATTTTAAAATCACATAAGTGATCATTCCAAATGATATTCCTTCGGCTATAGAATATGCAAAGGGCATCATAATAATTGCTATAAATGCAGGTATAGCTTCAGAATAGTCGTTTAAATCAACTTCCAAAATAGGGCTCATCATAAATACCCCAACTATGACAAGTGCTGCCGATGTGGCGGCTGGAGGAACTATTGAAAATAAAGGAAATAAAAATAGTGACACTAAGAATAACGCACCTGAAGAAAGGGATGTAAGTCCTGTTCTTCCTCCTTCTGCAACTCCAGCTGCAGATTCTACAAAAGTTGTAATAGTTGATGTTCCCAGTAAAGCTCCAAATGTAGTTCCAATAGCATCTGCCATAAGTGCCTTTGAAACTCCTGGCAAATCTCCATTTTCATCGAGCATATCCGCTTTAGCCGCTACACCTGTAAGAGTTCCTACCGTATCGAATATATCCACAAATAAAAATGTAAACACCACCCCAAGCATTTCCCAAGTAAATATATTTTCAAATTCTAGCTTAAAAGCTATCGGGCTTAAAGACGGTGGCAATGAAAAAATTCCCTCAGCTGGTAAAGTGGTAACTCCCATAATCAATGCCAATATGGTTGATGCTACAATACCAATTAACAAAGAACCTTTTACATTTCTAACAGAAAGAATAGACATAACTATAAAAGCAAAGAAAAATACTATAGACTCTTTACTAAAAATATCTCCTAAACTTAAAATTACTCCATCTCCCTGAACAATTATATTTACAGATGTAAGTCCTATAAGGGCAATGAAAAGACCTATTCCCACAGAAACCGCTTTTTTAAGGGAAAGTGGAATTGACCTAAATATGGCTTCTCTAACCTTAAATATAGATAATAAAATAAAAATTAATCCTTCTAAGAAAACGGCGGTTAGAGCAAATTGCCAGCTTTTACCCATCTTGAGTACAACTGTAAATGTGAAAAAAGCGTTCAGTCCCATACCAGGAGCAAGTACAAAAGGCATATTTGCGTAAAGTCCCATAAGTAAAATCGCAATTACTGAAGCGATTATCGTTGCAGTAAACACCGCTCCTCTATCCATTCCTGCTTCTGAAAGAATTGAAGGATTTACAACTAATATATATGACACTGTCATAAAGGTCGTAATACCTGCCATAATTTCAGTGCGAACGTCTGTTTTTCTTTCATCTAACTTGAAAAACTTATTAAATTTTTCTGACATTTTAACCTCCTAAAATAATATTACACAAGCATTATACAAGATTAAAGTGCTATTACAAAATATTTTTTATAAATTTTAATTAAAAAAGTGCACAATCCTGCACTTAACACTTATTCATTAGTGGAAATTAAAATTATTACATCTCCCTGTTTTAAAACTTCGTCTCCTCCAGGTATTATTATTTTGTTTTTTCTAGAAATAAACGCTATTAGACAGTTTTTAGGTAAATTTAAATCACTTATCATTTTATTTATAAAATTACTTCCTGATTTCAATTCTAATTCTTCAATTTTCGTCTTAGACTTTGAAATACTACTTAAAGTACCAATCTTAGAATCTTGAAACTCATCATTTGTCTTTATGAACTTATCCACCATTCTACCGACAATTTCCTGCTCTGAAAAAAACATATCGATATTTGAAGAGCATTTAAAACCAAGGAGAGCTTTATTATAACAATTTGAAAAAACCCTCTTAACTCCCAAATTTTTTCCTAAACTTGCTAAAACTAAATTTATTTCATCTCTTGAAGTTAATACTATTAAATTATCATAATTTTTTACATCTTCATCCTCTAGATACTTAATGTCAAAGTCTTCCACATAAACAGCTTCACAATTTTGAAAATCTCTATTCAAGGTTTGAACTAAAACTTTATCCTTTTCTAATACTTTAACTTGATGACCTAATCTTTCCAATCTTTCAACCAAGTAGTAGGACAGAAGACTACCTCCAACTACAAAAAAAGTTTCATCGGGAGAAATTCCATTTCTCCTAGAAAAAAACCTATTAAAATCGTCATTGCTAGAAAGTAAATGAATTATGTCTCCTTTTAATATCTTTACATCTCCTTTAGGAATTAAAACTTCATCTCCTCTTAGTATCTCCACCATTAACATACTTTTTGGAATCAGATTAGCAAGACTCTTCACCTTTTTTCCTATCATCTCATCTTTATCTTCAACTTCCATTGACACAAGTCTCATTTTTCCATGCTCTAAAATATCTATTTTTTTTACTTCTGGTGAATAAATAGACCTAAGTAAATACCTTGCGGTTTCTAGTTTAGGATTTATAATTAAATCTATATTCAATATATTTCCCATAAACTCCACATGATCAAGATAACTATTGTTTTCACTTAAACAAATAGTCATCTTGGCACCAAGTTTTGTCGCCATTAAACAAAGTATCATATTTAATTCACTATTTGAGGTGGTACTAATAAAAACATCAGTTTCATCAATATTAGAATTTTCTAAAACTTCCGTATTAGAACCATCACCCAAAGTAATATTAAAAGTTTCATACTTTAAAACTTTTTTTAATCTTTTCCTGTCCTTTTCAATAATACTTATTTCATGACCGTTATTTTGTAATATTTCAGCTAAATGTAGACCCGTTCTACCTCCGCCAACTATAAGCACTTTCATTATAATCCTGCACCTTTTTTTGCTAACTTATCAGCAAGTTCATTATATAAAACTCCTGTGTGTGACTCTACTTTTATAAATTCAATCTCAATTTTTTTATTTAGTTCTTTAAACTCTTCCACATAAGATTTAGTAAGGGGATTATTTGCTTTCCAATTTCCAACTGCCCACTCTCTAATACCCAGATAGTCAAAGTGGATATATATTTTTTTAAACCCCAATTCTATGGCTTTTTTAATAGCATAAATAGAACCAAAAACCTCGCCAGTAACATTCCTATACTGGGAATAGTCTTTTCTATAGACCTTATCAAAGTGTTTCTTTACTCCAGACTCAAATAAAAATACAACCCCATATCCACATACCTTTGTTGCACTATTAAAAGACCCGTCTACATATACAACTAGTTCATCTTTATTTAAAGAACTTTCCTTTAATGTGTTGTCACCACTTTTATCACTGCCTTCAATAAATTTTTTCGCCTCTAACTTATCGCTAAATTTTTTAAAAACAGCACCACTAAAACCGTCAATTTGCTTTTTACATTGATCCCATGAATTATAAATCCCAGGTTTTCTACCCTTTTTAACAGCGTAGTACTTACTTCCTGCCATGGGCTAACCTACTTGCAGCAGCTGCAGCTATTGCAGCAACAATATCGTCCATAAAAGTATTTACTTCATTAGTGCCATTTTTATTTTCGTCAAGGTCTTTAATTATCCCAAACTTTACCTTGTCTAAATAACCAAAGTTTGTAAGACCTATGGATCCATAAATATTCACAATAGATAAAGGTATAATTTCGTCTATACCATAAAGTCCTTCATCACTTTTAACAATTGTCAAAAGCGGATCCTCTAGCAAATTCTTCTCTGCCATCTCATCTAAAGCAATTGAAGTTAATATAGCATGACAGACTTCCCTTTTTGAAAGTACGGACATAACATTTTCTCTACATATATCTATTGTTAAATCTGGAATATAATTTTCCTGTAATTTATATACTATTTCTGCTATATCCTGTATGTGAACCCCCCTATCATGTAATTTTTCATGGGTGGCTTTTTTTAGTTCTTCCATTGTAAAATGTGCTTTATTTCTGTTTTTATCTTTATTCATCTTTTTCACTCCAACAAGTTATAGTTCCTGGTCCCACTTCAAACTCTCCAAATCCCTCATCGTCAATTACGATTTCATTTGTATTATCACCAGTATATTCTTTATAAGTCTTTCCAGCTTCCTCTTTTCCTACAAACATCTTCAAACTATTCATATCTCCTGTGGAAATTAAAACTGCAAGTTTCTTAGGATGTTTCTCATTTCCTCTTCTAACCCATCCCAAAAGATTTTCAGACTCATAGTACATATCCATATCCCCATAAGCAAATTTTTTTCTAATATACATGAGATTTTCAATCATATCCTTATGACCAGCTGAATTTACAGGCTCTCCCATTCCCATGTAATCTCCCCAAAATACACAAGGATATCCGTCTTCGTGTAGAAGTATTATTCCATAGGCTATTTTTTTAAACCAATCAGCTACATAAGATTCAAGAGCTTGCCCCGGTTGTGAATCGTGATTGTCCACAAAAGTAACCGCAATAGTAGGATGTTCTTTTACCAATGTGTTGTCAAAAACCTTTCTTATATCATATTTAGTATCTTTTGAAGCTTGAAGTAAATTGTAATGAAGACCAACATCAAATAAATCCATATCGTATTTAGTATCGTAAAGATATCCATTCATAGTGTTTGGTTCATAAAGCCAATACTCACCAAAGAGATAAAAATCATCTCGAATATTTTCCTTAGACCTTATCCTCTCAATAAAATCAACAATAAAATCACTTCCTATATGTTTAAGAGCATCAAATCTCATTCCATCAAGGTTAAGTTCTTCAATTATCCAATTTCCCCAATTAAAAAGTTCCCTTCTTACATCTGGGTGATTGTGGTCAATATCTGCAAACATCAAATAGTCATAATTTCCCTTTTCATAGGATACATCCTTTTCCCACTTTTTACCTTCTCCAACTATTTTAAAAATTCCTTTTTTATCATTCAAAGAATCGTAATCCACACCCGAGAAGTGTTGAAAATGCCATATAAACCGAGAATACTTTCCACCTCTATTATCAAATGTAAACTTTGTCCACCCTTTTATATCATGAGCTTGAGAAAGTTCTTTTAATCTATCTTCTTCACTTACCTGAACAGCTTTAAAAAGCTCCTCCTCATCAGCACCTGCTTTATGGTTTAAAATTATATCTCCATAAACACTTATATTGTACTTGTGAAGAGTATTAATTAGACTCTTAAGTTCCTCTTTAGTTCCATACTTGGTCCTTACAGAACCCTTTTGGTCAAACTCTCCTAAATCATATAAATCGTAAATTCCATAACCCACATCATTAGTTCCCGTCGCCTTACAAAAAGGAGGTAACCAAATTGCGTTAAACCCTACCTTCGATAAGCTCTCAGATAATTGTTTTAATTTATTATAATGATTTCCGTCATCGGGCAAATACCATTCAAACCCTTGTAAAATAACGTCGTTTTCCATACATACCTCCACTCTTATTGTATAATATATCTTTAACTATTAAAACAATGTTATAATATAATAAAAGAAAATATCCCTTAGATTTCCCAGAATAAATACTATATATAACTAGGAAAATTCTAAAAATATTGATTACATAGAAATTTTATTAAAACTAGACTTTAAAAAACTTCATCTTGAACTAAGTTTTTTAATACCACGAAATAAAGTTAAAGGAAGATAATATGCAAGATTTTATATATGGAAGAAACTCCGTTTTAGAAGCCTTAAATACAAACAAAGTAGAAACTCTTTATATTCAAAAAGGAAATTTAAAAGGCTCTATTGAAAAGATTATAGGAAAAGCAAAAGACAAAAAAGTTATAATTAAATACACAGATAAAAAAGCCTTAGACAATATGGCAGAAGGCCAGGTTCACCAAGGCGTTTTAGCTACCATCAGTTCTTTCAACTACTCGTCTATAGATGAAATTCTAAATCTGGCAAAAAAGCGAAACGAAGATCCCTTTTTAGTTATATTAGATGAGATTGAAGACCCCCACAATCTCGGTGCTATTATTAGAACTTGTGAAACAGCTGGAGTACATGGGATTATAATCCCTAAAAGACGTTCGGCTACAGTAAATTCTACAGTTTATAAATCATCTGCCGGTGCCTGTAACTATATGAAAGTATCAAAAGTGACAAATTTAAATAGGACAATAGATGACTTGAAAAAGAAAAATATTTTCATATATGGCACTGATGGAGATGCAAAAAACTATTATAACGAAACTAATTTAAAAGGTCCCATAGCTCTAGTCATAGGAAATGAAGGCAAAGGAATATCCAAAAGTATAAAAGAAAATTGTGATGAACTGGTAAAAATTCCCATGCGTGGAAAAATTACTTCACTAAACGCCTCTAATGCCTGTGCCATAGTTTGCTATGAAGTGTTAAGGCAAAGAGATGAATAGAAAAAGATACCTCTTTGTAGACGGATACAATATAATTAATGCCTGGCCAAAATTAATAGCTATAAAAAACAATATTAGCCTAGATGCTTCTAGGGAAGAGCTTATAAATATTTTGTCCGAATATCAAGCACTGGGAGATGAACAAGTCTACTTAGTCTTTGATGCCTATCTTGCAAAAGGAGAGAGAACCATCGGTGAAAAAGACTATAAAAATATTAGAATTTACTTTACAAAAGAAAAGGAAACAGCCGACAGCTATATAGAGCGAATCTTAGATTTAACTGGAAAGAAAGATATAATCCGAGTTGCAACCGATGATAATTTAATTCAACAGACCATACTTTCTAGAGGTGGTACTAGACTTTCTTCAGATGAACTATTAATAGAATACAATAGTTTAAAAAGTCAGCTTAACCGAATGAAAATAAAAAAATCAGATTACAATAATAAAAACTTAGTCGTAATTGATGACTATACTAAGAGCGTATTAGACGAAATTTCTAAGAAATTAAAAAAGTGAAAGTAACTAAGTTACTTTCACTTTTAATTTTACTTAACTTCAATGTTCTTCAAAGTTTCTCTAACTTCTTCACCTACTGAACCATTACCACCAATTATATCAATTCCTTCAAGTCTTAATCCCTTGATGAAATCAACAGCCTCTGGAAGTATTGTATCTCTAGGTACTAATATCATTGGAGCTTTATTCTTAATACCAAGAACCGCACCTGTCAATGAGTCAGGGAAGTCACTACCATCTGCAATTTCAACTCTTGTAGCATCGTAGAATAATTCTTTAGCTACGTTTAAAGATGTAGCATATCTATTGCTACCTTTAATTCTTGAAACTTCAAGTCCTTTTGACACAAGTTCTTTTTCAAGTTCTTCTGAAACTGAGCTTGATCCACCAACTATTAAAACAGTTTGAGCTTCTTTAAGAACACTTTGATCAATTGTTTTTCCATCAGTTAAGATGATTCCATATTCCTTAAGTCCTGCATAAGGAGCAATTGACAATGCGTCTGCAAATTTATCGCCATTTACAACTATTATATTTTGCTTATCAACAATTTTCTTATTAAATAAGTCTACAGCAGTTTCATATCTATTCTCACCAGAAATTCTTTCAACAGTAAGATCTTTGTCTTTTAAAACCTTTACAATAGATTCTGGGATTAGACTATCTCCACCTACTACAAGTACATTTGATGCACCAAGTCTTTCAATTTCAGCAAGAACTTCTTCACTCAAACTTCCATCATCAGTTAAAAGTATAGGTGCCTTTGCAATACCTGCATAAGTTGATGCTGCAAGTGCGTCAGGGAAAGATTTTCCTGATGCTAATATTACAGTGTCAGCTTTATCAAACGCCTCTTTAGATACTTCAACAGCTGTTTGATATCTTCCTTTTCCAAATAACTCTGTTACTTCTACTTTGTTATCTTCTTCAGGAGTTTCAACTTCACATTGTCCTGGAATAATTTTCTTTATAACTTCAGCTTCCATTCCATGGTCGTCATTTACAACAAATCTAAATACGTTTTCGCCTTCATGTAGCTGATAAGTTACTTCAATTTCTTCATCAATAGGAGTACCTTTAAGTTCTCCGTATGAATGGTCAATTCTTTTTACCTTTTCAGGGTTTTCTCCACCATCTCTAAATAGGTTAATATCTGTATACCAGTAATTTTCTTTAACTCTAAGTGTGAATGTTACATGGTTTTCATCTACACATTCAGTCTTAACAACTTCAATTTCCGGAGGAGTAGTATCGTTGAATAAGTCTAAAACAGCTCCATGAGTTTGTCTTAAAGTTGTTGCAGTAGCTCTAATTACTGCATGACCTTGAGTTTTTAACTCTATTATGCCGTTAAATTCATAATATCCTCTAGGATTCCATTTTACCTCAGCCTCAACAGGACCTGAAATAACTTCATTAGTATCAGGGTCTAGTTCTTCAAGTACAACTTTAACAGTTGTGCCTTTTTCAAGGTTTGAAATAGTTCCGTTAACTTCTGTACTTCCTTGAACATATTCTAGAAGTCCTGGGTTTGAGAATTGAATTCTCATGTCCTTTTCAGGAGCATTTGTTCCAAGAGTTTCTACAGTCCAGTTCCAAACACCGTCTTCTGCACATAAAGCAATTTCTTTATCTAAATCAAAGCTTTCTGGAATCTTAAATTTAACCTCTCCCGTAGTTTCATCATAAGAGAAATCTTTATAGTTTTCGTTGTCTAGAAGGTCAAAATCTATATATTGTCCCTCTCTATTAGTATCTGGAGTTCTTAACCAAATATATTCTACTCCTGTTAAATTATCTGTAATAGTTGCAGTTACTTCTCTAGTATCCTTATTTACCTTGATGTCTTTAATTTCAGGATAAGTATAGTCTCCAACTAATGCATATTTTTTAACTTGGTTTTCTCCCTTAAAGTTAATTTTTGCATCAAATTTAAAGTAATTAACTTGTCCTTCAGGTACAAGTTCATTATTTACCTTACCATCCCATCTTTCGTTATACCAGTTCATAGGTAAATTACCTTGGTCTAACCTATTTACCTTAGAAACCATTCTAAGATCGTTTATTTTCTTAAGTTGGTTACCATCCTTGTCTTCAATTGTCATAACAAGAGTATCCATGTTTCTAAGTGGAGTTATAACAGGAACAACTTTTGTATCTTGACCAAAGTAAACTACTTCAGTTTTTGTACCTTCTCCGTCTGTAACCATTCCATTTTCATCTATTTTTTCAACTCCATTTGGAAGATAATTTGCATTGTATCTATTGTAATTATCAAATCCAAAACCTGCCCATCCTAACTGTGTAGGTTCGTCATATTGGAATAGACCATCAAGTGCATCAAGCTCTGCCCATTTACCATTGAATCCCATAAAAGGAATTGAAAGAGTAGGCTCTTTAGCAGCTTTGTCAGTAAGTTGAATATAACCTGTTACAAATTGGTTGTTTCTAACATCTTCTTTACTATAAGAAGCTGTTACTTTTACAGTTGCATCTTTACCTGCAGGAACAGTTACTTCCTTTGCTCCTGAATTTTTAATATCAAGATTTTTAGTTGTTTGATCTAGATATTCCCAACTGCTTCCGTCTTCATTAGTTACTGTTTCAATATTTTCTTTAAGTCCAAGAATATCTATATTGTAAGTAACTTCTCTATCACTATCGTTCTTTAATAGTAATTCCGCTTCAAACTTACCATCTATTTCCATTAAAGCAAGTTTAGCATCTTTTACTTCGTCATTTGTACCTGTTGCATAAGCTCTTACAGGAGATTTAATTGCATTTGCAACATTCATCATACCTGCACCTTGTAGGTTTACAGAATAGTAATATGTTCCATCAGCTTTTTGAGGTACAGCTGTATTCATAAGTCTTGTCTTTGCAATTTCTGCAAAAGTAGCTCTATTGTACTTAGCTCTTTCAGTTAATCCTGATTTTTCATAGTTAACTAAACCTTGTTTTACAAGTCCTACTGCACCTGCTACATGAGGTGTAGCCATAGAAGTACCACTCATAACAGTATATTTATCATCGTTTTGAGTTGAGTAAATTTGTCCCCCTGGAGCAGTTAATTCAGGTTTTAGTCTTAAGTCTGAAGTTGGACCCCAGCTTGAGAATGAACTCATAGTATTAGCTGTAGGATTATCTACTGTTCCTCTCTCAGTAATTCTAACCTTAGCATTAGGTGAATTTTTTAAAGTGTTTACTAAACTTAGACCATCATCATGACCTATAAAGGTAACTGGAACCTTTACCTCTCCATCAATTAGCATGGTCATTAAAGAGTTTCCACCATCTTTATGGTTAAAGATTATAAGTCCAACAGCTCCTTTAGCTTGAGCGATGTCTTTTTTACTTGTGAAAGAAGCAGCTTCTTCAGGTCCACCTCTTTGTACTAAAACGATTTTTCCTGTAGCGTCTTTACCTTTATATGCAGCTTCTTCGCCGAAGTTTGCATATATATATTCAGCTTCAACAGGTAGTTGATCGTCGCTTGTACCAGAAAAGATAGAAGTATCTATTTTTTCTTCTTTACCATTATTTATTAATACAACTTCAGATCCATTGAGCTTTGAATTTTCAAAGGATGCAATCGCAAATGGACTTTCATATAATGCAGGAGTACCTAGCACACCTAAATCAGGATTTTCTGGAGAGTTTCCACTTGTTCCTGATGCAGAAGATCCGTCATTACCTGCTGCTACACATACAAGTATTCCGCCTTCTTCTGCTCTTTTAAGAGCTTGCTCTTCAAGTGCAAAGTCATTGGCATTATAAGGTCTTACTGGCCATCCAAGTGACATATTTATTGCATCTGCCCCAAGTATAATTGAATCTTCTATAGCTTGAATGTATACATCGGAAAATACAGTGCTATTGTTAAGGTCGTCACCGAAAACTTTCATTCCAAGAATTTGGGCTTCAGGTGCTACACCTTTAATTCCATTTTTATCTCCATTAGCTGCAACAGTACCAGCAACGTGCTGTCCGTGTTGTCCACTGTCTTTATGTTCTTTAACATCTTGATCTCTGTCTTGGTAGTCATAAATATATGGGAATTTTTCATTTCCATATTTACCATTAAGAGGTCTATTAGTTCCCTTAGTTGAAGCTATAATTTCATTTACCTTAGCTTCGTTTAAAGCAACCTTTGTATTATCTGTGATTTTAAAGTCCTTGTGTGTAATATCAAATCCAGAGTCTATAATAGAGATTATAGAACCTTCACCTTTGTATTCTAATTCCTCTCCCCATACGTTCTCTATAACGTTTACAAGGTCTTTAGAACTGTGCATTGTAACTGTAGGTTTAGTGTATTCTCTAGAAATATACACTTTTTTAACTTCAGGTTGTTCAGCTAATGCTTCAACATTTTCAGCTTTAATATTAGCTGAGAAACCGTTAACAGCAACTGTGAAGTTATTAAGTTTTTCAATCTCTACACCTTTGTCTTCTACCTTATTTGCAACCTTGTCCTGCTCTTTAACTAAAGCTGTAGCTCTAGACTTAAACTGTCTATTACTCATTTCGCTTATAGTTTTCTTTTCTTTGATTGCAGTTTCTAAGATAGAATCTGACTTCAATTCAACGATAACTCTAATATTTTCGTCTTTATCAACTTTTTTAACATCAGAGTCAATTTTGTTTTCGGCAGTTTCTTTTTCTTCTAAATTGGCAGAAAATCTCTTTCCGAAATCCTTTTCATCTTCTTGAGCAAATGTGGTTGTTCCTGCAAATACAGAAATAATCATAGCAAATGCAAGTAACAAAGAACTTACTCTTCTAAGTTTTGGTTTCAAAATAGCACTCCCTTTCCTAAAATTTCTTCCCTTTTATATTAACTCAAATTTTAATTATTTACAAGCAAAAAAACATTTTCTTTTAATATATCTTAATAAAACTTTAATAAATATTGAAATATAAACGATTTCACGAAATGCGTTTTTCTTGTATTTAATTTTAAATTGACAATCTTTTTTCCCTCATTTATAATATATTTATATTTGCTCTCTTAGCTCAGTAGGTAGAGCGCTTCCATGGTAAGGAAGAGGTCGCCGGTTCGATTCCGGCAGTGAGCTCCATTTTAAAGCATTCTTTTTACAAGGATGCTTTTTTTTGTATTTAATTAAATATATTTTAATTATTAAAATATTTTTTCTACAAATGGGTATAAATAAAATTATAGACAATATTTTAATAAATATAATGGAGGTTAATATGACTAGAGTTTCAATGATTGAAGGTGACGGAATAGGTTTTGAAGTAACTCGTGCATTGAGGAGAGTTTTTAGACCTCTAAATGCCGATATACGATGGGAACTTTTTGAAGCTGGATTAAGGCACTATCAAAAAAAAGGTGTCTACATTGGAGAAGATTTTTATGAAAGTATTGAAAAAACTAAATTAGCTATAAAAGGTCCCATGGATAATCCTAATGAGAAAAAAGGCGACTTTGCCATTACTCACTTAAGAGAGGAATACAATTTAAAAGTTCAGGAATTTAGATTAAGGGGACTTGATTTTTTTAAAAACAAATATTCTAAAGTAGATTTTAGTTTATTCTATGAAAATGACCAACTCTTACCTAAAATTGAAAATTTAAAAGACTTTTCAGCTAATAAGAACTTTCAAATTAGTAAAGACGGAACTGTAGAAGTTTTTAACAGAGCAAGGATTTTAGCTCAAATTAGGAAAGAAAATACAATCACTGTTGTGCTTTCAGAAAACTCTGATAATTACTTTGATGATTTTTTCTTAGAAACAGTTCAAGAAGAAAAGTCAAAATTAAAAAAACTTAATTTAAATATTTTGTATTTCGAAGAATTTATAGAGGAATTTATAAAAGAGCCTTCTGCATTTAATGTAGTAATATGTCAGAGCAAGTACGGAGAAATTATTTCAAACATAGCAAATTCCCTAGTTGAATCTCCGCTAAAAGCAAAGTCAAACTATGGAATTGAATATGTGGTATTCGATATTGACAAAAAAGATAAAAACAAGGAAGAAAAACAAATTACAAAAGCTATTCAAGTGCTTTTTACAGGTACTTTGCTATTAGAATTTTTAGGAAGATACGACCTTTCAAAAAAGCTTTTAAATGCTTTAGATAATGGGCTTAAAGAGTTATATGAAAATGGAAAAATAAAAAATTTTATTTCAATAGATGAACTTACAAATATTGTCATCTCTCATCTTTAAGTACACTAAAAAATCATTGTAATATAGAGGTAAATCCTATGCTTTTTATATGGATTTGACCTTAACAAAACTTAATGGTATATTAATTTAATAAATAAACAAACGGAGGTAAAAATGAAGAAATTAACATTAGCTGCAATTCTGTTAGCTTTCACATTTGCAATTACCGCATGTGGAACAGATAACAACAATACAACAAAATCTACAGATAATGCAGCAACACAAACATCAGATAGTGCAAATGCACAAGGAGGACTTATGGTTTTGGGAATAGGTTCTGATCCAACTTCTGTAAATCCCCTATACGCTAACGACAGAGTTTCTTTGACAATTTCAAATGTTTTATATGATGCTTTGTACCATGTAAAATCAGGAGAAATAGTTTATGACGGTTTAGCGGAGTCAATAACCCCATCAGATGACTTCTTAACTTATACTCTTAAGTTAAAGAACGACATAAAGTGGCATGACGGTACACCTATAACTGCAGACGACATTATATTCACCTATGATACTATTTTAGATGACAAACAAAATGCTAAGGGTCAAAGTTTTCTAAAGTCAGAAGCAGGACAAGTGCAATATACTAAGGTTGACGATCAAACTGTGGAATATAAACTTCCTGAAGTTGATATGACTTTCACACAAGGAATCGCAAGTATGGTACCTGTGCCAAAACACGTTTTTGAAGGGGAAACTGATATTGCAAAGAGTTCAAAAAACCAAAGTCCAATCGGAAGTGGTCCTTTTAAATTTAAGGAACATAAAACCGGCGAACTATATCAAGTTGAAAGATATGATGAATATCATGGCGATGTGGCAAAACTTGACGGAATAGCATATAAAGTTATCCCAGACACAAACGCATCCATGGTCGCACTAGAAAGTGGAGAGATTTCTGTTTCCTATATTAAGCCTAAAGACGTGTCTAAATTTGAAAGCAACGAAAACTTTCAAATAGTTTCTTTCCCAGAGGGAATGGTTGACACTATTTTCTTTAGAGTTTCTTCAGAAAACCTAAAAGACGTAAGAGTTCGTCAAGCAATATCCTATGCTATTGATAAGGAAAAACTAATTGAAGGAACTTACTTGAGTAAAGAATATGCAACTCCTGCATACTCACCATTTTCTATCAATACTGCATCATATACAGATGATGTTGAAAAATACGAGCAAGATCTTGATAAGGCAAAAAGTTTATTAAAAGAAGCAGGCGCTGAAAACCTTGAGCTTAAATTTATGTACACTTCAGGAAATCCTGCACAGGAAAAGGAAGCTCTATTAGTTCAAGAAATGCTTAAAGAAGTAGGCATAAATGCTGAACTTCTTCCTATGGAAAGATCTACTTTCATTGAAAAATTACTTGATCCAACAAATCATGATTTTGATATGGCTTTAAATGGATATGTTATGGGAGATAATCCTCACTCTTATTCATCTATATTTAAGACAGGGTCTGCGGAAAACTTTAGTGCCTACTCTAATCCTAAAGTAGATGAGCTGTTTGAAAGTGCAAAAAAAGAAACTGATGAACAAAAACGTGATGAAATCTATAAAGAACTTCAACAAATTCTAGTTGAAGATGCAGTAGAATATCCTATAGCAAACGTAAATTCAATACTTGCTGTTGGTAAAAACTTTACTAATCTAGACGAAGCAAGTCCTGCACCTATTCATATGTTTGACTATTTTAATAAAATAGAAAGTAAATAATAAGTTTATGAACAGTCCCTTAATTGGGATTGTTCATTTATTTATTAATTCATTTAGGAGATAATATGACAAGATTAATTTTAAAACGACTATTACAGACAATACCCATGATTATAACCATCTCCATAGTTTCATTTTTACTTGTTAGAATCGCCCCTTCAGACCCTGTACGTTCACAAATAACTCCCGAGTCTACAGTTGAAGATATAGAGCGAATTAGAGAAAATATGGGATTAAATGATAGCTATGCAGTACAGTATAAGAGATGGGTTACAGATATATTCAAAGGAGACTTTGGTTACTCCTTTTCTAATCATAGACCCGTATTAGATCAAGTTAAAGAGAGATTACCTGCAACTTTAGGTTTAATGGGATCTGCATTTTTATTGTCAATTATACTTGGAACTACCATAGGAATAATTTCAGGGATGAACCAAGGAGGTATAGTAGATAAGATTTTTACACTTTTATCCTACATAGGCATATCCATACCTTCATTTTGGTTTGCAATGATGCTAGTTCACCTTTTCTCACTTAGACTTGGACTGTTGCCAAGTATTGGTATGAGAACATTAGGGGTAGAAACTTTCCCCGATCTATTAAAACACTCTATCCTTCCAATAGTTACTTTAAGTATTGCTGACACTTCTGTTATTAGTAGATATGTTAGAGCTAGAGTTACTGACCAATTAAAAGAAGATTATGTTATGACAGAACTTGCACAGGGAAGTTCTAAGAGGGAATTGTTCTTTAAGAGTATTCTTAAAAACTCACTACTCCCCCTTATTACCCTTGTGGGCATGAGTTTACCAAGACTTGTATCAGGAGCATTTATAACTGAAAGTATTTTTGGATGGCCTGGACTTGGACAGCTTGGCATGAACGCCATTTTTACATCCGATTATCCTTTAATAATGGCGACCACCATGTTTGCTTCCATATTGTTGATATTAGGTAATTTAATCTCCGATATCCTATATGGTATAGTAGATCCTCGAATAAAGGAGATGTCATAATGTCAAATTTTTTAATAAAATTAAAGCATAGTCCCATAAGGGTAAAGCTTTCTATTACCATACTATCTATCTTTATTTTAGGGGCGATACTTGCAGATCTTTATCCTAAAAACGGAATCGATACGGATATTACAAATGCACTTGTAACACCTAACTTAGAGAACCTATTTGGTACAGACGATTTAGGTAGAGATTACTTTGCAAGAGCTTTGCACGGAGCTAGAGCCTCCCTTACAGTAGGTTTTCTATCCGTTGTAATTTCAACATTATTAGGATCCTTTGTAGGGATAATTGCAGGCTATTTCGGTGGCAAAGTAGATATGCTTTTAATGAGAATTGTAGATGTCTTAATGAGTATACCCTCTTTTTTCTTAATACTAATATTAAACGCTGCGTTAAAACCTGGAATACAAAATATAATAATCATCATAGGACTATTTAACTGGATGGGCGTGGCAAGGCTAGTAAGGGCTGAAACTTTGACTGTCAAAGAGAGGGACTATGTAACGTATGCAAAGCTCATTGGCGTTAGTCACAAAAAGATAATGATAAAACACATTCTAAGAAATATTGCACCTACTCTAACAGTTGCAGCCACTGTAAATGTGGCATCTGCCATACTAATGGAATCATCCCTTTCGTTTTTAGGACTAGGTGTAAGACAACCCAATTCTTCATGGGGATCAATGTTAAAAGACGCTCAACAGTACCTTGGTACTTCTCCATACTTGGCACTTTTCCCAGGTATTTTAATTCTTTTAACTGTTCTGTCCTTCAATGTAATAGGTGATTATTATAGACAGGAGATACAATGAAAAAATTAATTGAAATAAAAAACTTATCCGTAGAGTTTAAAGGAAAAAAACATACAACCTACGCAGTTAACAATTTAAGTTTTGACATATACGAAAACGAAACCCTCGGCCTTGTTGGAGAGTCTGGAAGTGGTAAATCTGTAACGGCAAAGTCCATACTTAACCTATTAAAAAACAAAGCAAAGTATTCAGGAGAAATCTTTTATAATGGCTTGGATTTATTAAAAGCTGATGAAAAAAGACTTCGAGAAATTCGAGGTAATGAAATCTCAATGATATTTCAAGATCCTATGACTTCTTTAAACCCCTTATTTACCATAGAGAAACAAATGTATAGATTGATTAAAAGGCATAGGAAAAATTTAAGTGCAAAAGAAATAAAAGATATTTCTATAAAATATTTAGACATGGTAGGCATACCCGATGCAAAGAATAGAATTTCTGGATATCCCCATGAATTTTCTGGAGGCATGAAACAGAGAGTTATGATTGCCATGAGTTTATGTTTAAACCCAAAACTGATTATCGCAGATGAACCTACCACCGCTTTAGACGTTACTATACAAGCACAGGTACTTACACTTTTAAATAGACTTAACGAAAATAATGACCAGTCAACCCTTCTTATAACTCACGATTTAGGCGTTGTAGCAAACACCTGTGATAGAGTTATAGTTCTTTATGGTGGAAAGATTATGGAAGAAGCCTCCGTAAAAGAGATTTTTGAAAATCCAAAACACCCCTACACTGTTGGACTTTTAGCCTCTCTTCCTACAATAGGAGAAAAGGAAAGACTTGTACCTATACCTGGAAACCCTCCGGTAATTACAGAAAAACCTAAAGGTTGTCCTTTCTATGAAAGATGTGCTTTAAGATGTGACAAATGTAAAGATCAAAACTTACCAGAAAAACAGATAGCCACTAATCATAGGATTTTCTGTCATGTAATAGGAGAGTAAAATGGAAATAATTTTTAAAGTAAATAATTTAAAAAAACACTTCCCGGTGAAAAAACAAAAAGTATTAGAAGAACAAAAGTATTTAAAGGCTCTTGACGGTGTAGATTTAGAAATTAGAAAGGGCGAAACTTTTGGACTTGTAGGGGAATCTGGAAGTGGAAAGTCAACACTTGGTAAATGTATCACTGGAATTAACGATATTACAGAAGGAACTGTAACTTATAAGGGAAAAGATATAAAAGATAAAGATACTAAAAAACTAATGCAAAGTGAAATACAAGCCATATTTCAAGACCCCTATTCCTCTTTAAATCCAACTCTTACAGTGTATGATATAGTTTCAGAGCCAATTAAGACAAGACTCCACTATGATGGAAAGAAAACCAAGGAGCTTGTAGAGGAACTGCTGGAGAAAGTTGGACTTTCAAAAGAGATTATGTATAAGAAACCAGGACAGTTTAGTGGTGGACAAAGACAAAGAATCTCAATAGCAAGAGCAATTTCAACAAATCCTGAATTTATACTTTGTGACGAACCCATCTCTGCATTAGACGTATCAATACAGGCACAGATAGTCAATTTACTTGAAGATTTACAAAAGGAACTTGGTTTAACCTATCTTTTTATTGCCCATGACTTAGCCATGGTAGAACATATCTCCCACAGAATCGGAGTGCTATATCTTGGAAATATGGTCGAAATTGGTAAAGGTGAAGATATTTATGACAATCCATGTCACCCCTATACTATGGAGCTTTTAAATTCAGTGCTTAAACCTAAAGTAAATAGCGAAAAAAAAGCTTTGACAAATACAAATAGAGAAATACCTAGTCCTATCGACCTTCCTGAAGGTTGTATTTTCCAAAGTAGATGTCCCTATAAAACAGAAGAGTGTACCAAGAAAAGACCTCCTTTAATAGAGATTAGTCCGGGTCATAAAGTAGCCTGTTTCCACAGTAATAAATTCAACAAAAAAGCATAATAAAATTCCCTAATATAGGGAATTTTATTATGCTCTAATTATTTCTATATCGTATCCATCGGGATCTGTTATAAAGTAGAAAGAAGGTCTTTTAGAATCTGAAAGACCACTAAGATCGGTTACCTTATAACCTGCCTTCTTATGTTCTTCATGATACTTTTCTAAATCGTCCACTTCTAATGCAATATGAGAATATCCATTTCCCAACTCATATGGTTCATGTCCATAGTTGTAAGTCAATTCTATTTCAAATTCACCCTCCTTTGGCGCCATATAAACCAAAGTGAATTTATCATCAGGATAATCCTTTCTTCTAGTTTCAACAAAATCAAATGCCTTCTTATAAAAATTTACAGATTTTTCTAAATCCACAACCCTAATACAAGAGTGTATAGGTCTGAATTTCATAAATATCACCTCTATTTCTTTTATACCCGCATTTTACATATACAATCCAAGTGGAATAATACTATTCAAATGTGATAAAATAAGTATTTATGGAGGTATTATGATTTACTTTGACTATGCAGCAACTTCATTAAAAAGAAAAGAAATATTTGAGGATATCTTAAAAAATTTTGATAAGTTTAACGGCAATCCCCACTCTCTGCACGGATACGGTAGACAGGCCTTAAGAATACTGGATGATTCGAGGAAAAAAATTGCAAATTCACTTAATTTCAAACCAAATTCAATAGTGTTCAATTCAGGAGCTTCAGAGGGTAATAACGCTATAATTAGACACTTCACAAGTAAAGGATATAAAATACTTTGCTCTAAGACAGATCATCCATCAATCTTAAACTCTATAAATAAACTAAATTCAAATGTACAATATTTAAAATTAAACAATCGGGGTGAAATTGATCTAAACTATTTAAAATCACAATTAACCGATAAAACCCTATTAATCTTAACTTTAGTAAATAATGAAACGGGACTAGTTCAGGAACTAGAAAGCATTAGTGATATTTTAAAAGACAACGACACTTGGCTTCACATTGACAATGTACAAGGTTATGGGCATTTGGACTTTGATTTTAAAAGATGTGATTCCATGAGCCTTTCAGGACATAAGATTGGTGGAATTAACGGTTTTGGAATTTTGTATATGAGAAAAAACATTGACAACCTAATCTATGGTGGCGAACAGGAAAAGGACAGAAGAGGAGGCACCTCCTTTGTTATAGGTGCATATAGCATGGCAAAATCCTATGATAAAATGATTTTAGAGAGAAATAAACTTAAGAAAATCAAATTAGAATTTATTCAAAATTTGAAAGATTCTAAAATACCTTTTGAAATAAACGGAAATTTAGAAAAATCTTCAGATCATATTTTAAACCTATATTTCCCATTTATAAAATCAGATTTACTGCTAACGTATTTAGATATAAACGGAATTTGTGCATCGGCAGGATCTGCTTGCTCTGCTGGAACCTTAGAACAAAGTCATGTAATTGAAGCAATTTATGGCAAAAAAAGAGCAGAACACTCCATAAGGTTTAGCTTTGGATTCACAAATACCCCAAAAGATGTGGAATATACAGTAAATACCATTAAAGAAATTTTCAATAGAAAAGCAGGTGATTCAAATTAAAAAAAGAGTTGTTTTAGGAATTAGTGGAGGTGTTGACTCCTCTGTTGCAGCACTAATTTTAAAAGAAAAAGGTTATGACGTAACCGGAATATTTATGAAAAACTGGGATGATACTGATGAATTTGGAGTTTGTACTGCTGAAAAAGACTATGAAGATGTAATAAAAGTTTGTAATCAACTTGATATACCCTACTACTCTATAAATTTCGAGAAAGAATACTACGATAGAGTCTTCACATATTTTTTAGATGAGTATAAAAAAGGCAGAACTCCTAATCCCGACATAATGTGCAATAAGGAAATTAAGTTTAAAGCCTTTTTAAACTTTGCCCACGACTTGGGATTCGACCTAATTGCAACAGGTCACTACGCTAGAATTAGAGAGGAAGAGGACGGATCTAAACTCCTACTTCGAGGAATTGACAACAATAAGGACCAATCCTATTTTTTAAGTCAACTTTCACAAGATCAAATAAAAGACGTAATCTTTCCCATAGGAGATATGGAAAAGTCGGAGGTTAGAAAAATTGCAAAAGAAAATAAGCTAGCTACTGCTGAAAAGAAAGACTCTACAGGAATTTGTTTCATAGGAGAAAGAAATTTTAATGAGTTTTTGTCTACTTATCTTCCTGCAAAAAAGGGCAAGATGGTTTCTGTGGATAAAAAGATAATGGGAGAGCATGAAGGTCTTATGTTTCACACTATCGGACAGAGAAGAGGACTTGGTATAGGCGGTGACGGAGAAGCTTGGTTTGTCTGTGGTAAAGACATAGAAAAAAACGAACTAATAGTCTGCCAGGGAGCTGAAAATGAACACCTTTTTTCAGATAAACTACTTGCATCATCTTTCTCAAGTCCCATGGTGAAAAAACTACCACAAGAATTTAACTGCACAGCAAAATTCAGGTATAGACAAAAAGATATACCTGTTCATGTAAAATTTCTAGACGAAAGTAGTGTAGAAATTACCTATGACCATGTGAAATCAGTAACTCCTGGGCAGGCGGCAGTCTTATATAAAGACGAAATCTGTCTTGGCTCTGCTATGATTGATGAAGTTTACCGAGACGGAAAAAAACTTAAACTTTAAAAGAGTCCACATTGAAATATACTAATAAGAGTACAGCAAGTATTACAGTAAGCGTCAATGTGTATAGAAGGTAGAAGTTTTCCTTTTTAAATACTTTATTTAGAGGGCTTGATACCTTCTTGTTTTTTAAAGTTTCAATAATTTCCCTTACTATAAGAATCATAAATAATATTAGTACTATTTTTAACATTTTATCACCCAAATCGATTATATCACTTAAAAGGAGTGTAAGGTTAATGAAAAGAAAAAACAAAGAAATCTTATCCATTGTACTTGCCATATTTCTTGCAGTATCTTCGTTTTTATTCATAATAGACGACAGCACTTTTTATAGTTTGCCTAAACGTAAACTTTCCGAAGATTCAGTTGAATTTCTCATGAAATATGTTCCAGAAGATATTTCCGATGTTAGATTAGTCAGTGAAGACTTTACAAATTCTTCATACCTTCTTGTGTTTGAAACCGGTGAAACTTATACTGTAGTAACTTATAATAAAAGCCTTATACTACCACTGTACACAAGAGATTCAGTATTTTACAATATAGAAAATCCTAATGGCTATAAGGTTTATCAGGATAATCACATTAACGAGATCACCTACACCCTTAATGTGAATAATGATAGAGTTAAAATCCAAAAGGATATAAAAAAATCAAACACCTTAATATACAATGTAATCTATGCAGGAGTTTCATTTTTAATAATTTTATTGGGAGTTTACTTTTCAGTTAAAATGAAATTAAAGCCAGAGGATAGTGACAATGACTTATAATATATATGACTATTTAAACTTTAGGGGAGATCTTTCTTTTATAAAAGACGAATTCAATCCAGTAGATGCTGTTCTCTTTTCAAGACTATCCTACTTGCCTTTCCAATTAATTATGAACTACTACAGTAAACTCACTTTAAAAGAAGTTCAACTAACTCTTCCAGAGCAAAAAGACTTTGAAAAGTCTCTCATTTTACCAGAAGATAAGAAATTACTTGAGGAGATCTCAAAGCATAAAAGATTTAAAGATATTGAAGTGCGTTACTTTGTAAATGATATTAGTTTAAAACAAGAAAAACAATTTTCAGCTGTAACCTTTATACTTCCAAATAATACTGCAATTATAACCTATAGAGGAACTGACAAAAATATAGTAGGTTGGAAAGAAGACTTTAACCTTAGCTATTTAGATCATATCCCTTCCCATGTATCCTCTATTAACTATCTAAATGAAGTATCAAAACACTTTGAAAATATAATTTTAAACGGACATTCTAAAGGTGGAAATTTATCCCTATACAGTCTTACCCATTGTGATACAAAAATCTATAAAAAAATTCTAAAAGCTTTCAACTTTGATGGCCCAGGACTTTTAGAAAACACCATCACAGATGAAATTAAAAGTAGAGCCGATGAAAAGATGACAAATTACCTTCCTCAAGGCTCAATTGTGGGAATACTATTAAAACAAGCGGGTAGAGTAAAAGTCGTCTCTTCAATTGAAAAAGACTTTAAACAACACTATATTTACTCATGGAATGTAATAGGTAATGATTTTTTATACCTACCTCATCGTACACCTGAAAGTTTATTTGCAGAATCCACTCTAAATCAGTGGGTTTTAAAACTGTCCATAGAAAATAGACAAATTTTTTTCGACACCATATACGAACTTTTCACTGAAATAGGCAAAACTCAATTTGAACCAAATATCACAAATAAAGACTTTATAAAAACCTTAGGTCAACTTACCTTCTCCTTGGGAGACTTACCTTCTGAACAAAGGCGACAAGTAATTGATTCAGTTATGAAACTTTTAAAAATTGCAAGAAAAAATTATATTTTATTTAAAAGTAAAAGAAGAGATTAAAATCTATTTTTATTGCAACAAAAAAAGCTCTACAAATGTAGAGCTTCCATGGCACCCCCAACCGGACTCGAACCAGTGAATCTCCCTTAGGAGGGGAGTATTATATCCTGCTTAATTATGGGGGCTAATATATATTAAGTAGACCCTTGGTCCTACTCGCCATGTCTCTTGCAAGCCTTTTAATTCTGGTTATAAAACTTGCCTTGTCATAATCCTGTCTAACCACTAGGTCAACATTATATACTTTACCATTATTTCCCGTTATATTCAATACCCCTACCTTATCTCCAGCTTCAAAAGGTCCACTTTCAGTAATTTGATAATTTTGACTAACAATAAAATTCTTATTTTTGTCATACACTGCTTTTTTATCAGTTTCAGGATAAATATCAATATATCCTTGATCCACAGAGTTTACATAAATCTTTTGATAAACTTCTTCATTGTCTATTATAGGTCCATTTACATAATTTCTAGTAATATAGTCCACAATTTCACCAACAATAGCCTGTCTATCTTGAGGACTTCCAGCCCCCATAATTACTGCTAAAAACCTTACATTATTTAAAGTTTCATTTTTCAAAGGTCTAAATGTAGAAATCACAGAATACCCGGATAAATCAGTAGTGCCAGTCTTAAGACCATCAACACCAGGCTCAATCCCCACAAGAGGTATGGTAGTAGGTTTGTCTATATTATACTTATTATTAATATATCTAGTCATAGAAGAAAGTTCTAAAATTTCAGGGTAAGTGTCAAGCACATACTTGGACATTTTGTATACATCCCTTACCGTCATAGAGTTTTCTAAATCCCCCTCAGGAAGCCCTGAAGAATTTATAAAATTAGCTTTCTCTAATCCTATCTCTTTAGCTTTTGCATTCATTAAATCTACGAATGACTTTTCATCCCCTGCCACTTTCACAGCCAGAGTATAAGAGGCGTCATTACCTGAAGCGACTATAAGGCCCTCAAGCAAATCATTTATTGTTACCTCCATATTTTCTTTCAAATTCATTGAAGAACCAGGAACATTTTGCATATCCTTAGTTATATTTACAATATCGGAAACATTTAACTCTCCACTAGATATTTTTTCCTTAACGAGTATATAGGTCATAAGTTTTGTAATACTCGCAATATGAACCTCTTCATCTAGATTGTTTCCACTGATAAAACTATCTGTATCGTAGTCCAGTATCATGTACCCCTTAGTTCTAGGACCAAAATAAAGAGGAGAATCCGCCAAAGCAATTTGCGGAACAAATATTACAAAAACTAGAGCAAGCGACAGAATTTTTTTAAAGTATTTCATAAATCCTCCCAAAAATCAATATAATATATTATATCATAAAGGGCATAAAAATATGAAAAGTAGCCATCTTTTTAAGAAAGCTACTTTAAATTTACAGATTATTTCTTTTCAATCTTATCACAAGATCTCATATAGTCCACTAGCACATCAGGAATAGTTACAGAACCATCTTCATTTTGATAATTTTCTAAAATCGCTGCTAAAGTTCTTCCAACAGCAAGCCCTGATCCATTTAGAGTATGAAGATAATTTACTTTTCTATTTTCATCTCTATATTTAATATTAGCTCTTCTAGCCTGGAAATCTAAGAAGTTAGAACAAGAAGATATTTCTACATATCGACCATAACTTGGCATCCACACCTCAACATCATAAGTCATTGTAGAACTAAATCCCAAGTCTCCAGTACATAGTTTTACTACCCTATATGGTATATTTAAAAGTCTTAAAACCTCCTCAGCATTATCTGTTAACTTTTCAAGCTCTTCAAAAGAATCTTCAGGTTTAGTAAACTTCACCATTTCAACCTTATCAAATTGATGATTTCTAATAAGACCCCTAGTATCTCTACCTGCAGAACCTGCCTCAGCTCTAAAGCAAGGAGTATATGCAGTATAGTAAATCGGAAGTAATTCTCCGTCAATTATCTCATCAGATAAGAGGTTTGTAACAGGTACCTCTGCAGTAGGAGCCAAGTACATCTCCTTTTGAGGAACATAAAACATATCCTCAGCAAACTTAGGAAGTTGTCCCGTTCCATACATTGACTTCTTATTTATAAGACTAGGAACCCAAACCTCTTCATAGTTGTGTTTTTCAACATGCAAGTCCACCATAAAGTTTATAATTGCCCTTTCAAGTCTAGCCCCAAGTCCCTTGAATACAGAAAATCTAGTACCAGAAATTTTAGAACCCCTTTCAAAGTCCAAAATATCTAAATCTGTACCAATATCCCAGTGAGCTTTAGGTTCAAAACCAAAATCTCTAGGTTCTCCCCACTTTCTTATCTCTTCATTTTCACAGTCGTCAACCCCTACAGGAACAGACTCATGGGGAGTGTTTGGTATTGAAAGTAAAAGTTCTTTTATCTCTTCATCAAAGTTTTTAACCTCTTCATCAAGTTTTTTTATCTCATTGGACAATTCTTTCATTTTGGCAAAAACTTCTGTCGTGTCCTTTCCCTCTTTTTTCATCATTGGAACTTCTTTAGAAATTTTATTTTGTTCCGCTTTCATCTGTTCAACTTGAGAAATTGTATCTCTTCGCTTTTCATCAACTAAAATAACTTTGTCAATGGGATAGTCTCCCCTTCTTTTTGATAAAGCGTTTATTACACCCTCTTTATCATTTCTTATCCTTTTAATATCTAACATAATTCCTCCTTAAATAAAAAAACCTCGTTCCCACAAAGGGACGAGTTAACCCGCGTTGCCACCCTAATTACAAAAAATTGTCTCTCTCTTGGCAATGACTCCAAGACGGATTCAACAGTTCCATCCATAACCTTACACCAACCGATTACTCTCTAAAGGACTTTCCTATCTACTACTTCTCTTCAACGTCAATATATAAATTTGACTTTAGTATATCACAGTTGTATAACATTTGCAATAAGATATTTCTTTTATTTTCTTAAATTTAGTAAATAATAAAACTTTTTACTTAAAATAAATTTACTAATATTAAAGAACTTGTTTACCTAAAATAACATTAGCTGTATAATAGTAGAATATTAACAGGAGGAGTTATGACTTATTTAAAAAAATATTATAACCTAATAAAGTGCTTTAAATCTCAAATTATACTTGGGTTTATATTGGCATTTGCAAATTTAATTGCAACTCTTATATTACCAAATCTTATAGGTTCTTTGACAAATCAAATTGAAAATAGCACTTTAACTAAAGAAATAATAACAAGATACTCTTTATATATACTTGGACTAGGAATTTTTAATTATATTACCACCTGTTTTGGGAATTTTTTCTTTTTTAGAAACCATTATTACGCGGATAAGGAAATAAGGCTAAGTATTTTTTACAAAGCTCTGAGTCAAAGTCCATTATTTTTCAAATCCCATCCAATTTCAGATATTATAAATAAGTCCACTTCCGACTCAACTGCTATTGGAGAAGTCGTTGGTTATGGACTAATGACTCTTGTATATGGAATATTTTTTCCTATAATAGCTTTTATTTTCATGTTTAGAATTTCTCCTATACTCACTATAATTCCCATGGTTTCCCTTCCTATAATGGTATATCTAATTTCACTTATTAGCATAGGATATGACAAGAGATATTTAGAAGTAAAAAACTCCATGGATAAGTTAAATGACACTGCCCTTGAAACCTACAACGGAATTAAAGTGATAAAAACGTTTAACCTTTCTTCTATCATGGGAAAGTTATTTATGGAAAAAGTTGATGACAATTTAGATAAGGAAATGAACCTACAAAAACTCGGTACTCTATATGTTCCCGTAGTTGAAATACTATTAGGTATATCCAGCGTTTTATCCTTTGTACTAGGTGCATCTCTAATTAAGAAAAATCAAATTAACTATGGACAACTGGTTACCTTCTCCATGTACCTTATCTTCTTAACATATCCCGCATACGCCATGAGCGACTTGATAATTATATGGAAAGAAGGAAAAAACAGTTTTAAAAGAATAGAAGAACTTATAGAATATGATTATTCTAAAACTTTAAATAAAGAACTTCTTTCAATTAATTCAATCTCTAAAATAGAATTTAAAGAATTTTCTTTTGACTATCCTGGAAACGAAAATTTTTCATTAAGAAATATAAACTTCGTCCTAGAAAAGGGAAAAAGATATGGTATTGTAGGAAAAACCGGTAGTGGAAAAACTAGCATTCTTAGAAATATAATTAGAGAATATCCAAACTATAAAGGAAATATCATTATAAATGATATAGATATTGAAAAACTTGACTTTGACACCTTGCGTAAAAGAATTGGATATGTTCCACAGGAGCATTTTCTATTTAGTAAGACAATTAAAGACAATATAAAATTTTATCGAAATGCGACTGATGAGGATGTGGAAAAAGCAATTACAGCATCAGATTTTACAAAAGATATACGGCAACTTCCCGAAGGTGTAAACACTTTAAGTGGAGAACTGGGAATAAGCCTATCAGGAGGACAAAAACAAAGGATTTCCCTCTCTAGAGCCCTTTTAACAGATGTTGATATATTAGTTTTAGATGATGTACTTTCCGCAGTAGATAACAATACGGAAAAGAATATTCTAAATAACTTAAACGAAAAATTTTTTGACAAAATAGTAGTCATGACAAGTCATAAAATTAGTGCCATCAAAGATTTTGATGAAATACTTGTTATTGATAACGGACAAATTTCAGAACGCGGAGACTTTTATACCCTTATAAAAAATCGAGGATGGTTTTATGAACAATCCTTAATTCAGGGGGTGTATAATGAATAAAAATAAAAAAATCAAATTTAGAAAAGGCACTGGAAAGTTGATATATTCCACAGTAGCAAAAGTAAAGTTTAGTTTAACCTTTGGAATTATCCTCTCCCTACTTGCAACCTTTGCAGGACTTATATCTCCTATAATTTTAAAAAGACTTATAGATGTGGAAATTTCTCCAAAAATAGGTATAGTAAACCCAAAAACTTTTATATTAGTTTCCGTTTTATACATGTTGTCAATACTACTCACAAATGTACTTAACTACTTAAAAGTACTTCAGCTTAAAAAAACTTCCAATAAGGCAGCCCACAGATTAAGAGAAGACTTGTACTTTCACACATTAAATCTCCCCCTCTCCTACTTCGACAAAACCCCTGTAGGAAAAATATCTTCAAGGGTTGTAAGTGATATAGATCAAGTTAAAGAAATTTTCTTTTATGGTTTTTCAACAGCATTTTCTTCTATATCGTTTATTATAGGTTCAATAGTCTATGTAATGACACAGGATATTGTAGCAGGACTTATTCTAATAGTTCCTATACCAATAATGATATTTCTAATTATAGTATATAATAAATATTCCGCAAAACTGCATATTGGATATAGGGAAAACCGTTCAAAGATAACTTCTGATTTAAACGAAAACTTAAACGGAATATCCATTATTAGAGCATTTGGTGTTACGAAAGAAGCATATGACGAATTTAAAGAAAGTAATGAAAAGTTATATAGGACAGGACTGAAAATAGAAATATTTGACTCTTTATTCTCATGGAATCTTTCAGATACCTTGATGACCATCTCAACTGCTCTAATTGTATTTTTAGTAGGGAGAGGAATTTTACGAGACGACCCGGTTATGACCATCGGTTTTATGATCCTTTTAATACAGTACAATCAAAATATTTACGATAATATTACAAACACGCTTAGACGTATGAATGTACTTGAAAAAGCTCTAGGGTCAGCTCATCACATTGTAGAAGTCCTAGATGAAGAATTAGAATACGAAGGCAAAGAAAAACTCCCACATATAGAAGGTGAAGTAGAATTTAAAAATGTCAATTTTTCCTATAAAAAGGGTACTCCTGTATTAAACAATATTTCCTTTTATGCACCAAAAGGGTCAAAAACTGCTTTAGTTGGAGATACGGGTTCGGGAAAAAGTTCCATTATAAATCTCATATTTAGATTTTATAATATCGATAGTGGACAGATCTTAATAGATAAAAAAGATATTAGTCTTTTTAAATCAAAGGAACTTAGAAAACATATGTCTTTAGTACTTCAAGATCCTTTTATCTTCAAAAACACTTTACGAAACAATATTGACGTAAGTTCTAAATACAGTGACGAAAAAATACTTCAAGCACTTGATAAAGCCGGAGGTTCCTATATGTATTCAAAACTTAAAGAAGGTCTTGATAGCAAATTACATGGAGAAGGAGTTGGTCTTTCCCTAGGAGAAAAACAAATCGTCACCTTTGCAAGGACAATATTAACAGACCCTAAAATCCTAGTGCTAGATGAAGCGACCGCCTCCATTGACACAGAAACAGAAGAATACATCCAAATGGGACTTAAAAACCTGATGAAAGATAGAACATCATTTATAGTTGCCCATAGGCTTTCCACAATTAAAAACTGCGACCAAATTATAGTCTTAGAAAAAGGCAAAATAGTTGAAGTTGGAACACATGACAAACTCTTAAAAAATAAAGGTAAATACTATGAGCTAATAGAAAAGGCAAAAAAAGACTCATAATTTTATCCAAAAAATCATAAATTAACCCCTCTTTACTAAATAGTAAAGAGGGGTTAAAATCCTATTATGAATATAAAAAAGTTTTTGTAAAACCGAACTCTTTCATATTACTTATTGTTTCTTAACTCTTCAAGTACCCTGTCACTAATCATACTTCTACCACCTACTGCAGTAATTTTTTTGATTTTAGCTTTTACAATGTACTCTTTAAGTGAAGCTGGAACTTCATCTTGTCTAGTCAATAAAATTGGCATATTTAACATTCCACCAACAGGACTTATTATCAATGAGTCCATCCAGTTTTCACCATTAGTTAAGAATATCTTATCTACACCTCTAAATTTATTACTAGCAATATCAACAGCAGTTTCATATCTAGTTTCTCCTGAAAGTCTTTCAATTACTTCTGGTAATTTTGACTCTAGTTCATTAGATACACAGCTATTACCGCCTGCTATTGTCACTTTAGTTATATTAGTGTCTTTAATTGCCTGTTGGACAGAATCAGGTACTTCACATTGTCTTACAAGAAGTATAGGGTAACCTTCTCTAGAAGCATAAGGACCAACTGTAAGAGCGTCAGCAAAATCCAATCCTGAAGCTACTACCCCTATGCCTAATTCACCAGTAATACCTACAACTCTTTTTGCAACTGCAGCTGATGTACCATATCTGTCTCTTCCGTAAACTCTCTCCACAGTGTCCTTATCGTACTTTTCAAGTTCGTTTCTTACATCCTCAGATACAGAAGATCTACCACCTACGATAATAACATCCTTTGCACCTAGTCGTTCAATTTCAGCTTCTGCCCTTTTATCTAATTTAAAAGTATTAGTTAATAGTATAGGAGCCTTTAACAACTTTGCCAAAACAGATGCAGTCAAAGCGTCAGGGAAATTTCCCCCATCAACTACAATTACAACATCCGCAGTTCCATAGTATTTCTTAGATACTTCTATTGCGGTTTCGTATCTGTCATATCCATTTACCCTGTCAACTATTATAGGGTTAGAAACCATTTTAAATTGTGCATATAAAGTTGTATCTTGTGTAATTACCTGTGGTAACATATCCGTTGCTGATTTTTCCTTTGATAAAGTCCATTTAGTAAACGAAGCTTCATTTAACTCTGCTTTAGTAAGTACAACATCAGTATCCTTTAATTCATATCCTTTTTTTACCCAGTAAAAAGTTTCATCTTTAATTATAGCACCTGGATAAATTTCAGTATTTGCATCCATAGTAACTTTAACCATATGATTTGAATATGGATTGGGTACTTTGTTTCCATCAGAATCATGTCCTGGAACTATATTCTGTAATTCATATTGTGCAATAAATACCTTATCTGTTGTTATAACATCTGAATCTTTTGGAAGTTTTTTACTCCATCCCTCATTGAGAGTTTTAACATTCCATCCAGTATCAGATATTATAGTTGGAACAATTAATTTAGGTGTAGTTTCCCTAACTTCTCCCCATTTCATATTTTTAAGAATGTCATATTCGTAGCTTCCATCTGCCTTAGCAGGTACATCTTTTACCGAAAGTTTTCCATTACTACCTTTATCAAATCTTATCCTTACATATCCATCAGGTGTATTTTCTGTTGGATTTATAATAACAGGAGGTTTTACCTCTTCCTTACTATATACTGCATAGAATGTCTTATTTTCCACATAGCCATTCTCAGGTAATGTAGGATTCCATGTAATAAAGCTCTTTTCAAAATCGAGAGTACCGTCACCTTTTATCGCTTTTGGCTCTTCAACTTGATTAAACTCAGTTTTCAATTGAGCCCTATCCCATTTCAAACCCTCTTTGACATCAATATATCGGTGAACCTTGGCATCTCCCTCTCCTTCAAAAACACCTTTTGTAATATCTGGTGATTTTTCATTGGCATCAAAAGTAAGTCTTACATATCCTTCTGGTTTATTCAAGTACTGACCATTGCTACCCTTAGGAGGAATTGAAATATCTTCTGCATAGGTTACTTTTATAATTGTGGGGGCATTACTTGATTCTTGTTTTACATTGTATACATAAGTTTTAGCTTCATTTCCAGTTCCAACTGTAAACTCACCATCTTTATTTCCGTCTATAGTTATAGGCATTTTTTCAAAAGCATTTAGCGTCATAGCCTCCATGTTATCCGCTAAACCATCTGCCACTTCCATCCCTAAAACAGATTCAACATAATTCCAGTCTCTTAAATTTACATTCATATTGTCTTTTGGCAATTTGAACTTTACTCCATGATTTAAACCTATGCTTATATTTGGAAGATCCAATTCATTATTGGGTTTATTTTCGTATAGATCATTCCCATAAATATCTTTGTATTCAACAATTAAATTTGTATTAGGAATTTCTATTACACTTACATCAAACACAAAGTTTCCTAACGCTCCTGAGCCTTCACCTTGTTCAAACTCTGCTCTAACATCATAATTTCCATTAAAATCTGCTTCGAGTTGAATTGCTTGAATAGGTACGCCAACAGGCCAATCCACTTTAAGTTGTAATTGAGGATTTGATAGATAATCCAATTTAGTAAAAGTAGCCTTACCCTCTATCGGTTTATAGTTTCCATCTTTATCAGTGTAAGAAAAAGTTATATTAAACTCATTATTCGTAAAGACAGACCAATCAAATTTCTTACCTTTTAACCCTATTACTGTCAAATTAATAATAGTATTATTCTCATCTTCGGCCGATGTAGATAAATTAAATCTTTCCACTTTATTAAAAGCTTCAGAATTTTTTTCTCCATTTACAAGCCTTTTATCAAATTTAAATACTTTTTTACTTCCTTGAACAACTTCCACCAGTCCATGATTTTTACCTTTGAACACTTTCGGTGAATTAGTCGCAAAAACGGTACTGTTAAAATTTAATAAGAGCATTACAAAAGCTAGAAAAATGGATAATATTTTTTTATTCTTCATTTTCGCTCCTTCCTTAATCTGCATGGAGTCTAAAGACTCCATGCTTCATAAGAGTTTTGTTTCTTCTTATTATATACTATTTAACAACTATATCAAACGGATTTGAGTAGTAGTCACGACCATCAACAGTTCCCTTTGATGTTATTCTAATTCTATCATTTTTCTTTAATCTATATGCCTGATCCGTAGTCCCACTGATGAATAAGTTTAATTTTTCATATTTACCAGCTACTTGAATTAAAGCATTACCACTTGCAACTTCTACATTTTCCTTGTTATATACAGTTGCAGTAACTGTTATTCCTGCTACGTCTGAAGTTACATTTAATGCTTTTCTTCTCATACGATAATCCAAAACAGATACTTTATTTTGATAAGTTCTTTCATACTGGATTTCAGTCTCACTCTGATTGTCAAACTCATCCTTCGCATATAACCACATCTTAGGCATATTATCTAATCTTGGAATAGTATTGATATATTCTATTACTTTTTCCTTAGAACTGAACTCGATTTTTTCATTTCCTGGATCTCCTTTTCCTTTACCAGATCTGTCAATCTCAAGAATGATATTTCCTTCAGGAAGTTCGTCTAACTGTCCAGTAATATCTATAAATCGTCTAAACTTCTCATCTTTTGCTTCAATAGTAGCTGTAGGAGCCTTGCGGTCAAGAGTTACAACTCCCTCGCCATCTTCTGGTAGTTCGTTAGTTGAAGTAGAAGAAGTAGGAATTTTTCCAGGTTCCTTAGCAACTACTCTTACTTTGTCACCATCTTCTGTGGTATTTTCTGTTAGAGGAATTGTTACAGTTTGTCCCGGTATAGGATCTGTTACTACTATTTGTCCAACTTGAACCCAAGTATTGTTAATTGGATCAAACTTCTCAACTACATAATTTGTATTAAGTGCTGGTTTATTAGTTTCAGTTCCCGGAACTTTAATATTTATAGTTGGAACAATTTCTTCACCTTGTTTTTCATTTTTACCCTGTACAAATGTTTCAACTTTTATAGATGGATCCATCTTTGTTGCAGATGCTGTTACTACTGTATCTTTTTGAATTCCAGCTGTTGCATC
>JAUNLT010000001.1:0-98590 GCA_030532135.1 Lagierella massiliensis | reverse complement strand
TATGCTTTCCCCTTTGAATTTTGCTAGGTTTACTGGCTCTAATCCACCTAGTTCTGTTACTTTTTCTGCGTCTGTCTTCTTTGTTGCAGATGCTGTTACTACTGTATCTTTTTGAATTCCAGCTGTTGCATCAATTTCAGGATTTGCTGTCCATACTAGGTTTTTGTATCCATCTACTAAGCTTGTGCTTGGTTTTGATGGAAGGTCTCCTTCTTTTGTGCCTTTTTTAACTAGAACTTCTTTAGCAACAAATGTTGTTACTCCTTCTCCTGCTTTGTAGGTTACTACTACTGAATTTACTGGTACTGGAGTTCCTTCTTCTGGTTTGTCTGCTCCGTTTTCGTATACGTATAGCTTTTGGTTTGCTACGTCTACTGTTGTTCCGTCTGCAAATTTTACTGTTAATGTGCCTACGTATTCTCCAGCGGTTGTTGTTGTTCTTCCTGACTTGTCTGTTACTGTTGCTTTGTCTAATAGGGCTTGTGCTTTTGCCTTGTCTGCTGCAACTGTTGTCTTTGGTGTAACTCCACCTTTCCAGAAGCCTGCTTCTATGCTTTCCCCTTTGAATTTTGCTAGGTTTACTGGCTCTAATCCACCTAGTTCTTCTACTGTTTCTTTATCTGTCTTCTTTGTTGCAGATGCTGTAAATGTAGTATCTGCAATTATTTCAACTGTTTCAGGATTTAAAGTTGCTGTAGTATCTGAATCCTTATACCAAGAAGGATTTTTATAACCATTTTTCTCCTTATTAGCTAGATCTGGCAATGTGTTTGCTTTTAATGTTTTATTACTTTCTACTGCATAATATTTAGTAGGAACTGTATTGTCCAAGATAGTATCGTCTTGTTTTACAGTTACCGTATACCATCCTTTAGGAATGTCATCTTCTCCTTCATTAATCTCACTACCATTTTCAAGGAAACTAGCTATATATGGACTATCAGCTTGTGCTAATCCTAGTGCAGGTTGCCATTTTACAAATCCATAGTTTTCTTTTGCTACTGCTACGATTAAGTCTTTATTCTCTGGATCTTTTAATGTAGATAAATCTGTTCCAGGTTTTACTTTTGCAAATACTTTTGCCCCTAACTTATCTCCAACTTTTACTGTACCCTTAGTTTCATCTTCTGTTTGGAAAGTTACAGTTATATAAGACTCGGAGATGGTGTTCCCATCAGGGTCTACTGTTGGTTCAGGTTCAGTTGGTAAATATGGTATTATAACCGCCTTATCAGCGTAAACTGCATTGAAATTCTTTGTTTGAACAGTTCCTGTAGAAGGAAGGGTTTCATTCCATTTTTTAAAGAATTTTTCTACATCTACCACTCCTTCTTTTAAAGGTTCAGGTTTTTCTATATTGTTATAGGCATCATTGATTTTAGGATTATTCCACTCTAAATTATCTTTGACATCTACATATCTGTTCTTTATAGAATCTCCAATTGAAGCTTTAAACTGCCCTTTAATTCCATCTGAATCTACTTCGTCCGCATTAAATGTTAACCTTGCATATCCTTGAGGTGCCTCAGGAACATCCCCTTCAATATTAGGCGTTGGAACTGCAATATCTGCCATATATGTTACAGTGATAACTGTAGGATCTGATTTTGACTCTTGATTTACTGTATATTTGTAAGTCTTTTGATTGTCACCTGTTCCCAATGTAAATTCGCCTTCTATATTTCCATTAACCGTAAACGGTAATGTAGTATAACTATTAAGTATCTCCGTCTCTACAAAATCGACTATGGCATCTGCAGCATCATCACCAAATACAGCTGGAAAACCCGTAGAATCCTCTGCAGCATCATTTAAATTTCTCAGATTAGCAGATTTATCATCTGTAGGTAATTCAAATGTTCCATCTCCCAATTTAATGTTAGGAAGACTTTCGTTAGCCTCAGGAGTAGGTTTGTTTTCTAATAATGTATTTCCATAAATATCTTTATATTTAACTTTTAACTCAGTATTTGGAATTTCTATTATTGTTAAATTGAAAGTGAACTTACCTTCAGATCCGAAACTATTTCCTCGAGTAAACTCTGCCCTTACATCATAATTTCCATCAAAACTTGTGGAGATTTGAACAGTATCTGCTCCAGTTCCTACTGGCCAATCAATATATTTAGTAATAGTTCCTCCACTACTCTTATCAACTATAATTCTATCTATTTCTACAACTGCACCATTAACCGTTTTTGAAAATATAATTTCAAATTTATTTTCTTCAAAAACAGACCAATCAAATACACCACCGTTTAATCCTTTAGTATTTAAAACTATAGTTGTATTGTCTGCATTTCTAGTACTTGTGTTTTTGATAGTTGCATCCTCAAATAATGCTCCGCCAAGAAAACTCCTGCGTAAATAAGTCATATTTGATTTTGTATTCTTGTCACCCGAATCTACCAAAAGTTCTTTGTCAATATTAAAAACTTTTTTCTGACCTACAACTTCCCCTTCTAATTCTACGGAATCATCTTTATTAACAGATCTAAAAGCTGTTGCAAAAACTGAACTGTCAATGGTTGTAAAAATCATTACAAAAGTCAGCAAAAATGCTAATACCCTGGAATTTTTCATACCGTCTCCTTTCTTTAAATAGGCAAGAAATATTTTCATACTCCTTGCACTATTAATTTGATTAATTTTACTTTACCACTATGTCAAACGGATTTGATGTATATGTTTTTCCATCTACATTTCCTATTGACGTTACTCTGATTCTGTCATTTTTCTTTAGTCTTACCTTGTTCTCTCCATTTTTAAGAGTCAACCTTACATATTTATTTGCATCAGTTACTAAAGAAGTTCCTCTAGCAACTTCCGCTCCTCCCCTATATACAATTGCTGTCACTTCGATACCTGCAATATTAGAAGTTACATTAATACTATTTCTTCTTATTTTTGCATCTAACACCGAAATTATATTTTGATACGTTCGTGTGTATACTACTTCCACTACGCCAGGATTACCAAATCTATCTTTTGCTAGTATCCACATTTTTGGCATATTATCTAATCTTGGAACAGTGTTTAGATACTCTATAGATTTTTCTAAAGTTATAAAATCTTTTTTATCATTATTCTCGTTCCCTTGTCCTTGACCTGAATAGTCTATCTCAAGAATAACTTTTTCATCCTCTGGTATCTCAGTGAGATCGCCATCTATATTTATAAATCTTCTAAACTTAGAATCCGTAGCTTTAATTTCTCCTTTAGGTCCAACACGGTCAATCTTTATCCAACCTTCACCTTTTATACTTTGAGGATTTTCAGGAACTTCTGTTATAGAATAAGTATCTATCTTGCCTTCTTCCTTAGAAATAATTCTTAGAAGGTCATTGTTTTCTACTCCGTCTAGAGTTACCGGTACATAGTCTCCAGGACCCTGTCCTTTCTGAATTGTTCCAGTTCCAACTTTATCCCAAGTTTTTGTACTTTCGTTATATTTTTCCACCTCGTAAACTGTACCTGGTTGAGGTTGTCCAGTTACAGGTTCTATTGGTATTTGTATATCAATAACTGATTTGCCATCTTCTGTGTTATGTTTTTGTTCAATTGTACTTACTTTATTAGCATTTGGTTTCTTTTTTATTTGAGTCTTACCCGTTTCACTCTTAACTTGTTGAGCGTTTTCATAGGTTACAAATACCATTCCATCGTCAAGTCCTTGAAAGTTAAATGCTGGTGTTTTTGAAAACTCAAGTTTTCCATTAACTACCTTTGCAACAATTGAATTTCCATCAACGGCTCCACTGAAAGTACCATCTACTTGTTTTGTTAATACTACAGTAGCATTTGTAAAGTCCGTGCCTTCTTTACTCACTGGGTATGAGATGTGAATTTTCTCAATTTCTGCATTCTGCTCAGAAGCTGTCCCGTCCACCGTAAACCCTGTGTCCGTATCCATAATATTGTTAACTATTGGAGTAGGAAGGTGTGTAGGTGTGTTTGTACTAAATATCGTATAACCTGTAATTTCATCATAACCACCTAGTGTAACCTTAGAAGGTCTTCTAAATGTAGCTGAAGTGTAAGCGTCTAGTTTTTCTCCACTTTCAACTTTAAAAGCCTGTCTTTTAGCAAGCTGTTCCCCATAGGCATTCGGCGCACTTTCGTTAAATAAATCTTTTGGAGCATCTTTTTCCCATTGTACTTCTCCTGATTCTCCACTTCTTTGAGCATATATGGAAATACCAAAATTGCCCCATGATTCTTCTGAAAAAGTCTTATATTCTTCTTCTTTACCTTCTGGAATTACTATGGATACATAGGATCTTCTTCTACCAAATCTGTCATAACCAGGTAAGTTCCAAGATAAAAACTGCTCTGTACCTGCCGGGTCAAAGGTTTTAAGAATTTCATTTTCTGCAATTCCCATGGATGTGGTTATAGGATTATAAGTTGCATTTTGAAGAACAGTTGGTTTGTTATAATCTGTAACTGCCGTCCTATAAATTAGACCAATTGTTAAAGGATGTTTTTTAGCATCGTCTACATCGTCCACGTATTGACCGTAATTGCCGTCAGTTGCTCCAAAGTTTTGATTTTCTATATTTCTATATCTTGGATCCACTTTTATCTCAAAGTAATTTCTATAGTTTGCATAAAGGTGAATCTCTCCAGCTTCTTCCACTAGAGTGTCAAACCCTTTATTTACAGAGAAGTTAAATCCGTTAGGAACATAGGCTATCTTGTTTTGTTGTTCAAGATATCTAGAAGACTCTGTGTTCTTTGGTATCTTGTGTGGTACGCCATTGTCGTTTACTACACCATTAATAATTCCTGAGATTCTCTCGTTGTTTTGACCTGCTACAAACACATCGGTTGCATCTCTCTTTGGAGTAAGAGTCCAGCCTACAAATGTAGAATTTTCTTTCTTAAAGTCTTTTAAAGCCTCGTCTCCATCATTTGAAGTGCTTGTGTAAGGTGCTAAAGGAAGCTTTTTAATAGTATTATTTGATTTTAAGCTTGTAATTGACGCACTTGTAATTCCATCAATATTGTCAATCTCTTGGTTTGTAAAATCTCTATCTAATGTAGTGTAAGGTATATAAACTACAGTTTCATCTTTAGGATCAGCCGTGTTATTAGAGTGAAGTACAAGGGTCGGTCCTCCCCAGACTGCATAAACTGTCAGTCCCTCAGTAATAGGTGACTCTTCTGTAAACTTGTAATTGTTTTCTGTATCATGGGTCTTTTCAACTGTATCCGCAACTTCTAAGCTGTTCCACTTAGTTAGTACCTCTTGTAGACTTCCGTCAATAGGTTTAGTTGACCATCCTAAGAACTTTCTACCCTCTAATGTAGGTTTTGAATCTTCTTTTCCTAAAAACTGTCTTAACTCTAGAGCTTCCCCTGAAAGTTCCCCACCGTTATGATCTTTTGTAGTTCCCCCACTAAATCCATTAGGTTTATAACCTTCCTCATTGGAAAATTTTTCGTTCATTGGTACAATTCTTGTAACCGGTTGGATTTCATCTCCTCTATTAGTTAAATATGCAAACTCTGTACCTGTTAAAACACTGCTTTCAGACTTAAAACCTTCAAAGGATTTTACAGTTGTCGGTAACTTTCCTCCGTTTAAGTCAAACTTAACTTTTGCTTGAACTTTTTCTGTTACCGTTTCACTTTCTACTGCCGATGTCATTACATCCGTATTAGAAAGCACCAACGGATCGTCTTTCTTTAGATTTTGAAGTATAGGTGTGTCTGTTTTTAGTATTCTAAAGTTGTACGCTTCACATTCATCTCCGTTTACATTTGCATTTATAGGATTTCCTTTATCACCTTTAAATACAGTTTTTTCACTATTTGAGTTATAAAGGTTAATATCTGCGTTTGTATACTTTGTTCTACCTTTCATTTCTGTTGAATCTGTAAAGATTTCGTCAACATCGGGAGTTAACGAAGTCTGGCTAGCAGAACCTCCCGAGTAGGTTGAAATGTAGTCAAGCCTTCTAGGGTTATTTACAAGAGGACCGTTTTCTCCCGGATTAAGGGTTAACTTTGTACCATTTATGGTGATTTCTACCTTTGAAGGCAAGTTTGTGTACTTAGCAGTTCTAAATACAATTTTTTCTCCTTGTGGAATTTTTAAACCATTTGGAGATGTTACCGTATATGCCCACTTTTTCCCACGATTAGAGCCACCGCCTCCTTCGTGTGAGAAATTAGACCTAAGTTCAAAATCATATGGTTCTGAACCAATTTTTAATGAATACTCATTTAATCGTAGTTCAGGAAACATTGTGTTCCCATCGGGATAAAAAATTTCTATTTTGTCATTTTGGTTTAATATTAAATCTTCTCCACTGTTATTAGTTCCTTCATACCTTGCCACGTCTTTTGATCCTTGGGCAATAAAAGTTGTGAAGAAGTAAAAAGAAGCTAAGTCATCAGCAGTAAGACCCGCTTTTCTAACCTTATCTCTATCCACATAATATCTAACCACTGTTGGAAGACCGCTGTTAAATTCTGAAGTAGAACCATTTAATAAAATTTGGTTAGGATTGTACTTATTCTTTAAATCCTTATATTCAGAGTCTGTCATCCCCTCTGGTCTTTCGGGCATTACTAACTTAGTCTTTAGTCCTGCAAAGTTTTCGTCAATCTTAGGCAGGTTACTATTTTCAGGTAAGTTGGTACCAACTTGAATTCCTGCAAAGCCAGGTTTTAAAGCTCCACCTTCACTTCCAATGTTTATATCATCTTTAGAGATAAATATTTTTTTATTGTTTTCCCATTTTTCTCCCTGTTGATCTCCAATAAACATCTCTGCCACAGCGCCATTGCTATCTTTTTTAAGTAAATCTGCAAATTTGTTTTCAAAGACTTGTCTAAAGACATATCTTTCACCACCAATATCATTAATTGAAACTTTTTTTGCTAATTTGTATATAACCTCGAAATAGCCCTTTTCTTCATAGTATTTTGCAAACACATTTGCACCGTAAAAATGGCGGTCATTGTAAACGTCTGACTCTGTATTTACCCTGTCTCTATTATTTGCTGAAGGTATAAAGGTCATAAAAGTATAAGAGTTATAAGGGTAAATTTCTGTTCCATCCACTTTATCCGCTTTTGTTCCAGCAAGGGAAAAAACCCTCTTATATTCCTTATCTACTAATCTCATCTGGATATGAGGTTCTCCTACAATGTCTTGAGTTGTTTTGCCCTCGTCTAAAACCAAATCAATCGGTATTTCGTTTATATTATGTGCTCCTGCATTATTTCCATTAGTAGCCAAGTTTTGTTCTTTAATATTGTAAGCTCCCGCATCAATATAGGACACCTTTTTAAATGGAACTATTTCCTTGTAAGTATCATCGTCGTGAAATTCTCTGTCGGAATGACCCTTATACATCCCTGTACCTGGGTCATCAAAGTCAATCAAATCATAAAGTCCCTCTTCAAATTTAAAATGTGCCCTTTCCCATATATCTGTAGCTAAGTTTTGAAACTTCCTGTAAGAAATTCTAAGTACAGTTCTTCCATCGTTTCTAATATAAGACCCAATGTAATTTATAGTAGGTACTTTTACACCTTCTGCATTAGCTACAACCAAAACTTTATTCGTCTTTGCAAGTCGCCAAAAATCCATACCGGCAAGCTCTTCTTCTGTAGCTGTCCAATCTGCTTTTGTTTCTTCTGCAAAAGTTACAGACGGTAATGAGCCTACAACCATAACTAAGGCTAAAAGCAAAGACAAAATTCTTATTTGTCTCTTCTCCATTTTTTACCTCCTTTTGATTATTTTTTTACTTAGTCTCTAGATTTCAACCTTTTTAAGGTAATCTAAGTCACTAGTCAGACTCCTTCTTTGATTTTAATTAATAGATACTTTAAAAATTTCTATTTTATATTTCTACAGCACCCTTTCTTTATTGATTTTAAGTTCCCATAATCTTTCCTTGTTAATTTTATATTTACGAGAAACTTATTTTTAAAAAACAGCCTATATTTTACTTATCCTTACTGTTATTGTAGGATATACTGTCATCTAAAAAAATTTAAGATAGTCGACTGTTTTAAACAAAAAAATAAATTAAGTAATTTCAAAGCTTATTTTATGAGTTTTCCCTTCTAAATTTTATTTATTTTTAATTCAGTATTTCTCTCTGTGTAAACATTAATTAACATTCTTTTTTATGAATAGATATTTTATTCATGATTTTCTATATACTTTTGATTATAGTTCTTATCTGTATTGTTGTCAATATAATAATAGCTTAATTTCTATGCGAATTTTGGTTGTTCATTAACTATATAACCATTTTTACATTTTGTTGAAAATCATTTTATCGGATCATTTTTTACTAAAGGTAAATTATAGTTATCCAATGTTGGAATACCAACATTTGTATTGGTTTTTGGTTTTGATAACAGTTATCTCTAGTTACCATAAGTTTTATTTATTATTTTGTATTTTATGGTTTTTGTTTTAGATTTTGTTAAGTTTAATTCCAGTTTTCTTCATTTATTTTCTTTTTAAAAATTTTAATTTTAAATTACTTATGTATACTTATGCAGTCTTTTTGTATTAATACATCTTACTCGTTTAATTGTACCTTGGTTTAATGGTAGAGTTTCAACGTTATACATTATAAAATTATTTTATTGAATTAGTATAAATTATTTATATTTTTAGTTCTAATGAATTTGTTTTTTAACCTTAATACTTGATATAATTTTTTTGGAGGTATTTATGAATATATATTTTTTGAATTACGATATTAAATTACAAAATGTCTTTTCCATTAAAGATAAACGAAGTTTAAGACTTAGATTTTTTAATGATTTAAAAAAGAAATTCAATATTTCTATATTGGAAAGCAATTACCGAAATAATTTAGATATTTTAAGTTTTTCTATTTGTTTTTTATCCCCCGACTCTTCTTTAGGTGACAATTATTTTGAGTCCATTGATAAATTTATTTCTTTAAGATTTTTTGACGGATGTATTATAAATGTCCATAAGGAAATAATTTAAGCCTCAAGTTATTAAATAAACTTAATAACTTGAGGCTTTTTTTATTCTATGCTTTTTTTAATTTTATCTTTATAGGTTCTCCGTTAAGGTCTACTTCCTCTTCTGAAAGTTCTCTTACAACTTTGATTTCAACCGCCAAAGTTTCATCTTTTATAAATTCGTCATATTCTTTTATTGACTCTTCTACTTCTTTGGTTGGGCAATACTCTATTATAATATTATCTAAAATTTCATAGTCATTTGACTTTCTCATCTGCTGAACTTTAGATATAAACTCTCTTGCATAACCTTCTCTTTTAAGATCTTCTGTAATCGTAGTGTCAAGGATTACAAACAGGTTATTGTCCATGGTTACATCGAACCCTTCTTTAGCCGAAACTCTAACTTCCACATATTCTCTTTTAATTTTTGTGTCTTCTCCTTGTAAGTTAAGAGTTTGGTCTTTTTCTTCTAATTTGTTTACAAATTCTTTTGTATTTACTTCTGTCAGGAATTTTTGGAAGTCTTTTATCTTCTTTCCAAGTATTCTACCTGCGACTTTAAAGTCAGGCTTTAGTTCATAGTTCATAAACTCTGAAAGGTCTTCTCTAAATTCAACTTCTTTTATATTTAGCTCTTCTCTAATTAGTGGAACTAAATCTTCTATAGTATTTTTATACTTGGCGTCTACTACAATCTTAGTTAGTGGTTGTCTAACTTTTATATTAACTTCTTCTCTAGACGCTCTTCCTAGAGTAACCAATCGTCTTACTATATCCATCTTTTCTTCGAGTTTTAGGTCGATTAGAGAGTCTTCTTCCTCTGGTATATAGTCTAGATGAACAGATTTTTCTCCCGTTAGGTTTCTATACATTTCCTCTGCCATAAAAGGTGTAAATGGAGCTATGATTTTAGTAAGTCCCAGTAAAATCTCATAAGTTGTATTGTAAACGGATTTTTTATCGTCATCTACTTCCGTCTTCCAAAATCTTCTTCTATTTCTTCTAATATACCAATTGGACAGATCCTCTATTACAAAGTCTGAAATTTCTCTAACTACTTTTGTAACTTCAAATATTTCCATATTTTCTTTGTATAGTTTAATTAGGTTGTTGTATCTTGAAAGTATCCACCTATCAATTTCAGGTCTTTCTTGATGTTTTATATAAAACTCTCTTGGATCTATATCGTCTGTATTGGCGTATAGTTTAAAGAAGTTGTAGGTGTTTTTAAAGGATCTAAAAAACTTACTTTCCACTTCTCTAAGTCCGTCCACGTCAAATCTAGTTGGAACCCATGGCGGTGACACATATAGTGAGTAGAACCTTACCACGTCCGCCCCATACTCGTCAAAAAGTTTTATCGGGTCTAATGTGTTTCCTCTGGACTTACTCATTTTCTTACCGTCTTTATCTAGTATCAAGTCGTTTACCAATACGTTTTTATACGGTGCTTTTCCAGTTGTTAAAACTGAAATTGCAAGGAGTGAATAAAACCAACCTCTTGTTTGATCTATTCCCTCATTTATAAAATCCGCCGGGAACATCTCGTCAAAAAACACATCTTTATTTTCAAATGGATAATGACGTTGTGCAAATGGCATTGCACCAGAGTCAAACCAAACGTCTATAACGTCTTTTTCCCTTGTCATTATCTCTCCACACTCTTCGCAACGCAAGTGAACGTCATCCACATATGGTCTGTGTAGTTCTATATCTTCCGATATATCTTCTATAGCTCTTTCTTTAAGTTCTTTTCTTGATCCCACCGATGTGGTATGTCCGTTTGGACATTTCCACACGTTAAAAGGCGTACCCCAATATCTAGATCTAGAAATTGCCCAGTCGTTTAAGTTCTCTAGCCAGTTTCCAAACCTCTTTTCTCCTACAAAGTCTGGGAACCAATTAACTTTGTTGTTTTCATCGATAAATTTCTCTTTTAATTTTGTAACCTCAATATACCATGAAGGTTTAGAATAATAGATTAGAGGAGTTTGGCATCTCCAACAGTGTGGATAGTTGTGTTCTACTTTTTGTTTTCTAAATAGTTTTTTCTCTTCTCTTAGGTATTTTATAATTTCTTGGTCCGCATCCATAACAAACATACCTTTCCAAGGTGTTTGTTCAAATTTCCCTTCTTCATTAACTGGATTTATTAACGGAAGGTCATATCTTCTTCCTGTTTGATAGTCGTCTTCTCCAAAGGCTGGAGCCGAGTGAACAATTCCCGTTCCATCCCCAATGGATACATAATCTGCTACCGTTACGAAAAATGCCTTTTTATCTGTTTTTATAAATGGAAGTAGTTGTTCATATTCCATATATTCCATATCTTTGCCTTTTAGTTCTTTTATAACTTCATATTCTTCTCCTAGAACTTTATTGGCAAGTGCTTTTGCAACGTAGTATTTGTTTCCTTTACACTCTGCAAGAATGTAGTCGATTTCCGGTCCCACTGTAAGTGCCACGTTGGAAGGCAAGGTCCATGGTGTAGTCGTCCACGCTAAAAAGTATTCGTCATGGTCTTTTCTTTTAAATGCAACGGTTACAGTGTCCGTCTTTATCATCTTGTAACCCTGTGCAACTTCATGGGAAGCAAGTCCCGTTCCACATCTTGGACAATAAGGTAGGATTTTTGCTCCTTCATAAACTAATCCCTTCTTAAACATATTGTCTAACAGCCACCATACAGTTTCAATGTAGTCGTTATCCAAAGTGATGTAAGGATTGTCCATATCCGCCATAAACGCCATTCTTTCGGACATTTCTCTCCAAGCTTTTTCGTATTTGAATACGGAAGCTTTACACTCTTTATTAAATGCTTCTACTCCATATTCTTCTATTTCTTTTTTATTGTGTAGGTTTAACTTCTTTTCTACTTCGATTTCTACAGGAAGTCCGTGGGTGTCCCATCCCGCTTTTTTCTTAACTCTGTAGCCTCTCATAGTCTTATATCTACAGTTCATGTCTTTCAAAGTTCTTGAAATTACATGGTGAATCCCCGGCATTCCATTTGCTGTGGGAGGTCCGTCATAAAATATATAGTTTTTGTCTTTTGGTCTTTGATTTACAGTTTCATGTAATAAGTCTATTTCTTTCCAGTACTTTGCCGTATCTATTTCCCTCTCTCTTACGGACTTTTCAGAAAGATCTCTAAATTTTGCCATGTTTTCCCCTCTCTATCTATATTAAACTTGGGTTTTGTACAATAAAAAAGCCCCTAGTAAAACTAGGGACGAAATTTCCGCGGTACCACCCAAATTGTGAATTGCTTTCACCACTCTAATACTTAACGCGTACAACGGGATATTCTACCTTTCGAATATCCAACTCCAAGATGATCTTTTTTTCACTTCCGTAATTCGTTCCACCTAGCCGAATCTCTCTATAACTTTCATGAAAAAACGGTCTTTTCAGTCTTTAATGTTTTATATTCTATAATCAATGATTTTATTTGTCAAGATTTATCTCTTTAAAATCTATGGAATTTACTATAAGATTTCTCATATCTTCAACAAAGTTTTGATCTTCTACTGTAAAGTTATTTAAAACGTCAGAGTCTATGTCTATTACACCATAACATACATCGTTTTTAATTATGGGTACTACTAATTCCGACTTTGCCGACTGGTCACAGACAATATGTCCAGGAAACTTTGAAACGTCATAGACTTTTTTAGTTTCCATTAAAAGCGCACAAGTTCCACAGACCCCTTCTCCCACAGGTATTCTAACACATGCAGGTTCCCCTTCATAAGGTCCTAACACTAAATCTCCCTCTCTATCCATAAGGTAAAATCCAGCCCAGATTACATTGTCCATATTATTGTATAGAACTTTAGATACAAACTCAAGTTTTTCATTAAAGCTCTTGTACTTTACAATTTCATCTAAAAAACTTTCTAACAATTTTTCATATTTTTTCATAACTTCTCCTATAATCCTAGTTCGTCTTGTTTTCTTCTAAGTTTTATTATGGTTTGATCTTCTTCTAATTCAACCATATCATGTGTCAATGGCTGATCCTTTTTAACATCTACCTTGAGTTTTGTCTTTTTAGTAATAAGTCCTATTGGTAAAAGATTTTTCTTTCTTTGGTCAATATGGCTAATAATTTGACCATATACATCTCTTCCACCTATTCCCTCTAGTGTTTGTCCCTTTTTTAAATCTCTTTTTGCAAGTGTAATAGTATCTGAAACTTGTCCTTTTTCAGGAACTATCGTAGCATCTTTTTCTACAATAGCATTGTAAATAGTTATGGGTGTTTCTAGACTAGTCAAGTGGTATGGCCTATATAAAATATAGTTTGGACCTTCCCCCATGGACAAATATCCCATCAAGTCATGTACTTCTTTTGTGTCATGGGTTACCACTGCAAAAACCCCTGGAGCTATTCCAAAACAAAAGTCTACTATTCTATAATTGTTTAAAATTCCTCCTTGCTCCTTTAAACAAAACTGTTTATTCATGGATTTAATATCTGTGGTTATTCCATGACAGCCTGGTATGTCCGGTGTAAACCCTAATGCGTTAGCAATTGAGGTTAATTCTATCATGGTATTAGTTCCATCTACAAATGCTGTAAGCATCTTTGGATAAAGTCCTTTTGAAAGTGCCTCTTCTCTTAGCTCGTCTTCTGTTGCGTAGTAATTTAAAGGATTGTTCTTTCCTTTTCCCACTGCGAGTAGTTTAAACCCTGCTCCAACAGCAAAGTTTGCAAGTTCCATAATAGCACCTGGTTCATCTCCTGCCGTTCCAGTATATATCACTTTGTTTTTCTTAGCCTTATCATATAGTATTGGTCCTACTACCGCATCACATTCCACATTTAACATAATGACGTTCTTGTAGTGTTCTATGGATTCAAGGGCAAGTTTTGCTCCAAAGGGAGGATTCCCTGTTGCATCTACCACTCCTTGTATCTTTCCCAATTCATATGCAAGCTCATAATTTTCAGTAATTACAAACTTATTCTTCTCCATGGCAAGTTCTGCCTGGGATTTTTTATTTGTTATTATTATATCTTCGGATTTCACTCCCGAGGAAAGGTATGCGTGTTTTGCCTTTTCTAGGTTTTCTTCGACTATAATAGATGTGGTCATACCTTTTATTCTACTAATTTGGTTAACAAGTCCCGTTCCCATCTTTCCACTTCCCACAAGTGCAATCTTCAGTTCCTCTCCTCTATCTGTAAGCTCTTGAAGCTTTCTTGTCATCTTAAACATTTTCCACCTCATTTATTGAATGGGCGCAAGCGTATGCACTTGCCCATGCCCAATGTAAATTGTATCCACCGCAATCACCGTCTACGTCTAAAATCTCTCCTATTAAATAAAGTTTATCATAAATCTTTGAGTTTAGGCTCTTCGGTGAAACTTCTTTGGTGTTTACACCTCCACAAGTTACCTGTCCGTCTTTTTCTGATTTATAACCAGTGATTTCAAGTCTTAAGTCTTTACATTTTTTACAAATGGATTTTATCTCCTCTTTAGTAAGTCCATTTGAAAATTCTTTTTCTATATTCAAATCTTTTACTATTAATTTTGAAATATTGTCATGTATTATACCATTTAATATTTTTTGTGGCGTCTTATACCCGTTTTGACTAATGGATGATATTAAAAATTCAAAAAGTTCGTCTTCTTTCATATGGGGTACTAAGTCTAAAGATACATAAACTTTCTTATCGTCTAGAAGTTCGCTAATGCACCTTCCCGATATTTGCAATATACCAGGTCCAGATATTCCATAGTCTGTAAATAGTATGTCCGAACTTTGTCTTAAAGTCTTTTCCCCGTTCTTTACAAGGTACACATCTCCCATAACTTTAGTTCCTTGAATGCCCTTGTAGAGTTCTTGTTTAGTAGTAAGTTGAACAATTCCCGGGTGTGTATGTGTTATCGTATGTCCCAAGTCTTCTAAGAGCTTATATCCATTCCCATCGGACCCAGACTTTGGCATTGCACGCCCCCCCGTTGCCACTATAAGATAATCTAATTTGTATCCATGATTATCATATTTTAAAATCCTTATTCCTTTCTTAAAATCTATCTTTTTTATATATGAATTTAAATGTATATGCACGTTTTTATTAACGGTTTCATCTATTAGAGCTTTTGCTATTGTAAGTGACTGCAAACTCATGGGATAAATTTTCCCATCTTCAAGTTCAAGTTCTTTTACTCCCAGCCTATTAAAAAAACTCACACATTCGTCATATCCAAAGTTTTTTATAACCGACATGGCAAACTTTTCGTTTTCTCCATGATAATTTTCTATTCCTATATTTCTATTAGTAAAGTTACATCTTCCATTTCCCGTTGCATAAATCTTTTTCAGAAGTTTATCATTTCTCTCGAAAATATGTACTTCATGACCCATTTCTGATAGTAGGATAGATGCAAATACTCCCGAGGCTCCCCCTCCAATAATTCCTATTTTAGCCATAACTCCTCCTATTTAAAGTATAATCTAAAGTGAAGTTATTATAAAGAGTATAAAAAAACACCCTTCCTATTTTGCAAGGAGGGTGTTTATAAATATACAAATTTTATTCTACCGCTTTTAACGCTTCTACCATATCTACTTTTTTGAGTTTTCTATGGATTACAATCATAACCACTAACGCAAATCCTATTGTAATTAAACCTGAGATTAAAAAGTTTGTCAGTCTTAGTCCCGGATCAAGCATTGCATTGTCTGGTATAAGTCTTTTAATTATTATAAGGTGCATTAGATAGCCTATCAAATATCCAAAGAATATTCCTATAATTGTCAGTAATAGGGTTTCCCTGTAGATATAGGCTGTAACTTCGTTATCGTAAAATCCTAAAACTTTTATAGTCGACAGCTCTCTAAGCCTTTCCGACACATTTATATTGGTTAAATTATATAAAACTACAAACGCAAGTATACAAGCAAAGGACACTATCACAAATACCATCACGTCCATTGAGCCTATAAGAGCACTAAAAATATCTGAATAATTGTCTACATTCATTACCGATACTATGGATTTGTTATCGTTGACTTGTCTTATTAAATCGTCGGTACTTTTATCTTCAGCGTTATTGAAGATTATTATATCTCCATTGGTTTTAAATTCTTTGTCAAATATCTTTTCATAGTAGTCTCTAGGCATGAATATATTATGGCCTGCGTATAGTTCGTTTATACCTCCAACCTTAATTTTGTAGTGGTTGTTATCCCCCGTCTTTATCTCTAATGTGTCTCCTACTTTTAAATTGTTTAGAGTGGCAAGTTTTTCATTTATTACTACAGAGTCTTTTTTTAGATTAATGATATTTTTTGTTTTTCTATCTCTTAATACGATAAAGTCTTTTAGATCTGTTGCATTTTCAAATACCATTAGGCTTGCTTCGTTATCAGGTCCTCTATTGGAATCAAATGTAACACTATCAATATATAAGGACTTTGAATTTTCAATGGTCTTGTCATCGTCTAAAAGCTCTTTATACTCTTTAAACGCGTTTGGACTTAAGTCTTTATTGTAAATTGCAATGGTGTCATATTTCATAATTTCACCATATTGTTTATCTATAAGAGATGATAATGAGTCCCTAATTCCTATTCCCATAAATATAAGTCCCGTACAACCGGATATTCCTATGATGGTCATAAGCATTCTACGTTTATATCTAAAAAGATTTCTCATTGTAACTTTCTGCATAAATGAAAGTCTTTTCCATATAAACCTAACTCTTTCTAGTAATATTCTAACCCCACCTTTAGGTGGTTTTGGTCTAAGAAGTGAGGCGGAATTTTCTTTTAGTGAATTTCTTGTTGCAAGAACTCCTGCAAAGGTAGTGCAAAGAACACCTATTGCCAAGGATAATATGGAATATTTAAAGTTATAGGGTATATTTCCTACTTCAAATATATAGTGGGAAACATAAGCAGAAAATATAATAGGTGAAATTAGTTTATGTCCTATTATTATTCCTATTACAGAACCTATAACCGATGCAAGTCCTCCGTAAATAAAGTACTTTTTAATTATCTCTTTATTCCCATATCCTAACGCCTTGAGGGTTCCTATTTGAATTCTCTGTTCCTCCACCATTCTCGTCATAGTGGTAAGGGATACTAATATTGCTATAAAAAAGAAAAACACTGGAAATATATTACTTATAATGTCAAGTCTTGAAGCTTCATCAAAAAAGTTATACAAAACTCTATCATTTTCCCTACTTACAACTTTGTACTCAGGTTCCATTAAGACTTTTAAAAATCTTCTTGCATCATCTAATTTTCCCTGTGCCTTATCTATTTCTTTTTTAGCCTTTGCCTCTTTGGTTAATAGCTCCGCTTCGTTTTTTGCAATTTCTTTTTCTGAATCCTGAAGCTTTTTAAGCCCCTCTTCAAGTTGAGCCTTTCCTTCAGCTTTACCTTTTTCATATAGGGCAAAGTTGTCATCTATTATCTTTTTTGAGGAATTGAATTCCCTTTCTCCCTTTTCAAACTTTTTCTTACCAATTTTAAATTCTTCCAAGTTCTTGTCGTATTGTGCTTTTCCCTTTTCCCACTGGGCCGTCTTTTCTTCAAGTAGAGTTTTTCCCTCTTCTAGTTTTATTTTCCCCTCTTCAAGTTTTTTTCTCTCCACCTCAATTTGCTCAAGGCCCAAATTTATTTGTTCTCTTTTTTGCAAAAGTTCTTCTTTCATTGCAATTCCCTTTTTTATTTCAGAAATTGCAGTTTCTAAATTTGTAATTCCTTGGTTTAAACTTTGAAGTTTTTTTTCAAGAGGAGCTAATTGTGTTGAAAGATCATCTCTTGCCACAATTAAATTATCTATCTTCTCATTTATCGTAGTGTCTTCCGGGTTTTCTTCTAAGAGTTTGTGTAGATTTTGAATTTCTATATTTATATTTTTAATCTGTTCATTTAAATTTGAAATTCCCGTCTCTAAAGAGGGTTTGTTTTCTTTCAATACAGCTAGCTGTTTTTCTAGTTCTGGTAGTTGTTTACGCCCTTCTTCTATTTTTACAATTGTAGTGTTTATATTTTCAAGACCTTTGTTAAGCTCTTCTTTACTACTTTCTAAATCTTTAAAACCCTGTTGCAATTTTAGAACATTCTCTTCGTATTGTGCTTTTGCCAAGTCTAGCTCTTGTTTCCCCTTATCTAGTTGAGCTTTTGCTTCTTGAAGTTTCTTTTCCGAACTTTTAATTATTTGTCTATTTTTTTCAAGCTCTGGCTTTTTAGATAAAAGCTTTTTTCTAGCATCTTCCAATTCTTTTTTATTTTCAACTAAGGCTTTTTCGTACTTCTCTTTTTGTGTCTCATATGTTTTATAGCCTTCTTGAACCTTTAACTTGGCATCTTGAATCTGTTTTTTTCCGTCTTCTATTTTTTTATTTGCATCCTCAATTTCTTTTTCCCCGTCTTTAATCTTGTTTATAATATCTTCTTTCTGTTGATTAAAAACGTCTATTCGCCTTTTTGTTAATAAGTTTTCCAAGTCATCTGAAGATGTCTTAAGAACTTTTATATATTCTTCATTATCAAATTGCCTTAGCCCATCATAATTTAACAATAGGTGAAGTTTCGAAAACTCTTCAACATTGAAATTTTCCTTTTGTACAAAACCTATTTCTTCCACAATTCCCGAGCCTAAGTTTGTAGTCCCAAGTTCTATATTGTCCACATAGCTTGGACTTTTTACAAATCCCGTTACTTTAAAGTTGTAATTCTTGAGGGCATATTCACCATTTTCCTCTTCAATTCCATAGGGATTTAATTCTTCTTTTGAAACCTTGATAAAATCTCCTATTTTATACTTGTCTTTTCCAGAAATATTTAAAACAATTTCTTTATTGTTCTTTGGAAATTCTCCCTCTACCAATTGAAGGGTTGAAATTTTTTCATTTATGGAATTAATTGTGATAACACTCTCTCCTATGAAAAAATCTTTACTATAGACTTTTTCATAGTCTTTTACATTTTCATTTGAGCTTATTAACTTTAAATCTTTTTCATCCATTCCTAGGGTTGATTTAACTGTAATGTCAGAAGCGTTGGTGTCTTTTAAGAAATCTTCTCCTCGCTTTGTCATAACAGGGCCTGTAACTTTAAGTCCTAAAAATACTAGCACTCCTATGGCAACCATTATTAATATGGAAAAAAACCTACCTTTGGACTTGTTAACTTCTTTTAAAATATCTTTATTTATAGCTTTCATACTACCACTCTATTTCGTCAATGGATCTTGGTTTATCGTTTATAATCGTATTCCTAACTTTTGCATCATTTATCTCTATTACTCTGTTTGCAATGGGTGTTATAGCTTGATTATGTGTAATTAAGATAACTGTAGTTCCTGTCTCTTCACAAGTTTTCTGCAGTAATTTTAAAACGGCCTTACCCGTATGATAGTCCAAGGCTCCCGTAGGCTCGTCACATAGGAGAAGTTTAGGTTTTTTTGCAAGCGCCCTAGCTATTGCAACTCTTTGTTGTTCTCCCCCGGAAAGCTGTGCAGGAAAATTGTCTATTCTGTGTTCAAGTCCAACTTGTTTCAAAACTTCAACCGCATCTTTTGCATCGCTAACTATTTGGGAGGCAAGCTCTACATTTTCTTTTGTAGTAAGATTCGGTATCAGGTTATAAAATTGAAATACAAATCCCACATCATTTCTTCTATACTTCGTTAACTGTCTTTCGTTAAATTGGGAGATGTCTTTCCCATCTATTATGACTTTTCCCGAATCATTTGTGTCCATTCCTCCAAGTATGTTTAAAACAGTGGACTTCCCAGCACCACTAGGCCCAACTATTACTGCAAGTTCCCCTTTTTCTATGGAGAAAGTAACTTTGTTATTTGCATATATTTTATTTGTCCCTACTTGGTAGGTCTTAACACTATCTATCATTTCAACATAACTCATATAATCACCTATCTGTACAAATTTGTAAATTAGCTTTATAATATTATCTTACCACATAAGGAGGTGGTATTACGAACTGGAATATTAGCTACGAGGAGAGCCTTTCTTTAAAGAATAGTATCTATATCGACTTGAGATCTCCTTTAGAATATAATACCCAAAGAATTCCCGGGTCAACTAATTTATATCTTCTAAGTGACGAAGAAAGAGCGGTTATTGGTAAAGAGTATGTTAGAAGTTCCACAAAGATGGCTAAGAGTAAAGGTGTAAAATTTGTCTCTAATAGGCTTCCCTACCTATTTGATGAAATTTTGGAATATAGTCGAGAGTATAGAAATGTAATTTTATACTGCGACCGGGGAGGATATAGAAGTAAGTCCATTTGGTCTTTGCTAAACTCTTTAGACATAAAAGTTTACCGGTTAAAAGACGGTTATAAGGGTTATAGAAAGTATATTAGAGAAAATTTAGATTCATTGATACATTCCATAACTCCCGTTGTGCTTGCAGGTAACACCGGTTGTGGTAAAACCAAAATTTTAAATATTTTATCTGAAAAGGGCTATCCTGTAATAGACCTTGAAGGTTTGGCAAATCACAGGGGTTCTTTACTTGGTCACGTGGGACTAGAAAGTCAACCTTCTCAAAAGATGTTTGAATCTCTCCTATTTGAAGAACTTTCAAAATATCAAGGTAAATATGTGTTTATGGAGGGTGAATCTTCTAAAATTGGTTCAATAAATTTACCTAAAACCCTATCGCAAAATTTAAGAAATGCCTATAGCATACGCATTGACTCTTCTATGGATCACAGAGTTTCTAATCTTGTTGAAGAATATGGTAAACCCGAATATAGAAACGAACTTATGGAATCTGTCAAAAGGTTAGAAGGTTATATTTCCAAAGAAAATATAAATTATTTAAATATACAAATTGATCTTGGAAACTTAATTGAGCCTGCAAAACTTCTCTGTGAAAGATACTATGATATTAAATATAAAAAGAGAATTTTTGACAAAACCATTTTAAATGAAGATGAAGAAAAATCTGCTAGAGAACTAATAAAGCTTTATGAAGAATTAAAAACAGATGCTAATTAGCTTGTGAAAGTTAATTTAGATTTAATTTGTAATTGACAATATTATCATAATAAGCTATAATTAACATCTGTACTTGGAGAATTGTCCGAGCGGCTGAAGGAGCACGATTGGAAATCGTGTAGGCGTGATGAGCGTCTCGAGGGTTCAAATCCCTCATTCTCCGCCACGCACTAGACGGGGAACTAGCGATGCCCTGAACCTGCAATCGCTACAGCAGGGTCGAATTCCCGGCCCCGGCTTTTTACAAATTAAGTCAGCCAAATGCAAGTGGTGTTGACAAGCGGGTCTTACGCAATAGGAACCTATGAACCTGGTCAGGTCGGGAACGAAGCAGCCATAAGTAGTCTTTTCTATGTGCCGTAAGGTCACCTACTTCGAGCTAACTACATTTGTAACGTTAAGGTGTAATTAGTCAAAGCCGGGTGTGCTACATATGTTTTAGGATCGTGTTTACGATTCTTTTTTTATTTTAAAATAAAAAAAGCCTGTCGAGCTTTTTACTTTTTATTTAAAAGTGCTTTTTCGACAGCTTTTCTTTCATCGTATTCCGTTTTAGTTCCATCTAGCTTTTTAAAGAATTTTTCATTGCCTTTTCCTAAAAACAAAACCACATCGTCTTTTGTTGCAATTTCTATTGCCTTTTCTATTGCCTTTTCTCTATTTTCAATATATTCAAATTTGCCATTTGATTTTTTCATTCCCTTTATAATGTTCTTTGAAATTTCACCTATGGGCATATCAACTTCATCATCCATGGTTATAATAGAATAATCTGAAACCTCTCCTACAACTCTTCCTATCTCCTCTTGCATTTGAGGAGTTCTTGCACCAGTGACTCCAAACACGACAATGGTATTCTTCTGGAAATTCTTTTTTGCAGACTTTATTATACTTTCCATGCCATCGCTAGTGTGTGCAAAGTCAATAATTAAATTAAGCCCTTTGTCATTATCCACAACTTCATATCTACCTTCCGGCTTTTTAAAGGTTTTTAGAGAATTTTTTATGTCTTTTATATTTACACCCATTCTTACGGCAATTGCAACAGCACATATTGCGTTATATATATTATACTCTCCTGCAATAGGAATTTTTAGTTCTTCACTTATCCCTTCCTCTTCATATAGAAATGTGGAACTATTAAGGTCCATGCTCAAGATTTTGCCATTTATTTCACTTTCCCCGTTCATTCCATAGGATATTGCAGGAATAAAGTCTTCTTTTAACTCTTTATATAATCTCTTTCCATATTCGTCATCTATATTTATAAAATTTTGTTTGTTTGTCATTAAAAAAAGTTTCTTTTTTGCCTGATAATAGTTTTCCATCGTGCCATGTAATTCCATATGTTCATAGGTTAAATTTGTGAAGGCCGCATAATCGAATTGGACCCCATGAACTCTTTTTAACTCGAGGGCGTGTGACGATACTTCCATTACCATGGCTTCATATGATTTTTTCTTTAAATCACTAAAAATCTCTTGTAGGTCTTTTGATTCCGGCGTGGTTTTTCCTAAGTAATTTATTCCCTCTTCGGTTTTAAGCCCCACAGTACCAAGGGATGCAACTCTTCTATTGTTTTTTCTTAAAATGTGTTCCAATATAAAAGTTGTGGTAGTCTTGCCATTAGTTCCAGTAACTGCAACGACTTTCATATCCTTTGACGGGTTGTCATAAAAAATATTTGAAATTTCTGCAAGGGCAATTCTAGAGTCTAAAACTTTAATATATGTTACTCCTTCAATTTTTTTAACAGAGTCTGTATGAACTACTATCTTACACCCGTTGTCAATTGCTTTTTCAATAAATTTATGTCCATCTGTTTTAAATCCTCTTATAGCGACAAATATAGACTTTTCATTGGCTTGTCTCGAGTCTAGAGTAATATGATAAAAGGACTTTTCAACACTCCCCGTTACTTCTATATATGTCAATTTTTTTAATAAAGTATTTATCTTCATGACCATTTCACTTCCTTACCTTCTTTCTATTTTAAGAGACTTTTCTCTAAAAGTACAATATTTTAATAAATATTAAAAATTATTATAAATCCACCTTCTTTTATTATAATGTTTAGTTTTGTTAATAGAGGGTATTAAATATCATGACGGAAAATAGGAGGTAAATATGAAGTTAGAATTATTTTACATGAGATTTTGTCCTTATTGCTTAAAGGTAACAAGATTCATTAATAAATATAAATTGGGGGATAAGATTGAATTAATAAATATTTCCACTGATAAAGAAGGAGAAAAAAGACTTGCCGAAATCGGTGGCAAAGTACAAGTTCCTTGTCTATTTGTGGACGGTCAACCCATGTATGAGTCAAGTGCTATTATAGAGTTTTTAAAGACCAATTTATTGTAATCTGATTAAACTTTACGGAAGGTGATTATATGAAAAAATATATTTTAAGTGGACTTTTGCTCTCTTCTCTATTTCTTGTGGGCTGTAATCAAGTTGACAATACCGTAGAAGAACCAAGCACTTCTAAAGCTACAGTGTCTACTGAAGAGAAAACAGAAACCACTGAATCTACCCAGTCTCAAGCTACAGAGACACAAGAGGCAACTGAAACTATAGAAGAACCTAATGACGCTGCTAAACAGCACGAAGAACAATACAGCTATAACGATGCCCTATCAATGTTTAGGGAACAGTTCCCAAACAGTCAAATAGTAAGTATATCCTATGAATTTGACGAAAAGTACCAGTACGAAGTAACCGGTATAGAGGGAAATAGCAAAAATCAACTTAAGTTAGACGCTAAGGTCGGCGACTATAAATTTAATTCTGAAGATGAAGACGATTTAGATAAGGCTATTGACGATGAATATCTAGATAAAATTTCCGATATGATTAATAGGTCTCTAGATGACTTTGCCAAGGAGTTTAACGCTAATAATATGTTAGCTAAAGAATGGGAATTAGAATACGATGACCAGGTGTTGACTTTTGATGTAGAGGTAGTCTTAGGAAATAATTCTAAAGAGTACAAATACAATGTAGTTGAGGACTTTTAATTTATTAAATTTTGAATTAACTATTTTTTAGGCGAAAGAAATTTCGCCTTCCTTACATATGAGGTGTTATATGAAGAAGTTTTTATTTTTAATCCTTTCTCTTATTTTGTTTACCAGCTGTAACCAAAAAAATTTGAATATTGAAGGTTCTAACCAATTTAAACCACAAGATTTATCCGATTTAAACCAAGATGAGCAAAAGGATTATTCCTATCCTACTATTATAGAGATGAACGACTATTTAAATACGGCAGTTAAAACTTTTACTTTAGAATACACCCTTTCTTTAGATTCGATAAAATATAGTTATAACGAAGATAATCAAGATCATATAATGGATTTGGAACATAAATCAGAAAATGGTAAATCATCCCATTTTGTAAACGGAAAAGAAGTTTATGGAAAAACTTTAAGAATATCTCCAAATCAAGCTCCGTTAACAAAAGAAATTCTTAATAATATGGATAAAATTTTTGAACAATCTATAAAAGATTTTGAAAAGAGGTATCCCAACGAAAAGAATTTACGTTTTAAGTATTGGTCATTAAGTCAAAGCGACAATGAAAAGTATATATTTAGAGGGCTCTTACGTTGTGATAGCGATAAGGTATGGGATATATATTACAATGTGGAAACCGATATAGGGCTTAAGTAAAATAGAAGGTTAGACCTTCTTTTTTATTGTCTAAAATCGTCAAAGTGTTAAAATCATACATAAAAAAATCTACATTTAAGTAAATAAAACTATAAAAAAAGTCGGAGTATTCTCCGACTTAAAACTAATTTAAAATATAAAGTTTTACTGTTCTTACGCCCCAGTTATAACATTCTTTTACTGAATTCATATGAACGTCTATTTTATTTCCTTTTATAGCTCCACCTGTGTCTCCTGCTATAGCATAACCATAACCTTCAACATATACTTTAGTTCCTAGTGGAATCACATTTCTATCTACCGCAATAACCTTTGGATTCTTTCTTAGGTCAATTCCTGATGCGGTTCTCCATGATAGTCCCGGTTCATGCATTGAATAAGCCGTTGCTTTAACTGTCATTACTTTACTGTAGCTAAATCCTTTATCACTTGTAGAAACTTCTTTTTTAGGTTCGTCTTTCTTTATTTCAGTGTCAGATATATAGCTATTTGAAACATAAGCTGTAACACCCTTGTAAGAAATTCTCAACCAATCACCTACAACATATCCAGAAATTTTATCTCCCTTTGCTAATGTTCCTAGCACTCTAGAACTTGTTCCCGGCTGTTGTCTAACATTTAGTGTAGATTTTACCCAACCAGTTCTTAAAACTTCTTTTTCAATCTTGTCTATAACATTACCTTCTAAGTTTTTAATAGGCATATCTACAGCACTTTGATTAAGTATAGTCTCTACGAATACTTTTAAATATGAGTTTGAAATATTATTTGTAGATACTGAATATACGTTGTTTACATTTAAGTCTTTAATTTTTTCTTGCACATCTATGGGATTTACCAGTAACATAGGCGCCTCAACATTTGCACTAAGTACAGTAGCAAGGATTGCATCTGGATAATTTCTGCCATTCGCAATAACTATATCGTCAACTTCTCCATATCTATTTAAAATTTCAAATGAAGTTTCATATCTATTTTGTCCATAGATAGTATTTTTTTCTATCATAGACTTATCTTTATTTGCTATATCATATACTTTTTCTTTAACTATATGTGGTACAGAACTTTTTCCTCCTACAAAGAAGATTTCAGCATCTTTATTTTCTTTTAAATACTTTTCTGTGGCTTCTGGAACATTATCTCCATTTGTAAGCAATATATTCATATCTTTTTTTATTGCAAATGCTGTCGCTGAAAGGGAATCTGGTAATGCCTCTCCATCGGCAATTATAATATCTCTTCCTTCGCCAACTTCTTCTGCAATCTTTGCAGCAGTATCAAATCTACTAAATCCACTTATTCTGCCCCTTAGGTTTTCGATACCTTTTAAAGCCTCTTCAGGTATTGTATTATCTCCACCTATTGCATATACATTTTTAGCTCTTTTTATTATTTCCATTGACTTATTTGAAAGCTTTCCATCTTCTAATAAGACGATAGCTCCATTATTTTCTCCAGCAAGTACACCTCCGGAAATTCCGTCAATTATTTTATTTGAATTTAGTATATACACATTTTCTAAAGCTTCGGCACTGTTTGCGATCATTCTAGATACTTCTGATAATTCGCTTGAATTTACACTTATTAAATTGAAATTAGAATTTGCAAACACTTTAGTCATCGGACTAACTACTATTGCAGCCGCCAATAAACCTGAAGCAATTTTAGTTTTAATTTTCAAAATAACACTCCTCAATCTTTTGTAACTATTTTGTAACTTTTGTTACGTGATAATTTTAGACCAAGGGGTTAAACATGTCAATATTTACACGAGTCTTACATTAATAAGTAGTATTTTTACACGTTTTTTACTAATTTTAATTTATTTTATGACAAAATTGTAATATTTTTTGTAACTTTTGTTGTTTAATATTAAAGGTTACAAAAGGGTAACAGAATTATTACAAAATTCTTTCAGTTTTTGTTACTTTATTGTAATATTTCTCTTTTTAAGTTCATTTTCCACTTGAAAAATGTATAGATTTAACACTTTTTCCAGGTTTAGAAAGAAAGAATTAGCTAAATATACCAGTTTGTTTTTGTAACTATTTACTTGTTTCAATCTAACCTTTGTACTTCTTTCCCCAAGCTTTATAAAAACTATACTAAAAACTCCTTCAATTATTTTATTCTTCATCTCAATTTCAAAAAACTCCATGGGTTTTAAAGTCAATATCTTATACTCTGTAGTTAAATTATTGCTATTTGTTTCTTTAAAGGTCTTTTCTGAAGTCTTTACAAAGTCTATAACTTCATTTCTCCAAGAGTAATCTTCTCTATTTGTAAATATTTCCCATACTTGTTCAATGGGATATTCTAATATTTTTTCAATTTCGGCTTCTTTTTTCAATTAACTTCTCCTTTTCTCCTATAATATCTTCAATTTTTTCTAAATAGTCTCTCATATTCATAAAATTTCTATGATTTAAGATTAGGTCATTTTCTTTTAAAAATTTAGATCCTGATCCCATACCTATCCCCAGAATATTTTGAGCTTCTTCCATCATATAGATATTGTATTTACAAATTTTATTTGATTTTGAAAATCCAATATTTTCTAAATTTCCCAAAATTCTCTTCTGCCTGTATAAGTAGTAAGGAATATAACCGTTCTCTTTGGAAAATTCAACTGCCCTATTCATCATTAAATTTGCTTGCTTATTTTCCTCTAACATATCCCTTTTATCTTGCATAAGCTTAGATCCCTTTTTAATTGCTAAAGTGTGAATAGTCAAATTATCTGGCTGAAGTTCTTTAATTTTATTTAAAGTAATATTAAAGTCTGATAAAGTCTCATCGGGAAGTCCAATTATTAAATCCATATTTATACTGTTAAAACCAATTGTTCTTGCTTCATAATACTTCTTTATTAAATTATCATTATTTTGATTTCTACCAATTTTTTCTAAAGTTTCACTTCTAAAACTCTGTGGATTTAAGGAAATTCTAGTAACGTTAAATTTTTTTAAAATTTTTAATTTTTCACTACTTAAAGAATCTTCCCTTCCCGCCTCTACAGTAAATTCTTGAAAACTATTTAAGTCGTAAATTTCTTCAATTCCAGATAAAAGTCTTTCTAAATCACTTTCATCTAAAGCCGTTGGAGTTCCTCCTCCAATATAAATAGAAATAGGGTTTTTCTTAAAGTGTTTTTTTAACGTCTTCATTTCATAAAGTAAAGCATCTATATAGGGATTTACCTTATCTCTATTTTTTGAAATGACTAAAGTTGAAAAGGAGCAATAAGAACATCTCCCAGTACAAAAAGGTATATTTATATATACACTATAATCATCTTTAACTGTTGATTTTATAATATTACTTTGTACATTCGATATGTCCAATATTAGCTTTGCCTTGTTAGAATTTAGAAGTAATTTCTCGGTTAAATACTTCAAAGCTTCGTCATATCTATACTTATTCAATAGCTTTCTAGAAACTTTTACCGGTCTAATTCCTGTTAGCACACCCCATGGATTAGACTTGTTAAAAATATTTGTAAAAAATTTAGCTATTTCGAACTTAATCCCCATGTTAAAACTAAAATTTTCATCAACTTTTATATCTTTTCTATTTACTATCTTATGATATTTAATTAAATTATCTTCTAAATAAATAATTTCTATACCATTTTCTAAATTTATTATAAGTCCTGTTTTAAAATTTTCATGGGTAAACTCAATTTCACTTGGATCTAAAAAAACAGAAATCATTTCATATACTACAATTCTATAATTTTCGCTTGATAGTTTTATCTTCATATTCTCACACCTTTTTTACATTATAACTTGTTTAGAAAAAATTGTAAAAGAAGCTTTACTTATCTTCTTTTAATATAGTGGTGACTATTTGAGTTAGTTTTATATACGTTTTTATTGAGGGTTTTCTTTTCTAAGTTTTATAAGATATGTTTTTATTATGTAGATTATTTCTAATTTTTTCATTTATCCAGTTTTTTAATGTACTATTTTTACTTTGTAAGGTTAAGTATTAGTAATTTTTTTGTTTTTATAATAAAAACCCTCTTTTCTGATTTATCCAGCTAAGAGGGTAGTTATATTGTATTTAATTTTAATCTACTATTTTCTATATTTAAAATATTATTTTATTTATCTTCGAGTTTTATTTCCATTCTATTTATCTCTTTATATTCTCCCGGCTTTAAGTCTTTTGGTAATTCCAGTAAACCCATTTTAACTCTCTTCAGTTCTAAAACTTCGTTCCCTACTTTTTGAAACATCCTCTTTACTTGGTGAAATTTGCCTTCCATTATTGTTATATAGCAGTGGGTGTCATCTACAACTTCTAATTTTGCAGGTTTTGTTTTTATGTCTTCAGGCATAAGCTTTATTCCCTTATTAAAGACTTTTCTATATTTTTCTTCTTCTATTTTTTTACTTAAAGTCACAAAATACGTCTTTGGAACTTCATATTTTGGAGAGGTTAGTTTGTGATTAAGGTCTCCGTCATTTGTTAAAAGAAGTAATCCCGTACTGTCTTTGTCTAATCTTCCAACAGGTGCAGGGTTAAATACTTTATCTTCATCCATAAGTAAATCTACTACAGTTTCATCATATAGATCTTCCGTTGCTGAAATCACCCCTTTGGGTTTATTCATTAAAAGGTAGATATATTTTTTATAAATTACGGAAACTCCATTATATGACACTTTGTCCTTTTCAGTATCTACAATCCTAGAAGAGTCTTTCTCTTCTACTCCATTAACTTTTATCGCACCTTTTTTTGAAGATTTTTTTATTTCTGTCCTCGATGCAAACCCCATATTTCCAATTAATTTATCGAGTCTTATTTTCATAAAACACCCTATTTGTCTCTTGCCCTTTCAACTGAAACTCTAGCACCTCTTATGTGTTTATTGTTGAGGTTTTTTACAACTTTACTTGCAATTTTAGAATTTACATTTGCAAATGAAAAATCATTAAAAATATCTATTTGACCAACATCCTTTGATGAAATTTTACCTTCATTACACAACGCTGCCAATATGTGTTTTTGAGAGACTCCCCTTTTCTTTCCAATGCTAATAAATAGCCTTGTACTACTTTTATTGCTATTGTTTTGTCTTTGTCTTTGGTTTCTATTTCTATCTTTTTTTACTCTTCCGAACTTAGGTCTCTTATTATTGTCAACCGAATCTATTTCCTTGTATTTAAAGGCTTTCTGCTCATTTAAAAACATTCTCAAAACCGCCGCACCAATATGATTAGGAAGGTATTTTTCTTCTTCTAGCATAGAAAGAAATTTAATTTCTTTTTCTAAATTCTCGTTATCTAAGATATGTCTAATTTTACCCATCAATTTTGAAGTTCTATTTTTCTCCATATCCTTAATTGTAGGAATTGCAATTTTTTCTATTTTTGTCTTCGCATATTTTTCTATTTCCCTTAGACTTCCATAGTCTTTTCCCGTTACAAAGGAAATCGCCGTACCAAACCTTCCCGCTCTTGCAGTTCTTCCTATTCTATGAACATAGTATTCGTTATCTTGTGGCATATCATAGTTTACAACCAAATCTACATCGTCAACGTCTATCCCTCTTGCAGCAACATCTGTTGCAACCAATATGTCTATGGTGGAACTTCTAAACTTTTCCATTACCTTATCTCTTTGGTTTTGTTTTAAATCTCCATGAAGTCCATCTGCAAAATATCCCCTTGACTGTAACTCTGCAGTAAGTTCATCTACTTTTTTCTTTGTATTACAAAAAACCACCGTAAGTTTTGGGTTATCTCTATCCAAAAGTCTTGAAAGAATCTCTGTCTTTATATCGTTTCTAAGCTCAATATACACCTGTTTTACTTTTGGAACAGTAAGTTCTTTATTAACTACTTTTACTATTTCTGGGTTGTTTTGATATTTTTTGGTAAAATCCATTATTTCTTTTGCCATGGTTGCTGAAAAAAATAGCGACTGTCTTTCTTCAGGCACATCTTGTAAAATAAGTTCAATATCATCTCTAAATCCCATATCGAACATTTCGTCAGCTTCGTCCAAAACAAAAAAATTAAGATTGTTAAGCTTTAGCGACCCTCTTCTCATATGGTCCATAACCCTACCTGGAGTACCTATCACTATTTGAACTCCAGATTTTAGTCCTCGCAGTTGTCTTTCAATGGGCTGTCCCCCATATATTGGCATAACTTTGATATTTTTCTTGTACTTTGCCAAATTGGATATTTCCTCAGAAACCTGTATACAAAGTTCTCTTGTAGGACATAAGACTAACGCCTGCACTTTATTTGAATTTTCATTTATCTTTTCTATAATTGGAATTCCAAAAGCCGCAGTCTTTCCAGTACCCGTCTGAGCCTGTCCAATTACATCTGCCCCTTCTAACAATAGCGGTATGGAGCTTTTTTGTATAGGAGTAAACTCTTCAAACCCCATATCTGATACAGCTCTCATTACCTCTTGTGACAAGTTCATATCGTTTGTCTCTATCATATAAATTTTAATTCTCCTTTTTGTCTTTTTTCATATTGTATTCTTTTCTTATCTGAATTGCTCTTTCAGGATAGTCAGTTATAATTGAATCTATCCTATTTTCAAAACAATACCTAATGTCTTCTTCCTTATTAATTGTCCAAAGTCTGGTCTTTTTCTTTAAACTTTTCATAAAGTCTCGATCTCTAATGTTCTTTCCTAGAGTCGAATGAATTCCTTGTAAATTATTATCTCTTTGTACTTTTAAAATCTTAGAACGACTATTACCTTCATCTTTTAATAACAAATATCTCTCATTGTCTTTATCATATCTTTGAATCAACCTTAATGACCTTATATCAAATGATGAATAAACTATTTGAAATTTGTGTGGTTTTTCTAAAACTACATTTGCAGTTCTCTTCTCTAGTCCATGATGAAATACCGTTTCTGATTTTATCTCGATGTTTAAAACTCCAGTAAACTCTTCTTGATCTAATAAATCCAATACCTCTTTTAAAGTAGGAACTTTTTCTCCTTTAAATTCTTCAAACTGTTTAACCCCAGCGTCAAGTGATTTAATTTCTTGTAGGGTTAAATTCTTCACTAATCCATTGCCGGTAGTAGTTCTACTTATTTCACTGTCGTGAATTACAACAATCTTTTTGTCCTTAGTCTGTCTTACATCAAGTTCAATACCATCAGCTTTTACTTTAACCGCCTCTTTAAATGAAATTAAAGTATTTTCAGGCCTATTACACCTACTTCCTCTGTGGGCATAGACAAAAGTCATTTTAAAGCACATCCTTCTATGTGATCGTTTATTACTCCTATGGATTGGAGATAAGAATAAATAATTGTAGGACCTACAAATTTAAATCCTCTTTTTTTCATATCCATTGAAATTTTCTTAGAAAGCTCACTTTTCGAAGGAACTTCATCCTCAGTATTATAATGGGAAACTATTTGCACTCCATCTGTAAAGCTCCAAATATAATTATAGAAAGATCCAAACTCTTCTTGGACTTTTAAGAAAATTTTAGCATTTTCAATGGAAGATTTTATCTTTCTCTTATTCCTTATAATAGATTTATTCTCAACTAATTTATTATAGTCTACTATTGTAAAATCAGCTACTTTTTTCACATCAAATCCCTTATAGGCTTTTCTATAACCCTCTCTCTTTTTTAAAATTATATCCCAACTTAATCCTGCTTGAGAAGATTCCAAGATAAGCATTTCAAAAAGGTAGTTATCATCTCTTGAAATTCTTCCCCATTCTTCATCGTGATATTTTCTTAAATCCTCCGACTTTAAAGCCCATGGGCATATTTTAATACTATTCATTTTTCCCTCGTTTTAATATTTAACTCTATCTGTTATAATAACACTTAATGAATCAAAGGAGAAATTAGGCAATGATTTTAAAAATTGTTATTATATATTTTATTTTGATTAATATCTTTTCTTTTTTTGCCTATGGTCTAGATAAGTCTTTTGCAAGAAAAGACAAATACCGAATAAGCGAATCCTTCTTATTAAGCCTATCCCTTGTTGGTGGTTTTATAGGTTCTTTTTTTGGAATGAACTATTTTCACCATAAGACAAAAAAGGTTTACTTTAAAATCATAATAACTTTGTCTTTTTTGATTTACTCTGGATTACTATATTTCATTTACAATAGGAGGTAAATAATTTGGAACTTGAGAATAGACAAAAAGGTATTGTTTATATGGTCCTATCCTGCGTTTGGTTTGCCTTAATGCAGATTTTAGTTAAACTTACAGGTGGGCGAATCCCATTATTTGAACAGGTGTTTTTTAGAAATCTTATAACGCTTTTTATATGTGGCTATCTTTGCATTAAGAGTGGAGATAAGTTACTTGGTCACAAAAAAAACCAACACTTATTAATTGGTCGTTCACTATTAGGATATATAGGAGTAGTGACCTACTTCTTTGCTATTAACCACTTAGACTCTGCAGATGCTACCATACTTCAAAAATCTTCACCGATATTTGTAATAATATTTGCAGTGGTTTTTTTAAAGGAAAAACTTACAAAATCAAAGGTGATAAATTTAGTTCTCTGCTTTATAGGAACCATGTTTGTAGTTAGACCTTCTTTTAATATGGACTTTACTCCAGCACTTGTTGGAATGCTTTCAGCACTATTCGCCGGTGGTGCTTATACGGTTCTTGCACATTTAAATAAGTATGAAAAACCTAATACGATAATTTTTTACTTTTCACTATTTTCGTTTTTAGTCTCAATTCCTTTAATGTGGAAAAACTTTATAATTCCAACTCCAAGGGAATTGGTTCTTTTGTTGGGAATAGGAATTTTCGCAGGTCTTGGACAAATATTCTTAACACAATCTTATAGAATAGGAGAAGCTTCAGAAGTTAGTATCTTTAACTACTCAACAGTAGTATTTACGTCCATTTTAGGATTTGTCCTATTTGGAGAAATAATAAGTCCATTTTCTCTATTGGGAATCCTCTTAATATTTAGTTCATCTTATTATCAATATAAGAAAGCAAGAAAAGCAAGATAAAAATATAAAAGGCAGCTATCAATTTTATGATAGTTGCCTTTCTTTTATTTTAACAATCCATTGTTTGCAATAAATAAAATCAATATTACTATAGGACTTATATATTTAACTGAAAAGTATACAAAACTTGATAAAGCAGTTTTATTTGCTCCCGATCTTGTGATTTCGTCCATAAATTCTTCTTTTTTATAAAACCACCCTATAAAGATAACTTCTATAAAAGCTGCTACAAGTAAGAATATATTCGCTGTTATATAGTCTAGAAAATCAAAGAAATTCTTTCCGAATATAGTAAAGTTTCCTAAGTGTTCTCCCATAGATAGACTTGAAAATATACATATTATACATATGAAAAATCCCGATAAAAGTGTTGCATGAGATCTTTTCATACCCCTACTATCTATTAAATGTGATACAACCGCTTCAAGCAAAGATATTGTAGATGTCAAAGCTGCAAAAGCTAATAATACAAAGAACAAAGTTGCAAATATTCTACCCCCTGGCATATTTCCAAATACATTTGGTAAAGATATAAATACAAGTCCTGCTCCTTGAGATGGCTCAAGTCCAAAGGAGAACACTGCTGGAAATATTACAAACCCTGCTAGTAAAGCAACCAATGTATCCATAATAGATATCTTCAACGCAGTTTTTGCTAAGTCATCTTCTTTAGACATATAGGATCCAAATGTTACTATTATTCCCATTCCAAGACTTAAAGAATAAAAAGCATGACCCATAGCCACTAAAATAGCATCTTTCTTTTCAAATAAAGCTCTAAAGTCTGGCTTGTATAAGAACTCAACTCCTTTATAAGCCCCTGGTAAAGTAAGAGATCTTATTGCAAGCACCACTAAAATTACAACCAGTATAGGAAGTAATATTTTAGATGCTTTTTCAATCCCTGCTTCAATTCCCTTATAAACTATAAACATTGTAGCTGCCATAAACACAAATGTATATATTATAGGTTCCACTCCAGACCCTACAAAATCAGTAAATAGTGTTGTTGTCATTTCAGGAGTTATAGAACTATTAAACACATTAGTTAAAGAGTTTACTATGTATTTTAAAGTCCAACCTGCAACAACAGTGTAGTATCCAAGAATAATAAATGCAGCTATAATTCCTAATAAACCTGACAAGTACCATTTTTTTCCTGGAGCAATCTTTTTAAAGCTCTTTGCTGCATCTTCTCCTCCTCTTCTACCTATGGCCATTTCCGTAACCATTAGAGGAATACCTATCACTAAAACCATTAGCAAGTAGACAATTAGAAAAGCTGCTCCTCCATATTCACCAAGAATATATGGAAATCTCCATATATTACCTACTCCTACAGCTGAACCAGCCGTCGCCATTATCATCCCTATGGATGAACTAAAGCCTTTTCTTTTTTCCATAATTTCCTCCTTTTCTTTACTTTTGGAAAATTAAAGTATTTTTGCATATTCTACACTAAATTTCAAATAATTACAATACCTAAATGTAAATTTTTAAATTATTTATTTAATATTTATCCTTATTTTTTTAATAAATGCAGGTTTTTGTGTTTATTATTCGCATATATATTCATATACCTAAAGTCCTTAAATTGGTTAAACCCTAAATTTAAAGGTATAAATACAAATTCGTTAATTGAAATATAATCAAATATCCAAAAATTATTCATTTTGTTTTTTTATTTTCTTTTCTAAATTTTATAGCTTTAGAGTTCTCTATTTTTACCAAAAAAAGCTATGAGAATTAAAACTCATAGCTTTTTGGTATCAATGTTTTTTTAATATTTTTATTTCAATATAAAATTCACATAGAAAACCAGTAAAATACAAGCCTTAAACTTAAGAAATTAAACACTTGAATTTATTTAGACTTTTTATGAAAACTTTATATTTAAAAATCGGCATAAAGGTTAATACCTTCATGCCGATTAAATTTTTGGAAATTAAATTTCTAATTAAAATCTCCTTACATTTGTTTTATGCTGGATTATTTAACGCTTCCAAATCCATTGTATTTAGGGATGACCCTCCCTGTGTATAGAGATTGTAATAGTATCCTCTTTTTTCCATTAACTCCTTATGATTTCCCTGTTCTACAATTCCTTCTTCTGTCAAGACAATTATATTATCTGCATTTTGAACAGTTGTAAGTCTATGGGCAATTGTTAGAGTTGTTCTTCCTTTGGATAATTTCTCTAGTGAATTTTGTATTATTTTTTCACTCTTATTGTCAAGGGCAGAAGTTGCTTCATCTAATATAAGGATTGGAGGATTCTTTAAAAATACTCTAGCAATTGAAATTCTCTGTTTTTGTCCTCCCGACAATTTAACTCCTCTTTCTCCTACATATGTGTCAAACCCTTGTGGAAGATCCATTATAAAGTCATATGCCCCTGCAAGTTTAGCCGCTTCTACTACACTTTCTTTAGAACTTCCCGGATTTCCATAAGCTATATTGTCAAATACAGTTCCTGAAAATAAATACACATCCTGCTGAACCATACCTATGTTTTTTCTTAAGCTCTTTAATGTGAATTTCTTAATATTTTCCCCATCAATTGTAATACATCCCTCATTTACATCGTAAAATCTAGGAATTAGATTACAGATTGTGGTCTTTCCTCCACCTGATGGTCCTACCAACGCCACATTTGAATTTTGTTTTATTTTCATATTTAAATCTTTAAGAATGTACTCTTCATTATCGTGATATTTAAAACTTACTCCGTTTATTACAATATCTCCTTTTACATCCTTTAATTCAACAGCATCATCTTCATCGAATATTTCGATGTCAGTGTCCATAAGCTCAGAGAATCTTTCTATACCTGTCATTCCCCTTTGGAATTGTTCTGTAAATTCAATAATTCTTCTAACTGTATTTAATAATGTAGTTACAAATAATACATAAGCAACTAAATCTCCCGGATCAATTTGTCCCCTAATCATTAAATATCCACCGAGAATAAGAACTGTTAAATACATTAATCCGTCAAATACTCTAGTAACTGCAAAAAATCCTGCCATTTGCTTATAGGATTCTTTTTTAATATTTAAAAACTCTTTATTTCCCTTGTCAAACTTCCTTGTTTCCTCTTCTTCGTTCGTAAACGACTTAACTACTTTAACTCCCAACAAACTGTCTTCAACTTGAGAATTTATTTCACCTATGTGATTTCTTTGGGCTTTAAAGGCTTTTCTCATCCTCTTTCTAAATGCAGTTGTTGCAAATATCATTATTGGAATCATTGCGTATATAACCAATGTAAGAGGAATATTTATTCTGATTAAAATAATAAAAGAAATAATTATTTTTATTGAACCTATAAAATACTCTTCTGGACAATGGTGTGCAAACTCAGTTACATCAAAAAGGTCATTTGTAATTCTTGCCATTATTTGACCTATTTTAGCATCATTAAAGTAAGAATCCGACAACTTGTGTAGGTGGTCAAATAAATCCTTTCTCATATCGGTTTCGATTTTTGCCCCCATAATATGCCCAGTTCTTTGCATATAGTAGCCTGCAAAGACTTCCACAGTCTTAATTATCAAAAACATAAATCCCAATCTAACAACTATTCCCAAACTCAACTTTGAAACATCTTCAAGGGCAGTATTTGTCATAAACCTTAATATCATTGGAAGTACTATTTCACTTATAGTAGTTAGAGATGCACAGAATAAGTCAAAAAACAACGTGCTCTTATAGGGTTTAAAGTATGGTGAAAACATACTAATTAGTTCTCTATTTGTATGAATTCTACTTTTTCTTTCCAAATTATCACCTCTTTTTAATTGTAAATTAATTTATCTTTTTCTATCTTTTTTGGTCGGAAATTTTCATCTACAGATACCATGGTAAAAATTCCCCGACTTGAAATTACATTTCTTTCTTTAACTAGATTTGTCACTTCAACGGTTATAGACGTATTTCCAATCTTTAAAACTTTTCCAGTGGATATGATATGCTCTCCTAAATATGCACTATTTTTATAGACCACATCATTGCAAGCAACCGTTACTGTTTCCCCACCTACATGGTGTTTTGAAACATAACCTGCAGTTGCATCCATTATTTTATAACCTTCTCCACCATGCAAAAAGTCATAATAATTTAACATTTCTTTAGTTATTTTTATTTCGTAAGTTTCACTATAAGACATAAAATCACCATTTTTAATGATATCACTTTTGATAATTTATATCAAAACAAATTACATGAAAAAGTATAAAAAGATTAAACTTCATAGACCTAAAAAACTTTCAAGAGAGTAGTATAGTTTAAATATCTTTTGATTAAAGAAAATTTTAAATTTTAAGACAGCTACCTAAAAGATAGCTGTCTTATTTTATCTACTTATCTATTTCAATATCGTCATTTAAATTTTTTTCTGAAATTTCAGTATTTTCTTTATTTTCAACTTCTTCAGATTCTTCTTTCCTTTTTAATATCTCCATAAACTCATCACCTGTAATAGTTTCTTTCTTTAACAAGTACTTAGAGATTTCGTGAAGCTTGTCTATGTTTCCTTCTAATATTGAAATAGCTTGAGCTTGGGCTTCCTTTATAATTTTTTCAATCATATTGTCAACTTGAGCCGCCTTTTCAGGGGAAGCATTACTAGATGTTCCTCCATCTAAATACTTATTATTTCTAGTATCTAGAGCAACCATTCCAAACTCATCAGTCATACCGTATTGAGTGATCATTGCCCGAGCAAGATTTGTCGCTCTCTCAATGTCATTTGCAGCTCCTGTAGTCTTTGTCTTAAAGACAACCTCTTCTGCAGAACGGCCCCCTGTTAACGTTACGATTTCATTAAATATATCTTCCTTACTCATAAGGAATTTCTCTTCTTGCTCAACCTGCATAGTGTAGCCAAGAGCTCCAGAAGTTCTTGGTATAATCGTAATTTTTGTTACAGGAGCCTGGTGACTCTGAGTTGCTGCAACAAGTGCATGTCCCACTTCGTGATATGCTATCATCTCTTTTTCCCTCGGAGATATTACCATACCCTTCTTTTGTTGACCTGCTATAACCACTTCAACCGACTCGGTTAACTCAATTTGAGAAACTCTGGACTTACCATGTTTTACTGCAAGTAGTGCAGATTCATTTATAATATTTGCCAATTGCGCTCCAGACGCTCCCGCTGTCATAAGTGCAACTTGTCTGTAATCCACATCTGTTTCTGTTTTTATCTTTCTTGCATGTACTTTTAATATAGCTTCACGTCCTGAAAGATCCGGTAATTCAACAGGAACTCTTCTATCGAAACGTCCCGGTCTTGTTAGTGCAGGATCGAGAATTTCAGGTCTATTTGTGGCTGCTAGAATTACAACCCCAGTATTTCCTTCAAAACCGTCCATTTCATTTAACAACTGATTAAGGGTTTGTTCCCTTTCATCATTACCACTTATGCCGTGGGTGTCTCTTTTTTTACCAATAGCATCTATCTCGTCTATAAATACGATACAAGGTGCTTTTTCCTTAGCTTGTTTAAAGAGATCTCTAACTTTAGAAGCCCCCATACCTACAAATAGTTCTACAAATTCAGAACCCGACATGGAGAAGAATGGAACATTAGCTTCTCCTGCAACAGCTTGAGCAAGTAATGTCTTTCCAGTTCCTGGAGGTCCCACAAGTAATACCCCTTTAGGTAGTACAGCTCCAATCTCTGTGTATTTTTTTGGATCGTGAAGAAAATCTACAATCTCTAAAAGTTCTTCTTTAGCCTCGTCTTGACCTGCAACATCATCAAACCTCTTGCCAGGTTTTGACTGAACATAAATTTTGGCATTGCTCTTCCCAAAGCTCATGGAATTGCCACCCATTTTTTTTGTTAAGAACCTAGAGAATAGCATTATAATTCCAAAAAATACCAAAATCTGTAGTATATAAGGAACTATAACCCTTGTAAATATATTAGAACTTTGTGATTTCCAAGAAACCCCTCCCACTTCTTTCATTTTTGGAATAAGATCTTTGTCATAACCAAAATTTGTGTAAGGCGTTCTGTATCTCTTCTCAGTTCCATCCTTGTCTTTAGCAGTAAACTCCAGCGGATCATTTAATTCCACATAGCTTACTTTACCTTCTTCCAACATAGTCCAGAATTTGTCATATGTTACCTCTGTTACCGATCCACGGGAGAACATAGGAAGAATGGAAGAAAATATTAGACTCCAAACTATTAGACCTATAAGGATCATAGTTATTGAATTAGGTCTAAAGTCTTTAGGAAATTTTGAATTCCCCTTTTTCATTTAATCACCTTCCAATCTAATTCTTAGAAAGCAAATCTAAACAATCGTTTAACTCTTTTAATATGTCCACAAGTTGTTTATATTCATCTTCACTCATAGAACCTAATTTATCTCGAAGTTTACTATTCATTTCTTCTTTTATCTGATTTATTATCTCTTGACCTTTTTCAGTTATTGCAACGTGTACAACTCTTTCATCTTCCAAAGATCTAGCTCTTTTTAAAAGGCCCTCTTTTTCAAGTCCCTTACACATATTTGAAATATTTCCACCTGCTACACCAAGAGATGCTCCCAATTCACCTATAGTTGCGTTTCCAAGTCTCTCAACTTCTAACAAAACTTTAAGCTTCATGTTGGTCAATCCATTGGCTGCAGCAATAGGTAGAAGTATAGAATCTATCTTTCTGGCTGCTTCTCTAACTAACTGTGCAGTTTCAGTTCCATATTCTGTCCAATCCATATAATCACCTTTCCTTCTTTAATATTTTTAATGTATTCTAAAGATGAAGTATAGTATTTTTTTAATAAGTATTTAAAGTTATTATATATCTTAACTCTAAAATTTATTTTACACTATACTATTAATGATATATACCCACCAACTAAACGCTTAAACAAAATAATATCTATTATTTGTCTATTAAAATCTTAACTAATTAAGCTGAATTTTTTCTTAATTCTCTTCAATGCCATTATTTTTATTATGTTTGATTAAATAATAAATAAAAATAAATAATCTTCTTAATTAAAACCGAATTTTAATTTATATATTTATAAATTATTTAACGATAAACTTTCCCCTGTAAATTAAGTTTATCGTTACATAAATAGATAAGTGAGCTTTACCACTAAACAATTATAACATAAAAATATAGTTTTTATAATGGTAATTATATGCTTTTAAATTCATCTATTATTGGAGGTGAAAATATATGAAAATTGGTGTTGATTTATCCATGTGGAACTCTGTTTCAAATTTTAAAAAGGCAAAAGCTTACGGTTTAGATTTTGTAATTTTAAGGTCTGGTAGTGGCAAAACTAATTTAGATCCCTCATTCGAATCTAGTTATAAGGAAGCTAAAAAAGCAGGGATTCCAGTCGGTTCTTATTGGTATCTTTATGCAAAAAATAAAAATGAATCTTTAAATGAAGCGAAACTCTTTTTAAATAATGTAAAAGACAAATACTTTGAATATCCCCTTTATTTAGATTTGGAAGATCCTTCTCAAGAAAAGCTCTCCCCCATAGAAATTACCGAAATAGCTTTGGAATTTCTAATTACAATAGAAGAAAAAGGCTATTATGTAGGATTATATTCTATGGGATCTTGGTTTCGTAATAAGTTCTTATTAAATCACAGATACAAGGGTAAGTGTTTAAATGACTTTGATTTCTGGGTAGCTCATTGGACACATAATAAAAACAGAGTTTCTTCCTATGTAAATTCAAAAACAGGTATGTGGCAATATACTAATATGGGAAATTATGCAGGTATAGGAAAGGCGGGGAAAGGTTTAGATATGAATGTAGCTTATAAAGATTATCCAAAAATTATAAGGAATAAAAATCTAAATATGCCATATAAAGCAAATTTAAATCCAAACTTAAATAAAAGAAATATTATTTTAATTTCTAAAGTGCCTAATGTAATTGTAGACAAGTCCGTTTTCTTTCTTAGAAATTTACTAAAGAAAGATTTTTATATTGTTGAAACCATGTCAGGATATTTTGATTATTTTCCTTTTAGAGGGTTTGAAATAATTGGTCTTGGTGGAAAAAGAAAAAACCATAGTTCTTACTTGTCAAAGTTCTATGGTGGTAGTGATCTAGAAGTATTAAATCAATTAAAAAAAGATTTTAACTAAAAAGGTAGTGTGGGTTAACCCACACTACCTTTTTAAGTATCTCTATAATTCAGAAGTACTAAATCCTTTACCTCTTACTTCATAAGCATCTGTAACCGCCATAAAAGCATTTCCATCTGCCTCTGCAACAATTCTTTTTATTTGAGCCAACTGTCTTCTACCGACAACTGTATATATTACTTTATAATTTGTATTTTTATATCCTCCACTACCGTCTAAGAAGGTAACTCCTCGATTAACTTTTTGTATAATCTGTCTTTTAATTTCATCGTACTTAGTGGAAATTATCATAATCTGTTTTCTCTCACCTAAGCCCATTTGAATTTTATCTAGTAAGTTATATGCCACCGCCATTGCCACTACGGTGTAAAGACCCCTATCTAGTGAAAAAACATAGGATCCTATCATTATTATAATAATGTTCATACCAAATAGCGCATTTCCAATGTTTACGTTATATCTCTGCTTAAATATTGCTGCAACTATGTCAAGCCCACCTTGGGAACTACCATTTTTAAAGAGTATTCCCATTCCTATTCCATTTACTGCACCGCCTATTACAGCCACTAAAAAACTATCGTCTAAAATAAAAGGATTTTCAAATTTGTCGAAAAATAGTAATGCTCCTGATAAGACGAAAGCAGATAGCATGGCATATGTAGTAAACTTTTTATTTATTAAGAAGTAACCTAACACCACTAGGGGAATGTTTAAGACAAATACCGTTACCCCCGTTGGAATCTCGTACATGAACCTTAACAAAAGTCCAATTCCCCCTACTCCTCCACTTAAAAATCCCTTTTGTTGAAAGAAGTATGTCATTGCAAAAGCACAAATAAAGTCACCAATTATGGTTGCAGAAAAAGTGATTGCACACTCTTTCTTGGTTCCAAGATATTCTGAAACCTTATTTTTAAATAAATCTGAATTCTTATCCATTTGGATGTGTGAAGAAACCTCCTTAGTATTTACTAAATATATAATAACTTATTTAGCAATTTTTTTAAAGGTATAAGTAAAAATCGTTAAATAATCATGTTTAGACCCTTGTGATTTTGATATAATGAATAAGGTGATAAGATGAAAGACGACTTAAATTTTTTACATATAGATCTAGACGCTTTTTTTGCCTCGGTTGAAGAATTGGACAATCCTAAATTAAAGGGAAAGCCTATGGTAGTAGGAGGAAAAAGTGAAAGGGGAATAGTTACTACTGCAAATTATGAAGCTAGAAAGTATGGACTTCATTCTGCCATGCCTATTTTTATTGCCAAAAAACTTTGTCCTCAAGTCATAGTCGTTCCTGTACGTCATGATCGGTATAGAGAAAAAAGTAATGAAGTATTTAATATCATGAGAAAATACTCTCAAAAAATAGAAAAAATGTCTATTGATGAAGCTTGTCTTGATATTAGTCACTTGAACTGTGATCCTATTAAACTTGCCTATCACATACAAAAAAACGTTGCTAAAAATACTGGTCTTACACTATCTATTGGTATAAGCTATAATAAGTTTTTATCTAAACTCGCCTCCGACTGGAACAAACCCTGTGGTGTATTCATAATAAGAAAAGAAATGATCCCAGGTATTTTAGAGGGTTTACCCGTTGAAAAAATCGCAGGTGTTGGACAAAAGACAAAAGAGAAATTAAATGGGTTTGGAATTTATAAAGTCCAGGAACTTTTAAAATTATCTCCCCAATTTCTTAAAAATCAATTTGGAAAGCAAGGAGAAGTCATCTACCAGAGAATTAGAGGTGTTGACAATAGAGCTGTAGAGACAAATAGGGTTAGAAAATCCCTCGGTGTTGAAAGAACTTTCCCAAAGGACATAGATGATCAAACTCTATTAAGATCCTATTTGAAAAAGTTTTCAAAAGAACTTTCCCTAGACTTAAAATCAAAAAATCTTTTAGGTCATACTATTACACTTAAAATTAAATTTAACAACTTTGAGACTATAACAAGATCTATAACCTTTGAAAATCCAACTAGTGATTATCGTGAAATATATTTAAAAAGCTGTTATTTACAGTCCTTTGTCGATTTTCAAAGACCTATTCGACTTATAGGTTTAACTTCATCTAATTTGGTTAAAGACGACTTTAATCAAATCACTCTTTGGAATTACTCTAAAGATTGACTTAGAATATGTTCTTGTGCTTTATTCTGTCAATTTGATATATTTTTAAGTATTTATTTAAGCAATTTAATATTATATGATGAATTAACAAAGTTTTTAAAAGTTTCACTTTTTTTGTCAATTATGTTACAATGTTTGTAGAATAAATCCTGCGTTTGGGAGGTTGAAATGAGATTTAGAGAAAAAAATGATTTTGAACATTTTATTAAAAATTTTATATTGATGTCCATTGGAACACTGTTATTTGCAATTAGTGTAAATATGTTCTATGTGCCATATAATCTAGTGTCTGGAGGAGTAACCGGGGTAGCCGTTATATTTAAACATTTTTTCGGATTCACTGCTGAAAGTACAATTTTTTGGAGCACTTTTCCATTAATGGCACTTAGTTTATTGTTACTTGGAAAGAAATATACAGTTAACACAATATACTGTTCATTTTTACTTCCTGCACTGGTAAAAGTTACTAAAGTTTTACCAGTTTTTACCGGAAACAAGCTTATGGCGGCAATACTCGCAGGTATTATGGCAGGTCTTGGACTTGGTTTTGTATTTAGAGCAGGAAGTTCAACTGGAGGAACTGCTATCCTTGAACAATCCCTTACCAATTACACTAAGATACCTCTTAATATATCCGTTTTAATAATTGACGGTTCTATTATTCTTGCGGGATTTTTTACATTTGACTTAAAAACTGGTATCTATTCCATAATTTCATTGCTTTTTATGCAAGCTTTTGTAGGACTTACTCAAAAATCTGTAAAACAGGAATATAAATTAAAACATAAAAAAGAAGAAACTGAACAACAGGACTTTATGTCCAATAGACAGCTTACAGAAAAAATTTAATATATACGAGCAAGTAGAAACCGTTAGCTAGCTAACGGTTTCTTATTTTATAATAATCTATTTAAAATAGGGTATAATATAAATATTAGAGAATAATTTGGAGGGAAAAATGAATAAGATTAAAGATTTAGACTTTTTAGAAGAAATTTTAAATACCCCATCACCTAGTGGAGATACTGAAAAGGTTATGGAAATTGTAAGAAAAAAATTTGAAGATTTAGGTCTTGAAATTTCATTTACTAATAAAAGAGCAATGATTGCAACATTAAGAGGTGAAACTGATGAAAATCAGTCAACTTTTGCAGCTCATGTGGATACTCTAGGTCTTATGGTTAAGGAAATCAAAGACAACGGTAGATTAAAAACCACTTTAATTGGAGGTTACGGTTATCCTGCAGTTGAGGGAGAATATGTAACTATTTCCACAATTGACGGAAAAGAGTACACTGGTACTTGTCTGCACGAACACGCCTCTGTACACGTTTATAAGGACGCTTCCTCTGCCGATAGAAACGCTGATACAATGGAAATAAGAATCGATGAACTTACAAACTCTAGAGAAGAAACCGAAGCACTTGGTATTAATGTAGGTGATTTTATTTATCTTGACTCTAGAACCGAGATTACAAATTCAGGATTTGTTAAATCTAGACATCTAGATGATAAGGCTTGTGTATTCATTTTGTACGAGGTTGCTAAATACTTTGTTGAAAACAATATTAAACCTAAACACACAATGAACTTTTTCATATCTAATTATGAAGAAATCGGTCATGGGGCAAGTACTGGAATTCCTGAAAATACTGACGAATTTATTGTAGTTGATATGGCTGCACCTGGAATTGGACAAACCTCTTCTGAACAGGCTTGCACAATTTGTCCAAAGGATTCTTCAGGACCTTATGACTTAGAGCTAAAGAAGAGATTCGTTCGAATAGCTAAGGACAATGAGATTGAGTATAGACTTGATATATATCCTTACTACGGATCTGATGGGTCTGCAGCTTTACGTGCAGGCGCCGACCTTAGAGTTGCATTGATAGGTCCAGGAGTTGACGCTTCCCACGCAATGGAGAGAACTCATATTGACGGTATTCAAGCAAGTATAGACCTTTGTATAAAATACATTGAAGATAAAATGTAAATATTTGAGTTAGGTTATCCTAACTCTTTTTTTATTGCAAAGAAAAGGTTTGCAAAACTTTAAAAGTGTGGTAATATATAATTGAAAAAATTTTTTATTTGCCTCCAGTAAAAAGATACAGTTTAAATAACTGTGTCTTTTTCATTCATGTATTTTAATTACAAAGCTTTCTTTGATTTTAGAAGTTTTTTGTAATATAAAAAAAGACTGTGTAATACACAGTCTTAAAATTATTTAAAGATAATCTTTAAAAGCTCTTCTTTCCTTTCAAGAACTTTTTTATCTTCTTCAAGTCTATCTTTTGACTCTCTTTCTACTATATCTTTTACCTCTTCAGGTAGATTTTTCTCACCAAATGGATATACAACTGAATTTTCTTTTTCTATATGCATTCTTAAAATATTTACATAGGACATGGTATAGGCAATTATTTGCACCCTATCCTTTATATCTGAAAACTCTTTATAATTATTTAAATGCTTTTCCAGTTCTGTTATATAATGTCTTCCTAATTGATGTTCTACTAACATTCCATGATTTATAAGTTTTTGTGCAGGAACACCTAGATTTGAAGTCATATGTTTAAATAGTATATCCTCTTCTTTCATATGGTGTACCTTGTCTGCGTAACTTCTTATAAACTCAATGGAAGCTTCAAAAAACTCATAATCTATAGTGGAGCCTTTAAGAATTTTTGCACACTCTTCTTCCAGCCTATTTAGAAGTTTAGAAATTTCTTCGTGCTCTTTAACTAAAATTTTGATGCTATTCATTTCCATATTACTTCTCAACTGCATCATTTAGAGCTTCAACAAGCGCATCTGCGTCAACGCCATGAACCATAGCAGCTTCTGCAATTGACTCTGACTGAGATGCAGGGCATCCTAAACAGTGCATACCGATTCCCATAAGTACCGGTGCTGTTTCTGGAAATTGAGCAACAAGTTGACCAATTAACATATCTTTATCGATTACTTTATCCATTTTTTTGCCTCCTTTACCAGTGATTCAATAGTATTATATCACCATTTACAATTATATTAAATCATTACAGCCATATCGTCTTCTATAGTGCCTATGGAGGATAAGTTAAAACTGTCCACAAGAACCTTTGTTACATTTTCAGATAAAAATGCAGGTAGTGTAGGTCCTAAATGTATGTTTTTAACCCCTAGTGCAAGTAGTGAAAGAAGAACTATTACAGCCTTTTGTTCATACCATGCAATATTGTAGACTATAGGTAATTCGTTTATATCTTCAAGACCGAAAGCTTCTTTAAGTCTTAATGCTATTACTGCAAGAGAGTAAGAGTCATTACATTGACCAGCATCAAGCACTCTAGGTATACCGTCAATATCTCCTAAATTAAGTTTATTATATCTGTATTTAGCACAACCTGCTGTAAGGATCACAGTATCTTTTGGAAGAGCTTTAGCAAATTCCGTATAGTAATTTCTACCTTTTTGTCTACCGTCACATCCTGCCATAACGATAAATTTCTTAATTTTACCAGATTTAACAGCCTCGATAACCTTATCTTCAAGTTCCATTACTTGGTTATGGGCAAATCCTCCGACAATTTCTCCCTTTTCTATCTCTTCAGGTGAATTTAGTTTTTTTGCATGTTCTATAATTTCACTAAAATCTTTTTCTTCTCCCACTTCTCCAGGAATGTGCTTGCAACCTGAAAAACCAGCTGCTCCTGTAGTATAAATTCTATCTTTATACTCTGCAAGAGGTGGCACTATACAGTTTGTAGTGAAAAGAACTGGTCCATTAAAAGACTTAAACTCTTCTCTTTGGTTCCACCATGAAGAACCATAATTTCCAACAAAATGTTCATACTTTTTAAATTTAGGATAATAATTTGCAGGCAACATTTCGCTATGAGTATAAACGTCTACTCCTGTGCCTTCTGTCTGCTTTAAGAGCATTTCCATATCCTTTAAGTCATGCCCAGAAATTAAAATAGCTGGATTATTTCTAACTCCTATATTTACCTTTGTGATTTCAGGATTTCCGTAGTTTGAAGTGTTTGCCTTATCCAGTAGAGCCATTCCCTTTACACCAAAGTTACCTGTTTCCATAACTAAATCAATCAATTCTTCAACTGACATTTCAGTTAAAGTATCAGACAAAGCTCTTTGCATAAAAGCATCTATCTCTTCGTCAGTTTCTCCAAGTACCTCTGCGTGTTTTAAATATGCAGCCAATCCCTTTAATCCATATATAGTAAGTTCTCTTAAAGATCTAATATCTTCATTTTCAGTGCTTAAAACCCCAACTTCTTTTGCAGTTTCAACCCACTTTGTCCTATCTAATTCTTTATAGTTTGAAGCTTCAGATAGATTAGACTGATCTTTTAACTCTTTCTTTAGTTCTTGAGTAGTTAAAATAGTCTTTTCTATTCTTTCATCTATTGCATCTTCATCGAAGTTGGCATTAGTAATAGTTGTAAACAGATTGTTTAATACTAAAGAGTTTACACTTTGAGCTATTTTAGTTTCTTCTTTACGAAGTCTTGTAGTTACATGGGAAAGTCCCTTAGTAACCCAAATAAGTAAATCTTGTTTATTTGCAACTTCAGGTTTTTTACCACAAATTCCCGACTTTACACAACCTTCATTGCCAAAAGTTTCCTGACATTGATAACAAAACATATTATTCATTTTCTTACCCCCTTAAGATACCTATATTTTATACTCTACAAATGCCACTTTCTGTAACAATTGTTACACTATAAAACTTTTTCTAATTTTTCCCTATTAATTAAAATTTTATTCCCTTTTAGTTCAATTAGACCGTCTCTTTTCATACTCATAATCTCCCTTGATATAGAAGGTCGACTAACTCCAAAAAAATCAGCAAGTTCTTCCCTATTAAATTCTAAATCTAAAGAAGACTCTCTAGCACTATTTACAAAAAATCGAGATAACTTTTCTCTAAGGGTTTTACCCGACTGTATTAAAAGTTTCTGATTCAAATAAAGTGCCTTTTGGGACAAAATTAACATCATATTGTTAATTACACGAGAGTTTTGAAAACTTTCGTCTTTCATTGTAAATGCTTTTTTTGGAATTTTTAATATTATGGTATCAATATCCGCTATACAACTATAGTCATAATCCCTTTTAGGAAGATAGAGATATACCTCTCCAAAAACCGTTCCCTCTTCACTAAACCTGTTTACAATGGAACGTCGTCCACTTTTAGATATATTTTCAATAACCACAGAACCTTCTTCTAATATAAAGAGATATTGTGGTTTTGTTCCTTGGGAAAAAATTTCTTCACCTTTTAAGAATTTTTTTCTAAAGCCTTTATTTTTAACAATAAAATTATCAATTTCTGTTTTAGACATGTCATTAAATAATTGTGACATTTTTGCCATTGTATATCTCCTCTACAATTTAAAAATCCACCGGATTTACTATCCGGTGGATGATATTTTTACATCTCTAAAGGCGACTCTGGAAGAATTTGTCCTCCATCTACTACTATAGTCTGGCCTGTAATGTACTTTGCCTCATCCGAAGCTAAGAACATTATAGCATAAGCAATATCTTCAGGCTCTCCCAAATATCCCATAGGGATAATTTCTTCTTGATTTTTAATATATCTCTCTCCAAGTACATTTTCCATACCCGGCGTCATAATATTTCCCGGTTCAACTCCGTTAATTGTAATATTTTTCTTCGCTAGCTCTAAGGCAATTGATCTAATAAATCCGTTAATCCCCGCCTTTGCTGCAGCATAATGGGCTAACTTAGAATTACCAACCCTATTACCTGTTATGGAAGAGGTTATTACTATTCGTCCACCGTCTTTCAAGTACTTTATTCCTTCTTTGGTATTTAAGAAAACTCCTTTAAGATTTATATCAATAACATTATCCCAGTCTTCTGCAGACATTTCATCAATTGACATTTCAGGATAATATCCTGCGTTCAATAAAATAATATCAATACTTGAAAATTCTTTATCCGCATACTCAAAAAGATTTTTCGCATCTTGTTCAACTGTTACATCCGCTTTAAAAAACTTTGCGTTATACCCTTTGTCTATTAGTTCCTTTTCAAAACCTTTACCGTCTTCTTCATTTCTACCTGTAAAAATTACATTGGCTCCTTCTTCTAGAAAAACCTTTGTAATGCCTGCTCCTATACCTTTATTTCCACCAGTTATAATTACATTTTTATCTTTCATAGAAAATGCCATAGTAAACCTCCTATTATATTGGCTAACAAAATAAAATATACTTCCAATAAATAATATACCCATTTTAGAGAAATAAACTTTGTAATAAAAAATTAATAAAAAAAAGACCCTATATACAATAATAGGGTCAAAATGATTAATATTTAGATGGATCATATTCCTTATGAACATTTCCTGACAGCTCAATACTTGGTTTAAGAACTGCCTTTCCAGGTTGCCATCCTGCAGGAGTTGCATCACAAGTATTTTCGTGAACATGTTGTAGTGCTTGAATAGCTCTTATTGTTTCCTTAAAGTTTCTTCCCACAGAAGGAGCCATAACTTCAAAAGATTGAACATTTCCTTCCGGATCTATGATAAATCTTCCCCTCATAGAAACAGAAGCATCTTCACTATACACACCATACGCTCTTGAAACTGCTCCATTTTGATCTGAAACCATTGGGAATGGAACTTTTTTCCCATCAAGCATAGGTAAAAGTTCTTGATCTGCCCAAGCTTTATGGACATAAGGCGAGTCCACAGATACAACCGCTACTTGAACATTAAGTTTTTCAAATACAGGATTCATGGCAGCAACTGCTGCTACTTCTGACGCTCAGACAAAAGTGAAATCTCCAGGATAAAATACAAGTAGAGTCCACTTTCCTCTAAAGTCTTCTAAATTAAAATCTTTAACATCTCCATCCATATAAGCAGGCGCAGAGAACAAAGGTGCCTGTTTAGTTACTTCAATCATATTTAAATCTCCTTTTAATAGTTTAATTAATATTAGGAATCATTTCCTATTTTTATTATACATGATTTTGTAATCATTTCAATATCCTTTCGTTTATATTTTTAATCTTTTTAATCTATTTGCATTAGGTATTAATCCTTGTTTTTATTCTTTCCTTTCTAATCAATGTTTATATATGTTAGTTTTACATGGTTTTCATATATTTTAATATAAAATATTTCTATTAAATTATTTTTTAAATTAGATTTTCAAAAAAACAAAAAAATAATTAAATGTATGTTTATTATTATTTATTTATCTTTATATTAAATACCATTGTAACCTTAACTTAAGTAAGGTTTCTATGCAGCAAAAAAACACTCGACTCTGAGTGTTTTTAATAATATGCAAATTCATTTATCACTTTGTCATCATATTCTCTTTTAAATTTTAATCTATGCCCTTTAATCTCATTATATTGTTTAAATATCTTTTTTTACCTTTTGATTCATAATTTTTTGAAAAAATTACAATAAGTGACACTGTAACTAATTGACTTAATATTGCCAACGCCACCTTCTCACTAAATCCTACGACAGGAAAAATCAAAGCTTTAAAAATATTTACATCATATACGTCCAGAACAAACATGATAAAGCAAAATAAAAATCCCCTATAAAAACTTCTGTTGTAAAAATAATCTACTTTTGTTATAAATCCCACAAGGAAATTAACTATAGTTATTCCTGTAAAAAAAAGTACCACCGTCACTATTTGACTATTGCTTGTAAACCCCTCACTACATTCAAAAAAAGATTCTTTTACATTCCAGTTAATTAAATTTGGAGACTCTCCCATTAGTTTTATGGATATTAAAATAGCGAGAACAGAAACAATCATATATACAAAAGTTTTAATTAGATGATTTCTCATTTCTCTTTTATACAAATCTTTAAAACTTCTATGCCTTATAACTAGTGACTCCATGTAAAGTTCTCTTCTCTCTAATACCTCTTCTAAAAAAATCGGAAAAAGTATTAGAAATGTTAAATTATCTGTTTTATAATACAACCAATTTACAAGATCCATAATACTGTGATGGTTTGGGCCGGTGGAAAAAAACAGTATCTTACTATTATAAGTTGTAAATGCAGAGTACAACATGACAACAAATAATACAATACAACTTATAAGAAAATATTTCATCTTTAATTTAAATTCCAATTTTATGACTCCTCTTATTTTCCACAACAACATACAATACGAATGAAACCATCCCCATAATTATAATTTGTGCTATTGCAATTTTTAGATCTATTTGACCATTTCCCGTATTTATATCATTTGGCAAGTAAAACCTGGAAATTCTAAATACACTTTGTATGATTCCCATAACTTGAGTTAAAAGAAACGGCATAAGTATTGCTACAAACCTGTTCTCACTAAATATTGATGTCAATAAGCCAAATGTTGAAAGAACTCCCACATACATACCTAACAATATGGAAAATAGTATAAAATGTAGTATTGGATGACTTACAAAAATTTTAACTAAAAATCTTGACGAATCTTGACCGTAACTATTTCCCAACCCCTCTATAATTGGATGAAGCATTGGAATAATCGTCATATTTAACATAAAATTAAAAACAGCAATTAATACACATATGGCAAACCCCGAAATAAATACACTTAGCCACTTAGCAGTATAATATTTTTTTCTACTTGCACGACTTAGTATGTTTTTATTAAATCCCATAACCTTATCCTCAACATAGGAATCTGCAAAAGGCAACGCTCCAAGTATTACAACTGAATAAAAGAATAGTGTTCTATCCAGTTCCAATGGAGAACTTAAAATATTATTAGTGAACAGTCCTCCCGGAGTTAGCATATGATATTTTTCATATTCCACACTAAATTTATAGAAATCTGTTAATCCCATATTAGTTATAAAATTATATCCTGCCAATAATAATCCAATTGCCAACGCTATTAAAAATTTCTTGTTTTTAAAGGCTCTCCTTAACTCTATTTTAAAAATATCCACGCTACCTCCTTAAATAAATCTTTTGAAATTTAGGATACTGGGAAACAACTATATAGTAGTCTTTAAGTTCTTCTTTTTTAAGCTTTTTACTCTCAAGGTAATTTGTGCTATATGGAAGTGATATTCTTATCCTACTATTAGCTATAAAATTTTGACCTTCTATCTTGGATAGTTCTTCAAGTTCATTGTATATTTTCAACGCCTCATAATTTACACCATTAATATAATTATCTTCATTTCTCAAAGAAAAAATCAATGGCGTAAATCCCAGATCTTTATCTGATCTATTTTCAATCTGAAAATCTATAATAAGCATCTTTTCAAAGTCTTTATTGTCTTTTAAATCCTGTGGATAGTCTTCAAATCTTATATCCGTCATTTTAATCAAGATATTGTCATTTTCACCAAAGGCAAATTTATCTCCAATTTTAAAATTTTCTTCGATATAGTCGGGGTATTTTTTATTTATTCTATATGTACCTATAATTACATATGCTAAAAATAAAAAAAACACTACGATTATGGCTCCTTTTACGCCTTTTCTTCTCAAATTACAGTCCTCCCCAGCTCCATTTTTATAATTTCATCACTGATAGATTCCAAATCTTCTCTATCATGGGAGGCTACAATAATTATTCTTTCATCATCTTTTAACCTAAAAATCATCTCTTTAAATATTTCCTTAGAGGCTTCGTCCAAACCATTAGTAGGTTCATCCAATATTATCAATTTAGGTTTTTCCAGTATCGCCATTAGAATTCCTATTTTTTGCTTCATTCCAAGGGAATATTTTCTAACTTTTAGACTTGAGTTTGGATTCAAATCAAAATTAGACATCCCCCTTTTTATATCTTCATCGGAAACCAAATTTTTTATACTCATAACCGTCTTTATATTTTCAAAACCCGACAGTTCTAACAGTAACCCTGGATGTTCGATGAGTAGACCTAAACTTTCAGGAAAATCCCTTTCTTTTCCTATAACTTCACCAAACACTTCAACTTCTCCCTCTGTCAAAGATAATAAACCTGCAATAGATCTCATAAGCATGGTCTTTCCCGAACCGTTTTTCCCTTGTATACCATATATTTTACCTGGAAAAAACTCTAAATTTATATGATCTAGCACTTTGTTTTCGCCAAAATTTTTAGTTACATCTTTAATTTTAATCATCTAAAAACTCCTAAGTAATCTTTATTTTTTTCTTTTGCTTTAAATAACATAATCGTAGTTACAATTAAAATAGATAACACCACTATGTAATACAGTATATTAGCTGAATAACTATATCTTCTAATCATCATCCCATTAATTAATAAAGTGGACTTGCCTAAAAAAAGTCCCGATATCATAATTAAATTCACCATAATAAAACTAATTCTCTCATCTATAAAATATGAAATTAGCTGTAAAATAACAGAAAAAATCAAAATCCCTAAAACGGATTTAACCATTGTTTCATACAATACTTCATCATTGTATAGTTCCATGGGAAAATTTCCTTGGTTAAAGTACTCTACCCCTTCAAAAGCAGGAACAAAACGTCCGACCGTCTCCTTAAATAATACAATTGACAGTAAAAAAATAACTATAGAAAGTATGGCTTTAAAAAGTATTGTAAAAAATTTTATAAACCGAAACTTAACCCTTCCTTTTTCAAACAAGAGTTTAGTCTCCAAAATATCAAGTTCATCGCCTAAATCTCGTCCCACTAAAAAAAGTATATAGGAATGAAGTAAAAACCATAGATATGGAAGTTCAAAAACTTGGGAACCTCCAGGTTCAAACATATCCATTCCCTCATAAAAATAAAAGAAATAGTCCTTAAGATTTCCACCACTAATAGAAGATAATTTAATTACAGTTATTAAAGCTAAAAAAAATAAAGGCAAAAATTGCTTCCATTTGTTTTTTAATATATTCACCGATAGTTGTTTCATTTTATAAGTCTTTCTTTCCTATTTTACTTTTCACTTTTAGGGTTAAAATAAAAATATTCTACTTGATCTACCTCATCATCTTTACTCTTTTCTCTTAAAGGTAGAATTATCCTATAACTTAATACATTTTCTATTTGGTTTTTAAGTTCATCGTCTGTAACTAAAAAACCAATGGAGTTTTTCTTAACTTCTCCTGGTTTAATCTTTACCAAAAAAGGGTTGTGAATCTTGTCTTCTTCATTTATTTCCGATGTAAAAGTAGCATAACTTGAAAAATTCTGTGATTTTAAACTAGAATACCAATTTATCTCTTCTTCAAAATCTCCCTTGTTTTCAATTGTAAAGTCAAGCCTTATTAGCTTATCCCCTTCTTTAACTCTATCTTTTTCAAGTAAGTCTTGATCTTCTTTATCTATGATTAATAAATTTCCTAAACTGTCAGCGATTTCTACATTATCTAATGTTACATTTAAGTACCTACTTTCTATAATGTCACCCACTTCATATTTTTCACCACTGGTAAACCCAAAAACACCATCATTTTCTCTTAATCTTAAAGTTTTCCCTTCCACTTTAACTTTTGAGAGTAATACTCCACCACCTGTGAAAATATAACCCCCCGCTATAATAATCAAAATAAAGATTATAAGTAGCGTAATTGTCTTCTTTTTATTTAACATAATTCACCCTCTTTACAATTCTAACTAGTTATTTACTAGATATATTTAAAATTAGATAAATATATCTAGTAATTTCAGTTTTCTATTCTATATTTAGTAAATTTTTCTAACTAAGAAACCACATTAATCGGTTTTTTGTCTAAATAGGATTCAATGTTTTTTTTCGTAATTTCTGCTCTACTAATCATAGCCTCTTCTGTAAAGTAGCCAATATGAGGTGAAACTATGCAGTTTTTAGCCTCAAGTAATGGATCTTTTTCATCAAGAGGAGGTTCCTTATCAAATACATCAATTCCCGCTCCTGCTATTTCACCCTTATTTAAAGCATCTTTTAATGCCTCATTATCTACAACTTGACCCCTTGCACAATTTATAAAAATAGCATCTTTTTTCATTAGTTCAAATTCCTTTTTTCCAATAAGCCTCTTCGTACTTTCATTAAAAGGAAGGTGTACTGTAACAATATCTGATGCCTTCAAGAGTTCTTCAAGTCTTAGATACCTTCCTTCTATTTTTAATATCTCTTCTTTTTTTCTATTTGAATAAGCTAAAATATTTGCACCAAATGCCCTAAAAAGTTTTGCAGTTTCAATACCTATTGCTCCCGTTCCTATAATTCCTACGTTTTTGTCCTTAATCTGTCTAAATCTAAATCCCGCTTTAGTTTCAAACTCTCTAGTTTTTTTATCCATTTGTTTAATATTTCTAAATAACTCTATGGCAAAACCCACCGAAAGCTCTGCGACAGAAGTATTGGCATATCCCGATGCATTGGACACCACAATCCCTTTTTCTTTACAAACGTCCATATCGACGTGGTCAAAGCCTGTAAATGCAACAGAAATCATCTTCAATTTCTTCATAGACCTAATTGCCTTTTCCCTTAGAGGAGAGTTTGCAATCACCAATATATCAGTATCTGAAGTTCTTTTAATTTGTTCTTCTTCATCCTTTGAAATACTGTCAAAAATTTCAAGTTCATGTCCCTTGTCAGTAAGGTCTTTAAAAATATTTCTTAAAATATCCTCTTTTACCGCAAGAGGTTCTAAAACTGTAATTTTCATAAATTCCTCCTTTGTACTTACTACTCTATACTATATGTTACTATAATTTTCACTTATTAAAACACGTTATAAGTAATCGTTGAAAAGTTGCAACAATTGCTAAAATTAACTCTAGTTTAGTTATGAGATTTTAATTTTTAAATGTCAACTTACATAGTCCAAATCTTTAGTTTTATAAAATTTATTTCGGAGCGTCACTACGACAAATAGAGCCCTTCTTCTTTTTTATCTTTATTTTATTCTCTTGCGTTCTCTATTTCTTGGTAGAATTTTTTAGTCTCTATATACAAAGTTTCAAATTCAATAAAAAACTCATTAAATTAGTTTTTTAAAAACTAATTCAATGAGTCTTACAAGTGTTTTTTATTCTACAATTCCTCCTGAATATCCCCCTTCATCATAATTTTTACCAAATTCGATATTTGATGTATCCATATTTTTTTCTTTCATTCTTTCTGAAATAACTCTCTTATTATTGTCTCTTTCAAATGGATTGGTGGTTTTTACGACCCCTTCTACTATGTTAAACCAGTGTTTTGAAGCCATTCCTATTCCAATTTCATCCTGTTGCCAGTTTGCTACAAGTCTTGTTCCGGGACATAGGAATGTTATGTTAATATCTCCCGAGTTGTATGGATAAGTTGTAAGGTCGTGGCATATGGCTTGTAGTCCTACGGTTTGCATATTGGGACTGTAACCATGGTGATATGAATAGCCTTGGATAAGTCGCATAATATTGTATGACTTTCCTACCACTATTACCGTATCTGGATCTTCTTGATACATATCTAAGGGCATTACCACAAGTCCGTAAGGCTGTTTTTTCATAAACTGCATTGTATCTGAAACTGATTTTGAGGTTTCTACATTTTTGTAAATTCCAAGTCCCACCCTCGCTTCTCCATTTGCCATTTTAGGTGGTGCAGGATTAAATCCTAGGGCAACCGATCCGTTAAAACACCCTTGATGTTCTTTTCTAAGTTTCATAGCTTGTCCTCGGGAAGCAAGATTTACAGAGTTACAGTAGGTAACCTTTCTTTCTCTTTCTGGGATATCACATTTATCATAATCTTCTTTTGTAAAGAAAAACTTCACTCCCACCGGCTTTCTTTCAAGTCCTAAGTAGGTAATAATCGTACTAACACTGTCCTTGTAATTCATAAAATCCTCCTCAATTTAATTAGCTTTGGTGTTTATCATATGTCCTATATATCTTATTAAAGTGTAGGTTACTAAAATAACTGCAATTATAGTTTCAACTAAAACAAGTTTCGGTAATACGGGTTTTAAGAAGGAAACCTTGTCTATATTGCCTGAATTTACTAAAAACCCGGTAGCCATTTTAATTCCTATTGCACTTATTACAAATGGAAATGTAAAAGCAGAATAGGACGGAAAAAATTTAGTTTCTTTAAGATATACAGGTAGTTTAATAAGTATATAGATGTAAATAAGTTGAGCTACCAACATTAAGGTAAATACCATTGGAAGACTCTTTTTATCAAAAGATTGCGTATATCCAGCAAGTAAAAGTGATGCAGGTGCACATGTTATACAAAACAAAGGTGCTAGCGGTTTATCCGGGTGACCAATTTTTAAGTATCTTTGATTTACTTTAATAAAAAGTATTACAAAGGTTATAAGTCCAAACCAGAAGAAGATGCGTCCGAGCTTTTGTGCTTCAAATGCAGGAGCAACTACTGACCCCACCACAATTCCCACATATACTATGTAGTAGGAAGCAAATACTTTTTTTACATCATAATTTAGGATAAATTTCATCGTAAAGTAAATAATTATAACAATATGGATACAAATTCCTAAATAGAATACAAATTTTGATGCACTGCCTATAAAGGGCTTTAGGTATCCTGCAAGTAATATTATGGCCATGGAAAAAGTTCCAAAAACAGAGGCCATTACAGGATTTTTCATCTCTTCTTTAAAAACGTTCACATTAGAAAATAATCGTACTAGGAAGAGTATTAATAAGACCCCTCCAACTACTCCTATATAAAGTCGTAGTTTTTCAGAATACGATTGCAATAAGTTTCCCAGGGCAAATAGACCGAGGATTAGTCCAACTATGGGTAGTGGAATATTCTTTGTCATTTGTACCTCCTATTTATTTTATTCCAGCTTGATTATATAGAATAAAATGATAAAGGTCAATAAATCTCAAATTTTATAAATTATATAAATCAAAGCCTTGTCTGTCTTTACATTAATTTACGTATTTAATACATATTCTAGACTTATTCTATAATTTTGTTTTACACCTTATTATATCTTCAATTTTTTCTATCATTTAATACTTTAGACCTTAAGTCTACTCAATGAATTTTGGATAAAACTAAGTATAGAAAAACAGGACTAATAGCAATTACAAGTTTCTTAGTCCCGTCTTTATATAAAATTATATTAAAAAATTTTCGTCAATTTAGTAGATGTTTAAAAACGTCATTAACTAAATTTTCATACTTAATCCAACTCTACCGGTTTCTCTATCTATGCTTATAATTTTTACTTCCACAATATCCGAAACTTCAACCATATCTGAAGGGTGTTTAATGTATTTATTAGACAACTGTGAAATATGCACAAGTCCATCATTTTTAATTCCAATATCTACAAAGCAACCAAAGTCTACTACATTTCTTACAGTACCTTTAAGTATCATTCCCTCTTCTAAGTCGTCAATTGATAGCACATCGGATCTCAATATGGGTTTTGGCATTTCATCTCTCGGATCTCTTCCTGGCTTTTTTAACTCTTTTATAATATCTACCAATGTAGGAATACCTATATTGAGTTCTTTTGAAACCTTGGAAACCTGTATTTTTTTAAGATCTCTATTTAAAAGTTCTTTTGCTATATGGTAGCTCTCAGGGTGAACTGCAGTGTTGTCTAATATATTATTTGATTCTGGAATTCTTAAAAATCCTGCACATTGGGTAAACGCCTTAGGTCCAAAACCTTTAACCTTGTTTAATTCTTCCCTATTCTTAAAAGGTCCATTTTCTTCTTTATACTGAACAATATTCTTTGCAACAGACTTTCCTATTCCTGATACATAATTTAAAAGGGAAGCTGATGCTGTATTTACATTAACTCCAACTGTATTTACACAATCTTCTACCACATTTTCAAGAGCAATCTTAAGTTCTTTTTGGTTAACATCATGTTGGTACTGTCCCACTCCTAAGTGTTCCGGTTCAATCTTCACAAGCTCTGCCAAAGGATCTTGTATTCTCTTGGCAATGGAAATAGCACCTCTAATTGTTACATCAAGGTCTGGAAATTCTTCCTGTCCCAACTTAGACGCAGAGTAAATTGACGCACCTGCTTCGTTAACAATAGTATAGTATAGATCTTCTTTCTTCAATTCTTGAATTAGTTCGGAAACTAAATTTTCAGTTTCTCTAGAAGCTGTCCCATTGCCTATGGCAATCAAGTTAACTTTATATTTTTCTATAAAATCTCTTAACACCTTCTTTGAGCCTTCTACATCTTCTTTTGGCTTAGTTGGATAAATCGCTGTGTAATCGAGAACTTTACCATGACTTGAAATAACTGCAACCTTACAACCGGTTCTATAACCAGGGTCAAGTCCTATTACCACCGAGTCTTTAATTGGCGGTTGCATTAAATACGGCCTTAAATTTTTACCAAATACTTTTATGGATTCTCTATCTGCTTTTTCCTTTAATTCACTTTTGACTTCTGTTTCAATAGAGGGAAGTAAAAGTCTTTTATATCCATCAATTATTGCTTCTTTTACAAAATCATAATAATTCTTTGATTTTAAATATTCATAATGACTCAAAATTTCAGCAATATTTCTCTCATCGTTGAAATCAAATTTAAGTTTTAAAACTCCCTCTTTTTCTCCTCTAAACATTGCAAGAATTCTATGTGATTTTAAATGTCTTATTCTCTCGAGAAAGTCATAATACATTTCATAGGTCTTATTTTCATCTTCACCACTTTGACTTGATATTATTCCACCAGATTCTTTTGCTGATTTTCTAAGAAGGTCTCTAAACTCAATGGATTCTGAAATTTTTTCTGCTATTATATCCATAGCGCCTTTTATGGCATCTTCTGCACTTTTAACGTCTTTTTCTTCATCAATAAGAGAATTGGAAAGTTTTTCAAATTCCTCTTTCGTTCCATTCTCATCTAACATTAAATTTGCTAAAGGTTCAAGCCCTTTTTCTCTTGCTTTAGTAGCTCTCGTTCTCTTTTTTTGTTTATACGGCAAATATAAATCTTCCACTTCTTTTAAAAGCTCTGCATTTTCAATGTCTTTTTTTAGTTCTGGTGTCAGTTTTCCCTGCTCATCTATAAGTCTTATCACATCGCTTTTTCTATCTTCCAATGACCTTAGATACTTTAATAACTCTTCTAGTTCTCTAAGCTGTTCGTCATTTAAATTTCCTGTAACTTCTTTTCTATATCTTGCAATAAAAGGAATTGTATTTCCTTCATCTATTAAATTTACAGTACTTTTCACCTGTTCTTCTGTTATTTTTAGCTCTTTTGCTATTTTCAAATCTATATTCAAGTTTCACCTCATAAAAAAGAGCACCTAAGTGCTCTAGTCCTTTTTTATCGCTTTAGCCTTCAAAAACTCATCAATAAAATCATCAATTTCTCCATCCATTACAGCTTGAACATTTCCCGTCTCATATCCCGTTCTATGGTCTTTCGCCATACTATATGGATGAAATACATAGGATCTTATTTGAGAACCCCACGCTATTTTATTGTACTGACCTTGGATATCTTCAATCTTCTCTCGATTTTCTTCTTCTTTAATAGCTATAAGTCTTGCCTTTAACATATTCATGGCAGTCTCTCTATTATATATCTGACTTCTTTCTGATTGACATTGCACCATTACCCCCGTAGGAATATGGGTAATTCTAACAGCCGAGTCGGTGGTGTTAACGTGCTGTCCACCTGCACCACTCGCTCGATAAGTGTCAATTCTCAAGTCATTTGGATCAATTTCGATTTCGTCATTGTCATTAATCTCGGGATATACATCAACGGAAGCAAAGGATGTATGCCTTTTTTTATTAGAGTCAAACGGAGAAATTCTAACCAGTCTGTGAACACCCTTTTCAGACTTTAAATATCCATAAGCATAAACTCCCTTAACACTTAAAGTGACAGACTTAATTCCGCCTTCCGTATCACGATTGTAGTCTAGAATAGAATAGGAGTATCCTTTCTGGTCTATCCAGCGACTGTACATTCTAAGTAACATCTCTGTCCAGTCTTGAGCTTCAGTTCCCCCTGCCCCAGAATTAATTGAAAAGATAGCATTGTTCTTGTCATACTCACCATCGAGCATGGTTTTTAATTTAACTTTATTCATTTTCTTTTTCAATCTTTTCAATTTTTGTTCTATTTCAGATTCATACTCTAAAGCCTCTTCTTCCTTGACAAGCTCAACTAAGGTTTCTAAGTCCTCTACCTCTTCACTTAATTGATCGTATTCTAAAATACTCTCCTTCAAGGATTTTATTTGGGAGAAAGTATTTTGAGCTTTATCACTATCGTCCCAAAAACCTTCTTCCAAAGTGCTAGATTCCAAATCTTTTAGGTTTAATCTCATTTTAGGTAGGTCAAAGAGAGTCTCCGACTTCTTCAAGATCACTATTTAATGATTTTATTTCTTCATTAATTATATAAATATCCATAAAATTATAAATCTCTTCCACAACACTTCTTGTATTTTTTACCACTTCCACATGGGCATGGATCATTTCTTCCTATTTTTTTACCCTTCACAATGGTAGTCTGTTCCTCAGAAGTATTAGTCTCTTTTGCCACTTTCTTTCTTTCAACTTCTTCCACTGGTCTAACATTAAATAGCCCTTTTAAAGTATCTTCTTTTATAGAGTGATTCATCTCTTCAAACATATCAAATCCCTCTTCATTATAGGCTCTTACAGGGTCTTGTTGTCCGTAGGATCTTAGACCAATACCTTGACGAAGTTGATCCATAGCATCAATATGGTCCATCCACTTTCTATCTACCACCATTAAAAGAATTACTCTTTCAATCTCTCTAAATCTTTCTGAACCCATTTCAGCTTCTTTGTCGTTGTAGGCTTTAGTGGCTGTTTCAATTAAATATTTCTTTAAATCTGTTCTTTTCCATGAGCTAATCTCTGAAAACTCTAGATATCCCTCTGGCATAAACGCCGACTTAAGATATAAAATCAAACCTTCCATATCCCAAGATTCAGGACTATCTCCACCTTGAGTGAAATTGTCAACAGCTAAATTTATTACCTCATGTAGCATCTCTAGGATATAGTCCTTCATATTCTCGCCTTGAAGAACTCTTTCCCTCTCTCCATAAATTATCTTTCTTTGAACATTCATAACATCGTCATATTGTAAAACGTGTTTACGAATTCCAAAGTTATTTACCTCTACCTTTTTCTGTGCTCTTTCAATGGCTTTTGTTACCGGTTTAAATTCTAAAGGTTCATCTTCAGGGAAATCTCCTCGCTCGGCAAATTTTTGAATTGTCTCTCCACCAAATAGCCTCATAAGATTATCTTCAAGAGACACAAAAAATCTTGAACTTCCCGGGTCTCCCTGTCTTCCAGAACGACCTCTAAGCTGATTGTCAACTCGTCTTGACTCGTGTCTTTCAGTACCTAGTATATAAAGTCCTCCACAGTCTAGAACTTTCTTTGCATTTTCATCGGTACCCTCTTTATATTTTTCATATAAGTTGTGATATACCTTTTTAGCAGCTCTTACCTCTTCATCGTCACTTTCTACAAAGGAATCTAAAGCTTCGATTACATAATCTGCATAACCTTGTTTTTTCATATCGTGTTTTGCCATAAAATCTGCATTTCCACCAAGGATTATATCCGTACCACGTCCTGCCATATTGGTTGCAATGGTAACTTTTCCAAAGGTACCCGCCTGTGCTACAATCTCGGCTTCCCTTTCATGGTGTTTAGCGTTTAATACTTCATGAGGAATTTTTTCTCTTTTTAACATTTTAGAGATTATTTCAGAAACTTCTATTGAGGCAGTACCCACAAGTATGGGTTGGCCCGTTTTATGAACTTTCTTTACTTCTTCTACAATAGCTTTGTATTTTGCATCAGTATTAACATAAACCCTATCATGATTATCTTCTCTTATTACAGGCTTATTTGTAGGGATTTCCACAACGTCCATATTGTATATTTCTGAAAATTCATCTTCTTCAGTCTTAGCGGTACCAGTCATACCAGAAAGTTTATTATACATTCTAAAGTAATTTTGGAATGTAATTGTAGCAAGAGTCTTTGATTCTGACTGTACCTGTACTCCCTCTTTAGCTTCAATGGCTTGGTGAAGACCATCTGAATACCTTCTACCTTCCATAATACGTCCTGTAAACTCATCTACAATTAAAACCTCACCATCTTTGAGTACATAGTCAATGTCTTTTTTCATTGTGTTATGAGCTTTAAGAGCTTGGTTTATATGGTGTGCTGTTTCCATATTTGAAACATCGGATAAGTTTTCAAGTCCAAAGTATTTTTCCGCCTTAGCAGTACCTTTTTCAGTTAGAGATGCTGTCTTTTTCTTTTCATCAACTACAAAATCAACAGTTTCTTCTTTTATTTCCTTGTCAAAAATATCTTGTTTTTCCTCGTTGGGATCTATTAGTCTTCCTGTAAGAGTTCTAACGAATCTATCTGCTCTCACATACATATCTGTAGACTCATCTCCCATTCCAGAGATTATAAGAGGAGTTCTCGCCTCGTCAATAAGTATAGAGTCCACCTCGTCCACTATTGCATAGTTTAGACCTCTTTGTACTTGATCTTCCTTATATATAACCATATTGTCCCTTAGGTAGTCGAAACCAAATTGGTTATTGGTTCCATAAGTAATGTGACAATTGTAGTTTTTCTTCCTCTCGTCATTATCTAGTCCATGAACTATACAACCTACGCTAAGTCCTAAAAATTCGTGAACTTTTCCCATCCACTCCATATCACGCTTTGCTAGGTAGTCGTTTACAGTTACTATGTGAACTCCTTCTCCAGTTAAAGCATTTAGGTACGCAGGTAAAGTTGCAACTAAAGTCTTTCCTTCACCTGTCTTCATCTCTGCTATTCTTCCTTGATGAAGTATAACTCCACCAATTAGCTGTACCCTATACTGCTTCATACCTAAAACTCTCCAAGAAGCTTCTCTTACAACAGCAAAGGCCTCAACTAAAAGGTCGTCTAATGTAGCACCTTCTTTTAATCTATTTTGAAATTCAACGGTTTTATTTTTTAATTCTTCGTCAGTTAATTTTTGCATTTGTTCATCAAGAGCTTCAATCTTATCTACAATTGGTTCAATTTTTTTAACTTGTTTTGCAGATCCTCTTGAAAATAAATTTTGAAAAAATTCCATAATTCACCTCATTATCCTCGGTTAATTTTAACATATATCGTATCATAAGTTCAAATAAACTTTGAAATTTAGACATTTAACAAAAAAAGACCCCACTATTATGTGAAATCTTCTACTTCTTATCATTCCTTCTTGTATAGTTACTTAAAAGTTTAACTATTATCGCAAGGGCTATGACAATTATTGAGATTTTAAAAGCAAAATTTATCATTTTCCCCAATAGTGAAAGAAGCATGGCCACTATTAAAATGACAATTCCAACTCCTATAAGATTTTTCATATATATCACTCCCTTTTTAATTATATACCTAAGTGTTATAAATTCATAGTTATTGGTAAATATAAAGTAGCTACCTTTTCACAATATGAGATTTTTTACTGTTTATACTATAATATCATTAGGAGGTTGATGAATATGAAATATTTAGAATCTCATTCCAACGACCCATATTACAATTTGAGTTTTGAAGAATATATTTTTAGAAACTTGCCGTTGGATGAAGAAGAGTATGTTTACCTTTGGATTAATTCCCCATCTATAATAATAGGTAGAAACCAAAATGCCTATGCGGAGATAAATGAAGACTATGTAATTGATCACAATCTAAAGGTTTGTAGAAGAATAACTGGTGGTGGAGCAGTTTATCATGACCTTGGAAACTTGAATTTTTCATTTATTACAAAGACTAAAGGTCACGATAGAATTGACTTTAAACAATACTATATACCAATTGTTAACGCTTTAAAGAAAATAGGAATAAATGCAGAACTATCTGGTAGAAATGACATTACCATTGACGGTAAAAAATGTATAGGAGCAAGCCAGTCTGTAGATAATAACAGAGTTTTGTCAAACGGGTGTATACTATTTAATGTCCAACTTGAAGAACTTGCAAAAGCTTTAAATCCTAGAAAGGAAAAACTAGAGTCTAAGGGTGTTAAATCTGTAAGAGCAAGGGTTACAAATGTCGCACCGTACTTGAAAGAAAAAAATGTAAGCACTGAAGACTTTAAACAGATTCTTCTAAAGGAAATTTTTAAGCAATTTGACGAAGAACCAGAAGAATATGTACTTTCAAAGGAAGAGCTTCAAGGTGTAAAAGAGATATATGACTCTAGATTTTCAATAGACGCTTGGAATTATGGTAAAAAACCTGTTGGGGAAGTAAAGCAGTACAAAAAATTTCCAGCAGGGTTTGTGGAACTTGCCTATGACTTAGATAATGGAACTATAAAGAAACTTCACATTAACGGCGATTTCTTCGGTAAAGAAGATGTTGAAGACATTAGAAAAGCAATCGAAGGGGTAGAATACAAAAAGTCCAAGGTTAAAGAAATTTTAGAAAGTTTTAAACTAGAAGACTACTTTGGAAATATTTCAGCGGATGAATTAGCCGATCTTTTCTTTCAATAAAAAAACCACCTAAAGGTGGTTTTTTTATGATTATATAAAATCTACTTAATTTCTAATTTATATATTCCATTTTCTGAAACTTCTAAGATTTTAACCTTTACATTTACCTTATAGCCTTTTTCCAGATATCCCACAACCGTTTCTAAATGTTTCTCACCTTTAAAGTCTACATACCTAAGCTCTAAACTTCCCTCTATAAAATCTTTTGGGTAATCTATATGAAATGTTTCTTTTTCATTTGGAGAAATTTTACCAACATTGGTCCATGTGTCTTGTGATGTAAGCTTAATTTCCAAATTTGTTATTTCTTCACCTGTTCCATTGTCAAAAACTATCTTGGAAGATGAACTTAACTTAATATAGGTTAATGAAATCAGTACAATAAGAACTAATAATAGAATTAACTTCTTCATTTTATCCTGCCTTTCTATACTTAAAACTTAGTATAATACAGTTTTTATACATTGACAATGAAATTTTCAAAGACTATAATTGTTATATTGAAAGTTATCGATATGAGGTGTGAAATGACCGATAATAAAATAACTGCAATCTTTAAATGTCTCTGTGATTTAAATAGACTTAAAATTTTAAAAGAATTGGGAAATGGCGAACTCTGTGCTTGTGAACTTTTGGATTTTCTCGATATATCTCAGTCTACCCTATCTTATCACATGAAGAATATGGTTGAATGTGATTTAGTTTTAGTTAGACAAGTTGGAAAATGGTCTTATTATAGAATCAATAAAGAGATTTTTTTAGAATTTAAAGAGTATATTCAAAACTTAAATTTTTCAGATTTAAAGAAAAGTAATTATTAGGGGTGTAATATGGACAAGGATTTAAAAAATAAAAAACTAGATGAAAGTGAAATAAGAAAGTCTGTTAGAGACTTTTACACTGATATTGCCACAGGAAAGAAAAAAGCAAGAGTTAACACAAACGAATTAAATAAGGCTTTAGGATATTCAAAAGAGCAACTTGAAAATGTTCCTGATGAGGCAAATATGGGTCTTGGTTGTGGAAATCCCCATGAAAAGGCAAAGCCAAAAGAAGGAGAAATTGTACTGGACTTAGGTTGTGGTAAGGGTTTTGACGTATTTATAGCCGCAAAAGCAGTCGGTAATTCTGGTTATGTTATAGGTGTAGATTCAAGTATAGATATGGTTGAAAAGGCAAGGCTTATAGGTAGGAAGAGGAAGTTTTCAAATGTAAATTTTAGACTTGGAGAAATTGAATATCTTCCCGTACCCGACAATAGTGTAGACATTGTTATTTCAAATTGTGTAATCAACCTTTCTACACAGAAGGAACAGGTATATAGAGAAATATTAAGAGTGTTAAAACCAGGTGGAAGGATTGGAATTTCTGATATTACTCAAAGTAAGCCCCTTCCCCAATCGGTACTAGATAATCCTAAAATGTACGGAACTTGAGTGGCAGGTTCTGTAACCTTGGATAGGTTAAAAGAAATTTTAGTAAACACTGGATTTAAAAATATAGATATTGAAGCTAATGTAGTTACAGATGAATATGCGTCAAAATGGGGAATAGATGAAGTAAATTTAAAAGATTATCTACTCTCATCTACAATAACAGCTTATAAATAACAAAAAAACCACATCAAAATTAAAATTTTGATGTGGTAATTTTTATTCTCTTTCAAATTTATAGTCGAAGTGTAGAGGTTTACCTGATTTAACTTGTTTGTCATAGTCTTTTAATATATCTCTAGCTTCCTTTCCTAAGAAAAATATTGCAATAACATTAGGTAATGCCATTAATCCCATTGCTGTGTCTGCCAAGTCCCACACAAATCCTTCTTTTAATGTAGTTCCATATAGTAAAAAACCAAGCACTACAAATTTAAACATGCTAACGATTTTTTTATTTTTATTTACAATCAATTTTACATTGGATTCTGCAAAGAAATACCAACCAACTATTGTAGTAAGTGAAAAGAATGACAGTGCTACCGATAAGAATATTTCACCAAATGATCCAAAACCTAGTGCAAAAGCATTTTGAGTCATAAGTGTTGCTGTCTTTTCCATGGTAGATGCAGGAATTGTAGGATCGTAACTACCTGAAGTAAGTGAAACCAAAACTGTGCACATACAAATTAAGAACGTTGAAATAAATACACCAATCATCGCAATAAAACCTTGTTCTGCAGGGTGATCAGTCCCTGATACTGCATGGGAATGAGGTGTAGAACCCATTCCTGCTTCATTTGAAAAAAGTCCTCTTGCAACTCCAAACCTAATTGACTCTTGGATTCCTATTCCAAGAATACCTCCACCAATAGCCTTAGGGTTAAAAGCTCCCTTAATTATCATTTCAAGCGCAGGAATTATATTTGATCTGTAAAAAATTACTATTAGTATTGCACCTAATAAATACGCAAATGCCATTACTGGAACAACTTTTTCAGTAAATCCTGCAATTCTCTCCATTCCTCCAGTAAGCACCGCAGCAACTACTGCTACAAGTCCGATTGAAACCCAAACTTTAGGTAAATTGAAAGATGAACTTACTGAAACTGCAACCGAGTTGGATTGAACCATTATCCCAACAACTCCCAGTGCAATTACACAGAAAAACGCAAAAGCATACGCAAGAGGTTTGTTCTTTAAACCGTTTTTAATATAGTATGCTGGTCCTCCCACCAAATCTCCATTGTCTACTTCTCGATACTTCTGGGCAAGAACCGCCTCTGCAAAGATAGTTGACATTCCGAAAAACGCTGACAATATCATCCAAAACGCAGCTCCCGGTCCTCCTGATGCCACTGCCGTTGCAACTCCTATTATATTTCCAGTTCCTACCTGTGCTGCAATAGCTGTTGCAAGGGACTGAAAAGGCGTCATTCTTCCTTCAGGTACTTCTACTTTGTCAATTATGTCTTTAATTAGTTTTTTAAGTGCTGGTAATACCCTCTTGAATTGAGGAAATTTAAGTAATATGGTCATATAGATTCCTAGACCTATAAGTCCAAAAAGCAATATATAATCCCAAAGGACAACATTTAAAAACTTAATTATTTTTACAAAAAACTGCATTAAAGTTTTTTCTCCTCTCCTATTTCAATATGCTCTGAAATAATTCTCCATGTAATCCATATTAATGCCGATCTAACAAATGCCACAAGGAAAATTGTAGTAAAATTTTCTGTTACTAAACCAAAGTCAGAAACCGAATATCTAAATAGCGATTCCATGGCGTTTGCTCCAAAATCACAAATCATAAGTAATAAAATAAGTGGATTATTTTGTTTTTTATCCTCTTTTCTAACTAATATATAGAAAAATAATCCATAAGTAATATAGAAAATTATCTCCAGTGAATAGGATAAAATTAATCTCCCGTTAAGCCCTGTGATAAAAGAGCCCTCTATAAGCCTTATAATAAAAACGCCAACACCTGTAGAAAATGAAAGTGATATGGGATTTATCTCCTTGAACAGTAATACTCCTACAACAAATACAATAATTCCCATAGAAACTCTAAGCTGAGTATCTCCAACAGTTAGGTTTATTAGTGACAAAAGACTCGCCATTAATACAAGTTTAGATTGTCTTTTCATTTTAACTTCCTTTCATGTATTAATATTAAAAAGAGATATTTTCATATCTCTTTCTAACTATATATAACTTTAACTTGTAATTTTATCACTGTCAAATTCACTTAGAAATCAGGTTCCAATATACCGTAGTTTCCGTCTTTTCTCTTGTATACTACCTTTACTAAGTCTGTTCTAGAATCTAAGAATACGAAGAAGTCATGACTGATAAGTTCCATTTGAAGAATAGCCTCTTCTGCATCCATTGGTTTAAGACCAAATTTTTTAACCTTCACAATTTTTTTCTCATTTTCAGGCTTTTCTTCTCCAACCATTTCAGCTATATTTTCAAATCTAATAGTTCTTCCATTGTTGTATCTCTTTTGTAGTCTAGTTTTATATTTTCTAATCTGTGATTCAAGAGAGTCAACAACTCTATCAATAGAAGTCTTTATATCATCAGTAGCTTCCTCAGCTCTAAGAACTGTGCCTGGTATTAGTATGGTCACCTCCGCTTTAGCAAACTTTCCCTCTTGGCTATAGGTAATTCTAAGCTCCACATCATCGGCAAAGTACTTATCAAGCTTTCCCAATTTCTTCTCAGAAATTTCTTTTAAGTTGTCCCCAACTTTGTAATTTTTTCCTACATGAGTAAATTTCATACAAATACCTCCTATTTAAAAATAAGAATTTCTTCTTATGTATTCTATATACCCTAATAATTAAAAAGCAACCTATATTTATACATAAAATTCAAAATATGGAATGGGATAAGTGTATTGTGGATAATGTGGATAAATTTGTGGAAAACTGATGATTATCCTATTTGAAATGTGGAAAAGTATATGGAAAAGTATATTCTACTTTCATTTAATAAGAAAAAATATGTAAATGATAAGTATTACCATAATAAAAATTAAAATCTCAAGGTGTTTACACTAAAATGTGTGTTTTTTCTAAAGCTATGATATTATATATACAAATTCTAAACTATTTAATAAAGAAATTAGGTGCCCAATGGAAAATAATAAAAAACTTAAAATTATATTTAGCAAAGATTTTTTAAAAGAACTTTTAGCTCGAATAAAAGAGCACGATATAATGATAATGTCTTACCAAGTTAGCTACAATCTACTATTAGCTATTATTCCAAGTTTTGTAATCATTATTAATATACTAATATCTGTAATGTCAGAAAATATTTCCTACGTTACAGACCTTGTAACTAAATTGCCGGAACAAGTTCAACCGCTATTTAGCTCCATCTTAGATTTTATAATAAATCAAAGATCTACAGGAATTTTATCCTTTGGGGTTCTTGCTGCTTTATACGCTGCATCTAGAGGAGTTAAGGCTATGAGAAAAGCTTTTGACAAGTCCTTTAATAAAGAAGATGGATCTTCTTTTATAAAAAATCAATTACTCTCTTTAACCTTTACATTACTTTTAGCACTTGTCTTAGTAGCTCTCATATTCGCAATGGCAACAGGACCTGATCTAGTAAAGAAAATTATGGATATTTTTAATATCCCACAGGACTTGATAAATCCAACTTTTGTAAACCTTTTGAGAATTCTAATTCCCCTTAGTGTAATGATTCTTGTGTTTACAGTAGTATTTCTAATTGGTGCATCCGAGTCCATGGACAAACTAATTCCGATTAAACCCGCATTTCTAGGAGGATTATCTGCTACTATTTCATGTTCCCTAATAAGTATAGGCTATGGTATATATGTATCTAATTTTTCAAATATGCAATCAATCTACGGTCCTCTTGTTGGTATAATGATATTTCTAATCTGGATAAATTATATCGTCTTAAGTATTTTAATCTCTGGAGAGCTAACCGCCACCATACTAAGTGAAGTTTATGGATATATGGAAAAAGAAAGACCTAAGCTTGAAAAAAAGAAAGAGTATAAAAAAATTTCTTCCTTTGTGAATAGACAAAAAGATTTACATGAAGACAAGTAATCTAAATAAAAATTTTCACATAAAAAACCCTAGGAAAACCTAGGGATTTTTTTATGCAATTTCATTTTGATATCCTTCTAGTTTAGATGTACAATGTGGACATCTAGTAGCGCCTATAGGTATTTCTGTTTGACAATGAGGACAAATTTTTGTGTCAGGAGTTTCTTCCGGCTCTTTTCTCTTCAATCTGTTCATACCCTTAATAATTAAAAATAGTATAAAAGCGATGATTACAAAATTTATAATCGCCTGGATAACTGCTCCATAGGGTATTTCAACTCCAGCAATTGTGGTTGTTAATTCTTCAAATTTAACACCTGCTGTAGCAGCAGTTACTATATTCATCAATATTGTAACTATAGATTCTACAATTTTTCCAAAAGCTCCAGCAATTATAACCCCTATTGCCATATCCATTACATTACCACGCATTGCAAATTCTTTAAATTCTTTAATCATATTTACCTCCTTTGTTTAATATATAAAATATTTACCCTCAAAATTTTTAATTAAACTACTATTTATACATTATACCTAATACGCTTTATTGAATTAAAAAAAATAGATCCTAATAGGACCTATTTATACTAAAATTTTGTTATTTACTTTTTATTCTTAGTTATTACCTTGAAGTTCTAAGTCACTTTCTTGATAGTATCCAATACTAAGTTCTTCTTCTAATATAAAGTTTTTAGCACCTTCAAAGTCTTCTTCGTTATAAAAACTTAGAAGTTCATTTTTGTATTTTTCTGTCACATCTTCATTATTTTTTAATATCTCTAAACTTTCACCTTCAGAAAGTAATTGTAAATAATCTTTTATCGTTTTATCGTCTTTTGGTTGTTTTTTGTCAAAATCAACAATAAGTTTTTCAATTTTAGAGTTGGATGCTATCTCTTTTAAATCATAGTATTTTTTTGCAAAAATCACATTGAACACTAGAGATATAACCAATAAAGAAATTATTATTTTCTCTTTACTTTTCATATTATAACCCCCATTTGACTATTCTACAAAGATGATGAGTAACTAACCGTATCTCTAGGGAATAAAACAGTACCTGAAATGGTCACACCACTTTGTTTTATATTCATAGTCGCTTTCATTGTATAACTTGCTTTAAATATAGCTCCATATGAACCATTTTTTGTCCCAGTAGTTGATACACTAGCTAAATATGGTTTAAAACCAGATCCAAAATTTGCTACCTCAATTGAGAGTACTGGTCTTCCAACAGATACTACTACTCTTTTATTCTGATCATAATAGAATGTTCCAGATAACCTTACAACCCATTCTTTTTTAATACTACCATAATTAGTGGATTTATACAATTTATAAAAAGTCTTAGAACTATTCTTTGCTAAAGATGCTCTTGTTGATATACCATCATACCATGCTAATGATATACTATTGTCCAGTAAATAGTTTTTAGCTCCTTCAAAATCTCTTGAATTATAAAATTCTTCAATTTTTTTCTTATGAAATACTGTAACATTGTTTCCAAGATTATCTTGTATCTCTGGAAAACCCTTGCTGAAAAAGTTATTTAAAGATTGTTCAATAAGATAATTATCTTCCTTTATGTCTCTTTTCTCTTCTTTTGCTTCTGATACACTACCACTTAAAATTATTATTGTTGCCATCATTATAAATAGTATTTTTTTCATTTTGTACTCCTTATTGTTAATTCCTAACCTAGGTTGGTATATCTATCTTAACATCTTTTAATTCTTTAGTCATCCCATTATAATTATTTTAAAACCTCTAAATTTCAACGTTTTTTAGTAATTCCATTTATTTTTCGGTAAAATATAGTTATTTGTGCTAATATATTGGTATGGAGGTGAAATTTCTTGAAAAATAAGGAAATTCAATTTAACTTAAAGAATTCTACATTAAAAAACTTTTCTTCTTACGAAGAATTAGCTCTTAATTCATCCTTATCTAAAAATACCATAAGCAATCTACTAAACAGTGATAACTTCAATCCCACCTTAGCGACTTTGAAAAAATTATCCTATGCTTGTGGACAGGATTGTATTAAATTATGTTATATAAATGGAAGTTTCAGAAATTCTATTGTTCGAAAGATTGCTAAATGCATCTTAATCGGAGAAATAGAAAATGCAAAAAATAAATTGAAAGACCTAGAAATTCAGATAAAAGAGTCAAATACTCCCAAAAATTATCATATTTATATTTTTTTAAAGAAGAATTATAAATTATTTAATTTTTATTTCATGCAAACAGAGAAAAAACACTTTAATTATAATGAATTTAAAAACGATTTTACAAGATGCTTTAATTATTCTATTACAAACTTCACTATAAGTGATGCAGACTATTTTAAGAGGGATATCTTTTACTGTGCAGGACTTATACTTTCAAGAAATTTAGAATTCAAAGATGCCATAGCAATTTTTAATGAACTAGCTAATTTTGATTTTGTGGATGATAATTATCTTCTTTCTAACATTTCATTGGCAAAATGTCTCTACTATATCCAGGATTATGAAAGGGCAATGAAAACTTGCAACAAAGCCATTAAAATATGTATTGACCACAGCTTTTGTTTTGATATATTGGAAGCTTTAAGGGTTAGAGATATGATTTTGGAAAAATTAATTGAAAATAGACTAAAAGAAGATATGCACTATTGGACAGAAAATATAATATAAATCTTAAGTACATTACTTTATTTATTTGACTACTTATAGTCTTATAGATATAATTCACATATCAAAAAAAGAGAGATTAAATCTCTCTTCTTTCTTCTATTGCCCTATATATGGACATTTCATCAAAGTAGTTTAAACTTACACCTATGGGAATACCCTGTGCAATCTTCGAAATTTTTATTCCGAAAGGTCTTAAAATTTCCGTTATTAAGCTTGAAGTAAATTCACCATCTGTTGTAGACGACAGGGAAAGTATAACTTCTTTTATATCTTCTGACTTAACTCTCTTGACAAGGCTGTCTATATTTAAATCCTCTGGCCCGACTTCGTTTCTTGGAGATGCTAGACCACCTAGGACGTGGTAAAGTCCTTTATACTCCCTTGCCTTTTCCAAAGAAATTATATTAGAGCTATCTTCCACTACAATAATCGTAGACTTGTCCCTTAACTCATCACTGCAAATATCACAAATTTCATGATCTGTTATGTTACCACAAATCTTACATTCTGATATATTTTCTTTTACATTTATAAGTGCCTGGGCAAGTTCAGCTACTTCCTTTTCGTCCATTTCTACTATTTTAAAAGCAAGCCTTCTTGCAGATTTTCTGCCTATAGTTGGAAGCGATGACAACTTTAGTATCAACTCCTCCAAAGATTTTGGATAAAGTGCCATCTAATCACCTAAAATAATCCCGGTATATTCATACCTCCGGTAAATTTACCCATGGATTTTTCTGTTTCTTCATTAACTTGGTTTAGTGCATCATTTACAGCCACCATAAGTAAGTCTTGTAACATATCAACGTCTTCCGGGTCTACAACTTCAGGATCAATTTTTACATTGACAACTTCCCTCTTGCCATTAACTGTAACCTCTATACTTCCGCCACCTGCTGATGCAATAAATTCAGTCTCCTCAATTTTTTCTTGAGCCTCTGTCATTTCCTTTTGCATCTTTTGCATCTGCTTCATCATATTGTTCATATTAGGCATTCCACCTCTTGGAAATCCACCTCTTTTAGCCATATATATCCTCCTAAATTAAATCTATTTTTTCTTTACCAAAGACATTATTTAACGTCTTTAAGTTTTCTTCTCTTCTCAACTTTGAAAGGTCTTCATAGTCTTTTTCAAGTCCTATAAATACTTCATATTCTTCTCCCAAGACTTTTTTACAGGCCTTGTCCACTTCTTCTTTATTACTTAATATCATTGCCATTCTAGCATCTTTTGTCCTAAATAGTATAGATATCCTTTTACCATCTAAAAATTTATGTGTTGCAGAATCCACAAACCCCGAGAGCATTTTCCCAGGAATATTATCTAAAATATCTTGCCAATTTTCAATTTCTTCGTATCCAGGCTTTTCTAAGTTAAAACTTTTTTTAGACTCCTGATTTTTGCCATTTTTTTGTTCAACTTCAGCTTTATTGTTTTCCACATCTAGTTTTTTTGTAATTTGACTTTGTTTTTCATCGTTTCTATCAATAATTACACTTGTATTTGTAATTAAATTTTCTTTACTTTCTAAAATTTTTCTTTCTAGACTTTCTACTTTGTCCATTAAAAACTTAAGCTTTGACGTATCTTTGTCCAGCTCATAATAATCAATAAGTCTTCCTATTAAAATTTCTCCTAGAATATTGGGGTTTTGAGTGTTTTTTAATTTAACGTCAAATTCTAAAAGTATATTTAGAGATTCCACAATTCTATTTATAGAACTTAAACTACTTTGTGTCTTTAATCTATCCTTATACTCTTTAGTCTCTTCCACAAATTCATCTAATTCTTCTTTTATATATAGTAAACTTCTGTAATGAGACTGAAGATCTTTGAAAACACTTGAAATTACTTTGTCCTTTGTAATTTCCCTATATATTTTTAGGGACTTAGAATAGTCATCTTCTAGAATTTTTTCAACTAAATTATATATTTTCTTTTTATCTGCTAGCCCTAAATCCTCTACTAAATCGTCAATGGTTATTTCCTTTTTACCAAGGGATATAATTCTGTCTAAAATAGACAATCCGTCCCTCATGGCTCCGTCAGCCTCATTTGCAATTTCAACTAAAGACTCGTCGTCTATATTAACTCCCAAGTCATTAGTTATTTTTTTAATATTTTGAATGATGTACTTGGAATCCATTCTGTTAAATTCAAACCTTTGACATCTTGAAAGTATGGTTTGAGGAATTTTTTCAATTTCAGTAGTGGCAAGTATGAACACCAAGTGTTTTGGAGGTTCTTCCATAATCTTCAACAAAGCGTTAAACCCTTCATTGGTTATCATATGTGCCTCGTCTATAATATAGACTTTGTACTTTAAATTAGCCGGTGGAAAAATAACCTTATCTCTAAGATTTCTAATATCTTCAATACGTCTGTTTGACGCCGCATCCATTTCGACTATATCAAAACTCTCTTCACTTAATATCCTCTTACAGTTTTCACATTGGTTGCAAGGGGAACCGTCCTGAGGGTTTAAGCAGTTTATAGCTCTTGCCAAAATTTTTGCACAACTGGTCTTCCCCGTTCCTCTAGTTCCAGAGAATATATAGGCATGGGATATTAAATTATTTTTAACTTGATTTTTTAAAACCTGTGTAACTTGGTCTTGACCCAGTACCTCGTCAAAAGTTTTAGGTCTATACTCTCTATAAATTGCCTTTCTCATATTTCCTCCATATGAATATAATTATATCATATGGCAAAAATATTTTTTCATCAATAAAAAAAAGGAGCTCCGCTCCTAATTTTCATTATTAAAATAATTTAATTTTTCGAATTTACCGCTTTCAATTATTTTTCCCTCTCTAAGTACATATATCCTGTCGTACTGTTTAAGAATTTCAGGATCTATTCTGTGGGTTATCACAAGTACCGTCTGGGATAAGTCCAATAGCAATTGTTCAATATTTCTAGCGTTTACTATATCTAAAGCCGAGGTTGCCTCGTCCATAACAATCAGTTGAGAATCTTTAATAAGACATCTGGCGATAGAAATTCTTTGCTTTTCTCCTCCTGAAAGCCCCACCCCATACTCACCTAATAAGGTATCAACTCCGTCTTTCAGTCCTTGTACAACAGGAACAAGACCTGCATCTTCAATAGCCTTTTGAACTTTTTCATCACTAACATCGGAATAAAGGGCAATATTTTCTTTTAAACTGTCATTAAACAAGAAAACTTCTTGAGAAACGGGAGATACTTTTTTATAAAAGTCCTCTACTGAAATATTTTTATAGTCGTTTTCATCTACGTGGATTTCTCCTGAATAGTCTCTTAACCTTTTTAGAATAATTTTTGCTAGAGTAGATTTTCCAGAACCGGATTCACCTACCACAGCAATTTTTTCTCCCTTTTTAATACTCATATTTAAATTTGACAGTACCAACTTATCTCCATAACTAAAGGAAAGATCTTTTATCTGAATTTTTTCGTCTAAGTCAAAATCCTTTGTACCCTTATCTTCCCACTCTAGTTTTAAAAACTCATCATTTTCAGAAATTTTCCCTTTAATTCCCTTCATTTGAGCAGAAAACCTTGGAATCATTTGAATTGGAATTGCCACATAGTTAAAGATTTGAGTAATTGCCATCATTGAGCCAACGGTTAAAAAACCTTTGATAACAAGCCCTGCATTTATTAATTGTAACGCCATAAACACACCTATACTTACCATTCCAGCTAAATTATTAACTAAAATCTGATAGGAATTTGCAGTGTATCTTAAATTCTCGTTAATATCATTTTGCTTTCCGACAAGCTTTTTAATTTTATTCTCAATATGAAATGCCTTTATAATGTCAAAACCTTCGGTAACTTCCTTTATCTTGGAAATATAGTATTCGTTTTGCTTAACGGATTTTGACCTTTTTTCTTCGTTTTTCTTTCCCATGAGTTTAGGTGCAATTAAAGGTAACCACGATAAGGCTAGAACAATTAACACAACTATCTTCTTAAAGTAAAAGATTGCACAAAGAGATCCTATAAAGAATATTGAGTATTTAATAATCAATAGAAAAGGTCTTAAATATAACTGTTCCACTTCAGTTGTAGTGTGGGTAACCAAGTTCAATATCTCTGAAGAAGTCTTGCCACTATCCGTTTCTATGTAAGTGTTTAACAACCTATGTTTATACTCTTTTGTAATTTCAACCGCAGTCTTTTCCATAGCTTTTTCACTTAATATAGTTAAAACACCCCTTGCTAAAGTGATCAAAACTGCAAATAAAATTAATTGAGTGAAGTTTAATCTACCATCTCCCGTTATAATGTCAAAAACTAATTTGAATAGGAAAGCCCAGGAAATCTCTCCAATTATCTCTCCTACGAAGGCAAGGGTACATAGGAATAAACTTTTTTTATTCGATTTAAGTATTTCTTTCATATAAAATCTCCTTGATGATAATTTTTATTTACATATTTGTGCGATAAATACAGTATAACACGAAATCATTTTCATAACATCACATTAAAATATTTTTAAAACCCTCAAATATACACGATTAAATAAAAATATATTTTAAAAGGTGAATTTTTTCACTAGTTTATGTTATTATAATGATATAAATTTAAAGGATAATATTAAATGAAAAAAATTATACAATTAAAACTCAAAGAAAACGTATTTAGGAAAATTTCCTATGATGAAATTTCTGAAAGTTCCAACCTTTCAAAAAACACCATAAATAATATCGTTAATGGTAAAAACTTCAATCCAACTTTAGATACTTTAAATAAGCTTTCCTATTCCTCTGGACAAGACTGTGTTAAATTATGTCAAAATAAATGTGATTTCAGAAATACTGAAGTAAGAAAAATAATTCAATATATTTTTTTGAATAGGTTATCCCATGCAGAAAATTCTTTAAATGAGTTAAGGAAAAAAACTAGGCATTTAAAAAAATTAGACAACTCTCTTTCTTATGTAGTTAAGTATAATGAAAGATATATTAAACTACTCTCTTTTTACTTAAACTTTCTACAAGATGATTCTTTTGAACTTCAAAAATTTGAAGAGGCCTTTATGAGTCTTTACCTCTACGATTTTGATGATCCTCTTAAAATAACGGGAAATTATTTTACAAGAGAAGAAATTTACTTTGCCTGTCTTCTACTACATAGAAAAAAACATTACGAAAAATCTATCGCAATCTTAAATAGTATTATTGACTCAAATATAAAAGACTACAATTATTTAACTTCTCTAATAACCTTATCCATGGTCTATATGGAACTGGGAGAACTTGAGAAGTCTATAAAACTTTGTGACGAAGGCGTTGAGATTTGTATTGAGTTGGACTACGCTTTTGATTTAGCGGAGATTTTTAAAATTAGAGACTACTGTTTAATGTATTCAGGACTCTATACTGACAGATCTTTCTATGATTCTAAAAGGTTTAAAAAGGTAGACTTAAAATCTACCACTAAAATCTAACAACTACAAAAACCAAAAAATTTAAGAATATAAAAATTGCTTAGAATTATTCTAAGCAATTATTTATTAAATAGTCTACCGAAAAAACCCCTTTTTTTATTTGGTTTGTTTTTTATCTTAATCTTTAAGTCTTCCGAAAGTAAGTTATTATAAATTTTAAACTTGTCTATTTGTTTTGTTCTCCTATATGAATATGCCATTATATAATTATAAATCCAATATGGAATAACTAAATCTTCTTTGTTTATAGTTTCAAGGGTGTCTAAGTCACTTAATTTTACATTGTCTTTTTCATAAACTTTAATAAAATGTTTATAAAATTCAATGGTCACATTATCTTGAAACGATGACATCTCTCTAATCTTTTCTTTAACTTCTTTGAAATCAAAATCCCTTTTATTTCTAATAGCTGTTCCTATTAATTCTCCCACCCTTAGCACTTCTGTGGAATAATCAAAACCATACTCTTTTAAATCTTCATATTCCACATTTTTACTTCCATTACAAATATCTTCAAAGTATTCATATCTCTTTAAGTAGAACTCTTCTTTTATCGTATTTGCTATATTGGGATTTTTAAAATTTAGTCTTGGGTGGTTTACAATTTTATAATATTCTTCCTGTGACACATTTTCAAAGGGCTTTATGGGAATTTTACTTATAATATAGTCCACTACTTCCTTTGGAAGCACTCTGTAGTTTTTTCTAAGATATGACAATACTTCTTTTTTTAGTTTAGGATCTTCCACAAATTTCGTAAAGTTTACAGCCTCTTTCCAATTTGACAAATCATAAGAGTATTCTCTGGTTATTACTATATCTTTAAATTTTAATGGAATATTTACATATTCTTGAAGTATTTTTTCATCCCTTAGAAAATTTACCAAATTATGTGAAAGATATTCGTAAATTCTCGATATATATCTTTTTTCCGTTCCAGTAAGGGGATTTTCTCTATTATTTTTTCCAAGCCACATATCATATGCCTTGTCATAATCTTTTGTATTATAGTAGAGATAGCCTCTTAAAAAATTCTCTAAGTACTTTGGTAAATGTTCTCTATTTATATTTTTAAAAATATTTTCTTCTATTAGTCCCTCTTCTAAAGACTTGAGATAGTCCTTATAAAAAACTTTATTTGGAAAATCCCATCTTTCTATAAATTCTTTAAGTTTTGAAAAATCTTCTTCTTTCTGAATTATATATAGTGTCATATAGGATGCTTTTAAACCCAATAAATCTTCGTCTTTGTAATTCAGTTGTGCCCCTTCGGAAAATCTAGTCTCATATTCACGAAAATTTAGCGAACCCTTTTTTAAAAGAAAATATATTTCCGATCTTATCTTGTAAAAATCGAGTTTTTGTCTATTGTCTATATCTGCAATGTCGTATATTTTAAAGTTGGGTAGCTTTTTAATCTCAGATTTCATATTCCCTTCTCTAAATATATTGAAGTTTTCCACTAAGTATAAAAGTACTTGTCTTGGCATTGAAGGATAATTTAACAACAAAAACTTTTCCAAAGTCTTGTTTATATTGTCTTTTAGTACAGATCCCATCTCCTCATAAAATTCTTTATAGTTTTCCCAATAATTTAAGGAAGATATATCTGTAAAATCTTTAGAAATATTTAAATTTTTTATACTTAAGTCCTTCTCATCTCTTTGAGAATCCATAAAATCACCTATTTTCTAAGTTTTAAATCTCCATCTTTAATAAGATTTTTCTTTTTTAAAACAATATAAGTAATATAACTGATAATTGCAGGAAGTACAATATGAAGTAGTAATATTCCAGTATAAATATATGATTTGGAATAGTTTTGTGCCATTGCATTAAAAGTCCCAATTTGACCTACTAATCCACTAGTTCCCATTCCTGAACCAAGGGGAGTATTTTCCATTTTAAAATAAACCGTTGCAACCGGTCCCAATATTAAAGAAGAAATTACTGAAGGTAAAAGTATTTTAGGATTCTTAACAATATTCGGCATTTGCAACATGGAAGTTCCTATTCCCTGAGCAAAGAAACCATCAAGTCCATTTTCTTTAAAAGAAATAACTGCAAACCCTATCATATGACAACAGCACCCTACCGTTGCAGCTCCTCCTGCAATTCCCTGTAGGGAAAGCATCATGCAAAGTGCCGCTGAAGAAATCGGCAAAGTCAATACAATTCCAACTATACAAGAAACTATCATTCCCATGATGAAAGGTCTTGTAGTTGTTGCAAACATTATAAACTCTCCTATTTTTACCATGGCGTAGTTTATTGATGGGCCAATGAAATTTGCAATAAATATTCCAGAAAGTACTGTTACTATGGGGGTTACTATAATATCTATCTTGGTTTCTTCAGATACCATCTTCCCAAGTTCAACAGAAACTAAAGTGGCTATGTAAACTCCTACCGGTCCTCCCAATTTATAACCAGCTACTCCTACCAGTGTAGAAGCAAAAAGTACCAAACTTGGTGCTTTTAAGGAATAGGCTATTGCTACTGCAATTGCAGGTCCTGTTGCTTCTTGTGCAATTGGCCAAAGGGTTTCTGACAAAAAGGGTATATTTAACTCTAGTCCAATAGTGTTTAATATGGTCCCAACTAATAATGAAGCAAATAAACCATATGCCATAGCACCAAGTGCTGTTACAAAATACGCCTTTGTGGACATATCCACATTTTTTCGTTTTAAAAATTTTTTCATAATTCACCTCAAGATTCTTTTCATTCCATTATATAACAAAAAAATATTTATATAAACTTTTTAGAATAAGTATTAATCTTGAACTTTTCTATCTAAAGCTTTTCTACCTGCTTTTAACTACTGAGCAACAAAAAACTGCTGTAGCAAATACCACAGCAGTTATATTTTAAAGGTCGTCTTCAATTACTGAAGATTTAGAATAAGCCGAAACTTTTCCTTCAAAAAAGTCCGTCTTTACAAAGTTTGGATCTGAATATTCTGAAACCCATGTCATGGACTCAGGTTCTTTGTCATATCCTTCGTAAATTTTTCCAAATCCGATGGATTTTGAACGTAAATTTCCAAGATATTTTAAATAGTCTTTTACCATTTCCATAGACAATCCTTGTATTGAATCGCCGATTGCATATTCAGCCCATGCTATTTCCTCTTCTACACCTTGTTTAATCATCTCTTTGAAAAATTCGTTATTTTCTTCGGTAAATATTTCAGGCTCTTCTTTTTTTAGTTCTTGAATTATATTTCTAAATAACCATAGATGACTATTTTCATCTCTATTTATATATCTAATTTCTTGAACAGTTCCAGGCATCTTTCCAATTCTTCCTAGGGAATAGAAGAACATGAAACCTGAGTAGAAGTAAATACCCTCTAAGATATAATTTGCAAAACAGGTCTTTACCATATTAAATAATGTTCTATTTTCATAGAAGTCATTATATTGATCTCCAATAAATTTATTTCTAGCTAGAAGCATTTTGTCATCTTTCCATTGGTATAGGATTTCGTCTCTTTCTTCTGGAGAACACACAGTATCTAGTATATAGGAATATGATTGAGAGTGTATTGCTTCTTGATAGGTCTGAATGTTTAAACATAAATTTACCTCATTTGCAGTAATAAATTCTGAAACATTTGGTAAATTTGCAGTTTGTAATGAGTCTAAAAACACCAAAAAAGACAGTATCTTATCATATGCTCTTTTTTCATCTTTAGTTAAAATTCTATAATCTTTAACATCTTGATTTAGATTTATCTCTTCAGGAATCCAAAAATTGTTCATGGCAAGTCTGTACCAATCACTAACCCAATTGTACTTTATATTATTAAAGTCGTTTAAGTTTGTGGTGTTTCCGTTAATCATTCTTCTCTTTGAAAGTTCCGTATCGCCATTTTCATTAAATAATGCTTTTCTACTTAATTTACACATAAACTCCTCCTTATGCTGAACACGAATCACATTCTTTTACTTCTAAAGCCTTGTTTCTTACATAGTAGATGGTTTTAACTTCCTCTTCACAGGCTTTTATATAAAGCCCCAATAGTGTTGACATCTTGTACTCTGAAGTGATATAAATATTCACCGATTGAGCCTGATCAATATGTCTTTGTCTTGCACCTGCCGATCTTATGATCCAATCTCCATCAACTTCGTGAGCATTTTCATATGTCCAAAAGTTTTGTGGATTTAAGTCGGGAGCAACACGAGGCAGGATTTGTCCTTTTTTCTCCTCAAGAAAATATCTCATCATTACCGGGTCTACCGCAGCTGTTGTCCCTGCTATAATTGAAGTGGATCCTGTGGGAGCAACCGCCATAAGATATCCATTTCTCATTCCCGTTTTAGATATTTCCTCTCTTAATTTTGTCCACCTAGGTGAACTATAATCTCTCTTTTCAAAATACTGTCCTGTTTGCCAGTCTGAACCTTCGAAATAAGAGTATGCTCCTTTTTCAGCAGCTATTTTTGCAGAAGCCTTTACAGCATAGTAATTAATGTCTTCATATAATTTATCCGCCCATTTTATATGCTCTTCACTTGAAAACATAATTCCCTCTTTTACCATTGCATGATGATAACCTGAAGTTCCAAGTCCAAGTGAACGATACTTCTTATTAGTTATTTTAGCATATTCTACAGGATAGTAGTTTAAATCTATTACATTGTCTAAAGCTCTAACTACTGTTGACACAACATCTTCCAATTCGTTTTTAAGGTCTATGTTCCCCAGTACAAGGGATGCTAAATTACAAACTACAAAATCACCGGGTTTTGTCTTTTCAACCACAATTTCCTCTCCGTCAACTTCTACAACTTCTGTAGAAACAGATTCTATTGCCGATGTGTTTTGACAAATTTCCGTACATAAATTTGATGAGTATATCATTCCCTTGTGTCCATTAGGATTGTATTTATTTACCGCATCTCTATTGAATACAAAAGGAGTTCCTGTTTCAATTACAGATTTTAGAATAAGTCTTACTAAATCTTTTACGGACATAACTCGTTTTTCTAGTCGAGGATCTTTTATACATTCGTGATATTTTCTCACCCACTCTTCTCCGTGGTAATCCTCAAGGCTAAATCCTTTAATAGTCTTTACTTCATGTGGACAGAACATATACCAATTTGCATTTATATCATCCCTTGCAAGTTCCCAAAAGTAATTTGGATAGGATACCGCAGGGAAAATATCGTGGGCTTTCATTCGGTCATCACCGTTATTGGTCTTAAGCTGTAAAAATTCAGGTACATCCCTGTGCCAAATATCAAGGTACACCGCACAAGCCCCTTGTCTTACCCCTAACTGGTCAACTGCAACCGCTGTGTCATTAGCAAGTTTTATCCACCTTATAACTCCTCCTGCTACCCCTTTAAATCCTCTAATATCCGATCCTATGGCCCTAACTTTCCCAAAGTAAAGTCCCATTCCTCCACCGTGCTTAGAGACTTGAGAAAAATTTGTAATAGAGCGATAAATTCCGTCTAGAGAATCATCAACAGTATCTATAAAGCAACTTGAAAGTTGGTGATAGGGCTTTCTAGCATTTGACATGGTAGGTGTTGCCATTGTAACTTGAAGTTTTGAAAGTATATCGTAAAACTTTTTAGCATAATGTAGTTTATTTTCTTCTTTCATTGCAAGGTGCATGGAAATTCCCATAAACATCTCTTGAATTTTTTCAAGTATTACTCCATCTCCCGTCTTGATTAGATATCTAGACTTTAATAGGTCGAGTCCTGAAAAATTAAATCTGTGATTTCTACTAGAATCCATATAGTTTGAAAGTTCGTTTACTTCTTCTTCAGAGTAATTTTCCAAGATGTATTTTCCATAGAGTCCTTTTTCTGTAAGGTACTTTATTTTTTCATAGAAAGAAGTGATTTCTAATTTTTTTTCTTGTTTTTTTATACTCTTTTCAATACTATATGCTAAAAATCTTGCCGAGATATACTCCCACCTTGGGGCTTCCTTTGAAGTTAATTCAGAGGACGCTTTTACTAAAACCTCCAAATACTTTTCGTCATCCATGTTTTTTGAAAGAAATGATGAGAATTTTTTAAATAAAAATTGTAAATCATATACATCTTCTTTAAAATCCTCTTGAATTCCTTTCATTATCTCAAGCACTTCATCTTCAAAAAATTCAGAAAAGTCTTCTAGAGTCTTTCTCATTCTATGATGACCCGCTCTATATAAAATATAGGACTTAACTACTTCTATATATTTATTTTCTATTAATACAATTTCTACTAAATCCTGTATCTCTTCAACTGTTACAATGTGATTTTTTGAAAAGTCCGACTTTATTTTTTCACAAACTTGATTTGCCATAGTTTGAAGTTTTTCATCGTCCACAGGCTTTGATACGGAGATAAAGGCTTTTTTCATTGCAATGACTATTTTTTGTTTGTCAAAGTCTACTAAATCTCCACTTCTTTTCTTTATTTTCAACGTGTTGCCTCCTACTACATATTGTATATTTCTAATGCCATATTTAAAGTATACTCAATATGTAGGATTTACACAAATTAAATTTAAAAATTTTACAAATGTTTTTCTCCCCTTTAAAATAGAAGTATTTTGCTTGTTTGTGATATATTTATAGTGATATAAATTTAAAATAAAATTAAAATCTCTGTGAAAGGATGTACTATGGAAAAAAGAGTTTTAGGAAGAACTGGTTTTGAAGTATCCATTGTGGGTTTTGGTGGAATACCCATTCAAAATGTATCCACAGAAAAGGCAATAGAACTTTTAGAAGAATGTGTTAATCAAGGTGTAAATTTCATCGACACGGCAAGGGGATACAATGACAGCGAAAAGAGAATTGGTGAAGCTTTAAAAATTGTAGGTAGGGACAAGTTTTTTATTGCTACAAAATCCATGAATAGAACATACGAGGGCGTATTAGGTGAACTTGCCACCAGCATGAACAATTTACAAGTGGATTACATAGACTTATTTCAATTCCACAATGTTAGCAAGAAAAAAGACATGGAAACACTATTTGGAGAAAATGGCGCTTTAAAAGCCATTAAAGAGATGAAGGAGAAGGGAATTGTAAAAGAAATAGGGGTTACAAGTCACAATGCTGATATGTTAAGTGAGCTTTTAGAAACAAATGAATTTTCATCAATACAATTTCCTTATAATTTTGTAGAAACTCAAGGGGAGAAAATCTTTGAAAGGGCAAAAGAAAAAAATATTGGCGTACTAATAATGAAACCTCTTGCAGGTGGTGCCATACCTATGGGTAAGGAGTGTTTGAAGTTTGTACTTAATAATCCAAATGTAACTTGTGCAATTCCTGGAATGGATAAAATTGAACAAGTTATAGAAAATTGTGCTGTAGGTAAAAACCTTACTCCATTAACAGAAGATGAAGTCTTAAAACTTGACGATTTTACAAGTGGACTTGGTAAATACTTCTGTAGGCGTTGCGGATATTGTGCACCTTGTTCGGTAGGAATAGATATTCCTTCAAACTTTTTAATGGAAGGCTATTATAGCAGGTACGATTTAAAAGACTGGGCACTATCCCGTTACAATAGTTTTGAAAAGAAAGCTTCCGACTGTATTAAATGTGGTATCTGTGAAAAAAGATGTCCCTATGACCTACCAATTATAAAGATGCTTGAAAATGTGTCAAAAGTATTAGAATAGATTATTAGGCTCTATTAAAAGAGCCTAATAATCTATTTTTTATTTTTTATTATTTTATTTGTAATATATATTATTTATATTAGTGTGAGTTGCTGATTTGTATTTTTTATATTTCTTATCAATACCTCTTTATTTTATTCACATTATTCTATATCATATAGTAAGGAGGGTTATAATGGATTACGATAAATACTTAAATCAGCTTTCTAAAGAATATCCCACAGTGGAGGATACAATTAGTGAAATTGTAAAGCTAAAAGCTCTTTCTGTTCTACCCAAGGAAACAGAATATTTTTTTTCTGACTTACATGGTGAATACACATCATTTACAAGAATATTAAAATCTGCATCAGGTAATACTAGGCAAAAAATTTCTCAAAGATTTAAATATCAAATGTCTGAAGACGAGATGAACGAACTTGCCAATTTAATTTATGAACCTGAAAATTTTCTAACTCTAAAGATTAAAGGTGGTAAGTTTACAAACGATTGGATAAGAGCTACCGTCTTTAGACTTTTAGATCTTATGAAAATGGTTACATCCAAATATTCTAGAACTAAAGTTCGATATAAAATGCCTCGTGTTTACAAAGAATTAATAGATGAGATGATTAATATAGACTATGTGGAATTAAACAAACAAGAGTATTTCGATACTATTGTAGATACCATAATAGATATAAACGCATCAAAAGAAATTATAATTACCTTATGTCACATTATACAAGATATTTCTGTGGACACACTTCACATTGTTGGTGATATTTACGATAGAGGTCCAAGACCCGATATTATAATGGATGTGTTAATGCAACATCAGAATGTGGATATACAATGGGGAAATCACGATATAATTTGGATGGGTGCGGCTCTTGGGTGTAGAGCTCTAGTAGCCTGTGTTGTTAGAATTGCCCTTGGATATAATAATTTCGATTCTCTTGAAGACGGTTATGGTATAAACCTAAGACCTCTTTACTCATTTGCTATGGATACTTATGGGGAAGAATCCTGTGATGTATTTATGCCTAAGGTGGTAGATGAAAATAAGTATTATTCAGTGAATAATCTTGCAACTGCAAAGATGCACAAGGCTATTTCCATAATTCAGTTTAAGCTAGAAGGACAAGTCATAGATAGAAATCCTGAATTTGGAATGGAGGGTAGAAAGAGTTTCAGTTTTGTAGATTTTGAGAAGGGAACTTATAGAGCAGAAGACGGAAAAGATTACGAACTGCTAGATAAGAGTTTCCCAACTGTAGATCCAAAAAACCCTTTCGAATTAACTGAAGAAGAAAAAGAAGTTATTGAAGCTCTTAACACTTCTTTTAGACATAGCTCTAAAATGCAAGAACACTTAAAGTTTTTACTGGATAAAGGTTCAGTTTATAAAGTTACCAATAGAAACCTTCTTTATCACGGATGTGTTCCTATGAACGAAGACGGTTCATTTAGAGTTTTAAAATACGATGGCAAGTACTACGGTGGAAGAAGTCTTATGGACTTTTTCGATAAGAAAGCTAGGGAGGCTTCATATATTCCTCGTTCCTATTACTCAAAGGATAGAGAGAAGGTCTTAGACCTCTATTGGTATATGTGGTGTGGTCCCATAAGTCCATTATTTGGAAAACACAAAATGTCCACCTTTGAAAACTTCTTTATAGGAAGAAAACTTCCAATAAGTAAAGAAGTTTCCGATCCTTATTTTAAACTTAGCAAACAGGAAGAACACGTTGATAGAATATTGAAAGAGTTTAGTTTAGACCCAAGCTGTGGTCACATTATAAACGGTCATATTCCAGTTAAGTACAAGGACGGTCAAAAACCTATTTCTGCAAACGGAAAAATGTATGTCATTGACGGAGGAATTTCAAAAGCTTATCAACCTACAACAGGTATCGCAGGTTATACTTTAATGTATAATTCTCACTACCTTGCTCTTGCAGAACATAGTAATTATGAGGTTATGCAGTCGGTACACGGAGCTTATACTCCAAAATTGTATATTACAGAGAGATTTCCTCAAAGGATACTTGTCAAAGACACCGACCAAGGACCACTTATAGAAGAAAAGATAAAAGACTTAGGAAATTTACTAGATGCCTATAAACAAGGTACCATTAAAGAAAAATAAATCATAGAAAACCCGACCTATATTGGTCGGGTTCATTTGTGTAATTTATATTTTAAGCCTAGAATTGCTTTTAATCTAGTTACAATTTAAAAGAGTTTGTAAATGAAATTTTTCTTTATAAAGCTTTAAATAAAATTATCTTTGTATAATTTTCTTAACATAAATGAAGAAAACTATCTAAAGATGATGTACTCTAATTTCAATTTTCATATTTTTATCTTATTAATATTTCGTTTCTATCCTATTAAAGTTATCTAAATTAAAACTATCCAAAAAATTTAAGTATATCCTCTATCATTGAAGTTCTAATATCAAAATCTACAAAACTGTGATCTGCCCCTTCTATCACCTTAAGTTGACAATTTGTACCAAAAGCTTCTTTTGTTTTTTCGCAAATATCTAAAGTAATTATAGGGTCCTTGTCTCCAATCATTATTAAAACTGGATTTTTATATTTTTTTGCCTCGTGTAATGGGTAACACTTATTAAAGTCGTTTATAAAACTTCTCTTTAATAAAAACCCCTGGTGTTTAAAAGTATGACTTTTACTTTCTCCCTTTTCTTGACTTATCCAGTCGTTTAGTAGGTCTTTCATATTATTAGCAGGAGCAAGAAGCACAATCTTATCTGGATTGTAATTGTGTGCAGTTAAGGTTGCAATAAGCCCTCCCATACTATGTCCAATTATGTAAATCTCATTGTTTCTTACAATGTCTAAATTATTAATATAGTTCCAGATACAGTCTAAATCTGAAATTTCAGATGAAAGTGTCATTTGACTAAAGTCTCCATCCGATTCTCCCGATCCTGTAAAGTCAAACCTAAAAACTTTATAACCTTTTTTTACAAACTCCTTACTCATTCGAACATAGAAAAAAGAATTTCCAAGTTTATTACCTGTAAATCCATGTAGTATCAAAATAGTTTTGTTATTATCAAGCTTTTCATTGTAATTTAAAACTCCACGAATTTTTAAATCTTCATTATTTTTAATTTCAATAAATTTATATTCCATACTGTCCCCCTCTTATTGTGTACATTATAACAAATAATTCTTTCATGATTATTCTATATTTTCCATTTAGCTTCTATCTTAGAAAAATTTAATTTTAAAAATTAGTATTCTTTATCTTAAGACAATAACAAATATAATTTAACATTAAAAGGCATGTGTAATTACACATACCTCATCTTTATCTATTTACAAAATATTCTCTATACCAAATTAAAAACGTATAAACCGTCCAAATATATCTTTGATTCATGGCCTTTTCATGATAGTGGTCATCAAGTAATTTTATCAGTGCATCAGTGTCAAAAAACTCCTTTGCAATATCTGATGTAAGTTCTTTTTTTACTAGATTGTAGTACTTGTCCTGTCTTAGCCAATACCTTATAGGCACTGGAAAACCAACTTTCTTTCTATTTGACCAATCCGGTGGCATAACTCTTTCTGCCGCTTTTCTTAGTGCAATTTTAAAGTCATCTCCATCAATCTTGTACTTATCGGGAATTGAAGAAGCCACCTTATAGACTTTCGGATCTAAAAACGGAGTTCTAACTTCTAAACTTGAGCAAGAGCTCATCTTATCTCCCTTTAGTAGTATATTTCCAGGAAGCCAGTATTTCATATCTAAGAGTTGCATCTTTTGAAGTTTACTCTTTCCTCTCACAGTCTCATAAAATTTTTTTGCCTCTTCAAATGGATTTTCCCCCACCCTATACTTTGGTTTTAATATAGCGTCTGCATGTTCCGGTTCAAATACCTTGGCTTGACCTATAAATTCTTCGTGAAGTTTTGAACCTCCTTTTATCAAGAACGTTCTAATTCTTCCACTTTTCATTTTTAAAGCTCTATTTCTAATGAAGTGGCGTAGTCCAAAAGGAAGTTTCCTATAATTGTGTAGATTTTTTGTTTCTCCATAGCTAAAGTAACCTCCAAAAAGTTCATCCGCCCCTTCTCCAGAAAGTACACCCTTTACATGTTCCCTTGCAAGCTTTGACAAAAAGTACATAGGTACAGCGGAAAGATTTGCATGGGGTTCGTCCATATAGTACTGTATCTTTGGAAGTGCGTTAAAACAATCATCTGCATCAATCAAAACTTTTAAATTTTCCTTACCCTTTATCTCGGACAATTCCTTTGCCAAATTAGTTTCATTGTACTGATCACTATGCTCTTTAAACCCTACACTAAAAGTCTTATCGGTTTGAGCAAGGGAAAATATATATGAAGAGTCTACCCCCCCTGATAAAAAGCACCCAAGCTTTGAATCACTTTTCTTGTAGAGTTCAACCGTTTCTTTAACAACTTCTTCCACTTGGTTTATGTACTCATCTAGGGTTTTGTTTGTAGGTTTAATATCGGGCTTAAAGTATTTAACTAAATCCATCCTACCATCTTTCACTCTTAGATAATGTCCCGCTTCAAGCTTATAAACATTCTTAAAGAAAGTTTCTTCGTAGGCTGAATATTCATTTGTTAAATAGGGTCTTAACGCTTTTTCATTAAATTCCTTAATAAAATTAGGATTTTTTAAGAAAGCCTTTATTTCAGAACCAAACAATAAAGATCCATCTTTAGTATTTTTCGTGTAGTACATGGGTTTAATTCCAAAAAAATCCCTTGCAATAAAAAGTTCTTTTTTCTCCATATCCCAAATAGAAAAAGCAAACATACCCCTAAGCTTATCCAATATTTTTTCTTCGTATTTATCATATCCTTTAAGTAAAACTTCCGTATCGGAAGTAGAATTAAAAGTATATCCTTCCTCAATGAGTTCCTGCCTTATCTCTTCATGATTGTATATTTCACCATTAAAACAAATGACTTTTTTCTTATCATCTGTAAAAAGTGGCTGAGTTCCCTTTTTAGATAAGTCCAAAAAAGCAAGTCTTCTAAACCCAAGACCTATTGATTCATCAGAAAAATAGCCATAAGAGTCGGGTCCTCTATGTTCTATTTCTTTTGACATATCATGCAAAAATAAATCATCGTCTTTTGTATATGAATTTAATTTATATATTCCAACGTAACCGCACATATTATCTCCTATAAAATCTATACTATACATTAAATTATACTTTTAATATTATCAAAAATCAATTCTCTAAAAGCCTTGGAATTTTATAATTTTCTTGAAATTCACAAAAGAAAAAGCCTTCTTATTGAAGGCTTTATTATATTAGTTTTTGCTGTATTTATCAAGAACTTTATTGTAGTTATTGTTTTTTAAAGCTTCTTTAACATATTGTCTGATTTCCTTAGTTGGATATACATTCCTCTTAATAGATTTCATTTTCTTTAAAACTTCATTAACTATAAGATCTATATCCCCTTGGGTCATACAGTCATTTGCTTCATCTGAAGTTTGTGCTATAGAGTTGAAAATCTTTTCCTTATCAAAAGATTCAACCTTACCAAGCTTTTTTAAAACCCATTCCCCTTCGTCTCCATACATATCGTCAAGCACATTGATTTTAAGGTCTTCTAGCACAGATGAAACCTCATTTGGATCAACCTTATTGTCTTTGAAATATTCTAATACATGTCTTTTTAAATCTTCCATACTTCTCTCCTTTACATATATATACCACATTATTATAAAATCAAACCGTTTCCAACACTATAAATATATAATCTCATCAGCATAAAAGTCAATATCCTCATGAGTTATAATGATTACAATTTTGTCTTTTTTTAGTTCTATAATAAATTTAGTAAAAAATTCTTTAGATTTCTTATCCATATGAGAAGTAGGCTCATCAAAAATATATAAATCAGGATTTTTAGAAATTCCATGAATAATTGAAAGCTTTTGAATCTGACCACCGGAAAGATTGTCTTCATCGATTTTATGATCTCTTAAATTTCTTAAATTAAACTTTTCGATTAAATCACTAAAGTTCATATCATTTATTATCTTCTCTATCTCTTCGGAAATTAAAAATGGTTTTTGCTCTGTATATGCAACCAGTTTTTTTCTTAATGATATCATATCAATATTCTCTATATTTTCTTTATTAATTAAAATCTTTCCTGAATATTCATCAATATATAATCCTATAATTAAATTTACTAAAGTGGTTTTACCTTTCCCATTTTCTCCTTTAATTAAATATAAATTCCCCTTTTTAAAAATATATGAAAAATCATTTATCAACTTTTGCTTTCCATAAGAAAAATTTAACCCTTCTATACTAATGCAATCAATAGAAGAGATTTCTTTATTGCCATTTGTTTGGGGTTTTTTTAGTAAAATTCGATTTATTCTATTTCTCATAGCTTTAGCTGATTGTATCTCTTCTCCTAAATAAAAAAAGTAATTAATAGACGATAATATATAGCTAAAAAATGCTGTTATCATGGTCATTTCTCCAATACTCATACTATTTTTAATTACAAGATATCCACCATAAATAAAAGTCAGTACTTGGACCAAATTTTGTATTAAATTAGACAGTGCTGAGTATATATAATTTATATCTAGTTTTCTTTTAGATGATTTTTTAAGTTTAATAAAAGACTTATCTAGATTCTTATCAAGTATTTTCCCTAGGCTATGTATTTTAATAGACTTTAATCTATTAATTCTTTGGTGGGACCTGGCAAAAAAATCTGACTGGTCTTCCATCATTTGAAAATTTACTTCATATAATTTTCTCTTCATTATAATAAAAAATACTATATAAAAAACTCCACATACATATAATGAAATCGCAAGGCTCTTATTTAAAGAGAAAAGAACAATCGAAGATGCTACTATAGTTAAAATATTAATAGATGTACTTAATATAAAGTCCATTAGAAATATAATAAGTTCATTTGAGTCATTGTTAAATTGCTGTACGATAAAGGACTTATCGTATTTATCAGAATATTTTAAAGGCAGTCTTTCATAGTGGTTTAACAAGTCCACATTAAATTCATATGCACTATCTATTTGTATCAATAAATATATTTTTTCTTCAAGATAGCTTAAAATAAAATTTAAAATGTTGACAATTCCAAAAATAAGAGCATATCTATTTATAACCCCCATGGTTTTTGATTTGACCAATACGTCAATGAAGTTTCCAATGATATACGGTGAAATTAACGTTAAACAAGCACTTACTATTCCTATAAGATAGTATAAAGTTAATTTTATTTTTCTTTTTTTAAAGTATTTTTTAAAAATATCTAAAAAACTCATATAAACCTCAAATTAAATAAGGGCGTACGCCCTTATTTTTTTATAATCTTTGCCTTAACTTTTTTATGCCCCTTACTCTTGACCATTAAAACTTCACAATTAGACTCGGGTCTTTTATAATCTTTCAAACATGAATACATTAAACAAGAAGAAGAAAATTCACTACATACATTTTTCCCACAGTTGCTAAATTTTCTTGCTTTAGGTTTTATTAAGAAAATCATTTTAATTTCCCCTTGTTAAAAGGAGCTACTTTCCCAACTTTACCTGGAATACAATCCCTTGTAAGGGTAGCACATTTACCACCACAAAAATTTGTATTACATATAACATTATGCTCTGAACAGTTATTTGTACTGCAATTTATTATACAAAAATCCTTAAGTGTACTATTTTGAATTAAAATTTTCATAATTTCCTCCAATTATTTCTAATGATAATTCCTTAATATAAGATTCTAAATTCATTTTTTCTTTCATACATTGTTTTTCAGCATTTATCCTTTCATAAGGACATCCCCCCATGCAAATTGGTAAATACTTGCAAGAACTACAATATAATTCTTTAGTTGGATTAAAAGTTAATAGATCATAATAATACTTCGTTTTATAAATTCTTAGTCCTTCATCTTTAATTTCTCCAACAATTTTTTTCTCTTCTCCAATGTCAGACCAACACTTGTAAACCGACCCATCATATCCTATTATTAAAGAACTTTCATTATCTGCACAACAAAAATTGCTTTTTACACTGGGATAAATATCTCTTAGGCTGTCTTCAAAATAAGATTTTGAAAATTTAACTTGCTCCATGTAAAATTCTCTGTCATTAAAACAAACCCCTTCGTCATATATATTTTGATAATTTTCTACTTTCCCTATATACAAAAATAATTTATTATGCACATCAAGACTTTTCAATTCTCCAATAAGGTTAGAAATATAATTTATATTGTCTTTATCCACATTTATTCTTATTGAAATATTTGGACAAATATCATTTATATCTGTTAAGTTTTTTATAATTTGTCTATATGTACCTTTTCCACATTTTAAAAATCTCCTCTTGTCGTGGTACTTTTTATTGCCATCCAATGTTATTTGATAATTATCTATATGTAATTTATTTAATTTTAAAACCATATTACGATTTAATAGATATCCATTTGTAACCATTGACCCTTCATAGTTAAATCCTAATTCTTCTTGTATCTTAAAAATTTTTTTGCTTATTTTTTCAATAATATCGACTGCTAAAAGAGGCTCTCCCCCATACCAACATATATTAAGATATTTTTTGTTTTTCATTTCACTTTCAATAAATTTAAGTAAATTACATATTGTTTCATCTTTCATATATGCCATTTTTATATTGTTTTTCTCATAACAATAAGAACACCTAAAATTGCAATCGGCAGTTGGTGCTATAGTAAGAGATAGATGACTGTTAGAAAATCTCGATTTGTTCATATTATATTCTATCTCTTCAAGTTCATTAAATTCCTTACCTACAATAAATCCAGCATTTTTCAATTCTTCCCAAGTATTACTATCCCAATCTTTAAAATTTAAAGGTTTATTTAAATTGCAATATTCTTTTTCATTTAATAAAGCTAGACAACCGGACTTAGTGTTATAAATAGCATAAAACTCAGTATTTGGTAATTTTACTATCGTGTTGTAAAAAGATTGTTTCACTTCGTATCCTCTATTATTTCAAATTCTCCACTATGTTTTATAGCATCTATTGTAATTAAAATTCTGTCTTCCTCGTTAACAAACACAGTATTGTATAAGTCTTCTTCATTCCACTGGAATACTTCAGAAGTATTGTCACCTTCCACTGAAAAAACTAAATCTCCCGAACTTCCCGACGCTTTTATAATTATATTGGTATCTTTTTCAGCTATATATTCAATTTCTTTGTGTATGGTTAACTCTTCATATTCAAAAAATATTCCATCATGTATATTAAAATCATATAAACTTCCATCTTCAAGTTCTACAAAATCTTCCATGTTTTCGTTTGAGGAAATATTTACGCCACAGGAATATAATATGCCCATTATTAAAATAAAAAGGCATAGTTTTAATACTTTTATTACCTTATTTTTAATCACAAATCCCCCTAGTAAAATATTTTGTACATTATACCTTTAACTGTTTATCTATATGAGAAATTAAAATAAAACTTAATTTTAAAATCTTTTAAAACTAAATCTTACTAAATTCTATTTTAAAAAGAATTAAATTACATGAATATATTTAATTAGGTTGTTAAAAAATACTGTGGTTCTAACTACAGTCTTACAAGAAATTCAATTATTTATACATAATTTAATAAAGTCTAGTCTAATTTACTTCCTTTGTATAAGTTCTTCCACCATATTCAAGTTTGTCGCCACTAATTACTTTTATTTCTTGATTAAGTCCTTCTGCTGTAATCGTCTTAGATTCCTCGTCAAGAACAGGCTTTTCGTATTCAGTATTTATCTAACCTTCACTCTTTGCATTTTCATTATTAGGATCTACCATTTCTTTAGTTTCTACAATAATGAGCTTATCATTGTCGATGTAGATAAGATTGTACCTATAACCCTCCTTATACTCTTCATCAGACTCTGTAAAAGTATAGGCATAGATGTTTGTGTTGATGTCGTCCATGGAAACCTTTCCACAGGCAGTAATTAAAGTCCCATTGTAACGATTATGGCAAATATAAATATATTTTTCATGATTTTCTTCATAACATCCTCCATAATTTGTAAAGATCTAAGTAAAATATTTGCATCTTTTTCAAATTAACAATACGCTATCTGTTAAACTAATATTATCTAATATCTAATTTTTTGGTTGGAACGGGAACATCTCCAGTAGTAACATATCCTTTATATGTTACTACTTTATAATTTTCATATTTATATGCTGGATATGATGATTTATATTATAAATATCCTATATATTTTCCATCATTATAGAATAATATAACTTGGAATACTACAATATTCGTCCCATCTGCAATGTATTCTTTCTATTTTTGAAATAAACTTTGTACTAAATAACTCCTCATTCTCAATATGGTAATTTGAATTATTCAAATTCAATCTTGTTGGAGCAGGGATATTAGCTATACTATCGTGAAATAATTTATTTTTGTAAAAAAGCATCTTCTTCCTTTTATAATAATTGTAAACTTTGTTTGAAATTTGATTTCTTCATATAATATATTTAGTTTTTTTATAATTTATTATCTTTAAGGTGAGATTATCATAAAAAACAATCATTGTCAATTTTTAATATATCCATATGTCTTATATTTTTATAATGTAAAAGATAAATCAATCCCTAAGCTAGGCTTAGGGATTAATATTTAAAGCAAAAAAAGAGAGCTTACGCTCTCTAATTTTTAAGATTATTCCATTATCTTTGTAACAACACCTGCTCCTACTGTTCTTCCACCTTCTCTAATGGCAAAACGTAGTCCTTCTTCTATAG
>JAUNLT010000020.1 GCA_030532135.1 Lagierella massiliensis | reverse complement strand
GAAAACACAAAAAATGAAAGACACAATATTTATAAATGTGATGTTTCAAGAACTATAGATACGTCAGGAAATACGCCCACTAGGAATCAAGGAGGAGTAGCGATATTAAATGATGTCTACTCTATGAGTAAAAACTCTCATTTTACAAAGGCAAACAAAAATATCACTTCATCACTAGTCGCTTCAGATTACAAAGATCCACCACTTATAAATCAAAAGTTAGTAAGAAGGCTCACACCCAAAGAGTGTGGACGACTTCAGGGATTTCCAGATTACTGGTGTGAGGATCTAGGAATAGAAAATCCGACTAATGCCGATTTGAGATTTTGGAGAGAAGTCTTTAATAAAGATGCTGAAATAAAAGGTCTTAAAAAACAAAAGACAGATAAACAGATTATTAAATGGCTTAAAAGCCCACATACAGATTCGGCAGAATATAAGATGTGGGGCAATGGAGTAGCCCTCCCTTGTGTTATCTATATTTTTAAAAGACTTGTATATGTAGCCAATACGGCTTGATATATATACTTTTTTGAGCAATATATGTATGTGGGGTGATTAGATGATTTCAAAGGAAATGATAAAGATGCTAAGGGAGATTTATCCAAAAGGCACGAGGATAAAACTACTTCAGATGGATGATCAAGGAGCTCCTCCTTTAGGAACGTTAGGGACTGTAAGAGGTGTTGATGACATAGGTTCGATTCTAGTCAAATGGGACAACGGCTCAAATCTAAATGTAATTTTTGGCGTGGATGAGGTAGAAATCATACCCGATAAAGCTGATGAAATAGCCGTTTTATAACCTTATATAACTTGACTTATCTCTCCTTGTACGGGAATATGTGTACAACAAAAGGAGAGGAGAAAAGCAAAATGACAAACCAAGAGCAAAAAAGACAAACCTTCAAGGAAGCCACCAGACGATTGAGAGAAAAGGAAAATGCCCTCTACGAAAGAGAACCCGAGAGAAAGCTTTACGATGAGGGAAAAATCGGCTGGAAGGAATACATGGAAATGTACAAAAAGAGGAAAGCCGAAGAAAGAAAAAAATACAAAAACAACTCTTTTTACCAAGATTACGATGCCGGCTTAATAACCTACGAAGAGTTTGTAGCCCTTACCAAATAGGAGGAGAAAAATGGCTTATAAATACGTGGAAACAAAAAGAGACCTTCAGGGATTAATAAACGCCTCAGCAATTACGATGGTCGGCCTTTGCGAAGGAAAAACTGGAGATCTAGCATTTCAACAATACTTAAAAGACTTTTTGGAAGATGACGTGATTTACATCACCAGGGGAAAAACAATCAACGATTACTATGGGAGCAATCTTCCTGAAGATTTAAGAATTGTAAGCTTGAAATACAATAAGCTGGGAAACCTACCCATGATTAGACTTGAAATTGGGGCTAGATGGTTTGATGACTTCATCGATAATCTTTAAAAACATTGAAATATAGCCCTATATAACTTGACTTATCTTCCATAGTACGGGAATATGTGTACAACAAAAAGAAAGGAAGATGAGAAAATGATAAAAGACATTTTAGAGAGGTTAGAAACAGAAGTTAAGACTTGCAAGAGATACGCAGAAAACTCAATGAAGAAAGCAAAAGAAGGAAAGATTGGGTCAGCCATTAACCTTTTAGATATAGCAAACACAGCTAAGACTTGTGCAGACCAAGCCCATGAAGAACTATGGGAAGTGTCACAAGAGAGCTTAACGGATGAAGAATTCGAGCTTTTTGCAGAATCGGAAACGCTGGAAAGAGATATACAAAAAGCTTACAAAGCCATACAACAAGCGAGGAAATAGAATGACAACATTTGAAAAAGATTACAAAGATGCACAAGAAGGAAATGGAATTGAAGTTTTAACGAGAAGAAAAAAAGAAATAAAAGAATTAGAGGGAAAGTTAAGAGAAACAAGAAATGGATTTAGAGCACAGTGTATTTTACAAGAATTAGAAAGAAGAAAAGAAGAGTACAGAAAAATAGACGATTTATTTTAAAGTAAACAGATTAAGAGACAAAAGAGTAATAGCTCTTTTTCTCTTACAGGAAGTCACCTAGAGTGGCTATTTTTTATGCTCATTTTTAGAAAGGAGGTCAAATGAAAGAGAAATACAAACCCACAAAATTCATGCTAGAGACTTCCCATTACGATAAAAACAAAGCAGATTACGCAGTAACTTTTATAGAATGCCTCAAGCACACGAAAGGAAGATGGGCTGGAGAACCATTTAAATTAATAGCCTGGCAAGAAGAAATTATTAGAGACTTGTTTGGAATTGTAAAAGAAACAGGATATAGACAGTTTAATACGGCCTATATAGAAATACCTAAAAAACAAGGGAAGTCTGAACTTGCTGCAGCCGTTGCCCTTCTTCTGAC
>JAUNLT010000006.1 GCA_030532135.1 Lagierella massiliensis | reverse complement strand
CCTCCTTTCTCACCCTTTTCTGTGGTTGATAAAATTTGTGTAGATAGATGTACTTAAAATACTTCTCAAAGGTAAGTCCGTCCTTTTCAAAAAGTGTTACAAAAAATATTGGCAATGTTGACACGATAAGAAATATGACTGCTATATCGTTTGGTACGTACTTTCTCGTAAATAAATAGACCGGTATACCTACCAGTCCTGCAAGTGTAAAACCTATAAGTTGTCTTTTTGTAAGGTTAAATGCTACCTTTGTCTTTACTTTCTTCAAGTCTTTTGGGATTGGTACATACGCCATAGTTTACCTCCTATCTTCTTTATCCTTTGATAACTCCTCGATATGCTCATAAACGGATCCAATTTCATCCTGAATGCTCTCAATCTGTTCGTCTGTACTTCTGTTATATCTTTCTTGCAACAAGCAGAAATCATTATGGCAGTGACCTATATCGTATATTCTTTCTTCCAAACCCCTAATCCTTTTGTGAAGTCTTATTTTGTCAATCACTGCTACAATTCCTGCTCCGATTACCGTTATTTTTATTACTGTTTTTATTTTATTCATCATATTTTCCTTTCTTTTAGTGTGCATTTAAAATACTTTTTGCCAGGGTTCCACTCTTTAACATCATAAGTCCCAGCAAAATTGCATAACTAAGTATCATAAAAGTACTTGCGTGTATATCTGTAATCTCAATTGTCTTAACTAATACTGCGTAAATTCCAAGACAAACTATTAAAAAGAGTCCTTGTAATCCTATAGCAAATAGACCTTTGATGTAGTTTGTACCAATTTGTCCCCACTCTTTGTTACCCATAGTGGCAAACGGAATTGCCGAAACTGATGAGTAAACATAAATTTCAAACATCCTTCCGTAAACCACAAGTATAATCACAATAGAAATTGCCTGTATCGCAACCTTTATGAGCGAAGTTTCAAAAAGAATCATAATAAGTTCTCCAAGACCCTTGTCTTTCAACGAGTCCACCATAGCCACAATCTGATCTCCTGATATAACGGCAGAGGTGTTAATTACCCCTGCCGCTTTATTTACCATGTGCTGTGCCACATCAAAGACCGCCATTGAAAATTCAAAGGCATGTGATACAAACCATACGGCAATCCACATCTTTATCATATACTTGAAAAATTCAAAAGTGTCCGTATCGTGCATATTGTTCTTTTGCATGACCATATTGATAAGCTCAATACAAAGGACTGCCGTTATGATTAATCCCGCTATAGGAATAATAACAGAGTCATTGATGCTTTTTATGAAGCTGAAAACATCTCCGTTCCATCCCATAGGAGTTTTTCCTACATCCGCTGCTATAACACCAACTTGATCGTTGATATCGAGAAACATAGACTCTAAGTTTGCTTGGATACCTTCGAGTAAAAGTTCTTTGAAAAACTCTTCTATTTTATCGAAAATACCAAACATAGACTATCTCCTTAATTCAAGATATTTGCAAGGAGTGGGATAAGCTTAAGACCGATAAGGACAATGCCTCCCCCTGCCATAAGTTGCTTTATGCCCTGGGACTTTGCTCCGGGATTGTCATTACCGTAACCTTCCATCAGGTTAATAACGCCCCACGCTCCAAGTCCTGCTCCTATTGCTGTTACTAGAATTTTTAAAACATTGACTGACTGTGTGAAAAATTCCATTATTTATTCCTCCTCATTTTCTTTCTTTTCTTTTTTCTCGATTTTGTTGCAAGACATTACAATGAAATTTTTGTAAGTCTTGTCGTTTTTAATTCTCTCAGTGAAATAGCCGAAGATGTGAATGAAATCACTCTTTTGAAAGTTCTTGACTACTTCACTTTTATCGCCATAAACGGCACAGTTGATATATTCCTTGCCTTTGCCATATCCTTTAGCAAGGGTAAAGTTTGCAACCTGCACCTCTTTATCATCTTTCATAAAGCTTCCGAAAGTCGGCTCCTTGATGAGATTAGCGTTAATGTTAATCATTTCTTTTTCCATTTTTACCTCCAATAAAAAAAGCGACTGAATGATTGTTTTCAATCGCTAAGAACTTGCTGTTATTCGTTTGTTTGCTGTAGTAGGGCTTCTAATCCTTCTCATATCTTGTCTCCTCTTAAATTAAAAAAGCAGTAAATCTAATTTGATCTACTGCATTCTCGTAATGACTGTTTCTTTGTTCATTTTTACTTTTCCTCTTCGCTTGATGTAATCTTCAATATCAAACAAATTCTTCTTATCGTAATCTTCAAGCAGCTTGTAATTCTTGTGCTTTGTAATATCGAATTTATCCGATAAAAAAGGTCTAACGCCTCTAAGCTGAAAGATACATTTTCCGCCATCCATAACTGTAATCTCATCTTGGCTCATCAGTTCTTTTCCTGTCTTTTGATAATTTAAGCCAAAGCTCTTCTGATTTGACCTTGTTTCGGATGTGTTATATAGGTCTATTGTTTCTTTTCCAAGTGTTTCGGAAAGCTCTTTAAGAGTAGTTTTCTCCTTGCCACCAAGGAATAGAGTAGAGTCACAGTTTCCGACTATGGTATCCGCATTGTCTTTATAAATCGCTTTAAGCTGAGATTGTGCCTGTAAAATAATGCTCGCAGAAATTTCCCTTGAACGAATGGTCGCAATCAGTTTTTCAAACTTTGGAATTAAGCCTATATTTGCAAATTCGTCAAGAAGACATCTCACATGAACAGGAAGCCTTCCGCCATACTCGTCATCAGCCTTATCACAAAGGAGATTAAAAAGCTGTGAATACATAATCGACACAACAAAGTTAAATGTATCGTCCGTATCTGAGATAATGACAAAGAGTGCCGTTTTCCTATCTCCCAGTGTATCCAGTTCAAGCTCGTCCTCTTTCATCAGGTCTCTAAGTTCCTTAATATCAAAGGGAGCAAGCCTTGCACCGCAAGAAATTAAAATACTTTTCGCAGTTTTTCCGGCTGCAAGTTTATATTTCTTATATTGCTTAACTGCAAAGTGTGTAGGCTCTCGTTTTTCAAGTGCTTCAAAGAGTCTATCAATCGGATTCATATATGTTTCATCATCTTCTCTAACTTCTGAAGCGTCTATCATATCAAGTAGAGTTGCAAAGTTTTTCTCTTCCTTTGGAGCTTCATAGAAGATATATCCAATTAAGGCTGTATAGTATAGTTTCTCCGCTTTGACCCAAAAATCTTCACCTGCTTTTTCTCCCTCACCTTTAGTGTTTGCAATGATTGTCTGCACTAATTTGAGAATATCTTTCTCAGAACGAAGATAGGCAAAGGGATTGTATCTCATACTCTTTTTGAAGTTGATTGTATTTAAGATTTTTATCTCATATCCGTTATCTTCAAGCATCTTTCCACACTCAAGGACTATCGTTCCTTTCGGATCTGTTACACAGTAAGAAGAGTGCATTTGCATTAAATTAGGTTTTACATAAAATCGAGTCTTTCCTGAACCTGAACCGCCTATGACAAGCACATTTTTATTTCTTGCATATTTCGGATTTGACGGTCTTCCGTTCATTGTAAGCCTTTCAGTTTGCGTCAATAGAATATTGTTTTTAAAGTTTTCGTCCATATATGGCTCAATATCTTTTCTTGTTCCCCAACGGGCTGAACCGTATTCTTTACCTTGCCTAAACTTTTTAGCATTTTTCCCCTTTGTGTAGACGATGAATTTGATGAGTGCTGCAAAAGCAATACCTGCGATTAGGTCTGCTATATTTAAGCTTGGTATGAAGCTCATCGTGTTTAGTTCTAAAATCCCTTGAAAGATTTTATCTATCACATCACCGCCTCTGTATGCTCTTATGTGATTGGAAAAAATATCTCCTAGATAGAAAAATGCAAGATAGGGAATGTTTTGCTTAATAAACTTTGCCTTATCTTGCACTTTAAACAAGCCTTTAATGTCTTTTAGTATTTTATCTATCACAAGCTTTGCTCCTTCTGTTTATTCTTGACCTTATCTTTGGAAATAGTGTCTTTTGCCATTTCCTTAAACTTCTCGATACTTTTGTGAATAGACTCTTTTCTATCAGCTTTTTTCTCTGAACAGCTGACTGCTTTCTTAAAAGCGTGTTCCATTACCTTGACATCCTTGGCTTGAAAAAACACGGAGTGATTTCCTGTCTCTTTATCTCGCATTATTGAAAACTTCACACCGTGTTTATTGAGTTCTTTTTTTAACTCTTTTAACTCATCGTCTTTTACATTAAGTTCCTCAAGTTGCCCTTTTTTTACCATATCTTTGAGTTTAACTTCATTTCCGTTTTCACTGATAAAATTTTCCAGTCCTCCATTTTTTTTCGCCTCTTTCATCAGTTTTTTTAACAAATCCATGAGCGTCTTTCCTGTCACTTTAGCAGCTCTTATCTCCATATTTAATGTTTTTCTTGCAATTTCTTCGTTAATCAAGCTTTCTCACCTCCTGTAAGTAATCTTTCCTTATTACGTTTCAACTTATCCCTTTGGATATTTTTTCTAAAATCCTCTCCAACTACCATAACAGGGATACACATCTCTATAATTCTTGAATATATTCTCTGGTACTCAACGCTCTCTTTACAGTTAAAAATAGTGTCATAGGAAAGATTTGTGGTAAAGATGGTCGGTTTATGCTTTAAATATCTATTGTTTACGATGTTGTACACTTGCTCTTTGGCGTAACTTGTATTTCTTTCTATCCCCAAGTCATCTAAGATAAGTACAGAGGTATTTACAAGAGATTCAATATAGGCATTCTTATCAAGGTCAAACCCTCCCTTTTGCAACTCATTGATAATCTGTGCAAAATTCCTTATCTTAACGCTTACCTGATATCGCTCTATTAGTGCATTGGCTATCGAACAGGCAAGATAGGTCTTTCCGCTTCCCACCGAACCGTAGAATAAAAGTCCTATATTTTCTTTTTTCATCGTTTCATAATCTTTTACAAAGTTCTTGGCTATGATAAGACTTTGAGTTTCTTCTCCCTGATAGTTTGCAAAGGTGTATGTCCATTGAATAAGAGAATTAAAGCAATTTATTTTTAATCTTTCTATTTCTGATTTTCTCTTTTCCTCTTTTTCTCTGGCTTCTCTTTCTCTATCACAGTTACACGAGGCTTTAAATAGCATCTTTTTTCCGAATAGTTCAAGGACTTTCCCATCTTTTCTTTCATGGCACACTTTACAATAGGCGTGTCCGTCTTTTATATACTCTTTTTCAGGATCATAGGTATACTCTATCTCGTCTATCATCACTTTCTCTAATTCTCTCATCATAGATGCTCTCCTTTATCATATTCTTCCAAAGTAGGGATATTTGATGTTTTCTTATTTCCTTGATCTTTATAAAACCAAGTAAGGATTGTTGCCTTATGGTCTTTGTAGATTTTTCCTGTGCTTTGGATATATGCAGATAATCTTTCGATGTAATTATCAAGTTGTCCGCATAGTGCAATCTGTAAATCTGAAATATCTTCAGTTGTTAAAAATACATTTTGGAATGTCCCGAATTCGCTTTTGATGCAAATAGAATCACTCTTACTATACTTACTCTTATTATTCTCTATATAGTTACAGTCAATATTTTTAACTTCTAGAAGTCCATTTTCTTTACTTCTGAGGTCAACGTCTTTTACTTCTGAAGTAAACTTTTCTGACTTCCGGAAGTCAATTTTTTTAATCTGTAATACACTCATGAAATCTTTGACATAAATTACATTCGGTTTTCCAAGTCCAAGTCTTACTCTCTCAATAAGTCCGATTCCTTTTTTGACATCCAACTCATCTAATGTTTTTATAGCTGTTGGCTTTGAGATATTTCTTCTTCTCATAATTTCTTCAACCGTGAAATAGATAAAGACTCTGCCTTCTTTGTCTATCCAATTGTTTTTAAAAGACATTCCTGTCCGTTTAAGAAGCATCGAGTAAAGAATGATTGCTTCCGCTGATAGTCCCTTAAAATCCTCTCCATCGACCAATATTTCCGGAACTTTTAAAAAATTAAATCTCTCCGCTTCCCTGTTGTAGAAATAGTCAAAGTCCATCTTTTCACCTCCCTCCTTTAAAAATTTGCATAGAAAAAGACGATAGGTTTTTCTCTATCGTCTTTGGTAACCATTTTTATGAAATTTTTAGATTGATTTTATCGCTTCATTGATACCTTGCAGAAACGCTATAATTGTAGCTCCAACCATCGGTAGACCGTATGGACTAACCAAAAACCCTATAATTAATGCCTCAATTCCTGTGGTAACCTCTTTTCGTAAAAAAGACGCAATTGCCCCAAATATACAAAACAGCATGAGCAAATACAGTACGGTCGTTCCTATTCCTAACAAAAATGTTAGAAAGGCAGTAAGAATGCTTAAAAGCAGACTGATTGGAAACAGGATTATTTTTAATATCCATCTCATTTTATTACCTCTTGAAGATTCATTCTTTCAGTTTGCTAAAGCGGTATGAGTAAATTCATACCGCTCTAACATGATTTTTCGACCATGAATTCGCTTTTCTTTGGCGTGAATACTTTTTGTAAAAAGCATCTCAATAACGAAAATTCAAGTGGTTCATTTAGGCTAAACAACGTATTATTCCGTACTATCGAGCATTATTCGTGTCAAAAATGTTGTCTTTTCGTTGTCTTTTTGATTCTCGAAATGCTGTAAGCCTTGATTTTACTCATCTTTTTTGTCTATAGGCTTCATTGTTGGGAATAACAATACATCTCTTATCGTACTTTGATCTGTAAGTATCATTATAAGCCTGTCTACTCCAATTCCCAAACCACCTGTTGGAGGCATCCCTACTTCTAATGCGTTTATAAAGTCATAATCCATCATTTGAGCCTCATCATCGCCTTTTTCCCTTGCTTCAACTTGTTTTTCAAATCTTTCTTTTTGATCAATTGCATCATTAAGTTCGCTAAACGCATTGGCTATTTCGGAGCAATTTATAAAGGCTTCAAATCTTTGAGTAAATCTTGGATTTTCAGGATCTCTCTTAGCAAGTGGACTAATTTCAACTGGGTGTTTTGTTACAAATGTTGGTTGAACTAAATGTTCTTCGCAAAATTCCTCAAAAACTTCAGATATAACTTCTCCAACTGAAAGACCTGGATCTAGATTTAAATCTTTGGACTTTGCTAAATCGTATGCTTTTTCTACATCTGTAACCTCAGTGTAATCAAGGCCTGCATACTCTTTTATTGCATCTACCATGGTAATTCTCTTCCAAGGAGGACTTAAGTCAAGTTTTGTTCCTTGATAAGTGATTTCTGTAGTTCCAAGAACATCCATTGCAACTGTAGATACTAAATCTTCAGTTATTCTCATCATGTCTTCGTAATCACCGTAGGCTTGATAGAGTTCTATAGAAGTGTATTCAGGATTATGAGTAGCATCCATTCCTTCATTTCTAAACATTCTACCCATTTCATACACCCTATCAAATCCACCAACTATAAGTCTTTTTAAATACAATTCATTTGCAATTCTTAAGTACATGTCTATATCTAAAGTATTGTGATGAGTTATAAAAGGACGTGCATTTGCACCACCGGCAATTGTATTTAATATAGGTGTATCCACTTCTAAAAAGTCTCTATTATCTAAAAATTTTCTAATACTTGAAATTATTTTTGATCGCTTAACAAACACTGGTTTGATTTCAGGATTCATTATTAAATCTACATATCTCTGTCTATACCTAAGATCGGGATCTTTTAATCCATGGAATTTTTCAGGTAGTATTTGAAGTGATTTAGTTAACAAAGTAACTTTTTTTGTTCTAATACTGATTTCTCCAGTTTTAGTTGTAAATACTTCGCCTTCAGCACCAACAATATCACCTAAATCAAGTGATTTTACCTCTTCATACTCATCTTTTCCTATGTCATTCATACGATTAAACAGTTGAATTCTACCTGTTGAATCCTGCAAATCCATAAAATTAACCTTACCATGACCACGTTTTGTCATGATACGACCAGCTACTCTTACAGTCTTTTCTTCAAATTTATCATAATTGTCTTTAATATCTTTACTATAAACAGTATTTTTAAAATTTTCGATTGTATGTGGGTCTTTTCCCTCATCAACCAATTTTTTAAGTTTTTCTCTTCTTATTAGAAGCATTTCATTAAGATTTTGTTCTTCCATTTTTACCTCTTAATATCCACTATCTTGTAATTAAAACTTCCACCTGCAGTTTGTACTATTACAGTATCTCCTTTTTTTCTACCTAAACAAGATTTACCTACTGGTGATTCATAGGAAATTTTTCCATTGAAAGGATCTGATTCAGCTGAACCTACTATTGTAAATTCTTCAATTTCTCCATCTTCAAGATCTTCCAATTTTATAGTAACTCCTGCACTTACAGTGTCTGTTTTTATATCGTTGTCGCTTATAACCTTTGCGTTAATCAACATATGTTCTAATACTAGAATTCTATCTTCAACTTGAGCCTGTTCATTTTTTGCCTCATCATACTCTGCATTTTCAGAAAGGTCTCCAAACCCTCTTGCAACCTTAATCTTGTCTGCAACTTCTTTTCTTCTTACAGTTTTCAAGAATTCCAATTCATCTTCTAGTTTTTTAAATCCTTCTTTTGTTAAAAGAATCTCTTTTTCTGACATACCTTACTCCTAAAAAAATAGTAAGCGAAAGACTTCTTTCGCCGCATTACACAAATTATAGTAAAAAACCTGTAATAAGTCAAGAAATAAGCCTTTATCAGTTATTTATATTTTTTCAATTTGGCATAAAAGTTGTTTGAAAACAGGAAAACCTGTAATTACATCAAAGTTGGAGTTATCTGTTAATGTGTTGACATTTGCATTCCTCCAGTGCTTTCCCTGAATTGGTCCTCCTCCTCCAAAGTTTAATTCCGTATCTTTTCTAGGTATTTCTCTATCCGTTCTTGCAAATACTTCAATCTCTCCTCTTTTAGTTTTTACAAGAACTTTGTCTAAATCTTTTATTCCCTTCTCCCTAGCATCCTCTTCATTCATAATAATATATGGTCTATCCTGATGTTTTAAAAGTTCCTTTATATTTAAGTGCTGAGTTCTAAATGTAGACTGTATTCTTGCTCCAGTATTTAATACAAAAGGATATTTTTTTATAGTTTCCATTTCGCCCTCTAGAGACTCTTTATTTATTATGAACTTAGGCAAAGATTCATACCCATATGATTTTAATACAGTAGAGTCTATTTCTACTTTTCCTGTAGGTGTTGGAAATCCATCTTTTCCATCTCTTCTTAATTTACCGGTTTTGTATTTTTCGTAAGACAGATCATTAGACTTTTTAAAATATGACACACCTTTTTCATTTAAATCTTTTAATATTTTAGGTTCGTGATAAAAAGCATATTCTAATAATTCTTTTTCATCCTTAGGATATACATATCCATATCCTAGAGATTTTGCAATTAAATGCATTATTTGAATATTTGGCTTTGAAAGTCCAATGGGTTCAACGAGTCTTTTTCTCAATTCAACTCTGTCCTTGTAAATACAATAAGATTCATCTTCATAATAAGTAGTTGCTGGTAGTATTACATCAGCATAAAGTGCATCTTTTGATAAAAATCTATCTATACTTACATAAAAGTCTAATTTTTTAAGGGCTTTTTCATATAGCTTAGACTCTGGAAATACACTAGAAATACAACAACCAATAGATAAAAGACCTTTTATAGCATAGGGTTTTTCTTCTAAAATAGCCTTTGGAAGTTGTGTTAATTGAGGTGATTTTAAAAACTTATCAAATAACGGAAATTCTTCACTACCAATTCTTTTACAATAAGTATCACATGGAAATGTCTTTACTCTTTTCTTTTTATTTTCTGGCGTAATAAGAATTCCACCTTTTACATCCACATTCCCTGTTAAAAACCAAAGCAAATAAAGTGCTCTTATACTTTGTACGCCTGAATTTGTGTATTCTAAACCTGTATATGTTTTTAAACAAGATTTATTAAACATTATAGTATTTGATAAAAATTCAATGTCTTCTTTTTTTACACCGGTCCTTTTCTCACAACTATCTAAATCAAAGTCTTTAAAATAATTTTCATAAGAATCAAATCCATGACAGTATCTATTTATAAAATTCATATCAAAAAATTTTTTTGAATGTAAATAATTAATAATTGTATGAATCAATACACCATCCATACCAGATTTTATAAGAATATACTTATCAGCAACTTCACACATCCTGTTCTTATAATGGTCTATTACTATAACTTTAGCTCCTTGTTTTTTAGCCTTGAGTATTCTTTCATAATCCGATGCAGGAGATGCAGTTGGAGGATGTCCTCCCCAAATAAATATATAGTCTGCATTTTCATAATCAGGAATTATTCTATTTCCCTTTATTCCAAAATTTAGCATTGGAGCAAATATACCAAATGACACATAACATAAAGAACCAACCGAGCCATTATTAGGGGAACCTACAGGAGCAAAAAATCCTATTTCTTGTCCTCCTACATTTTCTATGTTTACAAAGTCCGCTGTGGAATTTTCAAATCCACCTCTTCCCACAATAGATGTAAGACTTTGTCCTCCGTAGTCGTTAATTATTTTGTTGTATTTTTTTCCAATTAAATCCATAGCCTCTTCCCAGGATGCTTCTCTAAAACAAATTTCTCCCTTTTTACCGTTGCGAATAAGCGGAGTCTTTAATCTATCTGGAGAGTTTAAAATCTCATTGGAATAAAATCCTCTAAGACAAAGAGCACTAGGAAAATTTTTACTGGATTTTCTTATTTTTTTAATTTGTCCATCTTCTATGTTAACTGAAATATGACATTGTCCTGGACAAATACCACAAATTCCTTCTTTCATATTTACCTCTTTATTATTTATATCTATATAATATCAAATATTTTAATGTAATTAAAATTTACTTTCTTTAAATATCTTTATTTGCATAAAAAAAGGAGATACTAGGGTATCTCCTTGTTTTTTATTCTTCTATTTCTTTATATACATCGGAAATTTTTACGTCATTTCCAACTTCATTATTAATTCCATCAATTTCTTTTGCTTTCTTAAGCCATTCTTCAAAGCTTATACCTATTGGAAATTGCTCATTTATTTTTCCTTCTTCAAGGAATTTATCAAAGTCTTCAATACCTGATTCTTCCACAAAATTCAAACTTACAAACTCGTCAATCTTATCAGTCTTAGGAATGAATTTTTCATCAATATCAAATTGTTGATATTCTGCTACAAAATTATCTATATTGTCTTGACTAAATTCCCAAGTCAAAGTTCTACCTTCTGCAATGGTCTTCATATATATTGTCATAAGTCCAACTTCAGGCTTAGTTCCAAACCCTTCAGCAAACATCATAGATGCATTATATGGATGAGAATATAAGTACTTAAGTGAAAGTGCGTGTCCAACCAATAGTCTTTGGGCAAGTTCTGGGTGTTCTTTGTTAAAGTTTTCGTTCATACCGTATATACAACACATTCCCCAACCATAGTCATGGTCTTCCTGATTTTCTTCAACTAATCCTCCCCAACCTACTGCTACTACATGTCCAAGTTTTTCGTATTCTGCTTGGGATGCGTAAGGGTCACAACATGAAAACGCTGAAATTTGACCTGTCTTTAAAGCCATCGGTCCATCTTTTTGAGACATTTCAACAATTTCATAATTTTCTCTTTCTATTGGAATATCAAGTCTATTTGCCCATTTAATCCACTGAGGGTTATTTTCAGGTTCTTGTGAAATAGCAAGCTTTTTACCTACTAAATCCTTAGGGTCTTTTATATCATTTGACACTACAAGATAACTAGATCCTCCAACGTGGTTTGCAGCCGCCATTATTATTGGAGCTCCCTCATTTCTAGCGTGTAAAGCTCCCTCAACTCCCATATAACCTACATGCATTTCTCCTGTGGTCATGGCTTGAGCAATATTGGTATTACTAGTTTTTGTAACAGTTACATCTAATCCTAATGCTTCATATATACCTGTTTTTTCTCCAATTATTGAACCTACCATATGATCGCAATCATTATAACCCATTTGAATTTTAAAATTTTTGTCCTCTTCTGGTATCTCAGGTAAATCATACTTAGCTACTTCTGCTTTTGCATCGTATGAACTATGTCCACCTGTTGAAATAGAATCTTCATTATTACATGCTGTTACTGAAAGCATCAATGAAGAAATAAGTACTAAAGAAAGTAATTTTCTTTTCATATACAACCTCCTAATATATTTATGTTCGTATGTTTTTATTATAAACCTTAAAGCTAGCTTTAAGGTCAATTTAATTATTTATTAATTCCTTCAATGTAATGACAAAATTTTCCTTTACAACAATTAACTGTATGTCCTTCCAGTAGATGGTCAACTAAAAGTTGTCTTTCATTTTTTAATCGATTTATTTCTTTATCAATCTCCTCTATCTTTTTTCTCATATGACTTGTAACATAATCACATGTGGAATTACCCATCTTTTTTAAAGCAATTATCTCTTTAATTTCTTCAAGTCTAAATCCTAAATTTCTTGCTTTTTTTATAAATTGCAACACTTCAACATCTTCATCATCATATTGTCTATAACCATTTTTAGATCTAGTTACATTAAGTAACAACTTTTCTTTCTCATAATATCTAATCGTAGAATCACTAAGACCTGTTATCTCACTTACTTCTTTAACTCGCATTATAACTCCTTACTTGAACCAAGTAACAAATCCACTATCAGCAAACACCCATACCCTCTGAAAAGAGATTGTGTAGATGTTTATCTTCTATCCTGAATATTCCATAACCGTATTGTCCTCTCTTAGATCCACTTACGATGAATTCCTTTGGAGGTTCATTGTCTATATCTTTTAATTCAATTTTTTGATTTTCATATGGTGCACTAGTCTGATCTGAAAATGATATTTTTTCATTCAAATCCATTGCTACAATTAAGTGATTTATATCTTTTGTCTCTCTAAAAATAATTATTAGGTCTTCTCTGTCATCACCATTAACATCTCCAAGTCTACATTTGATAACTTCTTTACCTGGAAATTTATCGTAAAAAGCCTGTAATAGATAGTGATCTGTCTCGACTCCAAAGTCTACCTTATTGTACTTTACATTATTTCTGTATCCTAAATAACCTATAAAGAACACTATAACTAAAAGTAAAAACTTAGTAAGTACTGAACTTTTTAACTTTTCCATATTAAATTAATTCTCTCTTCTTTCGTAATAATAAGACCTTAATTTAAAATAAACTGACTTCATGAAAAAATAAAATATAATTAAGGAACTTAAGTATTTAACCCAATCTGGAAAAGACAATAACACATGGTTTGCATAACTAATTGCATTTGTAACCTTGTCATATTCCATCTGTCTTTGAAATCCTGGCATCAAGAGTTTATTTGTAAATAACCCTATTAGCATCGCATATCCTGAAATCACAATTGTGTATGTTGCAGCTGTTCTCTTTCCTATCATTTTACCAATACTTATAATTTCAGGAATATTGGTTGCAGCTCCAGCCATAAGAAATGTAATGGCTGCTCCTGGTGATGCTCCTGAAGCAATAAGTGCTGCAATTAGTGGAATATGTCCCACAGCACAAACATACATCAATGCAGATAAAACAGCTACATTCCAAAGCGAAAGAAGTCCAGGATTTCCTAAATATTTTTGTATAAATGATTCAGGAAATACAGTAAGAATAAAACCACCAAAAAGCATTCCATATATAACGTATTTGCTTAGAGTAAGAGCAAAGTCATTCCTAACCCACTCCATACCTTCCTTAATTCTAGTCTTTATACTCTTTTTTTGTTCATCTTCTAAATTCATTTGATTTATTTGATTAAACACAGTTTCATTTCTAAGCTCCTTACCCGCAATTAAATTACCTATTACTCCTATTATGATGGGTAGTGTAATACCCGCAAAAATATTTATAATTGCAATCTCTTTTCCTAAGAGTCCAAAACTTAAAATTAATGCTGCAGGATTTAAAACAGGAGAGGAAGCCAAAAAAGCAAGAGTAGGTCCTACATATGCTCCTGAATAATATAAACTAATTCCAAGAGGAACCGATCCACAACTACAAACAGGAAGTAACATAGAATATCCTGTTACTTTCAAAATTGAAGAGAATTTTGTGTTCCCAAGAGATTTTTGTAATCTTACAGGAGAAATAATATTTCTTAAAAGTCCCGCAATTATGTAACTAAATACAAGCCATGAAGATGCTCCGTTTAATAGCTCAACCGATCTAAAAATAATTTCTTTAATATAATCTATCATATCTATCTCCAAACCTTAAATCTAACTTCAATGTTTCGCGTGCTTAAAGCCGGATTAACCGGCTAAGTAGATTTAGATTGTAATAACTTGATCTAAGTTTGCATCTTTTAAAAGCCCGTACAACATTGGGAAACAACCAATATGAGCTCCTTTTATAAGTTTGTTCTCTATTTCTCTTTCATACACACATTGATCACAAGCTAAAACTACCAAATCTTTTTCATCTACTAACTTTTGAATTCTCGAACTTAAATCCGTATCATCTAAAAGCATAAAAGTATTATCAAACACAAAAAACATACCCACAACATCTGCTACATGTTCTCCCGATTCCATTTGAGGAATAATCATATCCCTTAGAATCTTTCTAGAATTTACTGAACTAACTACATATGCTACTCTCATTTTAAAACCTCACTATAAAATATTTTCTTACCTACTTGTAAAGCCTTTTCTAAATCTAGTCCGTAAGTTGTATCCTGATCAAGATTGTTATCTTTAAAATATTTTTCCATCATTTTTTCATCCTGAAAAAAGTTCATGACATTTCAGCACGATGCAGACCAATCCTCAAACTCATTTAAATCCACATGAATACAGTGTATATTAGGATTGTTGACATCACTAATTTTTCCGTCTTTAACAACGACTTTAATAGGCTCTCCCGATACAGAGCATGTGGAATTTATTTCTAAGTCTTGCCAAAAAGTAAAATAAGATCCCAAAGAGTCTATTGCACACATGGAATGAAACTCTCTACCATCTGCTAAAGTAACCTTGTGAGAAGTAGGTAATCCCGATATGGGATAGGCAAAATTAATCTCGGTTTTATCCTCATTTAATACTAACTTCCCTTTTTCAATCAATTGGTCCAAAGTCTCAAATTCCCTACACTTGTCTAATGGAAGTGGTCCTTTTTCATTTACCATTAGATTTAAAATACTAATTCTATCTTCTCTCTCTTTAGAATTTAAAACTTCTTCATTGTTTTCAACTTTGTTTACATCTATCTTTCTTTTCATCTATTTCTCTTTCATAGTCTTTTTTCTACTACCTGCTTCTATAAATTTATTTGATAATAGTCCCACATATTCTTTAAACTTTTCATCCTTTGGATTTCTAGGCGCAGGCAAATCAATTTTTTCATTTAAAATAATCTCTCCATAATTAGTGGACATTAAAATTACTCTATCTGATAAATATATAGCTTCACTTACATCGTGAGTTACTATAATTACAGTTAATTTCTCATTTCTAAAAATCTCTAACAGTTCATCTTGCAAACTCTGTCTCATCTCTATATCAAGAGCACCTAAAGGTTCATCCATTAAAAGAATTTCTGGTTTTACAGCTAACGCCCTAACAAGAGCTGTCCTTTGTTTCATCCCACCAGAAATCTGATGCGGATAGTATTGTCTAAACTCCTCAAGTCTAGAAATGTTTAATAAATAATCAAGTCTCTTATTTTGATCTTCATCTGTCATCTTAGCTTGTTTCATGGGAAATAATATATTTTTTTCAATTGTCTTCCATGGATAAAGCGCATAATTTTGAAACATAAATGCCTTATCTGGACCCGCTTCTTTTACAGGCTGTCCATTTAACAGTACTTCTCCACTATCCTGTTTTTTAAATCCTGCAATTATAGACAACATAGTAGTTTTTCCACATCCTGAAGGACCAAGTAAAGTAACCACTTCTCCTTCTTCAACATTGAAACTGACGTTATCTAACACTACTTTTAATCCCTGATTTTCTTTAAATGCCTTGGAAATGTTTTTAACTTCTAGTTTCAACTTATGTACCTCCAACTTGTAAGTTTTCTGTTAAGTAATAACAAAAACCTATCTAAAACAAAGCCTATTAAGGCTGATAACATCATCAGTGCCAATAACCTATTGGTCTGCATCATAGATTGTGCTTGTATCATTTCATATCCAATACCAGCACTTGTCGCGATGAACTCCGCTCAGATAACAGACATCCAGCCTGCTCCTATGGCAAGTCTAGCACCAACCAAAATATGTGGTAATGATGCAGGTAACACAACGTGGAAAAAAGTACTTATCTTAGAAGCACCCATACTCTTTGCTGCATTATAGTAGTCTTTATCTATTGAAGCAACGCCTGAAGAAGTATTCATAACCACTTGGAAAACACCATTTAATGCAATCATAAAAAGTGTAGGTCCATCACCAATGCCAAGCCAAATAATAGATAATGGTACCCATGCCATCATAGGAATTTGTCTAAGAGAGTTTACTACTCCACCAAATATTCCTTCAAAAATTTTAGATAATCCCATGGCCATACCAATAGGAACACCTATCATAACCGCAATCATCCAACCGCGAAGTACCCTTGACATTGTTATTCCAACATTGAGCATAACTTGTTTATTAGTTATATTTGCAAAAAATTCCGTGAATGTAGATTTTGGAGTTGGCAATAATAGTGGTATTCCAATATTTTTCGAAGCTATTTGCCATACTATCAAAAGTATCAATAGAAATACATACTTATAAATATTTTGTTTAAAAGTATCCGACTCCATCATTTTTTTAAATTTACTTGGTTCAACTTTACTTTCCAAACACTTTTCCTCCCTTCATATTCTCCAAATTTATAATCAAAATAATCCTCTTTTGGATTATCATTATAATCTAAAACCATATTATTATAAGCTTTTATAAACTTCTTAAATTTATAATCCTTTATTATTTTTTTATTTGCAATTATTACATTTGAATCATAGTCTCCATCAGACAAATTTACCAGTTCTCCTTCTAAACTCGAATTAAGCAATGCTATATCTATAACAAATCCATCTATTTGATTAGTTTCATAGGCATATGGAAAAGCGTGGGGAGACATAAACTCTACATCAACATTATTGTCGTAAAGATTTTCAACTAAATCTTTTAAAATGTACTTATTATTTGTAACTCCTATTTTATTACCACTACCTTCTTTTCTTAATAAAACATCAGTATTTTCAGTTATCACACCAATTATTACAAATTCTTCTGTTTCATTTATAAATTTATCAACAGCATCAGTACAAATTACTGCAATATCATATACATCCGATTTCAATGACCATTGAGCTGTAGGAGCTCAACAATCCTGTATATAATAGGTCTCTATGTCAAAGTCAAAACTTTCACTATCCAATACCTTATTTACTATTGAACTTGCAAAACCATCCCCTGCACCAATTCTAAATGCCCCTTCTCTGGATCTATTATCAGAAATTAAAATTATACCTATAAATGCAAAAATGATAATAAATAAAATAAGATTTAAATAGAGCCTATTAAATTTAGCTCTATCCATCCAGTTCCTCAACAGCTTGAGCAATTTCAGTTCTAATATTTTTAAGACTTAACTTGGTTAATTTCTTCTTTTCATTTATGATCATAGTTCCTTGAAACACCATCCCATACTTTTGTAAAGAAACCATATCTTTTCCTTGATTGTAAATTTTCACTTCTACCTTGTCACCAAATTCTTTTGCCACATCCTTGACATTTCTCCCTATGGAGTCACAACTTGGTCAAGTATTTATAAATTCAACTAAAACTCTATTCATTATGTACACCCTTTTCCATTTATTAAAAAAGTTTCCTTATACAATTATAAGACAGATTTTATATCTGTCAAATTATTCTGTTATTTATTTATTTTTCTTATACAAAAAATGAGAAATAGAATTAATCCTATTTCTCATTATATTCTTCTAAATAATCCTTTAAAATTTTCTCTACTTCAATTTTAGATGTAATTTTATTAATTTCATTTTTAATCTCTTTAGAGTTTCTATACCCTTTTAAATACCAATTAATATGCTTTCTCATCTCTGTTACGCCTACTTTTTCTCCTAAGTATAGACACTTGAGATTTAAATGTTTTATTATAAGTTCTAAAATTTTAGACATTTCCGGCTTTTCTTGCCTATTAAATAAGAATGGATTTTCTAAAGCTCCCCTAGCAAGAGATATTCCATCACATCCTGTAAATTTGAACATATTTAAAATATCTTCTGGAGAATTAACATCACCATTTCCTATAACAGGTATTTTTAATCTACTCTTTAAATTTGCGATTGCTTCCCAATCTGCTCTACCTGAATAAAAAGCTTTTCTTGTTCTAGGGTGTAAAGTTACAAATGATACGCCTGACTCTTCACAAATTTTACCAAGTTCTAAATAATTAATACTTTCTTCATCCCATCCTAGTCTAAATTTGACACTAACGGGTTTTTTTGAGTTTTTTACAACCTCGGTTATAACTTTTTCTGCAAGGGGTAAATCTTTCATAAGTGCACTACCATCATTGTTTTTTACAATTTTTGGTGCAGGACAACCCATGTTAATATCAACAGCTTGAAATCTCTCATCATCGTTAATATATTCTCTAACTACATTTCCCATTATTTTAGGATCACTTCCAAAAATTTGAATACTTAAATTGGTTTCTTTCCCCCTATCCATAAGCCTTTTTGTGTTTTTATCCTTATAGAAAAGTCCTTTAGCTGATACCATCTCGGTGAAATTAAGTCCTGATCCAAATTCTGTAACAATTTCCCTAAATGCTCTATCCGTTATTCCAGCCATAGGAGCCATAAATAAATTATTTCTTAATTCTAAATTTCCAATTACAATTTTTTTATTCAAAGTTTTTTTCATAAATTACTCTTAAGCCTTCCATTGCAAGATTTTTGTCTATTTTTGTTATATACTTACTATGTTTAGAAATAAGTCCTGCAAACCCACCTGTTCCTACAATATTAACTTCGTCACTTTTTAAGTTCTGCTCTTGTAAAATCTTTTCTATTAAAAAGTCTACCATTCCTATAAAACCATAAACTATACCCGATTGCATACTCTCTCTTGTAGATGATCCTATAACTCTTTCAGGTTTTACTAAATCTATCTTAGGAAGTTTAGCTGTTTTTGTAAAAAGTGCATCTGTAGAAATTTCAATACCAGGAGCTATTAAGCCCCCATGATAATTACCATCCTTGCATACATAATCTAAAGTAATTGCAGTACCAAGATCAACTATAATACAAGGTGCACCGTACTTGTGATAAGCTGAACTTGCCGTAACAAGCCTATCCATACCAACCTCATCCTTATTTGGATAATTGTTTACAATGCCTAAATTTTCTACTTCACTTATTAAGTATGGTTTTTTGTTTAAATATCTCATACAAGCAGATTCAACTGCCCTCAATACATTGGGAACAACTGAGGACATAATTATATTTTCAAGATTCTCAGGCTTAATATTCCCAAATTCTAAAAATGATTTTATCTGAAGCCCTAACTCATCAGATGTTTTTTCTAATTTAGTGTTAATAGTCCATGTATAGATTAAATTTTTATCATCAAATACCCCAAATTTCATATGAGTATTTCCAACGTCAATTGCCAATAAAATAATATCACTTCCCCATTAAATTTTTACCCCCTATCCTTGCGGTTAGGGGGTATTTAATTATCTTTTCTTCTTTTGTTTTATAATAGTCATAACTTGACTTTTATCATCTAATGCTACAGGAATTATACGCTTTTGTCTCTTTCCAGAACCTGTAACTAGCTGAAGATTTTTTGTTCTTTCATTATAGCTCCATTTTTTAATATCTTCCCATTTAGTAAATTTAGAACCATATAAAATACCATTTTCATGTAAATATATTTTTTGATATGCAATATATGCAAAACCAAATCCTGAAATTAAGTATACAATTCCAAAATAATCTTTAAGGGTTAAAGTATATGCTGCAAGTAGCACTAACATTCCTGCCAAAAACGCAATCAAAAATCTAGAATGGGGATTAAAATATGCAATCAAATTTCCCTTATCTGATTTTTTAGCATTATATATACCGTAAATCTGTCCAAGTACTACAAGCATAATAATAATATAAATAATATTTAAAAAACTCTTATAATCCATCTTTTTATTCATCTCCTGAAATTTTGTCTTCTATTTTTTTATCATTTTTTTGCACTTTTTCCAAAAGCTCAGGTGGAGTTTCTTTTATATTTTCAGCATTATACCTATGGAATATTTCTTCAAATTCCTCTGCGTCTATTGTCTCTTTCTCAAGAAGAACTTTAGCTAACTTGTGAAGTAAATCTATATTTTCTTTTAGTAGAGAAATAGCCTTTTCAAAAGAGTCTTTTATTGTCTTTCTAATCTCTTCATCAATCTCATAAGCTATCTTATCGGAATAGTGCTTAGATTTCCCAAACTCCTTTCCAACAAAAACTTCATCTGAATCTGAATCATACATTATTGGTCCAAGTTTTTCACTCATACCGTATTGAGTAATCATTGCCCTTGCAATTTTTGTAGCTCTTTGGATGTCATTTGAAGCACCTGTTGAAATATCATCAAGAACTAAATGCTCTGCACATCTTCCACCCAATAAAGTTATGATTTCGTGTTTCATTCCATTTTTTGTCATATAAGTTCTATCTTCTTCAGGTAAAAACGAAGTAAATCCTCCCGCTCTTCCTCTTGGAACAATAGTTATCATATGAACTGGATCTGTATCTGGAAGAAGCCTTGAAACTATAGCATGGCCTGCTTCATGATAAGCTGTTAAAACTCTTTCTTTTTCAATTACTACTGCTGATTTTTTTTCAGGTCCTGCCACAACTTTTATTGTAGCTTCATCAAATATTTTTGCCGTAATAGATTTTTTATTTTCTCTTGCAGAAATTAAAGCAGCTTCATTGGTTAAATTTTCTAAATCTGCTGGAGTGAACCCTGTTGTAGATTTAGCCACAGATTGTAAATCCACATCGCTATCCAGTTTTTTATTTTTTGTATGGACTCTTAATATAGCTTCTCTTTCTCTAACGTCGGGAATTCCTATATAGACCCTTCTGTCAAATCTTCCAGGTCTTAAAATTGCAGGATCTAAAATATCAGGTCGGTTAGTTGCTGCCATGACAATAATACCTTCATTTTTACCAAACCCATCCATTTCTACAAGTAGTTGGTTTAAAGTTTGTTCCCTCTCATCATGGCCTCCTCCTAGTCCTGCACCTCTTTTTCTTCCTACTGCATCAATCTCATCTATAAATATAATGCAAGGTGCATTTTTCTTTGCATCTTTAAATAAATCCCTAACTCTTGATGCACCTACACCCACATACATTTCAACAAAATCAGATCCTGAAATACTGAAGAAAGGAACCTTTGCCTCGCCAGCAACAGCCCTAGAAAGATAAGTTTTTCCTGTACCTGGAGGCCCCACCAATAAAACTCCTTTTGGTATTCTTGCTCCAATTTCAATGTACTTTTTAGGATTTTTTAAAAAGTCTACAATTTCTTCTAGCTCTTCTTTTTCTTCCTTTAGCCCCGCAACTTCATCAAAAGTTACCGACGACTCCTCTTTATATAGTTTCGCCCTACTCTTTCCGAAATTTGCAACTGAATTTCCTCCACTTTTTTGCACATTACCCATTATTACAAACCAAACTATAAATATTGTAAATGCAAAGAATAAAACATTTATTAAGGTATTCCAAAATCTTGTATTATCCTGAACAGGCTTTCCTATAAGTTCAATATTTCCTGATTCTACTTTGTCCTGTAAATATTCATTATAAAAATTATCTGAAAGATCTTCAGGCAAGAAGGTTTGAAATTTCTCCTCATCTTTTTTAGTAGTTATAATTACATTGTTTCCTTGTCTTGTCAAAGTCTTTATTTTATTGTCCTCAACGTATTTTATAAGTTCATTTACTGGTATTTCTTCAGGTTGAGTAAATCCCTTTGTAAAAATCGATACTAGCACCAATAAAAATAACAAAGGACCTAAATAATAAAGAATACTACCTGCTTTTTTTCTCAAAACATCCTCCTATTTCGTGTAATACTCTTCTTTTAATGCTGCTATAAACGGTAAATTTCTATGTTGTTGATCAAAATCAAGACCATACCCAACAATAAATTCATCCGGAATTTTAAAACCTACAAAATCTACTGCTACATTAACCTTTCTTCTATCGGGTTTATCAAGTAAAGTTGCAACAGCAACTGAATTAGCACCCCTATCTTGTAGGTTCTTTGTCAAGTAGTTGAGAGTGTTTCCTGAATCTATTATATCTTCAACTATAAGTACATCTTTTCCTTCAATATCTTCTTCTAAGTCCTTTAAGATCCTAACAACACCTGATGATTTAGATTCAGTTCCATAGCTTGAAACAGCCATAAAGTCAATTTTAACTTCTAGATCTAATCTTGTAATAAGGTTTGACATAAATATAACGGCACCTCTTAAAATACCTACTACAAGCAATTCTTTATTGCTATCTTTGTATTTTTCAGATATTTCAAGAGCCATCTCATCTAGTCTATTATTCAATTCTTTTTCTGAAACCAAAACTTCTTTTATATAATCTGCATTTTTATTTAACATAATCTAAATCCTCCACTTCTATCATTACCATAAAATCATCTTTAGGGTCTAAAAAATATTTGTTTACTCTTCTAAACCCATTAATCCATATTATATCATTTTTATATATAAAAATCGGAATTAAGTCTCTCAAATGTTTAGGCACCTTTTCATCTATAAAAATATCTTTAAGTTTTTTAGAATATCCCTTAAGCCTTATTTTATCTCCATCTCTTCTACTTCTAAGTAAAATCCCTTCTTCTAAGAGATACGTTGGAAAAACCACCTGGTTTTTATAAAGCTTAACTTCTTCATTTAAAACCTTTTTCACCTTTATAACTTTATTAGAAAATCTATATTGACCCTCTGATTTTATAAGAATTGTTTTTGTTTTTGGTATTTTATTTAAGTCTACTATATATAAATACCCATAGGCCAGGTAGAATAAATATTTTTCAAGATAAAATTCTCCTTTATTATATAGTATTAACTCTCTAATTGTTTCTATATTATTAAAAGTTATATCCTTTTTATTCCCTTTAAAAATTTCATAAAATTTTAGAATAATCCTTCGTTGCACAGCTAAATGATACTTTGAAAAATTTTTTATATCGAGCATTGAATAAAAACCACTGTCACAGATATTTAATTGGTCTAAGACATATTTATCTAAAAAATCATTTTCTTCTTCTAAAATTTTAGAAGATCTAGTAAGTGCATCTACAAAATTAGGGTTAAAATCTTTTTCTATGGTAGGAATTAAAATATTTCTGATTTTATTTCTAATATAATCATTTTCAAAATTAGTTTTATCTTCGACATAGGGAATCTTATTCTCATGCAAATAACTTTTTATTTCCAATTTACTTAAATTCAATAATGGTCTTACAATTTCTTTATTTTTAGGTTTAATACCTGAAAGTCCATTGCTTCCACTTCCTCTAATTAGGTTTAATAAAATTGTCTCTGCATCGTCATTTTTATGATGTCCTACAGCAATTACTCCTTTTTTAAAGTAATTGTTTAGAACTTCTCTAAATTTTTGGTAGCGAACTATTCTACCTGCATCTTCAACAGATATCTTATTGTCAGTAGCATATTTTTTAATATCTACTGAAAATATAAAACACTTAATTCCCAAAGAATTAGAAAAGTCCTTCGCAAATTTTTGATCTCTTATTGCATCTTCTTCTCTTATTTGGTGATTTAAATGAACAGATACTATATTGTATTTGTGTACTTTTTGTAATTCACTTAGAGCATATAATAATAAGACTGAATCTGCTCCTCCTGAAAAACCTACAACTATATTTTCATTTTCTTTTATTAAATTGTTTTCATTAATATATTTTTCTATTTTATCTATCATAATTTTAAAAAAATAAAACCGGTAGTTCCGGTTTTAATAACTCTTAGATTTACGGTTGCCTTGTTTCCTCTTATTGTCTCGAGTTCTCATTTCTACATATTTCTCATTTGATTCCTTTAAAAATTTTGAGATTTTATCTTCAAAGGACATATCCTTATTTTCAGATTGATCATTCCAGTTAATTTCTTCAGGTCTTGAAGTTTTCTTTTCAGCTTGTTTAATGGAAAGACTCACTTTTCCATCTTTAATTGAAATAACCTTAACCTTAACCTTATCATTTACTTTTAAAAAGTCATCAATCTTTTCTACATATTCGTTTGAAATCTCAGAAATATGTACAAGACCGTTTTCTCCCTCTGGAAAAGAAACAAATGCTCCAAAATTGGTAATTCCTGTAACTTTTCCTTCCAATATCTGTCCTACAGAAATAGACATTTAATAATTAATCCTCCTAAAATATTATACTTAAAATTATACGAATAAGATTATAGATTTGTCAACGATAAACTATTTTTGTTTCACCAGATACTCTTTTGGTTTTATCATACCTAATTTTTCTCTAGCAATTTTTTCTGCAAATTCTAATGATTCACGGTTTTCATAATCTTTTTTTAGATCTGATATTTCTTCAACTAATTCTTGTTTTTTAGTTGTATACATATTTAATTCCTTTTCATAAGCTGAAATTTTCAAACTCTGTTTAGCTAATGCATATGGGAAATATGTAAATGTTAGAATAAAAATGACAAAAATCAAATTGCTTCTCTTCCTTTTTGATAAAGTTTTATTTTTTTTCATCAGTCTACCCTTTCTATCATATCGGAAGCCTCATTTTTTCTTGGATTGTCCATTAACTTTAAAACCCTAACCTTTATTGTTCCAGTTCCAAACGATACTTCTATAATGTCTCCAAGAGAAACTTCATCACCAGCTTTACAAACCTTACCATTAATTTTTACTCTCTTGCCATCACAGGCTTCCTTAGCCACCGTTCTTCTCTTTATTATTCTTGAATTTTTTAAAAATTTATCAATTCGCATAATTACCTCATCTTTAGTATATCAAATTTTAACAGTTTAAACACCTGAATTATAAATAAAATTCATTAATCCGTCTTAAACTATCTTCAAGTTCCTCTTTTACACCCATATTTTCATATTTAGGATTTAAAAAAACTTTTCCACAGTCTTTTTTAGAATTTAAATTTTTTTCTAAATAACCCACTAAGTTATCCTTATCTTCTAGTGCAAGTCTAAATGGTTTTTTTGAATTCAAATTTAAATTTCGAACTTTTTTACTTAGAATATGTGCTTTAAGATATAATTTTGTTCCATATTCCATTAAACTGTACTTATAACTAGTTTTATTATTAGATAAAATCTCAATTATAGTGTTAAATAAATTCATGTCTTCAAGGATAATGTCAGCTCCCGTTTGATTTATAGAAAAGTCATTATCTCTTCTTGCTATGGTGTAAAGTCCAGCATTTTTTGCAGCTTTTATCCCCACAAATGAATCTTCCACTGCAACGCAATCTTCGCTTTTAAGACCTAATCCATCTATGGCTTTAAGATAAATTTCACTATCAGGTTTTGGATTTTCAACCTTGTCTCCACCTATTATAAAATCAAAATACTCTTTAATATTACACTGGGTTACTGCTTGATTAATAGTTCTCATTGAAGAGGAGGAGGCAAGTCCAAGTTTGTATCCTTTTTCTTTTAAGTTTTTTAAGGTTTTAGAAACATATGGAAATAATATATCACCATAGTAGATATTATCACCCATGTAGTTTTTTCTGAACCTTAACATGAAGTCCTTATGATCAAAATCATGGTTATAATACCTTGAAATGACTTTTTTTGACTCATTACCAGAAAGTCCTACAATTTGTTTAAAGCTTTCTCTATCCACTTTATTTCCATCCGATTCAATTAATTCGATAAGTGAGTTAAAATAATAAATTTCACTATTTATCAAAACTCCATCCATATCAAATATAATTCCTTTTACCATAATTCCTCCTCTAATTATTACCTATTTTTTATTTTCGTAATCTGTAATCATTTTTATACGATTATCGTGTCTACCACCTTCATATTCTGAATTTAAGTACACAGACACTATCATCTTTGCAACTTCAGGTCCTACAACTCTTCCTCCTAGAGCTATTACATTGGCATTGTTATGAACTTTAGACATCTTTGCAGAAAAAACTTCGTTAGTAACTGCACACCTTATACCTTTTACTTTATTAGCAGCTATTGAAATACCGATTCCTGTTCCACAAAGAATTATTCCACATTCAAAATTTCCTTTAGAAACTTCTTCTGCAACTTTGATTCCATATTCGGGATAATCTCCCTTTTCTCCTAATTCAACACCAAAGTCAGTTACTTCATGACCCATTTCTTCTACATATTTTATCAATTCCATTTTTAATTCTGCTCCACCATGGTCAGAACCCATTGCTATTCTCATTATTACCTCCTAAAGTACTCTTGCAGATCCTTTATATACTGCTCCCGATTGTGAATCTACAGTTATTATCATATTGTCTTCTAATAACTCCATAACCTTATTTGCACCTACAACTGTCGGCTTTTTAAAGTGAAGAGCTAAAATAGCACCATGAGATGTAAGTCCTCCTTCTTCAACGACTACAGCCCCAGCTCTTTCAAAAAAACTTACTAATTCCTTATCTATTGAACTTGTTACTAATATATCTCCATCTTTAAATTTATTTATAAGTTCTTCTGCATTATTACCCTTTTTTACAAGTCCAATTACAGATTCTTTTCCAATTCCTTGTCCTTTAACTATTACCTCACCAATTGTATGAACTTTTATTAAGTTTGTTGTACCGCCAATACCTGCAGGAACCCCTGCCGTGATAACTATTAAATCTCCTTCTTTTAGTAGTTTTTTATCCAACGCTGCTTTTATAGATCTATCTATAACTTCATCTGTACTAGTACAAATATCCGATATTACAGGATATACTCCCCATGACAAAGCAAGTTTCCTCATAACTGATCTATCATATGTGGCTGCTATTATCATAGTATTTGGTCTTAGTCTAGAAACGGCTCTAGAAGTTGACCCTGTAGTTGTTGCTGTCAATATTGCAGAAGCTTTTAACTCTTCTGATAATCCCTTTGTAGACCTACTAATTGAACTTGTAGTAAGACCATCTGTCCAAGTGGATCTTACTTTGTTACTGTCTTTAAAATCTTTAGAAATTTCTGTAGACATTGCAATCTCACTCATTACCCTAACTGCCTCCACAGGATAAGAACCAGCTGCTGTTTCTCCGGAAAGCATAATAGCGTCTGACCCATCAATTATTGCATTTGCAACGTCTGTTACTTCGGCTCTTGTAGGCCTTGGATTTCTTATCATAGAATCTAGCATTTGAGTTGCAGTAATTACAGGCTTACCAGAAATATTCGCCTTTCTTATAATTTTTTTCTGAACAAGAGGCATGATTTCCGTCCTAATTTCAACTCCCAAATCTCCCCTTGCAACCATAATTCCGTCTGTTGCTTCCATAATCTCGTCTAAATTGTCAACGCCTTCTTGAGACTCTATTTTAGAAATAATTTGAACTTCATTTCCACCATTCTTTTCTAAAATTTTTCTTATATTTATAACATCATCAGCTTTTCTAATAAAGCTTGCTGCCACAAAGTCAATTCCATTCTCTATACCAAATAATAAATCATCATAGTCTTTATCTGTTATAGAAGGCAAGTTTATCTTTGAGCCGGGAACATTGACTCCCTTTCTACTCTTTAAAATACCGTAATTTAGAACTTCAGTTACAATATCTGTTTCTGTAACATCTACTATCTTTAAGTCTACAAGACCGTCATCTACTAATATATGTCCCCCAATGTGAACATCTTTAGGTAAATCTTTATATGAAACCGACACTTGACTTTGATCACCTAAAACTTCTCTCGTTGTTAGAGTAAAAGTATCACCTATGGAAAGTTGAATTTGTTCTACAGAAAAATCTCCAAGTCTTATCTCTGGACCTTTAGTATCAAGCATTATGGCTACTGGCAAATCCAGTTCTTCTCTTGCTTTTTTAATATTTTCAATTCTTAGTAAATGTTCCTCATGATTGCCATGAGAAAAGTTTAGCCTACATACGTTCATTCCTAACTGCATAAGTTGTTTTAATGTCTCTAAATCTTCTGAAGCCGGTCCTATCGTACATACTATTTTTGTCTTCTTCATAAGTCCTCCTAAGCTTAGATGGAAATTTCTTCCGCCATATCGTAAAGTTCTTCATTCAGTATATGTGGGCTTTGAATAGCTTGTTCTAGAGGTACGCTTACAATTTTTCCCCCTTTGTCCGCCATAGCAAGGCCCGATTGTCCATCAATTAATAATTTAACAGCTTTACTTCCCATTTCACTTCCAAGTAATCTGTCATGTGGACTAGGAGATCCTCCTCTTTGCACATGTCCCAAAATTGTAACTTTGGTGTCTACTCCTGTTATCTCTTCAATTTTTTCTTTTAATACATACGGTCTTCCTACACCTTCAGCCATTACTATAATGTGGTGTAATTTCCCTCTTTTTCGTCCTCTTTTAATCTTGTTCATAATTGACTCTAGATCCAGAGGTTTTTCTGGTATTACAATACTCTCAGCTCCACTAGCAACTCCCGAATACAGCGCTAAATCTCCACAACTTCTACCCATAACCTCAACTATATTTGCTCTGCCGTGGGAGGAAGAAGTATCTCTTAGCTTACCCACTGCTTCAACAACCGTATTCACAGCAGTGTAAAATCCTATAGTAGAATCTGTATATCCCATATCATTATCTATTGTGCATGGAATACCTATTGTTTTAACTCCCATTTTATTAAGTACATTTGTTCCCTTAAAAGTTCCATCTCCTCCAAGCACAATTAATCCATCAATACCAAAATCTTTAATTATTTGAACAGCTTGTTTTTGTCCTTTTTCCGTCTTAAAATCATCTGATCTTGCAGATCCTAAAATGGTTCCACCTCTTTGAATTATATCCGCCACAGAAGATACATTCATCTCATAAATATCTCCATTAATAAGACCATCATAACCAAACCTAATTCCCATTACACGCAAACCATTAAAGATAGAAGTTCTTGCAATGGCTCTTATAGCTGCGTTCATTCCAGGGGCATCCCCTCCACTTGTCAAAACGGCAATTGTCTTCATATGCACCTCTACATAATCTTAATATTCTTATTTCCCAATATGGACTTCAACTCATCAAGAGTTTTATTATCATTTAAATCCACATTATACTCATCATTAAAAATAAATTCTTTATTATTTCTTTTAAAATACAATTTTACTTTTGAATTTCCATCTGCATTTTTTAAAATATTTTTAACTTGATTAACTAAATCTTTTTCATTACCTATATCAAAAGTAAGTTCAAGAATTCTGTCATTTTTAGACACTCTCTGTAATCCTTTAGCTCTTTGATACTGCTCATACTTTTCTTCTAGCAATTCTATATTTTCAACAGCTATATTGCCATCACCATTTTCGTTAATACTTACTTTCCCCGTTATATAAACGAAGTTATCATCTTGAATATATTTTCTAAACTGAGAATAGTATTGGGGAAAAATAACAATAGGAATTGTTCCGTATAAATCTTCAAGCACTCCCGTTGCCATAGCTGAATGACTTTTTCTTGTATAGCGTTTAGTTACTTCTGTAAGCATACCTGAAACATGTACAATTTTATTATCCCAATCTAATTCTGATGACGAACTATCTGAGGTAAAATTTAAACTTGAAAATTTTTGTGTATCCAATATAAAGTCCTCATACTCTTTTAATGGATGATCTGAAATATAAATTCCTAGAACTTCTTTTTCCATACTTAAAAGTTCTTTTTTTGGATATTCATCTACATTGTAAGTATTATTTTCACTTATACTATCAGAGTTTGAATTATCAAAAAGACTAGACTGTCCCGGTACATTTGTACGCCTGTTCTTAAGTACCGAATCTATTATCATAAAACATTCCACCATAAGTGAGTTCCTGTTTTGAGAAATTGATGTGAAAGCTCCTGCTTTAATAAGAGATTCTATTGCCCTCTTATTTAATACAGTTGGATTTTTGGAGGCAATCCTCTCAATGAAATTTCTAAAAGTTTTAAAATTTCCACCTTCTTCTCTAGTCTCTACTATAGTGTCTATTAAAGTTGAGCCTACGTTTTTTATAGCTGACAAACCAAACCTTATCTTATTATCTTCTACAGAAAACTTCTTAAAACTATAAGATACATCCGGTGGTAAAATTTCAATTTTGAGCCTCTTGCACTCTTGAATATACTGGGAAACTTTTTTGCTATCACCCATGATAGAAGATAATAGTGCTGCCATAAACTCCACTGGGTAATAATATTTTAACCATGCTGTTCTCATTGCCACCAATGAGTACGCAGCAGAGTGGGACTTGTTAAACGCATATTTAGCAAAGTCAATCATTAAATCGTAAATTTTGTTTGCTGTAACTTCATCAACACCACGTCTTAATGCACCGTCTATTATAATATTACCCAGTTTGTCAGTATCACCGTAAATAAACTTTTTTCTTTCTTCCTCCATGACAGCCATTTTCTTTTTACCCATGGCCCTTCTTAAATTATCAGCAGCCCCCAATGAATATCCAGCAAGTTTTTGTACAATTTCCATAACTTGCTCTTGATATACAATAGTACCATAAGTTACATTTAATATAGGTTGTAATAGGGGATGCAAATATTTTATATTTGAAGGATTGTTTTTGTTTTGAATATAATTAGGTATCTCATTCATAGGACCTGGTCTAAAAAGTGAATTTGCTGCGATTAAATCATCGAATTTGCTAGGTTTTAATTCACTTAAAAAGTTTCTCATCCCATCAGATTCAAATTGAAAGACCCCTAGTGTTTCAGCTTTTGAAAATAATTTCAATACTTTAGGATCGTTTACATCTATAGAATTTATATCAATATCAATATTTCTATTCTTCTTGATTAACTTTATAGTATCATCTATAACAGTTAGTGTCCTAAGCCCTAAAAAATCCATTTTAAGTAAACCCAATTCTTCAAGCTCGGTCATATTAAATTGTGTTATAATGGCGTCTTTGTTCTTTGCTAAAGGCACATATTCTACTATAGGATCTTTAGATATAACTACACCAGCAGCATGAGTAGACGTATGTCTAGGCATTCCTTCTAGATCATTAGCCACATCAATAAGTTTTTTTATTTCCGGTGAATCAACGTATAACTTTCTAAATTCTTCGCTTGTCTCCAGTGCTGACTCAATGGTTATATTTAATTCATTAGGTACATTTTTTGCTACCATATCGACTAAGTTGTAATCAAGTCCCATAACTCGACCCACATCGCGTATGCAACCCCTAGCTCCCATGGTTCCAAAAGTAACTATTTGTGCAACTTTATTTGACCCATATTTTTCAACCACATAGTCTATAACTTCTTCTCTTCTCTCGTAGCAAAAATCTATATCAATATCCGGCATGGATACTCTTTCAGGGTTTAAAAATCTTTCAAATAGCAGATTGTATTGTAGGGGTTCTATATCAGTTATTCCAAGAACAAAACTTACAATAGATCCTGCTGCAGAACCTCTACCTGGTCCTACAGGAATTCCCTTACTCTTAGCAAATCTAATAAAGTCTGAAACAATTAAAAAATAATCCACATATCCCATTTTTTCAATAGTATTAAGCTCAAACTCAATTCTTTTAATTATCTCATCTGTTATATTTTCATACCTGTTTTTAGCTCCTGTCCATGTTAAACTTTTTAAGTACTCGGTATTCGTAAAGCCCTCTGGCACTTCAAAATACGGCAAATGTAAATGATCAAAATCTAAGCTTACATTACATCTTTCTGCAATTTTTAAAGTATTTTCAAGATATTCTGGATTATTTGGAAAGAGTTCTTTCATCTCCTCAGCCGAGCGAAGATGAAACTCTCCTGGAGAATAGTACATTTCCCTATCATTAGTATCTTCTTCCATAGTCTTTCCCATTTGTACATATAGTAAAACTTTGTGATTTTTCCAATCTTCTTTTTTTATATAATGTACATCATTTGTACAGCAAATAGGTATATCCAGTTCTTTAGAAAGTTTGGGCATATCCCTAATAACTATTTCATCTTCTTTCATACCATGGTTTTGAACTTCTAGAAAAAAATTGTCTTTACCAAATATCTCCTTTAGTTCCATAGCTGACTTTACAGCACCTTGATAGTTATTATTAATTAAATTTTCAGATACTTCACCTTTTAAGCATGCTGATAATGCAATTATACCTTCACTATATTTTCTAAGGACGTCCTTATCAACTCTTGGCTTATAATAAAAACCATTCAAATATCCAAGAGAAACTATCTTCATTAAATTTTTATATCCTATTTCATTTTCAGCCAATAGGACTAAATGATTGTATTCCTTATTTTGAGGAGTTTTGTTCATGTAGTTCTTATTGACTGTATATATTTCACAACCTAATATTGGTTTAATATTTCTTTTTATCGCTTCCTTATAAAATTCAACAACTCCAAACATACAGCCATGATCTGTAATTGCAATACTTTCCATTCCTAATTTCTTTGCTTGATCTAAAAGCTTAGGAATCGGACTAAATCCATCAAGTAAACTATATCCTGTATGTAGGTGTAGATGAGTAAATTTATTATCCATAATCCTATCCTCTCTAAACTATAATTGTAACACAAGCTTATAAAATCATGAATTGTCAAAGTAAAAATAACATCAAATACTAAATATTCCTATTTAGTAAATAAAAAAAGGCACCTGAAACCCAGGCACCTAATTCTTGGTAATTATTACTTAAGTTCGATAGTAGCTCCAACTTCTTCTAATTTTGACTTCATTTCTTCAGCTTCGTCTTTAGCTACGCCTTCCTTGATTGTCTTAGGAGCACCGTCAACTAATGCCTTAGCGTCTTTTAGTCCAAGACCTGTAATGTCTTTAACTACTTTTATAACCTTGATTTTTTCTCCACCAGCTGATTCAAGAACTACGTCAAATTCAGATTTTTCTTCTGCTGCACCTGCTGCATCTCCACCAGCAACTGCTGCTCCACCCATAACTACTGGTGCTGAAGCTGATACTCCGAATTTTTCTTCTGCTGCTTTAACTAATTCATTTAATTCAAGAACTGACATGTTCTCAATTGCTTCTAAAATTTGTTCAGTATTCATTTCTTACCTCCGATATAATATTAATTTATTCTGCAGTAACTTCTTCTGCTGTTTCTTCTGATCCTTCTTCTTTTTTCTTTGCTATTGCATCTACTAAGTATACAAAGTTTGAAACTGGAGCCTTGAAGCTACCAAGTAATTTAGCAATAAGAACTTCTCTTGATGGAATAGAAGCTAATTCTTTAACGCCTTCCACATCCAAGAATTCTTTATCAATATAACCTGCTTTAATCTCTAATTTTTCATGATCTTTAGCAAAATCATTAGCAATTCTTGCTGCCGCAGTTGCATCTTCCATACTAAATGCAATTGCATTAGGTCCATTTAAATGTTCTAGGATTGACTCTTCGCCTAGATTTTTAAATGCAATGTTCATCATTGTATTCTTATAGACTTTGTAAACTACATTTTCTTTTCTAAATCTGTTTCTAAGATCTGTTAACTCTTCTACATTCAATCCTCTATAATCAACTAATACTATTGATTTAGAAGCTTCAATATTTTGAGTAATCTCAGCTACAACTGATTCTTTTTGTTGTAATACATGATCTTTCAAAAAATTCACCTCCGCTACCATTTAACTCTACCAAAGTTAATTTAACACAAAAAATCTTTCCACCAAATAGGCAGAAAGATCCATAATCTAATCTTGTCCACCTCGGTAGGAAATTAAGCTTTTGTGCACCTACTGTCTTTGGTAGTATTTAATTACCTTGTACATTATGACAGATTAAAACAAATCTGTCAAGCTTTTATTCTTCAAAATCTTCCTCAGTTTCGTCAACTGTAGGAACATCAGCTGCATCCATAACTTCTTCGTCTTCTTCTATAGTTTCTTCTCTAGGCTCAGCTAATGTTGCAACTGTTTCTTCTCCATCGATGAAAATTTCAACCTTATCATTATTGAAGATATCTAAGTCTTTAACAGATACTGTATCTCCTATTTCCATGTTTTGAACGTCCACTACTGCTTCTGAAGGTATATCTGCTGGAAGACATTCAACTTCTATCTCATTTAATATTTGCATTAGAACTGAAGGTTGTACATGGATATTATCTCTATTTTCAAGAACTACAGGTATTGTAACTCTCATCTTCTCAGACATATCAACTCCAACAAAATCAACGTGAATATATTGATTTTTAAACGGATGTTTTTGAATGTCTTTAATCAATGCTTTTCTAGCTTCTCCTTCAATATTTAAAGTTACAAGATTTGAAGTACCTGCTTCAAGATATAACTTATTTAAATCTTGTTCTAATACTTCAAGGTTTATATTGTCCTTTCCCCTTTGATAAATTACTCCTGGAACTTTTTTCTCAACTCTAATCTTATCTACTTTATTTTTCCCAGTACCCTTTCTAATTTGGGCTTCAATATTAAAATCTGTCATAATTACCTCCTAAATTTAATACTTAAGACTTTAACAATAATAACACAACTATACCCGGAATGCCAAATATTCCAGAAATTAGTGCATTAATAAAAGTTATTTTTAAAGTTATTCCAAAAATACCCCCTATGATGTTAAACACCACAAGTAGTAGTAATCCTGAAATACTGTTTAATATTAGCTTTCTAGCAACTTTAATAGAAAATCCTAAAATCCAGAAAAATACCATAAACAGTATTACAGAAACAATTATTACACCTAAATCCATATTAATTCTCGCTAATTTTCATTTCCATTATTTTCATCATTACTGTTATTTTCATCTTCTAATTGAGGATCGTCCTGATTTGTATTATCCTTTTCTCCGTCCTCTTTATTTCCATCTTGGTTTTGATCTTCTAGATTGTCATCTTCAACATTTTCACTTTCAGAAGTATTATCTAAGTCCTTATTTGTTACATTAGCAAGCCCTAAATACTCCTCTAAAGTAAAATTGTTTTTATTCATTTCATCGGCAACTGTAGGCTCTACAAATCTTATATGCCAAGGTTCAAACTTTCGTCCTGTTATATCTTCTTTGTCTTTAGGATATCTAATTATAAATCCATATTTATGAGCATTTTCTAAAAGCCATTTATATTCCTTACTGTCTTCAAAGTTTTCACTGTACTTGTTTTCATAGTCCTCACCTACAACATCAAAAGCAAGTCCTGTTTGGTGTTCACTTTGTCCAAGTTCAACTTCAGATCCATCTGCCATGTATTCACCAAAAGCAGACACTCCATCAGTATAACCATTTGTCTTTTGTTGCTCATAGCTTCTAAAATCACTTGCAATTTTAATTACTACTCCGTCATTTTTTGCTTTTCTTGCCATTATATCAAAATTAGTCTTAGCTTGAACATTCATTCCAGGTTGAAAATCTTCAGGAAGTCCATATTGATTATTTACAACTAAAAGTCCTTTTATCACTTTAAATTGGTTTTCGTTATTTATAGATGAAAGATTTGAGGTTTCAATATATCCATCTACACCATTGTATTTTATCTTGTTAAAACCATTTATTACACCATAGTTTTCCAAATACTCTCCTGCTGCAATTTCACCTAGCTCAGTAGATGAGGTGTTACTTTCCTGATAGTACTTAGAACTTTTATTTACCAGGACAAATCCTTTTAGTGTCGTTGTTTCATCACTATTTATAGTTTCTATAATATTAGTTGGATCTGTTGAAGCTATATTTTCCTTATCTTTAGAATCAAGTAATGCCTTAATTGCAAAGGCCACAACTACTATTGCTACTATTGAAAGACCTATTGCCATCATTCTAGACTTTTGTCTTTTTTTATTTCTTTCTTGCATAGCAATATATTGCAATCTTTTCCGCTCTTTTTCAATGGCTTCAGGGTTCATCTTTATAGTATGATCTCTAAAGTTTTCGCTTTGCCTTCTACTACTTTCTCGCCCTCTCGATTGATTTACGCTTTTTCTTTCTTGATATCGCTGTCTAGATTTCTCATCTCTACTGACATTTCGGTCTTTTAATCCTTCAACTCCTTGATCTAAGAAACTATATTTTTCATTAATATCTTTAAAGCTTTTTCTTTCTCTCTTAGACATGTTAATCTCCTTTTAAAACGCTTGAATAGATATCTTTCAAGTCTTTAATACAGGCTTTTTTAGAAAAATTCAAATCTATGAATTGTCTAATTCTTACTTTATCAAAACCTTTTATATTATTATACATTAATCTTAGCTTATTTGCTAAGTCTTCTTTGTTATTTTTCTTTGCTACTACTCCGTTAAAGTCCCTAATAAAATGTTCCGATCCCCCATTGTTTACTGTAATTATAGGTAAACCAGAATTCATAGCCTCAATATAAACTTTTCCATATGTTTCATGACGAGAAGCTAGTACAAAAAGATCAGATTTATTGTATTCTTCGTTAATCGTATATAAAGATTGATGCCCCTTCAAAAAAATTTTATCTTCCATTTGTTTATTTCTAATAAGTCGTTTAAGATTAGTTTTTTCAGGTCCTTGACCAAATATACTTAAGGTTGCATTTTTATCTTTAAAAACTTCTGAAAAAGCATTTATAAGTTCATAATGACCCTTATCCTCTATTAGATTGCCTGTTGATACAACTTTAAATATATCTTTATTAAAGCTAGGATTATCTAGAGTGAAAGCGTCTGTATTTGCAACAGTTGGAGAAACCATCGAATCTACATTGAAATTTTTATTCAAAATATCTCTAAAGTATGGACTTCCAACAATTAACTTATTACAGTTATTATATACATATTTTCCAATTTCTAATTTTTCTTTTGAAATATCATCTATATTTTCCTTATTTACATGGGATGAATGTTCGGAAATTACAATAGGAATTTCAATTTTTCTGTCCTTTATAACTTTAACAAAAGGATATGAATGATTAAAAAAATGTCCATGTACTAAATCAGTATCTTTTTCTTCCTCTAGTATTTCCTCAAAATATTTTTTAAGGACTTTACTTGCGTATTTCATTTGAACCGTTTCACTAAAATTACCCAAAGGAACACTTATATTATAATATTTTATATCATCAATTAGACCTTTTGAATATCCCCATTTTCTCCAACGTCTTATAGATCTTAAATCTAACGAAACCAAGTATACATCAATACCAAAGTCTTTTAAAGCTCTAGCATATTCCAACTGGTGAATACCGTACATGGGAGTTTTAAAAGATGGAATACCTTGAGTAGCCATTAATATTTTCATTGTTTCTTATTATCCAGCCTCTCTGGAGTAAAATTCGGAACTACTAACTTTAAATCTTCTAATATTACTCTATAATTTGTTTCAGTTAAATGTGCCTTAAGTCTTTCAAGCCCTTGCTCAAGTTTATCCTTATCATGAACTACTGGTTTTTCAATAAAAATTTTTTCAAATTCTGTTTTTGAAGAATTTTCTAAATCTAAAATTAATTCCTCATAAAGTTTCTCACCTGGACGAAGCCCGGTAAATTCAATTTTTATATCTTGGTTAGGTTTAAAACCTGAGAGTTTAATTAGCTTTTCCGCTAAATCCACAATTCTAACAGGCTCACCCATGTCTAGGATAAATATTTCTCCGCCTTTAGCAATTGCCCCCGCCTGCATAACAAGTTGACACGCTTCAGGTATGGTCATAAAATATCTTATAATATCTGGATGAGTTACAGTCACAGGTCCCCCATTTTTAATTTGTTCCTTAAATAGTGGTATAACAGAGCCATTTGAACCGAGTACATTTCCAAATCTAACTGCAACAAAATCAGTATTGGAATCTTTGTCCATTGTTTGTATCATAATCTCACAAATCCTCTTTGTACACCCCATTACAGATGTAGGATTAACCGCTTTGTCTGTAGATATATTTACAAACTTTTGAGAGCCATACTTATCGGCACACCTTAATAAGTTCAACGTACCAAATACATTGTTCTTAACCGCTGATATAGGTGAGTCTTCCATTAAAGGAACATGTTTATGTGCTGCCGCATGAAATACTATTTCAGGTTTATAAGTTTTAAATAACAAATCCATTCTCTCCTCATCTCTGATACTATCAATTAGCACTTCGATTTGAGGGTCTTTGTACTTTCTAACTAATTCCATCTGAATGTCGTAGATACTGTTTTCATAGATGTCTAACATTACAAGTTTTTTTGGACTAAACTTAATAATCTGTCTACAAAGTTCTGAACCTATTGAACCTCCAGCCCCTGTTACAAGTACAATCTTATCTTTTATAAATCCTTCAAGAGATTTCTGATTCAAGTGAATCTCATCTCTTCCAAGTAAGTCCTCTATTTGAACCTCTCTCATTTTTGAAAGATCAAAATTTTTCTCATCAATAACAGAATAATAACCAGGTATAATCTTGATTTTTGCATTTGTCTTATAACATCTCTGAAGTATATCCCTAGCATCATCATCATTTGCCGATGGAAGTGCCACTATAATCTCTTCAATGGAGTAATTTTTTACCACAGATTCTATATCGAATCTAGTTCCTAAAACTGGTACACCTTTTATAATTCTATTTTTTTTATTTTTATCATCATCTATAAAACCAATGGGAACATTTAAAATCTCATGGTGTTTGTTAAGTTCCTTTACAACTAAGACTCCCGCTTCTCCAGCTCCTACTATAAGTGTTTTCTTAGGCTTTTTTCCACTTTTATTAAATGATTTATTATCTCTAAAACTATATTTTGCCCTAGAAAAAAATCTAATACCAGGAATTAATATGGCTTCAAGAACGAGTGCTATTATATAAATTGACCTTGGTATGTCCATACCAACTGTAATAATCATCACAATGAAAACCATAATTGTGGAAATAAAAACAGCAAGTAATGCTTTTACAAACTCTTCAATACTTGCATATCTCCAAAGAGTTCTATAAAGTCCCATTACAAAAAATACCAATATTTGAAATGCTGTTATAAAAACAGCATACTGTAAGTATTTGTCCAAGTATACCTCTGGCAAATTTCCATCAAACCTAAGGAATAATCCAAAAATATAACTGAAATTAATTAATAATATATCAAGTATAATTAATCCCACTGTTCTAATATATCTCATCTAATTCTCCTTTAAAATTAGTTTATATATACTATCTATCTTTGAAAAATTTTCTTCTAGCACAAATTTTTCAATTACATGATTTCTTCCATTTTCTCCCATTCTAGTCCTGAGTTTTTCATCTAAAAATAGTTTTTCAATCGCTTTAAATAATTCATCACTATTGGAAGGCTTTACAAGTATAGAGCTTTCACCTGGTTTTGTAGCTTCCGGTAATCCTCCTACATCTGTACAAACTACTGGCACACAACAGCTTTGAGCTTCAACTGCTGAAACTCCAAAACTTTCTTGTAATGATGGAAATACTGCAACATCCATCTTGTTATACGTCTTTACAAGTTTTTCTATACTCAAATACCCTGGAAATTCTACTAACTTAGTCAAATTAAGATTTTTAACTTGTTCTCGTAAGTTTCTTTCTTCTTCTCCCTCTCCAGCAAGTATCAACTTAAAACTTGTTTCAGGATATTTTTTAACAAGTTTATTAAATGCCTCAACTAAATACTTCAGTCCATACACCTTATATAAAGACTTTACTGTTCCAATAGTGAAAGTATCTTTATCTTTTAATCCTAAAATGGGTTTAAATATTTTTGGATCTACACCAAAATAAGTTATTAAAATATCTCTATTCGTATATTTTAAAATTTCATTTTTCATATCAGTTGAAGTAGACATAACAATATCAGGCTTTTTAAGATTGTATTTTAATAGATATTTATGTATAAAAGACCTTCTTGGAAAATCATAAACATCCGAACCCCAAACAGAAAGTATATAGGGTTTAAATTTTAACATGGACCCTAAAAGACCATAACTAGTTGCATAATGGGCGTGAATTATATCCGGTTTTTCTTTTTTTATAATTTCTTTTACTCTCTTTACTTTAGAAAAATAGGAAAAAAGTTTATTTAAATCTTTTTTGTGAATTGTCTCACCTACATTGAAATCATATACCTTACAACCGGGTATTTTTCCTGAAGTTAGTGAAACTACTACAATTTCATAATTTTTATTTAAAAAGTACTCACACCACTTTTTTGTGTGGGCACTTGTGCAATCCGCTAAAAAACAAATTTTCATACTTATCTCCATTCTAATGAAATTATACCATATATACACTCTAATCCCACGCAACAAAATCATATTCAACAAAAATAATTAAAACAAAAAACCTCCCGAAACACCTTGGAATTCGGAAGGTTATAATTATTATTAGTCTGCAGAGTATGGCAATAAAGCAACTTGTCTTGCCTTTTTAATTTCTTCCGTAATCGCTCTTTGGTGTTTTGCACAACAACCTGTAGCTCTTCTTGGAAGAATTTTACCTCTATCAGAAACATATTTCTTTAATGTATTTATATCTTTATAGTCGATTTTTTTATTCTTATCAGAACAAAAAGCACAAACTTTTCTTCTAGGTCTAAATCTTCTTTGCATCAAAGTACCTCCTTATCTAAAATGGTATATCGTCATCGTTTAAAGGAAAAGCATCTCCACCTAGACCAAAGTCATCATCAGAAAAATCTTGACTAAAACCAATATCTTTGTTGTAACTGTTTCCTTGGTTAAAATTCATATTACCTTGATTTTTGTTTTGACTGGAACCTGAATTGGAACCAATAAAGAAAATCCTGTCTGCAATAACATCGGTTCTGTAAACTCTTTTTCCATCTTGTCCTTCAAAAGAGCTAGTTTGAATTCTTCCGGACACAGCCATTTCTCTACCCTTAGCCATGTAAGTAGAAATAAGTTCTGCAGTTTTCCCAAAAGCAGTAATTCCTATGAAGTCAGCCGTAGGTTGACCTTTTTGTTGAGCTTCCATTTTTTTATCCTTGGACATACCTCTATCAACTGCTAATGTAAATCTACAAACTGCTAAACCTGATCCAGCTGAATATCTAAGGTCAGGATCCCTTGTAAGTCTTCCTATTAAATTAACGCTATTCAACTTCGCCCTCCTTAGGCTTTCTTAACAACGAACATATATCTGATAATGCTATCAGCTATTCTACTCTTTCTTTGTAGTTCGTAAATTAATTCAGGGTTTGCTTCAAAATCAATAATTACATAATAACCTTCTTTAATATAGTTGATTTCATAAGCAAGTTTTCTTTTTCCCCACTCATCTACTTCAAGAACTTTACCATTTGATTCTATAGTACTCTTGATAACCTCTAGGGATTTATTTCTAGCCTCGTCTTCTAGATCTGGCTTGAAAATTATAACTCCTTCGTAATTTTTCATATCTATACACCTCCTTCTGGACTTTGGCTCGCATAAGCGGCAAGGATTACTTAAGTATATTATCATAAAGGGACATAAAATTCAAATATTTATTTAAATTTAATTAGATGTTATAATCAAAATAGAATTAAGGAGGAATTGATGAAAAAAAGAGTATACGTACCTGAGGTAGAGTCAGAGCTTAGAAGACGCTCTGTAAGTATGCCTCAAATTATTAGAGATGCTAGTGGCATTATAATCTTAAATAAGAGAATTAAATCCCTTATTTTTTCTACAGATGTAGCTGTAATTCAAAATAGTAATCCAGATGCTGTTATGGCAGTATACCCCTTTACTCCAACCTTGACTATTACCCAGGCATTGATGTCCTCATCATTCGTACCCTTATTTATTGGAGTAGGAGGAGGATTGACTTCTGGAAACAGATCTATTTATCTTGCTTTGCAAGCAGAGCTTTTAGGAGCATATGGTGTAGTTGTAAATGCACCTATGCAAAATGAAGTTATCGAAGAAATGTCTCAAGCCCTAGACATACCAGTCGTTGCAACTGTCGTCTCTGAAAATGACGACCTTGATGGAAAGGCGAAAGCTGGTGCAAAGATCTTTAACGTTTCAGGTGGTAAAAACACCATAGGGATAATAAAAAAAGTAAGGGATATGTTTGGAAAAGAATTTCCAATTATTGCAACTGGTGGAAAAACAGAACAATCAATTGCTGAAACTATAGCAGCAGGAGCAAATGCCATAACCTATACACCTCCATCTAGTGCAGAAATCTTCTCGTCTGTAATGCGTAACTACAGGGAAATTAGATAGCAAAAGGTAGGAAAATATATATTTTCCTACCTTTTTTATTTCTCTAGTAATTCTTTTAGTCTTCCTGTAATAGTATATTCCACATTTTTTAATTCTTTAATAGTTTTAACCCCAAGAAGATTCATAAGAATCTTTGATTTTGTAATCGTACTTTCTACATAATTTCTAGCCACATCAAATCCACCATGCATTAAATATCTAAGCACTTCTCCACTTACTGCTGTAAAGTTAGCTCCTAAAATTAACGATTTAATTATACTATCAGCATTATTAACTCCGCCACTGCTAATATAAAAAATATCAGGATTTGATTTTTTGCAATCTATTAGTGCTTTTGCTGTAGGAATACCCCAATCATACATATCAGAATAGTCTTTATTAAAATTTCTCATATCCTCGATTTCAATAAAATTAGTTCCTCCAGAACCAGATATATCGATATACTTTGCACCAATTTCAGCTAATTTAGACGCATTTTTGCTTGATATTCCAAAACCTACTTCCTTTATTATAATCGGTTTGTCAAAGTTTTTAAGAAGATATTCTAAGTTAGAATAAATATCTTTAAATTTCCTATCTCCTTCTTCCATAAAAAGCTCTTGACATACATTTAAATGTAATTGCATAGCATCTGCATCTATCATTTCACAAGCTTCTTGTAATTGGCTTAGTGTACTATTAGCAGAAAGATTTCCTATTAAAATACCTTCTTCACCAATAATATCTCTAGCAATTTTAAAAGAATCCTTGCATTCAGGATACTCAAGTCCAATAGTCTGAGATCCTAAGGCCATAGGCAAATTGAAATCCCTAGCTATTCTTGCAAGATCTTCGTTAATTCCGCCTAATTCTTCTCCTCCACCTGTCATTGCATTTATCATTAATGGAAAATCTACATTCTTTTCTAAAAACTCAACATTTGTATCTATTTCTTCAAAATCAATTCCAGGTAATGAATTATTTTCAATATATATATCTTTGAATAGATTGTTTCCCCTGTATCCAGTTTTTAAATAACTTTCCACATGTTCCTTTTTTCTTTCCAGTCTCATATTGCCCTCTTTCTACTTATAAATATCCTAATTAGAATTTGTAAGTACACCTTCTAAGAAATTTTAGAAGCATTATCAATAGTTATAGTCATTTTCTCCTTCATCATTGTAATTATAATCGTCTTCATCATAATAATCACCATAATTTTCATTTGATAAAGAATTATTCCTATACTTGTCTATGTCATCTTCATCTATAAAAAAGTCTCTGAAGATATCGGAGAACAAAATATTCATTTTCTTTTCATCTGCATAAAAATAAGCAACTCTAACACCATTAGGATACTCATCTCCTGTTGTACCCTCTAATGTATAAGAATGTAACTTGTCTTCACTAAAATTAATAGCCTTTAACGCCATTGCTCCTAGGTTTCCTAAGTCTATATTAGTTTCTACATTTTGTTTATATACATCGAGTATATTTCCTATATTAACTATATTTGATGGTTTTAAAACAGCTTTCATTAGTTGTTTTAAAAAGTATTGTTGATTTTGAACCCTTTCTAAATCCGTACCTGTTTCCAAAAGCTCTCTGGCTCTTACAAAATAAAGGGCTTGAGCACCATTTAATTTAGATTTCCCCTTTGGAATATACAAATCAATATCAGGAACATCCATTTCTACTTTAGATTCCACTACCACTCCACCTATGGTATCTACTATTCTAGATACAGCATCATAATCAACACTCATATAATAGTCTACATCAAGACCCGTAAGTTCTCTCACTGCTTTTAATGCTCCTGTTATCCCATCATATGCATGAGCTGCATTTATCTTTATATCACTATATTCATAATTGACTTTTGTATCTCTTGGTATTGAAACAGTATTTATTTCTCCTGTTTTAAAATTTACGTTTACAAGCATCATAGTATCAGTTCTAACGTGTAAATCTTGATCTTTTCCTACTGCATCAATATTCTTGTCCACACCAACCATTAAGAAAAATAAATCATCTTGGATTTCTTCAATTTCGTTGTCTTTACCTATATCTGATCCCTGTATTTCCACAGTTGATTTCTGTTCTAAATCATTTAATTCACTTACTATAAAATATCCTCCTCCAAATAAGAAAACGGATATTATAAATATTAATACTGACCTAACTTTCATCTTTCCTCCAAGCCTAAATGTTCTTATTAATTATATCATTCAGAGCTTTTTTTACAATAGTTTAACTTAGAAAACCAAGACTAAATGGCTTGGTTTTCTAAGTTGAAAAGTTACAATACTATAACAATTTCTATTAAATTTTAATTGGATTGTTCTTCTTTAGAATTTCCTTTGCCTGAGAAAGCATAAGCTTAATTCTGTTTATCTGATTAACTTCACTAGCTCCTGGATCATAGTCTATAGGTACGATATTTGCATCAGGATAAAGTTCTCTTACCTTTTTTATTACTCCCTTGCCTGTAATATGATTTGGTAAACAACCAAAAGGCTGAATACAAACTATATTATTCGCCCCCACTTCTATAAGTTCCACCATTTCAGCAGTCAATAACCACCCTTCTCCATATTGATTTCCAAGGGATACTATCTCTTCAGCATTTTTTTCCAATTCAGTTATCATTAATGGCTTGTCATATCTTGTACCTGTAAGAGCTTCTCTAATATATTTTCTATAGTATTCTATATATCTAACCCCCATCTGTGAAACAAATCCTGAAAACTTACTCTTAGACAATAAATTTGCCTTGTGAATGCTATTTCTCAAACAGTATAATATAAAATCTGTCAAATCTGGCAATACAACTTCATTTCCTTCTTTTTCCAGCACAGATTGTAAATTATTGTTAGCCTCAGGTAGGTATTTAACTAAGATTTCTCCTACAATTCCCACTTTAGGTATTTTCTTATTTTCATCTATTCTAATATTTGAGAAATCTTGCGTTATAATTTTTACATTTTTTTTGAAATTAGTGGTAGCTTTATTATTTATATCTTCCTTACATTTTTTTATCCAATGAGATTTTAATCTATCTGTTTCTCCCTTTGTTAATTCATAAGGTCTTGTAGCATTAGCCAATCTCATAATTAGATCTCCATATAACATTCCTAACACCAATTTATGTGCAAGAGTTAAGGATATATCAAATCCTTCATTTGTTTCAATGCCCTGTGCTGAAAGTGCAATTACAGGAATATTTGGATGTCCTGCTTCTACAAGGGCTTTTCTTATATAACCAACATAATTTGATGCTCTACAAGCTCCTCCTGTTTGAGTCATTAAAAGAGATATGTTTTCAGTATCGTATCTCCCCGAATTTACAGCCTCCATCATTTGCCCAACAACTGTAATTGAAGGGTAGCATGAATCGTTATTTACATATTTTAATCCTTCGTCTATTACCTTTGAATCTACAGTTTTTAAAAATTCAAATTTATATCCTTCCGCTTCCAAAGCCGATTGAAGAATTTCAAAGTGATCAGGTGCCATTTGTGGCGCTAAAATAGTATGAGTTTTCTTCATTTCCTTTGTAAATTCAACAGGGTCGATTATAAATTCTTCATTCTTATTTGATGGCTTCCTATCCTTTAGTGCTTGTGTTAAAGACCTAAGTCTAATTTTTATAGCTCCAAGGTTAGAAACCTCATCTATTTTAATTAAAGTATAAATCTTACCTTTACTTTGAAGTATCTCCGCAACTTGATCTGTTGTAACAGCGTCAATTCCACACCCAAACGAATTAAGTTGAACCAATTGTAAGTTTTTGTTCTCTGATACAACTTTTGCAGCCCTATACAATCTCGAATGGTATACCCACTGATCTAAAACCCTAATTTTTCCCTCAATATCATCTTCATAAGTAAGAATTGAATCTTCTGAAAGTACAGCCCAACCAAGAGATGTGATAAGTTCTGGTATACCATGGTTAATACCTGGATCTATATGGTAAGGTCTTCCTGCAAGTACAATCGCATTTAATCCCTTTTCTTTAATATAAGTTAAAGACTCCTGTCCTTTCATTCTTACATCTTCTTTAAAAGCATGAAATTCCTCCCACGCTCTATCTAGTGCATTCTTAACTTCTTTGGGTTTTAAACCTTCAGACTTAAGTTCTTCACTCAATCTTTGTCCTAACTTCTTTTTGTCTTGTAATGAAATAAAAGGATTCAATAGTTTTACATTGTAAGTTTCTAAATTTTCTAAGTTATTTTTAATAACCTCGGTATATCCTGTAACTACTGGACAATTTATATTATTATCCACATTGTCAAATTCCTGTTTCTCATAAAAAATTGATGGATAAAAGATAAATTTAACTTTTTTTTCTATTAAATTTTCAATATGTCCATGAACCATTTTAGCAGGAAAACAAGCAGTTTCACTGGTTATGGAAGAAATTCCTTTTTCATAAACCTTTCTATCCGACTTATCAGATAATACAACTTCATATCCAAGAGCTGTGAAAAAAGTATGCCATAGTGGATAATCTTCATACATGTTTAACACTCTTGGAATTCCCACTTTTCCTCTTGTACTCTTTTCTTCACTTAGGGATTTATAGTAATTAAAAAGTCTATTGTACTTATATTCGTACATATTAGGAAGTTTTGATTCGTTGTCTATATTAATCCCTGCACCACGTTCACATCTATTTCCAGTAATATACTTTTTGCCATTATTAAATATGTTAACTGAAAGTCTACATTTGTTACTACATTTGTTACATTGGGCATTTTTTTGTTTATAAGTGAACTTAGAAAGTTCTTCCTTATTTAGAATAGTTGAAACACCAGTGCTTTTATCTTTAGCTATAAGTGCCATACCCATAGCTCCCATTAGTCCTGCTATCTCTGGTCTAAGTGCAGTTCTTCCAGTGGTCTTCTCAAATGCCCTTAAAATTGCATCTCCATAAAAAGTTCCACCCTGAACAACAATACTCCTGCCTAGTTTTTTAGGATCTCGAACTTTTATAACTTTTTGTATTGCGTTTTTAATTACTGAATAGCAAAGTCCTGCAGCAATATCTGGAACAGTGGCCCCTTCTTTTTGAGCTTGTTTTACCTTAGAATTCATAAATACTGTGCACCTTGAACCTAAGTCCACAGGATTTTTTGATTTAATAGCTTCTTTTTGAAATTCTTCAACAGTGTAGCCTAATGATTTTGCAAAAGTTTCTATGAAAGACCCACACCCAGAAGAACAGGCTTCATTTAGCTGAATAGAATCTATTATTCCATCACAAATATGCATAGCCTTCATATCTTGGCCACCAATATCTAAAATAAAGTCTACATCTTCTTTAAAGTAAGATGCTGCTTTGTAATGAGCTAGCGTTTCAACCTCACCTACATCAACATTTAATGCAGCTTTAATAAAATCTTCTCCATAACCTGTAATTCCAGCACAAGCTATCTTTGATTTTGGATTTAAATTATCATATATGTCTTTTAATACTTCAATTATTATTTCTAGAGGTTTACCGTAATTGTTTTTGTAGTCGCTATACAAAATATTATAGTCTTTATCAATCAAAACCACCTTTGAAGTTGTTGATCCAGCATCAATACCTAAATAGCAAGGTCCTTCATAGCTATTTAATGGACGCCTATTACTTTTATCTCCATCATGTTCTTTAAGAAAGTCTTCATATTCTTCCTCACTATTAAACAAAGGCTCTAAAGTTGTCTTCTCATCTCTTTCAACTTCAATAGGTTTGTTTATATTATCTATAAGGTCTTTAAACTTTATGCTATCTAATTCTTTAGATGAAACAGCTGCCCCAATAGCCACAAAGACTTCGGAGTTTTCAGGAATTATAAAATTATTATTTTCCTCTCCCAATGTTTCCTTAAATCTTTCAGCTAATTGATCTAAAAAGTGAAGCGGTCCACCTAAAAGAGCTATGTTCCCTTTTATGGGTCTACCACAAGCTAAATTGGAAATGGTTTGATTAACCACTGACTGTAAAACAGACACTGCAATATCCTCTTTAGTTGCCCCTTGATTTATCAAAGCTTGAATATCTGTTTTAGCAAAAACTCCACAACGGGATGCTATAGAAAATATATTTTTATAATTCTTAGCATATTCATTTAAGCCTAAAGCATCCGTTTCAATTAGCGCTGCCATTTGGTCTATAAACGCACCTGTTCCCCCTGCACAAATAGAATTCATTCTCTGTTCTATATTTCCCGTAACATAGGTTATTTTACTATCTTCACCACCTAGTTCTATGGCCACATCAGTTTCTTCTATGAAAGTTCTAATTGCCGTTGTCCCAGATACTACTTCTTGAATAAATTCAATTCCCCAATACTTTTCAACAAACATACCTCCGGAACCTGTAACCATAATAGTTACATCGGCTTCTTTGAATTTGGTATAAGCATCTAAAATAACAGATTTAACAGTTTCCTCTACATTAGATTTGTGCCTTTTGTATTCACTATATAATAGATTGTTGTTATCGTCTAATACTACTAATTTAACAGTAGTAGATCCGACATCTAAACCTATATGATAAATCACACTATACCTCCTGTAAGTAGGGCTTTTTACCCTGTATAATCTTTTTTTCTTTTAATTCTTTATTTATATTGCCAATTACTCTAATCTTATCCATTGGCCATTTAGGCAAGTACAACTTCTTTTTATCCGGGTCTCCAGTAATCCTATGAATTACAATATCTTCTCTCAAAATCTCTATTGCACTGCATACTCCATCTACATACTCTTGACGCTCTAAAATATTAAATTTATGTTTTAAATAATAATCGTAGAGTAAACTGTCCCTGTAAATATAAAGACTATGAAACTTAATTCCCCAAATGGGAAGTTCATTTATAAATTTTATAGAATTTAGCCAGTCTATATTTGTTTCATAAGGTAATCCAAATATTAAATGTACAATAGTTTTAATACCTCTATTATGTAGTAAATTTATAGACTTTATAAGCTCAGTATTTCTATATCCTCTATTAATCAACTTAGCCGTACCTTCATTTGAGGTTTGAAAACCCAATTCTACCCAAGTTTCCTTGATTTTTGAAATTTCATACAACAAATCTGCAATCTTTTTATCAATACAATCTGGCCTTGTTGCAATGGAAATTCCTACTATATTAGGATGATCTAAAGCTTCGTAATACTTTTTCCTTAAATCTACAACATTTCCATACGTATTCGTAAACGACTGGAAATATGCAATGTACTTATCAGTCTTACTTTTGTGTTTTAAAAATTCTATTTGAGATTCAATTTGTTCTGTAATAGATAAACTTCTCGAAGCTGCAAATTCTCCAGCCCCATCTTCTCCACAAAAAATACAACCTCTTCTACCATTTTCTCTATTTGGACATGTGAAACCCGCGTCAATAGAAACCTTTAGGATTTTTTGACCAAATTTTTCTTTTAAATAACTAGATACAGAATTATATCTTTCCATGAAATCTCCACCTATTAGATTAATATATCATATCTACATTAAGATTTTCTTAAATCTTTAAAAAAGTTCTGAAATAAATTTAAACATTCATCTTGTAAAATTCCACCTTCAAATTCAACCCTATGATTTAGTTCTTTTCTTAAAAGCAGGTTGTCTACAGAACCTACAAAACCCCTTTTAATATCATATGCTCCAAAATAAACTTTTCTGATTCTAGAGTAAACCATAGATGAAGCACACATACAGCAAGGTTCTAATGTAACATATAGGTCACAATCTATAAGTCTCCAACTCTTTAGATATTTACAAGCTTTTTCAATGGCAACAAGTTCAGCGTGTTTTAAAGGATTTTGTAAATTTTCTACAAGATTGTGTCCCCTAGCTATAATCTTTGAATCTTTAACTATAATACAACCTACAGGAACTTCTTTTAATTCATACGCTTTTTTTGCCTCTTTTAATGCTTCATTCATATAAAAACTTTTCTCCATACAATCACCTAAACTTAATTATAGTATATACTTAGAAATTTATCTTCCTAATGTTTGTTAATTAATACTAACTATGATATTCTTAAATTAAAGTAAAATTGAAGGGAGCTATAAATGTCTGAAGAATTTTTTTCTGAAACCCCTTATGGAGAGTTGGGGTTAATTGTATTAAAAAGTTGTCACAATTTAGGGAATGAGGTTGATGAGTCACTAAAAAAACAATTTGGTATTGAAGATCCCAACTTTACATTTATGATTGATATCTCAGAAGTAAGATTTTCAAATGGTGAAGGTAAAATCACTATAAATGAAACTGTTAGGGGTAAAGATATATATATCCTTGCAGATATTGGAAACTATGGATTGACCTATAAAATGTACGGTCTAGAAACTAGAATTGGACCTGATGAGCATTTTGCTGATATTAAAAGAGTTATCTCTGCTATAAATGGTAAAGCTAAGAGAATTAATGTAATAATGCCTCTTATGTACTCAAGTCGTCAGCACAGACGAAAAGCTAGAGAGTCTCTAGATAATGCTATGGCTTTACACGAACTTGAAGATATGGGAGTAAATGGAATTTTTACATTCGACGTTCACGATCCTAACGTTCAAAATGCTATTCCACTACTTTCATTTGAAAATGTATATCCAACTGCTGAAATTGTAAAAGATTTTCTTGAAAACGAAAATATTAGTCAAGAAGAATTAGAAGAAAATAACATGATTATCATAAGTCCAGACACAGGAGCTATGGCAAGAGCAGTTCACTATTCAAATGTTTTAAAACAGGATATAGGAATCTTTTACAAGAGAAGAGACTATAGCAAAATAGTAGATGGGAAAAATCCTATTGTGGAACATAGATATATTGGAAAAGACGTTAAAGGCAAAGACATATTAATAGTCGACGATATGATTGCGTCTGGAGAATCTGTATTAGATATTTGTGTTCAACTTAAAAAACAAGGTGCTAGAAGAGTTTACTGCGCAGTGTCCTTCTCGCTATTTACCGAAGGTCCCGATAAATTTGACAAGTTCTATGAAGAAGGACTTTTAAATGCTGTTTATTCAACAAATTTAACATATGTACCTGATATTATTAAAGAAAGAAAATGGTATAAACAAGTAAACATGTCAGAACTTTTAGGAACATTTATTCACCATGTAAACTTAGATATTTCATTAAGTGGCTTACTAGATAAAACTAGAGGAATAAAGAGAATAGTTGAAGATTAAAAAAACGACCTTATCTTAAGATAAGGTCGTTTTATATTAAAACTTATCAATTAAACTAAAAAAAGATTTTGTTACCTTTAGATATGAAAACAATAAAAATAATACTAAAAATTTCAGCAATAACAAATAGAAATAATTGAGATTTTAAAATAGCTAAATAATTTTAAAATATAATATATACATTTATTTAAATCCTATTCATATATTATTAGAAAAAACAATTGCTATTTTACTAAAATAAAAATCTTAAATATCCTTAAATTTACATATTTTTTGATGATTTCCAGGTTGATAAGATAAAAAATATAAAGGAAACATTAAAACCAATTATTATATATTAGGAAAACATTAATACCACTTTCTCCTTTAAAAAGTATTAGTAATATCTACAGGTGAAAGTTTAATTAATACTTTTAGGTAAAGCTTATAATACAGTCCTTAAAATCTTATAATCATCATATATTAGATTTGATAATTAGTTTAAAAACTTCTATAAACAAGATGTTTTATAGTCCCTCTCATTAACTGTTACATAAATTAATTTAATATTAAACTATATGGCTTTTTGTAATATTTTATAGTTTTATAAAACCAATGTTTTTTAATCTCTCATTAAAATCTTTTTTTAATTGAAGCCTTTTTAAAATACAATCTCCTATTTGTTCTATTTCAATATATCCCATTAATGAATTTGTAATAAATCCACTATCAAAAGACTCTATTTCATGTTTTTTTATAAATATTTCAGATACATTGAATTCTTTGATGAAAAACTCTCTCATTACTCCATTTAAAAGTCCTGATTCCACCTTTGGTGTATATATCTTATTGTCCCTAACAAAAAATATATTAGATACAGCACCTTCAGTTATATATCCTTTTTCATTTAAAAATATTGGTTCAAAAAAACCCTTTTCTTTTGATTTTTTCTTTTCAAGAATATTATCCATATAGTTAAATGTTTTATGATATGTCATAATAGAAGTTGAATTTCTTAAGGTCGACGCTAAATTTAATTTAACTTTTTCTGGAGAATTAATATTATATTCATCATTTCTTGTAGTAAATATTTTATTTTCCCTTGAAATGGAAATTTTTAAAGCATAATTAGATTCCTCAAAACCTTCAATAAAATCTAAAACCTCTGTTTTCTCAAGTCTTTCATGAATATCAAAAACTTTTAAGCTATTATTTATTCTATTTATATGAGATTCTAAAAGAATAGGTTTTTTATTAACTACTTTAATCGTTTCAAAAAGTCCCATTCCAAAGAAAAATCCTTCATCTAAATTTATCTTACTTTTCAAAATAAACTCCTTACTATAATTCTATAGATTATTTTATCCTATTATAGTTTTAAAATTTGCATTTAATAATCTTTGACTTAAAATAAGTTTAATAAAATTTGACCTTTAAATATTATTTAATTATATTTTTAAAAGATATATACTTAGTTTTGAAATACATTTATAATTTCTATTTTTATTTAGACCTGTTTTTTATTTCTATTATCTTCAATCTTTCCCAATTTATATTTTATTTTTGTATTCAGATTTACTTCTTTAATGTTTTTCACTCTAAAATAATTTAAAAGTAAAATACTTTTTATAATTATCTTACTTAAATATACATCATTATATTTAACCGTTCTAAAAAAGGAAATTTATTAAATAAATTTCCTTTTTTAGAATATGATACTAGTAGTGAAAAAAATATATCCTTACTATTTTTCATAATATATTTATAGATATATAAAGTTTAAAATAGTCTCTATGTTAAAAAATTAATATTATCATCACTTGACCTACTATTCTAAATTCAAAATATAACCAGTTAAATTAATTAGTCAATTATGAAAATCTATCTTTTTCTTAATTATACCAAATTTTTAATACCTACCGTTAATAACGTTACTATAATACCAGCAATTAAATTACCTAACATAATTACAAATAAAGATTTCCTACTATCTAGTTTAAATAACCCTGCTATCAAACTACCGCTCCATACACCTGTTCCTGGAAGAGGAATTGACACAAATATTAAAAGGCCCAATAATCCGAGTTTTTCCACATTCTTTCCTTTCCTAGTCAATCTTCTCTCTAACAAAATAATATATGGTTCAAATGTACTTACTGTTCTTAATTTATTTAAAATATAGTTAAGAATGAATATTATAATAGGGCATGGTAAAAAACTTCCGAAGTATCCGTACACTAAGGATTCAAACCCTGAAAGACCTATGGAAACACCAATAGGTATAGCTCCTTTTAATTCTATAAGAGGAACCATACCTAAGAAAAAAACCGCCAATTCTTTTGGTAATAATTTTTCTACAACAATGATAAAATTTTCCATATTATACAATGTAGCTCCTAATAAAGTTCTATTTAATAAGATTTGGAATTTTCGTACAATAAATTGTTAAATTAATATGTGGTATATCTTGAAATAGTAAAATTAAAAATTTATAAAATACTATCAATCTAAATTTTTTAATAAAGTTTATCCATTATCTTATTTTATCTAATTTTTCTGTTAATCCTTTTTTTAATTTCTCTATCGGATATATTCCAAATAATCTAGAATATAGATAATATGTTCCTATACCGCATAGAATCTGACAGACAATCAGTATAACTAAATTCGAAATTATAAATTTTAACGGATAAATTGAAAGTCCCATCATTATTGATAATATCATGTTTGGTAAAAAATCTTTAATTTGTTCTGTAAAATGATAATTTAATAGCTTTGAATTAGGATAAGCATTTATAAATGTACATAAGATGGTTGTAATAAGCATACCTATTGCCATTTGGAATACTCCCATTTTCATAGTAATTATAATAGAAATAATACCTATTATTTTTTTTATAATTTCTAACTTTAAAAAAACGTCCGACCTTCCTATAGCTTTTAATGCATTTAGGTTAGCAGTATGAATAGGATAAAATGCATAAATTAAACAAAAAATTTTTAGATAGGGAACACTTGGTAGCCACTTCTCTGTTAACAATAATTCTACTAAAGATTCAGAAATAGTAAAAAGCCCAATCATCATTGGCCACATGATATAACTACTTACTCTTACTGATACTTGAGTAATTTTTTTTAATTTATGCATATTGTTTTGTATATCTGCCATTACAGGAAATAGTACACTGTCAATAGACTTATTAATATTAAATATTATAAGATACGGAAAATGCTTCCCTCTATTGTAAAAAGCTAAATCTCTTGTCGAGTATACTTTCCCAATGATGAGCTGTCTTGTATCATTATATATTACATCTATAAGGCTAGAAACTAATATTTTCCAACCATAAGAAAATAACCCTTTAAATCTTTCAAATGAAAAATATAACTTTGGTCTCCAATCTATAATAATCCACAAAACTACAGTGTTGATAGTTACATTAGTTAGATATTGAACAATTAATGCCCATATCCCAAAGCCTTTATAAGCTAATAAAATTCCCAATATAGCTCCAAAAATTATTCCTACTAGAGTAGAAAAAAAGAATTTTTTGAAAATAAGTTTTTTTGATACATATGCCAATTGAATATTCGCAATACCTGAAATTATTAATGAAATGGATAAAACTCGTATTAAAATAGTTAATTCTGATATGGAATAAAATTTCGCTAAGAAAGGTGCAAAATAAAACACACCAATATATAATATTATACTTGCAAAAATATTAAAGAAAAAGACCGTAGAAAAATCCAAATCATCTGCATCTTTCTTTTGTATCAAAGAATTTCCTAACCCTCCATCAATAAATACTTGAAGTATGTTAATGAGTATCATAAGTAATGCTACCACACCGTATACAGAGGGATCTATAAGTCTTGCAATTATTAGAGAAACTATAAAGGTAACTAGCTGTGACCCAAATCTTTCAGTAAATCTCCAAAACAAATTGGTTAAAATAATATTATTTTTCACTTATCTATCCTTTTTCATTTCCGCAACCATGGTCTTCCATTGGGAAATTTTTGTCTCAATACTATTTCTTATTGTTAATCTTCTAATATTATCTTCTATATCCGAATCCTTCATAAAAACAAGCTCTTCAAAATTAGAATATGATTTTAATGATTCTATATCAAAGATATTACAACCTAAACCAGTAAAATGTTTCCACATATTTGTATCAGTACGAATATATACTTTCTTTCCCAGCATTAATAACTGTGATATGTTTCCCATAGCTTGTTGCCTATTATTATTAAAAATACCAATATCAATAGAATTTAAAAATTTTAAATACTCTTCACCAGTCATTAACTCTTTAATAGGAATAATTTTATCACCAAAAATTTCTTTTCCATATTTAATTACTTCATCCGCATATAACTCAAAATCTTTTTGTCCATAGCTAAGAGGAATATAAATCTTAATATCTTCATTCTTAAATTTTTCTAACAAATCTAATGCTTCAAAATGTTGATTTGTCTTGGTAGCACTATTACCTATTAATATATTAACATGATTTTGTTTTTTCCTATCTCGTAGATTTTTATCTAAAAGCTTTTTATTTGAAGCAATAACAGGATAACTAATTTCAAAATGATAATTATTTAAATCATAATTTTTTATTAAATAGTTATAATCTCCAGTAGTTAATGTAGATATATACTTAATTTTAGGTATAATTTTATTTCTCATTTTGATAATTATTTTATTAAAAATACTTATTTTTTTATCTCCATTTGGATAAATATCTCCACCCCATACTATCCAATTGACCTTTTTCAAAAGCCATGGTTGAAAAAATAATAGAATTACCACTAGTTTGTTGATAAGTCCATGAACAATTATAAAGTCTGATTTATACAAGTAAATTAGCATTTTGAGAGATTTAGACTTGATTCTCTCAGCTCCTTGAATCTGAGTATAATTATAATGATTAACAAATTTACTAACAAATATATGATTATCTTCTTTGAAGTTATTACTAATCATTTCATATACGTCTTTAGTAAACATAGTAGCAGAACCAATTATGTGTATGAAACGCATGATTTCTTCACTCCTTCATCTTTTCTAAATATAAAGATAAACGCTATAAGCATCCAAAAATATTTATATCCCCAGAAAGTATCAGAAATTAATAATTTCATAGACATTGATAATAATATAATAAGAATTATGCTTATTTTGATATTACTATGATCAAGAATAAAATCAATACTTTTTAAAAGTATAATTCCTAAAATAATAAAGCTGGGAATAATACCAAAATTAGCAGCCATTTCATAAAAAATATTATGAGAATACCCCCAATAGAAGTAAGGTCCAACTATTGGTCTATCTCCATATGCACCAAACCCCCAGGGATTTTTATTCAATTTTACCTTTATCAAATCATATATTACTTCCCTTCCACTATCCTCAAATACTTCCCCCGATATAATCATATCTATCGTTCTTGACTGAAAGCCTAAACTATTTAATTTCGAATAGAGGATTTGTTTGAGATCATTATCAATTAACAAGAGATATGTCATAAAAAAAATTATAGTTCCAAATATCAATGTACCAATCTTAGCTTTTTTAGTATCTGCATTATATAAAGTCAATAATACAATTGCAGATAGAATACATAAGAACGCACCTCTAGATCCTTGCAAAATGATTAATATAATACATGGAATAGACATTATTATTTTATAAAGCTTTTTATCGTAAAAATATGAAGCAAGCAAAAATATTACTATGAAAGCCATATCGTAGCCGAAGTCTAGAGAATAATTACGCTCTACAAAAGTCCCCTGAAAATCGAACACTAACCAATATCCTAATTTGTTTTTTACATATAACAAAAACATATTATACACAAACAAAAATATTGAATATATTTTAAAAACTTTCCATATTCTATCTTCGTCATGTAATAACTCAATAATCAAAAATGCCCATATTGCTCCATGGTCTGGTCTAAATACAGTATAAGAAATTCCAAATATCTCTCTATTATACCAATAAAGTATCTCGGGATTTAATAAATAAGTAATAGAAAAAAACAACGCACATAATAAAAAGACTATATTAAAATATCTAAATGGAACTTTTTTAAATTTTAATATATATATTAATAGTGGCATGAAAGTCAATATACCAACTATCAATTGATTATATTTAGTTAACCCCACAATTCCCAAAATTCTTGCAAAAAATCTTTTTAATGGTGCATTTAATAGCCAAAGTATACATGTTAGCTCAATTAAATATGAAGCTTTAATTTTAATAGATGATAAGTTTATCATGTAAAACACCTAACTATTCTTTAATCCTTCATAAATCCAACTAATAGAATCCTCTAACATAAATTTTGGTTTCCAATTTATATCATTGTAAAATAAGCTTGAATCTATAGAATTATTTGATAAAATATCGCTCTTTTCAATTTTAAAATTTACTTCATGAACTTTTATATATGGTTTGATCATATTTACTATTCCATCCATATTAATAGCACACGAAGAACCTAAGTTGTAAAATTTATTCCATTTTTTAGGGTCTATACGAATTATAGCTCCTAGTGCACTAACTGCATCTCTTATATCAAGATATTCAAATATTTGCTTCCCAGAATAGAACGTTATATCCTTTCCCTGTATTATATTATTTAAAATTATATTAAATAACCTTTGATTAAAATTTTGTCCAATTAGACTTGCTAGTCTAATATTTGTATAAGGAATTCCTTTGATATCACAAATACTTTCAAGTAAGAGTTCGCAAGAATATTTCCCAACAGCATACTTTGAATCGAGGTTTATTATATCAGTTTCTTTGGCAGGTGCTATTCTATACTTAGTATACACACTTTGAGAAGATATATTAATAATTGATTTAACATTTTTCTTGCACGCTTCTAAAAATAATTCTTTAGTAAAAACAAGTGCTTTTGCTAAATCTTCTCCATTATCATCCCTAGAAAATGCACAATTAATTAGTATATCTATTTTAGAAAAATCAAATTCCTTTAATTTTTTATTATTTACATATACTAGATTTCTTAGTTCTCTGTTGTCTAAATGTTTTTTTGAAGACATAGCATATACTTTATAATCAAACTCCAAAAACTTTTCTATTAAATTCCGTCCTAAAAAACCACTAGCTCCAGTTACTAAAATATTTTTAGATTTTAAACTCATCATTTAACCTCTCTTGATTAAATTTTATAACTAAATTTTCTTTCCGTGTATTTAAAACATTAATATTAGAATTAATAAAACTAATATCTGACTTCATTTGTTCTATACTATCACAAACCAATACAAATCTTATCATCAATTGTCTTAGTGTATTTCCTGAAGGAGTAATATCTCCCTTTAAATATCTACATTCATAATCAACAAGCGAATTAACCTTTTTTACAGTTTCTTCCAGTCCAGAAATTTCACCGACTTCTCCCCCTTTAGTCGCAAAAGATATAACACCACATTTTTTTTCATTTAAAAAGGGATTTTCTTTTAAATGGTCATAATCATTCGTTTCTACGCCCAAACTTAAATCTACTATTGGGTTTAGAAAATTAATTCCATTCGTTTTTTCAATAAATCTATATGGAGCCTCTCCAGCACAACGTAAACCACCTTCAAAAATACAAAATTTATCTTTTTCCTTGTTATAAAGTCCTTGTATGAAACAAATACCATTTTTTATATTTAGTGATTCTATCATTTTAATTACTTTTTCATTTTCTGACATTAAATATTTATCTAAGAACGTAGAAGGATATACTCGAGCTATTGGTATTGTTGTAACTGTTCCTTCGTTAATTGATACGGGATATCTATTATCCATGCAGGCTAAATTGACTATATTATTTACTATAGAGTAGTGAGCAGTAAATTCATCTCCATTAAAGAATTCTTCTATAATAACTTTCTTACTATTTGAATATTTTAGAGCCTCTATAAAAGCATTATTCAATTCATCAGCATATTTACAAATTGATACTCCTTGAGACATACTTCCATCTACTGGCTTCACAATAACAGGGTATTCTATGTCTTGACTTTTTACCTCATCAAGATTCGATCCACTATAGATTATTCTAGGACTTGAAACACCATACTCAATACATAACTTTCTAAATAAATCCTTATTTGAGATTTTTTCCCATTGCTCTTTATTAAAATAGTTCGGTTTTTTTAAAATAGAGCATAGTTCTTGCACTTTTAGTAAATTGAATTCACTTATCCCAGATATAATACCATCAATTTTATATCTATCGCATAAATTAATTAAACCTTTTATATCATTTGTACTAACTTCTTCATGATAATCTGCCAATTGTTTTGCAGGAGATTTTTCTATATCATAATAGTCCGCAACGATTGTTTTTGCTCCATTTGATTTTGCATAATTTATTATATCAACTGTTCCAACGTTACTTCCTAATATTAATAGGTTTTTATTACTGAATTTAAGCATTATTTCTCCTTTGAATATCTATTTTTAACCAATCTTCATGATTTTGGATATGGTAGTTTGCATCTTCGTATGTGTCGAATTTTAATATGATATTTCCTAACGCATCATTTGCTCCTCTAAACTTATTAATGAACTGACCCTTCTTAACAATTAAATTTAAGTCTTTAAGGTGTTTATTATAAAAATTTTCTTCAATATGAATATCATTAAAAATTCCATCAGTATTGGAATGAATTATATATAGGGCCCAAAATCCATTGTATTTTGGTTTTTGAATTTCATCCAATTTCATCCCTAAAGCGAATTTTATATTATTTGAAATTAGATCTTGGTTGGTTGATAATTTTAAAATTTCTGAGATTCTATTTCCACCACCCCTTGGTGATAACTCCATTATATATTCCAGTCCATCATTACCCACTCTAGTTTCAATATTATATATAGAAGTTCCCATATTAAGAAGTTTTATGAGTCTTGAAATTTCACCATTAAGATTTTTTTTATTTTCTTCTTCCATATTTGATGGCCAAATATAAGCAGATGGAACAAAAGAGTTAGGTGCTTCCTTATCAAATAATTGACTTGAATATGAACTAAATACCAGTTCATTATTGATTGAAAATGAATCTGAGTCTGATGAATTGCCTTTTTTTTCTATGAAATCTTCAATAATAATCCTCTTTGAAAAAGAATAATCCAGTGCTAATAATACGGCCTCTTTTAAACCTTTAGGCCCAATTAATTTTGTAACTCCTTTACTTCCCGCACTATCGACGGGTTTAATAATAATTGGATACTTGAATTTAAATGAATTTGCTTTAACTTCTTCATATGAATTAAAACTTTCAGAATAAGGCACGTTAAAGTTATTTTCTCTTAAAAATTTTCTAAATAAATCTTTATTCTGAAGAATTTCAACAGATTTAAGAGGTGGAGATGGTAAATTTAATTTTTCACATACATACGCAGCAGTTATAACTCCTGGATCTGTTGCAAATGACATAACTCCATCTACTTTAAGCCTATTAGCAAGATCATAAACTTTTTCTTTATCTAGAATGCTAATATTATGATATTCATCAGAATAATTATGAGCTATATTATCTGGTATATAATCACAAGTAATTGTATATATCCCCATATTCTTAGCAGTATTTATTATTGGAACCAGATAGCTGGAGCCTCCTAAAATTAATAGTTTCTTCATTTTGTCTCCTTAACTAATACTTTGTCAATATAATCTTCAGGTACACACTCTAGAGTAATTACCTTTCCATTTAAATCATACCCCATAAATATTCCTCTTTTAACCCCTGCTCTTGCAACTGCATTATCTTTATTAAAGACAAATTTAATAAGAGCAATAAATAATAAGAAATCTATCTTAAAACTTATATTTTGAACATACCACACATCATTATCTAATTGTTCATCCCATGTCCATACTGTTTTCTTTTCATTGAGTAGTGGACATTCTAAACCTGGCTTAACAAGAAGCCTTGCCTTATGTCTTTTATTGAATCTAATCTTATATTCTGGAGGCAGAGGTCTTGGCCCAATAATAGACATATCTCCTTTTAATATAGAATAAAAATTTAATAGTTCATCTAATGAAGTCTTTCTTACAAAACTTCCAAATCTTGTTACCCTGTCTTTTGCAGGCAACAATTCTCCAAATTGATCTTTTTCATTAGTCATATTCCTAAATTTAAAAATCAAAAATTCTTTTCCATTCTTCCCAAGCCTCTTTTGTTTAAATAATATAGGTCTACCTACATCAAAAAAAGTAATAACTCCTATCAAAATATTAATCGGAAAAGTAAAGATAATTGCAAATAATGAAAGTATTATATCTAATAATCGCTTTATATATATTGAGTAAAATGTTTCATGGAATGTAACCTCTTCTAACCTGCTATTAACACTTTCTAATCTATCTTTTGCTAATAGTTCAGCTAGTTCCCATCTTTTATCCTTATTTAATAATTCATATTTTTTTTTCAATTATAATCTTCACCCGATTTAATAACTTCACATATTTTATCTACATCTTCAATTCTTAAATCTGCATACATAGGTAAACATAAGACTTTTTTTGAAACATTATAAGCTACTGGCGTACTAGATTCAAACATCTCATCATAAAAAGGTTTTGTTGTATTGATGCAAGGATAAAAATATTTTCTTGAATTAATATCTTTATCTTTCAATCTATTAAATAAAGTGTCTCGATTTTCTCCAAATGTTTTTTCATCAATAGTGATAGGAAAGTATGCATAATTTGGCTTTAAGCCATCACGATATTTAATAACACTAATCCCTTCAACACCTTCTAAATTTTTAATATATCGTTTATATACTATCTCTCTTTTAGATATATTTGAATCTATATGTTTTAAATTTAAAATCCCCATTGCTGACCTGAACTCATCCATTTTGGCATTTCCTGCTACATACCCTATTGTATCCACATCTATAATTCCAAAGTTTTTCAAACTTTTTAATTTTTCATAATATTCGTCACTAGAGAAAGTTAAAGCTCCGCCTTCTATAGTATTAAATACTTTTGTTGCATGAAAACTAAACATTGAAATATCTCCAAAGTTTCCTATTCCTGTATTGTTATATTCTACTCCGAATGCGTGAGCAGCATCATAGATAACTTTTAAATTATATTTTGTAGCTATCTCTTCTATGCTTTCAACGTCACAAATATTTCCATATACATGCACAGGTAAAATTGCACAAGTTTTTTCTGTTATTAAAGATTCTATTTTGGATACATCAATTGTAAAATCATCTTCATTGATATCACAAAAAACAGGTGTTAGACCACTTCTCTTTATTGCTTGTGCAGTAGAAATAAAGGTATATGGAGTTGTAATAACCTCGCCTTTTATATTTAAAACTGATAGAGCTAATTCTAGAGCAAGATGACCGTTGGTTGCTAAACTAGTATTATACACCTTCAAATATTCATTTAGTCTTTTTTCTAATTCTGCATGTATTGGTCCATTATTTGTTAAGTGTTTATTGTCCCATATGTCTTTGATAATATCACAGTATTCTTCAAAATCTGGCATAGAGGACTGAGTAACATTAATTTTCATAAATACTACCTTCCCTCATACATGTTCTTATAATATTTCAAATATTCTCCTGTAATTATCTTTTTCCACCATTCTTCATTTTTCAAATACCAATCTATTGTCTTTTTAATTCCATCTTCAAATTTAGTTTTAGGCAGCCATCCTAATTCAGAGTGGATTTTAGTTGGGTCTATTGCATATCTTAAGTCATGTCCTTTTCTATCTCTCACGTATTTGATGAGATCTTCAGATTTATTTAACTCTTTTAAGATGATTTTCACAATTTCTATATTTTTTTTCTCGTTATGTCCACCAATATTATAAACTTCTCCTTCTTTTCCTTTATGAATTATAAGGTCTATAGCTTCATTGTGATCCTCTACGTATAACCAATCCCTAACATTTAAACCATCTCCATAGACAGGTAACTCTTTATCGTTAAGTGCATTAATGAACATCAATGGTATCAACTTTTCTGGAAATTGATACGGTCCATAACTATTCGAACACCTTGATATTGACACAGGTAGACCATAAGTTCTGAAATATGAAAGAACTAACAAATCTGCTGCAGCTTTAGAGCTACTATATGGAGAACTCGTTTGAATAGGAGTTTTTTCCGTAAACATTAAATCAGGCCTATCTAGTGGTAAATCTCCGTACACTTCATCTGTAGACACTTGATGGTATCTTTTTACTCCATATTTAAGACTTGCATCAAGTAAAACTCCCGTTCCTATTATATTTGTCTCAAGAAATATTTGTGGATTTTCAATGGATCTGTCAACATGAGATTCCGCAGCAAAGTTCACTACAATTTCAGGTCTTTCTTTATCAAAAATCTCATAAATTGATTTTCTATCCCTTATATCTGTCTTGTAAAACTTAAAATTATCATGCTTCAACGCTTGTTCCAAAGTGTGTAAATTTCCTGCATAAGTAAGAGAATCTACACATACAAACTCATAATTATCATATTTAGATAGCATAAGATAAATAAAATTTGAACCAATGAAACCTGCTCCACCTGTTATTAAAATTTTCATAATAAACTCCTTTTAGAAAAAAGTCTTATTAAGATACTTGTTTAGATAATCTCCATAAGAACTTTTTTTGAAATGTTCAATTTGTGATTTTAACTCCTCGTCTGATATCCAACCATATCTATGTGATATTTCTTCAGGTACAGATATTTTAATGCCTTGATGCTTTTCAATAGTTGCAACAAAATTAGCTGCCTCTAGAAGACTATCTACTGTTCCTGTGTCAAACCACGAATTACCTCTACCAAAAACTCTTACATCTAGTAAGTCCTTATTTAAATACATTTCATTTAATGAAGTTATTTCTAATTCTCCTCTATCACTAGGGACTACTTTTTTAGCCAATTCTGAAACTCCTGGTGGGTAAAGGTATAATCCTGTAACAGCATAATTGCTTTTTGGATTCTTAGGTTTTTCTTCAATAGAAATCACCCTCTTATCTTTATCAAACTCTACCACTCCAAATCTTTGTGGATCGTTTACATGATAAGCAAAAACTACAGCTCTATCATTATAAACTGATTCAACTCCACTTCTTAATAAATTGACCAAACCGTTTCCAAAAAATACATTGTCCCCCAAAATCATGGCACATGGACTATCACCAATAAAATCCTCTCCAATTATAAGTGCTTGAGCAAGCCCATCTGGTGATTCTTGTACTGCATATTCTAACTTTATGCCAAACCTTTCTCCATTTCCCAGTAAATCTTTGAATCTAGGTGTATCCTCTGGAGTAGATATTATTAAAATATCTCTTATTCCTGCTAACATTAATGTGGATAGCGGATAGTAAATCATTGGCTTGTCATATATAGGCAACAATTGTTTTGACGCCTTCAATGTCAAAGGATATAACCTTGTTCCTGATCCTCCTGCTAAAATAATCCCTTTCATATAACCTCCTATTTGTTTTATTAAACAATCAAATATTATAGTCTTTCAAATAAAATTAGTTTGTAGAAGATACTTTTAAGACTTCTTGAATTTTCATTCTAGACTCATTTACACTATCTTCATTCGGAACCATCATATATAAATTAAATCCCGGCATAGCATAAGAAGAAAGCCCCATCTTGCCCGTACCTTTAACATCTATCATATCTATTTGATATTTCCCTTCATAAATTATTTCTTGATTTATTTGTTTAATCATGAAATCTTTAGGCATATTTGTAACTGCTGATTTTTCAATTATTTCTAACATTTTATCCGCTCTTAATAAATTTTCAGGTCTTGTCATTTTTTCTATCATGGCTTTTAAAATTCTTTCCTGATTTCGCCCTCTTTCTCTATCTCCATCTTTGAGATTATATCTCTCTCTTGCGAAAACTAGTGCTTTCTTGCCGTCTAACACAATTTTGCCTTTTGGAAAGTCATACCCTCTATTAGAGAAAGCTTCTAAATTTTCAACTTCTATTCCTCCAAGTACATCTACCATGTCAATTAATGTGTTAAAATTCACTTTTACATAATAATCAATTTTTAAATCCATAAACTTTTCTATGGTCTCTACCGATGAATCTATTCCATAAATACCTGAATGTGTTAGCTTATCTTTTTGACCATTGCCTCCACCATAGATTGGAATATACGTATCTCTTGGAATTGTAGTCAAAAGGATTTTCCTATCAATAGGATTAACGCTTGCTATCAGATTAACATCGGATCTCGAAACTGTTTGAATTGGTCCATAAGTATCTATCCCTGAAATATATATATTAAAGGATTCTCCTATTTTTTCTTTCTTTTGATTTACAAAATCTTTAAAACTTTTAGATTCAATTACTTCAGTCTTTTCATCAAATTCAGAAATGTAATCATTTATTGTCGATCTAAATGCCTCGTTTAATATTATAAGATCTGTTTTTTCTTCTAGTAGATTATCCGCTAATGTCATATATGACTCAACTTGATCTTCTTTAATTTTACTTTCTAAATTTTTTTCAATTTTATCAATAAATGAATCTAATTTTTCACGGTCTTCAGTTTCAACCGTTTGTACTGCTAGAGTTTCATTCTCTAAAATAGTTTTTAATTCTTTAGTTTTTAATTTTATTAATGAAAGGTCACTCTTAATTTCTTGTTTTTTTCCAGCATTTGATATTTTATCAAGTGCTTTTATAGATTTAACAATGTAGTAGGATGAAGCTAATGTTGAGATTATAAGTACCAGATGAATGAATACTCCTATTATAAGTTTAGTTTTAGAATTTTTAGAACTACATAAAAAAACTGCTAGTAGGAAAATCAACATTAGTATTCCTATAAGTACAATTTTATAAGTGTTTGGTAATAAGTTATTTATCATTATAACGGCTGAAAATACCACAATGGATACTAATGAAAGTAATCCCATTATAATTGAAATACTTTTTCTATTCATAAGTATTCTCCTAATTTAAATACTCGGTTAAAACATAGCCTTCCCCATTTATAAATTTAATATGAGTCCAGCTTTCGCCATTATATTGAACTTCTTCTATAACTTCAACCTCAGTATCTCTAATTAAGGATGTGACAAGCGGTTCGTTTTGTCCCGGATTTTGTCTAACATTTAATGAATCTACATTTACCCTCAAAACTTCTCTTTCAATATCCCCATTTTCTGTTTCTTGTGTATTATTAGAGTCTTGAGTAGTATTCTCCGTATCAGTAGGCGTATTTTCTACTGTGTTATTAGTTTCTCCGTTTTTTTGACCTCTAACTGACGTATAGGTCTCTTGTTCATAACATGCTGTTAAAACAATTGAAATTATTGCTAACATTGCTATTATTTTAAATTTCTTTTTCATAATCAGTCCCTCTTAAATAGCTTTGATAAAAAAGAACTCTTTCTAGATCTTTTATTTTCTATTTCTATTACTTCTTTTTTAATAAGTTGATTTTTTAGCATTTTATAAGGATTTTGTATAACAACCTCATTATACCAGTCATCTCCCATTTTATCCTTTAGATAGTATAATTGCTCTGAAACATCTGGATTTCTTGTTTCCTTAGAATGGGTATCTGTTCCAACAAATTGAACCATTTTTCTTTCTAATAATTTATTTGTCATCTCAAAATAAGAAGACCCTTCATTCTTAAGTGAACTTAAGTTAATTTGAATTAGAACTCCTGCCTTATATAATTCTTCGATAAAATTAAAGTCATCCTTAGTGATCTTATACCTTTCCACATGCGCAAGTATAGGTAGATAACCTAACATTTGAATGTTAAAGATTATTTCTTTAGCAAAATTGTTTTTATTATTAAGTGGAATTTCCACAAGCACATACCTACTACCACCCATGGTGAATATATTTTTACTCTTTAAATCCGGTATTGTATTTTCGTCTAAAAAATTTTCATTTCCTAAATATATATTGAATTTATCATCATTCTTTTTTAATTCAGTTGTTAAAAGTTTATGACTTTCTATTATTTCTTCTTTTGAAGGTAAATACTTTCCGTAATAATGATGAGGAGTTGCTATAACTCCCGTGAATCCATTTTCTTTATATATTTGTACTATTTCCAAAGACTCTTCAATGGACTGTGCACCATCATCTAAATATGGGAGTACATGCGAATGTATATCTATCACTTTTTTCACCAACTATCTATCTAAAATTTTATGTTTAAAATGCTAAGCTTTGGAAGCTCCATGTTTATATCCATACCCATAGCCATATCCATAGCCCTTAGTTCCTTTTATCTTAACTTTGTTAAATACTATGCCTAGTATATTTGCGTCTACATTTCTAAGGTTTTGTATAGTCATATCTATTTTTTCTCTTGTAGACTCGCCTTGAGCCACGACAAGTATTGTTCCATCTGCCATAGTTGATAATATTTGTGCATCTGTTAAAAGTCCAGCTGGTGGAGAATCTAATATTACAATGTCGTACTCATTTTCAAATTCAGACACAAGCCTCTTCATTTTTTCTGATCCTAAAAGTTCTGATGGATTAGGTGGCACAGGTCCAGTAAGTATTATATCTAGATATGGTGATTTTTCGTCCTTTATCATTACTTCCTTAACACTAATATCTTGTACTAACAGATTCGTCATTCCAATTCCCACATCTACTCCAATATACTTCCCTACAGATGGATTCCTAAGATCACAGTCTATAAGTAATACTTTTTGTCCATTATGTGCCATTGATCTTGCAAGTCTTATTGAAATATTGCTCTTACCTTCACTTGGATTTGAAGATGTAATAACTAGCGACTTTAGACTATTATCTGTAGATGAGAAAGCTATATTTGTTCTAAGAGTTCTAATAGCTTCATCTACAATAGATTCATCACTGTAATAATTATTTTTTTTCTTAGCCATATCTATTTCTCCTTGATTTCTGGAATTACACCTAATACTGGTAAACCAAATTTTTCTTGTAATTCTTCAACTGTTTTAATTCTAGTATCTAGTATTTCTAAAGTTATAGCAATAAAAATCGCCAAAAAAACTCCTGATAGTATTCCTACAATAAGATTAACTGCTTTTCTAGGAGCAACTGGCTTTTCAGGTAAAATTGCTTCATCCAAGATCCTAATATTATCCACTTTCATAACTGTTTGAATTTTGTCTTGAAATATTTCTGCCGTTTCATTTGCTATATCCATAGCTCTTTCTGGAATGGAGTCTTTTACCACAACAGAGATAAGTTCCGTATCTTTAACTGTTATAACTTCCACTTCCTCTTTAAATCTTTCAAGCGAAAAATTAAGCTGTAAATTATCAATTACTTCATCTGCAACAGCTCTAGATTTAATAATTTCACTATAAGTGGAAACTAATTTTTGATTTACTAGTATTTGATTATATTCTAGTCCTTGATTTTTTTCATCGTAATCTGCTGGTTTTCCTATTATTAAAGTTGTTGAAGCTTCATACTGAGGTTGTATTAAAAATTCATTTGCAACAAATGCAATTCCTCCGCCAAGTACAGCCGCTAAAACAATCCATATAAATCTCTTTTTTATACCATTTAATAGTTCTAATAGGGATATTTCTTCCATTCATTTCCTCCAATTTTCATTACATTATATAAAGCATATCTAACTAACAAGTACTTGTAAACCAAAATCTTGAATTTTAAACAGTTTTAATACTTTATGTTTTAATTTTACATTTAATTTAAAATATTTTAATATTTTAAATTCCTTCTATTTTTATATCTTCCGACTCTAAAAGTCCGTAGTATTTATTTACTGATCTTAGAACACCCTTTGCTTTCAATAATATTTCTTCAAATTCTTCTTTGGAATCTGAAAGGTTAATTATAGCCCCACCAACTCCTAAAGTTGTTCGATTTTTTTCTATTACAGCCGTTCTAATAACTATATTAAAATCTAAAGTATTGTTGTTTGAAATGTAGCCTATGGCTCCCGAATAAACTCCTCTAGGAAAATCCTCAAGTTTGTCAATTATTTCTAGAGTCCTTTTCTTAGGCGCTCCAGTCATTGATCCTCCAGGAAACACTACTTTTAAAGCGTCTATAATATCATATTCATCTTCTAGTTCCCCTTTGATTGTAGTAACTAATTGATGAAGGGTAGAATAAGTTTCCACCTCCATTAGTTTAGGAACATTTACAGTACCTACTTTCGCCACTTTGCCAAGATCGTTTCTTAAAAGGTCAACTATCATTAAATTTTCAGCTTTTGTCTTTATCTCCTCTTTCAAGCTATCCATTAGCCTTTTATCTTCTATATCATCTTTTCCTCTTTTTATTGTACCTTTTATAGGTTTTGTCTCCATAATTCCATCTTTATTTATTTTTAAAAAGCGTTCCATAGAAGATGATGCTATAGAAATTTCATCAAAATTTAGCAAGGCTGAATAAGGTGCAGGACTTATACTTCTCAATATCTTATAGTATTTTACTGGATCTAAATGTCTATCAATATCCATTCTATTAGTTAAGCATATCTCATATGACTCTCCTTTAACTATATATTCCTTGCACTCCTCTATTAAGCTAATATATTCTTTTTTATTTTTACGAAGTTTGATTTTTGGTAGACCTAATTCCTCTATACTTTCTTCAGTATTTTTAACTTTTTTAGATAAAACTTCTTTCATTTCCTCATGAAAAACTTTATCATCATCATATGAAAGAATGTACAACATATCATCTTTATGATCTAGAATAACAGCTCTATCCACATATCTAAAATAGGCGTCAGGATATTCATATACCTTATTGTTTTTAATATTAGTACAACCCTAGAGATCGTATCCTAAATATCCTATATATCCTAGCTGAAAGTCAAAAGGTAATGTAGAACTAAAACTCCAATTTTTAAGATTTTTCTTTAAATAAGTAAATATATCCTCCTTTAAATGTTTAATATTATCTTGTGTAATTACACTAAGTTGATTTGATGAAATATTATATTTTATAAAATGACTTCTACTACCCCCTAACCCAAATATAGAAAATCTAGAAAGTCCTTCTCTAATTAAAGAACTATCTAACCACTGTATTTTTTCATCATAGGCTTTTAAACATTTGAAAATTTCTACAGAATCAAACTTTGCTTTAAACTTACTCACTTTTAATAACGAATTATCTTGATAATACTTTTCTGAAAGTTTGAGAAAATTCTCAATAATCTCTCTACCGTATTCTGAACAGATGGATTCAGGATGAAACTGGACCCCGTAAATAGGTTTATATTTATGAGATATTCCCATAATAAGTCCATCCTGAGTTGTAGCATCTATATTTATATTTTCTAAATTTTCATATTTACAAATTAATGAATGATATCTCGTAACTTTAAAACCTTGAGGAATTCCCTTAAAAATACCTTTATCATTATGAAAAATTTCACTAATTTCTCCATGAACTGGTCTAGGTGCTAATACTATTTCTCCTCCATTTATGTAGTAAATTCCTTGGTGTCCTAAGCACACTCCTAGAATAGGCTTATTTAAATACTTTATTATATCTTCACAAAGTCCAAAGTCTTCTCTTTTATCGGGTCTCCCAGGACCTGGTGATAATATCACATTATCAAAATCAAGTTTACACAATTCTTCTAAATTACATTCATCATTTTTAATAACTAACGGTTTAACATTAGAAACTTCAGCTACAAGTTGATATAAATTGTAAGTGTAAGAATCGTAATTATCAATTATTAAAGTTTTCATTTTAGCTCCTTTTAAGTACTCTATTTTTAAATTATATAATAAGTATTAAATTCTTCAAAGTTATTAACCAAAAACACCTCTTTAAAGTTCAAACTTTAAAGAGGTGTTTATTATTAATTTATCTTCTTAAGGATAACTTTCTTAATCTAGAACCGTATCAGTTATTGTTGATCTTCCTCCAACAACTATTATATTTTCTAGCTTACTTTTAACAATATATTCTTTAACAGATTTTCTTACCTTATCTTTTTCAGTTAAGATTATTGGGTAATCATTATGTCCAGCACTTACAGAAGCAGTAAGAGCATCTGCAAATAATTCACCACTTGCTAAAATTGCAGTATCTGAATCTTCGAAAAATTCTTCTGCCATTTTAACTGATGTCTCATATCTATTTTCTCCTTTAATTCTAATTACAGTCTCAAATAGAGATTCAACATCTTTTCCTACTGAATCTATTCCTCCAACAATAATTGCTTCCTTTGGTAGTTCTATTTTTGCAGGAATTATATCTCCTTGAGAAAGTATAATAGGAGTTTTTGTTTTTACTGCATAACTTCCAGCGGTTAAAGCATCTGGATATTTTCTACCATCTGCAACTATTACTTGTCCCTTATTTCCTCCATTGGAGATAACTAATTCATAAACTTTTTTTGCTGTTTCATATCTGTCAGATCCTGCATATCTCTCAACTTTATATCCTTCAATTGATTTTTCTAAGGATTCTGATATATAACTATCTCCACCAACTATAATAACATTTTTAGCGTCAAGTCTTTGTAATTCTGCCTTAACAATGTCTAAACGGTCATCGTCTAAAAGAAGTAATGGCCCTTCTTTAACTCCCGCAAGTACAGATGCTGTTAGAGCGTCAGCATAGTTTTGACCAGATGCAACTATTACAGTATCAGCTTTTTCATAAGTTTCTTTACTAATTTCAATTGCTGTCTCATATCTGTTTTCGCCTTTAATTCTTTCGAATTCTAATTTTTCATCAATTTCAGGTTCTTCTTTATCTCCGAATACTAAAACTAAACTTGCAGGCTTAGAGTTTTTATCTTCAAAGGCATCTGCACATCTAACACCTTCTCCTGATAGGAATATTGCTAAGCTGTTTCCTGACTTAAATTCTTTTTGTTCTAAAATTTCTTTTATTATTGAACTTATATCAGGAGTTCTTTGATTCTTTCCAGCTTCTCCTACTTTATCCCATTTTGGAATATCTTTCCATTCTACCTCAGACTTAGTATGTGTTCTACTTGATACATTCTTATCTTCTGTAGTAAACTCTTTTGAATTATCTGTTAATTCACCAGAAATCTTTACATTGAATGGATCAACGTTTTTAGAATCCTTGTTCTCATCTACTGCAAATTGTACAAATGCTTCTTTTAGTTCTTTTCCTTCTGGAACTTCAATATTGTTAAATCTAAGACCTATTTCTTGTCTAGTTTCTCCATCATATGCAATTTCCAAATCAGAAGAGTCCATATACATAGATCCTGTGTCTAAATTTTCTTCTACGTCGTCATTTCCTGCGCTTATTGGATATACTACAGAACCTTCTGGAAGCTCATAAGGTACAGTTACTTGCATTTCAATTACATTTGACTTTATTACCTTGCCATTTTTTTCTAAAGTTGCATAGATAGTAGTAGTCTTAGTTTCTTCAGGTTTGTTAACTATTGAAACTTCACCTTTTTCGTTTACACTTAAAAGATTTTCATCTTCTACTGTAAATTTAACTTCACTTAAGTTAATGTCTACCTTTTCAAACTTTGTGTTTTTTCCTGATACTTCTAATAATACTTTTTCATTAGCAGCTGCATTCAATTCATATTTAGGAGCTGTTATATACATTCCTGCAAATTCAACTGGTTTTTCTGAACCAATCCTTATTCCGAAAGGTTGAGTAAATGCTATTCCACCTTTACCAATCACGTTTGCTCTAACATAGTTAAAAATCTTGCCTTCGTGATCGTTGATGTTTAAAGTATTTCCTTCGGCAATTTCAACACCGTCTGCAATCCAAACTACTTTATCAGCGTCTTTTGTGTCTATTGTTATAGTTAGCTTATCTTGATCTACTGCTACATTAGTGATTGATGGAGTATTACCTTCTGCTTTAAAGTCTCTTCCTAACTCTCTTTTTGAAACTTTTGCAACTGCATAAAAGTTACCATCTTCCATAGCATGTCTAACTTCTTTAGTATTGTTTTCAGGCATTATTAACATATTGTAGCTAAATCCTGTAGCTGCAATTGAATGATTATCATCATTTGAGAATCCCCAAATAGGTCTTTCTGGCATAGATACTGATAATAAATTATCCCAAAGAATTCTATCAGAGAATGAATCTCCATCTTTTTTATTGATGATTTCCATACCTACTAAGCTAGAATATTTATTGAATAGGTTCATATATTTAGATATAGTCTCTGGAGTTCCTGATACCATTTCTCCATAACTTCCATCATCTAAATTGTAAACTCCACCTGTATATCTACCAGGATGGTTGATATGTGATATTCCACCTAATTCTTGAGCTTTTTTAATAGACTCTTCCATTGAATATCCTTCTTTTGGATTGTTATAATCTGCCCAGAATGTATTCACGTGGTCATGTCTAGATTGTTCGATAGAATTTTTTGTAAAGAGAATTCCTCTTCCTTCTCTATCAACCCCTTTTTCCATTTCAGCTCTTCTTTCAGGAGTTACATATTGTTTTGTTGTATCTGTTCTATCAATGGTTGTTGAAACAAAGTTGTGATCTGACATAGCAACTACGTCATAACCTTGTTTATAATGTTCTTCAATCATTTCAACAGGTTCGTTTCCACCATCAGATTCTGTAGTATGAGAGTGGAAGTTTGCCTTATATTGTTTCATTTTTGCCCAATTTACATCGCTATATGGGTTAATAATAGAATCTAATTTTTCTAGACCAAAAGGTTGAGTAAATGCTATTCCACCTTCACCACTAATATTTGCTCTAATATAGTTATTAACTTCATTAAAATGTTCAGTTATATTGATGGAGTTACCTTTACCAATTACCTTACCATCTGCAATCCACTCAATTTTGTTAAAGTTTTCAGCTTTAATTGATATAATTCCATTTTTATGGTCTACTTTTATATCTTTTATTTCAGGCGTTTTACCTTGAGCCACAAAATCCATTCCAAGTTCTCTCTTTGCAACTTTTGCAACTGCATAGAAAGTTCCTTTTTCCATTGAATTTCTAACATTTTCAGGATTGTTTTCAGGAAGCAACATCATATTGAAACTATATCCTGTAGCTTTAATTGAATGGTTGTCATCATTTGAGAATCCCCAAATAGGTCTTTTAGGCATTGTTTCCTTTAGAAGATTATCCCATAGAATTCTGTCTGAGAATGAATCTCCGTCTTTTTTGTTTATAATTTCCATTCCTACTAAGGAATCATATTTATTAAACAAATCTAAGTACTTTTGAATATTTTTAGGATCATTAGATGCTTTTTCTCCATCTAATCCGTTATTTTTAGTTGTTCTACCACCTGTGTATCTACCAGGATGGTTGATATGTGATATTCCGCCTAGTTTTTCAACTTCAGATATAGAGTTGTCCATAGAATAACCCACTTTAGGATTATTGTAATCAGCCCAGAATGTGTTTACATGGTCATCTCTAGATTGCTCTATAGAGTCTTCTGGAAAGTAGATATGTCTTCCATCTCTACCAACTCCTGATTCCATTTCAGCTTTTCTTTCAGGACTTACATATTCCTTAGCTGTATCAGTTCTGTCAATTGTCTTAGACACTACATTGTGATCTGTTATAGCCACAATATCATATCCTTGTTTATAGTGTTCTTCAATCATTTCAAAAGGTTCATTTCCACCATCAGATTCTGTAGTATGGGAGTGGAAATTAGCTTTGTATTGTCCATATTTCCCCCAATCAACTGTTTCATATGGACTTGTAATCTTTACTTGTCTCTTAGGAGCTGCTGATGATTTTGTATCAAGACCTACGCCTTTCATCGGAACTCCAAGGATCATTGTGATAGCCATAAACATGGCAAGAATTCTCTTAAAACTTTTCATTTATTCCTCCTTATTTCTTGGTAACCCTATAATACATAAAAAGAATTAATTTTAAATTTTAGATAAGTAAATTTTATTTTAAGAAAAATCCAATAAATTTAATACCATTTTTTATGAAATAACTTTATTATTACCATCCATAAACCCAGATAAATGTTTAAATAGTTAGCTCCTGTATAGTTAAATTAATAGTAAACTTGATTTGAAAGCATATCTTACAACTTTAGATCTAGTTAACTTTACTTAATACTTTCCTTGTTTTATTAATTTTAAGTAAAAAAATGAGACTATCAAATTAATTTGATAGTCTCATTTTAATTGTTTTGTTAATCAAGTAATGAGTTAAATGTATTTATTAAATCTCTTATAGCTGTTTGAGAAGGTCTTGTCATAAGCATTTGCTCATTTGTGTTCTCAATAGCTTCAATCAGTTCTATTCTATTATCTCCTGCTCTTTTCTTTTGTCTGGCTTTAATTCTCAAAATTTTAACTAATTCAATTTCCGCTTTTGTCGCTCTAAAGTCTTCACTATTTAAGGCTTCTTCCATAGCTTGATTTAACTCATCTGTTAATCGGTAAATATCAGCTACAGTTGCTTGAGGCTTTAACCTCTCTCCAGTAATTCTAAGAACTTCTCTATCAAGGGTTTTAATAACTTGAGTAGATTTGTCTTTTAACTCATAAAACTTAGCCATTCTCGCTGCGTGAAGAAGTCTGTCTAAATCAGCACGAACATATATATTCGCAGTATCTTCAGTTGTAATATCAGGATAAGACAAAAGTTCTGCCTTTAAAACGTCAAAATGATTCATGTGATCTTTTATCTCATCTACTGTACATAACGGACTTGCTGCAATCATCAACCCTTGAAATACATACTCTGCAATTTTTGCATGAGCTTCTTCTACTTTATATCTTAGTTCTGTTGTTGCAAATCTAATTGAAACTCCTAATTTTGCTACAAGAAGTAGTCTTTGTGGGATTGAGTTCAAATCATAAATACTTGAATAAGCCGACCTCTCTGAAGTCATTCTATCAATATTAGACTCAAGTTCTAATGTCTTTTCCATAAACTCAGCTTTCATCTTTTCTTCATGCTCAGTTATATTTTCTAGATTAGATATTTCTTCTCTAAAATCTTCAAGTTTTTCTTTGTATTGATCCACATCAAAAACTTCTACTCTTTCTTCACCTATTGTAGGATTTGAGTTTACTTCATTTGCTAATGTTACAGTTGGCGCTATTACTCCAAAAGCCATTACCACAGCTAAAGCACTTGCTATTATTTTTTTCATTGTTCCTCCTTAAATAAATTTTTTAGATAATATTATCTTCTATATTTAAAGCAAGGTTATCCTTTACTTTAAACACTGATTAAATAAACTTAACCCTATTTAGTTTTCACTAGATTAATAACACTTCTCTAATTCATTTTATTAATCATAATGATTATAAAACTACAAAATCCTTCTTAAATATTTCTAATCCAATAATTTAATATATATTATTAAGGGCTCATCACTATAATACATTTAAGTTTATTATTGATATTTTAAATTCAATCTTTTCTTGTATTTTATAGAATATCCAATATTTTATAATTATATACGATTTGTTGAAGTTGTTTTTTAAGTTCAAATTCATAATATCATAATTTCAGGTAATTTTTAAACACTTTTTGCAAAATTTGTCTATTTTTTACAATACTTTTATGTGTAACTATTTAAGAGTAAAGTTTTTTCAACGATGAAAACGTTTGTTTATATTCCGTTAATTTATTACGTTTTCTTAATTATTAACATTGCAATTATCTTTATTTATTTTAAAAGTATTTGTAAATTTATCTTTATATTTTATTTTAATAGTTTATCGATAATAAATATATATCCTACATATTAGTAAAATTTAATTTATATTAAAAAGTTATTTTTCTGATTAAATAAGTATCTTACACTATTATCGACTACATTTTTAAAATTATTCAATTTGTTTTATTCTTTTCTTAATTTTAAATAAAATTATCATCATTAATTCGACAAATAAAATCATTGTATTCTTTCATTAAATAATGGCTTTTTGAATTAATACAGTTGCACTTTGGAAAACGATTATTATTTTATTTATTTCTATATTTTAAAAATATTTCTTTGATTCGTTCATATTTATATTCTTTTTATAGTAATACTAAGATTATTATATCTATTTTTATTCATTTATTTTACTTAATATCCTAAGATTTCATTTTAGTTAACTTTAGTTATCTAGCGTATAATAATACATAGATATACAATACTCATAATAAAAAAACTGCGTCATAATCCGCAGTCTTATAAAGTAATTGTACTTATTATTTTATTACGATCTATATCTATTAATTCCACTTTTTTATCTGTTATTCTTGCAATACTTGCAATCTCATCTTTTGGTATTGATGTACTCCCAGGGTTTATTACTATCAGCTCTTTTACTCGTTTCAAAACTTTTATATGACTGTGTCCTGACACAAGAAATTTAGCTCCTAACTTTGTAGCTCTATCAATTCTTTCTTCTTCTGTTTCTTCATAGCCATGAATAGCATAAACTTTTATAGTGTTAAAGATAAACAGCTTTTCCTTTTTTGTTAAATCTTTTCCTAAAACCATCTGATCAACATCGGCATCACAATTTCCTCTAATATAACTAATATTTGTCTTGTTTGAAAGTAATTTAGCCATATCCTTTGGATTATAATTCTTTGGCAAGTCATTTCTAGGTCCGTGGTATAACACATCTCCACAGTGTATTATTTTCTCACAATTACTTAAAATATTTAAAGCTTTTTTTAGCTGTAAAATATCTCCATGGGTATCACTAATTATGCCTATATTCATGTTGTTTCCTTTCTATGATATAATTTTCTTTAATATGTATTGTATGGAGTAGTGATTATGAAAAAATTTAATTCAACATTTTTTAAATTTATATTCATTGGTATTATAAATACTTTAGTGGGAACTAGTATTATGTTTGTTTCTTATAATGTTTTGCACTTAGGATATTGGTTATCTTCGTTTTTAAATTATTCACTTACAAGCGTATTGTCATTTTTCTTAAATAAAAATTTTACTTTTAATTCAAAAGGTGATACTACAAAAAAAGCTATTCGTTTCATCTTTAATATACTATTTTGTTATTTAATAGCATATGGTGTGGCAAAACCTTTTACAAAGTCTTTACTTTATAGCCAAACTATACATTTTCAAGATAATATTGCCATGATAGTTGGTATGATCTTCTTTGTTATTTTAAATTATTTAGGTCAGAAATTATTCGTCTTTAACAGGTAAATCTTCTGACTTTTCCTTTATAATATACGAAGGTCTTCCTTTTACCTCTTCATATATCCTTCCAATATACGACCCTATCACTCCCATAAATATTAAATTAATCCCTCCAATTAACAGAATCAGACATACAATAGTAGCAAATCCTGGAACATCTTTACCTAATATTATTGTCTTTACGACTATGTATAGAGCATATAAAAAACCAATTGAGGATAGAATACTTCCTATAAGTACAGCTAAATCTAAAGGGGCTGCTGAAAATGAAATAATTCCATCTAATCCATATCTTAATGAATCCATAAATTTCCACTTAGAATCTCCTGCAATCCTCTTATAGTCTTTGACTTCTATATATCTTGTATTGTATCCAACCCAATTAAAAATACCTTTTGAAAATCTTCTTTTTTCTTGAAGTTCTAAGATAGAATTTACTACCTGTCTTTTCATTATTCTAAAGTCTTGCACTCCAGGTATTAGATTTACCCCATTTCCTGTTTTATTCATTATCTTATAAAATTTCTTTGCACAAAAATTATAGATTTTTCCTGTAGACTTTCTCTTAACTCTTATTGTAGCAACCACATCTACATCATCTAAAAGTTTAGATAACATTTTAGGTATAAGTTCTGGTGGGTGCTGGAGATCTGCATCCATAAGACAGACTAATTCGCCTTTACTCATTTGTAAACCAGCTAAAATTGCAGCTTCTTTTCCAAAATTCCTAGAAAAAGAAATATATCTTATATTTTTAGTAGCTAATTTTTTTATAATATTTAAGCTATTGTCACTACTTCCATCATCTATGTACAAAATTTCATAGTCCATATTTAAACTCAAAATAACTTTATTTAATCTTTTGTTTAAAATATCTAAAGTCTCTTCTTCATTAAAAACTGGAATCACAAAGCTTATCATAACACACCTCCACTATCCTCTTATTATAGATTAAAAAATAATCAGTGTAAAATTAAAACTAATTTATATAAAAAAAGCTTTCTCTTTTGAGAAAGCTTTTATCTATTCAAAATATCCTTTAGAAATTCTCCTGTAAATGAACCTTTAGTTTTGGCAACTTCTTCTGGAGTTCCTTTTGCTATTAAATTTCCTCCTCCATTGCCTCCTTCTGGACCTAAATCTAGAATGTAATCTGCCGTCTTTATAACATCTAAATTATGTTCAATTACAATAACTGTATTTCCTTGTTCTACAAGCATATCTAAGACTTTTACTAATTTGTGAATATCCGCTGTATGAAGTCCCGTTGTAGGCTCATCAAGAATGTATACGGTTTTTCCAGTAGATCTTTTTGATAATTCTGTTGCAAGTTTTACTCTTTGAGCTTCTCCTCCTGATAGTTCAGTTGACGGTTGCCCTATTTTTATATATCCCAAACCTACATCATTTAAAGTTTGTAATTTATTTTGAATGCTTGGAATGTTTTTAAAAAATTCTACTCCTTCTTCAACAGTCATATCAAGAACATCGTAAATGTTCTTTCCTTTATATTTTACTTGCAAGGTTTCTCTATTATATCTCTTTCCATGACAAACTTCACAAGGTACGTAAATATCTGGTAAAAAGTGCATTTCCACTTTTACTGTTCCATCACCTTTACAAGCTTCACATCTACCTCCTTTGACATTAAAAGAAAATCTCCCTTTTTTATATCCTCTGATTTTAGCTTCATTAGTAGATGCAAATAAATCCCTTATATGATCAAACACCTTTGTATAAGTTGCAGGGTTAGACCTTGGAGTTCTTCCAATTGGAGACTGGTCAATTTGAATAACCTTATCTAAATGTTCTAATCCCTCAATGTCTTTAAATTTACCAGGTTTTGCTTTTGCTCTATTAAGTTCCTTTGCAAGAATTTTGTGAAGAATTTCATTTACAAGGGAACTTTTTCCTGAACCAGAAACACCTGTAACGCAAGTTAAAACACCTAATGGAAAATCCACATCTATATTATTAAGATTATTTTCTCTTGCCCCTCTTAACTTTATATATCCCTTTGGTTCCCGTCTATTATTCGGAACTTTAATTTTTCTTTCTCCAGATAGATATTGTCCAGTAATTGAATCTTTAACTTTTACAATATCTTCTATAGTACCCTCAGCTACCACATTTCCACCATGAACTCCTGCTCCAGGTCCTATATCGACTATGTGATCTGCCATCCTCATGGTATCTTCATCGTGTTCTACAATTATTAAGGTATTCCCAATATCTGTTAAAGCCCTTAGTGCTTCTAATAATTTATAATTATCTCTTTGGTGAAGTCCTATACTTGGTTCATCTAGCACATAAACTACTCCCACAAGTGCAGATCCAATTTGAGTCGCAAGTCTAATTCTTTGTGATTCTCCACCTGATAAAGTTCCTGATGATCTAGACATAGTCAAGTATCCTAAGCCTACATCGTCTAAAAATTTCAATCTATTTCTTATCTCTTTTACAATATCATGAGCAATTACTTCTTTTGAACCTGAAAGTTTAAGTTCATTAAACCAGTCCAAAGAATCTGTAATAGCCATATCAGTAATATCAATAATATTTTTATCTGCAATTTTTATAGACAAATACTTATCTTTTAGTCTTTTGCCTTTACACTTAGAACATTGTATTTCAGTCATATATTCAGATATTCTATCTTTCATATTATCTGAAGCTTGGGCATATCTTCTTTCAAGATTTTTTAAAACTCCTTCAAATTTCCCACGATACTTTTTCCATCCTGAAAAGTGACTATCAAATGAAAATGTTAACTCCTCTTCAGTTCCGTACAATATATCTTCTATCATTTCTTTTGGAGCTTCTTTGAACGGTCTATCAGTAGGAAAATCATACTGTTTTAGTATAGCTTTAAATATTTCAAAATAATAGGTTTCTGGCTTAGAGCTTGCAAACGGATCAATCGCTCCTTGATCCAGAGATAAATTGTAATTTGGGATTACTAAGTCCGGATCAATTTTTAAATGATGACCTATACCGTTACACTCGTCGCACATTCCAAACGGATTATTAAACGAAAAAGATCTAGGCTCTATTTCTTCATAAGAAACATGTCCATCGGGACATGTAAGTTTTGAACTTAAAACAAATTCTTCTTTATCAATTATAGATATTTTTATAACACCATCTGCAAGTTTTAAGCCTTGCTCTATTGAGTCCGAGAGCCTTGACTCAACTCCTTCTTTTACTATTATTCTATCTATAACTACATCTATATCGTGCTTTTTATTTTTATTTAAATTAATATCTTCTGAAAGATCATGAGTTTCTTTATCTACTACCACTCTAATATATCCTTCTTTTCTCATATTTTCCAGAAGTTTCTTATGTTCTCCCTTTTTCCCTTTAACAACAGGTGCAAGTACTTGAAGTCTTGTTCTTTCAGGATAAGACATAACCTTATCCACCATCTGATCTACGGTCTGACTAGATATTTCCTTTCCACAAACGGGACAATATGGAGTTCCAACTTTAGAGTATAGCAGTCTTAAATAATCATAAATTTCTGTTACTGTTCCCACGGTAGATCTTGGGTTTTTACTTGTAGTTTTTTGATCTATTGAAATCGAAGGGGAAAGCCCTTCAATGTATTCCACATTTGGTTTTTCCATTTGACCTAAAAACTGCCTTGCATAACTAGACAAAGACTCTACATATCGCCTTTGTCCCTCAGCATAAATTGTATCAAAGGCAAGAGAAGACTTTCCAGATCCAGAAAGTCCTGTTATTACAACCATTTTATCTCTTGGTATAGTTAAGTTTATATTTTTTAAATTATTTTCTTTTGCACCTTTTATCACTATTTTATCTAAACTCAATTAATCACCTAATATTCCCTCTTTAATTTATTTAATTCATCTCGAAGTACAGCAGCTCTCTCAAAATCAAGCACTTCTGCAGCCTTGTACATCTCTTCTTCCAAATTTATCATGATTTTTTTAATGTCCTCAGGGGTAATTTCATCCTTGTCTACTTTGTATAGGTTGTTTTCTTCAGCAACTTTTGTAACAGCAATAAGTTTTCTAATGTCTTTTTTTATAGTAGTAGGTGTTATTCCATGTTTCTTATTATATTCATCTTGAATTTCTCTTCTTCTCTTAGTTTCAGAGATAGCACTACTCATAGACCTTGTCACTCTGTCTGCATACATAATAACTCTTCCTCTTTCATTTCGTGCTGCTCTTCCTATTGTCTGTATAAGAGAAGTTTCTGATCGCAAGAAACCTTCTTTATCTGCATCCAAAATTGCAATTAGAGAAACTTCTGGTAAATCCAGTCCCTCTCGTAATAGGTTAATGCCCACAAGTACATCATACTTTCCAAGGCGCAAATCTCTAATCTTTTCCATTCTTTCGAGAGTATCAATATCCGAATGAAGATAAGTAACTTTAATATCTAGTTCTTCCAAATACTTAGTTAAATCCTCTGCCATCTTCTTTGTTAAAGTAGTTATTAAAACTCTTTCATCTTTTTCGATATTTTTGAAAATTTCTGTTACTAAATCGTCTATTTGTCCCTTAATCGGTCTAACTTCGATTACAGGATCCAAAAGACCTGTAGGTCTTATTATTTGTTCTACTTCTTTTTCTTGATGCTCTTTTTCATAATCTCCAGGAGTTGCTGATACAAATAATATTTGATTCATCATAGATTCAAACTCTTTAAATTTAAGTGGTCTATTATCTAGTGCAGAAGGAAGTCTAAAACCATATTCTACTAAATTAGTCTTTCTAGATTTATCTCCCTCATACATACCCCTTACTTGGGGTAAAGTAACATGTGATTCGTCGACAATAGTTAAAAAGTCTTTTGGAAAGTAGTCTATTAGAGTATATGGTCTTGATCCCGGAGCTCTTCCACTTAAATGTCTTGAATAATTTTCAATACCTGTAGTAAATCCCATTTCTGAAAGCATTTCTAAATCATACCTAGTTCTTTGTTCTATTCTTTGAGCTTCTAGAAATTTATCTCTTGCTTTAAAGTATTTTATTCTTTCTTCTAATTCTTCTTCTATTGTAACTAAAGCTCTCTTTACCTTTTCATTCGAAGTTGCAAAGTGAGAAGCAGGATATATTGCTATATGGTTTCTTTCTGCAATAATTTCTCCAGTAAGCGAGTTGATTTCTGTAATTCTATCTATTTCATCTCCAAAAAATTCAACTCTAACAGAGTTTTCGTCTTGAGATGCTGGAAAAATATCTAAACTGTCTCCTCTAACTCTAAAAGTGCCACGTTCAAAATTAATATCATTTCTTACATATTGAATATCAATTAGCTTTCTCATAACTTCATCTCTATCTTTAATCATCCCAGGTCTTAAAGATATTACTAAATTTTCATAATCTATTGGGTCTCCCAAACCGTAAATACATGACACAGAAGAGACTATAATTACATCTCTTCTTTCAAATAATGCCATTGTAGCTGAGTGACGCAATTTATCTATTTCATCATTTATAGAGCTATCTTTTTCAATATATGTGTCAGACTGAACCACATAGGCCTCAGGTTGATAATAGTCATAATATGATACAAAAAATTCAACTGCATTTTCAGGGAAAAACTCTTTAAATTCACCTGCAAGCTGGTAAGCTAAAGTTTTATTATGAGCTATTACCAGTGTTGGTTTTTGAACTTTTTCTATAATATTTGCCATAGTAAAAGTCTTCCCTGATCCTGTAACACCTTTTAAAGTTTGCGCTTTCATATTATTATTTATTCCATCTACAATCTTAGCAACTGCTTCAGGTTGGTCGCCAGTAGGTTTAAACTTTGAATGTATTTTAAATTCCATAATCCACCTCTTGTGAACAATTGTTCGATTATATTATATCATTGAATGAATAACTTGTAAAAATAGGCTATTTTAAAACAAATTAAAATATGCCGAAATCGGCATATTTTAATTTCTGTCTTATTTTTTAATTATTTCTGATACCATCTACTATTTTATTGAATAAGTCTCTTAAAAAAGCTGATATTTGATCCAGTAATCCACTCTTCTCTGCTTCATTATAAGCTTCTTTTGCCCCATCGAGAATTGCTCCACCCCATTTTTTGAGTTGTTTTGCAACCTCTTCAGATGTTATAGCATCTGTGTTTACGTATTTTTCAAAATAAGAGATTAATTTATCTATTTGATCTTGAGTCACTACTTTGTCCAAATCGTATTTAACCAATGATTCTTCAACAACTCTTCTTATTTCTTCAAGAGTAGGAGTCTTATCTTGATTTGACTTTATTTCACCTAAACTAGATTTAATATCTGTAATTGCATCATCTAGTTTAGTAGAGTTAAAGTCTTTTTTATCTTTATTTTCCTGAGATATTTCATTAACAGTATCTAGTTCCTCTTGAGCTACTTCCATTCTCTCCTTGTCAAGTATTTCTCCATTGGCTTCAAAAGCCTTGTAAACACCTGTTAAGGCAGATTCTCCTGTAACAGGTCTTACTGCACCAACAAGTATTGTAGCATCTTCAACCCCTGCCGTTAAGGCAGCATTTCTATATTGTTCTTTAGTTATTTGAGTAATGTTTTCTGGTGTCTTAATGTCAACTTCAACACCTTTACCTTCATTTTCCTTAGTTACAAGTACTGAAGATATCATATTAGCAGGATTAGAAAGATCTCCTCCTATATAGTTTACAAGATCCTTGTAAGTAACTTTTACAGAATTTACATTCTCTGGATCTTTAACTCCTAAAAGTTTCATTGTTTTATTCTTTTGATCTTCATTTAGACTTTCACCATAGGCAAATGTTGGTTTTCCCCATCTTTCATTTATAACTTCTGTATCAATTTCAGCAGCTAACACCTTTGAATTTGTGATTAAAATACTAAATGCAAATATTCCTGCTAAAAATTTTTTTAATTTTCTGTTCATAATTACCTCCTACTAGAATTATAACATGAAGGATTACCTGAAAAGTCTACAAAATGTCTACATTATATAAATCTTGATGCGTAAAAAGAAAGTATATTATCGTGATATATTATCATTCCTTCATCAACTAGAGAACTTAAAAGATTAATATCATTTACATCTTCACTAATCCCTAACATATTTCCATAATATCCAGCTATTGAGGGAAGTCTTTCGTTATTTAAAAGTCTATTTAGCTCGTCTATATCTTCAGGCTCTTTATTTGTCTTTCCTTCTGCAATTATGACTATTTTTTCTTCTTCATTCTTAATGCGCACACTTATATCTCTAACACCATTCCTATACATATAAGACAATAGGGAAATGGTAATATTATTTGAGATTATTGCATTATTCTCCAGCACTTTCCGTCCTCCTTTTATAAGCCAAAATAATTGAATCATATAAAGGCACTAATGTGCCTGCTACAAATCCTCCGGCAAATCCATTATTATATAAATTAAGTCCTCCATGTAGATATGCAAGATTAGATACCACTGCCACATGTACAAATCCTGCAATAGCCCCTGGGATAAAACCGTATTTACCAGCTACAGGTGCAAGGTTTGTTCCAAATAAAATAATCATAAGAGAACTTGCAGAATTTTCATCGTAAATGTTTAATAGCGCTGCAATCCTACACCCTACAAGTATTGGAACAGTATTTTTTGGATGTTTACCAAATGCTGAAAAACCTGTTACTGTCAATATTCCACCCACAACCGGTCCTGATAACTCTCCACCAATTATCAATATGAAAGTAGTAAATATAATACCCATAACCCCCATATTAACCATCGTAACGCCATGTCCATATAAATCAAAAAAATCCGCTACCAGCTGACCAGTGTTTTTCATTAAATTCCTATATTCAGTAACAATATCATCGCATTTGTAAATTCCTATAAGAATCATTGAAAAAAATACTAGATATAACAATATGGAAAGTTTTAAATTATTACCTTCTGAAATATAATCTACAGTAACTATATTAATATTAAACATCTTAAAAGTTGCAGTTATAAACATTCCTATAATTCCAGCAGTAAATCCTACATTATATAAACTAAATCCTCTATGAAATCTTAAAAATGTTTGAGCAAGTGGAGGTATTATATATCCCACAAAAATACCTGCAAGATATCCTAATATTATACCTTTAATTCTTCCTAAACCCATTCCAAATGCAAGTTCACTTACCAAAGGTCCTAAAGAAGAACCGAAAAGTGCAGGTAAAACATAGTTTTTAAAAGGCATTTTAATTGATTTCGCATACAAATAGACTCCAATGGTTATTGGTATTGTATTGAGTAAATTTTTACCAAAAAATGAAAAACCTGAAACTATAAAAATGCCTGCTAATAATGGACCATTAACAAGGACTTTTGATTTTCTAGCAATTAAAATAGACAATAAGGTCATTATGCCGCTGTTGAATATAGCAGCTCCTAAATTGGCAATTTCTATATAATCAGTAGTTAAATTACTTGGTGAAAACAAAATAGTCCTCATTCCCCTAAAGATTTCCAAAGGGCTACTGTAAAAAAAGGCAGAGACTATAAGATATACTCCAAGTAAACTAAGTATCAAGTATTCTTTTAAATGTTTATCCAATTTAGAAAATCTAATCATTTTACCACCTCTATTTTTACTATCTTAATTTTACCATAGATAGAATAATAAGAGGATATTTTAGTATTCTAGTAAAAGAAAAATATTTATTGACTAAATTTAAAGCTTCAATTTTAAATTATTTAAGATATTTACTAATATAATCTTCATAACTTCCATCTTCAATCCTATAGGTTCCATCATCAAATATTTCTACTATTTTATTTGCTACAGATGATGTAAATTGATGATCAAGAGATGTAAACAATACATTACCTTTAAAAGCTATTAGACCATTATTCACAGATTCAATACTTTCCAAATCCAAATGATTAGTAGGTTGATCAAAAATAAGCATATTTCTAGGCTCTATCATCATTTTGGAAAACATCATCCTAACCTTTTCTCCTCCCGATAGCACAGAAGAATCTTTAAGCACCTCATCTCCAGAGAACAACATCTTCCCTAAAAATCCTCTAATAAATATCTCTGATTGTTCTTTAGAAAAATCTCTTAACCAATCCACTAGATTTTTACCTTCAGTATTAAAAAATTTTGTATTGTCCTTAGGAAAATAGTCGTAGGATATGGTTTGTCCCCACTTGTAATCTCCTTTAAAATCTTTATTATTACCTGTAATTGTTTCAAAAAATTTTGTTATAGCAATCTCATTTCCAACAAAACCTATTTTTTCATTTTTTAAAACTCTCAATGAGAAGTCCTTTAATAAAACTCTATCTTCCCCAGTTATAGTTAATTTATCAATATTTAAAATTTCATTACCCGGTTCCCTTGAAAGTTCAAAGCCCACAAATGGATATCTTCGCAGAGAAAGAGAAATGTCATCTAAACTTATTTTATCTAAAAGCTTTTTCCTCGAAGTAGCTTGCCTTGATTTAGATTTATTTGCAGAAAATCTTCTAATAAAATCTTCTAATTCTTTAATTTTATCTTATTTTTTCTTATTAGATTCTTTAATCATCTTCTCGGCAAGTTTACTAGATTCATACCAAAAATCATAATTTCCTACAGTCATTCTTATCTTTCCATAGTCAATATCAATCATATGTGTACAAACTTCATTTAAAAAATATCTATCATGGGATACAACTATAACTATACCTTGAAAGTTAAATAAAAACTCTTCAAGCCATATTACAGCCTTGTAATCAATACCATTTGTAGGCTCATCCAGTAAAAGTATTTCAGGTTTTCCGAATAGAGCTTGAGCCAAAAGTACCTTTACTTTATCCGCTTCGATTAAATCTTTCATATATAAATCGTGTTTATACGTTTCAATCCCAAGACCTTGAAGAATAGTAGAAGCTTCACCCTCTGCTTCATATCCATTAAGTTCACCAAATCTTGATTCTAACTCTGCCGCTCTAATTCCATCCTCTTCAGAAAAGTTATCCTTAGAATAAATCTTATCTTTTTCAACAGAAATATCATAAAGTTCTTTATTTCCCATTATTACAGTTTCCAATACTTTATACTTTTCAAAAGCAAAGTGATCTTGATTTAATTTACTAAGCCTATCCTCTTTACCCATTGAAACATTACCTGTAGTAGGTTCTTTTTCACCATTTAAAATCTTTAAAAAAGTTGATTTACCTGCACCATTTGCTCCTATTACACCATAGACATTTCCATCATTGAAGATTAAATTTACGTCTTCAAATAATTTTTTATCTGGAAATGATATTGATAAATTATTTACACTTAACATATAACTCTCCTACAAATTTTTGACTGTATTTAATTAAATTTTATATATTTTCTCAATCAATTTTTTATATTTTGATTGAGATTTTTCACATATGATTTTACACTTTTTTGTGCAATAAAAAAAGCATGTTAAACATGCCTTTATAATATGTATGGTTGCGGGAGCAGGATTTGAACCTACGACCTTCGGGTTATGAGCCCG
>JAUNLT010000005.1 GCA_030532135.1 Lagierella massiliensis | reverse complement strand
AACTTATTATTACTTTATATTCAATTTTTTATTACTTTATTATTGTTTATACATTAACTTATATTCAATTACTTGTTATTCTATATTCAATGATTTACTTTAATAATCCCACAACTCACTAATTCAAATTGATTTTCCAATAAAGTAAACCCGTCAACCATAAAAAATAAAATAGGTTGACAGGTTTGTTTTGTTTGGTGTATTTTAGAGATAGTTTATTATTAATTAATAAATAATTTATAAAGTATAAGATTAAAATAAAACTTTCAATTATTTTCTATTTGACTTTAAATTTTCTATTTAGTTTATCTTAATTAAAACTATATTAATCTTAAAGTTTTTTAGATATTTAGATTTATTAAATTACGCTCTAGGAATAGATCTAATCCATATTATTTTATTATGTTTTTTACTTTAAATTTATTAATTTATACTTTTAACTAAAAGCTAATTGTTAAGGAGGTTTTATGAATCAAACAAAAAATCTATCTCTCATGGGAATTTTACTAGCTACAATAATCATTTGCTCTTGGATTTTCATTCCCATGACAATTCCAATAACTTTACAGACTTTTGCAATTTTTTTAACTGTGCGAATCCTTGGAACTTGGAAAAGCTTTTTAACTGTTTTTTCTTACATACTTCTTGGTGTAATTGGTCTTCCAGTGTTTTCAGGTTTCAAGTCGGGAATAGTTGCTATAACTGGACCCACAGGAGGATATATCTTAGGATTTTTATTTACGGTTATAGTAACTGGAAAGATCCTAGATCAATTTGAACATTCTAAACCTTGGAGAATTTTTTCAATGATTCTGGGTTTATTTGTATGTTATCTTTTTGGAACTCTATGGTTTGTAAAATTTTACACAAAATCTCCTATGAGCTTTTTCAAGGCTTTTAGTCTTTGTGTACTTCCTTTTATCATTCCTGATATATTAAAGATTTTTCTTGCTGACTATTTAGGAAGTATTCTTAAAAAATTTTTGAAAGGACGATATTATGAAAGTTAAAGATGAGGTGCTTTTAATTTTAGAGCAAAATTTAAATTTATATAACTCTGGAAGTCAAATGGCTTTAGACTTAAAAGTATCTAGAAATGCTATTTGGAAAGCTATAAATGAACTCAAGTCTGAAGGATATGAAATTGTCTCTAAGAATCCAGGCGGTTACAAATTATTGAGTAATAAACACATTGTTTCAAAAAATAACATTCTTTCAAAAATATCTAATAAGAACGTTCGTTTAGAATACTTGGAAGAGGTTTCTTCTACTAACGACTATCTTAAAAATCTTCTACATAAAGATTTAGAACAGTATTACTGTGTTATTTCAAAAAATCAGTCTCGTGGAAAGGGTAGAAATGGCAAGAGTTTCTATTCCCCTAATAAAACTGGTGTGTATTTTTCGATTTTACTTCGTCCAGATTTCAATATAAATAAATCTCTTCTAATAACTACTGCTACTGCAGTTGCAATGTGCAAAACCATAGAAGAGTTTTCCAACAAATACAGTTCGATAAAGTGGGTAAATGATATTTTTATAGGGGATAAGAAAGTATGTGGAATTTTAACAGAAGGATCTTTCGATTTTGATAAAAACAAATTATCTCATGTTATAGTTGGTGTAGGTGTAAATCTATTTAAACCTTTAAAAAATTTCCCCTTGGAGATTCAAAATTCTGCAGGATATATATTAAAAGATTACAATCCTTACATTATGGAAGATTTTATAGCCTCAATGATAAATTCCATCATCTATCATTATGAAAACATTGATTCAAAAGAAATTTATGAGTATTATAGAGAAAAGTCTTATCTTAATAACAAAGAGGTTAGATTTTTATATAAAGGTGAATTAGTTGAAGGTTTAGTTATCGATGTAGATGAAAGCTTTAACCTTGTTATTAATAAAAACAAAGAAAAAATTCATCTCTCATCGGGTTCTGTAGAAGTAATTTAGGAGGTTTTAATGTTAATTAAAGGCGGTCGTGTAATTGACCCTAAAAATCATGTGGATGATATTTTAGATATTAGGATTTTAAACGGTAAAATATCTGAAATGGGAAAAGATTTAAATTCTTCAGGTGAAGAGATAATCGATGCAAAGAATTTAGTAGTCAGTCCAGGGCTTATAGATGTGCATGTACACTTTAGAGATCCTGGATTTACTTATAAAGAAGATATAATTTCTGGTTCAAAGGCTGCTGCAAAGGGCGGATTTACAACTGTTGTGTGTATGGGAAATACAAAGCCCACCATGGATAATGAGGATACTTTAAAGGACTTTTTAAATAGAGCGAAGGACTGTCCTATTAATGTTAAGACCATTGTCACCGTTTCAAAGAAAATGAACGGAAAAGAATTTACAGATTTTGAAACTCTTCTAAACTTAGGTGCTGTAGGATTAAGCGATGACGGAGTTGTTATTAAAGATGGAAAGTTTTTAAAAGAGGCCTTAGATAAAGCCTTCTCTTTGAATGTTCCCATTAGCCTTCATGAAGAAGATACAAATTTAGTAGGTTCTGCAGGTGTCAATGAAGGAGAAGTGTCCTCTCACTTCGGCGTTAAAGGCGCATCTAAAGTTTCAGAGTACTCTCAAATTGCTAAAGACCTCGCAATCGGTTTAAGTACGAAAGGTCATATACACATACAACATATCTCGTGCAAAGAATCTGTTGAGATAATAAGATTTTTCAAAGAATTAGGCGTAAATGTAACTTGTGAAGTTACACCTAACCACTTTACTTTAAATGAAACAGACCTTCTAAAAATTGGTACCCTTGGCAGAATTAATCCCCCTATTCGAACTGAAAAAGACAGATTAAGTCTAATCGAGGGTTTAAAAGACGGTACTATCGATATGATTGCAACAGATCACGCCCCCCATACAACTGAAGAAAAAGAAAAGGAATTCAAAAAGGCTCCCAGTGGTATTTTAGGTCTTGAAACCTCCCTATCATTAGGTATTACTGAGCTTGTTAACAAGGGACATTTAACGTTGAATGAACTTATAGAAAAAATGTCTTCAAATCCTGCAAATTTATATAATTTTGAGGGGGGAGAGTTAAGCGTTGGAAAACCCGCAGATATTTTAATTTTTAATCCTAGCGAAGAATACGTAGTTAAAGATTTTATTTCTAAATCCAAAAACTCTCCTTATATAGGTAGAAATCTATTTGGGGTTGTTAAGTACACTATTTGTGGTGGTAAAGTAGTTTATAAATAAGTCCAAAATTAAAGACTATTGTTAAAGGTTAATCTTTTACATTTAACTTAAATTCTATATTAGTAATAAATATAAAAGGCCATGAGATGATTACTCATAGCCTTTTCTTAATTTATAAAATTCAATAGTTAATTTTATATTATTTACTTATACTTGAATCTCCACCAAATATTGTGATATTTTTTACATTTTCATTATTCAAGTAATCTTTTAATGATACAGGTAATGTGTCTTTTTCTATTAAAAGAAGTGGTGCATCAAGTCTGTTTACAATTGCTCCTGCTACTAGTGCGTCAATGCTATTTCTACCATTTGCAAGTAATATATGATTAGGATTTTTATAACTTTCTTTCGAAACTTTAATTGCAGTCTCAAACCTATCTTTTCCTGAAATTCTAATTACACTAATATCCATTTTGCTTATCTCTTCAAGAACAGAATCTGAAACAGTTCCATCTCCTCCAACAACTGTTACAGTTTTTATATTCCAATCTTTAAGTGCTTTTTTAGTTGCTTCATGTAATTTATTCTTTTCAGTTAATATTATTGGAATATTTTTCTTTCCTGCAATATTATTAGCTGATAGTGCATCTACTAATTCTCTTCCACTTGTTATGATAACTTCATCATTATTTGTAGAGTTCTTTCTAACTTCTTCTCCAATTTTAACAGCTGTTTCAAATCTACTATTTCCAGATAGCCTTGTCACGTTGTAACCAGAGTCTTTTAAACTTTGCTCAACTTCTTTTGAAACTGTTCCGTTTCCTCCTGCAATAATGATATTTTTTGCTTCAAGCCTTTTAATCTCGTCAAGTGTCACTTTTGGAACACTAGAGTTTTCAGAAAGTAGTATAGGAGAACCAATTTTTGAACCTAAAGGTGAAACCGTAAGGGCATCTACAAATTCTCTTCCTGAAGATAGTATTACAGTATCTGCTTTTTCAAAGTATTCTTCACTAATCTTAGCGGCTGTTTCAAATCTGTCATATCCCTTAACTCTTTTTGTTTCAAATTTCTCATAGATATCTTTAAAAGTCTCTACCTCTACCGAATTAGAATTTTCAGAAATCTGTTCGAATCCCAAAAGAGTTCTATATTTTCCGTTTATATTTGAAATTCTCAAAGCTTTTGATTTAACTCCGTCTTCAAACCAAAATACTTTTCTGTTTCCGTCTTTATCTGTTTTTGAAATTGCAAAACCTTCAAAGTTATTGTTAGGTAAATCTTTTGGAGGTCTTACATGAGCAATGTTATGTTCTTCAGTACCGTTAAACTCAATAACTGCTCTCATATTGTTATATCCGTTGTCTGAACCAACCCAAAGAAGTCTCTCTTCTTCGTCATAATTAAGAGCCATTGCCCCACCAAGTTTGGAATCTATATCAAAAATAAGACTTGTAGTTTCATCTTCATTTAATACAAACCCATATACATGTCCATTGTCTTCAAGGGCAACTGTAAAAATTCCTTGGTTTATAGACTTTGGATAATTTGCTAATGAGAATGGTTTAGAACTGTTAATGTCCACGACTTTATTTTCAATATGTTCTTTAGGAATCCACTCAATCGCTTCGATTCCCATATTTGCAGAAACATTTGGAAGTAAATTTGTCAAATCCCATTCTTTTTCAGCTACTAAGTCTTCACTCTTAGAATTTGGATTTACCATTAACACTTTATTATAATTTGTCTTCTTGTCTGAATTATCTCTTTCAGATGCTACATAGACCATATTATTTTCATCAACTGTAATTCCTTCTGAATCTGGTCCTTTTGCACCTGAGTCTTTTTCATCTTTTTTAAATCTAACCCTATGTTTATTTAAAATTTCTATAGAATTGTCATCACCTATTTTAACTTCCCAAAATATTCCTGTTCCATTGTCAACTGCATATAATTTATCATTGTGAAAATTAAGTCCCGAAGAATCTTCTAAAAACATCTCTTCATTGTCTAAAATTGATATGCTCTCATTTTCAATAGCGTCATAAATTATTGGTATTCCCGCAAATTTATTTGCTTTTCCTTTAGTTTCTTCTAAGGTGTTTTTGTATTCACTTCCGTTTATATCAGGATAAAGTCCCCAAGTAGGATTTGTATGTCCTTCCCACTTTGTACTTTGAATTAAAATATCTTTTTCAAAGATTCTTACCATATCTGATTTTCCAAGACCAAAACCAAATTCTTCAGATGTAATTACTAAGAATCCTTCTTTTTCAATAATAGTATTTTCAGGTATTACATATGAATGACTGTCATCGTCATCTTTTATTACAAGTCCTGAAATATTTAAATCTTCACTAAGTGGGTTTGCAAGTTCTATCCAATCGGGGCCATCGTTTTTGTCATTTGATTGGATCTCATTTAAAATTACAGGGTTTGTAATTATATTCTTAGCGTTTTTGGTAGATTTCTCTACATCTTTAAATTCCCCAACCCCATCGGGTATTCTTGCTAAAACTCCATTTGCATGACCTACCCATGAATGGCTTGTAACTACTGCTCCTCCTGGGATATGAACTGAAACTAAATCTTCTTTACCAAGTCCAAATGTAAAGTCCTTATTTTCATCAAATACAAATACTTCTTCCGGCTTTAAAATTGTGCCATCTTTTAAACCTTTGGTATCTTTTAAGTGACCTACCGGGTCATTGTCCAAAATATACCATCCAGAAATATCAACAGGTGTCTTTCCAATATTTATGATTTCAACCCAATCGGTTTCGTCTCCATTTGATTCAATCTCATTTATTTCAACTTGCGGTCTGTACCAATCATTAGCCTTTCCTCTAGTTTCGGGCATAAGTACAAATGAGCCCTCTCTATCATAATATCTACCAAAAGACGCCTTTGAATCATCTCCATCATATGATGCGTGTTCAGTCCAAGAATAACTGTCAATTAAATTGCCTTTTTCATCATAAAGTCTAATAGAATCTCCTGAACCAATTCCAATTGCTTCTTCAAAAGTACCTTCTTCAAACTCATGGGCTTTATTATATACAAACCCTTTTGATTTAGCGTCTACAACTAGGTAGTCACTATTTTTTATAACTGTATTTTCAGGAAATTTCCATCTATGGTCATCTGAATTATCTCTAATTTCATAACCTGAAATATCTAAAGACTCTTTTCCGTCTAAAACTATTTCAACCCAATCGTCAGGAGCAGAATTAATTTCATTTATTTTTAATGAAACTTTTACCTCTTCCTCTTTAACCACATTGGACTTTCCCATTGAGTTTTCAGTTTCTACAAATTCACCAATTCCATCTGGAATTCTTCCAAAAGTGTCTAAAGCGTGGCTTGTCCATGAAAAACTGTCCACTAACTCATCTTTGTCATTATACAGTTTAACTGTTTCATCTTTTCCAAGTCCAAAATTAAACTCTAGTTCTTCTGTAAGAACTACAAAGTCATTAGGATTTATAATTGTATCTTTCTTAAGAGGTTTTGTATCAGCTTTTGTATGCTTTGTATCATTATCTAAAATATACCAGCCTGATATGTCAACAGGTTCTGTCCCCTTATTATAGATTTCAACCCAGTCTTTACCCTTATTTTCAGCTTTTGATTCAACTTCGTTAATAACCACTTCATTTGTTTTTGCAAGCGAAATATTATTTACTGGCAAAAATGATACTATTAATAGCAGTGAAAATAAAGCTTTCAAAAATTTATTTTTCATTAAATCCTCCTTAAAATATTATCTTTGTATGCGATTTTATCATTTTAATGTAAGCTAATTGTAAAATATCTATTAAGGTAATGTTATAATCAAAATAAAAAACCTCTAATGAATACTTTTTTCTCATTAAAGGTTTTGTTTTATATAAATTTTATATTTTCTTATCCTAGTAAATGTTCCAAGAGGATTTTTATAGCAATAATAACTAAAATAGCTCCTCCCATGATTTCAGAACCTTTCTTGTATTTAGCACCAAATTTATACCCTAGTTTTACTGCAATTCTAGAAAATCCAAAAGTCATTATTCCAATGATAATAGAAGGTTTTATTATCTGTACCCTGATTGCAGCAAGGGAAATTCCCACAGCTAATGCGTCAATGCTTGTAGCTATAGAAAGTACCAAAGCTTCTTTAAATCTAAATTCTTCTTGCACGGGACATATTAAGTCTTCCTCTTTTGACTTAACTGCTTCAAAAATCATCTTGTACCCTAAAAACGCCAGTAGTGTAAAAGCTATCCAATGATCTATATCTTTAATTAATTCTATAAAGGAAAATCCTAAATAATATCCTATAAAGGTCATCATTCCTTGGAAAAAACCAAACATCAACGCAAGTTTAGTTGCATATTTTTTGTCAAACCTATTCATGCAAAGACCTTTTGAAATTGCTACTGCAAAAGCATCTGCTGATACTCCCACTCCCAATAGCAGTATATCTAATGTTGACATATATCTCCCTTCAATAGTTAAAGCCGATTTTAAATCGGCTTTTTAGTTACATCTTTTCAGGTGCTTTAATTCCTAAAAGTTCAAGTCCTTCACTGATTACATTCTTGACAGTGTAGCAAAGTAAAAGTCTTGTGTTTTTAATATCTTCCTCTGCATCTAAGATAGATATCTTATTGTAGAACTTATTAAATTCTTTAGCCAGCTCCACAACATATCTAGTTATATAGAAAGGTTCCATTTTCTCATGTGCATCAATTACAGTTGAGCTAAAGTTATAAAGTACCCTAAGTATGTTTATTTCTTCTTCTTTATCCAGTAATGTAGGATCAAACTGTTTATTTAAACTAAAATCGCCCTTTTCGAGAAGTGAGCTAATTCTTGCATGTACATATTGAACATATGGGCCTGTTTCTCCTTCAAAAGACAATGTCTTATCCCATGAAAATACATAGTCCTTTATTCTCTGATTGAAAAGTTCTTGGAATTTTACAGCCCCTATACCAATTTCTTTTGCAAGGGTCTCTTTATCTTCAATTACAATTCCCTTTTCTTCTTCCCTTTTGGTAAGTATATCATCAACCTTATCAATAGCACGATTTAACACATCTTCTAAATATACAACCCTTCCCTTTCTTGTGGAAAGTGTTCCATCTTCAAGAGAAACCATTCCGAAAGGAACATGAACAACTTCATCATACCAGTCATATCCCATTTCTTTAAGTACATACTTCAATTGTTGAAAATGTAAATTTTGTTGAGAAGCTACCACATATATATTTTTATAAGGTTTATATGTGTCATGACGATATTTTGCAGCCGCAATATCTCTTGTAATGTAGATAGTAGATCCGTCAGATTTTATAATTAGTGCAGGAGGTAAGTTGTATTTTTCTAAATCCACAATCTTTGCCCCTTCAGAATTTATAAGGGCTCCCGACTCTTCTAATCTGTCAACTTGTGCCTGCATCTTATCTGAGTAGAAATGTTCTCCCTTATAAGAGTCAAATTCTATATCTAGCATTTTATAAACACGGTTAAACTCTTCTAGTGAAATACTTCTAATCCACTCCCACATCTTAACAGCCTTTGGATCTTCATTTTCCAAATCTACAAATGCGTCTCTACACTCTCTTAAAAGCTTTTCGTCATTTTCAACTTCATTGTTTATTTTTACATATAGTTTTAATAATTCTGGTATTGGATTGTTTTCAATTTCAGCTAAATTTCCCCACTTTTCAATGGCAACTATTAACATTCCAAATTGAGTTCCATAGTCCCCTAAATGATTAAATCCTATTGCGTTGTAACCTAGGAAGTCGTATATTCTCTTTAAGGAATCCCCTATGATTGTAGTTCTAATGTGACCAATGTGAAATGGCTTTGCAATATTAGGTGAAGAGTACTCCACTATTACATTTTTTCCTTTTCCTACATTTACTTTTCCAAAGTTATCCTTTTTTTCTAATGACTCCTTTAGAATAGTCTTGGCTAATTGAGTTTTGTCGATAAAGAAATTTAAATATGCTCCTTTTGTTTCTATCTTTTCAAAAAGATCCGATTCAATACTTTCTTTAAGCTCTTGTGCAATTAATGCAGGGTTTTTTCTAAAAATTTTTGCAAGTTGAAATGTAGGAAAAGCAAAGTCTCCTAAATCGTAACTTGGTGGAACTTCTATGTTCTTTAATATGTCTTCTTTTGAAATCTCGCCTATCTTGTCATTTAAGATATTTGCTATCTCATCTTTAAAATCTATCATTTTATACTCCCATCTATATTATTAATTACTATTTACAATTTAAACTACATATCTTTAAAAACGTTCTTTGAAAGATACCATGATTATTATTTTAACACAAGTTGAAACCTTTTATTAGTATGTTTACCTTAATTAGCTCTTTAGTTTAAATTAAAATAAAAAAGGGTAAAAATATATTAATTAATAAAATTATATATGTATAGAAAGGAGTATTTATGATTTTAACTGTTACTCTTAACCCTTCTCTCGATTATATTGTTACAGTCGATGATTTTAAGATTGGTGAAATCAATAGAACTAAAATGGAAAAATACCTTCCCGGAGGAAAAGGGCTCAATGTAAGTCAAGTTTTACATAATTTAGGAGTTGAAAATACGGCTTTAGGTGTTATTGGAGGTTTTACAGGCGAATATCTAGTAAAGCTTCTTAATCAAAGGGGAATAAATCAAGATTTAATAGTAGACCCTAAGGTTTTGACCCGAGTTAATATGAAAATTCGGTCTAATGAAGAAACTGCTATTAACTCAAAAGGTTCCCACATAAGTCCTAAATCCCTTTCAAGTCTCTTAAATAAAATCGACCTTTTAGATAATGGGGATATTTTAGTCCTTGCTGGAAAAATCCCTCCATCCCTCCCTCAAGACTTATATGTGGATATTTTAAAAAAAATGAATGCTAAGGGTGTGAAGGTAGTAGTTGATGCGGAAAAAGAACAGCTTAAACTTTCAATCCCTGAAAAGCCTTTTTTAATTAAACCAAATGATGAAGAGCTTGGCGGTCTCTTTTCAGTAAATATAAAAAATGATGCTGATGTAGTTTTTTATGCTAAGAAACTTCAAAAAATGGGTGCTCAAAATATATTAATATCTTTAGGTTCCAAAGGGGCTATTCTCTTAACTGAAGATAATAAGATATATAAAGGTAAGGCTCCAAATGGTAAACTTGTAAATTCCGTTGGAGCTGGCGATTCTATGGTTGCAGGCTTTCTTTATGGGTACTTAATGAAAAACTCAATGATTGAAGCCTTAAAATATGGAATTTCTTCAGGCTCTGCTTCTGCTTTTTCTGAAGATCTCTGTACAAAAGATGAAGTAATGAAACTTATTGATAGTGTGGTAATTGAATTTTTGGAGGATTAATATGAAAATTACAGACTTGTTAAAAAGGGAAAGTATTTCAATTGGAAAAAGTTTAAAGGATAAAAATGAAGCTTTAGACTCTGCAATTGATTTAATGTCCAAAGTTGGAAATTTAACAGATTTAGAAGATTTCAAAAAGAAGGTTTATGAAAGGGAGGAAAAAGGCTCAACCGGTGTTGGTGAAGGCGTGGCAATTCCTCATGGAAAATCTAGCGGAGTAAAAAATCCTGGTCTTGCTGCAATTACAATTCCCAGTGGGGTTGAATTTGATTCCCTAGACGGAAATCCAGTACACTTGCTTTTCTTAATAGCAGCTCCAGATAAGGACTCAAACGTACATTTAGATATTCTTGCAAGACTTTCACAGATGTTAATGGATAAAAAGTTTATTAAATCTCTTGTATATGCTAAGACCAAAGATGAATTTTTAGAGATAATTGACCAAACTGAAAGAGAAAAATTTAGCGATGAAAACTCTACTGATTTTAATAAGAGTACCAAAACGTCAAAAGATGAATTAATTGAAAATAATATTTCTAAAAATAATATAAAAACTATAAATCTCGTTGCTGTAACCGGTTGTCCAACAGGAATTGCCCACACCTACATGGCTGCTGAAGCCTTAGAGAAAAAAGCTAGTGAACTTGGTTACAATATAAAAGTGGAAACTAGAGGTTCAGGTGGAGCTAAAAATGTACTTACCGATGAAGAAATTAAAAATGCAGATGGGGTTATTGTAGCTTCTGACACAAATGTTCCAATGGATAGATTCAATGGAAAAAAACTTATCGAAACGCAAGTTTCAGATGGAATCTCAAAACCTCAGTCATTAATAGAAAAAGTACTTTCAGAAGATGCTCCTGTATATAAAGGCCATAGCAAAACTGTGGAAAAAACTTCTGTAAAGGAAGAAAGTAAGGGACATAGAATTTATAGACATTTAATGAACGGTGTTTCACATATGCTTCCTTTTGTAGTTGGTGGAGGAATATTGATTGCACTTTCATTTTTAATAGATAGTCTTGGAGTCGACCTAGGAAGTTTAACCCTTGACGAAAGGTCTAGTCTAGGTTCTATAACTCCAGTTGCTAAGATGTTAAATTCTATTGGAGGTCTTTCATTTTCATTTATGCTTCCTGTGCTTGCAGGTTTCATTGCAATGAGTATAGCTGATAGACCTGGTCTTATCGCAGGTTTTGTAGGTGGAGCAATCGCTGCAAATGGTACTTCAGGATTTTTAGGAGCCTTGGTGGCAGGTTTTCTAGCTGGATATATTGTTAAAGGACTTATGAAAATAACAAATCCTCTTCCTAATGCCCTTGATGGAATCAGAGCAATCTTAATTTATCCTGTATTTGGAGTACTTTTTACAGGACTTTGTATGACACTTGCCATTGAACCTGTGGTTGGAAATATCAATACAGGACTTAACAACTGGTTATCTGGACTTCAAGGAACAAGTTCCCTTGTACTTGGTTTTATAGTTGCAGGAATGATGGCAGTAGATATGGGTGGTCCTTTTAACAAAGCTTCTTATGTATTTGGTACTGCTTCAATAGCCGCAGGTAATTACAATATTATGGCTGCAGTTATGATAGGTGGTATGGTTCCTCCTATTGCTATTGCATTGTCTAGTTTAATATTTAGAAACAAATATACTGATACGGATAGAAAATCTGCACCAGCAAATATAATAATGGGACTTTCCTTTATAACTGAAGGTGCCATACCATTTGCAGCAGCAGACCCTGCTAGAGTTCTACCTTCATGTATCATAGGTTCTGGTGTAGCAGGAGCATTGTCCATGATGTTTAACTGTACACTTATGGCACCACATGGTGGAATATTTGTTGTTCCTGTTATAGGAAATCCTCTTATGTACCTTGTTGCATTAGCTGCAGGAACAGCTGTGTCAACAATACTTCTAGGATTATTAAAGAAAAAAGTTAAGTAAAGAACATGAGAAAAGCCCCGATTAATCGGGGCTTTAGTTTATTCTATAATTTTATTCTTCTGTAATAAATTCCATATTCTTGTAGAGTTTTCCATTTAATAAAAGCACTAGGAAATTTATAATCATCAAAATTATAAAGGTTATTAAAAATCCAATATCTCTTACTCCTGAAGTAAATTCTACTATTGCTCCTAAACCAATTCCAATTCCACAAAGGATTAAAGTTATAAGAATAGCTATTATAGTCCCTGCTGAATTTCCAAGCCTACTTTGTAAAACTCTTCCAATACCTTTGTCTATAAATTCAAATAGTAGGTAAACACTAATATAGCAAAAGATTGACCCTATTATCCTTACTATCCCAAATCCTGTTATAATTCCAAATGGCAGTATTAAACATATCGCATTTAGAATTGACCTTAAATTTGACAGAAGTCCTGAATAAAATACTTTTTTTTGCATTGAATCAGGTATTAAATAAAATGAATAATGTTCAAAATCTTCACTTGTTACAATAAATTTATAGGTTATCACATTGAAATAAATGCTTACTGCACCTACAGCCAATGAAAAACCTTCAAAGTCTAGATTGAAATCTTTGTATCTTGAAACAAATATACCTGTTATTGTGGATAAAGTTAAAATTATAAGAGGTGTTTTCAGTTTGTCTTTTTTTGTTAGTTTTCTATACTCACTTAAATTCTTATAGAATATGGATTTTGCTTTACTTCCCTTAATTTCTGAACTTTTACCTCTCAAATACTTCTTTTCTTTTCCTACTCTATGAGATTTACCTGTCTTTTTAGTTTTTTCTAGAGCATCTTTGTATTCTGTTGCAAACTTTATTGCATCTTCATAAAACTCTCCGGTACTCTTAGCTTTTTTAGCAAAATATATAAATAAAAATGAGGTTATTACATTCAATATGGTGGATATTAACCTTGGGAGAGAATAACCTTTAACTATTAAGGATACTACCCCTAGCTCAAACCCATATACAGGCACAAATAATAGTGCATCCGAATTAAGAGCCTCAAATATTTTTGTACCTATTGGACCTTCTAAAGTAACAATTCTAAATATTAAGTAGATCGCTGAAACTGCAAGTATTGAATATACAGCATACTTTATATACTGTTTAAACCTTTCAGACAAATCTTCAGAACCATATATTAAAACTATCATTGAATAGTCAGAAATACTTGAGAAGGTAGTTTGTAATATAAAAATTAAAAGAGCTTTCCAAATTGGAAGTTTAAAAACTAATATTCCTCCAATAAGCATTGCCAGTTCAAGTACTACAGATGAAAAAAACGAAAAAATATAAGCTTTAAATAGAATTTGCTTAGGAGTAAATGGAGCTGTAAATTCATAATTTACATTTTGCTCTTTAAATATTAATCCCTTCCTCTTTACATAGCTTATAGTTGCAGGAAGTCCAAAGTAGATAAATAGTACGGTAAATACCCCTACATAACCCTCTGGTGTATTATATCCTGCCAGCTTAAAATTAGATTTTAATATGAGAGGAAGGCTTATAAAATAAATTAACATTAATAGTTGGCCTATTGCCTTTAGGGGCTTATACCTAAGCATTTTAATTCTATTTATCACATTTCTCTTCAAGTAATAAATAGTAGAACTACTCATCTTGATCACCGGTTACTCTAAAGAATATTTCATCGAGATTTCTACCTTCAACCATATCTTTATCATATTGACCTAAGACCTTACCATTTTTAAGTATTATGATAGTATCCCATAGTCCCTCTACCATTTCAAGCATATGTGTTGAAATAAGTATTGTAGTACCCTTATCTTTAAGTTCCAACAATACTCTTTTTAATTCCTTAATGGCCTTAGGATCAAGACCTACCATAGGTTCATCCAACATTAACACTTCAGGTTCTGTAATTAAGGCACAGCAAATAGAAACTTTTTGCATCATACCTTTTGAAAGTTCATCTCCCAATTTATCCTGTTTGTCTTTAAGCTCAAAAATTTCCAATAATCTGTCAATTTTATCATTATCCTGTTCAAGTCCATAGGCTTTAAGAATATATATTATATGTTCCCTTACAGTTAGAAGCGGAAACATTGAAGGCATCTCTGGTATATATCCAAAAATTCTTTTAGCTTCAATACTCTTATTGTCATAACCTTGAATCCTAATTTCACCATCATATCTTAAAAGTCCTGCAATAGATTTAATAGTTGTAGACTTACCTGAACCATTAGGTCCCATAATAACTCCTATTTGTCCATTTTCAATAGAAAATGAAACATTATCTGTTGCTAAAACTTTGTTGTATTTTTTAGTTAATCTATTTACTTCTAACATATCTACCTCCTTAGTACAGTATATCTCAAATGCACAAAATGGTAAATAGTTTTAATCCAAATTTTTTAACTCCATCAAAACCAGTTCTGGTTTATTAAATATCCTAATAGGTAGAAGAGAAGTTCCTATACCTGAAGAAACTATCATAGTAGAATTGTCTTTTTTAAATACGCCCTTGTCATATTTTGGTATAATCCCTTGATTTGGCACGAATAAGGCCCCAATTATAGGAAGTCTTACTTGTCCTCCATGGGTGTGACCAGAAAATATTAAGTCATATCCTTTATTGACATATTCATCAAAAATTTCCGGTCTATGGGAAAGTAATATATTTAATTTTCCTTTTTCCTTATTGATTCTTAATGCTTTTCGTAGTTGAGACACTCCCATTATACTTGGATCGTCTACTCCTACTATATTAATATAAGAACTGTCTTTATATAGTTTATAAGAATCATCTCTAAGTACTATAACTCCTAGCTTCCTGCATTTGTCTAAAAAACCCTCAATTCCACGAGTTCTACCTTCGTGATTTCCTAGCACATAAAATATCTTTGTTACAGGAGCCAATTCAGAAATCACATAATATGCCCACTTTAAATCAGGTATTCTCGAGTCCACAAAATCTCCTGTTATAAAAATCACATCGGGTCTTTGGGCAATTATAGTTTTAATTAAAAATTCCTTTCTATAAAATTTCTTATTGTGAAAATCTGTCAATTGAAGTATTCTAAAACCATTAAAACTCTTAGGCACCTTGGAACTTTTATAAGTCTTATTATCTATTGTTATATTAAAAAAAATGTAAAGATTGTATAAAAAAATAATAAAAACTATAAATGCAATGACTAACTTAAATCTCTTTAACATTTATCTCTCTCCAAGTTCAATAAAATTTTTTTGTTCTCAACTCCACCACTAAAACCTCCCAAGGTATTGTCTTTTCTTATAACTCTATGACATGGAATTGCAATCATTATGGGGTTTTTCCCAATAGCTCTTCCACAAGCTCTTGCATATCTTTTATCTCCTATCGCCATTGCTACATCACTATAAGTTCTAGTTTTACCGTAGGGAATTGTTTTTAAATAACCAAATACTTTCTTTTGAAACGGACTTGCTTTTTCATTCATTTTAAATGAAAATTCTATTCTTTCTCCTTTGAAGTATTCTGTTATTTCTTTAATTACTTGTTCTATTGCCTTTGTCTTTTTTCTTACTCCATCAATCTTCTTTAGAGTAATATCTGTTATATACCCGTTTTTTTCCCCAATATACAATGTTCCAATTGGACTTTTCATATCATAAATGTATTTCAAACTTATACCTCAAACCTTTTACTGTAATATTAAATACAGTAAATTTTTTTTATTGAAATTAGGTTTTCTAAATAAAAACTTATTTAAATCTACCCATTAATTATTTGTATATATTGTAACATAATAATCTGGATAGATTCCGATCTTTATTGACTTAATTTAAATCTTATTAGATAATTAATTAATATACCTTATATTATATTATCAAAATTTAAAGGAGATATAGATGAAAATACTTCACATCTTAGCCCAACTTCCTACAAAGACTGGAAGTGGAGTTTATTTTTCAAATCTTATTAGAGAATTTCACAAATATGGCGAAAATTATGCAATTTTTGGATTAGATAAAACTATGGATTACAGTTTTAAAAATCTTCCAAAAGAAAAAACCTATCCTGTAACTTTTATGCACGGAGATTTAAACTTTCCCATAGTCGGAATGTCTGATGTTATGCCTTATAATTCTACAAGATATAGAGATATGACTGAAGATATGATTAAAATATGGCAAAAACATTTTAAAAATCAAATTATAAAAGCCTATGAAGAAATAAAGCCCGATATAATTATCTGTCATCACCTTTTCATGTTGACCTCTTTAGTCCTTGATTTATTATCTGACAAGGACTTGAAAATTATAGGAATTTGTCATGGTACTGACATTAGACAAAGCATTCAAAATGTGCACTTAAAAGAAAAATATCTTAATAACATGGATAAATTGGATTTTGTGTTTTCTCTATCTGATGATCAGATTGATGAAATAAATTTACTATTCAATATACCAAAGAAAAAAATTTTTACTACAGGGGGAGGTTATAATCAAGAATATTTTTATAGAGATGACGAATACAAGTATGAAGCAAATAACAACTTTGTAAATATTGTATTTGCTGGAAAAATATCTAATGCGAAGGGAGTATATGAGCTTATAGATGCTTTTAAATCCCTAAATTACGGAACCGATATAATTTTAAATATAATTGGCACTCCCATTGGAGAAGATAAAAAAAGAATTGAAAATGCTATAAAAGATACGAAAAATATCAAGATATTCAATGCAAAAAATCAATCTTCACTTGCAGATATGCTTAGATATTCTGATATATTTGTACTTCCTTCCTACTATGAAGGACTTGGACTTGTCGCTATAGAGGCTTTGGCTTCAGGTTGTTTCGTAGTTTCCACAGATTTAAAACCTTTAAAAGAAGTCTTAGGAAAAAAAGTAAACAATTCAAATGCTATAGAGTATTGTGCAATGCCAAAACTAAAAAATGTAGATACTCCTCTTGAAGAAGAAATACCGCAACATATTGAAAATCTTGCAAGGGCTATTTCTAAACAAGTAGAACGGGTTAAGAAAAACGAGAGAATTAATCCATTTATATATGATGATATAAAAATTCACTCTTGGAAAAATATAGCAGATAGGATGTATAATATAATTTTAAATCATTAAAGAAACAAGAGTCATGAAATTTCATGACTCTTGTTTTACTAATAGTATAATTGATTTCTAAAGCTATAATTAGAAATTAATATTTATTTAATTTCAGCTACAACTTGATCTCCACCAACTATAATAGAGTATTTAATGTTGTTTTCTCTCAAGTATTTCTTTACAGAAACTGGAATATCTTCTTTGTTTATTAGTATTATCGGTGCATCTTCTCTTACAGCTACATATGATGCAACAAGCGCGTCAGCATAACTTCTAGAATTTGTAAATATTACTTTTTTAGGGTTTGGATTTACAAATTTAGCAACGTCTATTGCTGTTTCAAATCTAGAGTTTCCAGCTATCTTAGAAACTTTCAATCCATCATTTGACAATGAATCTAATACGTTTTTATTAATCTGCTCATTTCCTCCAACTACAATTACATTTTTAATTCCCCAGTCTTTTATTGCTTTTGCTGTAACCGATTTTAAAGAATTCGATTCTGTCAATAGTATAGGAATATTAAGTTTGCCAGCTAAAGTACTTGCAGTTAATGCGTCAATAGAATTTCTACCATTTGCAAGTATAATATCTGTTTTATTACTAGATATTTTTCTAATTTCTTCACCAATTTTAACAGCTGTTTCAAACCTATCGTAACCTGCTATTCTATCGTATTCATATCCCAAGTCATTAATTATATTCTCAACTTTTTTAGAGATTACGCTTTTTCCACCTATGATTACAACTTTTTTAGGGTTAAGACGTTTTATTTCAGCCTTAACTTCTTCTTTTATACTATCCTTTTCAACAAAAAGTGTAGGTCCATTATTTAAAATTCCATTAGGTGTAGACGTTAAAGAATCAATCATTTCTGAGCTAGAAGTTAAATATACAACTTCTGCGCTATCAAATAATCTTTCACTTATTCTAATACCTGTGATATTTCGATTTAAGCCTTTGATTCTTTCTGTCGTAAGCTTATTAAATACCTCTTTAAATGAGTCTGTATCTTTTATTTCCTCTGTTGGCTCTGTTGGTTCTTCTTTTATAATATTGTAAATTAATACAAGTTCATTATCACTATTTAATAATTCAGGTATATTTTTTCCATCATAGTAGAATTTATTGTGACCAAAAGTATTTTCTCTTCCTTTTACAATCTCTTCTGTGTCTCCTACTTTATAACCTTGGAATTCCTCTTTAAATTCACCTTTTTCATCTACTAAAGGTAGACCATAAAATAATGTATTTGGAGGAAGATGTTTATAAGCTTTTACATCTATTGGTTTAACAATATCTTCACCATCTTGATTTATATGTCTTACAGTTATATCCATAACTTTTTCTTTTAAGTCTAATGACTTAGGTGACCCATCGTGTAAAACTGTTCCTGTAACTTTTACATCTTCATTAAAGTTAACTCCATCAGGTGCTACTTCATATTCAAATGTAACCCCTTCAGGGAAACCCTTTTGTCCATCAGGTTTATAACCATTTGGTAATATAACTTCCATAACCATATTGTTACCTTTACCTGACATTCCAAAAGTCTCTCCATCTTTCATTGAGTCCATCATAGTCATCATAACTCTATCTGATGAGTCAAATACTGCATCATATATAGGTGACCAGTAAACGCCATTTACATCAGAAAGTCTAAGTCTAGTTTTTGAAGCATCTAAATTTGTACCATATATCCAAACTAAGCTCTTCTTTGATCCTTGACCTGTTGGTAGATTAGTATGTGTAATATCTGCTTGAGATCCTCCACCTACCGTTCCATAAGACTGAATTTGCATGAAGTCTATCATTGGTTCATCCTTTACGGCATTTTCAGGAAGCACTGCGATTACAGACTTAATAAATCTGTCTTCTAGAGTAGAAGGTAGTGAAGAAGTATAAGTACTTCCTCCATCTGTGGATACTAATATTATATAAGTTTTAACTTTTTCATTGTTATTTTCAGGAGCTGTAAAAGTTATAATCTGTCTATTTTTATCTCCCTTTATAACTAAATCTTTGATTTCATTTTTAGCTGGATCCTTTATTTCAGAGTTATAAAATTCCTTTTTATCTTTGGAATTTTCTTGTATTTTAAGTTTCAATCTAGAAGCATTATTTTTATCTATTAAATTGAAACCCTTTATCTCTATTTCAACTTTTCCACCTTTATGATCAAGTTGATATCCCTCAAGGAATTTAAAGCTATCTACAGCTAAACCATTTTTAATAATAGAGTATTTATCTACCTTTTTATTTAATCCTTGTTTATTGTAAAAAGCTCTTTCTAAAATAGTCAAAGCATAATTTTTATTTTCTGAAAATATCTTTTCTTTAAATTTAATTATTATTTTAGATCCTTTTAATTCAAGACTATCATTATCTGTAAGCTTTATCTGTTGATTTCCAGAATTTATGATTATAGAATCTTTTAATTTTCCTGGACTTACCTCTTTTATTTCATTATAAAAGTTTATAATTAAAGTATCATCATCAATTGTATAAGATTGTTTAGGGTATAAGAGTTGTAATTGACTTAATGTACCTAATTTGCTTTGTTTAAAGAATACTTCTTTAGTTATGTCAGCAATTTTTATTACTACTTTAAATTCTCTTTCTACTTCACTTTCAGAAATAGGAATTCTTACAGATTTTAAAGAATCTGTACCTTGGAATTTATCTTTTTCATCAATCTTGTAAATTTGATATTCACCATTTGTTTTTTCATAAACTTCATATGAAATATCTGCAATATCTAAATTTGATCCTTTAACTGAGATCATTTGTTGCATCGGGTTATTGTCCTTTGAATTTAAAGGCATATCTGGATGTTGAATTACAATGTCTTCTATAACCGGCGTCTCTTCCACAGGTTTTGGTTTAACAATTAAAGTGAAAACAGGACTTTCTTGAAATTCTGTATCCGATCCTGTAGCATTGAATTTTATCTTATAGATTTCATTTGCATTAGTTTTGTTTTCAGGAACCTTTAACTCTACCGTCTTTCTAGCTTTTTCTCCCGTAACTTTATATTCTAAATCTAGAATTTTACCATCTTTTGTAATTTGAAGCTTTACTTTACTAGAGTCTACTACAGGACTTGGGAACACATCAAATTTTAAACTTTCCATACCTGATTCAACTTCTAGTCTATCTTCTATCAAATTAACAAAAGATACAGTTTCTTCCTTTGCCTCTTGAACAAATTTTTCTACACCTAACTTATTTCCATCTGTATCGAATAAAGTTATTTCATAATTTTTAACTAGGTTTGTGTCGTTATTTAAAACTTTAAATATTAACATTAAATCATGTTCAGTTTTGTCACTCTCTACAAATTTAATCTCTGGATTTAACACCTCTTCAAGGTTTAATTTTACATTTGCTTTTAGATCCTCTACTGTATATCCTTTAAGATCTAAATAAATAGTAGCATTATCGCCTTTTGAACTTAAATTATTTTCATACACTGTTAAATTCACAGTCTTTTCTTCAGGAGTATTACTTTCAGGTAATACTTTTATTTCAAAAACTTTTTTTATAAATCTATCTTCTGGATTTTCTGCCTCCATATTTAATAAATTTATATTAACAGTATAAACTTCGACTTCATTTGTTTCATTTTTAGGTAATGTCAAAGAACCTATAAACTTTGCTTGTGGATCTGTGGATTCTTTAAATGAAACCTTTAAACCAGTATTATCATTTTCTTTTTTTACAGTGGATCTTAAATTTTCAAGAGCTACATTATCCCCTTCAATGTAGAATAAAACTTCTCCTCCACTGGAAGTAAGTTCAGTTTTATTTGCTTGAACCTCAAACGGTATTCCTGTAACTTCTCCACTTCCTACAACTTTTAAAGTAACTTCTACTACATCCGTTGGATTTGAAGTAGTCTTAAATTTTATTTTATATATATGGTCGTTATTTGTTTTATTTTCTGGTACATTTATTTCAAAAGAAACTTTAGTCTTTTTATCATTTACTTCTTTAAAAACAATTTCTAAATCTTTTATCTTATCGTCTTTTTCAACTGTATATTCAATATCTTCTATTGATAATTCATTTCCAAATATATTACCATTTACAAGTCTTTCATCTGTTGGTTGGACTACTTCTTTTTCAAGCCTTGCCATACTTATCATAGCATTTGATGGGTTAGATTCTTCTTCGTCTAATGCTTGAATATTAATTGTATATCTGTACTTACTATCTTCATTTCCCATTACGAAAAAATCAATATAATATGTCCAAACTTCTTTAGTATCATTAGTAGGAAGTTTAATTGATCCCATCAATTCATCAGTATTTGAACCAAGAGTTGCAAAATTTACATTTATATCTGGAATTTTACTATCAGATTTAAAAACCTCATAACTTATCCTGTCTTTTGATAAATTCTTTCCTTGTAAAGTAAATACATGAGGTAAATCTGTAGATTCTACAACAATATTATCTTCTCCTAATACGCCTGTTAGTACAGTTTCTCCTAAAGGTTTTACATTAATTGTCAATACATTTTTTGTATCAAAAAACATTTCTGTTTTTTCTTTAATAAAGATCTTATATACAATCTCTTTATTAGTGTCATTTTCAGGGATTATGGACTTTATTTCTCCTCCTATAACATTTGAACCAGCCTCACTTATGCCTATATTATAAGCTTGTTCAATTCTTACATCGTCCTTAAAGAATAAAACTTGAATATCTTCTTTTTTAACTCCCTCTTTAGGATAGTTAATATTAACTGATCCCCCATTTGCAGACATAATGTAATTCCCTTTTGAATCCTTCTTAGGTTCTTCAACTTTTATTTTATAAGGGCTTACATTGTCTTTTGTTTCAGGCATTACCGTTTCATCTTGAAGCACTGAATTTAATTCTTTTGCCATTGCCATTGAACCAGGCATTATGGTAGAAAAAATCATAGTTACTGCAAGCATCAAACTAATTATCCTCTTCACAAAATCATCCTTTCTGAAATTTATTTATTACTATTTAATCTTATCATTGTTTTTAATAAAAGTAAATAAATAAATTTGAAAGGTATTAAATATTTAAAAGTAAAAAAAAGAGAAGGATAACTTCTTCTCTTTTTAATAATACTTATTTATTTTTCTTTACCGCATTTATAATAGCGAGTAGAATAACTGCTCCTATCACTGAAACTAAAATACTGTAAATATTTATTCCATCAGGTTTACCTAAATTAAAGAATTTGCTTGTTATAAATCCACCGATTAATGCTCCTATAACACCAACTATAATATTAGCAAATCCTCCCATTTGTTCATTCTTACCCATTATCATACTTGCTATCCAACCTGCTAAAGCACCTACTATAATCCAAGAAATAAATCCCATAATATCCTCCTTATATTAATTTAAAAACCTTATAATATATATATCCTACTATAAAGATTTCAAACATTACAGTAAATTAATAATCTCCTTGTGAATATATTCCATCATATTCTAAATTTTTTTCTTTTATAATTTTTTTTATATCTTCTAATTCCTCAAAAGATACAAATGCACAATTTCCACAAGAACTACTAAGTTTTCTTGGTACAGGTCTTAGCTCAACTTTAAGATTTTTAGCTTTTAATTCCCTTTCAAATCTAAGTGCCTCGCTTATAGTATGAAATGTTACTACACTTGTCATTATCTATTCGCTTTAATTTTTATATCAGAATCTGTTTCAGTAATTTCTATTTTAAAATTTTCAGATTCTAAAAATCTTACTATATTTTCCTTTGAAATATTTGTATCCACTAAAATTTCAAATGATTTTTCATTTCCTTTAACAGCTCTTTGAGTCTGAATTACAGGCTCAGGACAAGAAAGCCCTCTAACGTCTAAAGTTTTCATTATTTCTCCTTTACAAATTTAGTAGTCATAAATGACATTATAAGCATGATAACTATTATAATTACTGTGGCAATTTTTCCATTAGGAGTTGCCCCTTCAGGACTTGAAGCAAGACCAAAGTTATGTGCAACTGCAGCTCCTACAAGTAATCCCATTACTGTAACCCCTGCGTCTGTATCCCCTTCAGAAGATAAAATTGTCTGTCTTATTGGACAACCTCCTAGTAGTACTGCTCCTAATCCAACTATTACCATTCCTAAGAAATTCCAAATTCCATCTGAATGGGCTACAGGTTGATCTGTAAAGCCAATGTTTAATTGTCCTTTAGTTAAAATTAAATTACCTATTAAGGCTGCTACAAATATTCCAATTATACCCCAAAAATAATGTTTGTCTTTAATTAAGAATAAGTCTCTAAAAGCTCCCCCTGTACAAAGTCTTGTTCTTTGTAAAATTGCACCAACTACAAGTCCTCCAATAAGAGAAGCTATAATAGGTGCATGCATTGACCCTGGTCCTTTTTCTGAGAAGAATACAAATGCTGGTTTTACCAATAAGAATATTAATAGCATTATTGCAAATAACGGTATTATAAATCCTGCAATTTTAGATTCTTTATAATTTCTACCTAGTGAATATCCATTTTTAAGGAATTGTATACCTATTAATATTCCTACTATAAATCCTACAAGTCCTACAACTGCATTTAAATCTCCTCCTCCAAGTCTAAATATCATTCTAAGAGGACAACCTAAAAACACCAAAGCTCCTATGGACATAAATACTCCATATAAAAATCTAATTAGAGGATTTGATCCTCCTCTTACTTTGAAATCTTTAAATAAGAAACTAGAAATAGTTCCTCCAAGAATAAGCCCTATAATTTCAGGTCTTATATATTGAACGATTTCTGCTCTATGTAGGCCTATGCCACCTGCAATATCTCTCCAGAAACATGCTATACAAAATCCCATGTTTCCAGGATTTCCCAAGTGCATTAAAATTATTCCGATGGCTCCTATTAAAAGTCCACCAATAAATACTTTTGCATCTTCTTTTTTCACTTTATTCTCTCCTTGTTAAATTTATTAAGATGACTAATCTCGTTATCATTATATCATAAGGATTAAATATAAAAAAATAAATTTCATAATAAACTAATGTTTATTTTATCCTTACACATAAAAAGGATGTAGCTTTTTATCTAAAGCTACATCCTTAAAATATTTAATAATTTTTACCTCTTCCCTTAATTAATTTCCAAATTTCACCAATGGCAAATGGTAAAATTGAAAATGGAAGTATTAATATCCAGTCTCTTAACTCTAGTGGAAAAGTTTCAAACAAGTCATTTAAAAATGGTACATATACCACAATTAGCGTTAGAAGAAGTGATACTCCAACTCCTTGTAAAAGTCTTTTGTTAGAGAATATTCCCAATTGTGCAACTGTGTACTTTGTAGATCTAACTGAGAATGAACGAAGTAGCTCACAAAGTATAAGTGTAGTAAATGCAATAGAACGTGGTTCTCTAAGTTCAACAGAGTTCAACATTCCAGATGCGTGAAGGTCTTGCCATCCTGCTGGCGCATAGTACTTAAGTGCTAAGAAGTAAGAAGCCAATACTGCAACTGTTATAGCAACTGATTGTAAAACTATTGAAATGGTAAGTTCCTTATCTATTATAGGCTCATTAGGATCTCTAGGTGGTTGATTCATAATATCTTTTTCTCCATGTTCAACACCTAGTGCCAATGCTGGGAATGAGTCTGTTACAAGGTTTAACCATAATAACTGTATTGGCAATAGTGGAACGGGCCAATTAAATATGATGGCTAGAAATATTACCAAAATTTCTCCCACATTACAGCTTAATAAAAATGAAACAAACTTTTTAATATTTGAATAAATAATTCTTCCTTCTTCAACTGAATTTACAATTGTTGCAAAGTTGTCATCTGTAAGTATAACTTCTGCAGTATTTTTTGTAACATCAGTACCTGTAATACCCATTGCTATACCTATATCAGCCTTTTTAATTGCAGGAGCATCGTTTACACCATCTCCTGTCATCGCTGTTATTTCTCCATTTTCCTTAAGAGCGGTTACTATTTGAACTTTATTTTCAGGAGAAACTCTTGCAAAAACTCTCTTAGTTTTAACAATCTCCCTCAATTCAGATTCACTCATATTGTTGAGTTCTTTACCCATAATAGCTTGTGAATCATCTTCAGCTATTCCAAGTTCTTTTGCAATTGCAAGGGCGGTTTCAAGGTAGTCACCTGTAATCATAACAGGTATAATTCCTGCTGTCTTACACTCTTTAATTGCTATTTTAACTTCTGGTCTTGCAGGGTCTATCATTCCAGCAAGTCCTACAAATATCATATCTTTTTCTATATTTTCAGTAGAAATATCAGAAGGTAGATTATCATAAACTCTAAATGCAAATGACAAAACTCTTAGTGCTTGTCTAGCAAATTCTGTATTTTTGTCTAGAATTTCCTTTCTCTTTTCTTCTGTTAAATCTTCTATCTTTCCATTTATTAAAATCTTATTACATCTTTCTATTACTATGTCAGGTGCTCCCTTAGTAAAGGAAACTACTTTAGATGGAATAAAATTTTCGTGGAATGTACTCATCATTTTTCTAGATGAATCAAATGGAATTTCTGCAATTCTCTCATATTCTTCATTTGCTGATTCTTTAGTAATTCCAAGTTTTCCCGCTAATGTTAAAAGTGAACCTTCTGTAGGATCACCAATCATGGTATAACCGTCAGCTTCTTTCTTTAACTTTGCATCATTTGTTAAAGCACAAATATTTAAGAATGTGAAAAGTGAACCTTCATCATCTGAAGATACCTTCTCTTCCCCTTTAAGAATTTCTCCCTCTGGTGCATATCCTGTTCCTGTAATAGTTATTTCTTCATTGTCCACATATGCCTTAACTACAGTCATCTCATTTTGAGTTAAAGTACCTGTTTTATCTGAACATATATATGTTGTAGTTCCAAGTGTTTCTACGGCTAAAAGCTTTTTAACTATAGCATGTCTTTCTGCCATTCTACTCATACCAAGTGAAAGTACAATTGTTACAATAGCAGGAAGTCCTTCAGGAATTGCAGCAACAGCTAAGGATACTGAAGTAAGTACCATATTTAATAATTCATGACCATAAAGTAAACCTACGCCAAGTACCACGACACAAACAACTATCGTTAAAATTCCCAATACTTTAGAAAGACCAGCAAGCTTTCTTTGTAGTGGTGTTTGCTCATCTTCAGTAGTTGCAAGTTTTGTTGCAATTTTACCAATTTCAGTATGTTCTCCAGTTTCAACTACAATTCCCTTACCTCTACCATATGACACTATAGTAGAACTGTAAGTCATATTTGCAGTATCGCCTATTCCCATATCTGTTTCATAAGTAATATCTGCTTTTTTTTCAACTGGCACCGACTCACCAGTTAAAGAAGCTTCTTCTACCTTTAAATTTACAGACTCTACAAGCCTTAAATCTGCAGGTACTATATCCCCTGTTTCAAGTTCCACTAAATCTCCAGGAACAAGCTCTTCAGAGGAAATGTGTTTTAAATCTCCGTCCCTATATACTTTTGCAGTTGGTGATGCCATCTTTTTTAACGCTGCAATAGCTTCTTCTGCCTTACCCTCTTGATAGATACTTAAAGCTGCATTTAAAACTACTATTGCTATAATTATTAAAGCGTCAGACCATTCAGATACAACTGCTGATAAAATTGCAGCTACCATAAGTATCAAAATCATAGGGTCTAAAAATTGTTCTTTTAACTTTTCTCCAAGACCTTTCTTTTCACTTTCTTTAAGAGCATTTGGACCATGCTCTTCTAAAAGTGAAGATGCTTTAGAGGAAGTTAAACCGGTTTTTACGTTGGACTCTAACTTACTTTCAACTTCTTCCGGTTTTTGATTATACCAATTCATTAAAAACCTCCCATTTCTTTAGGTTTCACATTAAAAAAGACCTTTGCCTTTACATTGTAAAAGCAAAGGTCTTGCTACCTGTTAGGTGTTTAGCCGGGATCATATCCGTAATGACGGCTTAAACGTTTAAGCTACTCCCCTTTATACATATTATATATTAATCCCGATTTTGAATCAATTGACTATTATCACAAATTTCATCAAAATCATTTAAACTCAATTCATTCTTACCCTTTTTATAGATTAAAATAACAGAAGGTATAATTAAAATTATTGATATTATATTAATATAGAAATAAATGTTATAAAAAATCTCAAAATCAGGTAAACTATTTAAAAAATTATTCAGTATGTGCATATAGATTGGGTATTTAATATTATTCGTCCTAGAGTACACAACTCCCAATACTATTCCAAAAAATATTGTATATACCATTTGTATAAGATCTTTATGCCAAATTCCAAAAATTACTGCTGATATTAAAATAGCCGTTTTTCTACTAAATGTATTATTTAAAGTATTTATAATAATTCCCCTAAATAGTAATTCTTCAACAATAGGTCCTAAAATCACAACAGATAACAATATCCATATGTAATCCTCTTTTAATATATCTGACCAAGTTTCATTAAAATTATTGTAAATTTCATTTAAAAATGTAATTTTTTCAGATATATAATTAAATCCTATAACCCAAATAGTAGAAAATCCTATTGAACCTAGGGTAATTAGAACAAACTTAATTGTAGACATATTTCCCATTAAGTTTAATTTAAAAGTCTTTCTTTTATATAAATATGTATATATTGGTAAAAGTATAAGACAAGCAATAGTATCTAAGAAAAGATAATTTTCATCTAGGAAATTTTTATCCCCTATAAAATGAGTTATAATACCAAAGTAAAACATAAAAAATAAATCATAAAAAATTACTGTGAAGATAGAGAAACTAATTACTTTTACTTTTGAATTTTCTTTTAATATCATACTTTAATTTTCCTTTAATTTGTTTATAATTGTTTTAACCTTTTAAAATAATTTCTAGCAATTACAATAATAACAAAATATGGATATTTAACAAAATAAAATCAGATTTAGTCTAATCTCTTTTTAATTTGCAACATATTTATAAAAATGGGGTATATCTATATACAAGTAATTATATTGAAACCATAAAAGAAGATTAATATTTTAAAATTTCAATTTTATAAAGTTTAGAAGATATTTATTATACTAGTATAATTTTCAATGATTTTAAGGAGGCAAAAATGAATCCAAAAAAAATATTAGATGGACTAATGGGCAAGTCAAATAAGGTTTTAAATAATAAATATAGATTTTTTCGTCTTTTAACTAGAACCATAAAAAAATCAGATAATATAGGTCAATTTAGTGATATAAAATCAGACCTTGGAACAATCTTCAATCTAACTAATGATTTTCTAAAGGGTAAATATAAAAAAGTATCAAAAACTTCTCTGCTTTTAATCATAGGCTCGTTTATTTATCTTTTAAATCCTATGGACGTAGTTCCTGATTTTATATTAGGTCTTGGATTTTTAGATGACTTAGCTGTATTTACTTACTTGATTAAAAAAATTAGGAAAGAGCTTGATAAGTACAATGACTGGAAAAATATCTCAAATGAATAATTACATTTATTTATAGTTAATATACTTTAAATTATTTGGAGAAATAATATGAACAAAGTAAGAAAAATAGTTTTATTTATTATTGTATTAGCATATATTTTACTTTTAATTTTTAAAGTTCCTATACCTAGAACTGTATTTCTAGGAATTTTAGGTTTAATTCTCTTAAATAATGGATATGAACAAATAATATTATATAAAAAAAGTAAATCAAAAGTTAATTTAATCATACCTATTGGTAACTTTTTACTTATAATACTATGTGCAATACTTATAGTTAGAAATAGAGTTATAAGTTTAGCCTGTGATTTAAAAATCACAGGCTAAACTTATAACTCTATTTCTATTTCAAAACTTTGACCATCTTCTTTTATTTCAAATATATTAGTGTATGAGTTTTTATAATCTTCTTTAAATTTCTTAGAAAATTCCAAATCATTCCACAAGTGCATCGGAAATAAATAATCTGGTGAAATTCTGTCTATAAAATAACTTACTCCCAAATCATAATTTTCTTTTAATCTTGGATCTATGGGGAAAAAAGAAACATCAACCTTTGTATTTATCTTGTTAATTTCTCTTTGAAAATCTCTTTTCATCTTTTCCCTCTCTATGTCTGTGTCTTCCTCCCACACCCAATTATTTAAATCACCAGCGTGAAAAAAAGTCATAAATGGAAGTTCAACTAAAAACGAAACTCCCCTATCTGTAGACCCGAAAGTATAAAAGTCAATATTATGATAGGATAGTTTTTCATTTACTTTCATACAAAAAACATTAGTCGGTGAAAATATCTTTTTCTTTTCTAATAGACTATCATTTTCTTCATCTTTTAAATAGATTATTTTATCTTCCTTTGAAAGTTTCCTTAAATCGTCAGAGAGAATATAAATATTGTCATTAAAGTTTCCATAATTAAATATCTCTTTAGAAAAATGATCTTTATGACTATGACTTACTAAAAAAATAGTTTCTTTATCTTTTTTTGGTTTTGGCAAATCTCCCTTAAAATAATCTATAATAAAAAAAGTTTTATCCGTTTCAATTGTAAAGCAACTGTGATGTATAAAATTAACTATAATTTTTTTCTTCAACATGAAAAACCTCCCAATATATGAATACCCTTTTTATAGAATTTAATACTTGTATACCATTATAATTCCAATAGTTTTAATCTGATATAATATTGTAGAGAAGGTGATTTTTATTAAAGATAATAAAACAAATGCCATTAGATTTTTAGAATCTCAAAATATAAATTTTGAATACTATACTTATGAGCCTGGTAATGAAGTTGACGGGATTTCAGTTGCAAATAAATTAAATTTAGATATGTCTAAAGTTTATAAAACTTTAGTAACTAAAGGTAAAAGTGGAAATTATGTATTTGTCATTCCTGTAAACAAAGAACTAGATTTAAAAAAAGCTGCTTATTCAGTCAATCAAAAAAAGATTGAAATGTTACATGTAAAAGACTTAAAAAACACTACTGGTTATATAAGAGGAGGTTGTTCTCCCATTGGTATGAAAAAATTGTTTCCCACAATTTTAGATATTTCAGCATCTAATCAGGATTTTATATATGTTTCAGGTGGTAAAATAGGGGTACAAATAAAGATAGTGCCTAATTATTTAATTAATTTGTTAAATGCAAAATATAATGATATTACAAAATAGGTGATTTTATGAATGATAATGAAAATATAAAACAAATTGAAAAATACATTCGATCAGGTGAGAAGAAAAGAGAAGATTTTACTATAGGTGTTGAAATGGAACATTTCATCGTAGACAATAAAACTGGTGAGTCCATTAGTTATTACGGTAAAAATGGGGTTAATGAAACTTTAAGTTACTTAAAGGATAATTTCGACTTTACTCCAGTAATAGAAAACGGGCAAATTTTATCCCTTGAATCAGATCTTATCTTTATAAGTACTGAGCCTGGTAGTCAGTTTGAAATCGCCATTAAATCACAAAAATCAGTATCTAAACTAAATGATATTTACTTAGATTTTATGCCTAAAGTTTTAAAACACTTGGAAGAAAAAAATCAATCTCTTGTAACACTTGGGTATCATCCCGTTACAAGGATTGAAGATATAAAGATTCTACCTAAAATTAGATATGATCATATGTATAATTATTTTAAAAAAAGAGGAAGTATGGCTCATAATATGATGAAAGGTAGTGCATCAGTTCAAACCGCTATAGATTATGAGAACGAGGATGACTTTAGGCTGAAAGTTTACTTACTTAATGTCTTCTCTCCTGTTTTTTATGCCATGTATGACAATGCCTATATTTTTCAAGGAAGTCCTACTAGTTTACACACTATTAGACAAAAAATATGGGAAAACACCGATAGTGAAAGATCTGGACTTTATAAAGATGCTTTTGATAAAGATTTTTCATACAAAACTTATGCAAAAAAAATCTACAATACTCCAATAATATTTCGGGAAAAAGACGGCTTAACATATTCTACCCAAACTAAGACTTTAAAGGAAGTTTGTGAAGATATTAAACTTGATGATGAATTAATTTTTCATTCACTCTCAATAGTTTTTCCCGATGTAAGAGTTAAAAAATACATTGAAATAAGAATGTTTGATTCTCTTCCCTACCCGCTTAACTTTTCTGTGCCAGCACTTATTAAGGGACTTTTTTATAGTGAAAAGAATCTTCAGAAATTACTTGAAATTTCAAATAATACCACATATGATCAGGCTCTAAAGGCAAAAAAAGATATTATAAAAGAAGGTTTAAATGCCAAATACCTAAATATGGATTTAAATGAACTTTCAAAGATTATATATCAAATGGCTTATGACGAATTACAAGAGGAAGATAAAAAGTTTTTAAAACCTCTAAAACCTTATGTTGAAAATAAATTGACCCCTAGAGATATATTTGAAAAAATATATCGTACAGATGGACTATTAAAGGCTATAGATGTTTTTAAAATTAGATTGGAGGATTAATGTATAATAGCAAATACGTAAAAGAATACGTGGACATTATAAAAAAAGATACTAAGAAATACTATCATGACTATTTAAATATGCTTGAAAGTGTTAAAAATTCCAATGCTTATTGCAATAATAAACCTGTTCCAACTCTTTATCAAGGACTTTTTTATGACGGGGAAACTAAAGATAATTTAAATAAAATTTCTAAAACTCTTATGAAAATAACTAGAAAAGTTACTAATCACTATCTAGAAAGTGAAGAGTATAGGAAACTATTTAATTTTTCAAAGGAGCTTGAAAATTTAATCTTACATGACCCGGGATACGATATTCCCGTTCCTATTTGTAGATATGATATATTTTACAATTCCCCTGAAAAGTTTAAATTTGTAGAGTTTAATACTGATGGATCTTCTGCTATGAACGAAGATAACGAGATAGGTCCTATACTACTTAATAACTTGGCTATGAAAGAACTTTCTAAGTCCTATAAAATGGAAAATGTAGATCTTATAAACTCCTGGGTTAAAGCTTCTTTAAATATTTACAGTAGACATAAAAATAATAAGCCAAATGTTGCAATTGTTGACTTTTTAGATCTTGGCACATCAATTGAGTTTAAAGCCTTCAAAAAAGCGTACGAAAATGCAGGTGTAAACTGTGAAGTTGTGGATATTAGAGATCTTGAATATTCAAATGGTAAACTTCACAAGGGTGATTACATTATAGACTTAGTCTATAGAAGAGCGGTTACAGTAGAAATTATGAAAAGATTTGATGAAATAAAAAATTTCATAAAAGCTTATTATGACAATGCTTTTATGATGCTTGGATCTTTTAGATCACAAATTATGCACATAAAACCTATCTTTGAAATTCTATTGAAAAATGAGACTAAGAGTATTTTAAACGATGATGAGATAAAATTTTTAGAAAATTCTATACCAAAAACTTTTAAATTAGAAACTAGAGAAGACTTTGACGAAGTTTTAAATCATAAAGATGACTATATTTTAAAACCTACAGATTCCTATGCTTCTCAAGGTATATATGCAGGAAGAGAGCATACAAAAGAAGATTTTAAAAAAATCTTAACTCAAATTATAGAAAAGGACTATATATATCAAGAATATTACGATATGGATCCTCTAGATTTTGTAGAATTTGAGAATGAAAAAAATTTAAAAGTCTCAAAATTTGGAGTTGTACTTGGAATGTTCATATATGACGAAAAGTTTATAGCACCTTATACTAGAATTGGAAAAGAAAGTTTAATCTCAGGAGCCAGAAGTTATTATACAGCAGCTAATATATTAATAAACGAAAAAGACGAGTAATCTCGTCTTTTTTTAATAATTACATTCTTCTTCATCCCATTTAAACAGAACTTCTTGTGGTATCTTGTCTTTTTCAAACCTATAATGTCCTGTTATAGGACTTATATTAATATAGTCCTGTTCCCTTTTTAATTGTCCACCATTGTGAAATATAAGGGGAAATCCTTCTTCATTTCTATTATCAGAACACATACCTATGTGAAAGTCATTAGGACCAAATATTATTATATCTCCCGGCTGAAAATCTTTCGGGTCATTTAGTTCATTGGTTAAAACTGTTGCATATTTTTCAAAAAAAGGTCTAAGAGTCTTAACTCTTCTAAAATCTATATGATCATCGGGTTTTTTTACCATTGGATAATCCTCTGGATTTTCCCTAATATCTTTCATAAGCATAGATCTTAGTGAATACCCTCCTTCTCTCATTGCCCTCCATATTACATCTGTGCATACACCCTTAGTTTTATCGGGGTATCCATTATTTGTAGGAACATAGTCAGAAACATAGATTGGATGATTTTGTGCATCTTTTCTACATCCAATAATAAAATCTGAATAATCATCAATTCCATTTTCATTATAGTCATTATTAGATTTAATATTTAACTTTTTATATTCTTCGTTTATATTGTCTTCTACTAAGATATTTTTAAATGCCTTTTTATTTAAGATATATCTACTATATTCACTTTTATACAAAAAAAGTACAAATAAACCAATTATAAACACTAAAAACAAAGTGATACTTAGACCTTTTTTCATGACTATCCTTCTTTCTAAATTTTATTAAATATATATTATCTAAATTTTTATAAAATATCCACAATTTTGAAATATTGTAACTTTTCTTGATTAAATTTAGAATTTAATCAAAATATAAATTGCAGTATTTTTACAATCTAATAACATAATTCAAAAATTATATACTAAATCTTTCATTAGTAATTTATTTTAGTCATGAATCGCCTTAAAATTAAAATAAGTTTTATCATATGAAAAAACTAAAATAGATAAATAAAAATGTATCAACCTAAATTCTAATAAAATTATGGTTGATACATTCTTTTATTTTTTATAAAAATTTCATTCTATTTGGGTTTATATCTTTTTAATTTAATAATACCCTTTAATTACAATGTAATTTTTTGTTACTTCTTTATCAATTTTTTATGAATAAATAGGTGTAAAATAAAAACTTTTTACAATCTCCCGTAAACTCTTCTATAAAGGAATACTACTTTATCCGTATCTGAAAGTAAAATTACATCAAGATAGATTTTTTTCTTATATCTAAATATTCCATTATTTAGCAAGCATTGCAGCTCCAATAGCTCCAGCAAATCTAGCATCTTTATGAGTTTCTACTTTTGCATCTAACATCTTGGAGATATTTTCAACCATATAGTCATTTCCTGAAAATCCTCCTGTTAGGAAGTAATTATCAGACTTTGGAATTCTATTTACAAGTATTATTACCTTATTTATTATAGAATGTATTACACCACAAGCAATATCCTCTTTTGGCGTTCCTTTTCCTATTAAAGAGATAATTTCAGTTTCTGCAAATACTGTACACATAGATGAAATTTTTATATCCTTACCTTTTTTTGCTAGTTCAAACATCTCATCTAAGTCAACTCCCAGTCGTCCTGCCATTACTTCTAAAAACTTTCCCGTTCCAGCTGAACACTTGTCATTCATTTTAAAATCATTTATAAAATTGTCTTTAAAACTAATTACTTTTGTATCTTGCCCACCTATATCTATAATAGTCATATCATTTGGATTAAAAAAACTAGCTCCTTTACCATGACAAGTTATTTCAGTTACAACTTTATCACTAAAAGGAACAGATACCCTTCCATAACCTGTTGCCACAACTTTGCTATTTTCTTTATTTACACCTTTTGATAATAGCCACTGTTCAATGTCCTTGCTTACTTGAACAGAACTCCACCCAGTTGGCATAACTTTTTTATGCAAAATTTCTCTTTTAGAATCGTCTAATACAACAACCTTTGAAGCTGTTGATCCAATATCAATTCCTACATTATACATTTACATCACCTTTTCAATTATATCATTAAATAAATGTAATTTCTAATTTATTAATGTTTTTTATATAACTACTTAATTTATTAAGTTTTAAATAAAAAAAGAACCTGTCAAAATTTGACAGATTCTAATTTTATATTATTTAACAAATACTTCATATGCCTTTGAAGTCATATAAGCATCAGCTTTTGATAGAAGTTCTATTGGTGCATGCATTGATAACATACCTGTTCCAATATCAACTACTTCAGCTCCATAAGCTGCTAGTATAAAGGCGATTGTTCCACCGCCACCTTGATCTATTTTACCTAATTCTCCAGTTTGCCAAACTATATTATTTTCATCAAATAATACTCTTAATTCTTGTAAAAATTCAGAATTTGCATCATTTGAACCAAATTTTCCACCAGAACCTGTATATTTTGAAAGTGTTACCCCATGTCCTAAAAGGGAAACATTATTCTTTTCTACAACTTCTGAGAAACTAGGGTCATATGCTACAGTTACGTCTGCAGATAAAACTTTTGAATTTGCAAACGCTCTTCTTAAAAGAACATCTGAATAATTTTCAATTTGATTATTTAAAACTTCAGCAACCATATTTTGGAAGAAATTTGCTCCCATAGAAGCATTTCCTACTGAACCTATTTCTTCTTTGTCTACGAAAAGAGAAACTGCTGTCTTTTCAGGATTTTCAACTTTTAATATAGCTTCAAGTGATGCATAAGCACATACCTTATCATCATGTCCATAAGATGCAATTAAAGCTTTATCAAATCCCACATCTCTAGATTTTCCTGCAGGAACAACTGTTAATTCAGCAACTAGGAAATCTTCTTCTACAATACCATATTCTTTATTTAAATATTCTAAAATATTATCTTTAATAGGGTTTTTGGAATCGTCCTTTGCTTTATATGAATTATGACCTATGATTACATTTAACTGTTCTCCAGTTATACCTTCGTCCATACTCTTCTTTCTTTGATCTTTAGAAAGGTGAATCAATAAATCTGTAATATAAAATACTGGATCTTCTTCTTTTTCACCAATGGCAAAATTTAATTTCTTTCCATCTTTTGTTATAGCTGTTCCATGAAGTGCCAAAGGCATAGTAGTCCATTGATATTTTTTAACTCCACCATAGTAATGGGTTTTGAAATAAGCCATATGACCTTCTTCAAATAGTGGATTTTGTTTTAAATCAAGTCTTGGAGAATCTAAGTGAGATCCTAAAATGTGCATACCTTCAGTTATGTCATTTCCTACTACCATCATTACAACTGATTTATTTTTATTGTTTAAATATATTTTATCGCCTTTTTTAATTTTACCTTTTAGAGCTTCTTCAAGGCTAATATATCCATTTTCTACTGCTTTTTTAATTATAGTTTCAGTTGCTTCTCTTTCGATTTTTGCATGATCTAAAAAATCCTTATATCTTTCAGAATATTCAAAAATTTCTTTTAATTCATTTTCAGATACATTATTCCAAATATTTTTCTTCTCGTAATTTAATTGCATCTTAATCCCTTCTTTCTTTCTCTTTTAACCTACAGGATCTTCATCAGGATCTCCAATTTCTTCAGGTCCTCTAATTTGATCCCTATTTATAACTTCAAGTAGTTTATCAGGTACTCGACTTTTACCCCCAACTACTATAATTCTATTGATTTCTGAATTTTTAATATAATCTACTATATTTTTATCTATACTAGATGAATTTGTTAAAAGTATAGGTCCTTTTACATATTTTGCTATATTAGATGCGGAAAGTGCATCGGGAAAGTCTTCTCCACTCACAAGTACAATGGATTTAGCATTACTAAATCCCTTTTTTGCAATATCAAGTGAAGTTAAATATCTGCTTTTTCCACTAAAACTTGTCTTTTCAATTTTATTTACTATATTGTTATTTGACAAAATACGAGGATTTACAGAACTTTCTCCCCCTGCTATTATTACTTCCCTAATTCCTCTATTATTTAACACATCAATATTTTCTTGTTCTAAGGTTTTACCATTTGTTAAAAGTAGAGGTATTTTAGTATTTGCTAAATATCCACTTGCTGAAAGTGAGTCGGGAAATTTTTGACTATTTGCAAAAGCTAAATATCTCTTATTATACGAATATCCAGAACTATCAATGTGTTTTAATACTTCAGTAGCTGTTTTTATACGGTTATAACCTTTGACTCTGATTATTTTATACCCATTTAACTGACTTATACTAGCATTAGAAATTGTACTTTCTCCACCTACTACATATATGTTTTTTACTTGTAACCTCTTTAATTCATCTTTAACAGACTGGGGTATCGTATCCTTATCTACTAAAAGTACGGGACCATTTAGCACAGAAGCTAAAACTCCCCCTGTAAGTCCATCAGGAAATTTTCTACCACTTACAATAACTGCATTTGATGCTTTTTTATAGGATACCTTACTTGTCATCACTGCTGTTTCATACCTGCTATTTCCTGAAATTCTATAGAGATATTTTTTACTTTCAGCAAGAGAAGTACTTGGAATTGTCAAAAGACATATAAGAGCTACTACTGCAATTATTTTATTTTTCACTTATACCATCCTTTTCAAACTCTTCCCTAAATTTTTTTAATGCCTTTTTTTCAATTCTAGAAACTGACATTTGGCTTATATCCATTGACTTTGCTATGGAAATTTGAGTTCTTTTTTCAAAGTACCTTTCTATAATTACTTTTTTCTCTAAATCATTGAGCTTTTCCATAACTCTCTCAATTAAATCTTTAAGTTCCACTTTTTCATAATCTTCATCAATTTTTCCAATTAAATCAGATAAATTCGCTTCTTTATCTTCATTTTGAGAGTCATAGGTTACTTCAAGCGATGAAGGATAATACACTTTACTTCCTTCAATCGCCTCTATTACTTCTTCTTCAGTAACTTCCAAGTAATCTGCTATATCTCCTATAGTTGGAGTTTTTTGAAGATGTTGAGAAAGTTGTACTTTTGCCACATTAACTTTTTTAGACATTTCCTGTATTCTTCTTGGAACTCTAATTACCCAACCTTTATCTCTAAAGTACTTTTTAATTTCTCCCACTATTGTTGGAGTAACATAACTTGAAAATTCAAACCCTTTAGAAACATCAAATCTATCTATGGCTAATAAAAGTCCAAGGCTTGCAACTTGAAATAAATCGTCATATTCAATTCCTCTATTTGCGTATTTCTTTGCAAGAATTTCAGCAATATATATATGTCTTTTAACTAGTTCTTCTCTTATGGCAAAGTCTTGGGTCTTACTGTATTCTTCGAATAATTCTTTAGTTTCGATATCACTCAATTTTCTTTTTTTATCGGTCATAGTCTTAATCCTTACGTTTTTTACTAATTTTTATTAAACCTTCCTTTATTTCAACTTCATCCATAAGGGTTTCTAAAATTATCTTTGCAAATTTATTAGTTTCACCTATTTTTTCCATATCAGGGTCTAAAGCTATAACCTCAATATCTAATTTTTCTTCAGAGGCGAAGAATACAATTTTTGCTTCTTTAGAAATTCCAATTAAAAGATTTAAAGCTTCACTAAGTGAAACTTTAATATCTTCAACTTCTTCAATGTTAAATCCTACCTTATTTGCAATAAAAGATACATTTAATCTAGCTAATGAAAAATTTTCAGGTGTGTATTCAAAAGATAAATAATACTTTTTCATATACTTACTCCTCAATGTTAAAAAGCTTATTTAGTTCTGTAATTTCAAAAATTTGCTTAACATTAGGTTTAATATCTTCAATACAGATATTTTTGTTATTTTCTTTAATAGAATTGTAAATACTTATCAAACTTCCAAGTCCTGTAGAGTCTATAAAGTTCAATTTTTTTGCGTTTAACTTTATATCCTTTGGATCTTCTATGACTTTAAGTACGGCTTCTTTAAAGTCGTCACTTGAATATGCATCCAAGTCTCCTTCAAGAAAAATCAATATTTGATCTTGTTCTTCTTTAATTTCATAGTTTAAACTCATATTATCCTCCATTATTCTAAATCATCTATATACTTGGCTACGGCTACAATTTTATCGCCATCATCTACGACTTCACGTATCTTTACTCCCATGGTATCTCTACCTTTAGTAGATACTTGCCTTACTTCAAGTCTTATGACATCGCCTTTAGCTGACATAAGAATGATTTCATCGTCTATTTTTACTAATTTAGCAGATACTATATCACCGGTTCTATTTGATATTTTATAGGTTTTAACACCTTTTCCTCCACGGTTTTGGACTTTGTATCTCTCTATAACAGTCTTTTTACCATAACCATTTTCAGAAACTACAAGTAAATACTTATTGTCCTCTACAATATCCATAGCTACAGCTTGATCACCTTCATTTAGGGTTATTCCCTTTACACCCTGAGCAGCTCTTCCAATTGCTCTAATCTTATTAATATTAAATCTAATACATAGACCCTTTTTGGTTATCATTATAGCCTGTTCATTTTTACCAATCGATCTTACAGAAATTAGTTCATCATCATCTTTTAAAACTATAGCTATAAGTCCTGATTTTCTCAAGTTTTTAAATAAACTAATTTTAGTTTTTTTAATAAGACCTGATTTTGTAGCCATTAGTAGATAATGATCTTCTTCATCCTCATTAAAAGGAATAGCAGCTTGTACAATTTCACCCTTAGATATTTGAATTAAATTAACTAGAGCTTGTCCTCTCGCCTGTCTACTTCCTTCAGGTATTTCATATGCTTTTAAGGTGTAAACTCTTCCTTTATTTGTAAAGAATGCAATGGTGCTATGAGTAGATGTTACAAATAGTGAATCCACATAGTCCCCATCCTTAAGATTTAACCCTAAAATCCCCTTACCTCCACGATTTTGTACTCTATAAGTATCAGTTGGAGTTCTTTTAACATATCCATGTTTTGTAACGGTTATTAAGACATCTTCTTCTTCAATAAGCTCTTCAATATCTATTTCATTATAATTAGGTTTAATCTTAGTTCTTCTCTTGTCTGCAAATTTTTCTTTTATTTCTATAAGTTCACTCTTTATTATATCAAGAAGTAAAGTTCTATTTGCAAGAATTTCTTCAAGTCTTTCAATTTCTTTAATTAATTCTTCATATTCATTTTGAAGTTTTTCTCTTTCAAGTCCTTGAAGTCTTCTAAGTCTCATATCTAATATAGATTGAGCTTGAACTTGAGTAAAACCAAATCTTTCCATAAGTCTTTCAAGAGCGTCTGAATAAGATTCTCTAATTATTTTTATAATCTCATCAATATTGTCAATGGCCTTTAAAAGTCCTTCTACAATATGAGCTCTATCTTTTGCCTTCTTTAAATCAAATTCACATCTTCTAGTTATTACTTCTTCTTGATGATCCACATAATATTTTATAAGTTGTTTTAAATTCAATACCTTAGGAACTCCATTTACAAGAGCTAAGTTTATAATACCAAATGTAATTTGCATTTGGCTGTACTTATAAAGGTTATTTAAAACAATTTGAGCGTTTGCATCCCTCTTTAGTTCTATTACAATTCTAAGACCTTTTCTATCGGACTCATCTCTTAAGTCTGATATTCCATCAATTCTCTTATCTTTTACAAGTTCCACAATCTTCATTATAAGGTTAGACTTATTTACTTGATATGGAATTTCAGTAATTACAATCCTTTGTCTTTTCTTATGTTCTTCAATTTCTGCAACCGCTCTTAAAATTACCTTACCCCTACCTGTGTTATAGGCATTAGAAATTCCTTGTTTACCCATTATGTGACCACCTGTAGGAAAATCAGGTCCTTTTATATGCTCCCTAAGTTCATCTATAGTAATTTCTCTATTATCAATATATGAGATTATTCCGTCAATGGTTTCTCCTAAATTATGAGGTGCCATATTTGTAGCCATCCCAACCGCAATACCTGATGAACCATTTACAATAAGGTTTGGAAATCTAGATGGAAGTACCACAGGTTCAAGTTCTCTTCCATCATAATTTTCTTGAAAGTCTACAGTTTCTTTATTTATATCCCTTAACATTTCAAGACATAACTTGTTCATTCTAAGTTCGGTATACCTAGGTGCAGCAGCTCCATCTCCATCAATAGAACCAAAGTTACCTTGTCCTTGTACAAGAGGATATCTCATATTAAAATCTTGAGCAAGCCTTACCACTGCATCATAAATAGCAGAGTCTCCATGTGGGTGAAATTTACCCATTACATCCCCTACAAGTCTAGCAGATTTTGTAAAACCCCTATCGGGAAATAACCCTTGTTGTTGCATAGAATAAATAATTCTTCTATGGACAGGTTTTAGTCCGTCTCTTACATCAGGTAAAGCTCTTGAAACTATAACACTCATAGAGTAATCTAGGTAGGATTTTTTCATCTCTTTGTCTATATTGACATCCATAATATTAGCATGATCTTTTATTAATTCACTCACTTTACCACCTCCTAAGCATCAATGTTTTGAGCATAAACTGCATTTTCTTCAATAAACTCTCTTCTAGGTTCAACCTTGTCTCCCATGAGTATATTGAAAGTTTCATCAACTTCTACTAGCTGATCCTCATCTATTGTCACTTTTAACAAAACTCTATTCTCAGGATTCATAGTGGTTTCCCAAAGTTGATCCGCATTCATCTCTCCTAGACCTTTATATCTTTGTACTTTTAAATTTGAGCCCTTACCAAGTTCTTCTAAAGACTTTTCAAGTTCCTCATCAGAATAACAATATCTAATTACCTTTGTTCCCCTAATAATCCCATAAAGAGGTGGTTGAGCTATATATACATGACCTGCATGAATAAGTTCTTTCATATATCTAAAGAAAAATGTTAGTAAAAGAGTTCTTATATGAGCCCCGTCAACATCCGCATCGGTCATAATTATTATTTTACCGTAACGTAGCTTTTCAATATTAAATTCTTTACCTATTCCAGTTCCAAAAGCTGTAATCATTGCCTTGATTTCATTGGAACTTAAAGCTCTATCAAGTCTTGCTTTTTCAACATTTAAAATCTTTCCTCTAAGTGGCAAAATTGCTTGAAATTTATTATCTCTACCACCCTTTGCTGAACCTCCCGCAGAGTCACCCTCTACTAAGAATATCTCATTTACTTCAATATCTCCCTCTATACAGTCAGCAAGTTTTCCTGGTAATGGAGTATTATCTAAAATAGATTTTTTTCTTGTAAGATCTCTTGCCTTTCTAGCAGCCTCTCTAGCCCTAGCTGAAGATTGTGCTTTTTCTATAATAATCTTTGCTACAGTTGGATTTTCCTCTAGGAATATAGATAAACCTTCATAAAGGGTGGATTCTACATCTCCTCTAGATTCAGAGTTACCAAGCTTTGACTTGGTCTGACCCTCAAACTGAGGATTTGATAACTTTATCGATACAATTGCAGTAAGACCTTCCCTAGCGTCTTCTCCTTGTAAATTACTATCTTTTTCCTTAATTAAATTATACTTTCTTCCATAATCATTTAAAGATCTAGTAAGTGCAGTTCTAAAACCTACTAAGTGAGTTCCTCCTTCAGTAGTGTGAATATTATTTGCAAAAGGTAATACATTTTCAGAGTAAGAATCAGTATACTGCATAGAAATTTCTACAACACTATTTTCTCTTTCTCCTGTTATATAAATAGGTTTATCGTGTAGTACATTTTTGTTTTTATTTATATACTCTACAAAAGAATTAATTCCACCTTCATATTTAAACTCTACTTTTGAACCATCTCTTCTATCTTCAAAATTTATTCTAATACCTTTATTTAAAAAGGCCATTTCTCTAAATCTATTTATAAGTACATCTTTTTCAAATACAATAGTCTCAAAAATTTCTTTATCAGGTAAAAAGTGAATTTTTGTACCTGTTTCACTAGTTTTTTCACCCTTTTTAATTTGAGTTTCAACTTTACCTCTAGAAAACTCTTGAGTAAAAACATGCCCATCTCTTTTTACAGTGGCTTTTAACCATGATGAAAGGGCGTTTACTACAGAAACACCAACACCATGTAAACCTCCCGATACCTTGTATGCACCGTTGTCAAATTTACCACCTGCATGAAGAATAGTAAGTACAGTTTCTAAAGTAGATTTTCCTGTTTGACTGTGTTTTTCAACAGGAATACCCGAACCATTATCTTCAACAGAAACAGAGCCATCTTCATAAATTATTACATCTATGGTATCGGCAACCCCAGCCAAAGCTTCATCAATACTATTGTCTACCACTTCATAAACTAAATGATGAAGACCTTTAGGGCCAGTAGAACCTATATACATTCCCGGTCTAAGTCTTACCGGTTCAAGTCCCTCCAAAACCCTAATATTCTTTGCACCATAATCTCTATTTTGACCCATACATTATCCTTTCATATCATCTAAACTTTTTAATTTCCAATCTATCGTCAATAAATTCAAAAATTCTATACTCACCATTATAATTTTTTATAAAACCTTCATCAGTAGAAGTTATTATACACTGATAATCTTTAATCTCCTTTAAAAGATAATTTATTCTGTCATCATCAAGTTCTGAAAATACATCATCTAATAGTATTATTGGACTTGATTCTTTAATTTCGTCATATAACTTTGTCTGTGCAAGTTTCAATGTTAGAGTAAGTGTTCTTTGTTGTCCTTGTGACAAAAAAACTCTAGATTCAAGCCCATTTACTAAAATAGAAATATCATCTCTATGAGGGCCAACAGAAGTAAAACCTCTATTAAGATCTAGATTTAAATTATCCTGTAAACCTTTATATAGAATATTATAATTATTATTTATATCACTATAAGAATTTTCGGAATTTTTATTATATAATATATCTAGTTTTTCTTTATTATAAGTTAAACTATCATGTACAAGTTTAGCTTTTTCTTCAAGCATAAAAATGTACTTTGAACGCATTCTCATTATTTTTGCACCTTCTTGTGCAAGTTGTTTTGTAGAGGCTTGAACTTGTTCTTTAAAATAACTTATATTTTTATTATTTTTTAAAATATAGTTTCTTTGATTTAAAATCTTATTGTATTTAATCAATAAATTTTCATAACTTGGAATTATACCTGAAATAACTTCATCCAAAAACTCACGCCTAAAAGACTTTGATTCTTTAATTATCTTAATATCTTCTGGTGTAAAAGTAACTATATCAAAAAAAGAACGAAGAGTTTTCATTGTATCTATTTTATTTTCATTAATTCTAATAATCTTTTGAGAATTTCTAGATATTTTAACTTCTATTTTTTCTTCAAGACCTGAAGAATCTATATCCGTCCTAATAAAACTCTCCATTTTTCCTAATTTAATTAAGTCTTCTTGTTTTGCAGACTTAAAAGATTTTCCTTTAGCACTAAAGTATAAAGCCTCTAAAATATTAGTCTTTCCCTTTGCATTATCTCCAATTATTATATTGAGTTTTTCGAAAAATCTTATATTTAAATTGTTAAAATTTCTAAAATTCAAAAGATAACAACTTAATATCTTCAAAACTTCACCTATTTTATTAAATAAACTGAATCTAAATACTGTACCTTATCTCCAGGTCTTAACTTTTTTCCTCTTCTAGTTTCAATATTGTCATTTACAAGAACTTTTTCACTTAATATTAATTCCTTTGCCATTCCTCCTGAAGATGCAATATTTACTAATTTTAATAATTGTTCAAGCTTTATAAACTCTGTACTTATTTTTATCTCTTCCATTATTGTCTCCCCAATCTAACAGGTAAAACTAGATAGAAATATCCCGACTCATCCACTGGTTGTATAATACATGGTTTTAAACTATCTGTTAAGTTTAGTATACAGTCCTGTGCGTCAATGACCTTTAACCCATCCAGTAAATACTTAGCATTAAATGCTATATCTAAATCATTTCCCTCTTTTTCGCAAAATATATTTTCAGAAACATTTCCATATTCAGAATTAGATGTAACGTGAATATTATTTTCTGAAATAGAAATTTTTATTAAATTAGCTTTTTCTTCTCTTGCCAATAGTGAAGCCCTCTCTAAGGCATCTTGTAACTCTCTTTTTACAACTTTTACTTTACAAGTAGAGGGAGAAAAAATTATATCCTTATAATCAAAGAAATTCCTATCTAAAAGCCTTGAGTATATAAGAGTATCTCCTAGATCAAATAAAATATTATTTTTAACAAAACTAAGTGTTATATCACAATCATCATTCATTATTTTACTTAATTCATTTAAAGATCTAGACGGTACTATCTCTTTTATATCTTCTTCAATTTCACTTTCGTATCTCATAAGTGCAATTCTAAAGCCATCAAGAGCTACAAAACTCAAATAGTTTTTAGAAACTTCTATCATTACACCAGTTAAAGAAGGTCTAGATTCATCAATAGAAGCGGCAAATACGGTTTTTCTAATAGCTTCTTTCATAATTTCACAAGGAATTTCTATTTTCGTCTCTATATCTACATTTGGTAGAGGAGGATAGTCATATGAATCAAATCCAATTAAATTAAATTCTGAATTTGCACATCTTATTTGTATATTTTCTCCCGTTATATTGAAATTAATAGTAGAATCTGGAAGTTTTCTAACTATATTTCCTATCATTGAGGAATTTATAACAATTTTTCCCTCTTCTTCCACAATACAATCTGTTGAAGTTTTAATTCCTAATTCTAAATCAGTTGCTTTTAATGTTAATTTATTATTTTCAGCTTCAAATAAAATACCTTCTAATATAGGTAGTGTAGTTCTTGCAGAAATTGCCTTTTGAGCAATGTTGATATGTTTTAATAATTCTCTTTGGTTTATTTGAAATTTCATTTTATCTCCTAATAATAATAGTAATAGTTAGTAGTCGTAGTAGTAGGGGGTGTTTATTATGTGGATAAGTACTAATATGTTGATAAGTAACCCATTATCCATATTGAAATCCATGTGAATAAATTCTGGATAAATATTGAATTATCAACAATATCCACAAAGAAATAAATAATATTTTATTTTTCCAGTTATCCACATTTTATCCACAGTCATATCAACATAGGATTGTGGATTATTCCCCTTTAATTATGCGAACTAAATTATTTACCTCTTCAGCAAAAGAAGAGTCCTCGCTTATGTCCTTAGTTATTTTATCCACTCCATGCATTATAGTAGAGTGATCCCTGTTAAAAGAGTCAGCTATCTTTATTAAAGAAAGATCTGTTAGTTGTCTACAAAGGTACATTGCAATCTGTCTAGGATATGCAATTTGTCTAGCTCTAGTTTTAGAATACATATCTTTCATTTCAAGATTGTATTTATCACATACTACTTCTTGAATAGATTCCAAAGTTATAGGTTTCTTTTCGTTTTCTTCAATTACTTTATTTAGTGCAAGTTTTGCCCTATCTAAATCAATATTTCTACCTTCTAATAGTTGACTATGAGCAAGAACAGTCATTAATGCACCCTCAAGCTCTCTAATATTAGATTTAACATTCATAGCTATATATTCTAGAATATCATCACTTATATAAGCGTGCTCCATATTGAGTTTTGCTTTTAATATTGCAACTCTCGTTTCATAATCAGGCATTTGTATATCTGCTATTAGACCCCATTCAAATCTAGAAACAAGTCTCTCCTCCAAGGTTTCTATTTCCTTAGGAGGTTTATCAGAAGAGATTATTATTTGTTTATTTTGGGCATAGAGATCATTAAAAGTGTGGAAAAATTCAAGTTGTGTTCCCACTTTCCCCGCAATAAATTGTATATCGTCTATTAATAATACATCTATATTTCTATATTTATTTCTAAACTGACTGTTTTTCTTACTAGATTTATCTCCTATGGATGAGATTAATTCGTTTGTAAACTTTTCGCTACTTATATACATAACTTTAAGTTCTGGATAGTTGTCCATTATCTCATGAGCAAGAGCCTGCATCAAGTGGGTTTTTCCAAGTCCCGGTCCACCATAGATAAATAAAGGATTATAGGCAGTAGCAGGGTTTTTTGCAACGGCCATTGCAGCTGAAAGAGCAAATTCGTTAGATTTTCCTTTGACAAAAGATTCAAATGTATATTTTGGGTTTAACATTTGTTCTTTTTTAAATTTTTCTATTTCCTCTTTTGTAGTGCTTACTTCCTGTTTACTATCTGAAAAGTACTGCTGTCCTCCAGGTTTAACTTTTACTTGATACTGTTTAAAGTTTGAATCTGTAGGAAGAACTATTTTAATAGTACTTTCTGTTTTTAGTATAAAACTTAATATTTCAACAATTTCATCTAGATATCTCTTTTCTACCATCTTCTTTGTAAATCCATTTGGAGCACTTAATATCAATTCAGAAGAAGTAAGTTTTATTGGTTTCAATGCCATAATCCAAGTTTCAAAAACCACTTTATCTAGATTTACTTCAAGTACAGACAGCAATTCGGACCATAGAGTATTTAGGTCCATCATACACCTCCGTTATACACAAAATAATCCACAATTTATTGATAAGTTAACTTGTAGTTTAAGGCTTTTACAAAAGTTTTCCACAAAAACCTAAACTTATCCATAATATTTATATAAACTGTTAAAAATACCTAAAAAAATAGAGAATTAGCCATTTCATTCGTACAAATTCTCTTTTAGATGTGAAGTTATCCACAAAAAAATTTAAAATTGTGAATTAAAATATCATTATTACTTTTAATATTATATCAAATGCACATGTTTACTTCAAATGTTTAAAACGCCTTTAGATCTTGATTTTTCAATGATTTGAATAAAATTTTTACATTTATCCACAATTAAAACTTTTTGAGTAAATAATGACTTAAAAAGTTGAAAATTACATTATTTTCTTGACAGGTTTGTATCTCGTTTATATAATCATCATAGTGTTTTGTATATTATTCCACGGAGGTGAAAAAGTTGAAAAGAACATATCAACCAAATAGAAGAAGAAGAAGTAAAGATCATGGTTTTAGAAAGAGAATGTCTACTAAAGCTGGAAGAAGAGTATTAAAAAGAAGAAGAAAAAGAGGTAGAAAAGTAGTTTCTGCTTAGGCCATTTTGATGGTCTTTTAATTTTTATTTATGGAAAAAGATAAAAGATTAAGAAGTAATGGAGATTTTAGAAGAGTTTACAAAAAAGGTAATGGATATTTTAATAGAAATTTTACCTTTGTAGTAAAACAAAATAATTTACCTGGATCTCGTGTTGGTTTCTCCATTACTAAAAAATTTGGAAATGCCGTTACTAGAAATAAGATTAAGAGAAGGCTAAAGGAGATTTTTCGTCTTAACTGGAACTCTTTAATTAAAGGCTACGATATTGTAGTTATACCAAAACAAAACACTATTGAGTTAAGTTATGAGGAACTTGAAAAATCCTGTATGCATCTTATTAAAAAAATATCAAAGAAGGTGTAAAGATGAAGTATATACCAATGTTTTTTATAAAAATATATCAAATATTTATTTCACCTTACTTGGGTCAAAATAAGTGCAAGTACTACCCAACTTGATCTTCATATGCCCTTCAGGCTTATGATAAATACGGTGTATTTAAAGGTACCTTTCTTACTGCATGGAGAGTTTTAAGATGTAATCCATTTAGTAAGGGTGGTTATGATCCATTAAAATAAGATTAGGAGAGTATATGACAAAATTATTAAGTTCGATAATTGGTAAAATACTTGAAGTAATTTATCTTACCATATCGAAGATTGGAAGTGAGCCTGAGTCAATTTCCTACTTTGCAATGTCTATTTTAATATTGACTTTGCTTTACAAATTGGTAATGTTGCCGGTTACGCTTTCTAATATTAAAATGCAAAAGCTTAATGCTAAATTTCAACCAGAATTAAAAAAGCTAGAAGCTAAGTATAAACATGACCCTCAACTTTATCAAAAAAAGGTTATGGAATTTCAAAGGGAAATGGGTTATAACCCTTTAGCTTCCTGTTTACCTATGCTTATACAAATTCTAATTATTTGGGCACTTTTCCCAGTTATGAGAGAACCTCTAAAATATTTAGAGTTAAGTAAGGATATAAGTCTTAATTTCTTCTGGATTGAAGATATTACTGTTAAGAATTCTGGAGATTTAATTCTTCCTACATTACTTGCCCTTACCCAGTTCTTATTTACAAAATTAAACATGCCTAAAACTAATCAGGGTGAAAACAATCCTATGCAAGGTATGAATTTTGCCATGCAATATGCAATGCCTGTTATGTTTTTCTTCTTTGCCAGGAATTATCAACCTGCGCTTTCAATCTATTGGATAACAGGTAATATATTTGAAATGATTTTCAGATTTTTTATTGATAAAAAAGAAGATAAAGAAGTTGTAGTAAGTACTAAGGATGATAAGAAAATTAAAAAGCAATAGGAAGGAGCTTAAATGAAATCAACAGTTAAAGTAGCTAAAACCGTTGATGATGCGGTAAAGCTTGCTATTGATGAATTGAATTGTTCGAAAGAAGAAGCTGTTATTGAAGTTTTAGAAGAACCTAAAAATGGAATCTTTGGACTTTTTGGAGCTAAAGATGCGATGGTTAGAGTTTCTTGTGAAGAAGATATAGAACAGCTTTTAAATGATGTAATATCCAGTGATAGCTCCTCAGATAACACAGAGATTAAAAAAGAACCTGTTAATGAAGTAAAAAAGGAAAAAAAGGTTGTAAAAAAAGAAACAAAACGACCTGTTCAAAAGTCTTCTTCTAAAGAAAAAAATGAAGTTAAGGAAGATAAAAAAGTAGAGAAAATTTCCAAAACTGAAGAAGATAATTCTAAAGAACCTGTTGTCATTGACGATGAACTTAGATCTAAAATGAAAGAATTCATCAATACTATGGTTTCTAAAATGGGTATACCTGCAAATATTGAAACATTCACTGATGAATATGGTATAAAATTTAATATAATCCCTGTTAATGAAAATGATATTGGAATTGTTATTGGAAAAAGAGGGGAAACACTAGATGCAATCCAATATATTGTTAATTTAGTTGCCAACAGAAATTCAGAAAAATACATTAGAATTTCCATCGACTGTAATGGATATAGAGAAAAAAGGACTAGTTCTTTACAATCTCTAGCTATGAAGATGGCAAATAAGGCAAAAAAATACAATAAAAATATGAGATTGGAACCTATGAATCCCTATGAAAGAAGAATTATACACTCAAGCCTTCAGTCTGTCCAAGGAATTTACACTGTAAGCGAAGGTGATGAACCTTTTAGAAGAGTGGTAATAAAATTAAAGAAAAATTAAACTGAAAAGTCTGCATTTGCAGGCTTTTCTTCTTGCCTTTTTCATATGGTATAATCATAAAAAGGATGTGTTAATTATGGAAGATACAATTACAGCTATTTCCACTGCTACTGGCGAAGCGGGTATAGGCATCGTTAGAATGAGTGGAATTTATGCTCATAAAATTGCTAAAGATATATTTAAACCTAATAGTGTAAAAACAAAATTAGAAAATAGAAAACTCGTATATGGACACATTTACGATGAGAATGAACTTATAGATGAAGTCCTTATTTCATTTATGAAAGGACCCTCTACCTACACTAGAGAAGATATGGTTGAGATTTATACCCATGGAGGTATTATTGCCGTTAAAAAAGTACTTGATTTGACCCTTAAAAAGGGAGCAAGGATTGCGGACAGAGGTGAATTTACCAAAAGAGCTTTCTTAAATGGAAGACTTGATCTATCTCAAGCGGAGGCTGTTATTGACCTTATTAAAGCTAAGACGGACAAGTCCTATGAAGCATCTATGAATCAGTTGGGAGGATCCTTAAAAAATGAAATTAAAGAGCTTAGGGATAAACTTCTAGACTTACTTGCAAGAGTTGAATATTCCATAAACTTTACAGAAGATGGTCAAGAAGAACCAGATACAAATATAATTATTAAAGACGGTGAAGATGTATTACAACGTCTAGAAAAGTTGTATAGTTCTTCTAATCGAGGAAAAATAATTAGAGATGGTATAAACACTACCATAATAGGAAAGCCAAATGTTGGAAAATCATCTCTTTTAAACTCATTAGCTAAAGTTAATAAGGCGATTGTAACCGATATACCAGGAACCACAAGAGATGTAATAGAAGAGTATATAGATTTAGATGGTATAGTTTTGAAGATAAGTGATACTGCAGGTATTAGAAATAGTGAAGATTTAGTTGAACAAATAGGTGTGGATAGATCTTTAGATTATGCAAAGACGGCGGATTTAATAATAGTGATTTTTGATTTATCTAAACCTCTTGAAGAAGATGATTTGAGAGTTAAGGAACTTATTAAAGACAGAAAAGCTATAGTACTCTTAAATAAGTCGGACTTAGATAGAAAATTGGATGTACAAAGATTAAATTTAGATCCAAAAATTCCTGTAATAGAGGTATCTATTAAAGAAAGTGTAGGAATTGAAAAACTTGAAAATCAAATTGCAAATATGTTCTATGAAGGTGATATAAAAAACAATTCAGACCTTCTTGTAACAAATGTAAGACATAGGGATATAATTAAAAAGTCAATAGAATATCTTAGTTCTTCTTTAAAAGATTTAAAGATGAATGTTCCTATTGACTGTATTGAGTTGGATTTAAGATCATCATGGGAAGTTCTAGGAGAAATTACAGGAGAAACCATAGAAGATGATGTATTGGATAAAATATTTAGAGATTTTTGTATTGGAAAATAGGTGTTATGGAAATAAAAAAATATAGAGAAGACTCGGTTGATGTGGTTGTTATAGGAGCAGGTCATGCGGGAACAGAAGCGGCACTTGCAACTGCAAGACTTGGATTAAAAACAGTAATACTGACTATGAGTTTGGATTCTGTGGCAGATCTTCCATGTAATCCAAATATAGGTGGAACGGGTAAAGGACATTTAGTTAGGGAAATTGACGCTTTAGGAGGAGAAATGGCACTTATAATAGATAAGACATTTATCCAGTCTAGAATGTTAAATACTTCAAAAGGTCCAGCTGTCCACTCATTAAGAGTGCAAGCAGATAAACCAGCCTATCATAGAGAAATGAAGAAGGTTTTAGAAAATACAGAAAATTTAGACTTAGTTGAAGGCGAAGTTACAAAGATTAACGTGGAAGATGGAAAGATTGTCTCTGTTGAAACTTTAAATGGAGCTATTTATGAAGCAAAAACAGTTATTGTTGCCACTGGGACATACCTAAAAGGGTTAATTTTGCAAGGAGAATTACAAATTGAATCAGGTCCCCATGGTCTCAAGTCTTCAAAGTATTTGTCAAACTCTTTAAAAGAACTTGGAATTGAATTGAGGAGATTTAAAACGGGAACTCCTGCAAGGGTTCACAGAGATAGCTTAGACTTATCTGTTATGGAAGTTCAACCTGGAGATGAAGAGATTATACCTTTTTCATTTATGAATTTTGGTGAAAATTTAAATAAAAAACAAGAAAATTGTTATTTGACTTATACAACAAAAGAAACAAAAAAAATAATTGAAGAAAATTTACACAGAAGTCCAATGTATGCAGGAATTGTCAAAGGTGTAGGCCCGAGGTATTGTCCTTCTATTGAAGACAAGATAGTTCGTTTTAGTGAAAGGGACGAACACCAAGTGTTTGTGGAGCCAGAAGGTCTTGATACGAAAGAAATGTATATTCAAGGTGTATCTTCTACTCTACCTGAAGATGTTCAAAAACAAATGTATAAGACAATAATTGGTTTTGAAAATATGAAGTTCATGAGATCTGCTTATGGTATAGAGTATGACTGTATAGATCCTACAATACTAAAGAGAACTTTAGAGCATATGGAAATAAGTGGACTCTTCTTTGCAGGACAGATAAATGGATCATCAGGATATGAAGAAGCAGCAGCTCAAGGACTTATGGCGGGTATAAATGCCTACCTTAAAATAACTGGAAAAGAACCTTTTATTTTAGATAGATCCGATGCCTATATAGGCGTGTTAATAGACGATTTAGTTACAAAAGGTACAAATGAGCCATATAGAATGATGACTTCAAGGTCGGAATATCGACTTACACTTAGACAGGACAACGCAGACTTTAGACTTACTAAACTAGGATTTGAGATTGGACTTGTAACTAAGGAAAGAATGGAAAAGACTGAAAAAAGACTTTTACAAGTAAAAACTGAACTGGAGAGACTAAAGACTATTAAAGTAAATCCTACACAAGAAAATAACAGGATAATAGAAAATTTAGGATCTACTAAACTTCAGAAGTCTCTAACTTTATTTGATTTGATAAAAAGACCAGAATTAAACTATGATTTATTACAAGTATTTGATGAAGATGCACCAAAACTTGAAAGAGAAATAAAAATTCAAGTACAAACTCAAATTAAATATGAAGGATATATAGCTAAACAAAAGCAACAGATAGAAAGATTTAAAAAACTTGAAAGAAGAGATATTAGTTTTATAAAAGACTATACAGAATTAAAGGGACTTTCTAACGAAGCAGTTCAAAAACTAAATAGGATTAAACCCGACTCTCTTGGACAAGCAAGTCGAATTTCAGGAGTTAGTCCTGCAGATATAAATGTGATTTTGATTTATCTAGAGACAAGAAAGAGGAATAAAAATGAGTAAATTAGTAGAAGTAATGGAATCGGAAGGTATTAATTTGACAGAAGATACTTTAAAAAACTTCGAGAAATTTAGAAATATAGTGTTAGAAACTAATAAATATTTAAACTTGACTAGTATTACAGAAGAGAATGAGTTTAACTATAAACATTTTTTAGATTCCCTTTTACCCCTTAGTAAAATCAAACTAAAAGAAAATTCAAAATTAATAGATATTGGAACAGGAGGTGGATTTCCAGGAATACCTATTAAATTATACCGAGATGATTTAGATATTACTTTACTAGATTCATTAAATAAAAGAATAAAATTTATAAATAATACTATTTCTGAAATGAAATTAACTAATATTATAGGTATTCATGGTAGAGCTGAAGAACTTGGCAGACAAAAAGACTATAGAGAAAAGTATGACTATGCCATATCAAGAGCAGTTTCTAGGCTTAATACTCTAGCCGAGTACAGCCTCCCATTCATTAAAGTTGGAGGAATTTTCATATCCATGAAAGGACCTTCAGGAAGAGAAGAAGCAGAAGAAGCAAAAAATGCAATAAATACTCTTGGGTGCAAAATCATAGACATTATAGAGTATGAATTAGACTTTGAAGATTCAGAAAGAAGTCTAATAATTATAAAAAAAATATCTCCTACTCCTAATAAATATCCTAGAGGTGGAGGAAAACCAAAAAGTAAACCATTATAAAAGACGGCAATTGCCGTCTTTTAATATACAGGTTTTAAGTGTAAAAAATCTGGTCCACTAAGCAAAGATATGGTTGATTTTTTAAGCTTATCTATAGCAGAATAATATAACCATACAGTATCGTCTTTAACCATAAAAGTAGATTTATAAATTAACCAATTATCGTGACCCTTTTCACTAGGTTCTAATATTTTAATAGGATTTTTAAAATTTATTCCGTCATAAGATTCTAGTAAAAAAAGAGAAGAAGTATCCATTTTACCGTCGGGGCAGTTCATAGTTAGACAATAGTATATATTATTTACTTTTTTTATTTCTAAATGCCATGGGTGATAATTTGTCCATTCACCTTTGTCAAATTTTAAAGGTATTGGGTTAGTAAAACTCTTTAAATCTAAAGACGCCCTATACACATAAGAATCAGAGCCTATGTCCATGTTTTTACGATAGTAAATTTTATAAACACCATCTTCATATAAAACAGACGGTGATCCTAAACCATAACCGGAAGTACCATAATCTAATATAACTTGAGGTTTAGTATAACTTATTAAATCATTTGTAGTAATTCTTAAAAGTCTTGAAAGTCTAGTTTTCTTATTAGATTCCCTATACCATATTTCTAAGGTACTATCCTTCTCAAATATACAAACATCAGATAAATGACAATTTTTTTCCGGTTTTACAAGAGGACTGGGAACATCTTCTAAAATTTTAAAATTAATTCCATCGTTAGAAACAACTATACTAGGATTTTCTGTCTGATCATTTAAAAAACTATAAGGAGTAAAAGCTAAAATGTATCTATAACCATATTTCATGTCCGGATCATAAAAAATAGAAGGATGAATAGCTTGGTTATTGTCTTTAACATATGTAGGAATAACAAGACTATTAGAAGCATTAATCATTAAAGATTTTTTATTTAAATGTTTTCCAAGTAAACTATAATTATTATTTTCTGGAAGTTTAGAAAAATAATAATTAACAGGTATTGTTTTTATATTAAGTATCAAGTTGTTCTCTCCTGAGAGATTATTTGATTTGTTTATTCTTATGGAAGATACCAGAATTAATACTGATAAAAATCCAATAAAGAAATATTTAATAGTAGATTTCATAATTCCCCCTTAACAATAATAACATATGAAAATAAGAAAAACTTTTACAAAAATATTACAGTTTAATATAAATTGTGGATAACCATGTGGACAACTATGTGGATTATTATGTGCATAACTTTGTGGATAAAGTTAATTTAGTATTTAAAAAGAATTATTACAGAACAACAAAATAACAACAAAAGTCAATACCCCACAATAACGTTTAAATTTCAATGTTTTATTTAAATTAATAAGTGAATAAATTTGAAAAAATTAAATCTTTAGATTATTAGATAGAAAATAAAATGTGGATAACAAAAAATATACGAAAAATTACAATGTGGATAAGATGACATTACCAAATCTCAAATATAATTAAAATTTACATATTTATAATAGATTTTACAAAACTTGTGGATAACTAATTATTAAAATTTAGTTTACCTATTCTTTTTTCATATAATTTTATACTTGAAAATCTTAATCTAGAAAATGCAAATAGAATAAAATTTGATGTAATAAATTTTACCAATAGAAATGTTTCACGTGAAACATATTTGTATAAAAACATAAAACAAATTTATACAAATATTTTATTTAACTTGGAATGTTTCACGTGAAACAATATATTAAATTTACAATAAAAGTTACAATAAAAATAACAGCTTAATATTAAATATTAAGAGATAAATTCTTTAATTAAATTATTGCTAAAATAAAATGCTAAAGAAACTACTTTAAGTCTAATTTCGTTTCTATCTCCGTTGATTTTAAGTCGATAAAAATGTTTATTTTTCATAAAACTAACACCAATAAAAACTAAACCTGCCTTATCTCCAGGACCAGCGTAACCTGTAGTTGCAATATTTAGCATTGAATTACTTTTAAGTTCGAGACCATTTAGCATTTCATAACAAGTTGCAAAACTAACTGCCGAATACCTCTGCAATGTTTCACGTGAAACATTTAAGAGAAGATTTTTAGATTCTTCAGTATATGTGACCAATCCCATTTCTAATACACTACTCGCACCGGGAACATTGGCTATAGTAGAAGAAATAAGTCCAGCAGTAAGAGATTCAGCTGTGGAAACAGTAATTTTGTTTTTTATTAAAAATAGAATAAAATTTTCATCTACATTTATATTTTTATTTACACATTTCATTTCGCTAAAAGTTGAATATTTCATTTCATCACCTAAAGTAATTATACATTAGATATTAGACCTACAAAACCTTTATTTACAAGTCCAATTGTTATATAATGTATTCTGTATAAAAAAGGAGTTGATATAATTGAAGTTCACATCACTTTCTAGTGGATCTTCAGGAAATTCCTTATTAGTAGAGACTGATAAAACTAGGGTTTTAATAGATGCAGGATTTACAGGTAAACGACTTGAAAAACTTATAACACAAGCAGGTATTCTGCCAGATACTATAGATGCAATATTAGTTACTCATGAACATACAGACCACGTTAAAGGTGTAGGCGTTATGAGTAGAAGATATAATATTCCTATTATTGCTAATAAAGAAACCTGGATTGCAATGATAAATAAAATAGGATTAATTGACGATAATAATATTTTAGTATTTAAAAATGATTATGATTTTACCTTGAAAGATTTAGATATACACCCTTTTTCAACATTTCATGATGCTGCTAATAGTTGTGGATTTTCCATATACAATAAAAAATCAAAACTTTCCATACTAACAGATACGGGTACTGTAAACGAAAGGATAAAAAAACAAATTATGGGTTCAGATATTTTCTTTATCGAATCAAATCACGATCCTATAATGTTAATGAATGGTCCTTATTCACCTTCACTAAAACGTAGAGTCGCGTCTACTAAGGGACATTTATCTAACTTAGACTGTGCAAACACATTGGAAGATGTTCTTACTGGTAATGGAGAAAAGGTGATTTTAGCACACTTAAGTAATGAAAATAACACTACAACACTTGCTTATAATACCATCTATGAACATTTAAAAGATCTTGGTCTAGATTTAAGTAGGGATATTTCTTTAAATATAGCAGATAGAAATAATGTTAGTAATAGAATTGAGTTATAAAATATGAATGTTAAAATAATAACGATAGGTAATATAAAAGAACCTTTTTTAAGGGATGGGTTAAAAGAATTTTCTAAAAGAATAAAAGCTTATGTACGTCTTGAAGAAATTGAATTAAAAGAGTCTTTTATTCGAGATGAGAACAAATCAAATATTGAAATTGCTTTAGATGAAGAAGCTGATAAAATACTAAATAAAATTTCTACTAAGGACTTTGTAATAGTACTAGACTTAAAAGGAAAACAATATTCCAGTGAAGAATTTTCTAATTTGATTGATACGCTAAAAATTCAAGGATATAACGACTTTGTTTTTGTAATTGGGTCGTCATATGGATTATCAAATAAAATCAAAAATAGAGCCGATTTAAAGCTATCTTTTTCTAAGTTCACCTTCCCACATCAACTTATGAAGCTAATTTTATATGAACAACTATATAGATGGATTAAAATTTCAAAAAATGAGCCTTATCACAAGTAGGGTTCTTTTTTCTTTATTGATTTAAATTCGTGATATAATTAGTATAAGGAGTTAAAATTGACAGAAAATAATTTACAAAGTGGTTTTTGTCCTGAAATGATTGTAACCGAAGAATTAAAACCATTACAGGATATTGAAAAAGCTATTATAAAAAGATATAGAAAATATATATGGTCCAAGTTTATTAAGGCCATTAAGGAATACGATTTAATTCAAGATAATGACAAAATTGCTATTGCTATTTCCGGTGGAAAAGACAGTTTACTTCTAGCAAAGTTATTTCAAGAACTTAAAAAAAATGGAAAAAATAATTTTGAATTAGAATTTATTGCTATGGATCCGGGATATCATGAAGATATTAGAAAGCTATTAGAAGAAAATTGTGATTATTTGAACATTCCAGTTACCATATATAAATCAGATATATTTCAAGTTGCAGATAAAATATCTCAAGATTATCCTTGTTATATGTGTGCAAGAATGAGAAGAGGTTCCCTTTATGCAAAAGCTAAAGAACTAGGTTGTAATAAGCTTGCACTAGGTCACCATTTTGACGATGTAATTGAAACCAATATGATGAATATACTTTGTGCTGGGAATTTTAAGACCATGATGCCAAAATTAAAAGCATCTAATTTCGAAAATATGCAGATTATTAGACCCATGTACTTTATTAGGGAAGAAAGTATTATAAGGTGGATGACTTATACAGGTCTTATGCCTTTAAATTGTGCTTGTATGGTTGCAGCTAAAAAAATTGGTTCTACCAGGTTTAAAATAAAAGATTTGATTAAACAATTAGAAGATGATGGATTTAAAAACGTTGCCATCAATATTTTTAGATCTTGTGAAAATATTGATTTAGACAGGGTTTTAGGATATGTTAAAGATGATAAAAAACATTCTTTTTTAGATGATTATTAAAGGGGGTTATTATGAACTGTTTAAAAAAGGAAATCTTATCTAATTTATACTATATAGGTGCAAATGATAGAGAAACGGCACTATTTGAAAATATGCTACCTTTACCTAAAGGAGTTTCCTATAATTGCTATTTAATTAAAGATGAGAAAACTTGTCTAATTGATACCATTAGGATAAATAAATCCGGTGGTTTTGTAAATAGCGTTAGAGAAATTTTAGATGGAAGAGATTTAGATTATCTTGTAATCCAGCATATGGAACCAGACCATTCAGGTTGCATAAAAGATATATTAGAATGTTATCCTGAAGTTGTGTTGGTAGGAAATAAGAGAACTAGGACTATGCTTTATGACTTATTGGAACTAGAGCCTTCTGATGATAAGTTTTTTGAAGTTAAAGATGCAGATGTGTTAAGTTTAGGTAGTCGTGAGTTACACTTTGTAATGACCTCTATGGTTCATTGGCCTGAGGCGATGGTAAGTTACGAACCTAATGATAAAGTGCTTTTTTCTCAAGATATATTTGGCGGTTTTGGAACACTAGATGGAGCAATCTTTGATGAACAAGCAGACTATTCTGTTTTTCAGTCTGAAACTAGAAGATACTATTCAAATATAGTTGGGAAATACTCAGCAGTTGCTGCAAAAGCAGTTGACAAGGTTAGAGAGCTAGATATAGATATAATATGTCCTGTTCATGGGTTTGTATGGAGAAAAAATCCTGAAATAATTATAGAAGACTATAGAAAATGGTCAAATTACGAAGTAGAAGAGGGCGTTGTTATTGTATATGGCTCAATGTACGGAAATACAGAATCTATGGCGGATCACTTAGCACAGTTCCTAGCAGAAGAAGGAGTTAGAAATATCCAAGTTTTTGATTGCTCTAAAACTAACTTCTCATATATTATTTCAGAAATTTGGAAATATAAAGGCCTATTCTTAGGTTCAGCAACCTATGACAATTCTGTTTACCCTAGCATGTACAATTTATTAAATGTTTTAAAACACGATAAAATTAAAAATCACGTGCTAGGAATATTTGGCTCATATGGCTGGAGTGGAGGAGCTGTTAAAGATTTGAAAGAGTTTAAAGAATCAAGTAACTTCGACTCCATTGAAACTATAGTTGAGGCAAGAGGAACTATGCACAAAGAAGAACTTGAAGGACTTAGAAAAATGGCAAAAGAAATGGCAGAAAAGATAAAAAATTAATTTAAAAGAGAATTTAAACTCATTAAATTAGGTTTTTAGAAAAATAATTTGATGGTTTATTTACAAAAAAAGGCTGTGAGGGTTTTAACTCATAGCCTTTCACTTTGTTAATAAAAAAGATATTTTATTCAAAAAAGTATTATTTAAATATATTATATAAAACAATAAACATATAAGTTATAATACATCTTCAATCCTTCTCCATTCAACATTAGTCATATCTTCATTGTATACTGTGTTATTAATAAAAAGCCTCGTATCTTTCTTCTATTTCTCTAAATACAGGGATATTATGGACAAGTTTCTTATCAACTTCTTCTTCGTGCTCTTCCCAAACAAGCCCATATTTCTTTTCAGTTAATGCTATTTCTATTTTTTCAAGTGCAATTATGCTTTCATCATCTGTATGAATCTTTTTTAGATGATTTAAGTAGCTAAGCATTTCTTCTCTTTTCTTTTGGGATAAGTTACTCATTATCTTCCTCCACATTTATATTCCAAAACTTTCAATATATCACATAAAATACTTACAAATTCTTTCTAGTATCTACATATTTACAAACTCATTTTTTCAATGGTCAAAAAGTATCTTAATAGCATTTTGTAAGTTTAGTTTATTCATCTTTTCATCAATTGTTTTTTCATAGTTTATTATAAGAAAATCTCATAGTAAGCTCCTAAGTAGATTTTACTTTGTATAGTTTTTCTATAATAGTATAACTCATCTTTAACAATAAATAGTTACAGAATATTAAAATAGATTAGTTTATGTAATATTGTTAGGGTTAGATATTAAAAAATTTTTATATAGGACTATTAATTGGCTATACAGTAAAATATATTGGTCTAGGCTTTTTTTAAAAAAAACAACCTCTTAATAGAATTTTTCTAAAAAGAGGATGTTTTTAATTTAAGCTTTTAATTTTTTATTTTTGCATAGAGTAGTCGTCTACTTTATTGTCATCAAGATAGTCAGGTAATCTTAAATTATCTGGTATATATTCTGATTTTTTAATGCTTACTGCAGCAACTTTATATTCTGCTGTTTTTGTTATTGGGTCATAAGCATCGTTTGTAAGTTCGTTTACAGGTGACTCCCAGTAGTGGAAAGTCATCCAAAGATAATTAGGTTTGACTTTATCAGTAATGGTAATTCTTGTCCTAATTTTTCCTCTTCTAGAAGTAACTTCTATAACATCATGCTCTTTTAGTCCATATTCTTTGGCTGTAATAGGGCTTATTTCGGCAAGTTCGCAAGGTTTAATGTCATTTAATGTATTAGACTTTCTAGTCATAACATTATAGTGGTATAACATTCTACCGGTTGCTAGTGTTATAGGATATTCGTTACTTGTCAATTCTTTTGGTGGTTTGTACTCTGCAGGTACAAGTTTTCCAACACCTCTTGAGAAAATACCTTTATGTAGGTATTTTGTACCAGGATGTTTTTCAGTAGGACATGGCCATTGTAATCCTTCTTTATCAATTCTTTGATAGGTCATACCTGCGTAGGATGCAGCAGATCTTCTAATATCTTCAAATACCTCTTCTGAATTTTTAAAGTCAAATCCGTTTACGCCCATTTCCTTAGCAATATCGGAAATTATCTTCCAGTCAAGTCTTGCTTGTCCCGGAGGATTTACAGCTTTTCTAACTCTTTGAACTCTTCTTTCAGTGTTAGTGAAGGTACCGTCTTTTTCTGCATAACATGTTGCAGGAAGTATAATATCTGCGTGACTTGCAGTAGGGGTCATAAATATATCTTGTACTACTAAAAACTCTAAATTATCTAAAGATGCTTTTACATGGTTTGCGTTAGGGTCTGTTAGTACAGGATCTTCTCCCATTATATACATTCCTTTTAAGTCGCCTTTGTGGGCACTTTCAAACATTTCTGGAATTCTAAAACCGGTGTTTCTACTTAATTCTGCTCCCCAAATCTCTTCATATTTTTGGATAGTTTTCTCATCGTATGCGTTTGCATATCCTGGGAAGTTATTTGGAAGTGCTGCCATATCGCAGGCACCTTGGACATTGTTTTGACCTCTAATAGGGTTAACTCCTGCTGATTCGAAACCAACATGACCTGTGATAAGTGCCAAGTTGGAAAGGGTCATAACATTTTCTGTACCTGTTGTGTGTTCTGTAATACCCAGTGTATAGAAAATTCCAGCCTTTTTAGAGGAGGTGTAGATATGTGCAACTTCAACTAGTTTGTCATAGTCAATACCTGCAATTTTTTCAACGGTTTCTCTATCGTATTTTGAAACTACTTCTTTTAGTTCGTCAAATCCTTCAACTCTCTCTTCAATGTACTTGTGGTCAATTAAATCTTCATCAATGATGATTTTCATAAGACCATTTATAAGTGCAACGTCAGATCCTGGGCTTAATTGTAACCAAACATCTGCCATTGAGGCAAGTTCTGTTTTTCTTGGGTCCACTACAATAAGTTTTGTTCCGTTGTATTTAACAGCTCTTTTCATCTTGTTACCAATAATAGGATGAGCTACGGTGGCGTTTGAACCAATTATGAAAAGCACATCTGCATCTTCAATTTCCGCTATGGAGTTTGTCATGGCTCCACTACCTAATGTTGTTGCAAGACCTGCAACTGTAGGAGCATGTCAGGTTCTAGCACAGTGATCCACATTATTTGTACCAAGGGCAACTCTCATAAACTTTTGGAACGTATAGTTATCTTCGTTTGTAGTTCTAGCAGAGCTTAGTCCAGCTAGAGCGTCACTTCCATAGGTTTCTTTAATTCTTGTAAAGTTTTCAGAAACGGTTTTTATTGCCTCATCCCAAGAGATTGGAACAAATTCTCCGTCTACTTTTTTTAGAGGAGTTTTCAGTCTATCGGGACTACTAATTAGGTCAATATGACTTCTACCTTTAACACATAGGGAAGTTTTATTTACAACAGCATCTTCTGCTGGAGTTACTCCTACCACTTTACCGTCTTTTACATTTAAGTCAAAAGTACATCCTGTACCACAGAAAGGACAAGTAGTTCTAACTTTCTTGTCTATTTCCCATGGTCTTGTTCCAATAAAGTGCTTGTTTACAATCGCTCCTGTTGGGCAAACTGATATACATTGTCCACATAATCTACAGTTTTCATCAGAAAGAGGCAAATCAAAACCTGCGGCAATCTTTGAATTAAAACCTCTTGAAACAAAATCTATAGCTGTAGTCACTTGTACTTCTTTACATACTCGGACACATTTACCACAAAGTATACACTTTGATTGGTCCCTAAGTAAAACAGGATTTCTAGCCTCTATTTCATAATTTTTCTTTTCTCCGTGGAAACTAGGTTTTACGTTGTACTCATAGGCTAGGTTTTGCAGTTGGCAATCGCCAGTTTTATTGCAAGTTAAGCAATCTTCAACAGGGTGGTTTGAAAGTAATAAGTCAAGAACTGTCTTTCTAGCTTTTTGTACAAGTTCAGTGTTTGTCTTTACAACCATACCGTCTGTTGCTTGTGTACAACAGGTAGCTACTAGATTTCTAAAACCTTCCACTTCAACCACACACATTCTACATCCACCAAAGTGGGATAGATTATCGTCATGGCAAAGGGTTGGGATTCTAGCACCCGCCTTTCTACAGGCATCAAGTAGCAAAGTACCTTCTTCAACCTGAATATCCACTCCATCTATATTGAGTTTTATCATATTTTCACCTTACCAAATTTCTCTATATCCTACGTTTAGATACATTTCTTCAAGTCTTGATTTGTGAAGTTGTTCCATATTCTTTAAGTTTATAAAAACCTCTTTTTTAGCTTCGTCATTGGATGCATTAGCAAGTGCTTGGTACATGTTCATAGCATCTTCTTCTCTTTTTATTGCAAGTGCCATGGCATCGGGAAAACTCATATCGGTGCTGAGTTCTGGCATATCCAATGTTTCGGATATTTCATAGTCAACAGGTTGACTTATACTCATGCTTTCACCTTCATTATCTCTATAGGTAATTAAAAACTTTTTATGGTCCATTTCCTCATTGGCAAGATTTATAAAAGTGTTTTTTAGAGTTTTATCTTCAAGTTTATTGCAAGCATCCATATAAAATTGATAAGAAGCTTCTTCTTCGTTAATTGCAAAATCTACAACTTTTTTAAATTCTTCTCTATTCATCTTCAACCTCGTCAAGTCTTTTCATTTTGTCATATACATTGTCTAAATTTAGAGCCTCAGCCCACTTTACTTGAACAAATTCATTGCCCTCATCATTGTAAAGTTTCTTATAAGGCTTATCTGGCACATCCACATATTCAAGTTCTGTTAAAAGTCTTCCCCTTAAACAAAGAGGTCTTCCATTTTGAGGTGTAGAGGCTTTTACAGAGACAACTTTTCCATTATTCATAATAAGTTTCATATTGCAACCGTAGTCACAAGATTTACACTTAACTTGCTTAACTGTTGTTTCAAAGCTTCTACCTTTTCTGTAAGATCTTCTATCTACTAAAGCTCCAACTGGACATTCTACAACACATCTATTACATGATACACAACCGGATTTTTCTAAAGTGGTATCGTAGTCGGCGATGATTTTAGTGTAAAAACCTCTGTTACCAAATTGTAAAATATTTCTATCGGGTACTACGGCACAAGTTCTCACACATCTTCCGCAAAGAATACACTTAGACTCATCCCTTAAGATATAAGGACTTGAAGTATCGGTAAATCCTCCCGTTTTACTTCCCCTTCTTGCTCCTTCGTGCTCTCTAAATTTCACATCGTATCTATAAGCTAAGTCTTGAAGCTCACAATCACCATTTCTAGAACAGGTTAAACAGTCGGAAGGGTGATTGTCTAAGTAAAGTCTTAAGAGATTTTTTCTAATGTTAATTATTTCTTCAGTTTCAGTCTTTACAACCATACCCTCGGTAGCAATAGTAGAACAAGCAGTTACGAGTTTGTTGAACCCTTCAACTTCTACAAGGCACATACGACAGGAAGAAACAACTTGAAGTTCTTTACTATAGCAAAGTGTAGGAATTTTAATACCTGCTCTTTTTGCAGCTTCTACTAGATTAGTTCCCTCTAAGACTCTTACGTTTTTACCGTCAATAGTTAAACTAATGAATTTCATTTTATCACCTACTTGAACACAACTGCGTCTTTAGGACAAACTTCCATACAATTACCACATTTTATACAGTCTTCTTGTTGAATTACATGGAGTTTTTTAACTTCACCTTCAATACAGTCTACAGGGCATTCTCTACTACATCTCGTACAGCCTATACAGTCGTCAGTGATAAAGTAAGATAGTAGGTTTTTACAGTGATGAGCAGGACAATTCTTATCTATAACATGAGCTTCATACTCGTTTCTAAAGTATCTTAATGTTGAAAGAACAGGGTTTGGAGCGGATTGACCAAGACCACATAAAGAAGAGACTTTAATTACTTTACCAAGTTCTTCAAGTCTATCTATATCTTCCACAGTACCCTCACCAGAAGTTATTTTTTCTAAAATTTCTAACATTCTTTTAGTTCCTTCTCTACAAGGGGTACATTTTCCACAGGATTCATCAACGGTAAATTCAAGGAAGAATCTTGCAATGTCGACCATACAAGTGTCTTCGTCCATAACGATCATTCCACCTGAACCCATCATAGATCCAAGGGCGGTTAAGTTGTCGTAGTCAATAGGAGTGTCAAGGTAGTCTTTAGTTATACATCCACCAGATGGTCCTCCAGTTTGAACGGCTTTAAACTCTTTATCGTCAATGATTCCACCTCCGATATCATAGATAATTTCTCTTAAAGTAGTTCCCATAGGAACTTCAATGATACCGGTTCTCTTAATATTTCCACCTAAAGTAAACACCTTTGTTCCTTTAGATTTTTCAGTACCGATTTTATTAAACCAGTTGGCACCTCTAAATATTATTTGAGCAATATTTGCATAAGTTTCTACGTTGTTTATAAGGGTAGGTTTTCCCCAAAGTCCTTCATTTGCAGGGAAAGGTGGCTTATTTCTAGGAATACCTCTCTTGCCTTCGATAGATTCAATAAGTGCCATTTCCTCACCACAGACAAAGGCACCTGCGCCAAGTCTTAAATTTAAGTCAAATGAGAAATTTGTTCCCATTATATTTTTTCCTAGTAGGTTTAGACTCTTAGCCTTTTCAATACTTCTTTCAAGAAGTGCAACTGCAGAAGGATATTCTGCCCTAATGTATATAAATCCTTGATTTGCACCAATAGCATAACCTGCTATGGTCATGGCTTCAATAACTGCATAAGGATCACCTTCAAGTATGGATCTGTCCATGAATGCACCAGGGTCACCTTCGTCGGCATTACAGATAACATACTTAGTGTCTCCTGAAGCATCTTTTGTAAATTGCCATTTTATACCGGTAGGAAATCCTCCACCACCACGTCCTCTAAGACCACTTTCTTTAACTTCGTCTATAACTTCTTGAGGACTCATATTGGATAGAACTTTTTCTAAAGCTCTATAACCATCTAAAGCTATGTACTCTTCTATAGAGTTTGGGTTTACTAAACCACAGTTTTTATGAGCAATTTTCTTTTGTTTTTTATAAAAAGAAGTTTCGTATATGGACTTTAATATATCATCAGTTAAAGTTTCCTTATATATTAACTCTTCAACAGTATTGCCGCCTATTAAATCTTCAGTAGCTATTCTTTCTCCGTCGCCTTCTTTAAGATAAGCATAGAACTTTCCACCGGGATATACTATGGCAATAGGACCTGCTTCACATAAACCAAAGCAACCCACTCTTACCACGTCAATGGACTTTTCTTTTCCCGCTTTAGCGATGGTATCTCTAATTTCTTTTTCAATAACTTCAGAATGAGAAGATCTACAACCTGTATCACCACAAACAAGAACCTGTTTTTCGTAGATACTATTTACTTCTTCAAAGAGGTTTGACCTTAAGGCCATTTGAGGAAGTGTCTTATCTTTAATACTTAACAATTCATTTAAATTCATTAGCCGATCACCTCATCTTTTTCTCTATAAGAATTAAGAATTCTTTCTACATCAGAACTTTTCAATTTTCCATAAACATCACCAGAAATAGTCATAACTGGTGCAAGACCACAGGCTCCAATACACCTTGTAGCTTGAATAGAGAAATTTAAGTCATCTGTAGTACCGCCAACTTCAATTCCTAAATTGTTGCAAACTTCATCTAAAATCTTTTGTGCCCCTCTAACATAACAAGCAGTACCTAAACACACTCCTATTTCATGTTTTCCTTTAGGAATTAATGAAAATTGAGAGTAGAAGGTTACTACTCCATATATTTCAGCAATTGGGATATTAGTCTTTTTAGAGATAATTTGTTGAATTTCTATTGGTAAATATCCAAATAGATGTTGACCCTTATGTAGAATAGACATAAGAGATCCTTTTTTTGTCTTTTCGCTATCGATAAAGTTTTCAAACTCTACCAATTTTTCAGCATTTGCGTCGTAATCGAATGCGAACGCCATAAACACCCCTCCTATATGATGAAAATGTTTTCAAGTGTTGGATTAGTTAGTTAAAAATAAGTCTATCTCACACCCTACTCACTGTATATATTATTCCACAAAATTAAGAACTAATCAACAGAGGTTAAAGTAATAAAGTTAAAAATATAATTGAATGTAAATTTCTTGTATAATAAATATAGAGGTGAATTATGGCAAAGTACTTTATGGCGATAGATGCAGGTACTACAAGTAGTAGGTGCATTCTATTTACAGAAAATGGGACGATAAAGTCTATAGCACAAAGACAAATTCAACAATTTTTTCCAAAACCAGGATATGTTGAACAGGATCCTTCAGAAATATGGTCCACTCAAGTGGGTTGTTGTGTAGAAGCCATGTCAAAGGTTTCTGTAACTTGGAAGGATATTATATCAATAGGTATAGCAAATCAAAGGGAGACTACAATACTTTGGGATAGAGAAACAGGTGAACCGGTTTACAATGCGATAGTTTGGCAGTGTCGAAGGACTTCTAAGTACTGTGATGAGTTAAGAGACTTAGGTTATACAGATATGATAAAAGAAAAGACCGGACTTGTACCGGATGCTTATTTTTCTGGAACTAAAATAAAGTGGATACTTGACAATGTCCCCGGTGTAAGAGAAAGAGCAAATCAAGGTAAAATCTTGTTTGGAACTGTAGACTCTTATCTTATATGGAAATTAACAGGGGGTAGAGTTCACAGGACGGAAAAATCAAATGCGTCTAGGACTATGCTCTATAATATAAAAGAACTTAAGTGGGATGAAGAAATTTTAAAGCTAATGAATATACCTAAGAACATACTTCCAGAAGTTGTGGACTCTTGTGGTGATTTTGGATTTAGTGATAAAGCATATTTAGGTGGAGAAATTCCAATTACTGGAGTTCTTGGAGATCAACAGGCGTCACTATTTGGACAAAACTGCTTTCAAAAAGGAGACTGTAAAAACACCTATGGAACAGGGGCTTTTCTACTTATGAATACTGGAGAGAAACCTGTATATTCGAACCATGGACTGGTAACCACCATAGCTTGGGGAATAGGAGATAAGGTCAACTATGCTTTAGAGGGTTCAATATTTGTAGCAGGATCGGCTATACAGTGGCTTAGGGATGAGCTTAGAATAATAGATTCTTCTGAAGATTCGGAGTACATGGCATCTAAAGTAAAAGACACTAATGACTGTTTTGTAATCCCTGCATTTACAGGGTTAGGTGCACCTTATTGGGATCAATATGCTAGAGGGACGATTGTAGGACTAACCCGCGGGGTTAATAAATATCATATAATTAGGGCAACTCTTGAGTCTATTGCATATTTGTCAAGAGATGTAATAGATGTTATGCAAAGGGATTTAAAGGATCAGATTCACGTTTTAAAAGTAGATGGTGGAGCAAGTAATAATGATCTTTTAATGCAGTTTCAAGCAGATATTTTAGGAGTTAATGTAATAAGGCCTGAACTTACAGAAACTACTGCACTTGGAGCCTATTTAATTTCAGCTCTTGGAATAGGATATTTTAAAAATTTAAAAGAAATTAAACAGACTGACTCAAATAACTCTATTTTTAGATCTAAAATGGGGGAAGAGGAAAGAATAAAGAGGATAAAAAGATGGCAAAAAGCTGTAACTTATTCTTTAAGTTGGGCGAAATAGACAATTTAGTAGTATAATATATAATGAAATAATTTTTTGACTAAATAAGGAGAGTAAAATGGCAAATAGTATTAAAACAAACTTAGATATAATAGAGTCACTATTATATTTTTGGCAAGCTACAAGTGAAGGTGAAAAAGTAGGAGAATCTTATATGGCTTCTATAACAGATATGGAAGACATGAAGTATATCTACAATGATGAGTTTAAGGAAGATAACGCTAGAAAGGTTCTTTCTGCAATTTCTAATAAGGAACTTTTAAGTCATGCAAATAAGACGGAAAGAAGATTTTGGAATAATAATATGTGGATGATGGAAGATTTAGGTTTTACAAATATGATGGTAGCGCCTGTAAAACAACTTCATTCCGATAAGTTTTTAGATGCTGTTAATAAGAACCCTAATAAGGATAAATTTGAAAAAATTGAGATAGTATTTGTACCGGGACATTTTGATGAATACTATATGGACGAAAACCGTTTAATTATCAATTTCTTTAAAATCATGGTGGATATTTTTGACGAGGAAAAAATTACAATTGACGGAAAGCCATTTGATGATTACATTGAAGAAAAGTTAATAGAGTTAATAGAAAAATAATTAAAAATCACCTTAAATTAAGGTGATTTTTATATGCAAAAAAATTTCTAAATACATAAGAGTTAATATTTTAAACTAATATAGAATTTAGAAAAAATTTCTAAATGAATATTACCTTGAAGACTCTTCCATGTCCTTTATATGGTCTATTGTAATCATCATAGCTATAAAAAGCTCTTCATAAGTTTCATCTAAGACGGTGATACTATATGTATCAGAAAATCTAAAGACTTCTTTTTCAATAAATCCAATAACTTTTTCATCTTTTAGGATACTAAATTCATAATCTAGAAAATTACCTTCAATGTGAATTTTCTCTTCTAAGGGAAGTACATTGATTTTCTTTTTGAATAACTTAAATTCACTTTTTAAGGTTAATGTTTTGCCGTTTGGAAAAGTAATCTCAAATTGTGGTAAAAACACTGGAAAAACTTTGTCCACTTTTATAATATCTCCAGTTTGTAGATTTGTAATTTCATAGTGCTTATCAAAAAATCTAAAAATTTCATCTACTTTGTAAACTTCATTTTCATGCTCATCAAAAATTGAGTAATGATCTTCAATTTTAAATATTTCCTGTTTTATATAAAGTTTTCTCATAATAACCTCCAAAATAAATATACCCATAAAAGTTTAAAATGTATTATGTATAATTCAAAATAAAGCTTATATTTTAAAAATAGAAAAAGCTTAAGGATCAACTAATTTGAATCCTTAAGCTTTTGTTAGATATATATGGGTTTATCTTCAAAAACAGCTTCACAAGTTGTTTGAATACCAAGTTTTGCAAAAAGTTTTCTGTCAACTGACCCGAGCATTGACGAAACGTGAACTTGTGCTCCTTTTAATTTGGGAACTTGATCTAGTGCAAGTTGAGCCTTTTCATTTCTAGCTGCTGATATGGAGAGAGCTATAAGTGTTTCATCTATGTGTAGTCTAGGATTTTTACTACCTAGATAGTTGGTCTTTAGTTTTTGAATAGGTTCTATTGCAGTTGGAGAAATTAAGTGAACAGGATCTTCAATTCCAGCTAAGTATTTTAAAGCGTTTAAAATAAGGGCTGCGGAAGGTCCAAGTAAATCAGAAGTTTTACCTGTAATTATGTGACCGTCAGAAAGTTCCATTGCAGCAGCTGCAAATCCTGTTTTTTCAGCTTTTTCCATGGCGTAATTAACCACAGGTCGATCTTCAGGCTTAAGCTCTAGTTGTTTCATTAATAGTTCAATTCTATATACCACAGAGTGGTTAATTCTGCCTTTGGTGTATTCGTTTAGAGCGTCATAGTATCTTCTAATTATTTCCTGTTTAGAGGCTTCTTTACAAACCTCATCATTACAAATACAAAATCCTGCCATATTTACACCCATATCGGTTGGTGAATTATAAGGGGATTTTCCATAAATCATTTCAAACATAGCCTTTAATACTGGAAAAATCTCCACATCTCTATTATACGAAACAACAGTTTCTCCATAGTTTTCCAAATGGTATGGATCTATCATATTAATGTCGTTAAGATCTGCTGTAGCAGCTTCATAAGCAAGATTTATAGGGTGTTTAAGTGATAAGTTCCAAATTGGGAAAGTTTCAAACTTTGCATAACCTGCCCTTATACCACGTTTTTGATCATGGTATAGTTGAGAAAGACAAGTAGCCATTTTACCACTTCCAGGTCCTGGAGCAGTTAGAACTATTAGAGGTTTAGTGGTTTTAATGTATTCATTTTTACCAAACCCTTTTTCACTTACAATATTAGAAATATCTGAAGGATAATCTTCTATAATATAGTGGGTATAAACGTCAATACCTAGATTGGTAAGTCTTTCTTTAAAAAGGTCTGTACCAGGTTGACCCGTATATTGAGTTATAACAACAGAACCTACATATAAACCATATCTTTTAAAAACATCGATAAGTCTTAAAAGTTCAATGTCATAGGTAATTCCTAAATCTCCTCTAACCTTATTTTTCTCAATATCCTTAGCATTTATTGTTATGATTATTTCAATTTCCTTAGAAAGTTCCATTAAGAGTCTAAGCTTTATATCCGGTTCAAATCCAGGTAAAACTCTAGATGCGTGGAAGTCGTCAAATAATTTACCACCAAATTCCAAGTAGAGTTTATTGTCAAACTGCTCAATTCTCTTTCTAATATTTTTAGATTGTAATTTTATATATCTGTCCTTGTCAAAACCTATATTCATATTTCCCCCTTAGAAAACTAAAGCACATACTATAGTCTACTACAAAACTGTAATCTTAGCTATTGTAAAAGGAACCCTGAAAAATGATCTACTACATATTCATCTGAGTCAAAAGAAGAAAATAGGCTAAGAGAATTTACTATAACTTTAGTTTTTAAACCATTGTAGTTAAAGTCAAAAACTAGAAGATTTTCTGTATTATAATCCTTGGAAAGGTCTTTAATTTCACTTAAATCATATTCGAATTTTTCATCTTCCAATTTAAAAACTACTTTTTCATTTTCATAGGTTATGGTAAATCCATATTTATTATCCTTTTCAATATAGTATATCTTGTTAAATTCACTAATGTCGAAATTGCTAAATTTTGAATTTAGATTAATGAAACTGGAGTCATTTATATCATTAAATTCATCATAGTTGGAAAGATTATTTACATCTATATTTTTTAAATTTCCAATTTCTCTAAGCTCATCTCTAAAATTCAAATACTCTAATATAGATTTTAAATCCATTTTGTTTTCCGTACTCATCTTTTCTAAATTGAAGTCTTTTATAGAGAAATCTTCTTTATAAATATCAATATCGTACTTAGATAATATTGTTTCAAGTCTTTTAATTTGACTTTTAAGAGAAGTGTTATAACTATTTATAGGTCCAAATGTTGACAATAGGATAAATATGGAGAGCAATAAAAGGGTTAAAATATTATGCTTTTTATGAAATAGCAAATTAAAAATCATAAATATACAAAGGTATATTCCTATAATTACCACATAGTATCTGTTTTCTGTGAAACCGTATAAATTAATTCTATTGCCCATGGTGTAGAACATAAGTCCTAGAAAACTAAGTGATGAAATTGGGAAATAGTATCTAATTAATTTTTTAGACTCGTATTTATCGTTAAAACTGAAAAATATTATAAAAAAGGCTAAAATTCCATATAGTAAAGCCAAGTAGGAAACAATCCTAAGAGGCATAACCCCTTGAAATAGTATTTTAATAAAATAGGCAATCAAAATTAAGCTGAAAATAAGCTCTATGGGTATTAGTATATTTTTTAAAATCTTCTTTCCAAGAGTAGGATTTTCCCATAAATTTTCAGTTTTTCTTGAAGGAAAGTTATTTAAAAACAGTAGTAGATTTAAAGACCCAAGGCATAAAATCAGTCCTCTTAAAATATACAAATACATATTCTTAAGTCCAAACAGACTAAATAGGGCAAAGATTATTAAGGTAAATCCTAGCCATACGATAAAGGATAAAAAGGAAGATATTATTAAACTTCTAATTATTCTAAATACATAAAATTCATGATTTATTGGATCATCGTACTTTTCTACAATCAAAGACAATGTTATAAACATAAAGACTAAACCTAAGAAGTAAATGTAGACCTTAGGTAATTCCATATTCCATCTTCTACCTATAATAAAGTAAATATAAGTAGTTAAAATTATTCCCATGCCATAGGTCAAAAGTGAAAACACGGAAGTAAAATTTTTATTGAACTTATCATTTAAAAGTTCTATAAAGATAAATAAAAATAAAGCTACAAATAAAGTAGATACAAACACCATAATATTTTCACTGTATTTATTGTCATTAACTACTAAGCACATTAAAATTCCTACAGCAAAACCCAATACTATCGAAATGGGAAATCTGATAAAAGTCTGTTGAAAATTATCAAAATTTTCTTTAAAAAATCTTTTCATTTTAATCCTCCACATATTCTAAAATATCTCCAGGCTGACAATTAAGAGCCTTACAAATATTATTTAAAGTTTCCAAGCGAATGGCCTTCGCCTTGTTATTTTTTAAAATGGATATATTTGCCATTGCAATTCCTACTTTTTCAGAAAGTTCCGTAACGGACATCTTTCTTTTAGCCAACATAACATCAATATTAACTCTAATCATATAATCACCTATATAGTTAAATCACTATCTGTTTGAAGATTTACAGCTTTATTTAAAAGCAGAAAACCCAACGAAATTAATATATAAACTATTAAAAGTATAAGGACATATACTAAATGAAGTAAAATCAAATACTTGTGTTGAATTAGGAAAAAATGAGAAAATATATTAAATGCTATAATTAATAAAATATTTAAAATTAGAGCCTTTTTTATATTGCTAAAAATTTTTAAATTCTTACTTGTAAAGATTTCATCATTATATATATTTTCATATAAACTTAGGCATCTAAATCCACAATAAAAAATCGGAAGAGCTTCAACCCAGATAATCTTTAACCATGTAGAAGAATATTTTAAAAAATTTGGATAAATTTTCAATAAAATATTGGTTTGATGGGGAATAAACCTAATTAATATAAAGAAGATACCTATCATAAGTAAAATTGAGATTAATTCTAATATTCTAGAATAGACTTTTTGCACAGTAAATCATCTCCTTATTATTAAATTATAACAATAAATTATCGTAAGTCAATAAAAAAATATTGACATAAGGTAAATGTAATAATTAACAAAGAATTTATAACACTTTAACATACAAGGAACATAATTTATACAAGGAGGAAGATTTATGAAAACTTTCATTCTAGTTACTAAAATTATGGTTGTACTTGGTATATTTGCAGCTATTTTAGAATTAATTTATTAGGAGGAAAATTTGAAAAATAATAAATATCTATGTGATAGCTTAAAGGGAAGAGTAAGCTATGCACCAGAAGATATGGTATTTTTGACTGTGGATGGGGAAGCTATCTATTTTCAGGAATTATTACAGGAATGTAGAAAAATATTTGGTAATTATAGTATGATGGACTTACAAAGAGATCTTGACGAAATAGAAGAACTCAATGTAAAGACGGCACTTTATTCACCTAGTCCAACTAAGGTTATTATGGCATTGTTAGATAAGAGACTGGAAATAAGAGATTTAAAAAATTTTAGAAGTAAATATGAAAACTCAAAAGGAATAATATCTTTTTTGTACAATTTAAGATTTCAAGCGGAAGGATTCTATTTATAATTGCATATAGAATCCTTTTATTATATTCTTTTACATAGGTGATGAAATGGAACTTATAATACAAAAGGCAAAAACTTCACAAGCTAATGAAATCTTAAACTGTTTAAAACGGGCAATTAAAGAAACGGATAATTTAATTGTCACAATTGAAAATCTTGAAAACTATACGGAAATAGAAGAGATGTTTCTAATAGATGGATATAATAGATCAAAGACAGGTCTTATGATTACAGGAACAGTTGACGGGAAAATAGTCTCAATTGGAACATTAAAGGGAAATGATATAAAGTCTAAAGCAGGACATAGAGTGACTATGGGAATTTTAGTATTAAAAGAATATTGGAATATGGGAATTGGAAGAAAGATGATAGAAACCATGTTAGACTACTGTGTTGAAAACCCCTACATTGAGATTGTAGACCTTGACGTGAGGGCGGATAATTACGCTGCAATAAGTTTATATGAAAGATTTGGATTTGAGAAAATAGGAGTATATGAAGACTACTTTAAAGATGATGATGAAAGCTATGCAGACGCTATATTGATGGCATTGTATATGTAGTTGAAGAAGGATTTATTTTATATAATAGTATTAAGGATAAATCTAGTACATTGAAAATGCAGTAAAAAATTTTTAATGGAATTGATTGAAATTATAAAAGGTGCTAAATTATTTAGCACCTTTTTATTATTTTGCGTTTACGTAACGAACCGTTTTTAAATCATGATAACCCCAAGAATACACTCTTGCATAGGGCTCAATTATAAAACCTCCTGCTAATGTAGCATGAGCTGTCATTGGTCTTCCGCCGTTTTTACCAAGATATATTGCACCGTGATTATAGGATCCTTTGCTTCTTGCAGAGTAGGCAATATCTCCAGGGAGCAATTTGTCAAAGTTAGTTTCAAGATAAGTTCCTCCAAATTTTGGAGCATCTAAAAATTGTACTTTAACCATTCTATATCCATTATCTGCTTTTACATCGCAGTCGTTAGGACCTGGTATTTGAATCCCATTTTCCTTATAAGCTGAATAAGTAGCACCAACACAATAAACCCCTTTAGGATCGTTTAAGTCAAAACCAAACCATTGGAAAGGTAGATTGTCTCTTGAAGCTGCGTAATTTGCGATTTTTTGTCCTAAGAATCTACCAGATTTATAGTCTCTTTTCAACCAGTTATTATCAAGTTCTTCTTTAGTAGGTAAGTACCACTCTACAGCTATATTGTGTTTATATCCACTCATTCTACTACCTTTTTTGATAACACCATCATCACCAAACCAATAGCAACCTTCACCAGTGCTTCTTACTCCACCACTGTACATATAATAATCAAGGGGATCAAAATAATAAATTTTGCCATCTTGTTCTAGAAAACCTCTAGAAAGTCCAGTTTCTACTTGTGAGAAATAAGTATGCTTGCCGTCTTTAATCCAACCTGTTTTTATGGAATTGTCATCATTTAAAATGTAGCGATTTTCATTAAAATTTAAAATTCCATTATTATTTCTGTCTTTTTGGACAATTTGATCTGAAGAGTTTTTAATGAAATATTTTGTATTGTCACTTACCACTTTTACAACTTTAAATTCGTCAAAATCTTTAACTACTTCCTCATAAGATCCGTCAAGTGCAAGTTTCATTGAGTTATCAGAAACGGAACTATCTCCACCAACTACACAAATCTTAGTTGCAGCATCTGAAAGCTCCATAGTTTTTAAATCCTTAATCAAAGGAGCAAATACTATGTCTTCATCATTGAGATTTAAAAGATTTAGAGCAGATAGTGCATCAGGGAAGTCTTTTCCATCTACGAAGATAAGGTCTTTAGCTTCAGTAGCTTCAGCAATTAGAGTTGCAGTTTCATATCTTGAAGCACCTGCAAAAACAGTTTCAGCTGGAACGTTTACACTACTTTTTCCACCGAAAGCGTATTTAACATTGACACCTTCCGCAAGAACTTCATTAGAAGGTGGAACAAGGACAAGACCAGCATTATTCTGTTTTAAAAATCCTGCAGAAGCTAGAGCATCAGCAAAATTTTCCCCAGTTGCTACACCTACATCAGTAAGTCCTGACTCTTCGATGGTTTTTAAATTTGTAATATATCTATCTTCACCATAAAGTCTTGTTACATCAACATCTGTTTGTATAAGTTTTTCTTCAAAATTTTCGCTAATTGAAGATTTTCCACCGACAATATATACCTTTTCGATACCTTCATCAATAATGTATTTAGAGTAATCTTCATTTCCTTGAACAAGTATAAGTTTTGCATTTTTTGTATTGCAAATATTTATAGAACTTAATGCATCAGGAAATTTCCAGCCATTTGCAAATACAACAGTATTGCTATTAAGTAATTCAGAAGTCTTTTTTGAAGTCTCAAACCTGTCCTTTCCAGAAATTCTAGTCCAAGATTCAGCCGCATTAGAATTAGAATAAGAAAGTATGGAAATAAAAAAAACCAGAAATATAGCAAATGAAATTTTTCTTGATAAATTTCTTTTCATACAAACCTCCTATAATTTAATAATATAATTATACCTCATTAAAAATAAGATAGAAACTAAATATATAAAAATAGATAAAAACAAATAATATATAAATTCTATCATAAATAACTAGAAAAATAACAAAAAGTCCTGTCAACTAAAACAATTTCTTTGGTTGACGGGCATAAGGACTTACTTTAAAGGAGTTAATAACTTTTGATATAAGATATTAGTTATATAAAGAGGTTATAAAATTTTAGTAAAATTAGAAAAGTAGAAGAAGTAGAGAAAAATAAAAGTACATAAACAAAACCAATAGAAACAGATTTAATAAAAATAAAAGTTACATAAATAAAACCAATAAAAATGAAATCAATAAAAAGAAGACCTACAACAATAATCTAAAATAGCAAAATTAAAAATAATAAAACATAAAAAAATTTGTAATAAAATCTAGAATCAAAAAAAACTTGATAAAAAACTTAAAAATCAAAAACTATTATAAAAAATATTGTACAAATCTATTATATATAACAAATAATAACAAATAATAACAAAAAATCCTGTCAACTAAAATAATTTCTTTGGTTGACGGGTATAAGGACTTACTTTAAAGGAGCTAATAACTCTTGATATAAGATATTAGTTATATAAAGAGGTTATAAAATTTTAGTAAAATTAAGTTAAGCTCCATTTCTATAGGAATGGACATCTATTGATACATAAAAAAATGTATCAACCCTTATCCTTTTCAGGATTTAAGTTGATACACAAAATTATTTACAGACCCATTTAATCAAGGTTTAGTATAAATTTATAATGATAAAAGCTTCTTGAAATTTCAAGAAGCTTTTATTATTTTATTTATTTAGTGGTCGTATGTTCATAAACACGTCACTGTCTTCTTTTATCTTTTCATTATTTCCAATGGTTGCAATATAATTTTCTCTCATTGCTTTGTCTATTAGTTTTGCAACTTCTTGGAAGTCTTCCAGTTTAGTCTCTAGAGCTTCATTTAGGTTTCTATTTAGATCTTCAGTGGTTTTTCCTGAGATGTACATGGAAAGAGCTAAATTTCCCTTTTGACTATTTGTTAGTGGAGGGTTAAATTTATTTAACGAACCTATTATAAAGCTGTCTAACTCATCTTTGGATAGTTTAAGATTATTTAGATAATCGGCAACCGAGTTGTAGACGTTAACGGTGTTTTTAACATTAGGATCTCTGAAAGAGTACATAAAGATATTTCCATATTCAGAAATTGACATTCCACAACCATATGCTCCTCCTTGTGCCCTTATAGCATTATAGATATAAGTTAGAGAAAGCATAGATGAAATTACAAACATAGATCCATCAAATTTAAATTCAAGAGGATCAAATGTATGGGTTTTAACAACGTAATTTACATTTGAAGATGAGGTAATACCTTCGTTTTTCTTTTCTAGTTCAAAATGTATATTTGAATTAGGTAGTTTTTCTTTTGGAAGTTTTTCTATAAAGGAAATTCCTTCTTTTTCAACTCTTTTAAATTCTTCTTTGTCAGTTGTAATATTCAATATTAAATTATTTGAATTAAAAATCTTTTGTTTAACAAATTCTATTTTTTCTGTTAAATTTTCGAATTTTTCTTCAAAATTTTCGTTTAAGTCTTTTAAAAAGTCATAATATCCTATACCACCAATAGTGTCGTTGTATTTGGCGTTTTGACTATGGTATGACTGAGATCTAATTATGGCTATGGAATGACCTGAAACAAGAATTTGGTTTTCCATATTTATTAAGATTTGAGAAAGGACTTCCTTAATTCTATTTTTATCCTCAAAACTACTATTTAGTAGAATTTCATCAAAAAGCTCAAACATATCTTTAGATTTTTCGCCTATTGCCTTAGATTGTACATTGAACTTTTTATAGTAGACTTTAGGATTTTTATTATCCACAATTGTACTGATAGTTGTATTGATACCACCAGTATTTAAATAAATTTTTGTTTCCATATCTTTATAAGAATAGGATTTACTGTCTACTTTTGTTAAGAGATCTGAAAGGAGTGCAATATAAGAAAGGTCATCCCTATCTGCCCATTCAAGATCAAAGCATAAAGTAACGTAATTGATTTTTCCTGTAAATAAATCATGATATAAAACAGTATAATTCTCTTTTGAAAATTCTTCAGTAGGTATTTCTAAAACTTTTCTGTCTATATCTTCTAGTTTAAGTTTTGGAATAGTATTTTTCTCTTCTTTAGTATCCTCAGTATTTTGAAATTTTACAAGGTTTTGATTTTCTAAAATAAGCTTTTCTAATTCTTCTTCAGATAGGCTGTTTTTATACTCTTGAAGTTTTTCTTGGACCTTTTTATCTTTTTCAGAGTTCATTCCTGGAGTAGCTTCAAGAGCAATAATTACTTTATTTGGATTGTTTAGTATTTTGTCTTTAATAAACTTTTCAAAATAATCTGTTCCAATTTTAGATCTAAGATTAGCTAATTCATTTTCAAATTTAAAGTTTAAAGTAGGATCTTTGTCGTATAGCCAAGTGTTAAGGGAGGTAATAAAGTAGATAATTCCTTTTGTAGGGAAGTTAGACGCCTCTCTAATATCGTACTCAATCTTATTGATAGCCGCTTCTAGTTTTTCTGTATCTATTTTATTTTTTACAATTTTTTTAAGTTCATCTTCTATGGTTTTTTTGAACTCTGCTTTTTTAGAGCTATCAGTATTTACAGCAACAAGCCCTAAACCAATCTCCATACCATCAGTAGATAAACCGTCGATATCCTCACCAATGCCTTTTTCTAGAAGAGAAAGTTTTAAAGGTGATCCATCATTTTCAAAAAGTGTATTTCTAATAATAGTATTTGTTATTTCATCCATAGGATTGTATTTAAAACCAGATCGCACACCATATATTAATATATCTTTATTTTTAGGATTTTCATCAGAAGCAATAGAATATTTTACATTAAAGTCTCTCTCTTCTTCAAAATCCTTTTGAATATCTATTGTAGAATCAATAGATATTTCCTCAAAATGGCTTAAATATTCCTGGTCAATAAATGCAAGTTGATCGTCTAAGTTTATATCACCATATAAGAAAATAAATGAGTTAGAAGGGTGATATAGTTTGTCATAAAAACCTATAAATTCTTCATAAGAAAGGTTTGGAATATCATAGGGATATCCACCGGATTCGTTTCCATATATGGAATCAGGGAAAAGACCTTTAGCAAACTCTTGATACATAATAGTATCTTTTGAAGAGTAAGCACCTTTCATTTCATTGTAAACAACACCTTTATATGTTAATTTATCATCTTTGTTTTTTAATTCATAATGCCAACCTTCTTGTAAGAAAATCTCTTTTTTAGTCTTTACAGCAGGGAAGAATACGGCATCTAGATATACGTCCATCAAGTTGTGGAAATCCTTATCATTTCTGCTGGCGATTGGATAGATTGTCTTATCAGAAAAAGTCATGGCGTTTAAGAAAGTCTGGAGAGAAGTCTTAAGCATATCCATAAAGGGTTCTCTAGTTTTAAATTTTCTAGAACCATTCAAAACGCAATGTTCTAAAATATGTGCAACTCCTGTTGAATTGTGAGGGGGAGTTCTAAAGCCTATACCAAAAACCTTATTTTCATCATCATTTTCAATAGCCATAAGTCTGGCCTTAGTCTTTTCGTGTTGAAAGACTTTAACATTAGATGAAATATCTTTTATAAATTCTTCAGAAATTAATTTAAATCCGTTTGTATTCATTAAATACCTCCATTTCTGTAATTATTATATCATTGAGTAAAAAATTTTTCTAACAGACGATTATTGTAATATATGTAGAAATAGTTCTTTAATAGAAAAGATGGAACCATTTTAATATGGGTATATTTGGGTATAATATTAAGAGTACACTTTATTATGAAAGTTATAGGAGGAAATATGAAACTAATATCATGGAATGTAAACGGTCTAAGAGCAGCTATGAAAAAAGGTTTTATGGATTTTTTTGAAGAAGTAGATGCGGATGTTGTATGTTTACAGGAAATAAAGATGAAAGAAGACCAATGGACATTTGAATTTCCAGATAGACATATTTATATAAATAGTGCAGAAAAACCAGGTTATTCAGGCACGGCAGTAATATCTAAGATAGAACCTATTACTGTAACTTATGGAATAGGAATTCCAGAGCACGACAACGAGGGAAGAGTTATTACTTGTGAATTTGATGACTTCTACCTTGTAAATTGCTATACTCCAAATTCCAAGAGGGGTTTAGAAAGACTTGATTATAGAACCAATGTTTGGGACAATTTATTTAGAGAGTATTTACTTGAACTTGAGAAGACAAAACCTGTTGTGCTTTGTGGAGATTTAAATGTTGCACATAAGGAGATAGATCTTAAAAATCCTGATACCAACAGGAGAAATGCAGGATTTACTGACGAAGAGAGACATATGATGACAAAACTTTTAGAAAGTGGATTTATAGACACTTTCAGACATTTTTATCCCGATGCTAAAGACCGATACAGTTGGTGGTCATACTTTAGAAAATCTAGAGATAGGAACATAGGCTGGAGGATTGACTACTTTATAGTTTCCAATGTTCTGGAAGATAATTTAGTTTCAGCAGATATTCTGGATCAGGTTATGGGATCAGATCATTGTCCTGTAGAATTAAATATTAAATTTTAGGAGGTATTATGAAATTATCAGCAAGAAATCAATTTAAAGGTAAAGTTGTAGACATTCAAGAGGGAGCAGTTAATGGTATTGTAAAAATTGACATTGGTGGAGGAAATATAATTTCTTCTACAATTTCTATGAATGCAATTAAAGAATTAAACTTAGAGGTTGGCAAGGAAGCTTATGCAGTAATAAAAGCGACTTCAGTGATGGTAGGAATAGATGAATAGGTAAAAGGTCGGAGAGAAATCTCCGATTTTTTAATTTTACAATACTTCACTTCTTTATTATATAATTATAAGGAGGTGGATTATGAAAAGACAAGACTATGACATGGGGTTTATGTTGCGTTATGAAAATGTAGCTTGGTATGAAAGTGGGAAAGTAAGAATACTTGATAGAAGAGTCTACCCTACTAAAGTTGAATATGTAAATTGCAATTCCCATATTGAAGTTGCAAAAGCTATTAAAGATATGGTAACCCAATCAGCAGGACCATACACGGCATGTGGAATGGGAATGGCTTTGGCAGCTTATGAGTGTAGAAATATGGATAAGGACAAACAAATTTCTTTTATGAAAGATGCAGCAAAAACCTTGACAAATGCTAGGCCTACCACTTCCAATAGGATGGGGAAAGTCGCTTATAAGTCTTTAGCTGAATTTGAAAGGGCATTGGTGCATGGTGAAAACACAGTAGATAGCTTATTTGATTTAACTTTAAAGTCTTTAAATAGAAGATACTCGACAATGTCCACTGTAGCAGAGTACTTAGTCGACTTAATGGGAAAAGATTTTAATGTTATGACCCAGTGTTTTGGTGAGACTATTGTGGGAACTATGCTACGAGAAGCAAAAAAGAAAAATTACGAATTAAAACTATGGATTCCTGAAACTAGACCTTATTTTCAAGGTTCCAGATTGACAGCGTCGGTAAGTAAAGATATGGGATTTGATACAACTGTAATAACAGATAATATGGTTAGTCATGTGCTTAAAGAAAAAAATATTAATCTCTTTACATCTGCTGCCGATTCCATAACTATGGATGGACATGTGGTAAATAAGATAGGGACTTATCAAATAGCAATATCTTCAAAGTATCATGGTGTACCCTATTTTGTAACGGGTATTCCAGATATTGATAAAGAAAAAATAGACGAGGTAAAAATAGAGTATAGAGATGAAAGTAAAGTCCTTGAGGCAAGAGGAATAAGAAATGCCATGAAGGGGGTTAAAGGTTATTACCCGTCTTTTGATATTACTCCACCACATCTTATTTCAGCAGTTATAACAGATAAGGGGATTTTTAGTCCCTATAATTTAAAGGATTATACAAAGACAAAGGTTGAGGAGTTTTATTAATGAGATTTTTAGATAAAAGAGAAGAACTTGTAGAAGGTGGAATTAAACTTTTAGAATTGGGACTTACCAAAGGAACTGGTGGTAATCTTTCAATTTTCTTAAGAGATGAAAAGCTAATGCTTATTACACCTTCTGGAATTGAATATCCTAGACTTAAGCCGGAAGATATGGTTTTAATGGATTTAAATGGAAATGTTGTAGAAGGAAATTTAAAACCTTCATCGGAATATAGAATGCACTCTATAATCTATGAAAACAAAGAAGACATTGATGCGATAGTTCACTCACATACAACTTATTGTGGTGCTTTAGCTTGTTTAAGACAAAGCCTACCAGCAGTTCACTACATGATTGCAGTTGCAGGTGGAAAAGATTTACCATGTGCAGAGTATGCTACATTTGGAACAGAAGAGCTTGCAAGAAATGCAGTTGAGGCAATGAAAGACAGAAATGCTGTACTGCTTGCAAATCACGGTCTAATAGCAGGTGCAAAGGACATAATAAATGCAATAAATGTAACTGATGAATTAGAATTTGTGGCAAAGATTTATTTTTTAACTAAATCGGTAGGAGATCCTGTTATTTTATCAGATGAAGAAATGGAGCTTATGGTTAAAAAGTTTGAAAGTTATGGAAATATAAAGAGAAAGTAAGGTACATTTTGACATATAGACATTTAAATGAAAAAGATTGTATAGAATATGCAGTGGATAAAAAACTCTTTAAGGGTAATAATATAATCTGTGAAGAAATAGGAGACGGAAATATAAATTATGTATATAGATTGTCTCAAGGGGATGAGTCGTATATTTTTAAACAATCAGACGAACTTCTTCGGTCTTCACAAAGGCCTTTGAGTCAAAATAGAGCAGATGTGGAAGCTTTTATGCTCAATTTTTATAATAGGATAGTTCCAGAATTTTCTCCTAAATTGTATTTTTATGATAAAAATTTAAAGCTTATAGTTATGGAAGACTTAAAAGAATATAAAAACCTTAGAAAAGAGCTGATGGAAGGTAAGAGTATAAAAGGGTTATCAGAAAATTTGGCTTTATTTTGTGTAAAAAGTCTTATGCAAACTACTTCTTTTTTTATGGAGTCGAGAAAAAAGAGAAGATTACAAGGCGTGTTTATTAATGAAGAAATGTGTGAGATAACGGAAGATTTAGTTCTAACAGAACCTTTTAATGACTACAAAAAGAGAAATAAAATAACTGAAGGACTGGAAGACTTTGTAGAAAAAAATATATATAATGATAGGAATTTAAGATTAAAAGCTAGTATTCTTAAAGATAAGTTTATCAACCAAAAGCAATGTTTAATTCACGGAGACCTACATTCTGGTTCAATATTTGTAAAAGACGGAAAATTGAAGATTATAGATCCTGAATTTGCAACTTTTGCCCCTATGGGCTATGATCTGGGAAATGTTTTGGGAAACCTATTTTTTTCCCTGGCTTACAGTGAAATAGTTCTTTGTGACGATGAAAACTCTCAGCAACTAAAGTATGAGATTGTAAAATTTATTAAGTCTTTGGCAAAGAACCTAAATAAATATCTTAGAAAAAAGATTAAAGATCCAATGTTTAAAGATTTGCATTATATCAACAGAACTATTTCATGTATTATAAGAGATATGTATTCTTATTGTGGAACTGAAATATTGAGAAGAACCATAGGAGAGTCTAAAGTTTTAGAATTAAGTTCCATTAAAGATTTAAGTATTAGATTGTCTATGGATAAGAAACTTATTAATTTTTCTAAGAACCTTATTATTGCTCCAGAGAGTATAAGCTCACAAAATATAGTACAGGTTTATGAACTTTGGGATAGCAATTTAAATTTAAAATATTAGATAATATAATTATAAATAAGAAAAGGGATGGGGTATGAGACAAGACGAATTGGACAATAGAGTTGAAGAACATTTAAAAAAATATAAGACAGAAGTTTTATATGTCAAAGACAAAGAAGATAACCATGTGAATTTAGAAGATAACTTCATTGAAGACTGTTTTGAGACCTTGCGTAAGTACTATGATAAAGAAGAATTTAAATCCTATGGAACTGATTTAAAATCAGATAAGATAATGGGAATGAATATGGTGGTACCACTACTAGAAGATGAAAAATTATTCAAAACATTCTTAAGTCATATACTGGATAAAAATTTAGAAGAAATCTCAGATATAAAGTATGTTGAATTTGATAAAGTTATTAACAATGATGTTAATAATGATATAGATTTTTTTGTGCAGCTAAATTCTGGTGAAAAAATTTATTTTGAATTTACCTATTGGCAAGATAACTTTGGGTCTTTTATAGGTGAAAATAATCAAGAAATTTGGGAAAAAGAGCTTTCAAAACAAAAAGATAAATCGCTTTATTTAAAAGATATTGGTAGAGAAGAGTTTTGTAAAAACTTTAGACTAAATAGAAATATTTCCTTAATTGAAAGTGATAAAGATTACCTTGTCTTTATATATCCTTTTGAAAATGATGCTCTTAAAGAGAGAATGGAATTATTTAAATATAAAAATCTTATAGAAGTGGATCTACATGAAATAATATATTTCATTTTGAAACTAGACCTTGGACAAAAGTTAGAAGAATATTATAAGGAATTTTCTAGAAAATATTTGATTTATTAGTTTTTAAAAACTACTGGTAAGGATCATTGGTTTAGAGGTTTATTCCTTGATATTTAATCGGCATGAAGATATTAGCCTTTGTGCCGATTTTTTTAATATTAAATATTTATATAAAAGATTTATAAGCAAGTAGAAAATTTCATGGTAGAAAAATAGCCTTGAAAAGTTATAAATTTAAAAAAAATATTGTATTTAAGCTTCGTAACATGATTGCAACTATCAGTTGTCAAATTTCAAGGTATAGTTGATAGAGATAAAATGCCTTTAATAGTAAAATATACAAACAAAGGAGGTGTTAATATGAATATTTCAGACCGTATAAGAGAACTTAGAAAAAACAAAGGAGTTTCTCAAGAGGAACTTGCTGAAAAGTTAGGAGTTTCACGACAAGCAATATCAAAATGGGAAAGCAGACAGAGTACACCGGATATTGATAAGATTATATTATTAAGTGATTATTTTGAAGTTTCAACCGATTATTTAATAAAGGGAATCGAACCTTTAACATCGATGAATAAAAAAAAGAAAAATCAATTTCTTTTAAGTTTTGCCATTGCATTTGGACTATTATCGGGAGTATTTTCTTTTTTGGCAAACAGATTTAGAATCAATGAAATTCTTATGATTTCTATTGTTGGAGCCATTGTAGGATTGGCGGTTGGATTTGTAGTTTTTTCTATAATAAATGATGTAAATAAGAATGATGGAATCAATAGATAATCAAATTTTAAGTTATATAGAATAGTTGAATAAAATGTGAAAAACAGCTCTTATTTGAAGAGTACCTATAAAATTAGACACAATATTTAATTATTTATAGTGGATGCTAACCTATATTTTGTAGAAGGCATCCATTTTTGTTTTGTGATTGAATTTTCTAGTAACTGCAATAATATATTAATTTATTGTGCTGGAGAATTAAGAATACTATATATTTGATTTCTTCATATACTACTACAGAAAGATAAATATTGTGAGTCTTCGGGCTGCATCGATTATTTTTTTGTGTGGAAAACAACAATGATTTATGATACAATTCATGTATAAAAAATCCACATATATGTAATAAGAGGTGAAAATAATGAAATTTAACTACAATGGATTGTGGAAAGTTTTAATAGATAAAAATATGAAGAAAAAAGATTTAATAGAGCAAACAGGCATATCTCCTACGACAATATCAAAAATGACTAAAGGCGAAGCGGTATCTCTAACTGTTATAGGAAAGATATGCAACAAACTCGGGACAGATATAGGTGATTTAATTTGTATTGAAAAAAATATTAAGGAAGATAAATAAATGGCATTTACGATAGATGTAGATGAGGGGAAATGGAGTAAAAAAGTTCTCCAAATCCTTCTTATAGACAGGACAACAAATAGAAATATCATCTGGGGAACAGAAGATTATGAATCTTTGGGTGAAGAATATAATTCGCACTATCCGATTCTGTTTGAGCTAATAACTGGTAAAAATTCAGGTGTAATTCAGCCGAGAATATTAAAAACAAAAGAAAGTCAAGGTAATAGAACAAAAGGGAAAGCGGAAGTTTTTACACCTAGCTGGGTTTGCAATGCACAAAATAATCTTGTGGATAATTCTTGGTTTGGGATCGAAAATATATTTAATAGAGAAATTGAACAAGGTTGGGAAACGAACATAGAAAAAATTAAATTTCCCGATAAAAAAAACAAAACCTGGCAAAAATATGTTGATGAAAAAAGACTTGAAATCACTTGTGGCGAAGCTCCTTACTTAGTTAGCAGATATGATACGGTTTCTGGAGAATCATTAGAGCTGAAAGACAGAATAGGTATACTCGATAGAAAAATGAGAGTTGTAAGTGAAAATACTTATAGCGAGACAGAATGGCTGAAATGGTCGGAAAGAGCTTTTCAGAGTGTATATGGATTTGAATTCCAAGGAGATAGTCTTCTTATCGCAAGAGAGAATTTACTTGCTTCGTATTGCGATTATATGGAAGACAAGCTGAAGAGGCAGCCTAAAGAAAAAGAGTTGATAAATATTGTAAAGATTATTTCTTGGAATTTGTGGCAGATGGACGGATTGACCTACACAATTCCCTATGAAGAAGCAGTAGAACCTATCGAGCAGATAAATATGTTTGACTTTCAAGAAACAGACAAGAGAAGCTTGTGCATTATAAAAGATTGGAGAGCAAAGAGGGTTTATACTTTTCAAGACTTAGTAAATAAAGGCGATAAGTAGATGGATAAAATGAAAATAGAAGCAATAGATGTACTTGATAGAATTATAATCGGTCGTGTAGATCCTCGCATATATGCTTTTACAACAAATACAGTGCCGAATTATCTAAAAGTTGGAGACACATTTAGACCTGTATCTCAAAGATTAAACGAGTGGAGAGCATTTTTCCCTGAACTTGAAAAACAGTATGAGAATAAAGCTATTATTGATGAAGAAACCTATTTTAGAGATTATGCTATTCATCAATATCTTGAGAATGATTTAAATAAGGAAAGACTGAAACCAGAGAACTTGAAAGATGGTATCTACTATAGTAGAGAGTTTTTTAAGGAAACTGAAGCGTGCGATATTGATAATGCTATTGAAGATATAAAGGTTAGTTATCAAAAGAACTCAAGTAAATATGAGTATTATAGTTCGAAAAATAGACTTCCACAGACTTTTCATTATCAAAGAGGAGAACAGTGGACTTTAAGACCAAATCAGAAAGCAGCTGTAGATAGCTTTATTAAAGCTGTAGAGAGTGGTCGAAGAAACCTGCTTATGTATGCCGTTATGCGTTTTGGTAAATCTTTTACCTCTCTTTGCTGTGCGTTGGAAATCTCTGCCAATATAGTTTTGGTTGTATCGGCAAAAGCTGATGTAAAAGATGAATGGAAAAAAACCGTTGAAGAAGCAGGCAATTTTTCAGACTATGTGTTTTTGGAAGCCTATAATTTAGCTTCAAGCGAAAATGCAATCAAGGAGGCTCGGTCAGAAAACAAGAAGGTTGTAATATTTTTAACCTTGCAAGATTTACAAGGTGATGAAATTAAAGATAAACATAAGGAACTTTTCAAAGAGCAAATAGACTTGTTAATTGTTGACGAAACTCATTTCGGTGCAAGAGCAGAATC
>JAUNLT010000010.1 GCA_030532135.1 Lagierella massiliensis | reverse complement strand
TAGATGATGATCTAAATATAAGTTTGGACAATGATGAGCATGTGGAGACGGTAGTATTGATGTCAAGAAAATAGGAAAAACGAGCTGCATAGTGCTGAAAACAAGGGCTTTTAGGATTTTAAAAGAAATCTTAAAAGCCATTTTTCTATTTGAAAAATACCTTGTGGGAACGTGTCAATAGTAAAAATCGTAGGGGTGAGTAGACAGGATGGATATATTAAGTGGAGTGAACAGAATAGATAATAGGAAAAATATTTTCCTTAAAAATATAGATTGATGATAGGTGGACTTGAATAAAAAGAGAAGTAGATTTATAATAAAAAACATAGCGCAGTGCGCTTAAAAATGGAGGGCGTTTTATGATAGATATTAAAAATAAAACTTTGGAAGGCTATAAATTTATTGACTTATTTGCAGGTATTGGGGGTTTTAGACTTGCATTAGAATCTTTTGGAGCTGAGTGTGTCTATTCTAATGAGTGGGATAAACATGCACAAAAAACTTATCAGATGAATTTTGGTGAGATTCCAGAAGGTGATATTACGCAAGTTGATGAAAAAAGTATCCCAGATCACGACATACTATGTGCAGGTTTCCCTTGTCAGGCATTTTCAATTAGTGGAAAGCAGAAAGGATTTGAGGATAGTAGAGGAACACTATTTTTTGATGTAGCAAGGATTATTAAAGAAAAAATGCCTATGGTAGTATTTCTTGAAAATGTGAAAAACTTTGCTACACATGATAATGGAAATACTTTAAGAGTTGTTGAAAATACAATGCGTGAATTAGGATATAGCTTTGATTACGCTGTTCTGAATCCTGTTCACTTTGGAGTGCCGCAAAAAAGAGAGAGGCTTTATATGGTAAGTTTTCGAAATGATATAGATCGAGAAGAATTCTTTTTTCCAAAACCTTTTAAACTTGAAAGATATGTAGAGGATTTTCTATTACCTAGCAACGAAACTAAAGATTTTGAAGTGAATAGAGAAGATTTAGTGTTAAACGATGATATTGACTTATTAGAAAACTCTAATAGAACAATTAGAGTTGGAACCGTGGGGAAAGGTGGTCAAGGAGAAAGAATATATTCACCTAAAGGAATAGCAGTTACACTCTCTGCGTACGGAGGTGGTGTCTTTGCTAAGACAGGTGGATATCTTGTAGACGGAAAAACTAGAAAACTTCATCCTCGCGAATGTGCAAGAATAATGGGATTTCCTGATAGCTATAAACTTAACCCCAATCTTAATCAAGCATATAAACAGTTGGGAAATTCTGTAGTGGTTGATGTTCTACAATATATTGTAAAGCAAATTGGAGATTCATTGAATTATGAATATAATGGAATTCAGCAATTATCTATTATCTAAAGGAAACAAGAAAAAAGTAGTTTCAGATATAGTTAGTCGTCTAAAAAGGATCGATAATGAGCTGATTTTAATGGGGACTAGCATTGATGAACAATACAGTGTAGATAAGTGTAATGTGTTAATAAAATCATTTAGTAGGAAAACTTCAGATTTTGAAAAAATGCTTAAAGGCTCATCTTTACCATTAGACAAGCCTGAAATAGCAAATTACAAATATTCATTAAATAAATATCTAGGATATTTAGATTTAGAATAATTTAATAATTCATCTAATTGTGTCAATGAACGTTTTTAAATCGCATTCATTTTGTTCTTGAACAAGACTAATGCTAAAAATGACATTGGCATTTTTTGTGTTAGAAAGTCTTCTAACTCTATAGAGATTTGCTGATTTTTCTTTAACTAAGAAGTTAGTATCACCAATTGAAAAAGAATACTTATCTAAATTTTTTGAAGATTTAATTTCGAAGGAATCGTTGGCTGTGCAGTTTGGATCTTGTTTTCGAATTATCTTTAAAACTTCTTCTTGTAATTTTTTTGGAACATTTGAAGAGCCACTTTTTTTTACTCTATACGTACATGAAATATTAAAATAATCTTGAAATTTTTCTACGGGAAAGATGATGAAGCCTGTTCCTTTAGTAATAAAGAATTTAACTCCATTTTTCTTATATGAATTAGTTATCCAGCTACTAAATAGGTCCTGTGAGAGATTTATATCTAAACCTTTAGTTCCAGCGTTCGCATAGGACTCAAAATTCTTATTCATATGATGTATTATGAATGTAACGCTCTCATCCACTTTACTCTTATTTTTAGATGAAAATTCAAATTTTCTTTCTTTATAATTTGGCAATAGCACAAATTGTCCACTTTGAGCAGAAGGCATTTTAGCCTCTAGATAAAAAGACTTTTTGCCATCATAAAATTTTATGTCACTTACTGTAGAGTCACTGAACCCTAGATGGGAGAAATTATTCCCATAGGTTTTATTTAGATATTCTGTACAATCCAATTCGAATTTTTTCCAATCTTCCATTTTTTACTCCTTATTTTGTTGCTTCTAAAATAGATTTTCCTATGGCCTCGACAACATTTGCTGTCATGGCATTTCCTGCCTGCATCAGTAAGTGTCTATTGCTTACTTTGTTCTTTACTCTATTAATATGCTGGTGGGTAAATCCCTGAAAAAGAAGAGCTTCTGCACCTGTTAAATAGTACATTTTTTTGTTCTGCACATAGTAAATTCCATCTCTGTGTGCTCTGAGAGTTGGCATTCGGTTTACATAGAGTCTGAGATCTGACATTCTAGTATCCACTATTAAATTTTCTCTACTAAGAATATCTTGAATGTCAAACTTACCATGATTTTTATCGTTGTTTAGATAATCATAATAAAACCATTTTTTATCTTCAGGTGACATTTCATTATCAGAAGGAATTAGAAAGTTTTCAATATTAACCCTCTGCATTGGTTGAGGCCATTTAAATTGATTTTTACTAATATTTAAATTTTCTTTAAATCCTACTATAAAGACTCTTTGTCTCATGTGAGGGACTCCATAGTCCAAACTATTAAGAACTTTATAAAACACTGAATAGCCAATATTTGATAATGAGTGGATAATTTCATTGAAGGTTTTTCCACCATCATGACTGATAAGACCTTTTACATTTTCTAAAATAAAAACCTGTGGCTTAGTCTGTTCAATTATGTTCATCAAGTAATATATTATTTGGCCTCTAGGATCTTTTGTTCCAGTTTGTCGGCCAATAACTGAAAAGCTTTGGCAAGGGAAACCCGCGATTAAAATATCAAAATTGGGATATTTTTCTTTATTAAAATTCTTTAGATTTCCATAGTTTTTATCTGATTTCCCAGGAAATAGCAAGTCATAAGTTGTATTTGCAAGTCTACTTGTATCTGACGAACCCACACATTCAAGGCCGCAATTTTCTAAGCCTAAGCGGCCGCCACCTATTCCCGAACAAAAATCAAAAAAAGTTTTTATTTTCAAATTTCGTCCTCCTACTTTTGTATTGTTTCAATAATGTCTTCCAGTTTTACATTTATTGCTTCACAGATTTTGAGCAGAGAACTTGTATTAACATTTTCGCCTTTGGAGAGCTTACTTAAAGTAGACGAGCTAATACCCGCAAGTTCTCTTAATTGTGCTTTACTCATATTTTTATCGATGAGCAATTTCCATAATTTGTTATAGCTCAATTTAACTTTCAAAATATACCTCCTAATCACGGATTCCTTTTAAGAATCCATATCGCCCATTACTTTCAGACTTTGTGAATTCAATAGAATTGATGTTTTGTTCATCAAAATTTAATTCTGGCAAATCTTTATTATTATCAATGACTATTACCTGATCAATTTCACCTTTTTTTATTAAGTAATTATAAAATGAAGTTCGCATATCCCCGATATTTTCAGTAGAGGTATTTTTTTCATTTACCACTTCATCCAAACCTAATAGAGGTGTATCAACGACAAAAAGCGGTATCGCATAGGTTGCATGATCGCCAAGATATTTAAGCAAAGATAAAGCGACAACTGAATTTAGGTATGCACGGTATCCCTTGCCTTGACTAGACTTAGTTTCGCCATTGATTACTGCATCAAAAGAAAGTTTATCAAATCTAGCTGTGCTTAAGTTAGGGAAGGAACATTCCTCTAGTATATTTTCTAAAATTTCAGTCATTTCATAAAAGAAATCTGGAGGATATCTATCTAATGGTTTATATTTATTGTTATCAATATTATCATCATCGAATTCAGCTAAATCGGCATTCCAGTCAGATGCTATATTAGAAAGTGATTCTTTTTCAGCCAATAAACTAAAGAATGCTCTATAGTCTTTTATGGTTTCTTCTAACTTTTTTATTGATGGCTTTAAAATATTATTAATCTGCTTACTATTTTTTTCTATTTCTAATTTATTATCATTAATGGCTTTGCTAAGCTCCGAATCTTTCTGGTGCAGAAATTCTAACGTTCCACTTAAGTCTTCGGACTTTATTTGTATACTTTCGAACTCTGTCCGAATAGAATTAAAGTTTTCTGTGGTTTCATTTACATTAATTTTTGAATCACAAAAAGGACAATGATTTTCGCTTTTATTTTCTTGAATAGAATGTTGTCCTTGCAGAATCATAGAAAGTCTATTTGCATCGATTCTGTATTGCTCAATCAAATCATTAAAATTTTTAATACTTACATTATTTTCTTCTTTTTGTCTTATTAATGTACTATTTGCTTGGACAAGTAGTTCATTTGAGTTTGTGAGTTTTGATAATTCAGAGTTGTTATAGTCAACTTTCTTTAAAGCCTCTTTTAATCTTTGCTCTGCAATTTCTTTAGTTACACCTTTAATGTTTTCAGATATTTGCAATTCTTTATTTGAAATATCAGCGAGCTTGTTGTTTACATATGATCGTACAGCCTGGTTTTTTAGTTTAACCATCTCTGGTGATTCTTCTTTTTCTAAAGTGTCTTGATTTTTTCCGTTAAGTAAAAATAGTAAAGAAGAACGAAGTGCTGTATTTGCAGTATTTGATTTAGGAAATAAAATTGATTCTTCACGGAGTATTTCAGATTCTTTTAGCAAGAATATATGTGAAAATGTTCTCAGGGAGAGCTGCTGAGTTTGAAACTTTTCATTTTTAATTATTTTTATAGGTAGTTCGTCTATGCCTAAAATTTTAAGAAAGACTTCTGAAAGCTTGTTCTTGCTTGAAGTAGAAATACTATATTCTCCACTATCTATATTAGGAACAGTACTCGAAACACTTAGCTTTGGATTATTATCTTCAATTTTCCTTTTTAGAGTAATAAGACCTGGTTTACAATCAATGGCCATCTCTACATAATCTTGGCTATCAAGGCCGTCTATTTTTCTAGAGCCTAGTAGATAATCTATACACTTGATAATCAAAGTTTTTCCTGTATTAGAAGGACCATGGATTAAGTTGAATCCATCGATAAAATCTATTCTTGATTCCTCATTCTTTTTATTGACGCTTTTAATGTATTTAATATAAAAAGACTTTGACATCAGACCTACCTCCTTTCTGATCTAGAGATACCATTGATGTATTTTAAAACCTCAATTTCCGTATGGTTCTTAAAATATTCTTGAGCATCTATTGCAAAATTGATGTATTCATCAACATAAGAAGAATTTAGAGTTCTAACTACTTTTTTTCCCGATTCGCTTATAGAATATACAAAGCCGTCATTCGTATGTCTTACAGAGCACAATCCCATTTTAACTAAGGATTTCAATGAGTCCTTTCCCAAGCTTAGTCGAGATGATAGCTCTCCTAGTCTATATGGTTTTTTACCATGCAAGTCATACTCATTAAGTTTAAATGTCTTAGAATACAAACTTAAATAATCCATAGATGAAATATAGTCTGAAGTTTTTTCTTCACCATCAAGAATAAACAGTTGGATTAATATTCTTATTGAAATTTCTTGAATTGAGTTCAATAATGTAGTCATTTCTCTAATCCTCTTCGTCAATCCATACAAGCTTATTATCATTAACTAACATATGGCAAAATCCCAGTTTTCTTTTATTATTGACCATTCCGGGGATGGAATAGAGTTGAGAACTATCAAGGTTTATAAGCGCTGCTTGTTCTAATACAGCAAGCAAACGACTATACCCATCTTGATAGTTTTTTCTATTTGTGTTAATAACGCCATCATAAGTATCATCTAAAAGTTTTTGAAATTCATCCGAACTAGATCTTAGGGTGTCTCTTGAAAAAGTTTTTAAGCAATCCGCCTCGTAAAAATTAACTCTCTGTTCTTGGAAGTTTTCTCTGTATTTCTTTTTAAAAGTATCTATATTGGAGATGTCAATTTTTGAACCTTCAGCATCATTATAGGCATCAATTAAAGCAAAAAGATATTTTAGTTTAAGTTCCTCTTCTGGGATTATACTGTTAGGCAACTTAGAAACTGGTAAGGGGAGTCTGGCATCACCAATTACAAGCATTTCATTTTCAATGTATGGTTTTTTTATAAAATCATCGACATTGGCGGATGGGATGCTTTTTTTATTTGTTTTACTAGCTGCTTCTTCAAGGATTTTAGTGAAAAGTTCAGCGCCTTTAACATTAAAATTATGCAGGGTTAAATCTTGCATATAGAAACACTTTTCTAAATTTTCAAGTATCAATTGAGAAATTGAATCAGATGTATTTCCCAAAAAGAGGGCAAATTCATCTTCATCTTTTGCTTTTAAAAGATCACTTGCTAATGATTTAGATATATCAGAAGTGCCATAAGCATATTTAGAAAGTGTTGGATTAGCTCTTTTGATATCGATTTCAGGTACATCGTCTGAGTAAGGAGTAAATTCAACAAAAATCCTGTTAATAAAATCTGGCATAGCTTCTTTCTCTTCTTTAAGTGGTTCAATACAAAAAATAAATTTTGAAAAATCTGTATCTCTCATTAGATCCCCCTTTCTGTAAAGATCCATTTGGAAATGGATTATTTAGGATTTTAAAAGATATAGTCATAAATTCACAACTTTTATAATTATAGGTAGATAAATCAAGTTTTATCTATTTATATTATATCACAAAAAAATTCGTTTTCTCGAACTCAAATCTTCTGAAAACAAAAATTTTGATGTGATGTAAAACAACAACATATTCTCTAGTCTGAGATGCGCATTAGGACGTAGGGGATTTCAAATAAATCTTTAATCAACAAGTTTAAGTTTTAAAGGTTTTGATCTCCACGTTTATTTCTAATGCGCATTTTATGTATTAGAAGACCAAAGATCATATTTGTTTCCCCAGAGAATTGTCAAATTTACGGAGGAAACAAAATGGCAAAGAAAAGATATTTAGAAATTAATGGCAAAGAAATCGAAGTAAGTGAAGAGGTCTACAAAGAATACATGAGACCAATATGGAAAGAGAAAAAAAGAATCCAACGAGCTTATAAAAACTTAGAAGAATTGAATAAAGAAGACAGAGTTAAAACATCAAGAGAAAAACATGGAGAGTATGTACAAGCAGGAAGTTTTGAAACAGGATTTGTTGAAACGAAAGAATATGGGTTGCCTTTATCTCTCGAAGTAGCTGAAGAAGAGTTCGACTTTGAAATTATGAGCAGTCAAAACATTGAAGAAGTCGTAACTTACAAATTATTAGAAGAGGCCTTTCTGGAAGTTATAAATGAATTTTCAAGAAGAAACCAACAAATATTAAAATTACTTTTTCTTTATCAAATGAAAGAAAGAGAAGTAGCAAAAACTGTTGGTGTTTCTCAAAAGACTGTAAACAATGTGAAAAATAGATATTTACCTCTGATTCAAGAAAAAATGAGTCCTTGGAGAAAATAGTTACTCAAAAATTATAGGACTGTCTTAAGGAATATGAGAGAAGAATTTCTTGTAGAACTTACTCAAAAAATAAATGGATGTCCCAAGGAATATAGAGGAAGAAATTCTCTCTCAGAGATTACTCGAAAACACTCTGAGTGTCCTAAGGAATATGAAAGGAGGTAAAAGATGGATTTAGCGAAAAATGAAAAAATGGCAGAGAGTCTAATCGCTATATCAATTGTAGCAAAAAAGTTAGCTAGAGAGTTACTAAGTGAGAAAGGAGATAAAGATGTCAAGAATCAAGCTAATGATGGAAGTGAAAGAAGGGGCAGAAAATCTTGCTGCTAGTATAGGAGTTCTTCTTACAGCCTTGGAAAGTGATGAGATAGTTGAGGAAGTCAAGCAGGAAGAACAGACCTATGAACTGGAAGAAGTAAGAAAAATCTTAGCAGATAAATCAAGGGATGGGTTTACAGATAAAATTCGAGAACTACTTCAAAAATACGGGGTTAAGAAACTATCAGATATAGATCCAAGCAAGTATAGAGACTTAGTCCGAGATGTGGAGAAACTCTAATGAGTGATCATGCAATACTATCAGCCTCAAGTAGTTCACGTTGGATTCACTGTCCTCCAAGTGTGAGGCTTTCAGAAAAATATGAATTTGAGGTTAGTCCTTATGCACTTGAGGGGACCTCAGCCCATGCTCTAGGAGAATATAAACTTAGAACTTTGTTAGGTCAAAACGCGAATGACCCAAGAGAAGACCTGGATTTCTACAATGAAGAGATGGAAGAACTCACTGAAGGCTATGGGGCCTATGTGATGGAAGTTGTTTCTAAGTACAAGAATCCAGGAGTCTATATCGAAGAGAGGTTAGACCTATCGAGATATGTTAGAGAGTCCTTTGGAACTGCTGACTGCATTGTAGTTGGAGGCAAAGAACTTCATGTAATAGACCTTAAGTACGGTCAGGGTGTATTAGTGGATGCCAAGGAAAATTCACAACTCATGTTATATGGACTTGGAGCATTGACCTTATTTGATGGCATCTACGATATTGAAAAAATTATTCTCCATATCTACCAACCCCGTAGGGAGAACATCTCAACCTATGAAATAAACACTGATGACCTCTACAGCTGGGGCGATTCCATTAAAGAGATTGCAGAACAAGCATATAAAGGCGATGGAGAGTATTCCTGTGGTCCTTGGTGCAAATTCTGTCCATCTAAAAATAGATGTCGCAAGAGGGCTGAGGAGAACCTGCAAATAGCCAAAAAGGAATTTACTCTTCCTCCGGAATTATCGGATGAAGAAATTGAAGAGATATTACCTCAGCTTGACCTCCTGGAAGACTGGGTGAAGGATATCAAAGCTTATGCACTAGAAAAAGCACTCAAAGGTCATAAGTGGCAGGATTTCAAGTTAGTAGAAGGAAGGTCAAATCGTAAGTATCGAGACGAGGATGAAGTTGTTAAGAAGGTTAAGGAACTGGGATTTAATCCCTTTGAGGAAAAATTACTGGGCATTACAGCCATGACCAAGCTATTAGGCAAGAAAGTCTTTGATGAAAATATCAGCGACTTGTTAGAAAAACCAAAAGGCAAACTAACTTTAGTTGGCCTTGATGATAAAAGAGAAGAAGTAATTATTGAAAATATAAAAGAAGAATTTGGAGGATTTAATAATGCAAAATAAGACAAAAGTTGTAACAGGTGAAGTAAGACTCAGCTATGCAAATGTGTGGGAACCAAAGTCGATTAATGGTGGTAAAGAAAGATACTCGGTATCTGTCATTATCCCAAAGAGAGATCAAAGAACCATCGAGAAAATTGAAAAAGCAGTAGATGCAGCTATTGAAGAGGGACTATCAAAATTCAATGGAAAGAAACCAAATAAGAAGGCCATCAAACTTCCACTAAGAGATGGTGACACTGAGAAGGATGATCCGGCATATGCGGATGCCTACTTCTTGAATGCCAATTCCATGACTGCTCCCCAAATTGTAGACAAAAGTGTAGAACCTATCCTTGATAGAAGTGAAGTCTATTCAGGAGTTTATGCAAGAGTATCATTAAACTTCTATGCCTACAATGTCAATGGGAACAAAGGCGTGGCGGTAGGTCTCGGGAATATTCAAAAATTAAGAGATGGAGAACCACTAGGTGGAAGATCAAATGCTGCAGATGACTTTGATGCAATTGATAATGATGATGACGATGATTTTTTAGCATAGGAGGAAGTAGATGAATATTCTAGATATATTTATTTCAATATTTCTTGGGACACTACTTGCTAGGTTCGTGGTTGAGCATATAGTCGATGCCTATGTGTATATCAAAAGAAAGCTGAAAGATGATAGAAAGTGAAGAGAATAAGTATAGATATTGAAACTTACTCTTCAATAGATTTAGGCAAGTGTGGTGTATACAAGTATGCCGAGAGTGAGGATTTTGAAATCCTCCTCTTTGCCTATGCTATTGATGATGAAGATGTTGAGGTTATTGACTTAACAAATGGACAGACAGTCCCTCAAGAAATAATACTAGCATTAAAAGATGAATCTATTGAAAAGTGGGCATTTAATGCAAACTTTGAAAGGGTGTGTTTATCTAGATTTCTAGGAGAAAGATTAAAGCCTCAAGGCTGGTACTGCACTATGATTTGGTCTGCCTATTTAGGACTTCCCCTATCTCTTGAAAAGGTAGGAGAAGTATTAAAGCTAGATAAGCAAAAAATGACAGAGGGAAAATCTCTCATCAGATATTTCTCCATCCCTTGTAAACCTACTAAGACTAATGGAATGAGAAACAGAAATCTACCTCATCATGACAAAAAGAAGTGGGCAATTTTTAAAGAATATAACAAACGAGATGTAGAAACGGAAATGGCAATAAAGAATAAACTATCAGCTTTTCCAGTACCTAAATCAGAATGGGAGAATTACTGGATAGACCAAAACATCAATGATAGAGGAATACTCATTGATGAGCTATTAGTTGATTCGGCTATAAAACTGGATGAAATATTACGAAAAGAAAATATGAAAAGAGCCATAGAACTAACAGGGCTTGAAAATCCAAACTCACCTCTTCAACTGAAAGAATGGTTAAACGAGAAAGGCTTAAAGATAGATTCTCTATCAAAGAAAGATGTAGAATCTGCTCTTGAAAATGCTAAAGGAGATATAAAAGAAGTCTTGGAACTTAGGCAAGAACTATCTAAATCATCAGTACGCAAATATGATGCCATGAAAAATGTAAAAGGAAAAGACAATAGGGCTAGAGGTCTTATTCAGTTCTATGGAGCAAATAGGACAGGAAGATACTCCGGGAGGCTTATCCAAGTTCAAAACCTAAGAAGGAATAATCTAAAGGACTTAGATCTTGCAAGAAATCTTGTTAGAGATAAAGAATATAAAATCTTAGAAATGCTCTATGAATCACCATCTGATGTCTTGTCTCAATTAATACGTACAGCTTTTATTCCCAAAAAAGGAATGAGATTTATTGTTTCAGACTTTTCAGCTATTGAGGCTCGTGTTCTTGCTTGGCTTGCTGGTGAAGACTGGGTGCTAGATGCATTCAAGAATGGAGAAGATATCTATTGCAGAACGGCATCTAGGATGTTTGGAGTAAATGTAGAAAAGCATGGAGAAAATGGTCATCTTAGACAAAAAGGTAAAATTGCCACCCTCGCTTGTGGTTATCAAGGAGCTTTAGGAGCACTAAAAGCTATGGGTGGGATTGAAATGGGACTGTCTGAAGATGAACTCCAGTCTATTGTAGATTCCTGGAGAGAGGCAAATCCAAATATCGTAAGTCTATGGTGGGATATAGATTCTGTAGTTAAAAGAGTCGTTAAGACAAGAAGAAAAGAAAAGTATAAGAATTTAGTTATCAGCTATGAGAAAGGCATTCTCTTTATAGAACTTCCATCAAAGAGAAGACTTGCTTATCCAAAGGCAAAAATTGGAACGAACCGTTTTGGTGGAGAGTCAGTCATCTATGAAGGAATAGTAGTTGGAAACAAATGGGACAAGATTGAGTCCTATGGAGGAAAGTTTGTAGAAAATATTGTTCAAGCGATAGCTAGAGACATTTTAGCTGAAGCAATGAAAAGATTAGAAAATAGTGGACTTGATATTGTCATGCACATCCATGACGAGGTTGTAATAGAAACAGATTCATCAAATGTTAAAGAAGTAAATAAGATCATGTCTATAGTGCCAAGTTGGGCAGAGGGACTGATTCTTGATGCAGATGGATTTAAATGTGAATTTTATCAAAAAGACTAATGGAGGTTTTTATGAATATAGAAATTTTTAAAAATGAAGAATTTAAAGAGATAAGAACAATTGTGATAGATGGAGAACCTTGGTTTGTAGGAAAAGATATAGCTGAAAACTTAGGTTATTCAAATACGAGAAAAGCAATAATTGACCATGTTGAAGTTGAAGATAAAAAAGATGGGGTAACGATTCGTGACTCCATCGGAAGAGAGCAAACTCCGACATTTATAAACGAATCAGGTTTATATAGCTTAATACTTTCTAGTAAACTTCCACAAGCTAAGAAGTTTAAGAAGTGGGTAACAGGAGAAGTTCTACCTTCCATAAGAAAGCACGGAATGTATGCAACAGATGAACTTTTAGATAATCCTGACCTGTTTATCTTAGTTTTAGAAGAACTCAAAAGAGAAAGACAAGAAAAACTAATCTTAAAACAACAAAATTTAGAGATGAGACCAAAGGCATCATATTATGACATTGTCCTATCCTGTAAAGAGGCTGTGGCAATTACAGTGATTGCCAAAGATTATGGCTGGTCTGCTAGAAAAATGAATAAGAAACTTCATGAACTAGGTGTTCAGTTTAAACAAGGAAAAATCTGGCTCTTATATCAAGATTATGCCGAAGAAGGCTATACCTGCACAAAAACTCATGCCTATCCAATAGGTAAGGGTGAAATGGGGTCAAGAGTTCATACTTATTGGACGCAAAAAGGAAGACTTTTTATTTATGACCTATTGAAGTCAGAAGGCTATGTTCCTCTAATTGAGATGAAGGAGGTTGCTTAATGAATAAAGATTTATATAACAGGAGTGGGTGTTTAGACCCCACTCCCTATGAGGCGATTAAAAATGCCGAGAGAAGAAAATTTTATCCTCTTGTATATATCTGTAGTCCCTTTGCTGGAGATGTTGACAGAAATGTCGAGAAGGCGAGAATCTATTCTCGCTATGCTGTGGACAAGGGGAATATTCCCCTTGCACCACATCTTCTATTTCCTCAGTTCATGTGTGATGAAAAAGAAAGGAGACTCGCCATGCACTTTAACTATGTGCTATTAGGTAAATGCAAGGAGTTGTGGGTTTTTGGAGAACATCTTAGTCCTGGGATGAGAGAAGAAATTGAAATCGCAGCAAAAAGAAAAATGCTCATTAGGTATTTCACTGAAGATTTGAAGGAGGTTGATTAGGTGAAGTTATATACTTCAAATACAACAGGAGTAGAGTCAAACTGCATCTATCCAAATGAAGTAGATGTCTTTGATGTAAGGTCTTTTGAAAAGGTAGCTAGCTTTGACCACGTAATGGCTAAATACAAAAGCAGCCATAGATCCAACGATAACTTTATAGAATCCGACTGCATAGCAATGGACATAGACAATGACCATAGTGAAAACCCGGATGATTGGATTTCATCAAATGAAATTAAGTCAATCTTTGATGGCGTGAAGTTTGCTATTTCCTACAGCAGAAATCATAAAAAAGAAAAACATGGGAAGGCTGCAAGACCTAGAATGCATATCTACTTTCCTATCCCTAAAGTTACTGATGTAAATGCGTACGTAGCTATTAAAGAAAAGTTAGCAGATACCTATTCATTCTTTGATGGCAATGCCCTAGATGGGGCAAGATTTTTCTATGGGGTTAAAAGTCCAGTTGTTGAAATTATAAGAGGAAAGGAATATATCACGGATTTCCTAAAAGATGACTTTGAGGAATTCGAAAATAATCAAGACTTAATACAACAAGGTTCAAGAAACTCTACAATGAATCACTTTGCAGGGAAAGTTCTTATACGATATGGAAATACGGATGAGGCAAGAGATTTATTCGACAAAAAAGCTGCTCTTTGTTCACCACCCTTAGAAGATGATGAGCTCACACAAATTTGGAGGTCAGCTTGTAAGTTCTATAAAAAGGTCTCATCCAGTGAAGGCTATATTCCTCCGGAAGAGTATACCGATGGGATCAATCTAAAACCAGCGGAGTTTTCAGATGTGGGGCAAGCAGAAGTCTTTGTCAGAGAATACAAAGATAGAATTAGATTTGCTCCTTCAACAGGTTTTCTTGTCTACAACGGATCTTACTGGGAAGAGTCAGAACTTAAGGCTCAAGGCTATTCACAAGAACTGGTTTTGAAACAAATTGAAGAAATAGACAATGAGCTTTTAAAAATGCAGGAGCAGATAAAGGGTTCAGGAGTACGTGAAATCATGTCCTCCATGAGCGAGAAAAAGGCACTCAGTGTATTTGATGATGAACAGAAGGCCCTCTATTTTAAACTTTCCTCTTTGGAGAACTACAAGAAGTATGCTATTAAAAGAGGAGATACAAGGGCAATTCATGCAACTTTAAAAGAGTCTAAACCGATGCTTGAAATAGACCAAAGAGATTTGGATACTGATGAGTTTTTATTAAACACACCGAGTTTCACTGTAGACTTAAGAACTAGTGAGCATAGAGACCATGATGCCAATGAGTTTATTACTAAGGAAACATCAGTTGATCCTGCTGATGAGAATATGGACTTGTGGCTTGATGCTTTAGACACCTTTTTTGTAAAGGACAAAGAACTAATTGATTATGTGCAGAAAGTGGCTGGACTATCTCTAATAGGCAAAGTCTTTATTGAGGCTTTAATCATAGCCTATGGAGATGGAAGAAATGGTAAGTCCACCTTTTGGAATACCATCTCCAGGGTGTTAAACCTCTATAGTGGGTCAATCTCTGCGGATATTCTTACGGTGAACTCCAAGAGAAACGCCAAGCCGGAACTGGCTGAAACAAGGGGAAAAAGGCTCCTCATTGCAGCGGAACTTCAAGAAGGCCTAAGGCTCAATACTTCTAACGTAAAGCAGCTGTGCTCCACAGATGAAATTGTCGCCGAGAAGAAATACCGAGATCCTTTCAAGTTCATACCTTCTCACACTTTGGTTCTATACACCAACCATCTACCTAGGGTGGGCGCACTTGATGATGGAACTTGGAGGAGGCTCATCGTGATACCTTTTGAGGCAAAAATCGAGGGAACTAGTGATATTAAAAACTACACTGACTATTTAGTAGATAAAGCTGGGGGAGCAGTTCTTAAGTGGTTAATCGAGGGTGCTAAAAAAGCAATTGATGAAGATTTTAAGTTAAGGCTACCTAAAAAAGTGGCTAGAGCCATCAGTGAATATAAGGAGTCAAATAACTGGTTCAAGCATTTCTTAAACGAGTGCTGTGAGGTGGATTCATCCTATGAAGAAAAGTCCGGGGAAGTATATGCAGAGTACAGGGCGTATTGTTTGAGGACAGGTGAGTATGTAAGGTCCACCACTGATTTTTACTCTGCTCTTTCATCCAATGGATTTATGAGGAGAAAAACTAAAGGCTATAACATCATTAGGGGTTTAAGACTTAAGTCAGAGTTTGTGTAAAAATGCAGAAAGTGGAGGTCGTGGAACTCATATATAGAACTATTATATAGTAAGTAAAATAATTAATATATATATAAAGGTTATAGAATTGACTACCACGACCTCCACCTATTCATTAGAAAGGTTGAAAAATCAATGTTAGAGAGGGAAATAGAAAAAGCCTTAGTAGATAAAGTTAAAAAACGTGGAGGGCTATGTCTTAAATTCATATCACCATCCATGACGGGTATTCCAGATAGAATCATACTTCTACCTAAAGGCAAAGTGGGATTTGTTGAAACGAAAAGACCAGGAGCAAAACCAAGACCTATTCAAGTAAAAAGGATAAGAGATTTTAGGCACTTGGGATTTAAAGTTTATGTCTTAGATAGCAAAAATGACATTGATGAAGTATTAAGAAAGATTGGAGGTGATTAGTTGGATTTTACTCCACATAAATATCAGGACTACGCTGTAGAATTCATAAAAGAAAAACCACAGTCAGCACTCCTACTAGATATGGGTTTGGGAAAGACAGTCATTACTCTCACTGCTATTAAGGACTTACTCTTTGACTCCTTTGAGATTTCCAAAGTGTTGATTATTGCCCCACTTAGAGTAGCAAGAGATACATGGAAGGAAGAAATAGAAAAATGGGATCACTTGAATATTTTAAATTACTCTGTTGCTATTGGTAGTGAAAAAGAAAGGCTTAAGGCCTTAAAGAAACAAGCAGATATCTATTTAATTAATAGGGAAAATGTGGACTGGCTTATCAATAAAAGTGGACTTTCCTTTAACTATGACATGATTGTTATTGATGAACTTTCATCCTTTAAGTCTCATAGGTCAAAAAGATTCAAGGCACTGATGAAAGTAAGACCAAGGGTAAAACGAATAGTGGGTCTTACAGGAACGCCATCATCCAATGGACTTATGGACCTTTGGGCTGAGTTTAGATTACTGGACATGGGAGATAGGCTGGGGAAGTTTATCGGTCAGTATCGAGAGATTTACTTTAAGCCCGATAAAAGAAATGGGATGGTCATCTATTCATATAAACCATTACCTTTTGCCGAGAAGGCCATCTATAAAAAGATTTCAGATATAACAGTTTCTATGAAGGCTGAAGACTACCTTCAGATGCCTAAGAAGATAAATAACGAAGTCTATATAAATCTATCAGACAAAGAATGGAACACCTACGAAACCTTAAAGAAAGACTTGGTGGTCAGTATTAAAGATAAAGAGATAGATGCAGTAAACGCAGCGGCTCTTTCAAATAAGTTGTTACAGATGGCATCTGGTTCAGTTTATGATGAGGATAAAGATATGGTTTATATCCACGATAGAAAACTAGATGCTTTGGAAGACCTAATAGAGGGAGCAAATGGAAAACCTGTATTAATCGCTTATTGGTATAAGTCAGACTTAAAAAGAATTAAAGATAGATTTGATGTAAGAGAACTTAGGACAAGTGAGGACTTTAAAGACTGGAATCAAGGCAAGATTCCTGTAGCTATTATCCATCCAGCATCTGCCGGCCATGGTCTCAACCTTCAAGCAGGAGGATCAACGCTTATTTGGTTTTCTCTTACTTGGTCCTTGGAACTTTATGAGCAGACCAATGCAAGGCTATATAGACAGGGTCAAAAAGAAACAGTTGTGATTCACCACATATTAGCCAAAGGAACCATTGATGAAGATGTGATGAAAGCATTAGAAAATAAAAACAAAACCCAAGCTGCACTCATTGATGCGGTAAAAGCAAATTTAGAGAGTTAATGTCATAGAATGTCACTATCGACTTTTAGTAAGATTAAACAAGAGTAGAAGTTCTATGGAGAACTTACCTCAAACAATATGGAGGTAAGAAAATGCACCCTTCCAATGAAAGATAACGAAATCAGAGATTTCTATCTTTCTATTGTTGGGCACGAGAACATTTTCTTTTCTTCTAACGAAAGGGGTAAGAAAATGAACGCAAAAGAATATTTAAAGCAAGCTTTTTATTTAGACAAGAGGATCAACTCAAAGCTGGAACAGGTGGAAAGTTTAAATGCACTGGCCACTAAAGCAACATCAACATTATCAGATATGCCAAAGAGTCCCAATAGAGGAACATCAAGACTTGAAGATACTATCGTGAAAATCATAGACCTTCAAGAAGAGATTAATAGGGATATAGATAAGCTTGTAGATTTAAAGAAAGAAATTGTAAGAACGATTAAAAAGATTGAGGATAAAGAACTTCAAGTGGTTCTAGAAAAAAGATATCTTTGTTTTGAATCTTGGGAAAAGATAGCTGTGGAGATGAATTATTCAATACAGCATATCTTTAGACTGCATAGTAAGGCTTTAAAAAATATAGAAGTATAAAATAAAAATCGGGTGACGCATAAATGCATCACCCGCAAAACTTTCGTTTTCAATTCGTGTCTTTATTATAATAATATTTTTAAAATTTGTCCAGGATATCATGGTGACCAATATCCAAAAGAAAGATTAATTCGTTATTCTCATAGAACCAAATGATACGAATGTCCATGTTAATAGAAGATTCCCATATTCCATCTGCACCTTGGATTTTCTTGGTACGTAAGGATGGATGAGTAGGATTTTCTATAAAAAATTCAAGTTTCTTTTTAGTTTGCTTCTTTTCATTATCAGATAGTTTCTCGTAATGTTTTTTGAAGGCTTTCGAGTAAGTAATTTTATAGGACATTACTTATCTAACTCCTCAAATAGGGAGTCGATAGAGTCAAAAACTGGTTGATTTCCATTTTTTATAGATTCTTTAATTTCTTTCACTTGAGCTTTTAAATTTTTTATGACGTGTTCTGGATAGATTGCAACTGGAATAAGTATAATTTTTCCATTTTCTTCTCTTACTTCAAATTGGTCGCCTTGATTTAATTCCATAGAATTTACGATGTCTTTGGGAATTGTTACTTGTGACTTAGCTTTTAATTCGACTAACATATTAAAACCTCCTAAGTTAGAAATTCATACTTTCTAACTTAATTATAATTACTTCCATGAAAAAAGTCAAGATGAGAGTAAAGTTGATAGAATGAGAGTAAGCATGTGTAGTATTATTAGAATAGAAAAAGAATAATCAGAGTGAGCCTTGGAGATTTAAATCTTCAGGGCTTTTTATATAAAGAGGTGGTTAAGTGCCAAGAAAACCTAAGAGGCCATGTTCTCATCCAGGATGTCCAGTACTTGTTGATGGACGATTCTGTAAAGAACATGAGAAGGAATATAATAAAAACTATGAAAGATATAAAAGGGATCCACGAACACATAAAAGATATGGAAAAGAGTGGAGAGCTATTCGTAAAAGATATGTGGAAGAGCACCCACTGTGTGAGCTGTGTTTAAAAGAAAATAGAATGACAAAGGTAGAGGAAGTACATCACATACTTCCTCTTTTTCGTGGTGGAACTAATGATGATAGTAATCTTATGAGCTTATGTAAGTCCTGTCACTCAAAGATTCATGCGGAGCATGGAGATAGATGGAATGGAAATAATTAAAAAACCAATACCATCATACCCTGGCTATTATGCTGATATGCTTGGAAATATTTACTCAGTAAGAAGTGGCAAAGAAAGACTTATAAGTCAAAGAATTCATAAGAAGTATTTACATGTAACAGTAAGAGATACACAATCTCCAGTAAATAGACACAAAGAGCCAGTCCATAAGTTAGTACTTCAAGCATTTAGGGGATATAGACCTCATGGTTTCGTGTGCAGACATTTGAATGGTAACTGTTTGGATAATAGATTAGAAAATTTAAAATGGGGAACTCAAAAAGAAAATACACAAGATTCCATCAGACATGGTACAGCAGCTTTTTTAAGACATGGAGAAAATGCTAATGGTTCAAAACTTAAGTTAAAAGAAGTATTCCAAATTCGTTGGCTATATGAGTTTGGATATAAACAAAAAGAATTAGCAATTTGGTTTGATATAAGTCAGAAACACGTATCAGATATAACTAGAGGAAAAACATGGTTAAAAGATATTGGTGAAATGGGGTAAGGGCGGTAACAATCTCTACGAGGGATTCCCTTACCAACGGTGCCGCCCTCTCACGCACAAAAAGACGGGTTCAAAGGGGGTATTAAAGAATATCATTCAAAAGATAAAATATTTATTCTGACCTATTGACAATAAAACTTGGCATGATACAATATAAATACCAAGTAAACTTGGCAAAATTATAAAGGAGAATGAATATGAAACGAGATGAAGTTTTAGCAAGAAGTCGTGAGGAGTATAAACATCACGATGAAATGATGGTTGATATTTTTCAAAAAGCAGGTGAAGTTTCTAGCCAAATCGGATTGGCTATTGCTGGCATCCTATTTGGAATTGAAGCTTTTTTCTTCAATTCCTATAATTATGGAATACTGAGTATTTATTTTAGTATTGAAGCAACTAAAGAGCTTGTAAAGTATGCAAAACTAAAAGAAAAAAAGCAATTGTTAATGGGTATGCTTATGGCAATTATAGGAATTGCCTTATTCGTAGCTAACCTTATAACACTGAACAAGTGATGAATTATGGATGATAAATTAGTTCTAAAAAATCATTTAAAAGAAGTCAGAAAAGAAAAAGGTTATTCACAACAACAGTTAG